>CAWKFB010000023.1:0-102078 GCA_963848835.1 Candidatus Aminicenantota bacterium | reverse complement strand
AGTGGGCGAGTGCTAATCTCGATCTGTTGAAATGCAACTTTATTACGTCCAGCCGCCGAAATCTCTCAATTAACTGAGTGTGCCCCGTCCCGTCAAATTGAGCTAACGCGGGTCGCTCAGAGAAGGCCTTTTCAACAAGCGCCTCGTACCAGAGACGATCAAATAACGCAGCCAAGAAACCAGGTGCCGAATCCCAAGAAGAAGAGACGGGAATCAACGTCTCGAGCTTTTCATCCCGGAATCCCCTGTAGCGCACGTTAAAAGCACATAAATCAGATAGATCGTCTATTCTTCTCTCCCAATTCGACATTATCCCGTTCGCCGCTTCGAACGGTATTTGTCCGATGCTACATTCTCTAATAGATTCATCCAGTTGCAAGAACTCTGCTATTTCCTTTGCGGCCCCGGTATACTCCGAAACGGTTAGTTCCAGTTCTTCGGCAAGTATTTTTAGGGTCTTTCGATCAATGCCGATAGTTAGCGCACTTGACGTCCAGCCGGGGAGAATTTCCGCTCTAATATCGGAGTGAAGAGCTCGGACCCACTCACAGGTAGAAGATAATAATGACCAGTCGCTATCCAAGCCCTCCCATAGAGGGCCAAACAATTGTTTAAACAGGGTTTCCCGTTTCAATATTTGATCTTTTAGTATTTTGTGGGCTCGGATACTAGACAAAAGAGCGAGGATGCTTTTAATCGTACGTGGTTGATTTTTTCTGCAAAGCTTAACGATTTGGTCGCGCTGGTGGCGATATTTTGCCGACAATAGGCGCCACCATTTGCCGCGATATGGAATTATAGTATTCAACGCCAAGCCTGCGTTGAAGTTCCAAGAGTCAGTCAAAAGAGAATCATCCAATCTCTGATGGAGGCTATGGAAAGCCCGCCCTGCTTTTAGTGTACTTTCGAGGGTCTCTGCTTCGGTCATCCATAAGGGTGAATCGAAATTAATTCCAATTGGATACGGACAATCGTAGATTTGCCGGCAAGCCATAAAGGTTTTTTCGAGCGTTAAAACATCATTTGAAGGGGATGTTTGGATTAGCGCCGAAAGAACTTTATTGCGTGTCTCGAGAACCTGCAGAAGACCAAGTGCTCCTTTTAATAATGAAAGGAGACGAGGTTTTTCTGTGGGGAGAAAGATAGTCCTTTGAGATCCCCAATAGGGGTTTTTATTTGGAATCCCTTTAGTTTGTAGCAAGCCCTCCATTTCTCGAACTAGCGCGGCGCGCGTGGCATATTCAGCAGCGCTCCACTCGGCGACGCCTGGTATTGATAATTGTGGGCACTCCACAGATTGTAGAATTCGAGCCAATCGAACAAGATGGCCGAAAACGTCAATGGGCGACGCCCCGCTGTTGCCAATTGGGTTGTTCACGGCGCGGCAATAATCGTTAAGGCGATCCCGCGTTTGAGCAAATAGGCTAAAATCAGCTTCTGCCTGCGGTAACCGAGGTTTTCCTAATTCCAATGTTTTTTGAATTTCCGCGAGTACACTTCTCTTATTAGTTTTATTGCTATGCAATTCTAGGCAAGCATCGCCGAGACCAACTGCGTCAAGCCTCCTCTTGACCACCCCAAGGGCTGCCATTTTTTCCGCGACGAAAAGCGTCTTTTTACCGGCCCCTATCGCTTCTGCGATGAGATTTGCAATTGTCTGAGATTTTCCGGTCCCCGGAGGGCCCTGGATGACCATGTTTCGGCCATCGGCAGCGTCGAGTAAAGCGAGGATTTGAGAGCTGTCGGCGTCCAAAATGTGAAAATCTCCGCGTCCGGAAAGATAAGTTTCCACTGGCTGATCGTCTGTATAAGGCGACTTAGGTGAAAGGAAACCGTCGTCATCTAGCAGAGAGACTATAATGGGATTATCGGTAGGAGCTTTGTTCTCGGGCCATGTTTTTGGGTCTAGATCCCGGAACATGCAGATATTTTCCAAACGAAAAAAAACCAAGCGCGATTGCATCTCTATCAATTTCCCAGTTATGCCGGCTCTGGGCACACCGGAAGATGGAATTAAAGTAGGACCTAATGTCGAAGCCTTCTAAGTCAGGGAAATCTGGGTATTTCAGTCCGAAATCGGCTTTCAATTTGGCGGCCAGTGATATATTGCCGCCAAGCTCCTCTTCATTGTAGTTGATAGAGAACCTCTCCTTGGCATTTGATCGCTCTAGCCCGACTGGAATTAACAAAAGTGGCGCGCGATAAGGTTTATTTGATTCGTCGGATTCGTACCATTTCAACATTCCCAACGCGAGAAATAGGATATTTACGCCTTGCTCCTCCATATAGGTATTAGCGGCATAATAAGTTGCTAAAAGGCGATTATGAAGCTGTTTTGCCGTTATTGCAGTCTGTAGTTTGGTATCCCCGTGGCGCTCGGAAACGAGATTGAGTAGGTTGACCTCCGGAGGGGGAGTATATAGTTCTTCATCCTCGTCAATAGGTAAGAAAGTCAGTTTCTTTCGCTCTCCAACGAGAAGACGAAAAATCTCCGATGGTTTTTCATCAATGACCTCGACTCCCTTACTTCGTAAACAACGATAATTTAATAATGAATTGCGGAGGCCAAGGTCTAACAATTCTTGACGAGATGCTTCTAATCTCGCGCGCAAAGTCGCTTGAGGAAGCGGGGTCATTTAATTAAATGTTCGTTTGAAACGGTGCCATTCATCGAGAAGCCAATTCATTTTCCGATGAAAGAAGCAAAAACTTTTTGCTGATCTGCCATTTAACTGGCCCGATGCTAATTATCGCATTTAAGAAGCATAAAATTCGGGGTGGACGATGTCAAGCGATTGCCCAAAATAAATGGCTCTAATTAGCGCGCTTTCTATAGAAATTTCTAAAATAATACTGGCCTTATAGCTGCTTTGAAGGTAATACGATAAAAAGCGGATTACTGGCGAGCGGGAAGCACTATGCCCAACGCGGGAAGCGAATTTGAGCGGATGGGGCGGAACGTGCTAAAATCGGCCCCTAACACCATGAAACCGCGCAATCTGTTCTTCATCACTTTCGCGGCCCTGGCCGCCGTCTTCGTCGGCTTCGGGGCCCGGGCGGACGACGCCGACTGGGACCGTTCGGTCGACAAGGTCTCGGCCATGGCCTCTCTCGTCGCCAAGCACTACTACCAGCCGGTCGACGGGTCCAAGCTCATCCAGGAATCGGCCAAAGGGCTCCTCCAGTCCCTCGATCCCCATTCGTATTTCCTCGACCCGGACGACTTCGCCCGGATGTTCGAGGAGCAGAGGGGCAAGTACTACGGCATCGGGACCCAGATCCAGAAGCAGGAGGACCGGCTCGTCGTCGTCGCCCCGATCGAGGGCGGCCCGTCCTGGCGCCTGGGCGTCCAGGCCGGAGACATCATCAGCCTCATCAACGGCGAGAGCACCAAGCCGATCTCGTCCCAGGACGCCGTGGACAAGCTCCGCGGCCCCAAGGGAACGAAGGTCAACGTGACGTTCGTCCGGGAGGGGCTGGAGAAGCCGTTCGAGCTGACCATCACCCGGGAGGAGATCCCGCTCTACAGCGTTCCCTACGCCTTCCTCCTCGACGACGGGACGACAGGGTACATCTTCATCCGGAACTTCGCTGAAAACACCGGCGAGGAGTTCAACGAGAAGCTGGCCGCCCTGACCAAGCTGGGGATGAAGAGCCTCGTTCTCGACCTGCGCGGAAACCCGGGCGGCGCGCTCTCCCGCCGCGATCGACATCTCGGACGAGTTCCTCCCCAAGGGCGCGGTCGTCGTCTCGGTCAAGGGCCGCAACCGGATGTACGACCGGGAATATTTCGCCGTGGAGAACGACCAGTACGAGAAGCTCCCCCTCGTCGTCCTGATCAACCAGGGGAGCGCCAGCGCCTCCGAGATCGTGGCCGGCGCGGTCATGGACCACGACCGCGGGATCGTCGTCGGCGAAGATTCCTTCGGCAAGGGCCTCGTCCAGACCGTCTTTCCCATCTCCCAGAACATGGCCTTCGCCCTGACCATTGCCAAGTACTTCACCCCGAGCGGCCGGTCGATCCAGCGCGACTACACCCGCTTCGACGACTACATCCTCGATACCAAGACGGCCCCGGAAAAGGACCGCGAGGTGAGCTACACCGACAAGGGCCGCAAGGTCCTCGGCCAGGGCGGGATCACGCCCGATTACGTGGTGAAATCGACGATCCTCGTCTACACCGCGGAGCTCCGCATCCAGGGCGCGTTCTTCTCCTATGCCCGGAAATTCGTCGCCCACCAGACGCCCCTGTCCAAGACCTTCGTCTTCCCGAACGAGGCGGCGCCGGCTCCGGGCGAGGGCAAGATCCAGCTCGCCAAGTCCTTCATCGCCGACGCGGCCGTCCTGGCGGACTTCAAGGACTACGTCCTGGCCAACAAGCTCCGCTACGACGCCAAGGCCTTCGAGCTGGCCGGCCCGGAGATGAAGCGCGAGATCGAGCGCGAGACGTCCTCCCTCCTGTGGGGGATCGAGCAGGGCTGGCGGGCGTTCATGGTCTCCGACGAAGCGGTCCTGAAAGCCAAGCAGATCATGGCCGAGGCGGCCAAGCTCATCCAGCCATGAAGATCGCCCTCGCTTCCGACCACGCCGGCTACGAGCTCAAGTCCGCGATCGCCCTCCACCTTCCGCAAAGCCGGCGTTCCCTACGAGGATTTCGGCTGCGGGCCGGGCGAATCGGTCGACTATCCCGATTACGCGGCCAAGGGCGCCGCGGCCGTGCAGTCGGGGGCCTGCGACCGGGCCATCCTCATCTGCGGCACCGGGATCGGCATGGCCGTCGCGGCCAACAAGTTCAAGGGGATCCGGGCCACGCCGTGCTGGGACGCCTACACGGTCGAGATGAGCCGCCGCCACAACGATTCCAACTGCCTGACCCTCGGCGGCCGGACGCTGACCCCGGACGAGGCGATGCCTCTCGTCGACGCCTTCCTCGACCTGCCCTTCGACGGCGGACGCCACGCCCGGCGGGTGGACAAGATCAAGCAGCTCGAAGAGCTTCATTTCAAATCATAATATCCCGGGATCCCGGCCGGGTCCGCACCGCCCGGTCCCGGGGACCGGAAGGAGAACGCGATCATGTCATCATTCCCAGACAAGGTCCGGGCCCTCGCGGAGAAGGTCGAGGGGAACAACGCCTGGCGGCAGAAGCAGTCCTTCAACCTCATCCCGTCCGAATCCACGCCCTCGCTCCTGGTCAAGATGTGCGAGATCTCGGACCCGGCCGGCCGCTACGCCGAGCACCGCTCGATGAAGGGCGAGGAGGTCTATTTCTACCAGGGTATCGACTTCATCCGCGACGTCGAGCTCGAAGCCCAGCGCGAGCTCTGCCGCTACTTCGACTGCACCGACGTCGAGCTCCGGCCCGTCAGCGGCCAGATGGCCAACGAGGTCGTCTTCAAGGGCATGGTCAAGTTCATCAACCGGGGCAAGGCCGAGGGCGCGCTGAGCCGCCGTCTCCGCCTGGTCATGAACAACGACCTGACCAAGGGCGGCCACCTCAGCTCCCAGCCGATGGGCGCCCTGTTCAACTACGTCGAGGAGGATCCGGCGACGGGAAAAGAGCGCGTCGTCCACCTGCCCCTCCGCAAGGACAACCCCTACAAGCCCGACGTCGAGGGTCTGCCCGAGCTCCTCGAGAAGCACAAGCCCGAGCTCATCGTCTTCGGCAAGAGCATGTTCCTCTACCAGGAGCCGGTCAAAGCGGTGGCCGAGATCGTCAAGAGCTGGCCGGCGCGGCCGGTGCTGATGTACGACATGGCCCACGTCCTCGGCCTCTACGGCGCGTTCCAGGAGCCGTTCAAGGAAGGCGCGGACATCGTCACGGGCAGCACGCACAAGACGTTCTTCGGAACGCAGCGCGGTCGTCGTGGCCGGCAGCTTCCCGAAGGACAGCCCGCTCCGCAACCTGTGGGTCGACATCAAGGGTCGGGCCTTCCCCGGCTCGACCTGCAACCACCATCTCGGGACGCTCCTCGGGCTGCTCCTCGCGACCTACGAGATGAACGAGTTCAAGGCGGACTTCCAGGCCCAGGTGCGGGCCAACGCCAAGGCCTTCGCCCGGGCCCTGAAGGCCCAGGGGCTCGAGGTCGAAGGCGATCCGGCCGACGGCTACACCGAGACGCACCAGGTGCTCGTCCGGGTCAAGGCCCACGGGCCGGGCATGGACATCGCCCGCCGGCTCGAGGACAACAACATCATCGTCAACTACCAGGCCCTCCCCGACGACGAGACGTTCCTCGACTCGAGCGGCCTCCGGATCGGGGTCCAGGAGATGACCCGCTTCGGGATGAAGGAGAAGGATTTCGGCGAGCTCGCCGGCTACTTCGCCGACATCGTCATCCGGAATAAGAACGCCAAGGCCGAAGTGGCGAAATACCGCGGCCGCTTCCTCGAGATGGGCTACTGCCTGCCGGCCTCCGAGGCCGCTCCGCTCGCGGCGCGCGTCTTCGCCGCGGCGATCCCGACGCCCGGACTCGCGGCCATGTTCGCTGAAAATCTGGCCAAGCTCGCCTGATGCGGGCAAAGGAGCCGAGCCGATGAAGGTCCTGATCGTCGGGTCGGGCGGCCGGGAACATGCCCTGGCCTGGAAGATCGCTCAAAGCCCCCGGGTTACGCGTCTCTTCTGCGCCCCGGGGAACGGCGGGACGGGGCTCGCGGCCACGAATATCGCCATCGCGGATTCCGACATCGCCGGCCTAGCCGCCTTCGCTGAGACGGAAGGGATCGAATTGACCGTCGTCGGCCCCGAGCTCCCTTTGAGCCTCGGGATCGTCGATGAATTCACCAGGCGCGGCCTGCGCGTCTTCGGGCCGTCGAGACTCGCCGCGGAGCTCGAGAGCAGCAAGATCTTTTCCAAGAGGTTCATGGACCGCAACGGCATCCCGACCGGTCGTTTCCGCGTCGCCGAAGCGGCCGAGGAAGCCCTGGCCGCGGTCCGCTCGGGCGAATTCGGGTTTCCCGTCGTCCTGAAAGCCGACGGCCTGGCCGCGGGCAAGGGCGTCATCATCGCCCGGGACCTTGCCTCCGCGGACGAAGCCATCCGGACGATCATGATCGAGCGTCAGTTCGGCGCGGCGGGGGACCGCATCCTCGTCGAGGAATTCCTCCAGGGCCGCGAGGTTTCGTTCATCGTCATCACCGACGGCGAGCGCTTCCTCCCCCTCGCCACGGCGATGGACCACAAAGCGGTCTTCGACGGGGACGAGGGCCCGAACACCGGAGGGATGGGGGCGATCTCTCCGTCGCCCTTCGTCGGCCCCGTCCTGAATGAGGAGATCCTTCGGGCGATCATCCGGCCGACGATCGAGGGGATGGCCGCGGAAGGCCGCCCTTATCGGGGGGCGCTCTACGCCGGCCTAATGCTGACCGAGGACGGGCCCAAGGTCCTCGAGTACAACGGCCGTTTCGGCGATCCCGAGACCCAGCCCCAGATGCTCCGGCTGAAAAGCGATCTCGTCGAGGTGCTGTCGGAGTCCGCGGACGGGGCGGCGCCGGAGACCCTGGATTGGTCCGAGAATCCCTCCGCTTGCGTCATCCTGGCTTCGGGGGGCTACCCGGGGCATTACACCAAAGGAAAAGAGATCTTGGGATTGGAGGACGCCTCCCGCCTCCCAGGCGTGGTCCTCTTTCACGCCGGGACAAAATCGGAGGGCGGGTGGGTCGTGACGAACGGCGGGCGTGTGCTCGGCGTCTGTGCTTCGGAGCCGACTCTTCCCCCGACGCTCGGGACGATCTACGCCGCGATCGAAAAGATCCGTTTCGACGGCATGCACTATCGCCGGGACATCGGCACCGCCCGGATGTGAAAAGGGAGGAGAGACCATGGACGTGGCCTGGTTCATCGGCAGCGAATCCGATTTCGAGGTCGTCAAAGACGGGCTCGAGACGCTCAAGAAGTACGGGCTGGACTGCGCCCTGGAGGTCACCTCGGCCCACCGCTCGCCCGAGCGGACGCTGAAGCTCATCCGCGACTACGAGGCCAAGGGCGTCGGCGTGTTCATCGCCGCCGCGGGCAAGGCCGCCCACCTCGCCGGAGTCGTGGCCGCCCATACCATCCGTCCCGTCATCGGCGTGCCCGTCGAAAGCGGCGGGCTCGGGGGGCTCGACGCGCTTCTCTCCACGGTCCAGATGCCCAAAGGCGTCCCCGTCGCGACCATGGGGACGGGAAAGACCGGCGCGTCGAACGCGGCCATCCTGGCGATCGAGATCCTCGCCCTCAAGAATCCGGAGCTCGCCGAAAGGCTCCTCCACGACCGTGAGAAGCAAGCGGCCAAGGTCGAAGCCGATTCCGAGAAGCTGAAGGGGAGCCTCTGAGCCGAATGGGCTCGTTCGCCATCCAGAACTTCGGCTGCCGCGTCAATCAGGCCGAAGCCTTCGCCTGGGCCGCGGAATTCCAGCGCCGGGGGCTGGCTTATGAGCCCGACCCGGGCCGCGGCGACATCGTCGTCCTCAACTCCTGCACCCTGACGTCGCGGGCCGACCGCGATGTCCGCAAGTTCATCCGGCACGTCCACCGCGGGAACCCGGGCGCCCGCATCGTCGTGACCGGCTGCCTGGCCGAGCGGCTCCCGGTCGAGGTCGCCGCTCTTCCTGGCGTCTGGAAGGTCGTCTCGCAACGCCGATAAAGATTCGCTTCCGGCGCAGATCCTGTCCGAGCTCTCGAATGAGCGTTGGGCAATTCCGGAGCCAGGGCAGGCATTCCGCCGCCGTGCCTTCATTAAAATCCAGGACGGCTGCGAGATGAGCTGCGCGTTCTGCGTCATCCCTTCCGTCCGGGGAAAGAGCCGGAGCGTCCCTCCGGCCGAGGTTCTGGTCCGCCTGGCTGAACTCGAGGCCCGGGGGTTCCGGGAAGCCGTCCTGACCGGGATCCATCTCGCTTCCTACGGCCGTGACCTCGAGCCGCGGACGTCCCTTCTCGAGCTCGTCCGGGCCGTGGAAGACGCGACGGGCGATATCCGCATCCGCCTCAGCTCGCTCGATCCGCGCTTCGTCTCTCAAGAGCTCATCGATTTCACCGCCGCCTCGAAGAGGATCCGCCCGCATTTCCACCTCTCGCTCCAACATGCCTCGGAGAACGTCCTCCGGGCCATGAATCGTTCCGGCTCCGCCGAGAGCTTCAGCCGCATCCTGGACCGCTATCGGGAGCGATCCCCCTGGGCCGCCCTTGGCGCCGACATCATCGTCGGTTTTCCCGGGGAAACGGAGCGCGATTTCCGGGCGGCCGAGGAGTTCCTCGAGGCGTCGCCTCTCACGGCCGTCCACGTTTTCGCCTATTCCGCCCGGCCGGGAACGCCGGCGGCACGACTGCCGCGCCTCGAGGACCGGGTCCGGAAGGAGCGGGCCGACCGGTTGCGGGCTTTCGCCCGCGAGAGGGACTTCCGATTCCGGCGGGCCCAGGAAGGGCGGGTCGAAGAAGCCGTCGTCATCAACCGCCGCGGCGCTGAGGCCGCGGTCCTCACCGCGAACGCGATCGACGTCCGCGTGCCGATCTGTGGAACTCCGGAGGGCGAGACCGTCCGCGTTCGGATCGGCCCGGCGACCGGAGCCGGAACCAGAGGCGAGATCGTCTCCGCGCCCGAGGCCGCATGAACCGGGTCCGCGTCCTCCGCCCCGATGTCGCCCAGAAGATCGCCGCGGGCGAGGTCATCGAGCGGCCGGTCTCGGTGGTCAAGGAACTCGTCGAGAACTCCCTCGACGCGGGCGCCGGCGAGATTTCGGTCGAGCTCGTCGGGGGCGGCAAGTCCATCATCCGCGTCCGCGACGACGGCTGGGGCATGAGCCGCGATGACGCCGAGGCCGCCTTCATCCGGCATTCGACGAGCAAGATCGAAAGCGAGGACGACCTCCTGTCCATCGCGACGCTCGGTTTCCGGGGCGAAGCGCTGCCCAGCGTCGCGGCGGTCTCGCGCCTCTCGCTCCGGACGTCGGAAGGGGCGGACGATCCCGGGACGCTCATCGAGTGCGAAGCCGGGCGCATCCGGTCCGTGAGCGACGCGGCCGCGCCCCGGGGGACCACGGTCGAGGTCCGGGACCTTTTCTTCAACCTCCCCGCCCGGCTGAAGTTCCTCCGGAGCGACACGGCCGAGCTCACTCCCATCGCCGCGTATCTGACAAACGTCGCCCTCGCCTATCCCGGCCTGCGCTTGACCGGCGCGCACGGCAGCCGGAAGTTCCTCGACTGCCCTCCCGTCGGAAGCCTTCGCGAGAGGATCTTCCAGGTCTTCGGGAAGGACGTTTTGGAGCGGCTGATGGAGGTCCATCACGCCGAAGCCGCGGGATGCGTGCGGGGGTTCGCCTCGGCGCCGCCTCTCGGCCGCCCGGACCGACGCCATCAGCTCATTTTCGTCAACCGGCGGCCGGTCCGGGACAAGACGATCGGCGCGGCCCTCCAGCAGGCGTACCGCGGGATCCTGGAAAAGGATCTCTCTCCGGAAGCTTATCTCTTTTTCGAGGTCCCGCCGGGCGAAGTGGACGTCAACGTCCATCCGTCCAAGAGCGAGGTCCGCTTCCGCCGCTCTTCCGACATCTTCCAGATCGTCCTGCGGGCCGTCGAGCGCGCCCGGCTCAAGTCCGGCGGCCTCATCGAGGTGGCTCCCGCCGCGCCCCGCCCGGACCGGCCCGAAGCTCCCGCCGTCCAGATGGGGCTCGGCGTTCCGTTCGCCGTGGCCGAAGCGGCCGCATCATTCGCGCCGGCGCCGGGCGAAGCCTCCCCGCAAACGGGGCCCGGCGCCGACGAGCCGGGCCGCCGCATCCTCGGCCAGTTCGCCAACTCCTATATCGTCGCCGTGGACGGCGAAGGGCTTCTCGTCGTGGACCAGCACAACGCCCATGAGCGGGTGCTTTTCGACAAGTACGAGGAGATCGACCGGAGGCGGACCTGGCCGGTGAAGATGACTCTCATCCCGATCGTCTTCGACCTCTCGCCCTCGCAGGCCGTCCGCCTCGAATCCTCGCGCGCGGAGATCGAGGACGCCGGGTTCCGCGTCGAGGCGATGGGCGGGAGGAGCTACGCCCTGCGCGAATATCCTGACCTCTTCAAGTCCGAAGAGGCCCGAAACGTCCTTCTCTCCCTGCTCGAGGACCTCGAAGACGCGCCCCCCGATGGGAAAAAGAAGCGGATCCTCGCCACCATGGCCTGCAAGTCGGCGATCAAAGCGGGGGAGCCGCTGCCGCGCGAAAAGATGGAGTTCCTCGTCGCCGAGCTCTTCAAGACCGCGAACCCCGCCCTCTGCCCGCACGGCCGCCCGATCGTCGTCCGCATCCCCCGCTCCCAGATCGAAAAAGGACTTAAAAGAGCCTAATGGCGAAAGAGGGGCTCGAACCCTCACCCCTCGCGCCCCAAAATCTCGGAGCCTGCGCGCTGCTGCCACGCAGTCCAAGTTCTGAATAGCGTGACCGGTTGGGGGGATCGCCCATAAGTGAGCATCAGGAGTTCGGAAAACTCAGTTGCGGAGGAATCTCCCTGGAGCGAACATTGGGAGGGGGGCCCGGCTTCCGGGGGAACCGCAGAGGTTCCCGTGAGCGAAGGGAGATTCCGGAGCGGTTTGACGGGCCGCGACCCATTTGTTACGATTCCGGGGCGAAAACGCGCGGCGCGGGGAGTGGCGCAGCCTGGTTAGCGCGCTTGCCTTGGGAGCAAGAGGTCGACGGTTCAAATCCGTCCTCCCCGATCCTTTCACGCCGATCGAAGATCGCACGCGCCTGTAGCTCAGGTGGATAGAGCAGCTGCCTTCTAAGCAGCGGGTCGGGAGTTCGAGTCTCTCCAGGCGCGCTCCCTGTTTCCCCGAGAAAAGTGCCGTTTGGACACCTCATCGTGGGCTCTGAAGTTGTCGCATCCGGGAGCCGTTGATCCTGACCCGGATCGTCGCGCCTTCGGTCTCGACCTCAGCCCCTTTCCACTTGAGGCGCACGCCCGGCGCTTCGATCGTCACGGTCCCGTCCTTCCGCTCGACCTTGGGCTGACCCTGGATGCCGAAGACGGTCAGCCTCCGGGTCCCATCGCCCAGAGGGTGGCGGCCGGAGGATTCCGTAAGTCCGACGACTCCTCCGAACGAGCCCCAGGCGAAATCCGGGTTCGTGAGCTCGACCGAGCCGTTGGAGCCGGAGAGGGAGATGAAGTTGGCGTGCACGACCTGCCCATTCCCGAGCACGAACAGGCCGATCGGGTCGAATTGCCCCAATTGGAGGGGTTGGGCTTCCGGCGCGGTTTCGACGATGAGGCGCGCGCCGCCTCGCTCTTCGAGCTCGGCCCGGAGGTCGCTCTGTCTCCGGGCGAGGTCGGCGATGGCTCCCTCCGCGGCGGCCCGGAAGGCGGCCTTTTCGGCCGCGTTGAAGGCCAGCGGCGCGCCGCCCTCTCGGACCAGGCCGATCTCGAGCAATCTTTGCATGGTCAGGTTGGGGTCGGCGTCGAGGCGCTCCTTCCAGCCGGGAAAGAAACGCTCCAGGAGCCAGCCCATCGCCTCGCCCGTAGAATAGAAGCGCCAGCGGATCTCCTCCAGGCCCCTGGTTCGCCGCAGGGCGGAAGCCGTCAGGGCCGAGGTCTTGCCCAGGGCGAAGGCGGAGACAAAATTGGCCGGGCCCTCGAGCATCTCGAGGTGCGTTTCGAAGGTCGCGGATTCCTCGTCCAGGCGGAGTCGCCGCCCGGATCTCTGCTCGAGTGCCGCCGCCACCCAGCCCCAGGCCCGTTCGGGAGTATCCGCATCTAGGGCCCGGGCCAGAGCCTCACACTCGGCCAGCAGGCCGGCCAGGTTTTCGGCGTCCGTCAGGGGGTAGGCATAGCGGGCCATCTCGTTGGGCCGGAAGACCTTATGGCGGGCAAGCCAGAACACGTGGAAGGTCTCTTCGATCAACGCCGGCAGGGCCCGCTCGACGCCCGAGGTCGCGATGACGGTCGCCGTCCGGACGCCGGAGATCTCGCAAGTCGAACCGGCCCTGACCGCGGGATAGCGCCCCGGAAAGCTCAGGACTCCGGGGCGGCCGGGGACAGGCTTGAATTCGGAGGGGGGGTTGGGGTGACGCAGGAGGAGCGTCCTTTGCCCGTCGTACAAGGCCAACGGCCAAGTGGAAGGCGTGAAGCCGGGCCAGACCTTCTTGGCTGCGATCTCGTCGAAGAGGCGAACGACGGTATCGGCGGGATCAGCCGCAATGGGAGCCTTGCCCGGGACGGTTTGGCGGCCTCCGGTCGAAGGCGTGCGCCCCGGGGCGGCGCTCAAAAAGCATGACCCAAGGGCGACGAAACACAGAATCCAATGGATTGGAATCCCAAGAACGATAGGACGGGCCGGTCTATTCTTGTTCATGAAAGCTCCTCACCTCGGAGGGAGCATAATCCATGCCAAGTCCGGACCGAAGGAGCGAATATCGCGGAATGCCGGCAGGACGGAGAAAACCGAGGTTTGCCGTCCAAGGATCCCCGGCCGCGCGCGAGATTTGACATTTGACATCGCCCCAAGTAAAAAAGGATGAAAAGAGGTTAGCGGGCGGGAATCATGAAGAAGCCTTATCTCAAAAAGCTCGATGAGATCGCGAGCATCACGGTCTGGATCGTGGACGGACAGTACGTCCGGGACAGGATCGACGAGGAGTTCACGAACTTCGGCCAGCACTTCCGTTTTCGTTTCATTCCGAAGCACGAATTCTGGATCGACAAGGAGCACGGCCCGGGCGAAGAACAATTTTTCATCGACCATCTGCTCATCGAGCATCGGCTGATGACCCGAGGCGTGGCCTATGACAAAGCCTTGGAGAAAGCCGATGCGGTCGAGCTGAAAGAGCGCCGCAATGCGGAGATGGTAAGACAGATATCGAAGCTCTCCCATAGGAGAGCCATCGAGAACATCCACAAACAGCTTCTCAGGAAATACAGCGGCGCCGTCAAGGTTTGGGTCATTCAGGGCGGACTTGTCCGGAGCCTCTACTTCATCGACTTCACGGAGGGCGGGCATGACCTGGTCTATCCTCACTTTATCCCCAAGGGCGAGATTTGGCTGGATGACGATCTCTCTCCCGGGGAAAGGAAGTTCGTGCTCCTCCACGAGCTCCACGAAAGGCACCTGATGGGCCTGGGTTGGCCTTATTTCAAGGCTCACCGCTCCGCCAGCCGGATCGAGTATCATTGTCGGGAGCATCGGGACGAGCTGGAGGCCAACCTCCGCCTGGAAGTGGAAAAGAACGCGAGGCCTTGAGGCGGGCCGGCCGATGGAAATAACATTCAGGACGACTCCCCAAAAAAAGGATGTCGCGAGGATCCGGGAGATTGTTGAGTCTTCCGGGTTTTTTTATGATTTTGAAGCCGATGTTGCCGTCGAGCTGGTGGAGGAAGGTCTCACGGAAGGCGAAGCGTCGGGCTATCTCTTCGTTTTTGCCGAGATCGGCGATATCACGGTCGCCTATTCATGTTTCGGCCGTATCGAAATGACGAAATCCTGCTTTGATCTTTACTGGATGGCCACGCATCGCGATTTCAGGGGCCGAGGCATCGGAAAGAAGCTCCTGGAAGAGACATGCCGTCAGGCCGGGAAGAGGGGATGCACGATGTTGATTGCCGAGACCTCGGGACGCGAGAAATATGCTCCCACAAGGGCTTTTTATGTCAGCGCCGGGTTTGCTCTCGAGGCGACAATTCGCGATTATTATGACAAGGGCGATGACAAGCTGATCTATATCAAGAGATTCGAATGACGAACAACACGATCGGGAAATCGCTCCGCTCCCTGCTGGCCGTTTTCTTCTTTTTCCTCGGGACCCCCGCCTGGGCCCAATTCCTGCCCGAGGAGATCGGCGAACGAGCGGCGTGGGAATCGTTCCTCAAAACGGCCCGGATCGTCGGCTCGCTCCAGATCACGGGCCCCGAGGCGGTCACGGAGCCCTGGAAGCTGACGCTCTCGGACGGAGCCGTGACGCGATTCGGCCTGTGGAAAAACCCGGAAGGGAGGCTCCGAGGATACCTTGAAAGCTGGAAGACGGAGATCGCCGCCTACAGACTGGACAAGATGCTCGGCCTCAACATGGTCCCGCCGACCGTCGAACGCAGCTTCAATGAAGCGACGGGCTCCGTTCAGCTGTGGATCGAAAGCGAAATGAGCCTGAAGAAATTTCTCCAGGGCGGGTTCGAGCGGCCCCCTGCGACCGACCGGAATTGGAACCGGGCTTTCTATCTGCAACGGGCCTTCGATAATCTGATCGCCAATGAGGACCGCCACGCCAGCAACATCCTGGTCACCAAGGACTGGCGGATCATCCTCATCGATCATTCCCGGAGCTTTCGGACGACGAAAAAATTCACGACGGGCCTGCTCTATTCGGCGCAATCTCCCGGGGGCGACCGGTCGATGAAAGAGCTGCCGCGGGCCTTCGTGGAGAAAATCAAGGCCTTGACCTTCGACTCGATCAAGTCCGAGGTCGGCGGCACCCTGACTTCCGATCAGGTCCGCGCCGTGCTCAAGCGCCGCGACCTCATGCTGGCCGACATCGACCGCCTCGTCCAGAAAAACGGCGAGGACCGCGTCCTGTATTGATTCCGGGCACCTAAACGCCCAGCCCCGCGCGTTTCAGGATCGGTAGATACCTTGGGATCGCCCCGGATCGAGTCGAAGGCCGGGTCCGTGCGGAGCTGGCGGATCTCGCTGTCGTGCTCGTCGCAGGCCTCGTCGAGCATCCGGAAGCCCTCGTCGTTCCGGCCGAGCGTGAAATAGAGGATCGCCAAAAGGGTCGGAGGGACGAAGCCCTGTTTCCGCAGCTCGAGGAGCCCGTCGAGGATCTCCCGGGTCTTGTCCCTCTGGCCCAGCTTGAAATAAGCGATGCCGATCCAGACGTCGATCCGGGGAGCCCAGCTCTTCTGGAGCGTTTTTTCAGCCTGGAACTCTTGAAGGGCCTCCTGGAGCTTGCCCGTGTTCAGGTAGACCTCGCCGATATAAAAATGAAGATAGTTGAAGGTCGGGGCGGTCCGCAGGGTGTCCCGCAGGACCGTCAGGGCCTCATCGTACCGCTTCGCCCGGAACAGGGCCTGGCCGAGGTTCCGGTTGATGACGAGGGAAAAGGGATCGAGCTCGCGGGCCCGGCGGATCTCCTTGATCCCTTCGTCGTACCGGCTCATGTTCATCAGGTCATAGCCGTACCAATGATGGGCCAACGCGTCGTTCGGGTCGTATTCGAGGGCGAGCTTGTACTCGGCTTCGGCGGCCGCCCAGTCCCAATCGTAGCGTCGATGAAGCTGGGCCAGGGCGATCCGGGCCTGGGCCAGCTTCGGGTCGATCTGGAGGGCCCGGAGGGCGTTCTCCTTGGCCTTTGTATAGGCCGTATTCGGGGGGACGTTGGCGTAATCGGGGAGGACGCAGTAAGCATAGGACAGCCCCGCGTAGGCCAGGGCATAATTGGGATCGAGCTGGACGGCCCGCTCGAAATGGGTGATGGCCTTCTGGATGTCCTCGGCCGTCCGCTTGTTCCAGAAATAGCGTCCCTGCGTATAGGCATAGAACGCCTCGTAGTTATCCGTATAGCTCCGGACCATCCGGCGCCGCTCCTCCCCCGTGAGGTTCAGGCGCAGCCCCTCGGTGATCGAGCTGACGATCTGTTCCTGGACGGTGAAGACGTCCGCCGCGCGGTAGGGATACCGGCCGCCCCAGAGCCGGCTGTTGTCCCGGACCCGGATGAGCTCGACGATGAGCGACACCTCTTCCGCGCGGTGGGAGATCCGGTTGACGAGCACGGCGTCGACTCCGAGCTCCCGGCCGACGGTTTGGGGGTCCACGGTCTTTCCCTTATAGCGGAACACCGAGCTCAGGGCGATGACCTTTTTCAGGCTCGGGAGGAGGGTCAGCCGGCTGATGATGCCCTCCGTGACCCCCTCGCTCAGATAGACCGTGTCGGCGCCGCCGAGCGGGGAGGTCTCGACGGGAAGGACGGCGATCGATTCGATCGCCCCGCCTCCGGCTCAATAGGATCCAGATTGCCGACGCGACCGCGAGCAGGGCCAGGGCCGCGGCGGCCGGAAGGACCAGCTTCTTCCGCGCTTTCGTCTTCCCGGGCCCGGACGGCGCGGCCCCGGCGGGCCGTCCTTCGGCGTCCCGTCCGGCCTCGATCCTGTCGAGCTCGGCGCGCAGGGCCTCGGCGTCGGGGAACCTCTTGTCCGGGTTTCGTTCCAAGCAGCGGAGGATCACCCGGGCCAAAGGGGGCGGGATCTCGGGATTCAGCGTCTGCGGGTCCGGCGGGGCCTCGCTCTTTTGCTTCAAGGCGACGGAGGCCGGGGTTTCGCCGACGTAGGGGCGCCGGGCGGTCAGCATCTCGAAGAGAAGGATCCCCAGGGCGTAGATGTCCGCCCGGCGGTCGACGTCCAGCCCCTCAAGCTGCTCGGGCGACATGTAGGCCGGCGTTCCGACCCATCGGCCCACGTCCCCGGCCTTCTCCCCGGCGGCGGTGAGGGCGATCCCGAAATCCATGATCCGGGCGTTGCCCTCGCGGTCGATCATGATGTTCCCGGGCTTGAGATCGCGGTGGACGATCCCGAGGCGATGGGCCTCTCCCAGCCCTTCGCAGATCTGCTTCGTCAGGGCGATGGCTTTCGACACGGTGAGCCGGCCCGTCTGCCGCATCAGGCCCTTGAGGTCCTGGCCCGGGACGTATTCCATGGTAATGAAATGGCTGCCCCGGTCTTCGGCCAGATCGTGCATCCGGCCGACGTTCTTATGGACGATCTTGCGGGCGATCTTCAGCTCGCGGCCGAACCGCTCGAGCGTCTTCTCGTCGGCGGCGATCTCGGGCCGGATCAGCTTGAGGGCGATCTCGTCGTTGATCAGCTTGTCGATGGCCCGGTAGACCTGGCCCATGCCGCCGCGTCCGAGCTCCTCGATGATCAGGTAGCGGCCGGCGAAGATGGACCCGGAGGGGAGCTGAGCGCCCGCCTGATCGATCGTGATCGTCGCGTCGTCGCCGGGGTCCGACATCGGCGCCCCGCAATTCGCGCAGAAACGGGCGGTGTCGGAGTTGCCGAAACGGCAGTGCGAGCAGTATCGTGTCGTCATGCGGTCCTACCACTCCTGATCTCTTCAGAATACCAGCCCGGAGCGCCCGAGTCAATTTTGCCCGCGCCCCGGTCGCGTCCGGGAACGCCGCGAGGGCCCGTCCCCCCAGGGTTGACTCGGCCCGCCAAGGGGGATATAAAAAAATGTAAGAAATCCATGCCCGTCCTGATCCTCAAGTCCAAGGATTCTCCGCCCCGGGTCATCCCGCTGACCAAGCCGCTGCTCACGATCGGGCGGAAACCGGTGAACGACATCGTCGTCCCGGACCCGTCCGTCTCCCGAAACCACGCCGAGCTCGTCGGTCTGTCCGACGGCGGCTACGAGATCCGCGACCTCGGCGGACGGCATCCCGTCCGGGTCAACGGACAAGATCATCTCCCGGCACAGGCTCAGCGACCAGGACCGGATCCGGATCGGCGGCTCGGTCTTCCTTTTCAGCCGGAAGGATCCCGAGGACGCGGCCCGGATCGAGCTGTCGATCGAAGACGCCGGCCCGGGGTCGCCGGTCGAGATCCTCGCCCTCGACACCCGGCAGACCGGGGCGCCGTGGGAGGGCAGGCTCCGGACGCAGGATGCGAAGCCGCTCCAATTGGATCATCAGCGCCTGATGCTCCTGTATCAGTTCGCGAATTCCGTCAACGCCCACATCGAGGAGCCCTCCCGCATCCTGGAGGAAGCCCTGAACGCCGGCTTCAAGACGCTCGACGCCGAGCGCGGCTTCGTCGCCCTCGTCGATGAATCCACGGGAGAAGTGAGCTGCGATCTCATCCGGGACGGCTCCGGGGAGGGCGTGGCGGGAAAGCTCGCCGTGAGCCGGACGATCGTCCACAAGGCCTTGAAGGAAGGCATCTCCGTCCTGACCCTGGACGCGCTCCAGGACGACCGGTTCGGGGACGCGGCGAGCATCCGGGAGCACGACATCCGCTCGGCCGTATGCGTCCCCTTCCTGTTCCAGGACCGGATCCTCGGAGCGATCTATCTCGACAACCGGGCCGTCGCCGGCCGGTTCGATGAGGAGGACCTGGGATTTCTTGTCGCCCTCGGCCATCTGGCCGGCCTGGCCCTGGGGAATGCCCATCTCCACCGCCAAGTCATCCAGGAGAACCAGCGTCTCGTCGAGGCCCTGCGGCCGAAGTTCGACCTGATCGGCGTTTCGGACACGATGTCCCGGGTCTTCAGCGTCATCAAGAAGGCCGCCCCGTCGGATATCACCATCCTGATCGAAGGGGAAACGGGCACCGGAAAGGAGCTGGCGGCCAAGGCCATCCACGCCTTGTCGCCGCGCCGCGAACAGCCTTTCGTCGCCGTCAACTGCGCGGCCATCCCCAAAGAGCTGATCGAATCGGAGCTCTTCGGACACGAAAAGGGAGCGTTCACCGGCGCTTCGAGCGCCCGGGAGGGGAAGTTCGAGCTGGCCGACGGCGGAACGATCTTCCTCGACGAGATCGGCGACATGAGCCTGGATACGCAGGCCAAGGTCCTCCGGGCACTGGAGGAGCGGGAGATCCAAAGAGTCGGAGGATCGCGTTCCCTGCCGGTGGATGTCCGGGTCATCGCCGCCACAAACAAGGACCTCCGCGGGGCGGTCGAGGAGGGCCGTTTCCGCGAGGATCTCTTCTACAGGCTCAACGTGGTCTCGATCAAGATGCCGCCGCTTCGGGAGCGGGTCGAGGACATCCTTCCTCTGGCCGAGGTCTTCATGGCCGGGCGGGGCAAATCCCTTTCGCCCAAGGCCCGCGAACGGCTGCTCGCCCACGGATGGCCGGGGAACGTCCGCGAATTGAAGAATTGCATCGAGCGGGCCCTGATCCTCGGGGCGGGGGACACGATCCAGCCCGAGGACCTGCCGCCCCATTTCCGGTCGGGAGGGGAGGGCCTTCCCGCCCCCGCCGAATCGCTCGAGAGCCTGGAAAAGCGGCATATCGAACAGACCCTGCGGAAAACGAGCTGGGCGAAGAGCGAGACGGCCCGGAAGCTCGGGATCACCCGGCAGACTCTGGACAACAAGATCCGCCGCTATAAAATAAAGAAGCCGGCCGGGGAAAGAAGCCGGTGAATTCTCGCCGCTCCGCGGTTTGATCCATCGAATTTCGAACCCAATATCGACCCGTGAAGCCGTTCCCTGATCCGCGATTGAAGTCCCCTGTTGAAAATCAATTCCGTATGAATATTAGACATATTTTGCGATCGATCCCTACATGACCTGATTATAACGACTTAGCCTTTCGGAATCCCTTCCTCGCTTCCCGAATGTCTAATTATTAGACGTTATTATTTCATTTAAATCATCATTCCCCATATGTATTTTTGGCATGTTTATCGCATTAGGAAAGAGCGTGTTCCCAAATTTCTGAGGAGGGCGCATTATGAGTAAACGAGTGTTTTTGCTCCTAGCGGGACTGGCATTGGCCGGAAGCATCGCTTTCGGCCAGGTGACCAACGCCCGGATCATCGGGACCGTCCTTGACAGCGACGGGATGGTCCTTCCGGGCGTCGTGGTCGAAGCCACCAGCCCCAAGCTCGTCGGGAAGGCGACGACCATCTCCGACGAGAAAGGCGTCTACCGCCTGCTCAACCTGATGCCGGGCAGCTATACGATCAAGTTCGACCTGGCCGGCTTCCAGGCGCCTGGTGCGGAAGAACGTCGCTGTGCTCCTCGAGCAGACGATCACCCTGAACGTGGTCATGGAGGTGGGCAAGATCACCGAGGCGATCGTCGTGACGGGCCACGCCCCGCTCATCGACGTCAAGAACACGGCCAAGGACATGACCCTGACCAAGGTCATGTTCTCCGCTCTGCCCAAGGGCCGGGACTTCGGCTCTCTCGTGACGCTCCTGCCCGGCGTTTCCACGGAATCCTTCGCCGGCGGCGCGGACCGGACGGGAGCCTCGAAGCGGGCCGGCGGCATCTCGGTCGACGGGGCCACGGCCTCGGAGAACGTCTTCTTCGTCGACGGGATGAACACGACCGAGCTCGAAGACGGGACGATGACCCAGAAGGTCAACTTCGACTTCATCGACGAGCTCCAGGTGAAGGCCTCCGGCTATCAGGCCGAGTACGGGGGTTCGTTGGGCGGCGTCGTCAACGTCATCACCCGCTCCGGCGGCAACCAGTTCCACGGCGAGATCCTGGGCTACTACAGCGGCAGCGCCCTGACCGGGAAGATGCGCGACACCCTGCGGATCAACCCGCTCGACAACCACATCGCCGAATACATCAACTATCAGGACCAGAACGGCAAGGAGCGGGAGAACATCCTGGAAGGCGGGTTCAGCTTGGGCGGGTACGTCTTCAAGGACCGGCTGTGGTTCTTCGGGACATTCATGCCCGTCCAGCGCGACCGGACCCGGCCCATCACCTTCGTCCGGGACGACTCGCGGGGCGACTTCAACCGCAAGGACACCGAGTTCAACTATTCGGCCAAGCTGACCGCCCAGCCGCTCCCGAATCTCCGCCTCTCGGCCAGCATCCTCAACAACTTCTGGAAGTACCGGGGATCGCTGCCGACGAACGACGGCGCCGGCGACCCGAGCACGCCCTTCGGCAAGGTCGGGTACGACTTTCCGAACTGGAGCGGCAGCGCCTCGGCGGACTACAGCATCGGGAACAATCTGATGCTCAGCGCCCGGGGCGGCTTCTACTACTCCGACCGGACCAACCAGCAGCTCCAGCCGACCGAGCCCCTCTGGCTGTTCCGCCAGACGAACGCGTCTTATGCGAATATTCCCGCGAATCTGGTCCGCCCCCGCTCCTGGATGAACTATGCCGCGGTCACCGACGGCAACGTCACGACCAAGTACATCCGCGACCGGGCCTCGTTCAACTTCGACGTCACGTACTACCCGGATTTCGCCGGCGAGCACGCCTTGAAGGCCGGGATCCAGTGGGTCCGGCTGCACGAGAACCTCGACGAGTCCTTCAAATATCCCTATGTCCGGTTGAACTGGGGCCAGACCTACACCGACCCGGACGACCCGACCAAGCAGTACCGCGGACAGTACGGCTACTACGAGGTCCGGAACGGCGTCTCCTCTCCCTACGGAACGTACGCCGAGGCCCACAGCACGAGCTGGGCGATCTACCTCCAGGACTCCTGGACGATCGGCCAGCGGCTCACCCTCAACTTCGGCGTCCGGGCCGAGAGCGAGTACGTGCCGAGCTTCAGCGACATGCCCGAGTACAAGGGCCGAAGAAAGCCATCGAGTTCGGGTTCGGGGACAAGATCGCCCCGCGCCTGGGGTTCATCTACGACGTGCTCGGGGATTCCAGCCTGAAGCTGTTCGGCTCCTTCGGCGTCTATTATGACGTCTTCAAGCTCGGCATGGCGATCGGCTCCTACGGCGGCTTCAAGTGGATCTCCGATTATTACACCCTGGACACGTACGACTGGAACACGATCGGCGTCAACGGCAACTATCCCGGGACCTATATCCGGGCCAAGAACGAGCGCGAGCCTTCGTTCGACTCCACGGATCCCGGTTTGAAGCCCGTCGCCCAGAGCGAATTCTCGCTCGGGGCCGAGAAGAAGCTCGGCGAGAATTTCTCCGCCTCCCTGCGCCTGGTCTACAAGCACCTGATCCGGACCATCGAGGATATCGGCTTCAATCAGGCCGGGACGCTTTTCTACACCGCCAATCCGGGCTTTGGTTGGACCCTCCAGCAGAAGGACGGGGGAAGGTTCCCCGACGAATGGCTGCCTTGCCCGAAGGCCAAGCGCGAATACTACGCCGTCAACTTCTCTCTCGACAAGCGCTTCAGCGACAACTGGATGGCCGGCTTCTCCTTCACCTGGAGCAGCCTGCGGGGCAACTACTCCGGCCTGGCCAGCTCGGACGAGGTCGACGTCGACGGCTACGGACGGACCGATCCGAACGTGGCCCGCTTCTGGGACGCCTGGTTCCTGTCCTACACCCAGAACGGCACGCCCATCGACGGCCCGCTCGCGACCGACCGGCCTCTCTATTTCAAGGCGTACGGCTCCTACCGCTTCCCCTGGGGTCTGACCGTCGGGTTGATGGCGAACGCATATTCCGGCGTCCCCACGTCCATCGAAGTCACCCTGGGCGGGATGCAGGGATTCTACCGCTTGGGCGCGGGACCGAGCAGCGCTCTCCTTTCGTCTTCGCCGCGAATTTCTACGCCGAATACCCGATCCGGTTGGGCCCCACTCAACTTACCCTGAGCGTCAACATCGACAACGTGACCAACAACGGCGCGGCGCGGCGCCTGTTCCCGCTGTACAACCAGGACGATCCGGCCCTGACGGAACAGCAGATCCTGGCCACGTTCGACTACAGGAACGTCGTCGAAGACCTCGACCCGCGCTTTATGAAGAAGTACTTCTTCATGGATCCCATCAGCGCTCGATTCGGCCTCCGGTTCGGATTCTGATGATGGAAGCCACCCTCGGGGAGCCGGTGCGGCTCCCCGAGGGTGGGCGCGTTTAAGCGAAGCTCCTTTTCTCCTCCGTGGATGGGCCGGACGCCTCGTCCGGCCCTCCCTTTTCCCCTCCCTCGCCGGCTCCCCCGGATCCCATTCCGCCTTGACAAAATCCCGGCCGGGATTATCTTATATATGCGACTTCGGACCGCGAAACAAAGGCAGGCGAACATGAGCATGAAATCGTGGACTTGGAATAGGCTCTTCCGGGTCGGGAACCGGGTCGAGCGGCGGGCGGCCCGAAAGCAGCGGCGGCGGGAGCGGGTCGAGCGGAGGCTGGAGCGGCAGGGCCTGGCGAAGAGGCGGTTCGCCCACCTGCGCGCCCGGGTCCGCCGCATCTCCGGCCGGATCGAGCGCGTCGAGATGCGCCGCCACGAAGTCCTCCGGGCGCTCAAGATGAAATGGCTGGACGATCGGGACCGGGTCAGCGGCTGAACTGATATTCCCGGTTGACGAACAACCCGACGCAGACGTCGACGACATCCGGATCATAGAGCCGGCCCCGGTTCGCTCGGATCTCGGCGATCGCTTCCGCCTCGCTGAACGCGCTCCGGTGCGGGTGGTGGGAGACCATCGCCTCGACCACGTCGGCCACTCCGAGAACGCGGGCTTCGGCCGAGATCTCCCCGTCTTTAAGCCCGCGCGGATAGCCTGAGCCGTCCAGCCGCTCGTGGTGCTGGAGGACGATCTCTGCGATCGGCCAGGGGAAGTCGATCCGGCTGAGGATGTCGTAGCCGGCCTGGGCGTGGGTCCGGACGAGGGTGAGCTCGGTCTCGCTGAGCCGGCCGGGCTTGTTCAGGATCTCTCCAGGGATGGAGATCTTGCCCAGGTCGTGGATCGAGGACGCCATCCGCAGCGCTTCCGTCCGGTCCGGCCCGAAGCCGAGACGGACGGCGATCGTCCGGGAGAGGTCGGAAACCCGGCGCTGGTGCCCGGCCGTGGTCGGGTCGTGGGTCTCCACGGTCATGGCGATGGCCTGGATCGTCGCCCCCATGGCCTTGCGCAGCTGCCCGAGAACCCGGACGGATTCCTCTTCCGCCCGCTTCCGCGCCGTGATGTCCCGGAAGACGAGAAGCTCCGCCGGACGGCCGTCGTAGAGGACGCTCCCGGCCGAAATCTCGACCGAGACGCGTCCGCCGTCCTTCCGCCTCAGGACCGTCTCGATATGCGGCGGCCCGTCCTCGCCCCGCGCCCTTCGGGCGGTGAGGTCCATCAAGCCTTCCAGGTTCGCCGCCGGAACCGCCGCCCTGAAGGGGACCCCGTCCAGATCGCCGTCTTCGAAGCCGAGGATCCTGAGGAAGCGGGAATTGATGAACCGGAACCGGTCGTTTTGGATGACGGCGATCGCATCGTTCGTCCTGTCCACGAGAAAGCGGTAAAGATCGGCCCGGGCCGCCTCACCGTTCAGGCTGTTTTTCGCGCCGCGTTGAAAAATGGGCATAATTTCCCCTAAATCTTATATCTACAATAGATTAAGTCGTAAATCGGGGCAAAAAATTGAATAATTGACAAAAATTGTCGATTAGCCTTTAGGGGTGATATAGAAGGAAAAAATATCCCCCTTTATATGCTCGTTTTTGGCTATTGACCAAAATTGTCAATTGGAACAAGATGGGCGCATCAAAGGAACAAAAATTGTCGAATAAGTGCCAAAAAAGGACAAGAGAATTTTTAGGTTCTCCGGCGTCCATTCTGAAAGAGACGGCGTAAATCATGGGTTCAACACTCGGTGAGCTTCTCGTCAGGGAAAAGGTCATCACTCCTGAGAACCTGAAAGCGGCTCTCGAGTACCAGAAAAAGCACGACATTCCCCTGGGGAGCGCGATCACGTCCCAAGGCTTCCTGACTCCCGACGAAATGGCCCGCGCCCTGAGCCGGCAGCTCGGCTACCCGCACGTCGAGCTCGACCAGTTCGAGATCTACCCCGAGGTTCTGAACCTGATCCAAGCCGAGACGGCCAAGCGCTTCCTCATCCTGCCCCTGCACCGCGTCCGGTCCTTCCTGACCCTGGCCATGGTCGACCCGACCGACCTCGACGTGATCGAGGACATCCGCTTCCGGACCGGCCTGAGCATCCAGCCGGTGATCGCTTCCGAGGCCGAGATCACGCGGGCGATCAACAAGTTCTACGGGCTGTCGAACGCCCTCCGGCCGAAAAAGGGCACGGACGACATCGAGCTGGCCGACGATGCCAAGATCACGATCATCGAGGAGGAGGACAAGGACGAGTTCGACCTGACCGATCAGGACGAGTCGACGGCCGAAGCCCCGATCATCACCCTCGTCAACAACATCCTGATCGAAGCGATCAAGCGCGGCGCGAGCGACGTCCACTTCGAGCCCTACGAGAAGTCCTTCCGCATCCGCTACCGCATCGACGGCATCCTCTACGAGACCATGAACCTGCCCATGAAGTTCAAGGACCCCGTCCTGTCCCGGGTCAAGATCCTCTCCAACATGAACATCGCCGAGAAGCGCCTGCCCCAGGACGGCCGGATCAAGATGCGGGTGCGGCTCGAGAAGGACCGCCGCAAGGACGTCGACATGCGGGTCTCCTCCCTGCCGACGATCTTCGGCGAGAAGATCGTTTCGCGGCTCCTCGACCGGGAGATGCTCAAGATCGACCTGACCCAGCTCGGATTCGAGCCCGAGTCGCTGGACATCTTCAAGAAATCCATCGCCCGGCCGTGGGGGATCATCCTGGTCAGCGGGCCGACCGGGAGCGGCAAGACGAACACGCTCTACTCGGCCATCTCCACCCTCAACGCCATGGAGAAGAACATCATCACCGCCGAGGACCCCGTCGAGTTCTACATCCCCGGCATCAACCAGGTCAACATCCGGGACGAGATCAACCTCAACTTCGCCACGGCCCTCCGGGCCTTCCTCCGCCAGGACCCGGACATCATGCTCGTCGGCGAGATGCGCGACACCGAGACCGTGGACATCGCCATCAAGGCCGCCCTGACCGGCCACCTCGTCTTCTCGACCATCCACACCAACGACTCGGCCAGCACCGTCCACCGGCTGATGAACATGAACGTCGAGCCCTTCCTGATCGCCGATTCGGTCATGCTCATCGTCGCCCAGCGGCTCGTCCGCAAGGTCTGCCGCAAGTGCGCCGTCCCGGCCAAGCTGCCGTCCCGGACGCTCCTCGACCTGGGCTTCACGCCCGAGGAGGTCGAGTCGGTCTCGGTCATGCAGGCCCGCGGCTGCGAGGCCTGCAACGGGACGGGCTACAAGGGCCGGACGGGCCTGTTCGAGGTCATGGAGATCAGCCCGGCCATCCGGGAGCTCATCCTCTCCCGGGGCCAGTCCCGCGACATCAAGAAGAAGGCCATCGAACAGGGGATGACGACCCTCCGCCGCAGCGGCCTGATCAAGATCAAGGCCGGCATCACGACGATCGAAGAGGTCGTCCGCGAAACCGTGAAGGATTAGCCATGAGCCCGATGATCCACGATCTCCTCAAGAAGATGGTCGAGGTCGAAGCGAGCGACCTGCACATCACGACCTACGTCCCGCCCCGCTTCCGGGTCCATGGGGCCCTCGGCTCCTACGATACGGCGCCCCTGACGCCCACGGAGACCAAGCAGCTCATCTACAGCCTCCTCACCGACAAGCAGAAGAAGCAGTTCGAGGAGCGCCTCGAGCTCGACTTCTCCTTCGGGATCAAGGACCTCGGCCGGTTCCGGGCCAACGTGTTCATGCAGAAGGGGGCCGTCGGCGCGGCCATCCGGCGCTTCCTTCCCACGATGTGGAGCTTCCAGCGGCTCGGCATCCCGGCCCGGATCGCCCAGCTCTGCTTCCTGCCCCGCGGGCTCATCCTCGTCACCGGGCCGACCGGCTGCGGCAAATCGACCACCCTGGCCTGCCTGATCGACCACATCAACGTCGAGCGCGCGGTTCACATCGTGACCATCGAGGACCCGATCGAATATTTCTTCACCCCCAAGAAGGCCCTCATCAACCAGCGGGAGCTCTTCGTCGACACGATGTCCTACGAAAACGCCCTGCGCTCCGCCCTGCGCGAAGACCCCGACGTCGTCCTGGTCGGGGAGATGCGCGACCAGGAAACGGTCGAAGCCACCCTCCGGGTCGCGGAGACGGGCCATCTGACCTTTTCGACCCTCCACACGAATTCCGCCGTCGAGACGATCTCGCGGATCATCGACATCTTCCCGCCCCAGTACCAGACCCAGGCCCGGATCATGCTCTCGATGACCGTCGAGGCCGTCATCACCCAGGCCCTCCTTCCCCGGGCGGACGGCAAGGGCCGGGCTCTGGCGATGGAGATCCTCCTTCCGAACCCGGCCATCCGCCACCTCATCCGGGAAAACAAGCTCCATCAGATCTACTCTCAGATGCAGCTCGGCCAGGAAAAATTCGGGATGCAGACCTTCAACCAGTCCCTGGCCAACATGTATTTCGACCAGATCATCTCCATGGACACGGCCCTGGCGGTCACCTCGAACGCCGAGGAGCTGACCGATATCGTCCAGAGAAAGGAATCCTTCCGGCCCACTCGGCTCAACGTCGGGCTGACCTCGACGGGGCCCCGGAAATAGCGAGGCGCGATCATGGCCATCTACGTTTGGAAAGGTCAAAACCGGTACGGGGACGAGGTCGGCGGCGAGCGCGTCGCCGCCACCCCCCAGGACCTGGCCCGCATCCTGCAGAAGGAGCAGATCAAGGTCGTCAAGATCAAAGAGAAGCGGGAGGGATTCAAGATCCCGTTCCTGAAGCGGGAGAAGGTCAAGCTCAAGGAGCTTTCGATCTTCGCCCGCCAGCTGGCCGTCCTCATCGACGCCGAGCTGCCGCTGATCCAGAGCCTGAACATCCTGGCCGAGCAGACGCGAAACAAGTATTTCCGCAAGGTCATCTCCACCGTCCGCGAGGACGTCGAAGCCGGGTCGAGCCTGAACCAGGCCCTCCGGAAGCACCCCAAGGCCTTCGATGAGCTGTTCTGCAACCTGGTCGCTTCCGGCGAGCAGAGCGGCGCCCTCGACGTCATGCTCCAGCGCCTGTCCGACTTCATCGAGCGGACGGTCAAGCTCCGCGGCCAGGTCCGCCAGGCCCTGATCTACCCCACCGCGATCGCGAGCTTCGCCATCCTGGTGGCGGTCTTCCTCCTCTGGAAGGTCATCCCCATCTTCGCCAACATCTTCAAAGACCTCAACGCGACCCTGCCCATGCTGACGGTCGTCATCGTCAAGATGAGCGATTTCATCGGGAATTACATCCTCTTCCTCGTCCTCGGATTCATCGCCATGATTTTCGCCTTCCGGGCCTACCGCAAGACGCCCTTCGGCCGGATGTCCGTCGACCGCATCGTCCTCAAGATGCCCATCTTCGGGAGCCTCCTGACCAAGGTCGCCATCTCGCGGGTCACCCGGACGCTCTCGACGCTGCTCGGCGGCGGCGTGGCCATGCTCGAGAGCCTCAAGATCACCTCGTCGACCTCGGGCAACATGGTCATCGAGAAGAGCGTCCAGGACGTCCGCAAGATGGTCTCCGAAGGCCGGAGCCTGACCCAGTCGTTCAAGGCGACCGGCCGCTTCCCATTCATGATGACCCAGATGGTCAACGTCGGCGAAGCGACCGGGACCCTCGACCAGATGCTCTCGAAGATGGCCGACTTCTACGACGACGAGGTCTCGGCCTCGGTCGGCTCCCTCCTCGCCATCCTCGAGCCCGTGCTCATGGTCGGCGTCGGCGGGATCGTCGGCGGTCTCATCATCGCCATGTATCTCCCGATCTTCTCCCTGATGAGCCAGATCCAATGACCATCGACCGGCGCAGCCTGAAGTCGCTCATCGTCGGCCGGGTGACGGTCGTCCTGGCCCTCCTTGTCGCTGCGCTCGTCATCCAGCTCTCGACGGAGTCCTTCCTTCGCCTCGAGCTCTTCTATTCCCTGATCGCCGCCGGGATCATTCTCAGCGCGGCGTACCTCCTTCTCTTCCGCTTTTACCGGAACCTCCGCGTTCAATCCTACGTCCAGATCTTTTTCGACCTGGCCCTGGTCACGGCGCTCGTCTACGCCTCCGGGGGCATCGCCGGCAACCTGTATTTCCTCTATGTCTTCGTCATCATCGCCGCCAGCCTCGTCATCTCCAGCCGGGCCGCGTACATGGCCGCCGCGCTGGCGGCGATCCTCTTCGGGGTCCTGGCCGACGGGATGTTCTACGGCCTGATCCCGTATTATCATCCCGACCAGGCGGATGCGGCGCCCACCCTGGGGGCGGTCCTCTACACGATCTTCCTGGCCTGGGCCCTCTTCTTCGTCATCGCCGTCCTGGTCAACTATCTGTCGCGCAGTCTCCGCAAGGCCTGGGAGGCCCTGGCCGCGGCCCGGCGCGAGCTCGAGATCAAGGAGCGGCAGGCCGCCGCCGGCCGGATGTCGGCCCTCATCGCCCACGAGATCCGCAATCCCCTGGCGGCGATCTCGGGCGCCGTCCAGGTCCTCAAGTCGGACCTGGCCCTCAACCCCGAGCAGGGCCGCCTCATGGACATCGTCGTCGGGGAATCGCGGCGCGTCTCTGCGACGATCGATCAGTTCCTCCACCTGGCCGCTCCGGCCCGCGAGAGCGCCGCCGACATCGACCTGGCCGAGATCGCCCGCGAGACCGTGACCATGCTCCGCGATCAGCGGCGGGCTCGGCGAGGGGGTCGAGGTCCGCGGCTCGTTCCAGGCCGCCCAGGTCCCCTACCGGGGGGACTCCGGGTCGTTCAAGCAGATCTTCTGGAACCTCACCCGGAACGCCGTCCAGGCCATGCCGGACGGGGGGACGCTGTCGATCGATTTTCCATCGTCTAACGGCGACGGGGTTCAGATCCGGTTCGTCGACACGGGCTTCGGCATGACCGAGCAGGAGCGGGCGCGCATGTTCGAGCCCTTCTACACCCGTTTCGACGACGGGAAGGGGCTCGGAATGGCCGTCGTCGAGCGCCTCGTTTCCGACCTGCGCGGGACGATCTCCGTGAATTCCGCGCCCCAGGCGGGGACGTCGATCGTCCTCGCCTTCCCCCGGCCCGGCGTTTCGGCCAAGGGACAGGACGCCCGGCCATGATGCGCCTCCTGATCGTCGACGACGAGAAGAGCATCCTCGAGCTCCTCGGCGTCGTGTTCCAGAAGGAAGGCTACCGGGTCCGGTTGAATCCGGGAACCCCCCAGGTGTTCGACCTCATCGAGGCGGGAGAGTATGACGCCCTCATCTGCGACATCAAGATGCCGCATGTGGACGGGATGGAGCTCCTGGCCCGTTCGAAGGAGCTGCATCCACTCGCGCCGGTAATCATGATCACCGCCTACGGGAGCGTCAAGCAGGCGGTCGAGGCCCTCAAGATGGGCGCCCTGGACTATGTCGTCAAGCCGTTCGAGATCGAGGAGCTGAAGATCATCCTGTCCCACGGGCTCGAGGAGCGGAGGCTCCGCGAGGAGAACGTCCTGCTCAAGAAGGCGATCCGGGACGCCTCGAGCTTCGACAACATCATCGGCAAGAGCCGGGCCATGCGCGAGGTCTTCGACCTGATCGAGAAGGTCGCTTCCACGGACTCGACCGTCCTGATCACGGGCGAGAGCGGCACGGGCAAGGAGCTGGCCGCCCGGTCCATCCATTCGAACAGCCACCGCAAGGACAACGCCTTCGTCTCGATCAACTGCGGCGCCCTGCCCGAGACCCTGCTCGAGTCGCGAGCTCTTCGGCCACGTCCGGGGCTCCTTCACCGGGGCGGTCGTGGAAAAGCGGGGCATGTTCGAGACGGCCGACACCGGGACGATCTTCCTCGACGAGATCGGCGAGATGTCGCCCTGGACCCAGGTCAAGCTCTTCCGCGTCCTCCAGGAGAGGACGATCCGCAAGGTGGGCGGCACGGACGAGATCCCGGTCGACGTCCGGATCATCGCCGCGACGAACCAGGACCTGAAGAAGCGGATCGCCGACGGCGGCTTCCGGGAAGAGCTCTATTACCGCCTGAACGTCATCTCCTTCGAGATGCCCCCGCTCCGGAAGCGGATCGAGGACATCTCCCTCCTCGCCGGTTTCTTCCTCCGCAAGCACTGCGACAAGACGGCCCGGCCGCTGAAGCGGATCACGCCCGAGGCGATGAACGCCCTGGAGGCCTACCCCTGGCCGGGAAACGTCCGCGAGCTCGAGAACCTCGTCGAGCGCGTCGTCGCCGTCGAGGGCCGCGAGACCATCACGCCCTCGAGCCTGCCCGAGGAGTTCCTCGGCCGGCGTCCGAAGCTCGAGGCGTCGGCGGGCCTGGGCACCGGGTTCAACCTCGAGGATCATCTCGACGAGGAGGCGAAGCGGTACATCCAGGAGGCGGGGGACCGGGCCGGCGGGAATATGAGCCGGATGGCCGACATGCTCGGGATCAGCTACCGATCCCTGCGTTATCTGCTGGACAAATACAAGATCCGGGCTTTCGGGCGGGCGAACGGCCGAAACGGGTCCGGGAATGGAAATTCCCATGCCTGAAAATGACAAAAAACGGCTTGAATTGACAAATAGTGTCATTTCTGCGATAATCTTGATAGTTCATAAAGCGTATAACTTATTTAAATTAAACAAATTAACAATTTTTTGGCCTTGGCACGGCCTTTGCATAGAGAATAATGCAATGCTTTTTTTGACCTTGTTGAATCAAAATCCCAGCAACAAGGCAAGGAGGATATGATGCTTAAGAGACAGAAAGGTTTCACCCTGATCGAGCTGCTGATCGTCGTGGCCATTATCGGGATCCTGGCCGCCCTCCTCATCCCGAACGCGATGACCGCCCTTCAGAAAGCGAAGGTCCGTGGCACCCAGAAGGACATCAGCACGATCGCAACCTGGATCGCCGACTATGTCACGGACAAGGCCACGCCCTTCGTGAACAACGGCGACATCTCCAACACGATGAAGACCGCCCTCGTGCCGATGTATACCAAGGCCATCCCGATGACGGACCAGTGGGGCACGAACTTCAAGATCTACACCGGGACCAACTGCGATTCGAACTACGGTTTGACCGGCTCGGGGGCCGACGACTTCCTGATTTCCTCTTACGGGCGCGACGGCACGGTCGAAGGCTGGACGTATGTCCTGGCCTCGCCTGAAGCGGGCCTCTACTCGATCGGCGCGGTCGCCGACTTCGACAAGGACCTGATCAACTTCAGCGGCCAGACCATCCGCGGACCGCGGGCCGGCGTCTCCGGTTCGTAAGGTTCGGGTCGGTACACTCTCGTCTTGTCGGGGCGCCGCGGGAAACCCGCGGCGCCCCTTTTTATTGGTGCGCCCGGCAGGGCGCCGGGCGCCTTGAATCCCGCCTTCGAACCCCCTATAATCCTCCGGTGGCCGCCGCGCGGACCCTTCTCGTCGCGATCCTGATCGTCCTCACCGTTCTCTGCCTGACCGTGCCGCTCCTCGTCTGCATGATCTTCGGTTTGCGCCGGCCGTGGTTTCCGATCGGCACCTGGGCGGTCCGCGTCTGCGCCCGCGTCGTCGGGATCCGGGTCGAGGTTCGGGGCCGGGAGAACCTCCCCCGGACCGACCGGTCGTCTATATGTCCAATCACGTCAGCATGCTCGACGGCCCGCTTCTTGTCGCCTATCTCCGGCGCCGGGTCCGCGTCATCATCAAGAAGGAAGCCTTCCGGCTCCCGGTGGTCGGGACGGGCATGAAGTTCATCGGCTTCGTCCCGGTCGACCGCAAGGGCGGCGATACGGGGAAGGCGGTCATCGAGAAGGCCGTCGAAACGGTCAAGACTTCCGGCGACGCCTTCGTGATCTTCCCCGAGGGAACCCGGAGCCGCGACGGCGCCCTCCAGCGCTTCAGGCGCGGGGGCTTCTTCCTCGCCGTCGAAACGGGATCGCCCATCGTTCCGGCCGTCCTCCAGGGGACCCGGGCGCTCATGCCCAAGGGCAGCTTCTTCATCCGCGCCGGCCGTGTCCGGGTCACTTTCCTTCCGGCGATCGAAACCAAAGGAACCCGGGCGGAAGACCTGCCCGGCTTGATGGACCGCGTCCGGGGTGCGATCGCGGAAAGCCTCGAAAAGGAGCTCCTATGAATCCTTCCGCCCTGGCCAAAGAGCTGAGCGGGCTCGTTGGGAAAACGCTTTCGAAGAACGGCGCCGGGATCGGACGGGCCGGTCGCGCCTGCCGCGCCGCCCTGGCGGCCGGCGGCCAGGTCCTGGCCTTCGGGAACGGCGGCAGCGCCGCGGAAGCCCAGCATTTCGTCGCCGAGCTCGTGAACAAATTCGGCGCCCCGCGGCCGGCGTTACGAGCCGTCTCCCTCACGACGGACACCTCGATCCTGACCTCGATCGCGAACGATATGTCCTTCGCCGCGGTTTTCGGCCGCCAAATCGAAGCCATGGGGCGGGCCGGCGACGTCGCCGTGGCCCTATCCACGAGCGGGACCTCGGCGAACGTCATCCGCGGCCTCGCCGCGGCCCGGAAGCGGGGACTGATCACCATCGGTCTGACGGGGGCGGATGGGGGGAAGATGGTGCCGCTGTGCGACTTCCTGCTCCGCGTGCCGTCGAAGAGCACGCCGCGCGTCCAGGAGATGCACCTCGTGCTCCTCCACCTCCTCGCCTCCGAGATAGAGAAAGATCTCGTCTAAAACGCGAGCGCGGCGGTCAAGGCCCGCCGCTCTCGCGTCCGCCTTATTGGGGCTCCCGGGGGACTCCCTGATCGGGACACGGATTTTTCCCAGCGAGAAAAATCCGTTCCTCGTGCTCGCTCCGCTCTCCTCTCCCTTCGGTCGAGGAACCATGCCCGCTCCGCTGCGCTGGCCCGCTCAGGGAGCCCCCCTCGCGCCCCAATATAAAAGACGCGTCGCACTTCGATCGTCCGTCGCTCGAGGCGAATCCCGCCGCGGATAGCTCGGCCGAATTCGCCGCATCCTTCCCCCAACCCGGGGGACCCCATCCGGCTCATCGGCCAAGTCGTCCGTGCGGCGGGCTCGCGTGGGGGTGATGGAGCACGCTTAATAACGCCGCCGGGGAACCGGTTTCGACGGTTCCCCCCGGAGCGGGTCCCCCTTCCGCGAGGAGACAAAAGTCGAAGATGAAGAGCTCGGGAATTAAGGTGCCAGTTATCTTAATTCCCAGAGAATGCTATTAACGAATCGGTTTCATCATCGGGAATTAAGTTAACTGCACCTTAAATCCAGCGGAGCACTTGACTTGATTATTTTGCGGGGGGGGGTAAAATTATTTGCAGGGGTGTGAAGAAGAGGCTTTTTTCCCTTGGGGGTACGTATGTTCGAAGGAGAAGGGAAATGAAAGCCAAACCATTCGTCTTCGCTTTTCCGGCGTCCTTGCGCTCGCCGTCTGCGTCGTCTTCTCCTGTCCCGGTTGTAAAAATCCCACCACGAATCCGGGCGGGGTAGATACGGAGGTTACGGTCACTTTCAGCGGGATCATCACCCAGAACGGCGCGCCTTTGGCGGGCGTGACGGTCTACCTTTCCTGGGCGGGGTCGAAGACGACGACCACGGGCGCCGACGGCAAGTACTCATTCGGAGGCTTGGACGCAACTGGTTATGGTCGTATCCGGTTCTTTATCACGCCGGCCCGGATTGGCACGGCTTTCTCGCCGTCGAATTACGAGGTCGGGGGCATGTCGAAGACGGACGCGAACTTCACCGCTTCGCCCGCGTCGTACGGGACGGAAGCGGGATCGATCGTCGCACCATTCACGGCCGCGAACCAGAGCGGCGGCAGCTTCAATCTGGCCGATCATTTCGGCAGGGTCATCCTCATGGATTTCGCCTCCGACGGGTCCGCCCCCTGCCAGGAGAGGGCGCAGAAAGCCGAGGCGCTCTACCAGAAGTACAAAAACCGGGGCTTCACATACATCCTGATCGTCATCCAGGGAAGCGCGGCCTCCTGGGCTTCGACCTACGGATTGACGTTTCCCGTTCTCGACGACAACGCGCAGATGGTCTATAGCGCGTTCCGAAAATCGAGCATCCCTCTTCCCATCATCCTCGATCGGAACATGACCATCCGCTATAAGGTGGAGGGGTTCAATCAAACCGATATCGAGTACTTGCTGAACCAGCTTCTCTGAGCGGAGGCTTTAAATATCATGAAACATCGTACTGCTTTAGGATATTTTTTTACTTTTGCTTTAATTGGCGCTTCCTTTGGAATGCAAGCGGGCCCCGACGGGAAAGACATTTCCGCGGTTCTTTTAAGCGCCCGGAAGTATTGCACCAAAATGGATAAAGCTGCTCTCGACTTCGTTTGCCTGGAAAAGGTCAAGGAGGAAAGTAATACGCGTAGGGGGCCCGTAGGAACGGCCGTCGGGGGCGGAGTCAACGCCTGGGGTCAATCCACCGGGTTGAAAACGAAGGCGGCGCCGCCGGAGAGCTTCAATGCGGTTGTATCCCAGTATAATTACATGTATGTCCGCAAGGGCGGTACTGTTACCGAAAAGCGGGACCTGCTGAAGAAGAGCGGCGAGGAGATCGAGCAAAAGGACGCGCCGATCACAACCCGCCATTTCAAGTTCAACGATGTCTTTTTCGGGCCGTCGATGCTGTTGGGAGAAGCCGCGGCGGCGGAGCACGATTACACGTTCGTCGAGAACGACAAGATCAAGAGAGAGCCGGTCGTCGTGGTCGCCTGCGTTGCCAAGCCCGGCTGGGTCGGGAAGACTCTGACCGGCAGGGCTTGGGTTCGCGTCAAGGACGGGGCCGTGCTCCGGATCTCATGGGACCCGGAATCGTTCAGCGGCTGGAAAGAAGTCGAGGCGATCGCCGAAGATCTCAAAATGAACCCGGCGGTCATGTCCGAGACGGAGTTCGGGATCGAGCGCAACGGCATCCGGTTCCCGACGCGCGACCGGACGGAAGAAACCTATAAAAAAGGCTCGATGACCTTCACCCGGTCGATGGTCACCGTGACGTACGACGACTACAAGTTCTTCACCGTAGGGACCGAAATCCAAATCCGCTAGAAGACTCCGGGTTCGGCCCTCGCTCACCCGGGAATTAAGCTCAACATCCCCGTTCGGCCGATCGGGGACGGAATTCGCTCCTATCGCCTGGAAGCCCGCTTCCGCTCACCCCGCTTTTCTCGGCGGCTCACAACTTGCTTCCCGGCATTGACACAACGGACGAATGCCGGGAAGCTTCGGACATGGTTCGCCGTCCGGCTTCTTCCGATCCGGATACCCTCGAAAAGCGTGGCTCGCGGGCGACGGCGACATCTTCGCTCACCGTCCCACGATCGGCCTCACCGGGAATCCTGTTCGCGCATAATTCTCTGCCGTTCAAATCGAGATCAAATGCCGAATCTGCGGCTTGCGCTGGGCATAGCGGCGGCGGTAGAGCACGCTTAAATAACCACCGGGGAACCGGGATGGGTTCCCGCGTGAGCGTTGGCAACTCCGAAAAATTCGCCGGGCGGAGGGATTGCCCCGGAGCGAACATTGGGAGGGGGACCCGGCTTCCGGGGGAACCGCAGAGGTTCCCGTGAGCGAGGGGCAATCCCGGAGCTACGCTCCGATGGTTTCTTTGATTTTTTCGACCCCGGCCGCGCCGCTGTTGAACAGGTATACCTTGGTCCCGGCGATGAGCTTCTGGAAGAAGCCCTTTTGCAGGGCGAGCCGTTCCTCGGTCGCGACGAGGAGGTGGGGGTTAAAGAATAGCGGCGGCGGCCCGTCGGCGGCGCTCCTCTGCATCCCCGGGCTTTCCCCCGATTCGAAGATGCGGAGCGCCTCATCGGGCCCGAGCTCGACGAGGGACGGCGAGATCGCGTCGTTCCGGAGCAGGAAGACCCAGCGCAGGGTCGTCCGCTTCGGCGCCGAGCCCGGTCCGGCGATCCAGTTGGGATCGAGCAGGACGTGGCTGTGCTTGGAGGCTTCGTAGCAGAACGGCGAGCCGCGGTCGAGGCGGCAGTCGTCCTGGGCGAGGCACTCGGCGTTCTTGCAATCCTCTTTCCTCAGGATGACGTTCTCGCCCTTGCTGTTGTCGAAAAGAGGGGCGAGCTTCTGGAAGAGCTTCACCGAGTTCGAGGGAACGAAGGCTTTTCGCTCCACCGCGTCCGCCAGCGCGGCCTTGCCGGAGTAGCGGAGGAAGGCGATGTCGTTCGAGTGGAAGCGGAACTTGGGGTCGCGGAGCAGCCCGAAGAAAAGCTCCGTCTTTTTCGTTCCGGGAGGCCCGATGAGGCTCAGCCCCTGCCCGCCGAGGTCGAGCGACATGCCCCGGAGGGCGTGAACGCCGAAGAGGCGCTCGGACACGTCGGAAACGAGCCCGAGGGCGAGGCTTCGCAGCGGGCCGTAGCCGTCGGAGTTGATGAGCACGCCTGTCTTCGTCGCGGTGTTGTAGAATGCCCGCGGCTCGCGCCCGGCCAGGCCGTCCACGGCGTAAATGATGCCGTGCGGCTCGAGGTCGGAGTCGAGCTGGGCCGGCGACCAGTTCTCCATCCAGAAATCGTAGAGATGGCCGACGTTCGTCTTGAGCTGGACGACGACGCCGTTGATGTTGGCGTTCCACTCGAAGAACGGTCCCGAGGCGAGGGCCGCCCCGGCTTCCGCGACCAGGCCGTCGCGGACGGCTTCCGTAACGGCCGGCTCGACGGGGACGGACTTCTTGACCCGGGTGACGGCGTTCTGGAAGGCGACCTGCTTGGCCTTGCGGGCCGGCTTGAGCCTGGTCAGGGCTTCGCCGATCCGCTCCATGGCCTTCTCGAGCTTGTCCATCGAAGTGGCGTAGGAGATGCGGATGTAGTCGTCCGCGCCGAAAGCGTCGCCCGGGACGATGGCGACCCGGCCTTCCTTGAGCAGGTAGTAGGCCATGCCGTAGGAGTTCCGGATGGGCGTCCCGTTGAACTCCATGCCGTAATAGGCGCTGACGTTCGGAAAGAGATAGAAGGCGCCCTGCGATTTGAAGCAGGAGACGCGCGGCATGGCCGCGAGCTTCATGTGGCAGTAGTTCCGCCGCCGCTGGAACTCGGCGACCATCTTCGAGATCTCGAACTGCGGTCCGGCCAGGGCCTCGACGCTCGCCTTCTGGGAGATCGAGGTCGGGTTCGAGGTCGTGTGGCTCTGGATCCGATCCATCGCCGCGATGACCGGGGCCGGGCCGGCCGTGTATCCGATGCGCCAGCCGGTCATCGAGTAGGCCTTGGACATGCCGTTGATCAGGATCGTCTTCTTCTTGATGTCCTCGCCGAGCGAGGCGAAGCTCACCGTCTTGAACCCGTCGTAGATGAGCTTGTCGTAGATTTCGTCCGAGATGACGAGGATGTCCTCCTTGCGGACGACCTCGGCCAGGGCTTCGAGCTGCTCCTTGGAGTAGGTCGCGCCGGTCGGGTTGGAGGGCGAGTTCAGGAGGAGGGCCTTGGTCGCGGGCGTGATATGGGCCCGGAGCTCGTCCGGAGTCAGGGTGAATCCGTTTTCCTCCTTGGTCGGGACGATGACCGACTTCCCCTTGGCCAGGGTGACGAGATGCGGGTACGTGACCCAGTACGGGGCGGGGATGATGAGCTCTTCGCCTTCGTCCAGGATCGTTTGGATGGCGTGGAAGAGCGAGCTCTTGGCCCCCGTCGAGACGATGATCTCGTTCGGGGCGTAGGTCAGTCCGTTGTCCTCTTTGAGCCGGGCGATGATCGCCTTCTTGAGGTCGGGGGTTCCTCCCGTGGCCGTGTACTTGGTGAAGTTCTGCTGGATGGCCTTGATCCCGGCCGCCTTGATGTTCTCGGGGGTCGGGAAATCGGGCTCGCCGAGGCTGAGGTCGACGACGTCGATGCCCTCGGCCTGCATGGCCTTGGCCTTCGCCGCGACCTTGAAGGTTGGGGAGTCGCCGATCCGGTTCGCTTTCTCGGAGATCATGATGGACCTCGGTCGCCGCGCCCGGGGCTATTTCTCGGGCTTGGATTCGGGATTGAGCTTGTCCTTGAGGAACTTCTTCAGGTCGGCCCCGGTCAGGGCCTTGACGACCTCGGGGAGCTGGGCGATGACCTCGGCGACCTGGCCGGTGATCCGCGTCGTGCCCAGGGACTTGTCTCCTCCGACGACGATGATCTTGTCCACTTTGCTGAGCGGCTCGGCCACGGACTTGGCCACGTCGGGCAGGACCTTCATGTACATGTCGAGCGTGGCCGCCTCGCCGTATTTCTCCCAGGCCGCGGCCTTTTTCGTCATGGCCTCGGCTTCCGCCGCGCCCTTCTGTTTGATCTTCTCCGCCTCGGCCTGGCCTTCGAGCCGGACGGCCTCGGCCTTGCCGCGCGCCTCGGCCTGCATCCGGAACTCCTCGGCCTCGGCCTCGGACTTGATCTGGTACTTGCGGGCGTCGGAGGGCTTCAGGACGTTGGCTTCGAGCTCCTTCTCCCGGCGCCTGATCTCGAGCTCCTCGACCTTGATGGCCTGCTCCTTTTCGACCTGGCGGACCTTGGCCTCCTCGAGCTTGAGCTCCTGGCCGATCTTGTTCCGCTCGATCTCGTAAGCGAAGTCGGCGTGGGCCTTCTTCTGGTTGACCAGGACCTGGGACTCGGCCTTCTTGGCCTCGTTCTCCCATTGGGCCTTGGCGATGAGGGCCTCGGCTTGGAGCCGGGCGACCTCTCCTTCCTTGCGGGCCTGGGAGGAGCGGATGATCGCCTCCTTCTGGCTTTCCGCCTCGGCGATGACCGCTTCACGCTTGGCCGCCATGATGAGGGGCTTGGTCAGGGCGTCGAGGTATCCCTGCGGGTCGCTGAATTCCTTGAGGGAGAAAGAGAGCAGGACCAGGCCCATCTTGGCGAAGTCCTCGTAGACGGCCTGGGCGACGCGCTTGTCGAACTCGCCCCGGCCCCGGTAGATGTCTTCGATCGTCATCGTTCCGATGATCTCGCGCATCTTGCCTTCGAGAACGGCGACGGCGACCTCGCGGATGCCGTCCTTGCCCAGGCCGAGGAACTGCTCGGCGGCGATGTGGATGGAGGCTTCGGAGGACTCGACCTTGACCTGGGCGGTGGCGTCGGCCAGGATGGGGATGCCGCCGTGGGTCAGGACGTCGGGAGTCCGGACCTGGAGGGGGATGACCTCGAGGGGCAGGGTGTCCACCGTCTCGAGGAAGGGCAGGACGAAGGTCCCTCCGCCCAGGCGGATGCGGTAGCCGACCTTGTGCCGGGAGCCGTCGTGGTGGGTGACGGTCTTTTTCCGGCCGGAGATGATGAGGGCCTCGTTCGGGCCGACCTTTTTGTACTGCTTGGCGAAGACGAGAACGAGCAGGATGATGAAGACGACGACGGCGCCGGCGATGATCAGCCACGATGCGAGACTCATGGGACCTCCTTTAAAAAGAATAATTTAATTGGAAATTCGGCGTCCTGTCAAGGACGATTTAGCCGCTGGTTTCTCATCTCCTAGGCTCCATCGTCCAGACGCTTCCCGTACCTTGACCGGAACCGGCGGACGTTTCGGACGAGTCCGTACGCCCAGGCGCAGGCCAGCCGCGAGGGAATGCCCGGCCTGCGCAGAACGAGCTGAAAGACGTTTTTCGCCGTTCCGGTCCATGCCCTTTTGAACGCCTCCTCGCCGCGGAGGAAGTCGCACTCCCTCTTTCCCTCCCGGAAAGCCGCCTCGACGGCTCTCCTCATGAGCGCGACCCCCAGGCTCAGCCCGGCCGAGCCTCGGTCGAAGGCGTTGTTGTAAACCCAGGATTTTCCGCCGAAATCCAGGTTGATCTGATATGCGGCCGGACGGCCGTCGACGCGCGCCATCCAAAGGTCGAGCCAGCCGCGCGAAGCGAGCGCCGGCAGGGCTCGCTCGAGGAATTCCTTCTCTTTCTTTTTTTCGGCTGATCGAGCGAACTCCCGTCCTTTCCAACTGCCCGTCTCGACCGCCCGAAGGTTGGAAAGCCCCTCCGGCCCCAGGGGGCCGCGGATCCTCTCGACCGCGACGCGGCGATCGCATCGGGAGAGGCGGCTTTCCTTCTGCTTCAGTATACGCCGGAAATGCTGGCTCTTCCCCGCGAGGAAGGCGTCCCAAGTCCCTGAAACGGCCAGAAAAGGAGCGCGTGTCGGCGTGAGCCTCCGGCCTTTCAATCCGGCTTCGGAAGCGGCGCGCTCGACGGAACCGATCGTCTCTTCATCGGCGATGAAATCGCCCAGCCAGAGGAGCGCCCATTTCGCCGGACAGCGGCGGAGGAAGCGGAAAAAGGCCGGGACCGATTCCCGGTCATCCCCGCTGACGATAAAATCCAGGCTGTCGGACATCCCCCAGCCTATGAACCGGACGGTTCGGATTCCCCCCTCGCGGGAGATCATCAAGGGAGCGATCGCCGCGGGCTCGGAGCCCGGCCCGGGTCTCGACACGAGAACCAGGAGGTCGCTTCCTCGTCCGAACACCTGCCACCAAGCCGAGAGCCATTCCCAGGTCAGAAATGGAGAGGCCGTCCTCGACCGTTCGACGAGTCCGTTCCAGACTCCTTGGAGGGCCGTCCAATCAGAGACGCGTTCGATGACAGGCAAGTCGGAATCCTTTAGCCCAAAGGGAAAAAGTATCACACCTCCGGAGACGATTCAATCGCGGCTCAAAGCCGAATCAGGTCAAGGCTTGGCCCGGCGCACCCGATCTCCCGTCCAAAAAACAAAGCGCCGCGCCGGCGGACGTCATGGTGCGATGACGGGCCATCCCCTTTAGGGGTGAGGCATCCCCGCCGCCGGAGGGGAGAAGACGGGGCGAATTCTCACCCGCGGAATCACTCTCGCCGGGCATTGCCCCGGCCGGTGTCCCGGGATACCATGGGGCGGTTTCGACAAAGAGGTATGCTAATGCGTCTGGACGAGAGAGTGCGACTGACCGGGCGGACCGGCCTGCGCTTCCGCGCCGGCTTCTCCCTGATCGAGATCATGGTCGGTGTCGCCATCCTGGCCGGGCTCGTCGCGATGGTGGCCGTGAACTCCTTCAACTCCCAATACGTCCGGGCCCTCGACAACACGGCCAGCGAGGTCCTGATGGCCCTCCAGACGGCCAAGTGGCAGGCCGCTTCGTCCCGGATGGATCACCGGGTCCGGTTCTCTCAGTCCGACGGAGCCTGGTCCTATGTTATCGAGCGGGAGGCCGCGGCCGGAAGCTGGACGCAGATGCCGGGGTTGAGGCCGGTCAAGATCCCGTCGAAAATCACGGCGGCGATAAACCTCCCGACCGGCTCCGCGATCGCCTTCCAGCCGACGGGAATCGTCACGGCTTATGACAGCTCCAAGAACTCGATCGTTCTTTCGAGCGCGAAGCTCTCCAGTCTGGGCCAGCCGTCCAACCGGACGATCCGTTTCCTCGCCGGCGGATCGGTCCAATTCTCGAGGAGCTGAGGGAAGATGCGCCGAGCCCGGGCCGGGTCGTCCTTCATCGAAGCCATCATCGGGATGGCCGTCATGGGGATCGCTCTTCTCGGCTTGGCCCAGCTCTTCCTGGTCAGCATCTCCAACAACACCCGCGGAGGCGGGATCGGCCAGGCGACATTCCTGGCCCAGCAGGCGATCGATTACGTCCGAACCCTGACAAACAACGAAATCTCGACCTTCCCTTCGACCGCGCGCGGGGAGTCGTCCGACGAGACGATCGACATGAACCAGGACGGAACCCCGGATTTCCGCCGGTTGACGAAGGTCCAGGGCAGCGGCTACTCCTGGGCGGTCCAGGTCCTCGTTTTTCCGCCGATCCAGCTCGCCGCGAGCGCGGAGGCCCTGTCCGAGGACCCCTCCGGGCACGGGGTTCTCTCGGTCATGAATACGGTGATCGGACGATGAGCGGGAGCCGAACATGAGCCGCGGTCCGTCGCTCCGGAGGGGGGGATTCACGCTGGTCGAGCTCCTGGCGGTCAGCCTGATCACCCTCATCATCGTGACCGGAACCCTGTCCATCTATGTCCGGAGCAACAAGACCTCGGCCGACCAGCAGCAGTACACCCGGCTCCAGCAGGACGTCCGCGCGGCCATGTATTTCCTCGCCCGGGACGCCCGGATGGCCGGAGCCGACTTGACGGCGGCGGCGCTGGGGAACGGCATCGACGGCGTCGATAACGAGCTCCAGGGGGCGGCCGCGGTCCGGCCCGACCGGCTCCGGATCATGGGCAATCTCGATTATCCCTTCAGGACCCAGATCGTCAACTGCCACGGACAGGGCGACAAAATCACCCTGGGCGATCACGTCCTGGAGCATTTTCCTTACGCCGACAGCGAGTACGTCGGCAAAACCTGCCTTCTCCTGCCGAATCCGTCCTCGGGCTGTACCAGCGCGTCCGTCCGGACCGTCGCGTCGGTGAAGCGCAAGAACCGAGACGGGGAAGAATCTTTCTCCTTCCATCATGGGGGCGGCGAACATCACGACGGCGACGGATTTCTGGATCTCCTGCTGTCCTTCGGATTTTCAGGAGACGAATGCCCCGACGCGGACTACGACGGGGGGACGGTGATATTCGCCAACATCCGCGAGTACTGGCTGGACGTCACCGGCAATTACCCCGGCCTCGCCGCGGGCGCCGACGGCTATATCGGCGGCGGCCAGGGCGGGATCCTTTACATGACGGACAACGGCACCCATTACCCTATCGCCCAGAATATCGAGAGCATCCAGTTCCGGTACAACGGGGACATGGACGGCGACGCCGCGGCGGCGCTGGACGGATTCCAGGATTGGAACCCTTCCTGGACGATCGCCCAGCGGGCCCGGATCCGCCAGGTCAAGATCTGGGTCCTCGGCCGGACCCAGGACCGCTACGCCCTCATCTCCAACACGCCCACCCACAACACGTACCTTTACCGGCGGCCGACGATGGCCAATGCCGCGGCGGCCGGGGCCGATGACGGCCACAAGCGCTACCTGCTCGAATCCACGTCCAACATCCGGAACTTGACCCTGGCCATCTACAACCGGACCGAGGAGCGATGATGCGCCGAAAGAGGATCGAACGCGGATCGACGCTGATCATCGTCCTCCTCGTCGTCGCCCTGCTGGCCGGGATCGGCATCCCCCTCTTGACCCTGACGAGCATGGGTCCCAAGATCTCGGGCAGCATGCGCTTTCATGAAGAAGCGTTCAACGCCGCCGAGGCCGGGTTCGAAGCCGCCCGCCTGGTCATCGAATTCCACATGACCAACGGGGATTGGACCAGCTTCGCCGGCCACTACATGACCCAGCCGGCCGGCATCGATCAGGGAACGATCTCCGACTTGCCGAACCCTTCCTACTTCCGCCGTCTGACGGACCAGGAGCTCCTCCAGGCCTTCGATCCGGACGGCGACGGCGCGCCGAACGTCACGAACTTGATCTACTTTCATCAGACGTTCGCCACGGACGAAGCGGGCCAGCCCGATCCCCGGCACGCCTACACGGTCTTCCTTTTAGACGGGCAAGCGGGCGGCGGAACGGCCAGCCCGGCCGAGGCGCTCATCGTTTCGATCGGGACCGTCCGGGCCGGAAGCCGCATCCTGGACTCCGTCCGGCTGGAAGTGCTGGTCGGGCTCTGAGCCGGAACGCCATGAGCGCGGCCGTATGAGGACGAGATGAGATATGGAACGATGAAATCCCGGATCCCGAGGGCTCTCGTCCTGGCGGGGTGGATCGGCCTCACGCCGGTCTTCCCGCAGCAGCCGTGCACGGAGTCTACGGGGACGTTTTCGGATCATTTCTCCTCCACCGCGTCCATCGACCTCGACAAGAGCCCGGCGAAATTCTGGTGGAACGATCCGGTCACCCCGCGGAGCACCGTGACGATGAACAAGCTCGGCGCGAATTTCAGCGTTTCCGCCCCGGCCAGCGTCCCGGCTTGGGTCAACGCGGTCGCGCCCGGCGATTTCGACCTGGACGGATGGGCGGACTACGTCGGCTCGAGCAGCAGCTACAGCAACGTTCTCGCCTTCGTCCGGAATATGGGCGGGGCGGGCCAGGTCGGGACGTTCCGGATCGCCTCCTGGATCGACGGGAGCACCGGCGACGCGTCCGGCTGGCCGACCCGCGGCGTCGGCGGCCAGGCCATCGACACGAGCGGCCATTGCGGGATGACGTCCGCCGATTATGACGGGGACGGGGATTGCGACTTTCTCTATATCGTCTCGAACGACGACAGCTCCTACGCGTTCAAGCGGATCTGGCTCTATCGGAACAACATCATCACCGGCGGGGTGAGGACCGGGTCGGTCACCTTCACCCGGACCGAGATGACCTCGGCCTGGTCGTCGACCCTCAGGGGCATCGCCTGGTCCGCGACGATGATGATCTCGCTCGACTTCGACCGCGACGGCGATCTCGACGTCATCATGGGAAACTTCCGGGGCGATGTCTTCAAGATCACCAACACGAACAACGGAGCCGTCAACGCCCAGACCTTCGTCGTCGAGCCGACGCCGATCCTGGATACGCCCTGGGGCTCCCGGGGCGTCAGCACGGTCTCCGTCGCGGATTTCGACGGCGACGCGGACATGGACATCATCGTCGGAAGCGTCAGCTACGATTCCCTGCTTTATTACAAGAACGACGGGACCGGGAATTTCACCCTGTACGCGACCTACAACGACCCGTCCCACAGCGGCTCCAACGACCTCTACGACGGGGCCGCGACCGTGTCCCTCGCGGCCGACTTCGATATGGACGGCGACACCGACCTGATCGTCGGAACGGACAACTGGAACTATGGTTCGAACGCAGGCGGAAAGTGCTACTATTTTCGCTGCGCCAACGGGGATTTAACCTCCCGTCTCATCTTCAACGGCCAGACGCGGTCGCCCCAGGTCGTCGATTTCGACCTCGGGTTCGCCTTCGATTTCAACAACGACGGGCTCCTCGACTTCCTTCTGGCCGACGGAAACGACGCCCGGAACTACTACCTGTTCATCAACCAGCTGGCCAACGTGTACAACACGAGCGGGGCGGCGGTGTCCGTTTCCCTGACGCCGACGCTCTCCGCCGAGTATTCCATCACCCGCGTCCGGATGACCGCCCTCAACCAGAGCGTCATCGGCGGGTCGTACTCCGGGCTGTCCGTCACGATCCTCGTCTCGAACAACGACGGCCAGACCTGGGAAACGTACGCCTCATATTCCGGAAGCACGATCCGGACGATCTCCGACGAGCCCTGGCACGATTTCCATTCTTTCGGGGCGCGGCTCCGCTGGAAGGCCGTCTTCGGCGCCCCGGATGACAGGATCAGCGGATTCGAGAACGCATCATACGATACGCCGTCCCTCGACCGGATCGAGCTCGAGTACGTCTACGTGGAGCGGCGGGAATACAGCCGGACGTCGGATGCGGCCACGACGCTCGTCATCGGCACCCAGACCCACAAGATGATCGTCGCCGCGACGTTCGTATACCCCGGCTGGGAGGGGCATCTCCGGGCCTACGACGTCACGAGCATGACCGCGCAGAATTCGCCTTATTCAAGCCTCCAGACCGTGACGACCGGGGACCTCGGGGCGACGGGCGGCCGGACGCTGGCGACCGGCGTCGAGCTCGCCTGGGACGCCGGCGCGCTGCTCCGGGACCGCGCCGCCGCGGACCGGACCGTCTACGCCTCCTACCGGAGCTCCGCTTCGAACCCCTTCACCCGCCTGGATTTCACCGGAGCCAACGTCGGGACGCTGGCTTCCCTTCTCGGCGACGTCGACGGAGACAACGCCGGGCTGATCGAATTCATCCGCGGGACGGGCCAGGCGTGGAAGCTGGGGGACATCCAGCATTCCAACCCGGCCGTCGTCGGTCCGCCCTCCGGCGACCCGGCGCTCATGGGCTCCGGATACGCGGCTTTCGTCCAGGCCGGGGCCGGCCGCTCCAAGGTCATCTATGTCGGGGCCAACGACGGCATGCTCCATTGCTTCGACATGGCGACCGGGGCGGAGCTGTGGGGGTACATCCCCTACAACCTCCTCCCGAAGCTGAAGAACCTCTCCCAGAAGGATCCCTGGACGGGGATCCGGTACCGCGCCGGCGATTCTTTCGTCGACGGCTCTCCAAGCGTCGCCGACGTGTACATCAACGGCGCCTGGAAGACGGTCTTGATCTGCGGGCAGGGATCGGGCGCGGGAAGCTCGATCGGCGGCGGTCTCAATTACTATTTCGCTCTCGACGTGACCGATCCCCTCAACCCGCAGCCTCTCTGGGAGTTCACGGCCTCGACGATCGGGGAGACGTGGTCGGTCCCGGCCATCGGCCGGGTGATGCAGGGCTCGAACGTCCGGTGGGTGGCCTTCATGGGATCGGGGTACGACAACAATCCCTCCGCCGTGGTCGGACGCGTCTTCTATACCGTCCGGATCGACACGGGCCTAGCCCTCACGACCAAGACCGTCACCAACGTGAACACCGCCGCCGCGAAGCGTCCGCGGCCTTATCCGGACATCTACGTCGCCCTGCCGGGCTCGCCGACGGCCGTGGACATCGACAACGACGGCTTCGTCGAAAGCGTCTATATCGGCGATCTCGACGGCCGGCTGTGGAAGCTGAACACGACGAGCACGACCGTTTCCGGCTGGACATGGACGGCCGCCTACACCGACTCGATGAACTATCCGATCATCACCAAGCCGGCGGTCTGGATCGATCCTTTGATGCCGGGCGCGCCGAGGGTCTATTTCGGCACGGGGGGGACGACCGGTCCCCGGCCGATCGGTATTACGCCTTGCTTTGCTACCTGGACGACGCGGACCCGTCCGTGGAATGGTATCTTGGGAGCGACGCCGAGCTCGGGCTCTCCGACCAGCTGGCCAAGGGATCGCTCGCCGCGGGAGAGAAAGTCTGGGCCGACCCGGTCGTGTCCGACGGCATCGTCTATTTCACCACGCTGAAAGGGGACATCGAAAACGTCAATCCGTGTGTGAACCTCCTGAACATCGGGCGGTTCTACGCCCGATATATTCAGGCGAGCGGCGGAGGAGCGGCCGGATTCTCGGCCCTGAAGGGGACGGCGAATTCCGTCCCGGAGTCGATCCAGCTCGTCAGTAAGGCCCGCAAGGCGGTGACCCTCGGCGAGATGCGCCAGGTGGGGACGACGTCCAAGAGGGATGTCTACATGCAGGAGTATGATTCAACGATCGAGCGCCTGGAGCAGCCCGGCGGGCGCTTCTCCCTGACGATCAAGTCCTGGCGGGAGGTCACCCGGATCATCCGCTAGCGGCCCGCGCCGAAGACGCCGGCGGGCAGCCCCGCGGCCGCGGATTCGGCGACCCGGTCGAAGCCCGGGCCGAGATAGTGGACATCGTCCCAGAAATAGTCGAGCGTTTTCGGCACACTCTTCTCCAGGTCGATGAGGAGGCAACTTCGGCGCCCGGCCAGTTCCCGGACGACGCTGTTGTAAGCGTCCATCCCGCGCCGCGCCGTGGCGATGCTCCACTGCCGGGTCGGGCCGACCGCCTCCACCCGGACCATCACCAGGACGGCTTCCTCCTCCGCCGTCATTCCTTCCTTGAACAAGCTCGGCTGGGTCATCAGGACGACGTCCGCTCCGCCCGCTCGAGCCAGGTCGATCAGAGCGATCAGGTTGCGCTCGAACGCGGCCAGTCCGGGAAAGACATCCGTATCGACGACTTTCCGGGGGCGGTGATACCACATGGACCGGAGGAGGCGAAGCGTCAGCTCTTCGAGCGTGGGGCGCCGGATCAACCGGTACGCCGGCCCGTGGAAGTGGCCATAGTCCGGCCGGAACGTCCCGAAGCTGTAGGCGCTGAAATCGGCGTTCTGGAGGAGGTCATTGATCGCCTCCATGACGATGATCATGTCGGGCGCGAGCGGCCGAAGACGGGTCGCGTAGTCGATGAGGAGATGCTCGGTCGTATACCACTGCCGGCCGGCGTTGTAAACCTCGACCCGGCGTCCGGGAACGGCCCCTTGGAGCCGGGCCTCGAGGCGCTCGGGCCAGCCCCGGCCTTCCTTGTCCTTGAATTCGGTCGTCGATCCTCCCAGGCAGAAGATGCGGTAAGGCCTTTCCCCGGGCGATGCCGGCCGAAGCGCGAGATCGTTCGGGGCGAGCTGGAGATAAGGATGGTAGCCGGCGATGTTCTTGCGGAACGAGCGGGCGTAGATCTGGGAAACGACGGGATAGGCGAGAAGGAGGGCGAAAAAGACCCCGAAGCCGAGCACGCCAAGCGACGCGGCTTTGACGCGGCCCCGCTTCACGCCGCGATAGAGCGCCAGGATCCCCGCCGCGGCGAAGGGATAGAGGATGCGGATCCCCCACAGGAGGATCTTGACGCTCCGGGCCATGCGGGGATCGGAGCGGAAGAAACCAAGATAGACATAGCCCAGGCCCAGGAGGAGAACGGCGGCGACGATGAGGTCGACGGCGCTCCAAGCCCGGTTTCGGATCGCGCGATCGTCCTCCATTCCAGTCCTCCGGGCTCAGCGAAAGAGCTTGAACCGGAGCATGTGCCAGATGGCGGCGATGCCGTCTTTCCAGCCGATCTTCTTGCCCTCTGTGTAATCCCGCCCCGAATAGGAGATCGGAACCTCGTAGATGCGGGCCTTGAGCCGGGCGACCTTGATGGTCACCTCGGGCTCGAAGCCGAAGCGGTCGGACTTCAGGGTGATCCTGGAAAGGATGTCCCGCTTGAAGACCTTGTAGCAGGTCTCCATGTCCGTCAAGTTGAGGTTGGCCAGGATGTTGCAGATCGTGGTCACAAGCCGGTTGGCCACGTAGTGCCAGAAGAAGAACACCCGATGCGGCCCGCTCAGGAAGCGCGAGCCGTAGACGACGTCGGCCCGTCCGTCGAGGATGGGCGCGAGGAGCTGCGGGTATTCCCGCGGATCGTACTCGAGGTCGGCGTCCTGGACGAGGACGATGTCGCCCGTAGCCTGGGCGAAGCCCGTTCGCAGGGCCGCGCCCTTGCCCATATTCTTTTCGTGGCAGAACACCCTGACCCGCGGATCGGTGAATTCCTTGAGGATGTCTCGGGTTCCGTCCGTCGAAAAATCGTCCACGGCGATGAGCTCGGTCTCGAGGCCGGTCTCCACCCGGAGGACCCGGGCGACGATCTCGCGGAGGGTGTCTTTCTCGTTGTAGACGGGCATGACGATGGACAATTTCATGGCTCGGTCCTTCATCCTCACGCCGGAAGGCCGAGCGTCCGGCGGAAATATTCGATCGTCCGGGCGAGGCCTTCTTCGAGCGGGACCTTGGGCTCCCAGCCCAGGCGCGTCCTGGCCAGAGTGATGTCGGGCCGGCGGCGGACGGGATCGTCCGAGGGCAGGGGCAGGCGGATGATCTTCGATTTGCTGCCGGTCGTCCGGAGGACCTTCTCCGCCAGCTCGGCGATGGTGAACTCGCCGGGATTCCCCAGGTTGACCGGCCCGATGAGGTCCTCGGCGTCCATCATCCGGCATAGTCCGTCGATGAGGTCGGTGACGTAACAGAAGGAGCGGGTCTGACTCCCGTCGCCGTATAGCGTCAGCGGCTCCCCGCGGAGGGCCTGGACGATGAAGTTGGAGACGACCCGGCCGTCGTCGATCGCCATGCGCGGCCCGTACGTGTTGAAGATCCGGACGATCCGGATGTCCACCTTGTTCTGGCGGTGATAGTCCATCATGAGCGTCTCGGCGACGCGCTTGCCCTCGTCGTAACAGCTCCGGACCCCGATGGGATTGACGTTGCCCCAGTAGCTTTCGGGCTGGGGATGGACCTGGGCGTCGCCGTAGATCTCCGAGGTGGAGGTGAGCAGGATCCGCGACCGGATCCGCTTGGACAGGCCGAGCATGTTGATCGTGCCCATGACGTTCGTCTTGACCGTCTTGATCGGGTTCAACTGGTAGTGGATGGGCGAGGCCGGGCAGGCCAGATGGTAGATCCGGTCGACCTCGACGAAGAGCGGATGGATGACGTCGTGGCGGATGAGCTCGAAATAGGGATGGGAGAGGAGCGGCCGGATGTTGTCCTTGTCGCCGGAGAAGAAGTTGTCGATGCAGACGACGTCGTCCCCCCGGGCGATGAGATGCTCGCAGAGGTGGCTGCCCAGGAAGCCCGCTCCGCCGGTCACCAGGATGCGCTTCATTTGTACCCGTAAGCCATGAAGAGGAGGCTCTTTTTCTTCAGGACGTCCTTCTGGGCCTGGATGATCTCTTCGATGCCCTGGTCGGCCAGGCGGAGGAGCTTCTCGAGCTGGGCCCGGGAAAAGGGCGCCTTCTCGGCCGTCGCCTGGATCTCGAGGAGCTGGCCCCGGTCGGTCTGGACGACGTTCATGTCCGTCTCGGCCGTCGAGTCCTCGGAGTAGTCGAGGTCGAGGAGGGCCTCGCCGCCGACAAGGCCGACGCTCACTCCGGCGACGAGATGGAGGAGCGGCATGGCCTTGACGAACTTCAGGTCGAGGAGCTTCTTGAGGGCGAGGGCCAGGGCGACGCAGGCGGCGTTGATCGAGGCGACCCGCGTCCCGCCGTCGGCCTGGAGGACGTCGCAGTCGAGGATGATCTGCCGCTCGCCGATGGCCTTGAGGTCGGTCACCGCCCGGAGGGTCCGGCCGATGAGGCGCTGGATCTCCTGGCTCCGGCCCGAGGGGTAGCCCTGGGTCCGCTCCCGCGGGGTCCGCTTCTCGGTCGCGCGCGGGAGCATGGCGTATTCGGCCGTGACCCAGCCCGACCCGGTGTTGCGGAGGAACTGGGGGACCTTCTCCTCGATCGTGGCCGTGGCGACGACCCGGGTCTTGCCCATCTCGATCAGGGCCGATCCGTCGGCGAATTCGATGAAGTCCGGCTGGATGCGGATCGGACGCAGGCCTTCACTCGTGCGGTTGTATGATCTCATGCGGTTCGCGACTCCCCGGCCGGCCGGGTGTTCCAGCGCTTGTGAACCCAGAACCACAATTCGGGGCGCTTCCGGATCCGGCGCTCGATCATCTTAGTGCAAGTTTGGGTGATTTTCAACACGTCGGCCTCGTGGTCGCCTGTCCGCTCGAAGACGAGGGGCTCCTCGTAGGTCATGCGGTAGCGGCCCCGGGGCAGGGGCTCGCAGAACATCGGCACGATCGGGGCCCCCGTCTTGAGATGGAAAGCGGCCAGGGCGGGCGTCGTCGCCGCCGGGCGGCCGAAGAAGTCCACGAAGACGGGCCCGCTCGAATGGAGGACGTTGAGGTCGATGAGGATGGCCACGATCTCGTTCCGGGCCAGGGCTTGGAGGACGGGCTTGGCCGCGCCGAACTTGGAGATCGAGCCCGCCCCCAGCCTCTCCCGGAGGCGGTTGAGGTCGCGGCCGATGAAGGGATTGTCGAGGTCGCGGAAGACGGGCCGGAGGGGGGCGCTTTCAACGAGCGCCGGGATGGTCAGCTCCCAGGTCCCGTAATGGCCGGTGACGAGGAGGACGCCCTTCCCGGCGGCGAGGGCGCGATCCATGTGCGGGCGGCCTTCGACCTCGAAGAGGCCGCGGACGCGGGCCGCGGACATATGGGCGGCCTTGAGGATGGCGAAGAGGCTGCGGCCGAGCGCGGCGAAAAAGCGCTTGTTGAGCCCGGCCCGCTCGGCGGGGGTCATCTCGGATTCGAAGGCGACGGACAGGTTCGCCTCGACGACGCGGCGGTGCTTCCCGTTGATATGATAGACCAGGCGGCCGAGCCCGCCGCCGAGAGCGAGGCCGGCCCGCCGGGGAAGAACGGCGAGAAAAAGGGCAAAGGTTTTGTAGGCCAGATAGCCGGCGAACGCACCGGTCCGGCTCTTCTTACTCATGACCCGGCCCCGGTGCGGGCCAGGGATCCCAGAACGCCGCGGAGCCGGGTGAGGAGGTCGGGGGGAAGGGAGATCTCGATCCCGAGCACATAAACCCGGGCCGCGAGGTCGGCCGGAAGCCGGCCGGCAAGCTTGACCGCGTCCTTCTCGGTGGTGACCGCGGCTTCGGCGCCGGAAGCGGCGAGAGCGGCGGCGATCCGCTCGAGCGACCGGCCGGGATAAGGGTGATGATCCGGGAAAACGAGGGAAGCGACCGGCTCGGCTCCGAGCCCACGAAGCGAGGCGGCGAAGCGTTCCGGGCGGGCGATGCCGGACACGGCGCAGACGCGCTTCCCGGCCAAGAAGCCGGGCGGAATCGCCGCGTCGGAGTCCAGGAGACGGAGGCTTGCCGGCTTGATCCCATATTCGAAGATGGGAAGGGAGGGGAACCGCTTCCGGAGGGCCGCCAGCTTCTCCGCCGGGCCGCCTCCTTTCCAGAGAAGCATGTCGGCCCGGGCCAGGGCGGAAAAGCCTTCCCGGAGCGGCTGGGCCGAAGCGGCGTCGTGAAGGACGATCTCGAGGTCCCGGCCCAGCTTGAAATGCTGGAAGCCGTCGTCGAGAACGGCGATATCGAACCCGCCCGCCTGAGCCTCGAGGCAGGAGAGGTAGCGATGTTTCCCGATGAAGATTCCCGCGCGCGGGACGCGGCGGGCGATCATCGCCGGCTCATCCCCCGCTTCGCGCCAGGTGGCAAGAACAGAGCATCCATCCGACAGCACTCCGCCCTTCTCCTCCCAGGAGCCTCGATAGCCGCGGGTGATCAAGGCCGGTTTACGCCCGAGATCGAGGGCGAGGCGTAAAAGCTCGATGACGAGGGGAGTCTTTTCCGAGCCGCCCAGGGTCAGGTTGCCCACGCTGATCACGGGGATCGGAGAAATGAGCAGGCGCCCGCTGCCTTTTTTATACCGGGCGCTTCGGGCCCGGCAGACCAGTCGCGAGAAAGGGGAATAGACCCTGAGTAGAACGTCCATGCGGGCGTATTATAGCGTTTTGCTCCGGGATTGCCCTAAGGCTCATTCCCGAGACCCCTAGCGATGTCTTTTACCCCAGTTTCCCTGAGGGGACTCGACGACGTGGTCGCTCGCAAGGCTTGGTGATGGTCCGGGTGTTCGGATAAGCTTTGGCGCTCTCTTCGCTCGGAGCCGTCCAGACCTCAAACGTGCTGAGCGCGCCGGATATCCCGGTTTTGGTGTAGGTCTCCTTTCGGACCACCGCCTCGCCGTCCGGCGCTTCTCCGAACGCCTGCGGAGCGACCCGAACATCGGTCAGAGCTTTGGGTAGTCGAACCCGGGGCATTTGCCGAACTTCCCCGCGGCGCCCGGCGTCCTCGGTGTGGTTGCACTTGGGGCAGGTCATGTTGGAATCCCTTCGCTTTCGATCTCTCCGATTTATGCGCTGGGCCGTCTTCCCTGTGGGTCGCTTATGGGCATCCCGCCCTGTCCCCGGCGTACTTGTTTCTCTCGGAAGACGCGCTGTAGACCCTGTAATCCCGCTGTCCGCCCCGCAGTCGGGCTTCTTCCGGAAAATTCGGATTTACGCGTCAAAAAGACCTGTTCTATCACTCGTTTCTAGTTGAAATCCGGAGACGATGCGTCGGCGGGCCGAAAAGCCGGACAGGTCCGTGTCGCCGGGGTCGGGATCTCCCATCCCGATAAGATCTGGTGGCCGGACGAAAAGATCACCAAGCTGGATGTCGCGGAATATTATGCCGCCGTCTCCTCCCGCATCCTTCCCTGGTTGAAAGAACACCCCCTCACCGCCGAGCGCTGCCCGGACGGGATGAGAGGGGAGTGTTTTTTCCAGAAGGATTTTCTCGCCGACCTTCCCGCCGGAGTTCCGACCCGTCCGATCTCTGGCCGAGAGCACGAAAGAAACCGTCCACTACGTGATCGGCGGGTCGAAAAAGACGCTCCTGGCCCTTGTCAACCTCGGCTGCATCGCCATGCACGTGATGAACTGCCGCGCGGACGACCTCGATCATCCCGAATGGCTGGCCTTCGATCTGGATCCGGGCTCCGGGGAATTCGCCGCCGCGGCCCGGGCCGGCCTGATCCTGAAAAAGATCCTGGACGAGCTTAAGCTCCCGTCCTACCCCAAGACCTCAGGCGGAAAGGGGCTCCATGTCCTCGTCCCCCTGGGACGCGGACCCGGCCAGGAGGCGGTCCGTGATTTCGCCCGGCGGATCGGCAAGGAGATGGCCCGGAACGGGCTCCGGACCTCGTCACGGTCGAGATGTCGCTTGCGGAAACGCCGCGGCCGGGTCTTCGCCGACTGGCTGCGCAACGCTTTCGGCCAGACCGTCGCCTCGCCCTACTCCGTCCGGCGGCGCCCCGCGGCTCCTGTTTCGACTCCCCTTCATTGGGATGAAGTCGACGCCGAAGGTCGATCCGGCGCACTTCAATCTTCGGACGATCGGACGGCGGCTGGCCGGCCAGGGACCCCTGGTAAGGCTTCAAGCGGCACCCCGATACTCCGTCGACGGCCTGCCGAAGGTCGAAGGCTGATCCTTGTCGAGAGAGAGACGACGATGGCCGCAAAAAGTGAAGATCCTCATGACCGAATTCGTCACCCACAACGTCCGCCGCTTCATCCTGGAGAAGCCCGCCGGCCTATCCTGGACCCCGGGGCAGGGGACGGATGTGGCGATCGCCGAGCCGAAGACGAAGGATGACTGGCATCCCTTCACCCCGACCTCGCTTCCCGAAGACGGCGTCCTCGAGTATACGATCAAAGGCTATCCGAAGCGTCACGGGGTAACGGACGAGCTGCACCGGCTCGGCCCCGGGGCGGAGATCTGGATCGGAGATTCGTTCGGCGACATCGGATACAAGGGCCCCGGTGTTTTCATCGCCGGGGGCGCCGGCATCACCCCCTTCCTCGCCGTTCTGCGCCAGCAGAGCAAGCAGGACGGGCTCGCGGGCAGCACGCTGTTCTTTTCCAACAAGACCTGGGCGGACATCATCCTGGAGCGCGAGCTGCGGGCATATCTCGGCGAGCGCTGTATCTTCACCCTCACCAAGGAAGCGAGGACCGGCTACGAAAACCGCAAGATCGACGCCGGATTCCTCAAAGAGCGCGTCGCCGACTTCGGGCAGCTATTCTATGTTTGCGGGCCGAAGAAGTTCATCCTGGAGATCAACGAAACCCTGAAAGGGCTGGGGGTCGAGCGGGACCGGCTCGTCTTCGACGAGCCTTAGCTTCGGAATCTCCCAACGCTCACGGGAACCTCTGCGGTTCCCCCGGAAGCCGGGTCCCCCCCCAATGTTCGCTTATGGGAGAATTCCTCCGCCGGGAGAGTGTTTCAGAATTTGTCTATCGTCTACAGCGGTCAGGCGCGGATCCCCCTTCCTGATGTTCGCTCCGGGACAATCTCTTCGCCAGGAGAGTTTTTCAGAATTGCCCATAGGCTCAAATCAGGAAGCGGGCTCCCGGGGGCAGGGTTCTCGGGCACAGACGCCTACTGGCGGGCGTGATGCTCCCGGATCGCTTTCAGGGATTCGATCAGGTTCGAAGCTTCTTTCCGCGTCAGTTGCTCGAGAGCGGACTCGTGGTAGTATTTCCGGATGAAATTGTTCAAGTGGGCGGAATTCCAGCCCAGCTGCCCGGCCAGGGATTTGATGAAAAGGACCTGCTTGAGCGTCAGTCCGTAGGGATTGATCCGGTAGTAAGTGCTGCGGACGAAGAAGACCATGAGCTTCCGGAAATGCGCATCGTCCAGGTCCTTGGCGCTGCGGACGCCCGCGATCCGCTCCAGGATGCAGCGGTAATCCTCGTCGGCGATCCTCAGCTCCTTTTTGACGATATGGATGAGGGCCAGCTTTTTCCTGTCCATCTTCATAGCCGCGGGGACGCCGGCGCGTCCCCCTCTTCTAGGAAGACGCCGATTTCTTGCGCCATTTCTCGAAGCGGGCCAGGACCGCGTTGATATCGGCCCTTTTCTTGAACAGACCCTTCCAGGGATCGCCGATCTTCGCCGTTCGTTCCGGAACCGTGCGGATGTTGTAGTCCAAAGGATCGAGCCCGGCCTTGACCTCCTTCCATTCGAGGGGAGTGGAAACGGGCGCTCCGTCCCGGGGCCGGACGGAATACGGCGCGGCCATGGTCGCGCCCAGGCGGTTCTGCAGGTAATCTAGGTAGACCTTGCCCTTGCGCGCGTCGGGATTGCGCTCGAGGCTGGTCAGCTTCGGGAGCCGCCGGCGGAGGCTCAGATGGATCAGATGGGCCAGATCCCTCGCCTGTTCGTGGCTGAACCGCGGCTCGAGGGGAATAAAGGCGTGCATCCCCTTGCCCCCCGACGTCTTGCAAAACACCGGGACGCGCCACTCGTCGAGAAGGTCCTTGGCCGCCAGGACGACCTCGACGACCTCGAAGAAAGGCGTTCCTTGGGGATCGAAGTCGAGGACGACGTAATCCGGGGCTTCAATGTGCGGGACCGTCGCATTCCAGACGTTGAGCTCGATGCAGCCCAGGTTGGCTTCGTAAAGCAGGGTGTCCCGATTCTGGCACAGGAGCGTGTTGATCTCCTTGCCTTTGCTCTCGGACGGGATCTTCACCGTCTTCACCCAATCCGGCGGCGGCTGGGTGATGTCCTTCTGGAAGAATCCCGGCTCTCCGATCCCGTTCGGGTGGCGGTTCAGGGCCTGAGGCCGGTCTTTCAGGTAGGGCAGGATCCAATCCGCCATCCGGCCGTAATATTCGACCAGGTCTTTCTTCGTGAACCCTTCCTTGGGCCAAAGGACCTTGTCCAGATGCGTCAGCTCGGCCCGCGTCTTGAGTCCGGGGCTTCTGACGGCGGCTCCGGGCGGATCGGGCGGCTCGGGCCGCTCGCGCCGGACTTCGCGCGGGTCCTTATCGTCCCGCAGCCCCAGGAAGACCGGCTGCCTCATGAGCCCGTCGTCCGTCCATTCGCTGAACTTGATCTCGCACGTCAGTTGCGGCTTCACCCACGTCACGGAGCCGGGGACTCGGGATTCCCCGGCGAAGGGGCTCTTGGCGGTGATGAGCGGCTTGAGCTTTTCGTGGATCCGCTTGAGGGCGTCCTCGTCGAAGCCCGTGCCGACGCGGCCGACGTAAACGAGCCCGCCGTTTTCATAGACCCCGAGGACGAGGGCCCCGAAATGGGAGCGTGACGCTTCCGGCCGGGTGAATCCGCAGATGACGGCTTCCTGCCTTTTGTGCGTCTTGATCTTCAGCCAATCGGACGTCCGGCGTCCCGACCGATAGGGGCTCCCGAGGTCCTTGGCGACGATCCCTTCCAGGCCGTTCCGCTCGGCGGCGCGGAAGAAGGCTTTTCCGCTCTTCTCGATGAAATCGCTGATCCGGACCGTGGCCGAGACGGGCAGGAGCCCCGCCAGGATCTCCCTCCGGCGGCGGAGGGGCAGGCTTCTCAGATCGCGCCCTCGGGCGTAGAGCACGTCGAAGACGTAATACTTGATCGTGCCCTCTCCGGAGCGGAGGTAGTTCTGGAGCTTCTGAAAATCGGACCGGCCCCTTTCGTCCACGGCGACGATCTCTCCGTCGAAGATCGCGTCCTCCGGGCCGCCGCGCAGGGCCTCCGCCACGGATGGAAACCGGTCGTTCTGGAGCTTCCCGTTGCGCGAGAAGAGACGGACCTTGCCCTTGCGGACCTCGGCGATCGAACGGTAGCCGTCCCATTTCAGCTCGAACGACCATCCCTCCCGATCGAAGGGCTCTCCGACGAGCGTGGCCAGCATCGGCTCGCTCGCTTTCGGCCACGGGCCTTTGACCGCGCCCTCGAGGTCCAGGTCCTTCTCCGAAACGCCGCCGGCCGGGCCGGGCGCGCGTTTTTTCATGAACAGCCATTGGTCGGGCTTGCCTTTGAGCCGGATCAGGGTGAAGCCGCCGCGGAGCTTGCGCCCCTGGAGGTCGAAGTCGAGATGCCCCTTGAGGAGAGCCGCCTCGACCGCCTTTTCCGTATCCGCCTTTCCGGCCGCGCCTCCGACGGAGTACGTGCCGTCGTCCCACCTCTCGACGGTTCCGGCGCCGTAGCTCCCTTTCGGGATCCGGCCCACGAAATCCTTGTAGGCGTAGGGATGATCTTCGACCTGGATGGCCAGGCGCTTGTCCTGCGCTTCGAGCGGCGGGCCCTTGGGGACGGCCCAGCTCTTCAGGACGCCCTTGTGCTCCAGCCGGAGGTCATAATGAAGATGCGAGGCGTCATGCTTCTGGATGACGAAGAGGAGGGCTCCGCGCGATCCTCCCCGGGCCGGACGGGGCTCGGATGTTTTCCGGAGGTCCCGTTTTCGGCGGTATTCCTCGAGACCCATAGCGCCCCCCGGGCTCAATGCCGCGTCGCCGAGAGGCTCTCCTTGAGCTTCGACATGATCTCCTCGACCTCGGTCTCGCGCGGCGCCTCTTCCTCCCTCACATGGACCGGCTTGTGCTTCTTCTTCGCCGCGATGATCGCTTTGAGACGGGCGGCGTACGTGTCCTTGAAGTCCTCCGGCTTGAACGGCCCTTCGAGCTTCTTGATCAGCTCCAGGGCCAGGTCCATCTGGTTCTTCGGCACGGCGGACTTCGAGGGCAGGTCGAGCCCGGCCGTGTCCCGGAGGGTCGCGGCGAAGCGCAGCTGGAGAAGCAGGATGACCTTTCCCTCGGGCTTGAGCATGACCAGGTGCTCGCGGTCCCGGAGGACGAACTTGCCGATGCCGACCTTCCCCGAGCGGGCCATGGCTTCGCGGAAGAGGGCGTAGCTCGGGTGGGCCTTCTTTTGCGGCTCCAGGTAGTAGGGCTTCTCCAGGTATTTGGGGTCGACGTCCCGCTCGTCCACGAACGCCTCGATATCGACGGCGTTCGTCTTTTTGACATCGGCCTTCTTGAAGTCCTCGTCTTTCAGGACGACATAGTCGCCTTCCTGGTACTCGTAGCCTTTGACGATGTCCTTGAAGGGGACTTCCTCGCCCGTGATGCGGCAGACCTTCTTGTACTGGATGGGGCAGAGGTCCCCCTGGCGGAGATAATTCATGTGGTGGACTTCTTCGCTCACGGCGACATGGAGATTGACCGGAATATTGACCAATCCGAAGCTGATCATTCCCGACCATGTGGGGCGCATGCCGACCCTCCTTTCGCTCTCTTATGGGAGCCTTTGGGCGCAAAATAACCTGTCAATAATATACCAAGAATTGTGCCAAAAGGCTCCGGGATTGCTATTTACGCTGGAAGCCTCGGGCAATTCTTTATACTCTCCTAGCGGAGGTGTCTCCCATAAGCGAACATTGGGAGGGGGGCCCCGCTTCGGCGGGGGGAACCGCAGAGGTTCCGTGAGCGTTGGGAGATACCGGAGCTTATTTTGCAAAAAGCCCCCGGAAATCCTATAATAATCTGTCCTAAAAGCGTTATTGAGGAGAACTCTCATGTATAGGAAAATCGCGGTCTCTTGTCTCATAATCGCCTTCGCCCTGTCCTTTTCGGCGTGCGCGAAGAAGACCCAGGTCGGCGGGGTCGAGCTGACGGTGACTTTCTCCGAGCCGACGCTGACCGACAACCTCATTACCGACGTCACGTACACGTGGAAGACGACCGACGATTTCGTCAAGCTCGACAAGGACTACAACGTCTTCGTCCACTACTGGCACAAGGCAAACATGCTCTTCGCCGACGACTATGTTCCCGAGATCCCGACCTCGAAATGGGAGAAGGGCAAGGAGTACTCGGTCAAGAGGCGGATTTACATCCCCAAGTTCATCGATGAGTTCGACCCCCAGTTCAAGGGCGAAGAGCAGCTGAGGCTCTCGGTCGGGCTCTTCAATCCCTATGACCGGACGGGGCAGTCGGAGAAAGAGGTCCTGTCCAAGAAGCTGACCGTCGTCCCGCCCCCGATCGGGACGCCCGAGGTGATCTACGAGAGCGGCTGGTACGACCTCGAGACCAATCCCGATTCTATCCTCAAGCAATGGCGCTGGACGGCCAAAGAGGCCCGCTGCGTCGTCGACAACCCCAAGAAGGACGCGCTGCTCGTCATCCGCGGCGGCGTCAACCTCCAGGCCCTCAAGGACCAGAGGATCACGATCAAGCTCAACGACGTGGTCCTGGACGAGTTCCTCGCCACACAGGAGCTCTTCGAGAAAACCTACGACATCAAGAAGGAACAGCTCGGCGACAAGAACGAATTCAGCCTGATCTTCCTCGTGGATAAGATCTGGGTCCCGGCCAAGATCGTCCCGAATTCCAAGGATGAGCGGCCGCTGGGTATCCAGATCTCGTTCATCTATTTCCGCTAAGGCGCTCCGGGATCGCCCAACGCTCACGCTTGGATGCGGGGCTCCCGGGGGAAGAAGGTCCGGCGGCACGCCGGTTCCCCCGGCGAGGGAACCGGCTCGTTCCTCGGCTCGCTCTTCCCGGCCCGCGGCCGGGAATCCATGCCCGCTCGCCTCGGTATGTCCCCCGGACCCTCTTCCCCTCGCGCCCCGCAATTCAAGATCTTTGGGCAATCCCTTCGCTTGGAGAGTTTTTCAGATTGCCCCACGTATCGAGACGCCTTCAAGACTTTTTTTATTCTATCTACCCATCCTGCCTTCCTTCGTACTAGGAAAGACCTGCCGGGAGGCGTCTCTCTTAAACGTCGGCGGGAGATTCCGACCGTGAGCGTTGGACAACTCTGAAAAACTCTCCGGGCGGAGGGATTGCCCCGGAGCGAACATTGGGAGGGGGGCCCGGGTTCCGGGGGAACCGCAGAGGTTCCCGTGAGCGAGGGGCGATCCCGGAGCCCTTTAACGGATGGGGGTGAGAGCCCCGGGGCCGGCGGTGACGAACTTGTCCAGCTCGTCCTTGATCCTGGCTTCCTCTCCGCTCGCCGCCTGGAGCTTCAGGTACGTCTCGCTGATTTCCCGCTGGATCTGGTCGCGGGACGTCGTGTTGCTGAAATTATAGAACTGCTGTTGGAGCGCGGCCATCTTCAGCTTCAAGAGCGAGATCATCTCCCGGGCGGCCTTAAGGCGGGTTTCGATCTCGAGCTTCCCCTGCTCGAAACGCTCGGCTCGTTCGGCCCGGATCTCCTGAGGGGAGCGCTCCGCTGGCGCGGCCGCGAGGGGTTGGGGGAAGGCCGTCCGTCCGGAAAGTCGCTCTTCAGGAGGCTTCTCGTCCTCGGTCTGCAGGGTTACGGCTGGCTTTTTCTTCGTCCGGACGAGGTCGGCGTTCGTGACGACGGTCGCCGTCTTTCCCTTGAGGGCTTCCCGGCGCTCCTTTTCCTTCTTGGCCGCCTCGGCGACGGTTTGCCCGGGGAGAAATAGAGCGGCGAGGAAAACGAAGCCCGTCCCCCAAGCCGCGAATCTGCCTATCTTCATATCTCTCAAGAACTTAATGTAATGCGAAGGGGCCGGCTTGTCAATCACCGACGGAGGTGCGAACGGTTAGCCGCGAGCCGTCCACGGCCACTTCGATCGCGCCGTTCCTGTCCGTCCGATAGACCCGCGCCCCGGCCTGGGCGCATCGGGCGAGCATCTCCTGAGCCGGGAAACCGTACGCGTTTCCGCGGCCGGCGGAAATGAGGACGATCTCGGGGCCGACGCCCAGCAGGAAATCCTCGGAGCTCGAGGCGGCGCTCCCGTGATGGGGCGCTATCAGGACGCGGGCCCGCGTCTCCCGGCCGGAATCCAGGAGGGCGCGCTCGGCTTCCATCCCGATATCGCCTGGAAGCAGGATCGAGACCGCTCCGCGCGTCAAGCGCAGGACGAGCGACCGGTCGTTCGCGGCCGGCCCGCTCCCGGTCGTTGCCTCGGGCGGGTAGAGCGCTTCGATGGCGACGTCCCCGATCCGCCGGCCGAAACCGGCCGCGACGCGCTCCGCGCGGGCGGGGGAAACGAGGCGGCGGAATTCATCATATTTCGGATCGCCGGATGGGCTGTCGGCTTCCCAGAACTCGCCGATCCTGAAATTCCGGGCCACGGCGGCGAGGCCGAGGTAATGGTCGGGGTGGGCGTGGCTCAGGACGACGACGTCCACCCGCTTGATGCCCTTGTCCCACAGGAAGCGCGAGACGACGCTCTCCCCGACGTCGAACGACGAAGAGGAGAATCCGCCCCCGTCCACCAGCATCTTCTGCCGGCCGGGGAACTCGACCAGCACGGACTCGCCCTGCCCCACGTCGAGGACGGTCACTTTCAGGTCCTTCGAGCGCGACGGGAAGGGGTGGAGGATGAGGGCGATGAAGACGGCGGCAAAGCCGACCGCCGCCCCGGCCCGGGCCCGCTTGAAGCGCGGCGGGAGGAGGAGAAGCAGCAGGAAGACGAAATACGCCGCGACGACGGTCCCCGCCGGCGTCGGGACGCGGTAGGAGAGGAAGGGCAGGCCGTCGAGGAGGCCGGTCGAGGCGATGAAGACCTTGACGCAAAAGCTTAGGACCGCGGCCGCGGGCCGGGCGATGAAGTCGCCCAGGAACGATAGCGGCAGGAAGACGTATCCTGCGGCCATGATCAGCCCGACAAGCGGGATGCCGATCAGGTTGAGGAGGAGGCCGGAGAAGATGATCCGGTTGAACATCGCGGCGATGAGGGGGAAGACGCCCGCCTGGGCCGCCATCGAGAGGGCGAAGGTCTCGCCGATCTTGAGCGGAAGGCGCGGGACGATGAGCATGACGCGCGGATAGATGAGGACGATCCCGATCGTCGCGGCGAAGGTCAGCTGGAAGCCGGCGTCGAAGAGCTGGTAGGGATTGAAGGCGAGGAGGACGAAGGCGCTGACGCCGATCGTCTGGAGGAGATGGACGTCCTTCCAGAAGAGCCTCGCCAGAAGGAAGGCGATGGCCATCACCACGGCCCGGACGACGGAGGCGCGCCCTTCGACGAGGAGGGCGTAGAAGATGAGAAAGGCGATGAGGACGAGATAGGAGGAGCGGCGCGGAACGCGGACGAGGCGCAGCAGGCCGAACAGGAAGAGCGAGACGAGGCCGACGTGCGCGCCCGAGATGGCAAAGAGGTGGAACAGCCCCGTCTTCTGGAGGGCCAGCGTCGTTTCGGGCGACATGCGGCCGCGCCCGCCGAGAAGGAGCGTTTCGAGCGCCGCGCCCTCGGGCGTCAAGCCTCCGGACGCGGCCGCGGGAGATGCGAAATACCGCTCGATCCGGCCTTGGAAGGCGATCCGCAGCAGCGAGATCGGACGGAGAAGGAGGAAGATCCCGCCGCGGCGGCCCGTCCGCTCGACGAGGGCCGGGCTCTTCGTCGAGGCCTGGGCGTGGAGAAGCCTGGTCCGGAGGTACATCCGGGAGAACGGCTCGTCGAAGTTCCGGAATTCGAGCGGCGGGACGATCTGCGCTCCGACCTTGACTATGTCGCCCGCAGCGAGCCGGGGCGGAAGCTTGAACTCGGATGCGCGGGGAACGGAAACGCGGAGGTTGCCGGAGACGCGGTCCTCCTTCCCGCCGACGTCCGCCGACTCCACGCGGAGGAAGAGCTGATCGCGGTCGGCCCCCGGCGAAGGGGCTTGGGTCAAGACGCCCCGGAAATCGCCGTAGGTCGATTCGGGGAGCCGGCGCAGGCCGCTGGCTTCGTAGCGCAGCTCCGCGTGGGCGAACCAGGCCGCGCCGAGGAGCGCGGTCGCGGCGAGAAGGGCGGCAAACGCGGCCGTCGTCCGTTTGATCCGGTACAGGACCCAGGCCGCGGCGAGCCCGAGCCCGAAAGCGGCGGCCGCCGCCGCGATCGGGAGCGAGAACGCCTTTCCGGCGGCGATCCCCGCGGCCAGGGCGATGGCCAGGAAGAGGAAAGGGGCGGTCATCGGAGGCTTATCTTAAGCTCAGCTTCCGCCTTTGGCAAGGCGGCTCTGCTGATCGAGACAGTCGAGGACGAGATAGCACAGGATGCGGATCCCGGCGGCGATGGCCCGCTCATCCGGGTTGAAGGCCGGATTGTAGAGCGTCGCCGAGGCGGCCGGGAGGCGGGGATTGCGGACGCCGAGGAGGATATAAAGGGAGGAGGTCTTCTGGCTGAAGAAGCCGAAGTCGTCGGCCATCATCTGCGGCCGGATCGTGTTCACGTTCCGCTCCCCGGCCGCGTCAAGGAGCGTCGCCATCAGCGCGTCGAGGAGGAGGGGATGGTTCGAAACGGGCGGGGTTTCCTCGGTCACCGTGACCGTGCATTCGCCGCCCATGGCGTGGACGACGCCCTTGACCGTCGTGTCGAGGAGGCGGGCGATCTTTTTGCGGTTCGCCTCGCTCAGGGCCCGGATGATGCCTTCGATCTTGACGCGGTCGGCGATGAGGTCGGCCTTGCTTCCGCCTTCGATCTTTCCTATGGTCAGGAGCGCCGGCTCGATCGGGTCGATGCCGCGGCTGACGATGGATTGGACGGCCGAGACGACCTGGGCGGCGATGACGATGGCGTCGACGCCGGCTTGGGGCTGGGAGCCGAGGGCGCTCCGGCCGCGGATGACGATCTCGAATGCGTCCGAGCTGGCCAGGAGATCGCCGGAGGCGACATAGACCTGGCCCATGGCCTCGGGCCAGGCGTGGAGGGAGAAGACGGCCCCGACGGGCGGATTGTCGAGAACGCCCTCCTTGATCATCAGGGCCGCGCCGCCTTCCTCGTCCGCGGGGGCGCCTTCGGTGGCCGGCTGAAAGATGAACTTCACCGTCCCCTTGATCCGGTCCTTCATCTCGTTGAGGACATAGGCCGTCCCGAGGACGATCGCGGCGTGAAGGTCGTTGCCGGTCGCGTGCATGATGCCGGGGTTGAGGGATTTGAAGTCGACCTCGGCCGTTTCCTGGACGGGAACGGCGTCCATGCCCGCCCGGACGGCGACCGTCGGACCGGTGTGCTCGCCCCGCATCGTGGCCACCACGCCCGTCCGGGCCACGCCGGTTTTTATCTCGAGCCCGAGCGCCGCCAGCTTGGAGCTGATGATCTTGGCCGTCTCGGACTCGCGGTTGGCCATCTGGGGATTCATGTGGATGAAGCGGCGGACCTTGGCCATGTCCGTGCGCACCCGCTCGATCTCGCGATCGATGTCGGCCGCGGTTTTCTTATCGACCGAAGCGGAACAGGGCAGCAGCCCGAAGCTCGCGAACAGAACGGCCAGCCAGATGATCTTGCGCATCGATGTAACGAAATATATTAAAATGAACAGGATATAAAGTCAAATTTCGCTCCGGGCTCATCCCGCGCTCACTTTGGAACCCGAGCGGGTTCCCCCCCGAAACGGGGCCCCCCTTCCTGATGTTCGCTTTGGGATGATCCCTCCGCTTGGGGAGTTTTTCTGAAATGTGCAACATTCCTGCAGGAGGGACGCGTGCCTGGAGGTAGAGAAATAAGCATCAAGTCCGAAAGGCGTCCGGATGGAAATGCCCAACGATCATTTGGGAACGATGATCAAGTTGACGCTCGCCGAAAGGATTTGATATCGTCGGTGCGGGAGCCATTTATGGATCGCCTATATCGCGCCTGTCTTGAGTCGCCCATCGGTCTCGTCGAGGTCGCGGCCACCGAGGGCGAGGTGGCTTCCGTAGAGTTCGTCGAAAAGAGGCCAACGGCCGTCTCCGCGGCTTCCTCGCCGGCCCTCGCCGACGCGATCCGGCAGCTCGACGAATATTTCCGCGGCCGCCGACGCGTCTTTGAGCTCATGCTCCGGCTCGAGGGGACGCCGTTCCAGACGCTCGTCTGGCGGGCGCTCCTCGACGTGGGCTACGGCGAGACGGCGAGCTACAGTGCCATCGCCCGGGCGATCGGCCGGCCGAAGTCCACTCGGGCCGTCGGCGCCGCGAACGGCCGGAATCCCATCAGCATCATCGTCCCCTGCCACAGGATCATCGGGAGCTCGGGAGCCCTGACGGGCTACGGGGGCGGGCTGGAGCGGAAAGAATGGCTCCTCCGCCACGAGCGGGATCATTTTGACCGGCCGCTGTTTGGCCGGACTTAAAGCTTTTCCCGGTATTCTCCGAACGCTTCCTTCAGCACGGCCGTGATTTCGCCGAGCGTCGCCCGCGCCTTGACCGCGGCGATGATCGGCGGCAGGAGATTGCCGCCGGCGGCGAGCTCGCGGCGCAATCTCGCGAGCGACTCCGCGACGGGCCCTTTCGGCCGGCGTCTTTTCATCCTCCGCAGGGCCGCCGTCTGATCGCGCTCGATCCGCTTGGGCGGAGTGGAGACGGCGAAGTCGAGCTTTTCCCCGGGGTCGGAAAATTCGTTGAGCCCGACCAGGATGCGCGCCTTGGATTCGATCGATTTCTGGTAGGCGAAGGCGCTCTCCTGGATCTCCCGCTGGATCCAGCCCGACTCGATGGCCCGGAGTGTCCCGCCCGCCTTTTCGATCCGCTCCAGGATCCCCCCCGCCTCGGCCTCGATCCGGTTGGTCAACGCTTCGACGGCGTACGACCCGCCGAGCGGATCGACGATGCGCGTCACGCCGCTTTCGTGGGCGATGATCTGTTGGGTCCGGAGAGCGATGCGGACGCTCTCAGCGCTCGGCAGAGCCAGGGCTTCGTCGCGCGAGTTCGTGTGCAGGGATTGCGTCCCGCCCAGGACCGCGGCGAGGGCCTGGAGGGCGACGCGGGCGACGTTGTTCTCGGGTTGCTGGGCGAGGAGCGTCGCCCCGCTCGTCTGGGTGTGGAAGCGGAGCTTCCAGGAATCCGGGTCGGCCGCTTTGAAGCGGTCCCGGGTCAAGCGGGCCCAGATGCGGCGGGCGGCCCGGAACTTGGCGATCTCCTCGAGGAAATCGTTGTGGGCGGCGAAGAAGAAGGACAGCCGCGGGGCGACGACGTCGACCGAAAGCCCCGCCCGCTCGAACGCCTGGAGGTAGGCGATCGCGTTGGCGAAGGTGAAGGCGAGCTCCTGGACGGCGGTCGCGCCCGCCTCGCGGATGTGGTAGCCGCTGATGCTCATCGTGTTCCACTTGGGGACGTGCGCCTCGCAGAAGGCGACCGTGTCGGTGATGAGGCGGAGCGACGGCTCGGGGGGGAAGATGTACGTCCCGCGGGCGGTGTATTCCTTGAGGATGTCGTTCTGGATCGTCCCGGACAGCTTGTCCCAGGAGATGCCGCGCTCTTCGGCCAGGGCGAGGACCATGGCCAGGAGGACGGCGGCCGTGGCGTTGATCGTCATCGAGACGCTGACGCGGTCGAGGGGGATGCCTTCGAAGAGGACGGCCATGTCCTCGAGCGAATCAACGGCGACGCCGACCTTGCCGACCTCGCCCGCGCACAGGCAGTTGTCGGAATCAAGGCCGAGCTGGGTGGGGAGGTCGAAAGCGACGCTCAGGCCGGTCTGGCCGGCGGCGAGGAGGGACCGGTAGCGGGCGTTCGAGGCCCGGGCGGTGCCGAAGCCCGCGTACTGGCGCATGGTCCAGAGGCGGCCGCGGTACATCGTCGGATGGACGCCGCGGGTGAAGGGGAAGCCGCCGGGGACGCCGAGCTCGCGGCCGGGATCGAAGCCCTCGAGGTTTTCGGGCCCGTAATACCCTTTCTCGGACGGATCGTCTGCGCTCATGGTCCTCGCCTCACCACCGGCCGACAGGACGGGGCCCCGCCGGTCAGAGATATTTCGCGAACGCCTTCGTTCCGGCGAAGACCGCCTTCGCCCCGAGCTCGTCTTCGATCTCGAGGAGGCGGTTGTACTTGGCCACCCGCTCGCTGCGGCAGACCGAGCCGGTCTTGATCTGACCGGTCCCGAGGGCGACGCTGAGGTCGGCGATGAAGGTGTCCTCGGTCTCGCCCGAGCGGTGGGAGATGACGGCCGAGAAGCCGTGGGCGTGGGCCAGGTCGACGACGTCGATCGTCTCGCTCAGGCTCCCGATCTGGTTCAGCTTGATCAGGATCGAATTCGTGATCCCCCCGTCGAGGCCGCGCTGGAACCGCTGCCGGTTGGTCACGAAGAGGTCGTCGCCGACGAGCTGGATCTTCTTGCCCAAGGCGCGGGTCAGGGCCGCCCAGCCGGCCCAATCGTCTTCGGCCAGGCCGTCCTCGATCGAAATGATCGGGTACTTCGAGATCCAGCGGTCGTAGAACTCGACCATCCCGTCCGCCGTCCGCGTTCCGGCCTTGGATTTCTTGAAGGTGTACTGGCCGTTGTCGAAAAGCTCCGAGGCGGCCACGTCCAGGGCGAGCCAGACGTGCTTGCCCGGCGTGTAGCCCGCCTGGTGGATGCTCTCGACGATGCACTCGAGCGCTTCCTCGTCCGAGCGGAGGTTGGGGGCGAACCCGCCCTCGTCGCCGACCGAGGTGCCGTATCCCTTCTTCTTCAGGATCTTCTTCAGGTTGTGGAAGACCTCGGCCGCGGCCCGGATGGCGTCGGCGAAACAGGTGAATCCCGCCGGCGCGATCATGAACTCCTGGACGTCGACGCTGTTGTCGGCATGGGCCCCGCCGTTGAGGATGTTGATGAGCGGGACGGGGAGCGTATAGGTCGAGCCCGAGCGGAGAGAGGCGTAGAGCGGCAGCCCGGCCGCTTTGGCCGCGGCGTCGGCGACGGCCATCGAGACGGCCAGGATGGCGTTCGCCCCGAGCTTCGTCTTGGCCGGCGTGCCGTCGAGGTCGAGCATGAGCTTGTCGATCGCCGCCCCCGCCCGGACGTCGAAGCCCTTGAGGCGGGGCCCGATGACGTCGTTGACGTGGGAGACGGCCTTGAGGACGCCCTTGCCGAGGTAGCGGTGGGCGTCGCCGTCGCGGAGCTCGAGGGCTTCATGCGTCCCGGTCGAGGCGCCGGAGGGGACGAGGGCCCGGCCGATCGCCCCGCTCTCGAGGACGACCTTGGCCGCGACCGTGGGATTGCCGCGGGAGTCGAGGATCTCCCGGGCGCTGACGTGGGAAATGGACGTTGGATTCATGGAAGTATACCTTTTACCTTGAGGTCGGGACGAACGAACGCCGCGCCGGACGCTTAGCCTTTGGACTCTTCTTCCGGGAGGTTCTCCGGGCCGCGCTTCATGAACTCTTCTTTTTTCTTATCGATGAAATCCTTGATGACGTCGATGCCTTCCTGGGTCTTTTCCTTGACGACGCGGATGCCCTTCTCCGCTTCCTTGGCGATCTTTTCGAAGCCTTCCTTCGCCTTGTCGCCCGTCTTTTCGACTTCTTCCTTGATCTTCTGGCGGGTTTCCTTTCCGCTGGCCGGGGCGAGGAGGACGCCGAGGACGAATCCGGCGGCCGCGCCGATGACGAAGGATACCGCGACTTCGAGTCCGGAGCTTTTCTCGTTGCACATGTCAATTCTCCTTTTTCTTTCTCGCGCGATGGATGAAAAAACGGACGACGGGAATGATGAGGGGAAGGAATCGTGAGGCCGGCTGGACGAAGCCGGACGTGATCAGGGCCGAGGCCTGGCCGATGCTCACGGCCGCCTTCTTCGAGGCTTCAAGGGTCGTTCCCAGGGTCTCGACCTTGTCCTTGATCACGAGATCGAGCTCGGTGAGGTGTTGGGCCAGGGCCCGCATCTCGGCCAGGGCCTTCTCCCCCTCGGCCGCCGTCCGGCGGAGCTGGACGAAGAGGCGGACGAGGAAAACGGCGACGACGACCGCGGCGAGCGTAAGGACAAGGAGGAGGGCTTGGTTCAGGGTGAGGGGCATGGCTATGCCAAGATAAGGCAAAAAATGGGGATTGTCAATTCCAGAGGATCTTGGGCACGCCCTGGAGGCCGTGGGTCGTTTCGATCCGGGCGAGGATGTCGGCGTAGCGGTCCTCGGCCCGGGTTTTGACGGCTTCCTCCCATTCGGTGAGGAGCGGATCGGCCTGGAACTCGTGTCTTTTCTTCAGGATGGCCCGGACTCCCCGGAACGATTGCCAATGGGTGATGATCAGCAGGGCCAGGACGTAGAAGATGATGTTCGGCCCCGGAATGGGCATGGTCAGGGCGGTGAAGGGCAGGGCGACGGCCTCGGCGGCGAGAACGGCGAGGCTCCGGGTCCGTTTCTTCATGAGGAAGAAATGGAATCGGGAATCGACCTTCTCCCCGTCGTCGCAGCCCGAGCAGCGGATGACGATCGCCGGATCCGCGAGCCGGCCGACCTGGGCGAAAGCCAGCTCCTGGCGGAGGGAGCGCTGGGGCAGGACCATGAGCTTCTTTTTCGCCAGCTCCCAGCTCTCCTTGAGCTTGGACCGCTTGATCTCGGGGGGCTTGACCGGCTCGGTGGAAAAGAAGCGGAAGCGTCCTTCATGATCCCGGACGAAGAAGAATGTATGCACGTAGATGGATACGAAAACGGAGCGGGGAAGTTTCCCGGCTATTCCCGGATGATGCGGACGAGGTCGGCGAAAGCGTCATAGAGCCGCGGTCCGATGCGGCTGGCCGTGTTCTCGTCGAGCGCCCGGACACGGCCCGCGCGGACCGCCTTGAGATGGTCGAACCCGGGAAGATCGACAAACCAGTCCCGCGTCGCGGCGAACTCGGCCGGCGACGGGGAAAGGATGATCACCACGTCGGGATCGTCGCGGATGAGCTGCTCGCGGCTGTAGGAGGACCATGTCTTGGGGACGGAAGCCGCGACATTCACGCCCCCGGCCTGCTCGATCAGGTCGTGGAGATAGCTCGATCGGCCGCAGGTCATCAGGGCTTTTCCGGAAAGGTTGAGGTACACCCGGGGCCGGCCGGGCGTTCGGGCGAGCGTCGCCCGGGCGGACCGCTCCTTCTCCGCGAGGCCGGCGACGAGCGCCCGGGCTTCGTCCTCCCGGCCGGTGACGAGGCCGATCTTGGCGATCGTCTCGGGGACGGCGGCGAGGCGCTCGCCGATGTCGAGGACGAAGGTCTGGACCCCGAGCGATTTAAGACGGTTGAGCGCCTCCCACGGATTTCCGCGGAAGGCGACGACCAGGTCCGGATCGAGGGCCCGGATCTTCTCGACGCTCGGATCGATGAACCCGCCGATCTTTTCTTTCGCCGCGGCTTGGGGCGGGTAATCGCAATAGCGGGTCACCCCGACGATGCGGTCGCCGAGGCCGAGGGCGAAGAGGATCTCGGTGATGTTGGGGGCGAGGGAGACGATCCGGCGCGGCGGCCCGCCGAGAACGAGGACGTTCCCGGCGTCGTCGGTGATCGTGCGCGTCTGGGCCGCACCGCCGGGTGCGACCGCGGCGAGGGCGAACGCGCCCGCGGCGCCGAGGACGGCGAGGAGCCGGATGCGCCGGATCATGGGCGGGCGCTCCGGCCTATTTGATGAGGAAGGTTTTGGGATCGAGCTTGATCGGCAGGATCCCGGGGGCCGGATGGTCACGGTCCTTGACGACCCGGAACTCGACATGCCGGTCCAGGGCGTGGAGGGTGATGACCACGTCGAGGCCCGCGCAGATCGGCTTCAGCATGGCCGGCACGCCGTCGGCGTCGTAGATCGGGCCTCCCGTCTCCCGGAGCGAGGCGCTGAACCAGACCTCGAGCCCCAGCCGCCCGGCGAAGTCCTTGAACCGGGCCAGGTCGTCGCAGACGGGCCGGGAGAAATCGTAGCCGTCGACGATGACGGTGTCGGCGTTGAACTTGCCGTAGGTGATCATGGCCTCCAGGCTCTTCAGGACCTGCTCGGTCTTGGTCCCGTCCTGCTTGAAGTTCATGATGACCCGGTTGGCGATGATCTCGTCGTGGACGTCGACGGCGTCGGTGAGCTTGCGGTCCTTGGCGATCTCTTTGAAGATGTCCTCGTACCAGGTGATGATGTAGTCGACCCGGCTGGCGTAGGAGACGTGGATGACGTGCTTCCCCTGGAGGAGCTTGTCCGTGGCGATGTGGACGAGGCAGGCGGTCTTCCCGACCCCCTTGGGCGAGGCCAGGACGGCGATGTTCCCGTGCCCGAGTCCGCCGTGGATCGCGCCTTCGAGGACGCGGAGGGGGCTGCGCTTGACCAACTCGGCTCTGACCATCGGCGTCTTCTCCTTTTCTCAGCGGCCCTGGTCTTGGGCCTTTCGGGCGGCGTGCTCGGCGGCGAGGGCCTCCGCGACAGAGGCGGGGACCCGGCCGTACTTGAGGAATTCCATGGTGAACTCGGCCTTGCCCTGCGTCAGCGAGCGGAGCTGGGTCGAGTAGCCGAACATCTCGGCGAGCGGGACCTCGGCGTCGACGCGGGAGAAGATCCCGTCCTCGACCGAGCTGACGATGAGGCCCCGCCGCTGGTGGATCGTGCCGAAGACGTTGCCCGCGTATTCGGACGGCCCTTCGACCGAAACCTTCATGATGGGCTCGAGGATCTGAGGCTTGGCCTTGCGGTAGACCTGGCGGAAGGCCCCGATCGCGGCGGCCTGAAAGGCGTGGTCGGAAGAGTCGACGTCGTGGGATTGACCGTCGTTCAGGACGACCCGGACGCCGATGACGGGGAAGCCGATGAGGTCGCCCTTCTTCATCGCCGTCCGGAATCCCTTGTCGCAGGAGAGGATGAACTCGCGCGGGATGCGGCCGCCTTTGACGTCGTTGACGAACTCGTAGGCTCCCTCGGGATTCGGCTCGACGTATCCGATGACCCGGCCGTACTGGCCCGCGCCCCCGGTCTGCTTTTTGTGGGTGTAGTCGAAATCGGCCTTGACCGAGATGGCCTCACGGTAGGCGACCTGGGGCTTTCCGGTCTCGACCTCGGCGCTGTATTCGCGCTTCATCCGCTCGACGTAGACGTCGAGGTGGAGCTCGCCCATGCCCTGGATGATCGTCTCGAGCGACTCGGGATCGACGTGGGTCCGGAACGTCGGGTCCTCCTTGGTGAACCGGTTGAGGGCCTTGGCCATCCGGTCGAGCGAGCGCTTGTCCACGGGCTTGATGGCCAGGGAGATGACGGGCTCGGGGACGTAGATCGAGGTCATGGCCACGTTGAGCCCCGGGGCGGCGAAGGTGTCGCCCGAGGCGCAATCGATCCCGAACAGAGCGGCGATGTCGCCGGCCGAGGCTTCGGTGATGTCGACCATGCTGTCGGCGTGCATCCGGATGAGCCGTCCGACCTTGATCCGCTGGCGGGAGCGGGTGTTGACGAGGTCGGTGCCCTTTTCGATCCGGCCCTGATAGACCCGGATGTAAGTCAGCTGTCCGTACGGGCCGTCTTCGAGCTTGAAAGCGAGGAGGACGGCCGGAGCGGCCGGATCGGTCGCCAGCTTGATCTCCGCCCCTCCGTCGTCGAGGGAGAGGGCGGAATTCACGACTTCGGAAGGGTTGGGAAGATAGCGGACGATGCCGTCGAGAAGGGTCTGGACGCCTTTGTTTTTATAGGCCGATCCCAGGAAGACGGGGGTCAGCTTGCGGGCGATCGTTCCGCGCCGGACGGCCTGGTGGATGAGGTCTTCGGTCACCCGGTCCTCGAGGGCGGCCTCCATGAGGGCGTCCGAGAACATCGAGGCCGCGTCGATCATCTCTTCGCGGCGGGTCCGGGCTTCGGCGGCGAGCTCGGCCGGGATCTCTTCGGTCCGGATGTCCTCGCCGTCGGGGCCGTCGAAATAGAGGGCTTTCATGGAGACGAGATCGACGAGGCCGCGGTGCTTGTCCTCGAGGCCGATGGGGATCTGCATAAGGACGGCGTTGTGCTTGAGCTTTTCCTCGAGCTGGTCGCGGACCTTGAAAGGATTGGCCCCGGTCCGGTCGCACTTGTTGACGAAAGCGATCCGGGGGACGTCGTAGCGGCGGAGCTGGCGGTCGACCGTGATCGTCTGGGATTGGACGCCGCCGACCGAGCAGAGGACGAGGACGGCCCCGTCGAGCACGCGGAGGGAGCGCTCGACCTCGATGGTGAAGTCGACGTGGCCGGGCGTGTCGATGATGTTGATCGAGTGGCCGTCCCATTCGACGTTCGTCGCGGCCGAGGTGATGGTGATGCCGCGCTCGCGCTCGAGTTCCATGTGATCCATGGTCGCGCCCACGCCGTCCTTGCCCTTGACCTCGTGGATCTTGTGGATCTTCTTGCAATAGAAGAGGATGCGCTCGGTCAACGTGGTCTTGCCCGAGTCGATGTGGGCGCTGATGCCGATGTTGCGCATTCTCGAAATGTCGGTGCTCATGGAAAACAAAACCTCATCGATAAGTTGCGTCGGGGGTTCTTGTGGATGCCGCCGGAACGAGGCGTAATAATAGCAAAAACGGGCCTGAAAGGCAAGGGGCTCCGGGATTGCCCCACGCTCACCGGGAACCCGAGCGGGTTCCCCCCGCGAAACGCGGGTCCTCCCTCCCATGTTCGCTTATGGGCAATCCCTCGCCGGAGACTTTTTCGGATTTTGCCCCACGCTCACCGGGAACCCGAGCGGGTTCCCCCCGCGAAACGCGGGTCCTCCCTCCCATGTTCGCTTAGGGGCAATCCCGTCGCCGACCCGCAAGGAGGGACGCTTACCGGGAGACCGCCCCGAGTCCTAGGGGCGGAAGGTGGGGTAGAGAAATTCGATTGAATCTTATAAGCGTCCCGATAAGAATTGCCCTACGCTCTAGCCGCCGATTTCGTTGAGGCCCTCGATTGCGCGGGCGAGCTCGGCCGGGTCCGCCCGGCAGATAAGGCCGCCGATCCGGTCGGACGAGATCGTCCGGACTTGGCTGATCTTGAGCCAGGATTCCTTCGGCAGCTCCGTCCCCGCGAGCTTCAAAGTCAGGGGAAAGCCGGCTTTTTGGGGGCGGCTGGTGATGGCCAGGACGATGACGGTTCCCGAGTGTTCGTTGAAAACGTCGTGGCTGATGACCAGCACAGGACGGCGGCCGCCCTGCTCGCTGCCGCGGACCGGGTCAAGGTCCGCCCAGCGGATCTCTCCCCTCAGTATTCCGGCCATTCCGCGGTGTCCTCGGAGAGCCCGGCTTCGGCCATCTCGCGCTCGAGGGTCGAGTCGAGCTTCCGGCATTCCGTGAGGAGGCGAGACTTACGCCGGCGAGCTATGAAGTCTTCGACCGCTTTTTCGACGGCCTGGCTCCTGTTTGGACAAGCTCCTTCAGCGACCAATCGGTCGATCTCCTCGAGAAGGTCTTTGCTCATGGTGATGGCGATTTTAAGTTTTGGCATGGGGCGATGGTATGATAATAAGTCATACTATTCCTCATGTCAATCCGATCTTCTTTCATTAACAGAGACGGCCGAGATGAAGGTCTTTCTCATCCTCCGAGTGTCTCCCGGGGGTAAATCAGATGCCAGATAAATCAGTTGCCAGTCATCTGAATAATCCGATTACTCAGCTCCTCGGTTGAGAAAAATAGGCTTATTTAGATGACTGGCACCGATTTCAAGATGTAAAATGGTCGGGGAGGACGGATTGAGCGCTCTTTTCTTCGGTCTGGCCTTGGTCGCGACGCTCGCGGCGATGCCTCAGCATTCGGCCGCCGCTTTATCCTCTCCGCCCTCCGTCGTCAAGACCGAATTCATCTTCGAAACGGCGCCGTTCGCCTCGTGCCACGCTTCGACGATCGCCGAGACGCGCGGCGGGCTCATCGCCGCATGGTTTGGGGGGACGTCCGAAGGCCGGCCCGATGTCGGGATTTGGATCTCCCGCCGGGAAGGGACCGCATGGTCGCCTCCCATCGAGGTCGCGACCGGGGCGCAGCCGGACGGTTCGCGCCTGCCGTGCTGGAATCCGGTTCTCCACCAGGCCGGCAAGGGCGACCTTCTTCTCTTCTACAAGGTCGGGCCGAGCCCGTCGCGCTGGTGGGGGATGATGATGACATCCCCGGACGGGGGGAAGACATGGAAAGCGCCCCGCCGCCTTCCGGAGGGAATCCTCGGGCCGGTCAAGAACCATCCTCTCGCCCTCGATGACGGGACGATCCTCTGCGGCAGCAGCACCGAGGACGGCGGCTGGCGGGTCCATTTCGAGCGCACCTCGGACCGCGGCGCGAGCTGGGAAAAGACCGCGCCGATCAACGACGGCCGCGAGGCCGGGCTCATCCAGCCCGCGCTCCTGCGCCTCGCGGACGCCTCGATCGCCGCCCTGATGCGGAGCATGAAAGGGCGGATCTATGTCTCGCGCTCGGACGACGCGGGCCGGACCTGGACGCCGCCCGCGCCGACCGAACTTCCCAACCCGAATTCCGGGATCGATGCCGTCACGCTGCGCGACGGCCGGCATGTCCTCGTTTACAATCCGCTCGAGCGCGGCCGCGATCGATTGAGCGTGGCGGTGTCGGCCGACGCCGTCCATTGGACGACGGCCCTCGCGCTCGAGGCCGAGCCGGGCCAGGAGTTTTCCTATCCGGCCGTCATCCAGGCGGCCGACGGGACGGTCCATATCACCTACACGTGGAAGCGGCGAAGGATCAAGCACATCGCGGTCGATCCGTCCGCCCTGTTCGCCGCGGACAAATCCGATGCCAGTCATCTGAATAATCCAATTTCTCGCCTCCCCCGGTAAAAAAATTGGCTTATTTGGATGACGGGCAGCGATTTCAGGATTTAAAGTGGGCGGGGAGGATGGGTTGAGCGCTCGGGAGTTTTCTCTTCCGGTGATCCCAAAGGGGTTCAAGCCGTTTCTACGCGTCGGGACGTGCTCCTGGAAATACGACTCATGGAAGGGCCTGGTCTATGACCGCGGCAAAGCCTACCGGCCGGAGGATTATCTCGCCGACTACGCCCGCCATTTCGGCTCGGTCGAAGTGGACCAGTGGTTCTACAGCCTTTTTCCCGCCGGGGCCCGGCTTCCCGACGCGCAGACGGTCCGCCGGTATGCGGAATCCGTCCCCGACGATTTCATTTTCACCGTGAAGGCGCCCAACTCCCTGACCCTGACCCATTTCTACAAGAAGGACACTTCCCGCGACGGCATGTTCGCCGGCCGCGAGAATCCGCATTTCCTGAGCCCCGAGCTCCTCGTCCGCTTCCTCGAAACGCTCGCCCCGCTGGGCAGGAAGCTCGGGCCGGTCATGTTCCAGTTCGAATATTTGAACCGGGCGAAAATGCCCTCGCGCGAAGCGTTCTATGATCGGTTCGGGACGTTCATCGCCGCGGCGCCGAAAGGGCCGGCTTATGCCGTCGAGGTCCGCAACCCGAAATACCTCGTCCCGGATTTCTTCGATTTCCTCCGCCGGAATGGGCTCGGCTTCGTCTACCTCGAAGGCTATTACATGCCGCGCATTGGCGATGTCTTCGCCAAGAACAGGCCCGAAACCGCGCCCCATCAGGTCATCCGGCTCATCAGCGGCGGCGGCCGCGAAGAGACCGGCGACGAGACGCGCGGCGTCTGGGACAAGATCACGCGGCCCAGGCCGGAGGCGGTCGAGGCGGCGGCCAAGATCGTCATCGAAAACAAGAAGAAGAAAATCGCGACTTTCGTCAACATCGCCAATGAGTTCGAGGGCAGCGCGCCCCTGACGGCCGTCTCGCTCCTCAATAAGCTTGCCGCCCTCAAATAAACGGGGTCGCGTCTACAATTTTCAATTATTTTGAAGACCTGGCACGCGAATTCGTTTTAAATAATATGGAATTAAAGCCAATACTTAGCTGAAATGCGTAAAGGCGATCCCGATCTAGAGATTCGGCAAAATCTATATTTATTCAACGGAAATACGGTGCCGGGCTCCAATTATTTTGAAATTTGTAGACGCGACCCCAAACTGGACGCGGCCCGCCGATTTCAAGTAAACTTGACCGGTATTATTATATAAATCGGACGTGTCATGAACAAGGAACGCGAAGAGTACGATTTCGAGCGGATCGAGGAGAAGTGGCAGAAGGTCTGGGCGGAGCGGAAGGCTTTCGAGGTTTCCGAGGCGCCGGGCCGCAAGGAATTCTATCTCCTCGAGATGTACCCCTACCCCTCGGGCCGGATCCACATGGGACACGTCCGGAACTATTCGATCGGGGACGTCATCGGCCGGTTCAAGCGGATGAGCGGATACAACGTCCTCCATCCGATCGGCTGGGACGCCCTGGGGATGCCGGCCGAGAACGCCGCCATCAAGCACGGCATCCACCCCCAAACCTGGACCCTCGACAACATCGCCCACATGAAGGCCCAGCTCCAGCGGATGGGCTTCGCCTATGACTGGTCGCGAGAAGTCAACACCTGCCTGCCCGATTACTACACGTGGAACCAGTGGATATTCCTCAAGCTTCTCGAGCGCGGGCTGGCCTACCGGAAGATGAGCTGGGTCAACTGGTGCCCCGACTGCCGGACCGTCCTGGCCAACGAGCAAGCCGCCGGCGGAGCGTGCTGGCGCTGCTCATCCGATGTCGAGCAGAAGAAGATGGAGCACTGGTTCCTGAAGATCACCGCCTACGCCGAAGAGCTCCTCTCCGGACACGCCGAGCTCGAGAAATGGCCGCGCCACGTCCTCCTCATGCAGAAGAACTGGATCGGCAAGAGCTTCGGGGCTTACGTCGATTTCCCGGTGCCCGATCTCGGCCGGCCGCTCCGCGTCTTCACGACGCGCATCGACACGATCTACGGGGCGACCTTCCTCGTCCTTTCCCCCGAACATCCCGATACCCACGCCCTCATCGCCGGCGAGGGCGGGGAGGAGCGCCACGCCTGGGTTGCGAAGACGATCGCCGAATCACGTCTCCGCCGCGACCTGGGTGAAGCCGAGAAGATTGGGATCGACACCGGCAAGCACGCCGTCAATCCGTTCACCGGCGAGAAGATCCCCGTCTGGATCGCCAATTATATCCTGATGGAGTACGGGACGGGCGCGATCATGGCCGTCCCGGCCCACGACGCCCGGGACCATGAATTCGCCTCGAAGTACGGCCTGACCATCCGCGAGGTCATCAAGCCCGCGGAAGGGAGCGCGGCGGTCCCCGAGCCCGGCGCCCTTTTCGAAGATCTCGGGACTCTCGTCGCCTCCGGTCCCTACACGGGGCTCGCCTCGGCCGCCGCCATGGAGAAGATGGCCGCCGACGCTCGGGCCCGGGGATTCGGCGAGAAAGCGATCACTTACCGGCTCCGGGATTGGGGCATCTCCCGCCAGCGCTACTGGGGGACGCCCATCCCCGTCATTCATTGCCCGAAGGACGGGCTCGTCCCCGTGCCTTACGAGGACCTGCCCGTCGAGATCCCCTTCCACGCCGAGTTCACCGGAGAATCCGGCTCGCCTCTCGAGAAGATCCCGGAGTTCGTCAACGTCGCCTGCCCGAAGTGCGGCGGTCCGGCCCGCCGCGAGACGGACACGATGGATACGTTCGTCGATTCCTCCTGGTATTTTTTCCGCTACTGCTCGCCGAACGAGCGGACGCTTCCGTTCGCCCGTGCCGCGGCCGACTACTGGCTGCCCGTCGACCTCTACATCGGCGGCGTCGAACACGCCATCCTCCACCTGATCTATTCGCGCTTCTTCACCAAAGTCCTCCGCGACCTCGGCCTGACCGGTATCAGCGAGCCGTTCCCCCACTACCTGGCCCAGGGCATGGTCACGAAGGACGGCTCGGCCATGTCCAAGTCGAAGGGCAACGTCGTCGATCCCGACGCGATGATCGGCCGCTACGGTGCCGACGCCCTGCGGCTGTTCATCCTGTTCGCCGCCCCGCCCGAGAGCGAGTTCGCCTGGAACGAGGACGGGATTGAGGGCGCCTTCCGTTTCCTCTGCCGCGTCTGGCAGACGGTCGAAGAGTGCCGGGCGACGCTCGCCGGCGCGGCGCCGGCCGGCGGCGGAACGGCCGATCTCGCCGCCTTCGCCCGCCTTCGGAAAAAGATGCACCAGACCATCCGGAAGGTCGGGGACGACATCGGCGTCCGCTTCCACCTCAACACGGCCGTGAGCTCGATCATGGAGCTCACGAACGCCCTGCGGAAGGAGAAGGACGCCCTCTCGGGCTCGATCGAGGGACGCGCCCTCGTCGGCCGGGCTATCGAGACGCTGATCCTGCTCCTCGCCCCTTTCACGCCCCACCTGGCCGAAGAGCTTTGGGAGCGGCTCGGCGGGCGCGGGCTCGTCCTCGACGCGGCCTGGCCGGTCTTCGATCCGGCCCTGGCCCAGGAGGAGAAGGCCGTCATCGTCGTCGAGGTCAACGGCAAGATCCGGGACAAGTTCGAGGCCGAGCTCGGGATGTCCGAAGAAGCGATGAAGGCGGCGGCCCTGGCCCTGCCGCGCATCCAGGCCCTCATCTCCGGAAAGCCCGTCCGCAAGGTCGTCTGCATCCAGAACAAGATCGTCAACATCGTCCAATGACGAGGGAAAAGACCATGACCGGTTTCCGTCGTGCGCTCGCGGCGGGATGCCTGCTCGCGGCCTCGGCCCTCCTCACCTCCGCCTGCGGCTATTCCCTCCGCGGCACCGGAAGCTTCCTCCCCGAGGGCGTGAAAAGGATCCAGGTCCCGACCTTCACGAACAAGACGACCCGGTTCGAGCTCGACACGACCCTGACCCAGGGGGTCATCGACGAGTTCGTCGCCCGGGGCAAGGTCGAGATCACGTCCGACCCGAACCTCGCCGACGCCAAGCTCGTCGGTGTCATAACGAACTTCAGCGCCTCGCCCTCCGGATTCTCGCGCTCGGGCTCGGCCGACCACTACACGATCTATCTCGTCGTCAGCATCACCCTGACCGAGACCAAGACGCAGAAGGTCATCTACACCAATCCGTCCTACTCTTTCAACGAGGATTATGAGGTCCCCGCGGGCCGCGATTTCGAGTCCGTCCAGACCGAGGCGCTCAAGAAGATCGCCGAAAAGTTCGCCCGCAACCTCGTGGTCAGCATCCTCGAGGGATTCTGAGATGGCCGGAGGGGCGGACCCGGGCCGTTTGGACGAATCCACGGTCCGGCCGGGGTATCTTCTCTTTGGCGAGGACGATTTCCGCGCCCGGGAGTTCGTCCGCCGCCTCCGCCGCGCCCTTCCCGGCCCGGACGGACAACCGGCCACGCTCAAGACTTTTCTTCTCGAGGACGACGGCTGGCGCGACATCCTGGACGAAGCCCGGACGATTCCGTTCTTCTTCTCTCCCTGGCAGGTCCTGGTCGCGGAAGGGAGCCGGGCCCGGGACGCCGAGCTCGAGGACGCCGACAAGGCGCTCCTCAGGGAGTATTTCCGCTCCCCTACGCCCAAGACCGTCCTGATCGTCCTGTTCGAAGACAAGATTCCGAAGAACAAAGGGCTCTACCGGCTCTTCGACGGCCTGCCGGAGTCGGCCGCCGAAACGATCGAATACGAGCCTCTCAAAGGACAGTCCCTTTACGCCTGGGCGGAAGACCGGCTCCGCGCTTCGGGCAAGACCGCTTCACGCGAAGTCCTGGAGCTCCTCCTCGAAGCGACCGGCCACGACCTCGGCCGGATCGAGAACGAGATCGAGAAGCTGGCCGTCTTCGTCGGGGAGAAGACGCGCATCGAGGAGAAGGACGCGGTCCACCTGATCACCGGCGACAAGGACTTCGACCGCTGGGCCCTCGCCGACAGCCTCGACCGCATGGATATCCGGGACGCCTTCCGGATCATCCGGAAGCTCTTCCAGGAGCAGGACGCCGAGGCGGCCGAGCTGATGCTCATCGGCCAGATGACGGCCTACCTGCGCGACATCCTGGCAGCTCAGGCCATGATCCGGGAGGGGAAGGACCGCCGGGAGATCTTCCGCGAGCTGCGGCCCCAGATCCAGGAGACCTGGCGGGACCTCTACAACCGGAAATATGCCGCTCTGTTCGGGGCCGTGGACGCGGTTTCGCCCCGCGACCTCGACCGGCTCATCAAGCGGCTGGCGGAGATCGACCGGAGGAAGAAGACGACGGAAGCGTCTCCGCGCTCGATGCTGGAGGCGCTGATCGTGGAATACGGGGAGATCCGGCAGAGGGGCCGGATCACTTCTCCGGAGCGGCTTTGATCGCTTCGATCTGACGGGCGAGGCGCGACTTGGTCCGGGCGCCCTTGTTCGGGTGGATCGTGCCCTTCTTGACGGTCTGGTCGACGGCGGCGTAAAGCCCGGGCAGGGCCTTCTTGGCGGCTTCCTTGTCTTTCCCGGCGATGAGCTCGCGGACCTTCTTGACCTCGGAACGGACGGCGGACTTGCTGCGCTTATTGATCGCCTGATGGCGGACGCTTCGGCGGTGCTGCCTGATTGCTGACGCGTGATGAGCCATTCTCGAATCTCCTTAAAAAGCGCCTTATGATAGAATACCCAGCGGCTTAAGTCAATGAAAATAGTGCTTCAACGGGTTCGGGAAGCGAACGTGGAGATCGAGGGGCGGACGGTCGCCCGGATCGGGCGGGGCCTCTGCCTCCTCGTCGGCGTCGAGAAGGGCGACGGGCCCGAGCAGGCCGAAGCCCTGGCCCGCAAGTGCGCCGAGCTCCGGATCTTCCCCGACGCTGCCGGCAAGATGAACCTCGGTTTGGCCGAGGCCGGCGGCGAGGTCCTGGCCGTATCGCAGTTCACCCTGGCCGGGTCGGTCCGCAAGGGACGCCGGCCGGGCTTCGACAACGCCGAGGCGCCCGAGCGGGCCGCGGCCCTCTTCGACCATTTCACCTCCGCGTTCCGGGCCGCGGGGTTCAAGGTCGAAACCGGCATCTTCCAGGCGGAGATGGTGGTCCGCATCGACAACGACGGGCCGGTGACGTTCGTCCTGGAATGCCGGCCGGGCGGGCCGGTCAGCTGAAACGGAGCTCGACGATCTTTTCGAGCGCTTCGGCCGCCGCGGTCCGGACATAAGGATTCCCGTCCCGGGTCAGCCGGACGAGAAGCGTCCGCGACTCCGCCCCGCCGATCGCCCCGAGCGCCTGCGCCGCGGCCCGCTTCACGTCCACGTTCGGGTCGTCGATGACCTCGCGGATGTGGCGGACGGATTCCGTCCGGCCCTTGGTCCCGAGGATGCGGAGGATGGCGCTCTTGACGTACCAGGGGGGGCGGCGGAGCTTGTCGTGGAGGAGCTCGAGGGGGCAGTCGTCGCGCTCGGCCAGCTCCCGCCCCGCGGCCTCGCGGACTTCGTCGCTCGCGTCGGCGAGCAGGCCGACGAAGACCCGGGGGACCCACGGCCGGGGCAGATGGGCGATCGAGCGCATCATCCGGAACTTCTTGTCCCGGCCCTGGAGGATGTCGAGCTTGCGGAGGATGGATTCGACGATGGCGGCTTCGGCGGCGGCGTTCCCGTTGCCGACGGGAAACCGCTCGAACGCCGCGGGGTCGAAGTCGGCGAACACGTTCTCATCCGCGGGCGAGCGGCGGCGGAGGAACTTCACCACGTTCGTTCAAACCATCTCGAGGATATGGCCCATCTTCTCTTTCTTGGTCCGGAGATAATCCAGGTTCACGTCGTTCGGAGCGATCTCGATCGGGACGCGCTCGACGATCTCCAGGCCGTATCCGGTCAGGCCGACGAATTTTCGCGGATTGTTGGTCAGGAGGCGGATCTTCTTGACGCCCAGAGAGACCAGGACCTGGGCCCCGATGCCGTAGTCGCGCTCGTCGGGTTTGAAGCCGAGCTGGCGGTTGGCTTCGACGGTGTCCACGCCCGTGTCCTGGAGGGCGTACGCTTTGATCTTATTGGCCAGGCCGATCCCGCGCCCCTCGTGGGTGAGGATGTAGAGGATGACGCCCGTCCCCGCCTCTTCGACCATGGCCATGGCCCGGTGGAGCTGTTCGCCGCAGTCGCACCGGCAGGAGCCGAACGTGTCTCCGGTCAGGCACTGGGAGTGGGCCCGGACGAGCGTCGGGACGTCGGGTTTGATGTCGCCCTTGATCATCGCGACCTGCTGTTCGTGATGGATGATGTCTTCGAAGACGGCGACCCGGAAATGCCCGTAGGCCGTCGGGAGGTCGGTTTCCACGACCTTGGCGACCAGGCACTCGTTGCGCATCCGGTGCTGGATGAGGTCGGCGATCGTCACGATGGGGATGTCGTGCTCCCGGCCGAAGCGCTCGAGGTCGGGCATGCGGCTCATCGTCCCGTCCTCGTTCATGACTTCGCAGATGACGCCCGCCGGCGCGAGGCCGGCGAGCCGGGCGAGATCGACGGCGGCTTCGGTTTGCCCGGCCCGGGCCAGGACGCCGCCGTCCTTGGCTTGGAGCGGCAGGATGTGGCCGGGGCGGGCGAGGTCGGCCGGTCCCGACGCCGGATCGACGGCGACACGGACGGTCCGGGCCCGGTCGTGGGCCGAGATGCCCGTCGAAACGCCGTCCCGGGCGTCGATCGTGACCGTGAAGGCCGTCTGGAAGCGGGCCGTGTTGTCGGAGACCATGAGGGGGAGGTTGAGCTCTTCGAGGCGTTCATGGGTCAAGCGGCAGGCAGATCAGGCCGCGCCCGTGCTTCGACATGAAGTTGATGATCTCGGGGGTCGTTTTCTCGGCCGCGACCATCAGGTCGCCTTCGTTCTCGCGGTCCTCGTCGTCGACGATGATGATCATCCGGCCGTCGCGCACGGCCGCGATCGCTGCGTCAACGGAGACCGTGGGGCAGGGCTTTTCCATGAAAAAAATTATACACGTATTTCCCGATCATGTCACATTCGAGGTTGACCGCGCTTCCGGTCCGGAGGCTCCCCAGGTTCGACGTGTCCAGCGTGACCGGGATGAGCTCGACTTCGAACGAGACAGGACCGAGCGCCGCAACGGTCAGGCTCGCGCCGTTGACCGCGACCGAGCCCTTGGGAATGAGGAAGGGACGGAGCGCCCGCGGCAGGCTGAAGACGAGGCGCCGGCCCGGCCGCCGCGGGACGGAGCGGAGGAGCTTGACCGTGGCGTCGATGTGGCCCGTGACGAGGTGCCCGCCGAGCGGAGCGGCCAGCGTCAAGGGCAGCTCGAGGTTGAGCCGGGCGCCCGGCCGGAGCGCGCCGAGTGTCGTCCGGTCCCGCGTCTCGCGCGACAGGTCGAAGACGATCGTCTCGCCCTCGCTCCGGACGGCGGTGAGGCAGACGCCGTCGACGGCGACGCTGTCTCCAGGCCGCACGCCTGGGGCGAGACCGGGCGCCCGCACGACGAGCTCTGTCCCGCCGCCGCGAACTTCGCGGAATTCGCCCGCATGGGTGATGATGCCAGTGAACATCAGAGGTATCCTTCCACGATGAAGTCCCCGCCGAGCCTGAAGGACGAGACGCGCTCGAGCCCGAGGGCCCCGTCCAGCCGCTCCGGCCCTTCGCCCCCGAAGAGCGAAACCGCCCGGCATCCTCCGATGAGCCGGGGCGAGACGACGAGCAGGATCTTGTCCGCGAGGCGCGACTCGAGGAAAGAAGTGACGATCTTGCCCCCGCCCTCGACGATCACGCTCGCGATGTCCCGGCGGCCGAGCTCTTCAAGGACGCCGGCGAGGTCGAGCTTCTCACGGACGGCCGCGACACAGACGATTTCGGCGCCGCGGCGGGCCAGGGCGGCGGCCGCTTTTTCCGGGGCCGCGGCGCCGGCGAAGACGAGCACCGGTCCGCCGTTCCGGACCGAAAAGATGTTCGCCGAGGGGGGCAGGCGGAGCCCGGGATCGAGGATGACGCGGGTGAGGCGCTTCCTCGGCCAGTTTGCATGGCGGACGGAGAGACGCGGATCGTCCCGGAGCGCGGTGCCGGCGCCGACCAGGATCGCGTCCTGCTCGCCCCGGACGAGATGGATGTACTCGCGAGAGGCGGCACTCGAGATCCAGCGGGAATCGCCCGTCCGGGTGGCCAGCCGGCCGTCCAGGCTGACCGCGGCTTTGAGCGTGACGAAAGGAATCCTCCGCCGGATGAACTTGTTGTAGGCTTCGTTGAGCCGGTCGTGGCGGCCGGCCAGCACCCCGACGTCAAGGTCGAGCCCGGCGGCGCGGATCCGGGCGATGCCGCGGCCGTTGATGAGAGGGTTGGGATCGGCGGCCGAGACGACGATGCGGCGGAGGCCGGCGCCGAGCACCGCGTCGGCGCAGGGCGGCGTGCGGCCCCAGTGGACGCAGGGCTCGAGGGTGATGTAGAGCGTCGCTCCGCGGGCCTCGCGTCCGGCACGCCCCAGGGCGACGATCTCGGCATGCGGCCCGCCCGCCCGCTCGTGATGGCCCCAGCCGACGATGCGATCCTCGCGGACGACGACCGCTCCGACGCACGGATTCGGGCTCGTCCGGCCCAGGCCTTTTTCGGCCAGACTGTAGGCCAGGTTCATATAGGCGGCATCAAGTGTCCCGTCGTTCATGATAGCAGCGCGTCCGCGAACGATTCGGCCGAGAACTCGGCCAGGTCTTCGGCTCCTTCGCCCGTGCCGATGAAGGGGATGGGCAGCCCGAGCTCGTCGGCGATGCCGATGACCGCCCCGCCCTTGGCCGTGCCGTCGAGCTTGGTCAGGACGATGCCGGTGAGCCCGGCGAATTTCCGGAATTCCCGGGCTTGGTGGAGGGCGTTCTGACCCGTGCTGGCGTCCAGGACGAGGAGGATCTCCCGCGGCTCGCCCTCGATCTCCCGGGCGATGATCCGCTTGATCTTCTCCAGCTCGTTCATGAGGTTGGCGTTGGTGTGGATGCGTCCGGCGGTGTCGACGAGGCAGACGTCGAAGGCTTCGGACTTGAGCTTCCGGACCCCTTCGAAGACGACCGAAGCGGGATCGGCCCCGGACGCGCCCTTGATCACGGGCGTCCCGAGCCTCTCGCCCCAGATCTCGAGCTGCTCCCGGGCCGCGGCCCGGAACGTGTCGGCCGCGACGAGGAGGACCTTTTTGCGCTCGTCGAGAAAGCGGCGGGCGAGCTTGGCCAGGGTAGTCGTCTTGCCTCCCCCGTTGACGCCGACGGCGAGCAGCACGCCCGGTTTCGGGCCGAAGGAAAAGGCCGGCCGGCCCCGGCCGAGGATGTCGACGATCTCGTCTTTGAGGGCCTGGCGGAGGGCTTCGGGAGACTCGCTCCGCCGCGACCTCTCGGCCACGGCCCGGATGATCTTTTCCGCCGTGGGGGCTCCGACATCGGCCAGGATCAGGGCTTCGGAGAGCTCGTCGAGGATCTCCTCCTTGCGCTTGCCGCTCGAGAAAAGAGCCCCGACCTTCTCCTGGAAGGATTGCCGCGTCCGGGCGAGCTTTTCCCGCAGTGTTCCGATCATTTCGCCCGAATTATATCAATTAATTCGGGGGACAGTATACGTAATTCCCGAATTCAAGATAGGGGGATATGATACCCTGCCGCCATTCGGGGACAGGGAATCACGTCCCCGAATTCGGGAATTACGTATACTGTCCCCCTAATTCCATGATAAATTGTTGGAGATGGATCAGTCTGTTTGGAAAATCGCCCCGGCCGGAACGGACGTCTCCGCTCTGGCCGCGGCGGCCGGCGTCCCCGAGCCGATCGCCCGCATCCTGGCTAATCGCGGGATCACCGATCCCGAAAGCGCCCGGCTCTTCCTCCACGGGACGCTCGACGACCTCCACGATCCCTTTCGGATGGCCGGGATGGACAAAGCCGTCGAGCGCATCTTCGCTGCGATCGCGGCCGGCGAGCCCATCCTCATCTTCGGCGACTACGACGCCGACGGCATCCTGGCCACGGTCATGCTCCTTAAAGCGTTGTGGGAGCTCGGGGCTAAAGCGGACTATTTCATCCCCGAGCGGCTCAAGGACGGATACGGCCTGAAGGAAGAGCGGATCGCCGTCGCCGTCGAGCGGGGCGCCCGGCTCGTCATCAGCGTGGACTGCGGCATCAAGGCCGAGGGATTCGTCCGCCGGGCCCGGGACCTCGGGATCGACGTCATCATCACCGATCATCACCTTCCCGGCTCCGTCCTCCCCGAAGCCCTGGCCGTGCTCGATCCCGTTCTCGAAAGCTCGGGCTATCCCGATCGTCACCTGGCCGGCGTCGGCGTCGCCTACAAGCTCATCCAGGCTCTCTTCTCCCGCCGCGGCGAGTCCGGAAAAAACGAGAGCTTCCTCCGATCCTGCTTGAAGCTCGTCGCCATCGGGACGATCTCGGACGTGGCCGCCCTCCGGGGCGAGAACCGGATCCTGGTCAAGCACGGGCTCAAGGAGCTCGAGGGCCGGAACGGCAAGGGATTGGAAAGCCTGCTCGAGGTCTGCAGCTTGTCGGGAAAGCGCGTCACCGAAGGCGACGTCGGGTTCCGGATCGGTCCCCGCATCAACGCCGCCGGCCGGATGGGCCAAACCCAGCTGGCCGTCGACCTCTTCCTGCCGGAAGGGGAAGGCCGCGCCCCGAGCATCGCCAAAGACCTCGATCAGCTCAACGCCAAGCGCCAGAAGGCCGAGGACAAGATCTACAAGAAGGCCGTCGAGATCATCAAGGCCGAAAAGCTCGAGGACCGGAGGATCCTGATCCTGGGCCACGAGTCGTGGAACCGCGGCATCGTCGGCATCGTCGCCTCCCGGCTCAAGGAGGCCTTCTCCCGGCCGGTGATCGTCTTCGGCTATGACGACGGCCGGGCGTACGGATCGGGCCGGAGCATTCCCGAGTTCTCCCTCATCGACTGCCTCGAGGAATGCCGGGAATTCTTCCAAAGCTACGGCGGGCACAAGTACGCCGTCGGCTGCACGCTGACCGTGGACAGCCTGCCCGCCTTCAGCGAGGCGGCGACGCGGATCGCCGCCGAACGGATCAGCGACGACGACCTGCGGCGCAAGGTCCGCATCGACGCCGACCTCGATTTCTCCGACATCACGCCGGCTTTCCTCGATCACCTCGCCCTTCTCGGCCCGTTCGGGGTCGACAATCCCCGGCCGGTCTTCCGGACGGTCGGGGCGGAGATCGTCGGCCGTCCCCGCAAGCTCAAGGACAGCCACGTGAAATTCGAGGTCCGCCACCAGGGGCGCCTGCTTCAGGCCATCGGCTGGAAGAAGGGGGACTGGTTCCCCAGGATCGAGCCCGGCGTCCGGGTCGACCTCGCCTTCAGCCTTCAGACGTCCACCTATCTCGGGCAGGAGGAGCGCTATCTCTCGCTCGACGGGCTGAAGAGGTCGGTGTGACCGACCGCCGCCGGAGGGGCCGGCTGAAATGGGCCGCGGCGCGGTGGGCGCGCGTCGCCCTCCTCATCGGCCTGGCCGGCGTCCTCGTCCTGCTCGGGACGGTCCTCGTCCGCCGCATCGGCGGGGAGAAGACGGGCGACACTCCTCCGCCGAAGGCCGAATCGCCTCAATCCAACGTCAACGTCATGGAGAACGTCCAGTTCTTCCAGTTCAAGGGGGACAAGGGCCGGATCGAGGCCCGCGGCGACCGGAATGTCCCGGCCGAAAACGGCTTGTTCCGGCTGGAGGGAAACGTCGAGATCATCGACCACGGCCGCAAGGGCGGGCGCATCCTCAAGATCCGGGGCGATTCGCTGACCTATGACCGGGACTGGACTCGGTTCATCTTCCGCGGCCGGATCCAGGTCGATTTCAAGGAGATCAAGCTCGAGGCCTCGGATTTCCTGTACGACCGGAACCGGGAGGAGATGAGCACCGGATCGGGCATCTCGATCGTTTCCCCGACCTTCGAGGCCTCTTCCCGGAGGCTGCTCTTCTACACCCAGGCTGAGGAGGCCGTTCTCGAGGAGGAGGTCCGGGTCACGGCGAGGATCAAGCTGACGCCCGACGTCCCTCTGGTCCTGACCGGCCAGAAGTTCAATTTCGGATTCGAGCGCCGCAGCGGCAACATCGAAGGGAACCTCACCCTCGAGCACGGGGCGAGCCGGGGCAGCGCCGACTCCGCGTATCTCGAGCAGTTCAGCGACACGGACGATCTCCGCCTCGTCGACTTGACCGGGAACGTCCGGCTCCATGTCGAAGAAGCCGCCGTCGCCTCGAAGGCGGCTCTTCCGCCTCCGGCCCAGGCCCCGCCGGTCCAGGCCGGCGGAACCGGACCGGAACGGTCGAGCCTGAGAACCGAGCTCAGCCTGAGCGAAAGCCGAAGCCAGGACATCGAAGCCTCGACGGTCCGCCTGGTCGCCTATCCCGACGCCCCCGCCCTCGAACGGATCGAGCTCGGCGGCGCGGCGATCGTGCATTTCTTTTACCCGTCGGGGGCCCTGACCGGCATCGGCGGGGAAGGGGTCCGGATGGACTTCGACCGGGCCGGGGGCCTTTTCGCGCTCGGCGCGGACGAGGGGGCTTGGATCGAGAGCCGCGCCGCGGACCGTTCGCTCCTCCATGCCCTGGACGGCAAATCCGTCCGCTACTTTGCCGACAAGGGGCTCCTGACCGTTCTCCGAAGCGAAAAGGCCAAGGCCCGGCTCACCGGCCCGTCGAGCGAGGTCCAGGCCGATGCGATCACGATCTCGGTCGAGAAGGACGATTTCGAAGCCCGGGGCGGCGTTCAGATGCGCTCCCAACCGCCCGCTCCGGCGGCGGGGGCGGCCGCGGGCAAGGGCTTCTTCGCCGCCGACCGCCCCGTCTTCTGCCAGGCCCAGTCGCTGAGATATTCGGGCGCTTCCCGCCGTTTTTCCTTAACGGACCCGGCCCGCCCGGTTCGGGCATGGCAGGACGATAAGGTCCTGACGGCGAAGGAGATCGTCCTCGTCGAGGACGGCACCGAGGTCACCGCCGCGGGGGCCGTCCGGTCGGCCTTCCCCCACCGGACCAAGGAAGGGGCCCCACGGAGGATCGAGATCAGCTCCGCGCGGATGCGCTACGACCAGGCGGCCGGCCAGGTCGTCTATGAAGGCGCCTGCACGCTCGGCACGGGCGTCGCCGTCCTCAAGTGCGAGACGATCACCGTCGATCCGGGGGCCGAGTCCGGGACGGTCAAGACGATGCGGGCGACCCGGTCGAAGACCTCTCCGGTGACGATCGGCATGAACGACCGGGACGCCAGCGGCGACTTGGCTGTCTACGACGTCGAGCAGGACACCATCACCGTGACCGGACATCCCGTCCTCAGGGAGAAAGAGACCGGCGAGGTCCGGGGAGACAAATTGACCTTCCATCTTTCCGATGGTAGAATCCAGGTCCAAGAGCGCGGTTCCACCGTCATCAAGACGTGACCGATGAGATCCCTCCTCCGAGCCGAGCATCTGACGAAATCCTACCGGCGGAAGAAGGTCGTGGACGACGTTTCCGTCGAGATCCGCCAGGGTGAGGTCGTCGGGCTGCTGGGGCCGAACGGGGCCGGGAAGACGACGACCTTCGGAATGATCCTCGGGCTGGTGCCGCAGGACGGCGGCCGCATCTTCCTCGACGAGGAGGAGATCACCTCCTATCCCATGTATATCCGGGCCCAGCGGGGCATCTGCCTCCTGCCCCAGGAACCGTCGGCCTTCCGGCGCCTGAGCGTCGAAGACAACCTCTACGCCATCATGGAGACCCTCCCCGAGCCGCCGCCGCGGCGGCGGGAAGCGATCGAGCGGATGCTCGAGGAGTTCGGGCTCCGCGGCCTGGCCGGGGCCAAGGCGTACACCCTCTCGGGCGGCGAGCGGCGGCGGCTCGAGATCGCCCGGGCCATGATCTCCGCCCCGGACTTCCTCCTCCTCGATGAGCCGTTCACGGGGATCGATCCCATCGCCATCCAGGAGCTCCAGCGGATCATCGGCGGCCTCGGCGGCCGCGGGCTCGGGATCCTGGTCACGGACCACAACGTCCGCGAGACGCTGAGGATCGTGGACCGGGCCTACATCGTGGACAAGGGCAGGCTCGTCGAGGAGGGCCCGCCGGCCAAGGTCATTGCTTCGGACGAAGTCCGGAGGAGTTATCTCGGCGAGGATTTTCGATTATAATCGGTATGAACCCATGATCCTCAAACAAAGATTCGACCAGCGCCAGGTTCAGAAGCTCATCCTCGCCCCGGCCCTCCAGCAGGCGATCAAGCTCCTGCCCTTGACCAACCTCGAGCTCCAGGAGGTCATCGACGAGGAAGTGTCCGAGAATCCCCTGCTCGAGCTCGAAGAGGAAGCTCCGGAGCGGGCGCCCGAGGCCGAGGCGGAAGCGAGCGGGACCGACGCCGCCCCCGAGGGCGAGACGCCCGCCGCCGCGCCCGATGCGGACGCCGGCCCGAGCGATGAGAAGGAGAACGGCGAGGAGGCCGAGTTCGAGTCCTATTTCCAGGAGTACTTCGACGACGGCTTCCGCACGCCCTCCCGGGAGGTCAAGGAGGTCCCCTCGCTCGAGAACACCCTGCCCCTCCGCCCTCTCGCTCTGGGACCATCTGGGCTGGCAGGCGAACCTGACCTTCTTCGACCCGGTCGACCGGGACATCGCCGACCGGATCATCGGGAACGTCAACGAGGACGGATACCTGATCAGCCCGCCCGATGAGCTGGCCGCCGCGGTCGGCGTTCCGGTCGAGCGGGTCGAGGCCGTCCGGGCCAAGGTCCGGATGTTCGACCCGGTCGGGGTGGCCAGCCTCGACCTCAAGGAGTGCCTCCTCAGCCAGATGGATAACCTCCAGATCCGGGACGAAACCGCCCGGGCGATCATCTGCGACCACCGGGCGCTCCTGGAGAAGTCCGACTACGCCCAGCTCGCCCGCGTCCTCGGCGTCCCGATGAGCGCGGTCCGCTACCACATCGAGATCATCAAACGCCTCGACCCGTGCCCGGGGCGCAAGTACACCGGGGAGCGGACGAATTACGTCGTCCCCGATATCGTCGTGACGCTCGAGGACGGCGAGCTCAAGGTGGCCCTCAACGACGAGGGCCTGCCCCGGCTCCGGATCAACACCTACTACAAGACCCTGCTGTCCAAGGCCCTCAAGGAGAGCCCCGAGACTTATCGCTTCCTCAAGGACAAGATGAAGAAGGCCCTCTGGTTCCTGCGCAGCCTCGACCAGCGCGACCAGACGATCTACAAGGTCGCCCGGGCCGTCGCCGAGCGCCAGCGCGAGTTCCTGGAGAAGGGGATGGAGTTCCTCCGGCCCCTGACCCTGATGGAGATCGCCCAGGAGGTCGGCGTCCACGAGTCGACGGTCGGCCGGGTCGTGGCGAACAAGTATCTCATGACCCCGCGCGGAACGTTCTCCCTCAAGTATTTCTTCCACAAGTCGCTCTCGGGCGGCTCGGGCGAGGAGATCTCCTCGCTCCGGGTCAAGGAGCGCATCCGCCGGCTCGTCGAGAGCGAGGAGCGGGCCCATCCCCTGAGCGACATGGAGATCGAGGAGATCCTCGCCCGGGAGAACTTCCTCATCGCCCGGAGGACCGTGGCCAAGTACCGCAAGCAGCTGGACATCCTGCCTTCGCATATCCGCAAACGGAAGTCCATCATGGAGGGGAAGGAATGAACGTCCATTTCACGGCCCGCCAGACGGCCCTGACGCCCGAGGTCGAGGAGTACAGCCGCCGGCGCCTGGCCGCGCTGAGCAAGGTCTTCACCGGGGTCATGGATGTCGACGTGATCCTGACCCACGCCCGGAACCGCTTCAAGGCCGAGATCCACGTCCAGGCGAAAGGGGCGGGCATCGTCGTCGCCGAGGAGAGCCACGAGCTGATGAACTCGCTCAACCTCGCCTTCGACGACCTCGAGCGCAAGATCAAAAAGGAGCGGGAGAAGTTCCGGGACAAGAAGCGTCGGGGCGGCCGGGAGCGGAAAGAGATCGGCCTGCCGGCCGCAGCCGAGCCGGCCCCCTCCGAGAAGAGGATCGTCCGCACGGCCGCCGTCGCGGCCAAGCCCATGAGCCTCGACGAAGCGGTCCTTGAGCTCGACCTCAAGAAGCGGGAGGCGCTGGCCTTCCGCCAGGAGGGCACGGAAAAATGGGCCTTCCTCTTCCGGCGCAAGGACGGCAACTACGGGCTGGTCGAGCCGGAATGACCCCCCGGGCCCAGCGCGAAGCCGTCATCTCCGGCGGCCTCCTCCGGATCCACGGGCTGGGCGTTCTGATCATCGGGGACAGCGGGGTGGGAAAGAGCGAGAGCGCTCTGGAGCTCGTCGCCCGCGGCCACCGCTTCATCTCGGACGACGTCGTCCATGTCCGCAAGGACGCGCGCGGCCGGCTCGTCGGCCGGGCCCCCAAGCTCAGCCGGTTCTTCATGGAGATCCGCGGCCTGGGGATCATCCACATCAAGGAGACCTTCGGCCCGCGCGCGATCGCCCTCGAGTCCCCCATCGAGCTCGTCATCCGGCTCAAGAAATGGCAGCGGAAGAAGGAGTACGATCGTCTCGGCCTCCGCTTCCCCGAGGACCACATCATCCTGGGCGAGCGCGTCCCCCAGCTCAACATCCCGGTCGCGCCGGGGCGGAACATCGCCACCCTCATCGAGGTCGCGGCCAAGCTTCAACAGCTCAAGCGCCGCGGCTTCCACGCCGCGGCGGTGCTGTCCCGGAACCTCGACCGGGCCATCTCCGGGGGGACGAAGGAGCGCGCCGGCCGATGAGGAACACGCGCTTTCTGATCGTCACGGGGATGTCGGGCTCGGGGAAGACCGTGGTCAGCCACTTCCTCGAGGACCTGGGCTTTTACTGCCTGGACAACCTGCCGATCAAGATGATCCCGATCTTCGTCGACCTCGACAGGGTGGACGCGGTGCTCTGGGTATCGGACCCGGAAAAGTACGCCGATGCCGTGCTCCACGACCGCTACCTCCGTCGCTGGATGCCCAGGCTTGGTCGCCAGGCATTCGCGCTCAACAAGACGGACCGCCTGACGGATGACGACATCCGGCGGTTGCGGGACGACCTCCAGGCACGGCTCAGCGGTGACGGCGCCGCGGCCATGCCCATCCTCGCGACATCCGCCATCGGCGATGTCAGCGCCCTCCGCAGCTGGTTGGCGGATGGCATCGCGGCCAAGGAGATCGTCGCCCGCCGTCTCGTCGCAGCGGGTCAGGCTGCCGTCGCGGACCTCGTCCGGGGTGCCGGCCTGGACGCAGCCGCCGCGCCCGCGCCGCTCGTCGGCGACCGGGAGCGCGAGCGAGCCACGACCGCGGCGGCTGCCGCGGTCCTCCGGGTGGTGGACCTCGACGGGCTGCGCGGGCAGGCCGTGGCCGCGACCCAGGCCGTGGCACGCGGGCGGGGTGGCGGACCGATGGGCATCCTGCGGTCGCTCGTCGATCGGGGCACCGGCACCCAGGGACGGAGTGCGGACCCCGAGGGCTACCTGCTGCGCTGGCGCGAACGAGGCACGCTGGCGCCCGCGGCAGCACCTGTGCGCGACCTCGTGACCACGTCCCTGGCGGCCCTGCCTGCGACCGCCCGACCCGGACTCGCGTCGCTCGCGGACACGGACGCCATCACGGCGCGTCTGACCACAGCCACGGATCGGGTCATCACGGGGCCCGCCGGCCGGTTCGGGACACCCACCAGTCGCGTCTGGCCGCTCATCGGGATCGGGCAGCTGCTCGCGGTCGCGGGCATCATCGCGGGTGCGATCTGGATCGTGGCGCTCTGGGCGAGCGGCGGCAACGCACCCACCGCCACCGTCGAGCTGCCGCTGCTGGGTCCCGTGCCCACGCCGGCCGTGCTCATCGTGGGCGGCCTGTTCGGCACCTTCCTGCTGGGTCGCCTGCTGCGCTGGCATGCCGCGAGGCTGGGCTCGACATGGGCGGCTCGCCTCTCGTCCGATATCCGCGCGGGTGTGGGAACGGCGGTCGGCGCCACCGCGCTGGCGCCGCTGGAGGCGTGGGAGGAGGCACGCACGACCCTCTGGTCCGCCGGACGACCGGACACGTCCGCGTCGTAGGTCGCGAAGCGGGGCGCGGACGACCCACCGGCGCCCGTCATCTCAGACCGCCCGCCAGACCGACAGCGCCACCGAACCGGTGATGGTCATCGGATCCGGGAACGCTCGGAGGGCCTCGTCCAGACCGGCCACCGTGACGTGATGAGCGCTGGGGCCCATCGACACCAGGTCCCGCTGGCTGGCTCGATCGAGCGTCATGAGCCACTCGACGGGTCGGCGATCCGTCCGCACGAAGGCACCGCCAAGCGATCGCTCCAGTCGCACCTCCTTCTGCTCGTCCACCCGGAGCATGCCAGGCACGCCCGCCAGCTCGCGCAGGTGACGCTCGGTGGGCGTGACCACCAGCAACCGCCCACCCGGCGCCAGGATCCGGTGCATCTCGAGGGCGGCCCGTGGCGCGAACACGTCAAGGACCAGGGCGGCCGCGCCGTCGCGGATGGGCAGCCGGTGACGCACGTCGCAGACCACGGCGACCATCCGCGGGTGCGCACGTGCCGCGACCCGCGCTGCCGCCCGAGAGAGGTCCAGCACGATGCCCGTCGCCGCAGGCAGTGCGTCGAGCACCGCCCCCAGATGGTGGCCGGTACCCCCGCCGATGTCCACGACGCCGGCCTCGTGTCCGCCCGCGGAAGTCTCGACAGCAGCTCCCACGAGCACGCGCGTCAGGGGCGCGAACGCGCCCGTCGCGAACAGTCGTTGACGAGCCTGGACCATGTCGCGGGTATCCGCCTCGGCGCCCGGCGCGCTGCCCGGCAGCATCGAGACGTAGCCCGCCCTGGCGATGTCGAAGGTGTGGCCCAGGGGACATCGGAGCGAGCCACCCGTCCCCGTGAACGGACCGCCGCACCAGGGACATGCGAGGTCCCGCCACACGGCGTCATGCGCGGGCATCGCACCAGCTCCGCGGCTGACGTGCCACCATCGCCAGGTCGGCCAGCGCGTCGTGACATTGGAGGCATCGCACCCGTGGATCATCCCACCCGCCCCGGAGCCGCGGGTGACGCTCCCCTCCGTCGGCGTACCCCGCTGCACAGCGGCTGGCGGCTGCGGCTCGCGCCCACCCATCCCGAAGCTCCGGCGGCCCTGCGCGACGGCTCGATCCCGGCGACCGTGCCCGGCAGCGTCCACCTGGACCTGCTCGCGGCCGGTCTCATCCCGGACCCCTACCTGGGCACCAACGAGCTGGCGCTCCGCTGGATCGGGCGCTGCGACTGGACCTATGCGCTGACCTTCGACTGGGCCCTCGACCTGGCCGAGGAGCTCGACCTGGTGTTCGACGGGCTCGACACGCTCGCGTCGGTCTGGCTCGATGGACGCCACGTCGGGGATGCCGCGAGCACCCACCGTACGTGGCGATACGCGGTGACGGACCTGCTCACGCCTGGCAGGCACGAGCTCGAGGTGCGCTTCCGGGCGCCCGTGACCGCGGCGGAGGCGCTCGTCGCGGCGCTCGGCCCATACCCGCACGCCAACGGGGCGGTCGAGCCCTACAACATGATCCGGACGATGGCCTGCAGCTTTGGCTGGGACTGGGGACCGCAGCTGCCGGGAGCGGGCATCTGGCGACCCGCCGCGATCGAATCGAGCTCCGTCGCCCGGATGGGCTCCGTCATGCCTCGAGTGACCCTCGACGGCAGCACGGGACACGTGGCGGTCAGCGTGCAGCTGGAGCGCGTCGGCGACCCGGCCCGGTCATTGCGGGTCGTGGCGCGCCTCGGCGACGCGGTGACCGAGACGACGACCTCGCCCGATCTGCACCAGCTCCAGCTGCAGCTGGAGGTCCCCGACGTCCAACGATGGTCGCCGCACTCCCGCGGCTCGCAGCCGCGATACACGCTCCGGGTGGAGCTCTGGGACCGCGACACGTTGCTCGACGCTGGGAGCGGCAGGTCGGCTTTCGGACCATCACGCTGGACACGGGCGCGGATCACATCGGGTCGCGGTTCGAGCTGTCCATCGACGGCGAGCCCATCTGGATCCGCGGTGCCAACTGGATCCCGGATGACTGCTTCCCGGCGCGGGTCACCCGTGACCGCTATCGAGAGCGGATCGAGCAGGCGAAGGCGGCCAACATCGACCTGCTCCGAGTCTGGGGCGGGGGCGTCTTCGAGTCGGACGACTTCTACGACCTGTGCGACGAGCTGGGCATGCTGGTCTGGCAGGACCTCCCGTTCGCCTGCGCCGCGTACCCGGAGACCGCGGAGCTGACCGAGCATGTCCACGCCGAGGCGCACGACAACGTCGTGCGGCTGATGTCCCACCCCTCGCTCGCCCTCTGGAACAGCAACAACGAATGCGTCTGGCTCGCGGAGGTGCGCGACTGGCGAAGCATCATCGGCGACGCGCCGTATGGCCGGACCTGGTGGGAGGAGCAGCTGCCGGCGCTCGTGGGCCGCATCGATCCCGAGCGGCCGTACTGGCCCGGGTCGCCCACGTCGCCGGCGTGGACCGGCGCGCCACCCAACTCCCCCGACCACGGCACCATGCACATCTGGGACGTCTGGAACGAGCGCGACTACGACGCCTACCGGGAGCATCGGCCCCGGTTCGCCGCCGAGTTCGGCTGGCAGGGACCGGCCACCTGGTCGACCCTGGAGCGCGCACTCGGGCGCCACGAGCTGGTCGTCGCATCCCCGGTGCTCGCCCATCACCAGAAGGCGACCGACGGCGTGGCCAAGCTCGCCCGCGGCCTGGAGTCGCACTTCGCGGCGACCGACGACTTCGATGACTGGCTGTACCTGACCCAGCTCAACCAGGCACGGGCCATCACCCTCGGCATCGGCCATCTCCGGTCCATCCGTGACGTCTGCGGTGGTTCGATCGTGTGGCAGCTGAACGACTGCTGGCCGGTGACCTCATGGGCGGCCATCGACGGCGACGGGCGTCGCAAGCCGATGTGGTACGCCCTTCGACGCGCCTACGCGGACCATCTCCTGACCATCGAGCCGTCCGAGCATCGGCTGCGGGCGGTCCTCGTCAACGAGGCCGCGACCGTCTGGTCCCCGACGGTGCACGCACGCCGGATACGGCTCGACGGGACGCTCCTCGCGGAGGTCCGGCTCGATGCGTCTGCCGGCCCCCGGACCCTGACCAGCATCGACCTGCCGACCTCCGTGGCCGTCCCCCTCAGCCATCGACGAGATGCTGGTCGTCGACGCGGGCCGCAGCGCTCGGTCTGGACCTGGCTGCCAGACCACGACCTGCGCTATCCACCAGCGCGCATGACGGCCGTGGTCGAGACTCGCAGCGGCGACCGGGTGACCGTCCTCGCGGCGACCCTGCTCCGCGACCTCTGCCTCTTCCCGGACCGGCTGCACCCCGACGCGGTCGTGGACGAGATGCTTGTCACGCTGCTGCCGGGTGAGGCGACCACGTTCCTCGTCACGGGCGCGACGCTGGACGACACGACTGCCCTCACGCACGCCCCGGTCCTGCGCTGCGTCAACGACATCCCGGGTGGCTGAGACGCGCCGTGCCCCGGCTGCCCGTCACGCGCGGACGGCGGGCGGCCCGATGTGACCTGTGGCCCTCGCGGCCATGCCGACCGGCACTCCCCGCCTGGATGGCACGCCCATCCTCGCCCGATGGACGAGACCGCGAACCTCCCCCTCAACCTGATCCTGTTCTCGGGTACCGATGACAAGCTCCAGGCGGCGGCGATCCTGACCGCCGGCGCCGCCGCGCTCGGCAAGCCGGTCCATCTCTTCCTCCAGTACTGGGCGCTGGATGCGTTCCGCGCCGATCGCATCGACCTCGACCACGGCCTGGCGCTGGAAGCGGGCGCCGCGGGCCGGGTCGCGGTCGACGCGCTGCGTGCCGCGGGACAGGCGGGCTGGGCCGAGACCCTTCGCCAGGCGAAGGAGCTCGGCGGCGTCGACATCCAGGCCTGCTCGCTCTCGATGGACCTGCTGCATCTCAGCCCTGCCGACCTCGACCCGCTCGTGGACGGGGTGGAGGGCGTCACCGGCTTCTATCTCGAGGCCGGCGACGGCCCGATGGTCTTCATCTGAAAGCGGAGGGACGACCGATATGACGCTCCAGCCCAGCCATACGGTGGATGCCCGCGGCCTCTCGTGCCCGATGCCCATCGTCAAGACCGCCCAGGCCATCCGGCCGCTGACGTCCGGGGACCTGCTGGAGGTCCTCGCCACCGACCCCGGGTCGGTCAAGGACTTCGCGGCGTGGTCCCGGACCACGGGACACGAGCTCGTCGAGCAGACCATGGACGGCGGCGTCTACCGCTTCGTCCTGCGTCGGAAGTGAGGCACCAGCCATGACCCTGACCACCGAGCGACCGGCAGGACGCCGTCGCCGACGCGAGTCCCGCTCCCGGACGAGGCCGTCGACCCGGATGTCGGCGGCGTCGTGGGCACCAAGGGCCTGGTGATCGTCAACTGGAGCGGCGAGTTCGACCGCGTCCTGCCGACGCTCATCCTGTCCAGCACCGCGGCAGCGAGCGGCTACCGCACCAGCGTGTTCATCACGTTCTGGGGCCTGTTGCCGTTCGTCAAGGACCAGAAGCGGATCGTGGGCGACAACTGGATGCAGAAGATGCTCTCGCTCATGCAGCGGCCCGGCATCAGCCACCTGAAGCTGTCGAAGATGAACTTCGTGGGCATGGGACCCTGGATGATCGGCAAGCTGAGCAAGCAGTACAACGTCGCATCGCCCGCGGAGCTGCTCGAGGCTGCCCAGGCGATGGGCGTCGAGTTCATCCCCTGCCAGATGACCATGGACATGTTCGGCCTCAAGGCGGAGGACATGATCGATGGGCTGGGCGAGCCGGCCGGCGCCGCCACGGTCATCGAGCTGATGACCCAGCCGGGCACCGCGTCACTGTTCATCTAGGAAGGACAGGCCTCGAATGACGGATACCGCCACCGCCGTCCCCGACCGCATCATCGACGCCCGCGGCAGCTTCTGCCCCGGTCCCCTCATGGAGCTCATCCGGGGCATCCGCGAATCGACCCCGGGCACCGTGCTCGCGGTCTACTCCACCGATTCGGGCAGCAAGTCCGATATCCCCAAGTGGGTCGCCAAGGCTGGCCACACGCTCGTCGGTGTCTTCGCCCGCGACGGCTACGACGAGATCATCGTCGAGAAGACCCACTGAGCCGACCGATGCAGCGCATCCTCATCCTCGGTGGTGGCGTCGGCGGGACGCTCACCGCCAACCTCCTCGCGAAGCAGCTCCGGCGCGACCTCAAGACCGGTGGCGTCTCGCTGACGGTGGTCGACGAGACCGGCCAGCATACGTACCAGCCGGGCTTCATGTACATCGCGATGGGGGGCGAGCGAGCCGAGAACCTCGAGCGTCCCGAACGCGGCCTGCTCGACTCGCGGGTGAGCCTCGTCGTCGGCCAGGTGGAGCGGGTCGACGAGACGGACCGGACCGTCCACCTCCGCGATGGCCAGCGACTGGGCTATGACCAGCTCGTGCTCGCGACGGGCTCCCGCATCGTCCCCGAGGCCATCGAGCACTTCGACACCCAGGCCCACCACTTCTATTCCGCGACGGCCGCGCTCCGTCTGCGGACCGCGCTCGACGCGTTCAAGGGCGGCAAGATCGTCATCGGCATCGCGGGCATGCCCTACAAGTGCCCGCCGGCGCCGCTCGAGGTCGCCTTCCTCATCGAGGCCGAGCTGCGCGAGCGCGGGTTGCGCGACGCGAGCGAGATCCATTTCTGCTCGCCCATCGGGCGTGCGTTCACCATCGAGTCGGTGTCCGAGATGGC
>CAWKFB010000022.1:0-78884 GCA_963848835.1 Candidatus Aminicenantota bacterium | reverse complement strand
ATCGTCACGCTCGCCCTGGTGGCCGCCATGTGCTTCCTCCTGATCCGCGCCATCCTGCGACCGAAGGTGAGGCGATGCGCACGCGGCGAATCCTGACGATCCTCGCGCTTCTCCCGGTGCTCGCCTGGACCCTGTTTCCACTCTATTGGATCCTGGCGGCCTCATTCAAGACGGAGCTGAGCCTGTACGCCAAACCGCCGCAGTGGGTCTTCAGCCCCATCCTGGAGAACTATAAGCGCGTGCTCTTCAATATCCCCTTCTTTCAATACCTGGGGAACAGCCTCCTTATTGCGCTGGGCACGACGATCGGCAGCCTGGTGTTGGGCACCCTGGCGGCCTACGGCTTTTCGCGCGTCAAGTTCCGCGGGTCGGAGGCCCTCCGGTTTCTCATATTGGTCACGCGGATGGTGCCGCGGATGACGCTGGTCGTGCCCTACTATTTGTTGATGATGAAGATCGGATTGCTGGATACGTACACCGGGCTGGTGATCGCTTACGTCTCTTTCGCCCTGCCCTTTTCAATTTGGCTCCTCATCGGGTTCTTTGATGACGTGCCGATTGAGGTCGAAGAGGCGGCCATGGTCGACGGCTGCACGCCGCTCGGGACATTGATTCGCGTGGTCATTCCCATCGCGGCGCCCGGGCTGGCCGTCGCCGCCATTTTCGCATTCTTGGTGTCCTGGAACGAGTTTCTGTTCGCCCTGATCTTGAGCGGCCCCGCCTCGAAGACGCTCCCAGTGGTGATTGCCGGCCTCACGACGGATCTGGGGCCGCTATACGGGGAGATGAGCGCGGCCGCGGTGATGATCATGCTGCCCAACATCGTGATGACCCTGGCCATGCAGCGCTATGTCGTGCGGGGGCTGACGCTCGGGGCGGTCAAGGGGTGAGGCGTGTCGCGGTCCACGATGCCCGCGAGGGGCGCCCATCATACGGGAGGAGCCATGGAAACACGGAATATGGCCATCGGGAGGGCACTGTCGTGGGAGCGCACGGCGGATGGCGCAAGGTTTCAGTGTGTCGCGGCGGGTCTCGTGGCCGCGAATGTCGCGGTGACGGCGGTTGCGCCTCATATTGTTCGGATCCGCGTTACGCCAGGGGCGGTGCCGCCGGCCAAGGGCTTCAGCTACGTTGTGAACAAGCCCCCTGCCCCGACTTTCACGATTGAGGACACTGAGAAGCGCGTCGTAATCGCCACGGAACGTCTGGCCGTGGTGGTCGACCTCGAGCCGTGGTGCCTCAGCTTCAAGACGCCCGACGGCCGTGTGCTGACGCACGAGATTCCCGGGGATGCCAACTTCGGAGGACGCGGTCGGCTCCCCCGCCTGGTTTTGAGGTCGCCGGGCTCTCGCATGACCCGGCTCGGCAGGTGTCAGCGGTGATAGAGACGCTCCTGCTCGACCCCGAAGACCATTTCTACGGCGGCGGGGAGAAATTTACCACGACTCGACCACGTGGGTCGGACGATCCGAACCTGGCAGCGGAACCCGTACGGGACCCGCTTGGAGCTGGCGTACAAGAACATGCCAATCGTGGTCGGCACGCGCGGGTACGGCGTGTTCGTCGACGCACCGACCGCCGTCACCTTCCATCTGGGGAGCCTCTCGAACCGGAGCTACACGATTCATGCGGCCGGCCAAGAGATGGACTACTATCTGATCGCCGGAACGCCGAAGGACATCGTGGCGGCCTACACGGATCTCACGGGGAAGCCGGCGGTGCCGCCGGAATGGGCCTTCGGCCTGTGGGCCTCCAGCGCCTTCATCCAGGCTACCGAGACCTCGGTGAAGGAGCAGACCGCGCGCCTGCGCAAGGAGGGCATCCCCTGCGACGTCTACCACTTCGACTGCTTTTGGCAGCGCCCGCTGATGTGGTCGGACTTGGAGTGGGACACCGCGCGCTTCCCCGATCCGCCGCGCCTCCTAAAGGGAGCTGCATGCGGCGGGATTCCACAACTGCCTGTGGGAAAACCCCTACGTGGCCGTCCAGAGCGCCATGTACCAGGAGGGGGCGGCCAAGGGCTACTTCCTGCGGCGGCCGGATGGACGCACTTACGAGGCGCTCGTCTGGAGCCAGCGGTCGGAGCGCGGGATGGGCCTCTGCGCCATCGTGGACCTCACCAATCCCGAGGCGGCGGCCTGGTTCGCGGAGACACGAGGCCTTGCTGGGGCAAGGGGTGGACGCGTTCAAGACCGACTTCGCCGAGGAGATCCCCGAGGACGCCCGCTTCCACAATGGGTTGACCGGGGCCGAGATGCACAACCCGTACGCCCTCCTCTACCAGCAGGAAGTCTTCGAGGCCATCCGGGCGCACGCGGGGCGCGCCGTCATCTGGGCGCGCAGCGGCGCCCCGGGCAGCCAGCGCTACCCTGGCCACTGGTCCGGCGACCCGGAGCGTACCTTCGCGGACTTCGCCAGCTCGCTGCGGGGCGGCCTCGCGGCGGCCATGAGCGGCCTCGCCCATTGGAGCCAGGACATGGGAGGCTTCTGGGGCACGCCGACGCCGGAGCTGTTCGTCCGGTGGTCGCAGTGCGGCTTCTTCTCGGCGTCAGCCGCTATCATGGTGCGACGGCGCGCGATCCGTGGCTGTTCGGCGAGGAAGCTCTTGGCATCTTCCGGAAGTACGCCAAGCTGCGCAGCCGGTTGGTTCCGTATCTGTACAGCTACGCATGGGAAGCCGCGGAGACCGGCATTCCGCTGATGCGGCCGATGGTCCGCGAGTTTCCCGAGGATCCGGCGGGCTATGCCTTCGACCTGCAGTACTGTCTCGGGCGGGAGCTGCTCGTCTCGCCGGTGGTGAACGCCGACGGCTGGGTCACGACATATCTCCCCCGGGGGCGCTGGCTGGACTGGTGGAGCGGGGCGATTGTGGAGGGGTCCACGACTGTGCGACGGCAGGTGCCGCTTCAGGAGATGCCGCTGTACCTCAGGGAGAACAGCCTGCTCCCGCTTGGGCCGGAGCGCAGTCACGTGGGCGAGCGGCCGGCCGACCCCTTGACCGTGGAAGCCTTTGTCACGACCCAGGCCGAGTTCTGCCTGCGAAGCGATGCGGGCCAGGTCGTTCTGCGCTGCCGGCGGCAGGATGGCCGAATCGCCTTCGAGGCCAGCGACGCGCCGTGTACCTATATCCTGCGAGTACACCAGTGCGACACGCCGAGTAGCGTGCGGGCCGACGGAACGGGGCTCGCGCGCGTCGAGCCGCAGGGGTTGGCGGAGATCGGGGCGGGGTGGACGCTGGACGCCGGCATGGTGGTCGTGAAGGCGCGGGTGCGGCGAATCGAAATCGAGTAGCCAAATGCCCGGGTGCGCCGGGAACGATCGGCGGGCGCCGACATTCCGCGAACGGTCTGGAACCATATTCCGGGGCGCCCACCTCCCACGCAAACGGCGGCGATCGAGAGATCTTTTCGACCTTCCCTTCCGCTGGGCGGGCCGGATCGAAGGGGACGGCCGCGTCGATTGGAGCGACCGCCGGATCACGGTCGGCGCGGCGCTCGAAAGCTCCGATCTGGGGCTGAACGACGCTCTCCTCGGCCGGGTCAACGGCGACCTGTCCCTGAGGCCCGACGGGCAGGGCCGGATCGACCTCGCCCTCCGGCGCCGCCCTGGGCCCGACGAAACCGTCGCGATCACCTTCGGGGACGGGAAGGTGGCCGGAACGGCCGATAATTTCCACCTCGACCCGATCATCCGCGACCTCCATATCCCCTGGCCCGTGAAATCCCCGGTCAGGGGGTCGTTTACGTTCGAGAATCGCCGGCTCGAAGCCGAGGCCGAATTCCGCGACGAGCTCATGATCGCCGGGGACGGCCGCTATCCGGTCCGCGGCCCGGCCCGGGTTTCCTGGGACGGATCCTCGCTCGTCCGGCTCTCTTCGCCCGGGCTCGAGACCTCCTTCGGCGCCTTCGGCGTCGAGGGCGAGATCGAGATCGGCAGCCGGATGAAGATCGATATCCGGGGCGAGGCTTCCGATGTCCGGGAGGGAAGGGGCTTTGCCGAGCTCCTCCTGAGCCAGAAATTCGGGTTCCCGGAGATCCGCGGCCGGGGACGGACCGACATCACGATCGAGGGGCCTTACCACGCGCCGGCTTTCCGGGCCGACTTCGACGCGGCCCCGGCCGGGTTCGAGCGGTTCGACGTGGCCCGCGCCGCCGGACAGGCCGCATATGTGAACGGGACGGCGACCGGCCAAGTCCGGGTCGAAGATCCCGACTTGAACGGGTTGATCGACTTCACGGCCCGGGACGGAGACACCGACGTCCGGATCCGCGCGACCGACGCGGCGGCCGATCGCGTGCTCGCTTCCCTGGGGATCGATTTCCCTCTGACGGCGCGCGGTTCGGGGGATTTCACTCTGACGGGCCGCGCCGGCGGCCTGCGCGCGGCCGGGACGTTCGCCGCGGCGTCGGCGACGCTGGCCGGCCAGCCGGTCGCCAAGGTCCGCGGATCGCTCGAGTGGGACGCCGCATCCGGCCGGCTCGCCTTTCCCTCCCTCGACGCCGAGTATAGAGGCGGCGCGGTCAAGGGCTCGGGATCGATCGGATTCCGCGATCAGACGTTTTCGATCGACGCGGCCGCGTCCGGGATCGACCTCGCCGCGTTCGACCCGAAGCTCAAGGGCGCGGCCTCGATCGTTCTCAAGGGCGAGGGTTCGCTCGCGCGCGACGCGGCCACGGGGACGTTCACCCTGGCCGACGCGGCGGTCGGATCGCTGGCCGGGATGGATGCCTCAGGCCGTCTCGAGGCGCGTTACCCGGACGGGCGGCTGAGTGTTTCGGCATCCGGGATTTTTCATCCAGGAGGAAGCGAATTCTCGGGCTCGTTTTCGTATCCCCAGCCCGGCGGCGGCTTCGCCGCGGAGATCAAGGGACGGCTGACGGAATTCGATTTCTTCATGCCCTGGCCGGGCGTCCGCGGCGAGCTGAACTATCTGGCCGACATCAAAGGCGGGACGGGACCGCTCCAGGTCAACGGTGTTCTCGATTTCAAAGCGCCCCTCTTTCCGATCCCGAAGTTCGCCCAGAGCCTCGACGATGTCAGCGGGCTCGTCTTCTTCCAGAACGACCGGGCGACGATCCGTTCGCTCCGGGCGAAGCTGGGCGGCGGAGACGTCTCCGGGACGGGGGAGATCCGCTTCGGAGCGGGCGGGATCGCCTCGATCGACGTGCAGGCCGAGGGAACGAACATGGTCCTGGCCCCCCTCGAACGGACCCGGGCGCGGGCCGACGGCTCGCTCCGCATAGTCAAGAACGCGTCGCGGTTCTCGCTTTCCGGCGACATCCGGCTCCGGGACGTCCTCTGGCGCCGCGACATCTCGGAGAAATTCTCCTTCACGTCCGAGGCCGATCCCGGAACGGCGCGGACGCGGGGGATTTTCGACGATCTGGAGCTCGATATCCGCCTCCACGGCGATCAGAACATCATCCTGGAGAACTCTCTCGGCCGCGTCCAGGGACGGCTCGACCTGACCATAACGGGCCGGGTCAGCGCGCCCGTCATCCTCGGGGACATCGAAGGTCTCCGGGGGAACGTCGTCTTCCAGGACCGCGACTTCCGCGTCCTGCGGGCCCGCCTGAGCTTCATCAATCCGGCCGCGATCGAACCCTACGTGGATTTCGTGGGCGAGACGTTCCTCAAGGATTATCGGGTGACGTTCTCCTTGAGCGGCCTGACCGACCGCCTGCGGCCGGAATTCTCGAGCTCTCCTCCGCTCCCGGCCGAAGACGTCCTGGCCCTGCTCGCCTTGGGCGAATCCTTCAAGAGGACCTACTCTTACGACACGAGCTCGCGGCTCGGAACGGGCTCCCTCATGTCGTTCCAGCTGTCCGAAGAGGCCAATAAGCGCGCCGAGCGCCTCTTCAGCCTCGACCGGTTCCGGATCGATCCCTTCGTCCTGGGGGCCTCGACCGAGATGACCGCCCGGTTGACCGTCGGGAAGAAGATCTCCCGGAACATCATCCTTCTCTATTCGACCAACCTGACCAGCCAGCGGGAGGAAATCATCCGGCTGGAATGGGAATTCAGCGAGAGCTTCTCCCTCATCGGGATGCGCGACGAGCTTGGGCGGATCAGCTTCGATGCCAAGTGGCGGAAACGGTTCTAGATCGATGAGGGTCCTGGCCGTCCCGGCACTCGTCCGCGACCTGAGTCCGCGTCCCCGTGCGGCGGAAATGAAACCCAAGGGGGTTGCCGCCGCCGCGGTCTTTTTCTTTTTTCTTTGGGCCGGCGCATTCGTCAGCGATTTTTATGCCGTAGCGAATACGGCGGAACAAGATTCCCAGGCCAGGCCGGGGGTTCCTGCCGCCGTCGTGGGCGTCGCCGTCATCGTCGACGGCGGACCGGCCGGACCCGACATCGAGAACCTGATCACGATCGCGGCGGGCGAGCCGTTCTCCGAGAAGAAGATCGACACCGTCCTGAAGCAGGTCTATCAGACGGGCCTGTTCTCCGACATCCACGTTCTCCGGGAGGGAGAAGCCGAGGTCCGGCTGACGTTCGTCCTCACCCGCCGCCTCCTGACCCGGGACATCCGGATCTCGGGGGACCGGGCGGTCAGCCGGACGTCGCTCCGCGACGGCCTCTACGCTCTCCGGGCGGACGGACCGTTCTCCGATGACCGGATGGCCCGCGCGGCCGAGGAGCTCAAAGAGATCTTGCGGAAGGGAGGATACCCGGAGGCCGTGGTCCGGGGACGACCGGCCCGCGATCCGGCCCAGCCCGCCGTCGATGTGACCTTCGAGGTCGCGGCCGGCCGGCGTTTCGAGATCTCGAGCCTGGACATTGTCGGAACGGCCGATCTCACGCCGACCGCCCTGCGCCGGCTGCTCGAGAGCCGGGTGGGCGGACCTTATATCCCGAACATCCTCGAAGCCGACCGGGCCAAGATCAAGGACCGGCTGGCCGAGCTCGGCTATCCGCGGGCCGAAGTCCTGCTCGAAAAGGAGGCCTTCGACGAAGCCGCTGGGACGGTTGCGGTCACCATTCGGATCGTGCCGAACGAGCGCATCCGGATCACGATCCTCGGCGCCGACGTCCCCGAGAGCCTGGTCCGGCCGATCTGGCAGGAACGCGTCTTCGAGGACTGGGGGCTCATCCAGTCCGAGGCCCGGATCCTCTCGGAGCTCCGGAATCAGGGTTACGTCTTCGCCACGGCGAAATCCTCGATCGAGCGGAGCCAGGACGAGATCCGCATCATCCACGAAGTGAACTCGGGCCGCAAATACCCGATCTACGACATCGACTTCGAGGGCCTGACCCGCGTCTCGCCGGCCGAGCTCAAGCGGGAGCTGGGGCTGGGGCTCGGGCTGCTGACCGGCATCGGCGGCGAGAAGATCTTCGAGATGCCCCGCCGGATCGAGGAGATCTACGCCGCGCTGGGCTACAACGAGGCGCGGGCCGAGATGAGCTTCCGCCGGGTCGGGTCCGAGATGCGGGCCATCTGCGTCGTCCGGGAAGGCCCCCGGGAGACCGTCGGGTCCGTCTCTTTCACCGGGGCCGCGACGTTCGATGCGGCGATGCTCGGCGCCCAGGTCCTCAGCGCGCCCGGCGGCGGCTTCACCGCTCCCCAGGTCCAGCGCGACCTCGGCCGGCTCGACGCCTTTTACGCCGCCCGGGGATTTCGCGGAACGGTCATCTCGGCCGCGGTTGAGAGCGCCGGCGACAGGCTCCACGACGTGACCTTCCGGATCGAGGAGGGGAGGCGTGTCCGGATCGAGCGGATCATCGTCACCGGCAACGCCGTGACGCGGCGGAGCGTCATCGACCGCGGGCTCGCCGTCCGGGAGGGGGACTGGGCTTCGAGCGATCAGATCCAGGCGTCCCGGCGCAATCTGGAAAAGCTCGGCATCTTCGCCGAGGTCCGCATCGAAGAGATCGAGACGGGCGCGGGAGCGGAGCGCCTCGTCATCAGCCTCCGCGAGGGACAGAGGAACTATGTCGGCGTCGGGGTGGGCCTCGAAACGGTCACGGAGCCGCAGAGCTTTGAGATTTGGAACAATCAGCTCCGCCCGCGCGCGACGGCCGAGCTCATCCTGGGAAACGTCCTCGGCCGGGCCGCCCAGGTCAGCTTCGTCACCCAGTTCAGCATCAAGGAAACGCGGGCCGTGGCCGCCTGGGAAGAGCGCACCCTGTTCGGCCTCCCCGTCCAGACTTCGCTCAACTTCTGGCTCGAGCGCGTGGAGCGGCCGAGCTACGGGTTCGAACAGCGCGGCCTGAGCTTTTCGGCGATCAAATCCATCGGGCGCGACTGGGTTTCCTACTCGACCCTGCGCTGGGCCAGCACGACGCTGACGTTCCTGAACGTCGCCGAGAACCAGGTCGACCGGCAGTTCTATCCGTTCTCCGCGACATCGATCTCGGAGAGCCTCATCCGCGACCGGCGCGACGACGCCTTCAATCCCGAGCGCGGATCGTTCTTCAGCTCCGTCCTCGAATGGGCTTACCCGCTCTTCGGCGTCGAATCGGACTTCCTCAAAGGCTACTTGAAGTACCAGCGCTACGGACCCGTCTTCGGCCGGCTGAGCTTCAGCCTGACCGGGCGGGGCGGGCTGGGCATGGGCAAGATGCCGATCCACGAGCGGTTCTTTGCCGGCGGCGCGAACTCGTTCCGCGGCCAGCCCTACGACCGGCTGGGTCCGGAAGACGCGGCGTCCGGCATGCCCGTGGGCGGCAAGGCTCTCCTCCTTTTCAACTTCGAGCTCCGCTTCCCGCTCTTCCCGACCGTCCCGAACCTGTCGGGCGCGGTCTTCTTCGACAAGGGCGGGGTGTTCAAGGAGCGGGCCGATTTCGACCTGGCCAAGCTCGAAGACGCCTTCGGCGTCGGGTTCCGCTACAAGACCCCGCTCGGCCCGCTGCGGATCGACTTCGGCTGGAACCTCCGCCCGCCGGAAGGGCGGAAGCAGCCGATCATCTTCATCACCATCGGGAACGTGTTCTAACATGAAACGACTTATTTTTCGCCTTCCGCTCCTCGCCCTGCCGGCCCTTCTCCTGGGCCTCACGCCCCGTCCGGCGGAGCCCGGGCCGCAGTCCGTGACCGTCGATTGCGTCGTGGCCGTCGTCGGACCGCGGATCATCAGCCTGACCGACGTCCGCCTGGCCGAGGCCTTCGGTGTGTTCGAGACCGGAGACGAGACCGATCCGGCGAAGCGCCGCCGGCTCATCCTCGAGAAGCTGATCGACCAGAAGGTGGTCGTCGAGCTGGCCCGGGAGAACGTCCCCGTCGGAGCGGACAAGGTTGAGAAAGCCTGGACGGCCCTTCTCGACCGGATCGGCCGCGACGAGGCGCGGCGGCGGCTCGGGTCCTTCGGGGCCGAGTCCGTGGACCTCCTACCTTATCTCGAGGAAAAGCTCCTGGCCGAGGCCATCATCGAGAGCCGCTTCAGCCATGGCGCGGCGGTATCGCTCAAGGAGATCGAGACCTACTACGCCGAAACCTACGCCCCCGCCCGCAAAGCGATCGGCCTCGCCGTCCCTCCGCTCTCCGAAGTCGCCGACGTCCTCGAGAGCGAGATCCAGCGCGGGTTGATGGCGGGCCGGGCGGCCCAGTGGATCCGGAACCTCCGCGAGCAGGCGGAGATCGAGATCCGGCCGGATTGCTTAAAGTAAGTGCTCCGGGATTGTACCTTTCCCGAAGCGCCGACGATTCCCTCCATGTTAGTTGGAGGGCAGGGTGGAGAAAACCGATAAGAAAATTTGGGGGCGCTTCGGGCAATCTCCTGATGTTCGCTTATGGGCAATCCCTCCGCTCGAAGGGTTTTTCGGAATTGCCCATAGCTCACTCTAAAAGAAGAGGGCTCCCGGGGGAGAGGATCCGGGGGCACGCCGGTTTCCCCGGCGATGAAACCGGCTCGTTCTCCGGCTCGCTCTTCCCAGCCTGCGGCTGGGAATCCGTGCCCGCGAGCCTCCGTATGTCCCCCGGACCCTCTCCCCCTCGCGCCCCTTTCGGTTCGCTTATGGGCAATCCCTTCGCCGACCTGCTTGGAGGGACGCCCACCAGCCGTCCCCTCCGAGTTGTAGGAGGGGCAGGGGAGGTAGATAAATGTGGATGAAAGTCCGAAAGGCGTCCCGGTCCGAGTTGCCCCACTCAAAGTTGCTTGACTCCGCTCGCCTTTCCGGCATATGTTTTCGGCCTTGGAGGGAAGCATGGCTAAGATCACTGCGATTTTCGCCGCCGTCCTGATTCTCGGTTCCTGCGTCCCGCAGTACATCCCGCAGGCCCCTTCCGCGCAGGGCGGCTCGCGGGAAGCTCCGCCCTCGGCGCAGGCCGCGCCTCCGGCTCCTTCCGGGCAGGCGGCTTTCGGCCAGCCGCTCGCCGGGACCGCTCCCGCCGTCCGGGACTCCCTCCTTTTCCTCGGCCGGTCGATCGACGAGGTCTATGTCGCGGCGAAGATCGGCTTGGCGGATTGCCGATATGCGATCAAATCGAGCGACAAAGGAAGCCGCCTCATCGTCGCTTCGCGGACGGGGGGAGACCCGGGCTATACTCCCGTGGCCTCGGTCCAGATCTACACGGACCCCTCGGGGGCGCCCGGGGTCAAGGTCCTCATCGCCGGACCCGGCCCGGCCGGGAGCCCGTCGGGCGAGATCCCGGGGGAGACGGAAAAAATCCTGGCGGCCATCTGGAATCTCCTGAGATGAGCGGCGCGGCCGTGCCGGCCCGACCGGAGGAACAATGAAGAGAATCGTCGCCGTCCTCGTGATGGCTTTGATGGTCGCCGGCTTCGACTGGAGCTTCGCCCTTTCGGCCGGGCCTCGCGCCGATCAGGCCGCGCCGAAAGGGTCGGAGGCTTTCTTCCGGACGTCGGTCACGACGCTCGATTACCTGGGTAGGACGGCGCAGAACCGCGCCCGGACGACCGCCCTGGTTCGGATCGACCGCCAGAACACGGCGACGGAGGCGACCTACACGCTCACCGGCGAGGCCGGGATCAGGCTAGGCAACGACGGCGCGCCCGCTTTCTACGGCGTGCCTCCGGTTAAGCTGGCCCGGGCCTTGTCCAACGACCTCCTCTCGAATCCCCAGAAGAGCCCGGCGCTCGAGCCGTGGGTCAAGATCATAAACCGCACGCTGATGGGGCTCACCCGCAAGCACATGACTTCGGGCGAATGGGAGGAGACCATCGATCTCGGGCTCGGCGACGAGTTTCCCGGGGCCATTCGGGCGCGCTTCTGGGCCCAGGCCCTCCCCGAGCCGGAGAGCCGCTGGATCTTGGTAACGGCCGAGACCGGCCTGCTCTCTTTCACTCCGCTGGACCGGAGATACGAGGAGGCCCCGGTGTACGGACGCTACCGCGGGGTCCTCATCTACGCCCCGTCGGACGATGCCTTCAACCAATCGGCCGCGGCGCTCACCCTCTACCGCGGCGAGGAGCGATGCCGGGTCGAGCGCCTCCAGTTCGCCGCGGACGCCTCCGGCAAGAACCTCTATCCGGCGCTGGACGTGCGGGAATATCTCGGCGCGAGCGGTGAGCCGCTTCCCATCGCCTCCCCGGGCGCGTTCCCCTCCTGGAGCTCCCAATCCTCCCTAGTCTTCGACATCCTGAACGCGGCGATGATGACCGCCGCCGAGGGAGCCACCAATTGGCCGGGCGTGGCCGAGGTCGAACAGGTCCTGCTGAATATCATCAATCACGACTATTTCGTGATTGCCAAGGTCCTGGGGCAGGCCGCGGCCGAGGAGTTTCTGGGCGAGTGGATGAAAGCCCTCAGGTTCTACCAGAATTCCGCGAAAGACGGCGCGCTCAAAGCCCTCGGCGAGCTGGCCGGGGAGATCCTCCAGGACAAAGCCATCGAGATGATCGGGCTCGCCGTCGGAATGCCCGGCCTTGGGACGGCGCTTGTCCTGATCGAGCTGGAAAAGACCCTTTTCGCTCTCGCCGTGAAAGAGTGGCAGAAGGAGATCGCCGCCGCGAGGGCCCTGAACAGACAGCCCAGGCCCGTCCTCCAGCCGACCTCCCCGCCGCCCCGGCCGGCGCCGCCCGTTGATGTCGGAAACACGACGCCGCCCGGGCAGATGCCGGGGCAGGTCCGCACCCAGCCGCCGCGGCAGCCCAACGCGGCCCTCAAGGCCGTCGGCATCATCCTCGGGATCGCCGGCCTCGCCGTCGGGGGGTATTTCCTCTACAAGGCCGTGAAGGGCGTCCTCGGCGGCAGCGAAACGTGGACGGGGAACTTCCAGGTCAAGGACGAGACGACCGTGTATGGGGAAGCCGATTGCATCTACACGACGACGGGCAAGGTCACGTTCAACCTCAAGAAGAGCGGAACGTCGATCACGGGAACGAACACGATCTCCGGCCTGAAAGACGCGATCGTTCAGCTCGACCCGTACTTGAGCTGTCCCCCGAACGTCCATTGCGGCGACAGCAACGGGGACGTCACGGCCACGGTCAGCTCGAGCGGCAACTACGTCTTCAGCTTCTTCGTCATCGATTGCATCGACTATCCTTCGTTCACCGCGTCCGTGACCTCGGACGGCAAGACGATGACCGGCTCGGTCGTCAAAACCTCGGGGATCGGGCCGAGCGGAAACAAGCGGACGTTGACCTTCACGGTCACCAAATAGCCGGGCGGGGGAACATGCCGCCCAGGAGGCGCCGATGATGAGTTGGAGAATCCTCCGCGGGACCGCGGCCCTGGCCGTGGGCTTGATGCTCTGGCTGGTCGTCGCGCCGCCCCTGCCCCTGAACGCCCAAGGCGCGGACGTCGTCGATCGGGCCCGCCGCCTCATCGAGAGCGGCGATGTGGAAGCGGCGATCCCGCTCCTCGAAGGTCACCTGGCCAAGATCCGGGGCGCGGCCGGACAGGAAAAGGCCGTCGCCGAGGCCGGCTATCTGCTCGCCCGGGCCTGCTATATGGCCGGAGAGGACGCGAAATCGGACTCCTATCTGAGGATCGTCTTTGAAGCCGTCCCGGGCTACTCCGTCCCGGAGACGAACAAGAATTTCCTCGCCCGGGTGGAGAGGATCCGGGGGGCGCCCGCGGCGACGCCGGCCGAGGAGCAGCGGAAGATCGAAGCGGCCAACAACGCCCTGGCCCAGAAGAGAGCCGAAGAGGCCTGGCGGGCCGCCGAAGCCAAGAAAGCCGAGGAAGAAAGGAAGCTGGCGGAAAAGGCCAAGGCCGAAGCCGAGCAGCCCACGGCGAGGCCCGGGAAGCCGGAGGCCGGGATCGAAAAGAAAAAAGGCAAGTTCCCCTGGCTGATCGTCGGCGCCGTGGCGGTCGTCGGGATCGTCGCGGCCGTCCTCTTATCGAAGAAAAGCGGGGGATCGGATGACGAGACGACGACCACGACGTCGGTCGCCCCGACGACCGGGGACATCTCCGTCACCTCGACGCCGTCGGGCGCGGCAGTCACGCTCGACGGCTCGAACACGGGGAAGACGACGCCCTGCACCTTGTCGAACGTCAACCCCGGCTCTCACACCCTGCTCCTCGAGCTGGCCAACTATGGAAGGTGGACGGGAAACGTCCAGGTGAACGCCGGGCAGACGGCCAACGTGAACGTGACCCTGGCCGGATTCGCCTATGAGCACGTCCTGAGCTGGGGCAGCCAGGGCTCCGGCAACGGCCAGCTTTGGAACCCGGCCGGGCTCGCGGCCGATGGGTCCGGAAGCATCATCGTCGCCGATTCCGGAAACTACCGGATCCACAAATTCACGAACCAGGGCGTTTACGTCCGAAGATGGGGCAGCAACGGCTCCGGGGACTATCAGTTCCGGACCCCTCTGGGCGTGGCGGCGGACCCGGCCGGGAACGTCTACGTCGCCGACACCGAGAACTGCCGCGTGATCAAATACAACATCAACGGGGATTATCTGGCCCAGTGGGGGACCCGGGGAAGCGGGAATCTCCAATTCCTCAACCCTCGAGGGGTGGCCCTCGACGCGTCGGGGAACATCTATGTCGCCGACACGGACAACCACCGGATCCAGAAGCTGAGCTCGGGCGGGACCTATCTCGGCCAATGGGGGTCGCCGGGCAATGGGAACGGCCAGTTCAACGGTCCCTGCGGGATCGCCGTGGACACAGCCGGGAACATCTACGTCGCCGAGCTGAACAACCACCGGGTCCAGAAGCTGAGCTCGAGCGGAGCTTATGTCCGGCAGTGGGGCGGCCTGGGGAGCGGAAGCGGCCAGTTCAACCAGCCCACGGGCGTCGCCGTGGACGCCTCCCGGTTCGTCTATGTCGCGGACTCGAACAACAACCGGGTCCAGAAGTTCAGCGAGGACGGCGCGTTCATGACCCAATGGGGCGCGGCCGGAAGCGGGAACGGCCAATTCAGCCGGGCTTGGGGCGTGGCGCTGGATTCCTCAGGATTCGTCTACGTGACGGACTACGGGAACCACCGGGTCCAGAAATTCCGGATCACGGCCGTCACCGCATCGGCCCGCGTTTCGTATTCGCCCGTCGGGCGCGCAAACGGGGAGCTTCAGGGAACGGCGGGCCGGTCCGGGGGTGATAAAAAAATCCATTGACCGCGAGGAAACGACGCATGAGCCGCATCGCATTCCTGTTCCCCGGGCAGGGCTCTCAAGCCGTCGGGATGGGAAAGAGCCTATATGATCGCTTCGACCTGGCCCGTTCGATCTTCGGCCGGGCCGACGAAGTCCTGGGATATCCGCTGTCGAAGCTCTGCTTCGAAGGCCCGGAAGAGGATCTCCGGCTGACCCGGAACACCCAACCGGCCCTTCTGACCGTCAGCACGATCGCCCACCGGCTTCTGGCCTTGACGCCCGTCGTCGCCGCCGGCCACAGCCTGGGGGAATATTCCGCCCTCGTCGCGGCCGGAGCCTTGAGCTTCGAGGAGGCCGTCCTCCTCGTCCACAAGCGGGGCCGGTACATGCAGGAGGCGGTCCCCGTCGGCGTCGGGGCGATGGCAGCCGTCCTCGGCGCGAGCTACGACGACCTCGTCAAAGCCCTCGCCCAGGTCGGTGAGGGCGTGGCCCAGATCGCCAATTGGAACAGCCCGGACCAGATCGTCATCGCCGGGCACAAAGCGGCGGTCGAGGAGGCCCTCCGGATCGCCAAGCCGCCCCGTTCGGTCATGCTCCCGGTCAGCGCGCCGTTCCACTCCTCGCTGATGAAACCGGCCGAGGAGCGCCTGGCCGTCGATCTCGACCGGGCTTCGTTCCGGGACCCGTCTTTCCCCATCGTGACGAACGTGGACGCCAAGATGATCACGACCGGCGAGGAGGCGCGGGACGCCCTGAAACGGCAGGTCAGCCGCCCCGTCCTGTGGTACGAATCCATGGAGCTCCTGGGCTCGGCCGGGATTGACGCCTTCGTCGAGCTCGGGACGGGCAAGGTCCTGACGGGTCTGATCAAGAGGATCGGCCGGGGATGGGGGCGAGCCTTCACGATGGCGAACGTCGAGGACGCGGATTCGCTCGAGAGGACGAAGGCCTCACTCGCCTGAGGGCGCCTTGACGATCGCTGGCCCGTATTTCCAGAAGTAGTGGGCCGCCGACCAGACCGCGAAGGCCAGGACGAGCCACAAGCCGATCTCGGCGGCGAGCCAGAGCCGACCCAGGATCGGTTTCCCCAGGATGAGCAGGCTGACGGTGACGGTCTCCAGGGCCATCTTGATCTTGCCCGGCCACGAGGCGGGGATGACGATGCCGCGCGACGCGGCCACGGCCCGGAATCCCGTCACGCCGAGCTCCCGCCCGACGATCACGACCGCCATCCAGGCCTGGACCGATCCGATCCCGACGAGCGAGATGAAGGCCGAGCTGACGAGGAGCTTGTCGGCGATCGGGTCGAGCAGCTGGCCGAGGGCCGTGATCCGGTTTGTCCGCCGGGCAAGGAAACCGTCCACCGTGTCCGTAAACGAGGCCAGGAGGAAGAGGGCCAGAGCGGTGATCTCGTGTCCGCGGAACGACGCCTGGAGGACAAAGATCAGGATCGGAATGAGGGCGATACGGAGCATCGTCAGGCCGTTCGGCGCGTTCATCGTCCGGAGCGTACTATAGGTCCATTTTTGAGTCAAACAGCGCTCCAGGTTTGCCCATCGCTCACCCGGGGAACCCGAGCGGGTCCCCCCGCGCAAGGCGCGGGCCCCCCCTCCTGATGTTCGCTCATGGGCAAACCTTCCGCTCGGCGAGTTTTTCGGAGTTGCCCATCGTTCACGGGAACCTCTGCGGAGGTTCTGCGATCGCTCACAGCTCACTGAGGGAACCCCTTAGGTTCTCTCCCGCAAAACGGTTCTTGCAAAAGGGCGGGTCCCGATGCTACAGTCATGCCCGGATTCAGGTTCCCGCCATGTCCGCGACCGTCTATTATTTTGATCTGGCGCGCAGCACCAAGGAGCTTCGCGACACGCGGGCCTTCCCCTTCACGTATGACCGTCTCCTGGCCAACGCCGTGTCCTTCCTGGTCCGGCGCTCCCTTCCTCCCGCCGGGCTTGCCAACGGGTTCGCGGCGGTCAAGGTCCATTTCGGCGAGCCCGGAAATTTCACCTTCATCGCCCCGCATTACATCGATCCCATCGTCCGCGCCCTGATGGCGGATGGCCTCGTCCCGTTCCTGACCGACACGACCGTCCTCTATCGCTCCCCGCGATCCAACGCCGTCGGTCACGCCTCCGTCGCCGCGGAGCACGGATTCGCTCCCCCGTGCGTGCGGGCCCCGGTGATCATCGCCGACGGACTGCTCGGGAACGATTCCGTCGACGTCCCGATCGGCGGGAAGTGGTTCGAAACGGTGAAGATCGCTTCGGCCATCGCCGAAGCCGGCTCGCTCGTCGTCGTCTCTCACGCCAAGGCTCACGCCCTGATGGGCTTTTCCGGGGCGATCAAGAACCTGGGCATGGGGTGCGCGAGCAAACCCGGAAAGCGGGAACAACACGCCGCCGGGCGGACGGCCGGGACCCGGAGCGCCGCCGACGTTTTCCCGGAGAAGGTCTGCGAATACGCCCTGGGCGCCGCCCGGGGGAAGATGGTGATCTGCGTGACGTTCCTGACGAACATCGTTCCCTACTGCGACTGCAACGCCCACGCGGACCTTCCGATCGTCCCCGACCTCGGGATCCTCTTCTCGAGCGATCCGGTCGCCATCGACCGGGCCGCCTATGACCTGATCAACCGGTCCCGGCCGATCCCCGGATTCGTCCTGGCCCGGAAGCCGCGGCGGAAAGATCATTTCGCGGCGCTGTTTCCGAAGACGCATCCCCGCCGGCAGATGGAATACGGGACGGAGATCGGCCTGGGGACCGAGGCGTACGTCCTTGCGCCGATCGAAGGTGATTTTCCGCCGCCGGAGGATCCCGCCTCTCCTGCGGGAAACGATTGACGAGCGGCGGTATGCTCCGCCCAAGTTGACTTGGCCGGTTCGGCTTCATTAGAATGGGCCCACAGGCGTGCGGCGATCGCCCGATGAGGAGGAGAGTACACATGACCACATCCCGCCTGCTGAAATGCCTTTCCGTATTCATCGGCCTGGCGATGATCCCGGCTACCGCCCTGGCCCAAAGGTGGACCTTTTCGCTCGGCGGGGCCTATGGCGGGGGATACAAGATCGGCGGCGCCCCGTATTCCAAAACGCTCCCGGGAACCTATGTCTCCCTCTCCGATTCCGGCTCCATTTCCGCGACGGCGAAGAACGGCGCCGGCGGGGCGTTCAGCGTGATGTATTCCTTCAGCAAGAACTGGGGGCTGAGGCTCCAGATCGCGTATATGAGCCCGGCGCCGGTCGACCTCACCTCGACTTACGCCTTATCCTGGACGTTCGCGGCCGCCGACGATACGGGCACATATCGGATCACCCGGCAGATGGCGAACACGGGCGACCTCTCGGCGGTGTCCTTCCATCTGGACCTCGTTTGGACCATCGCCTTGGGCAAATCCACGTTCATCCATCTTGGCGCCGGGACTTCGACGGCCTCGGCCAAGATGCGGTTGTACTCCGACCTGGGGAGCGGCGTCAGCTGGAGCGGCCTCGTCGACGATCTCCAATGGAAGTTCGCCGGAAGCTCGACGTGGAACAAGACGACGAAATCCGCGGCCGTCGTCGACTATTACCTGTTGAAGGCGCGCTTTGAGGAAGAGTTGACCGGAACGGGATTCAACGTCTCGCTGGAGCTCGAGCAGAAGATCTCGAACAAGCTGGGCATCTACCTGGGCGCGTCCTATAGCGCCATCGGCGAAAGCGAAGAAACCGAGGCTCTCTGGAACATCGATCCCGAGGTCTCCTATCAAGGCGTCTTCGGCAATCTCAACAGCTCGTCGGCCCCGCCCTCGTTCCCGACCTCGGCGATCACAAGCATGGTCAATTTCTCGCATTTCGTCGCCGTCGTCGGTTTGAAGCTCCATCTGTGATCCGATGGACCTACGCCATCCCCGTTCTCGGACGATGGCTGTTGAGCGCACCCTTCGAGAAGGCCGCCGCCTTGACCGCGGACCCGGTCGCGATGGGCCCTCCCGCCGACCGGCGGGCTGATTTCCGGCCGCGCGCGCCGGAGAGGATCGACCCTCTCTTCCTGGGGATCATCCCCACCCGGGGCTGCAACATGGCCTGCTCCTATTGCGATTTCCGCGTCTCCCGCGGAGCGTCAGGGCGCATGGATCTCCGGCTGGCGACGGCGGCCGTCCGATGGCTCGTCGGCCATACCCTCGTGAGGAAGAAGGACACGTTCGACGTCCATTTCTTCGGAGGGGAGCCGCTCCTCGCCTTCGACGTCGTCGAGGTCGTCGTCCACGCGGCCCGACGGATGGCCGCCGAGAGCGGCCTGGCGCCGCATTTCGAAGTGTGCACCAACGGGCTTCTGACCGAGGCGCAGACCGATTTCGTCGGGGACCATTTCCATACGGTGATCCTGTCCTTCGACGGCCCACCCGAGCTCCAGGACCGCAACCGTCCGGCGAAAGGGCGCCTGAGAAGCTACCCGGTCGTCGCCCGGACGGCGCGGATGCTGGGGGAGAGCTCGGCCCAGCTGTGCCTGAGGGTTTGCGTCACCGGCGCATCCGTCGGCCGGATGGCCGAGCTCGCCGCGTGGTTCGGCCGCGAATTCAAGCCGTCCGCCGTATCCTGGGAGGTGCTCAAGCCCACGCCCGAAGCAGGGAAGGCGGGCCTCGTCCCGCCGGATCCTTTCGCCTTCGCCGCCGCGTTCGTCGCCGCGCGCCGCGTCCTGGCGGCCCAGGGCATCCGCTCCATATACGCCGCGGACCTGACGGCCGAGCCGCGCTTCACCTTCTGCCCCGTGGGTCGGGACGCCCTTCTCCTTTCCCCGGACGGCCGGGTGCACGCCTGCTACTTGCCCGAGGAAGCCTGGCAAGCCCAGGGCATGGACCTGACCATCGGCCGGCTGGGGAAAGACGGCCGGCTCCGTTTGGACGAGCGGTCCCGCCGGGCCGTTTATCGGTACGCCCGGAACAAACCCTTCTGCGACGGCTGTTTTTGCCGCTGGACGTGTGCCGGAGGCTGCCACGTCCAGATGTCTCCGCCCGGCCGCGATCCCCGGGCCGGGGATTTCTGCGTCCAGACGAGGATCATCACGGCTTGTTCCTTGCTCGAGAAGATGGGCGAGAGCCCGCTCGTCGACGCGCTCCTGGCCGATCGGGAGGCCCTCGAAACCCTAGCCCGCCAGCCGGCCTACGCCGTCCGGGGGAACGGATGACGGGGCGGTCGGCGGCGCGGAAGACGGGGCCGGCCTCGCCCTTCCGGTCCGGTATCCGCTGGATCGTCGAGGAGAAAGGCGTCCGGGTCTTTCGCGCCGCGACGGGCGAGCTCTTCGTCCTTGGATATCCCGAAGCGGCCGTGTGGGATCTTCTCGGCCGCGGCCGCGCGGAGGCGAAGATCGCCGCGGAGCTGGCCGCCATTATGAACTGGTCCGCATCGAAGGCCCGCGCGTCCGTCCGCGTCTGCCTCGATCGCTGGTCCGCTCTCGGCATCCTCCGCGCAGCGAGGTCCCGTGGCTAACCTGTCGATCACGTCGCTCTGCAACCGGAGGTGCTCCTATTGCTTCGCCCGTCCCGAGCGCCCGCCCGCGGCCCGCCACATGAGCCCGGCGACGTTCCGGAAGGCCCTCGATTTCCTGGCCCGTTCCGGGGTGGATCAGGTCCGGCTGCTCGGCGGCGAACCGACGCTTCATCCCCGGATCGAGGAGTTCCTCGGCGAGATCCGCTCCCGCGGCCTCACGGCCGTCGTTTTCTCGAACGGCTTGATCCCGGAGCGCGTCCTGAAATATGCGGACGATCATCCGGAGGGGAAGGTCACCTTCCTGATCAACGCGACGGCGGGAGAGGATGGAGCCGCCGAGGTCCGGCGCCGGCGCTCCGTTCTGAAACGCCTCGGCGGCCGGGCGATGCTGGGCGTGAACATCACGTCTCCCGCCGTCGATCTTCCTGTCTATCTCGATTGGATCGGAGAATTCGGGCTTTCTCCTCTCCTGCGCCTCGGACTGGCCCACCCGAGTCAGGAGGGAGGGAACCTGTCCCTCCATCCGAACCGATATGCCTCCGTGGGCCGTCGTCTCCGTCCTTTTCGGGAAAGCGCCCGCCGCCACGGAGTCCTTCTGCGCTACGATTGCGGGTTCGTTCCCTGCATGTTCGGTCCGAGCGGGCCTGACGAGCTTGCCGACCTCTTCGGCGAGGTCCAATTCGGCTGCGGCCCTATCCCGGACATCCTTCCGGACGGATCGCTCGCTCCCTGCTACCCGCTGGCCGGGCGGTTTCGGGAGGACGCGGCTCTTCTCGAAGCCGACGCCGCCGCGGTGAAGGCCCGGTTCTCCGCGCGGCTGAAGCCGTTCCGGGGTGCGGTGGTCTATCGCGAATGCGCCGACTGCCCGCTGCGGCGCGCCGGCCGCTGTCCCGGCGGCTGCCTGTCCGCGGGGCTGGGCCGGCTCCGGAAAGCGCGAAGAACATCCCGCGGTTGCGCGGAGCGGAGCGTCTCACTATAATAGGAGCAAGTCCGGCTTCCCGATCGAACGGGGCCAGGAGGTGAAGAGTGAAAGACAACGAGCCGAAAAGCCGTCGCCAGCCGTCCCGCCGTTCATCGGCGCCGGACGATCACATCCGCCCCGTCCGGGAGTCCGCGAACGAGGAGCCAAAGATCTTCAAGCTGGTCCGCTTCGCGGAGGCGCCCGACGTCGACCGCCGCGACTTCCTGCGGACCGCGACGCGGGCGGCGGGCGTCACCGGCGTCGCCGCCCTGTCGGGCCTGCTGACCTCCTGCTTCAACATCGGCGTCAACAAATCCGAGTGCACCTGCGAGCTGCAAACGGGCAGCCTGACGAACTCCTGCACCTGCCACACCCACGCGCCGCGATGCACGTGTGAAACGGTTGCCCCCTGCGCCTGCGATACGGTCTGCACGTGCGACCTTCACAACGGGCAGAGGACCCTCACCGGGTCGCGGTTCGTCAACGGCGTCTGCACCTGCCACACCGTCTGCACCTGCAATCAGGTTTCGGTTTGCACCTGCCAGAGCACATGCACCTGCCAGAGCACATGCAGCTGCCAGGTCACAGGACACTACTGGTACCCGAACTGATCTTCCTCTCTCAGGCGCTCCATGTCGACCGGACCGGCCCTTAAGTCGCGCGCTTCCGGCCCGACGCCGCCCGGCGCGCTTTCCGACGAAGTCTTCATCCTGCCCTACGGGACCCGATACATCGTATACCTTCCCTTGCGCAGGGCGTCCTTTCTCGCCAATGCCCGCCTCGTGAACCTCCTCGTCCGGGCCCGAAAGGGGAATCCCGCCGCGTTGAAGAGGCTCGGGCTGGACGAAGGCGCGATCGGCGCCCTTTTCGGCGCCCACGATCAATACAGGGATCTCACCCGGCCCCGCCCGGTGCCGCCCTTCCGTCCCACGTCAATTTCGCTCTTCCTCACCACCCGCTGCACTCTGCGCTGCACGTACTGCTACGCCGAAGGAGGCGACCGCTCCGTCGACATGCCCTTGAGCATGGCCCGGAGCATCCTCGATCGGGTCCTCGAGAACGTCCTCGCGGGCGGCGGCAAGACCATGGAAGTGAATTTCCACGGCGGCGGCGAGCTCAGCGCCGCCTGGCCGCTCTTCGTCGAGGTCCGGGAATACCTGCGCCGGATCACAGCGCCCCACGGGCTGAACGTCCGGACCGCCGCCGGGCTGAACGGCTATCTCGATGATCCCCAGAGGCGGTGGATCATGGAAAACATCGACGTCGCGACCCTCTCCCTCGACGGCCCGCCCGACATCCAGGATCGGCAGCGACCGGCCGCGGGGGGGAAGCCCTCGTTCCCCGTCGTCGCGGAGACGCTCCGCTTTTTCGACCGGGCCGGCTACTCCTACGGTCTCCGCTCGACCATCACCGCCGACAGCGTGGATCGCCTGGAGGAGATCGTCGATTTCTTCTGCCGTTCCTTCGCCTGCCGGAACATCAAGCTGGAGCCGATGTTCGACCGCGGCCGTTCGGTCCGGACCGGGATCCGGCCGCCCACCGCCGCCGCGTTCGTCAGGCATTTCCGCAAGGCCCGGAAGGCGGCCAAGGCGGCCGGCCGGGAACTCATCTATTCGGGCGCGCGGCTCGACGCGGTGACCTGCGTCTTCTGCCAGGCGTCCGGAGAATCCTGCGCCGTCACCCCGGAAGGCCGGGTCACGTCCTGCTACGAAGTGCTCGCCCCCGACGACCCGCTGGCCGAGGTTTTCTTCTACGGGCGGTTCGACCCGAAGAGCGACCGGTTTGTGATCGAGGAAAAGAAACGGAAGGCGCTTTACGGCCTGAATCTCATGAACAAGCCGGAATGCGGCGGCTGTTTCTGCAAGTGGAATTGCGCCGGCGACTGTCCGGTCAAGTCCATCCATGCCTCGTCCCTCGCCCGGCCGAGCGAGCCCGACCGATGCCGGATCAACCGCGAGCTGACCCGGGATCAGATCGTCGAATCCCTGCGGGCTCCGGCCCGCTCGCCCTCCCATGGCTGATCCGGAATCCGGCCCGCTCTTCACGAACTGCCGTCCGGGAGCCGATCCCGTGTTTCGCGCGGACCGGGGAGGGTGGACCTATCTCTACGCCCCGGGCCTGCCCGTCCGCCTCCGTCGGAAAGGGGCCGACCGCCTCATCCGGATTTTCAGGGCGGGCGCGGGAAAGGAAGGCGGCACGCCTTGGGGGCTCGCCGCCGACGCACTCGAGCGGGCCGCGTCCCGGGCCGCCGTCCGCTATGAAGAGATCCTCCGGACGGATTTTTCGCCGGTCTGCCTCACGGCGATCCAGTCCCGCGATTGTCCGGGCGCCTGCACCTATTGTTTCGCCGGTTCCGGGAAGGGCGGCGGCGGTCTCCTTGACGAAGAGACGTTCCTCCGGGCCGCCCGCCGGGTCGGCGATAACTGCCGGCGCCGGGGGAAGGATTTCGTCCTCGTCATGCACGGCGGCGGCGAACCGACGGCCCACATGGGCCGCTTGAAGCGATTCCACGCCCTGGCCCGGGCGATCGCCCGGGACGCCGAAGTCGGGTTCATATCTCACGTCGCCACGGGCGGCGTCCTCTCCGAAGGCGACGCCGCCTGGCTGGGCGGCCATTTTTCGAGCATCGGTCTCTCCTGCGACGGCCCTCCCGAGATCCAGGACCGGCAACGGCCGCTCGGCGGAGGGAAGCCGACATCCGCCCGCGTCGCGCGGTCCGCGCGGATCATGCGCGACGCCGGCTGCCGGCTCAGCATGCGGGCCACGATCACTCCCGAAACATATGAAGAGCTGGGGGCGATCGTCCGCTACGGGCGGGAGATCCTGGGAGTCGCGGACATCCGGGCCGAGCCCGTCTACGGACAGCCCGGGCTGGGTTTCACTCCCGAATCGGCCGACCGGTTCGTGGAGGCTTTTCGTTCGGCGGAGGCCCTGGCCCGGGGCCTGGGATGCTCGTTGTCCCTTTCCGGAGCTCGGCCGCTGGAGATCCACGGCCCCTATTGTCAAATTCACAGGGACGTCCTGCAGCTGAACCCCGACGGCACGATCTCGGCCTGTTTCATGGCCATGAGCGCGGGGGACCCGCGGATCATCGGACGGATCCGTCCCGGGAAGCGCACTCAAACGATAAGGAAAATCCTTCTCGCCGGCCTGTCGAAGACCCTGGCCGACGTTCCTCCGCGCTGCGCCGGGTGCGTGAACCGCTGGCATTGCGTTCGCGATTGCCCGGACCGCTGCCCCCTCGAGGGCGAAAGCGTTCCCAGCGGGCGGCCGGGATCGCGGCCGCCGGCGGAGGGATTCCGCTGCCGCGTCCAGCGGCGTCTGACGGAGTCCTGGATCATCGAGAACGCCCGGCCGGTGTCGTCTTTCCCGGACGGGAAGGGCGGCCTCCATGCCTGAACCCCTCCGCGTTCTCAAGCGCCAACGGCTGTTCACCGCGCGCATGGAGTCGGGCCCGTGGCTCCAGGGAGGCCAGAAATATTCGGGGGAAGCCGCCGCCGACATTCTCCGCTCCGTCGCGAAGGATGAAAGCCAGCGCCTCCTTCCGTACGGCGTCTATGTCCACATCCCGTTCTGCCTGTCCCGCTGTTCGTACTGCGCCCTCTACACCACCGAGGTTCGCGAAAACCGGGATGAGGTCTTCGACGCCTTTCTGGCCCGGTTCCTGGCGTCCCTGGAAGCCCATCCTCAACGCGGCCGGCTTGCCCCTCCCGTCACGGTCCATTTTGGGGGAGGGACCCCTCTTTCGCTGGGGATCGAGCGCTTCTTGAGGCTGCGCCGGGGTGTTCGGGAGGCCTTCGGCGATTCCCCGGCTTGCGAATGGGCCCTCGAGTCGACCACCTCGGACCTCGATGAAGGGACCGTTCAAGCCCTGGGCGAAGCCGGTTTCCGGCGGATCCATCTTGGAGTTCAGACGCTCGAGGACAAGGTCCGCCGGCGCATCGGGCGGAGGGAGCCGGGGGCGGCGGTCCTCTCCAAGATCCGTCGGTTGATCTCCAACGGCTTCTCCGTCTCGGCCGACCTGATCCTCGGCTTCGAAAGATTCCGGCCGTCCATGCTCGACCGGGATCTCGCCCGGCTTTTCGAGGCGGGGATCCGCATGTACTCCATCTGCGAGCTGCGCGCTTTGGCCCCCCGGAACCTCGATGCGCGGGCCCGGCGCGAGGAAGCGGAAGCCAACCTGGACCTCTGGCACCGGGCTTGGGATTTCATGGCCGAACACGGATTGAGACCCATCCACGCCGGTCAGTTCGGCCGGAGCGACCGGGACAACCTCTTCTATACGCATCCCGGCCGGCGCGAGAGCTGCGTCGCCCTGGGGCCGTATGCCCACGGATCGGCCCGTAACTTGATCTACGGGAACAAGCTGCTGCCCGAATTCCTGGAGGCGGCCGGGCGCGGAGGCCCGTGCGTCGATTACGCCGTCGTCTATCCGGAGACGATCCAGCGCCTGCGGGACCTGGAATCCGACTTGCTGGCCCACCGGATCCGCCGGGAAACCATCGACCAGGCGATCGATGTCTGGGGCGAATGGCTCGGCGCCCTGTGGGAGAAATGGCGGATCCACGGGCTCGTCGTCCCGGACGCGGAATCCGGCTTCGTCCTTTCCCGGGACGGCAGCTGGTTCGTCGGCAACATGATCTGGCAGGCCCGGGAGTTCTCCGGACGGACATGACGATCCCGGCCCGCTCGCCCGGCTGCGTTTCGTGCCAGAAGGGCGAGTGGCTGTGCGTCTTCCTCACGTATAAATGTCCGGCCGCGTGCTCCTTCTGCCCGGCCCCTTTCCGAGGCCAGGACCGCGTCGTCTCGGCCCTGGGCTCGAGCCTGCCCCAGATCGCGGAATATCTTCCCCGGGTGCCCGTCTCCGGCCTCGCCTTCTCCGGGGGGGATTGTTTTCTCGTCTTTGACCGTCTTCTGGAGTGGTTGACGTTCTTTCGCCGCCGGATCCCGAAGGCTTATGTCTGGGCCTATACCAGCGGGATCAAGACGACGGAACGGCAGCTGCGGGCCGCGGCCGAGCGCGGGTTGAATGAGATCCGGTTCAACATCGCCGCGACCGGTTATCGATCGCCCGCGGTCTTTGAACTGATCCGGGCGTCCGCATCGATCTTCGACCACGTCGCCGTCGAGATCCCGGCGATCCCGGAGGATGTCGAGCGGGTGATCCGGGCCCTCCCCGACCTGGCCCGGGCGGGGGTCCATTTTCTCAACCTTCACGAGTTCTTCATCACCGAGAACGCGTGGCCCCGGCGGCGGGCGTTCGCCGGGCGTCATGTTTTCAACGACGTGTCCGCCCTGAGCTACGATGTCCGAAGCCGGGCGGCGATGGCCCGGATCGGGCGGTCCTGCCGGAGGGAAGGTCTGCCGATCCAGGTCCATCTCTGCACCTTGAGGAGCAAAGATATCCAAATGCGGCGGCGCCGGCGGACGATGGGACGCCTTCTCCGCCGGCCGTGGGAGCGCTTGGACAGGCAGGGTTTCCTCGAAACCCGGCTCATCGTCCCGGATTCGGTCACCGAAGCCGAGGCGCGCTCCGCCCTGAGCGGCAAAGAGGGGCTGGCGGCTTTGGAGCGCTTCTTCGCTTCCCCGGTGAAAAAACCCGCCCCAGAACGGTCGTTCATGGTCCGGTTCCTTCCCCCGATGGAGGTCGGAGGCGACAGGATGCTCGTGGGGTTCGAGCGTTCCGGCAGGGCGGCCAGACCGAGGAAAAGAGCCTCCGGGCGTTGAACTTCGTTGTGATATGATGTCCGCATATTTCCGGCCCGTCCGGCCGTCGACGTCCCGGGCATCCCGAGGCAAGGAGGTTTGACCATGAGCGCTCGCCGTTTCGTCCCTGCTCCGCGTCCCATTCTCATGGCGGTCATCCTGGCCGCCTCGACCCTCGCCCTCTTTCCCCAGGCCGCCCGGAAGCCCTCACCCGTCATCGGCACCGATCCCGAGCTGCGCCTCGAGTGGTATGGCCGGCACGTCGAGATGGAAAAAGCTTCGAAGTTCAAGGACCTCCGCTGGCAGTTCCTGGGCCCGACGAACGTCAGCGGCCGGGTGACGGACATCGCCGTCGTCCCGCCCAAAGGCCAGAGCTACACGATGTACGTCGGAACGGCCTCGGGAGGCTTGTGGAAGACCGTGAACGAAGGGACGACCTGGGACCCCGTCTTCGAGTCCGGGCCGTCGACATCGGTCGGCGACGTCGCCGTCTCCCCGTCCCATCCTCAGACCGTCTGGCTCGGAACGGGCGAGGCGAACATTTACCGCAGCTCTCAATCCGGCGCCGGGGTCTATAAATCCATGGACGCGGGAAAGACCTGGGAGCCCATGGGCCTGGCCGGGACGAACACGATCTCGCGCATCGTCGTTCATCCCGCGGATCCCGAGGTGGTCTATGTCGCGGCTTCGGGCCATGAATGGACGCTCAACCCCGAGCGCGGCGTCTTCAAGACCGTCGACGGGGGGCGGAACTGGGAGAAGGTCCTGTCCGTCAACGACGAGACGGGCGCGATCGACCTGGTCATGGACCCGAAGCAGAACGACACCCTCTACGCCGCGACGTGGCAGCGGACGCGGCGCAAATGGAACGATCCGCGGAACGACGCGAAGAGCGCGGGCAGCGGGATCTGGCGGACGACGGACGCGGGGAGGACCTGGACGCCGGTCAATGAGGGGCTCCCCGAGGCCCGCTTCCGGGGCCGGATCGGGATCGACCTCTGCCTGGCCAAGCCGGATGTCCTCTACGCCCTCGTCGACAACTATGAAAAAGCGCGCGAGCCGAACGCGGCCGAGCTCGCCGATACGTACGGCCTGCCGTCCTCGGGCATCATCAAGGGATCGACGGTCTTCCGCTCGGACGACCGGGGCGATCACTGGCGGCAGGCAAGCGGCCTCGACCCCGCCCAGAAAGCTTTCATGGAGAACCATTCGGGGACCTACGGCTGGGTTTTCGGCCAGATCCGGGTCGATCCCCGGGATGAGAACACGGTCTATACCATGGGGCTCAGCCTGAACGTCTCGCGCGACGGGGGAAAGACCTTTCAGCGGCTTCGTTCCCCGGGCGGGGACCACCATACTCTCTGGATCGACCCCTTGAACCCGGACTACCTCATCAATGGTTTCGATCAGGGCCTGGCCGTTTCCTACGACGGAGGCCGGAACTGGCGGTATTTCCGCGATGTCCTGCCCGTATGTCAGTTCTTCGACGTCGCTTTCGACATGGCCGTTCCGTTCAAGGTCTACGGCTCGATGCAGGATCACGGCAGCTTCCGGGCCCCGGTGGACCTCAGCCGCGGCCGCGACCGCATCCCGGCCCAGGCGTTCGAAGGGGCGCCGGGTGGGGAAGGGTCAAACCATGCCGTCGACCCGACGAATCCGAATATCGTCTACTCGGCCGGATTCTACGGGACGATCAGCCGGTCCGAATACGACAAGCCGGGCGCCGTTCCGGGCCGGTCCGTCAGCAAGACGCTCCTGCCCCGGACGTTCGAGAATGAGCCCAAGCTCCGCGGCCAATGGCTCGCTCCGTTCATCCTCTCGCCCCACAATCCGGAGATCATCTACCACGGGATGCAATTCCTCTTCCGCTCGCTCGACCGGGGCGATACCTGGGAGAAGATCAGTCCCGACCTAAGCGCGAATAGCCCGGCCGAGCTGGGAGATATCCCTTACCAGGTCCTCTTCGCCATCTCCGAGTCGCCGCTCAAATACGGCCTGATCTACTGCGGGACCGACGACGGCCGGGTCTGGATGACCCGGGACGGAGGCAAGGCCTGGACCGAGATCGGCGCCGGCTTGCCGGCCCGGAAGTGGGTCTCCCGGATCGTTGCTTCGCAGTACGACCTGCCCACGGTCTATATGGTCCAGAACGGAAAACGCGACGACGACTTCGCCCCGTACCTCTGGAAGTCGACCGATTACGGCAAGACCTGGACGGATATCTCCAAGGGGATCCCGCTCGGCCCGGTCAACGTCGTCCGCGAAGATCCCGTCAACGGGGACATTCTCTATGTCGGGACGGACCAGGCGGTCTATGTCACGACGGATGGGGCGAAGACCTGGCAGGTGCTTGGGGCGAACCTTCCCTCGACATACGTCCATGACCTGATCATCCATCCCCGGGACAACGTCGTCGTCATTGCCACGCACGGGCGGGGCATGTGGGCTCTCGACGCCAATACGGTCAACAACAAAGGATCGCGTCCCCAGCGGGGATTCTGAGCCGAGGCGTGGAAGGCGAAATGTGCTCGGATCGGGTTATGGACGTATGCCGCGCATCCCGTTGATTTCCCCGGGGGAGCCGGGGTATATTCGGGATCGAAAAGGCGGTTGACATCGCGAAGAATCCGGCTCCTGCGCTCGCCCTGGCCGTTCTCGCGGCGGGCTCGATCGGCTTATCCTTCTATGTCTGCGTTCTTGCCCCGCTTCCGGCGTACGGGATCCTCGACCACGACTTCCGGGCCTCGGTCCCGATCGTCGTCCTCCTCGCGGCCGCCTTCTTCGCTTGTCTGTTCGCCGCTTGGAAGCTCTTTTTTCACGGCGACCGCGGCGGGCTCGTCGTCCTTCTCCCCATAGCCTTTCTCATCGCGAGCCCCTTCGCCCTGGGCGCTTATCTCACCCGCGGCGATCTCCGGACGCGGCTTCTCTTGCTGGCCGGATTCGTCGCGGCCGCCGTGTTCGCCCTGGAGAGGACGCGCCGGAAAGCCATTGCGCCGCCGCGGCCGTCTCCGGCGGAAAGGCTGCGCCTGAAGCTCGAGGCCGCGCCGCGGCGAACGCGATTGGCGGCGCTCTTTTTGGCGGCTTTCCTGGTCTACAGCCTCTGCTCCTGGATCCTCGTCTCGAAAGACGTCGCTTTCGCCGGCGACGAGCCGACGTATCTGCTGACGGCGCACAGCCTCCTTCAGGACAGGGACATCAACCTGGCCGATGACTATGGCGCGCGGGAATATGAGCGCTTCTATGAGATGGAGAAAAATCCCCTCATGCGCTTCGACCTTCACGCCCATCGGGGCCGGAAGGGACCGAATTACGCCTATCCCATCAACATGCCCGGGATTTCGGTCGCGCTGCTGCCGTTCGTCGCTCTCTCGGACCTCTTCGGAGGGAAGGCTTCGATCTTCATCATCCGGGCGGGTTTTTCCTTATGGGCCGCCCTCCTCGGCGTCCAGCTCTATCTCCTGGCCCTGGCGACTTGGGGTCCGGGGAAAACGGCCTTCCGTCTCTGGGCCGTCTATGCGTTCACCGCCCCGGTCCTGTTCTACTCCGTCCATCTTTATCCCGAGCTGCCCGTTGCCTTTTTCTCCGTCCTCGTTTTCCGGAAGATCACGTCTCCGCGGCCCCTTTCCATTCGGTCCGCGGCCCTCTGCGGCGTCCTCCTCGCCCTCTTTCCCTGGTTCGGGCTCAAGTACGTCGCCCTCCTCTGGCCGCTCGTGGCCGTCGCCGCCTTCACGGTCTGGAAGGGCCGGAAGCGCGCCGGGGCGTTCCTCGTCCTGGCCGCGATCCCGGTCGTCAGCCAGGCTCTCTATTTCGGCTTCACCTATCATCTCTACGGCTCGCTTTCTCCGATATCGATCTACGAGGGCGTCGCCGCGGCCGGGCCGGGCGCCGGGCTCCGGGACGCATACCTGACCTATCCCTTCCGCTACCGGATCGAATCCTTCCTGGATTATTTCCTCGACCAGAGGGACGGGCTCCTCCTCTATTCCCCGATCTATTTCTTCTCCTTCCTCGGGATCGTCGAGGCCGCCCGGAAAAAGCGGCGGGAGCTTGGGCTGCTTCTCACGGTCCTCCTGCCGTACATCGCCGTCCACGCGCTCTTCTCCCAGCGGCAAGGGCATTGCCCCCAGGGCCGGAACCTGGCCGCGGTGAGCTGGATCCTGATCCTCTTCGTCGGCCATTTTCTGGCCCGGAACAAGGACGAGCGCTTCACCCGGCTCTTCCGCGCGTCCGTCCTGTGGAGCCTGGCCACGGCCGCGCTCCTTCTCTTCCATCCGGGATTTCTCTATCAACCGACGACCTCGGGCGTCACGGCCCGGGCGGGAGAGCTCTTCGTCTTCCTCAGCAACCTCCGCTTCTTCCTCCCGGACCTGCTGCCTTCGTTCCTCAAGATCCCGAACGGAGGCTACGGGCCGAATTACGTCTGGATCCTGGCCACGCTCGGATTCATCGCGGCTTACGTTCTCGTCAGGCCCCGGGACAAGGTTGCTTCCGCGTTCCGCCCCGTCCCGACGCTCGCGGCGCTCACCGTTGCGATCTTCCTCTGGGTCCTCCAGCCGCGGATCGTCCTTTATCCGGCCTACGTCGTGAACCCGGAATCGCGGACCGCCCTGGCCTACTATCTCTTTCCGATGGGCGAGGGGGTCATCCCAAAGCCCACGGGCGCCCTCTATCTCCACGTGCCCAAAGAATACAAGATCCTTTTCAGCGCCAAGGCCGAGCTACGGTCGCTCAAGGTCGGATTCGGCTCGGAAAAGGGCGAGCACGACGCGGCGATCAGGCTCTACGACAAGGAGATCTTTTCCGGGGAGACGCGGTTCGAACGGAAGGTCGTGGAGGTCGCGGCCCCCCCGTTCATCCGGGTGGGGCAGCTCTATCTCTATGAGATCGACGTCCGGCTCACCCAGCGCTCGGCCGAGAACATGCGGATCGATCCCTACTTTTTTACGGTGATCCCTTCCCGGGATTGAGCCCGCCGCCCGTTTCTCAATCCAGCCGTTCGACCTCGTATACGAGCAGAGTATTGGGGGAGATAACGAAGCGTTTCTCGTTCGGCCTCTGGACCGCGTAAAATCCGTCCGTTCCGTAACCGAGAGAGGCCGGGACGATGACCGTCCTCTTTTCGCCCGCCTTCATGGCGGATATCGCTGCGTCGAGGCCGGGGTTGATCTTCGTCGTCCCGATGACGAAATCGAAGGGCTCGGGCTTTTCCCCCCAGTAGGGTTTCCCGCCGTCGGCGGTGCTGACGAAGGTCCTCCCCGGGAGCGGCGCCTTACCGGTGTACGAGATCCGGACCGTCGCGCCTTTCGCCGGAGACTCTCCCCGGCCTTCCCGGAGGATCAGGAACTTGCCGCCGTTCCCGGAAGCGGCGGCCTTCGGCCATTCCTTCCTGATGAGGGCTTCCTCGCGGAGCGCCCTTTCGGCATCGGCTCTTTTCACCCGGACCCAGGCGTCCTTGACCAGGGCCTGGAAAGAAGCCGTTGTCGGGCGAAAAGCCTGGGCCTTCGCTCCAACCCGGACGATCTTGACGGATTTGATCTCGTCGTCCTGGCGGACGGCGAAGACGATGTCCATGCCCCGGATGACGCGGCCGAAGACGGTGTAATCACCGTCGAGGTATGAACGGTCGCCGAGGGTGACGCACCACTGGGAGGCGTTCGTGTGCGGCCCGCCGTTGGCCATGTTGACCATCCCGGCCCGGCCGTGGTCGAGCCCCGGCAGGACGATCTCGTTGGGAAAGGTATAGCCCGGACCCTGGGCCTTCCCTTTCGCCGGGATCCCGCACTGGATGACGTGGCCGGCGGCGACGCGGTGCCATTTCGTCCCGTTGAAATAGGGCGTCCCGAGAGGGAAGGCGGCGTTTTCGATCGTCCCTTCGGCCAGGCCGACGAAATTGGACACGGTCATGGGCGTCCGCTCGAAGTCAAGATCGATCACGAAGAGGCCCTTGTTCGTCTCGATCTGGGCGTAGAGCCCGTCGGGATAGGTCCCGGCCGGCGGGACGCCCGTTTGGGCGAACAGGGATCCGAAGGCTAAACAGAAGATCGCAACGCGTTTCATGATCGCCTCCTCGCGGGACTCTTGCCCCGTTATGGGCGAATCGGGCAAAATTGTCAAGGCCGGTCGATTTCCCCTATAATGCCGGCGTGCCCGGCCCGAACCTCGCAACCCCCATGATGGAGCAATACCTCCGGATCAAGGGCTCGCTTCGGGATACCCTCCTCTTCTTCCGCCTGGGCGATTTCTATGAGATGTTCTACGAGGACGCCAAGATCGGCTCCCGGGTCCTCGAGATCGCCCTGACCTCCCGCCAGAAGGTCCCGATGTGCGGGGTTCCCTATCACGCCGTGAACGCTTACCTCCCCAAGCTCCTCAAGCGCGGCTACAAGGTCGCCATCTGCGAGCAGGTGGAGGACCCGCGGGCGGCCAAGGGCGTCGTCAAGCGGGAGATCATCAAGATCCTCACCCCCGGGACCGCGGTCGAGATCGACCTCGAAGCGTCCAAAGAGAACGTCTTCGTCGCCGCCCTGGCCCCGTCCGCCGCCGGCTGGGCCATGGCCCTGACCGACCTCTCGACCGGGGAGATGAAGGCTCTGGAAAGCGACGGGGGCGATCCCCGCGCCCTGACCGACGAGCTCGTCCGGGCGGCGCCTCGGGAGATCGTCTTTCCCGAGGACGCTTCCGAGGCCGTGGGCTCCTTTCTCGACCGGCTGGAGCTGAAAACCGCCGCCCGCAGTCCCGTCGAGAGCTGGCTCTTCGACCCGGCCCAGAGCCGGAGCGTCCTCCTCGCCCATTTCGCGGTCGCCTCGCTCGCCGGGTTCGGGTTCGAGGACAGGCCGCGAGCGGCCGCGGCCGCGGGCGCGCTGCTCCAGTACATCAAAACCGCCCGCCGGGATTCCCTGGCCCTCGTGAACCGGCTGTCCTATCTCAACGCCGCGGACCATATGGTCCTCGACGCCTCGACCATCCGCAACCTCGAGCTCGTCCGCAACCTCAGGGAGGGACGCGTCGAAGGCTCGCTTCTCGACATCATCGACTTCACCGTCACGCCGATGGGCGGCCGCCTCCTCCGCGGCTGGCTGCTCAGGCCGCTCGCCGACGTCGCGGCCGTCGGCCGGAGGCAGGACGCCGTGGCCGATTGGCTCGGCGACCTCATCGTCCGCCGCGAGCTGCGGGAATCGCTCAAGGGGATCCTCGACCTGGAGCGTCTGGCCGGGAAGATCTCCCTCGCCGCGGCCCATCCCCGCGACCTCGTCGCCCTCAAGAGATCGCTCCTCCCGCTGCCCAAGATCGGGTCCTATCTGTCCGCCCGGACGGCCGCGCCGCTCGTCGAGATGCGGCACGCATGGGACGAGGGGGCGGACGTCGCGGCCTTGATCCACCGGGCGATCCTGGACGAGCCGGCCTTCCTCCTGACCGAAGGCGGGATCGTCAAGGACGGCTTCAACGCCGAGCTCGACGAGCTCCGGTCCGTCAGCAAGTCGGGGAAATCCTTCATCTCCGACCTGGAGCGCCGGGAGCGGGAGCGGACCGGGATCGGCTCGCTCAAGGTCCGCTTCAACAAGGTCTTCGGCTATTACATCGAGGTGACCAAGTCCAACCTCGGCCAGGTCCCCTCCGACTACGAGCGCAAGCAGACCCTGGTCGGGTCGGAGCGGTTCCTGACCCCCGAGCTCAAGGAATACGAGGAGAAGGTCCTCCACGCCGAAGAGAGGATCGGGGAGCTCGAGCACCGCATCTTCGACGAGCTCCGGGCCGCGGTCGCCCGCGAGACGGCGCGCTTGCAGGGGATCTCCGCCCGGATCGCCGAGCTCGACGCGCTGTCCGCCCTGGCCGAGCTGGCTTCGCGGCGAAACTACGTCCGGCCCGCCGTGACCGCGGGAGAGACGATCCGCATCCGGGACGGGCGGCACGCGGTCGTCGAAGCGTTGAGCGCGGAGCCGTTCATCCCCAACGACACGTTCCTCGATCCGGCGGACGAGCAGGTGCTGATCATCACCGGCCCGAACATGGGCGGCAAGTCGACCTACCTCCGCCAGGTCGCCCTGATCGCGATCCTGGCCCAGATGGGCTCCTTCGTCCCGGCGGGGTCGGCCGAGATCGGGATCGTGGACCGCGTCTTCACCCGCATCGGGGCGACGGATTTCCTGAGCGTGGGCCAGTCGACGTTCATGGTCGAAATGCTCGAGACAGCCAACATCCTCAACAACGCCACGCCCCGGAGCCTCATCCTGCTCGACGAGATCGGTCGGGGCACGAGCACCTTCGACGGATTGAGCCTGGCCTGGGCCGTGGCCGAGCACCTCCACGAGACCGAAAGCGTCCGGGCCAAGACGCTCTTCGCCACCCACTATCACGAGCTGACCGACCTGGCCCAGACGTTCAAGCGGATCCGCAACCACCATGTCGCCGTCCGGGAATGGAAGGACGACATCATCTTCCTCCGCAAGATCGTCCCCGGTCCTTCCGACCGCAGCTACGGGATCCACGTGGCCAAGCTGGCCGGCATCCCGGCCGGGATCGTCTCTCGGGCCCGGGAGGTCCTCCACAACCTGGAGAAGCTCGAGCTCGACGAGACCGGCCAGCCGCGGATCGGCTACCGGACGTCGAAGATGCGGGACCGCCGCCAGATGATGCTTTTTGCCGAGGACCGGGACGCGGCGCTCGGCCGGGAGCTCCGGGCGGAGCTGGCGGACCTGGATCCCGCGGCCCTGACCGCGGAGGAAGCGGCGGCCTGGATGCGCGGCCTGCTCAAGAAGCTCGGTCAGTAGCTGTCGGACTCGTCCTCGGTTTCGAGCTCCTCCTCCTCGCTTTCCTCGTCCTCGGCGTATTCCTCTTCGAGTTCTCTGTCGTCCTCGTAGGGAGCCTCGCCGTCGTCGCCCTTGCGCCGTTCCAGGTGCTCTTCGAACTCGTCCTTGTCCTCGTACCGGCGGAGAACGTTGGCCGCCGCGTCGCTGTATACGAGCTCGAGGTAATCCTCTTCGATCTGGCAGAAGACGGACATGCTATGGCCGGTCTGGAGGTTGCCGACGGTCTCGATGATGTCGGCTTTCTTCTTGAGCGCGTCCAGGGTCAACCAGCTGCTGATCTCGATCTCTTCCATAGCTCACTCCCGCCTCCAAACATAGCGTATTTTTCCGAATTGTCAAGGCTTGACAAACTCCGCGGCCGAGCCTATCTATTCACTTCGCGGACGAAGGAGAGAGAAGATGAAATGGGATCGCTTCACCGTCATGTCCCAGGAGGCTTTTCAAGCGGCGCAGTCGCGGGCCGAGGAGCTCGGACACGCCGAGATCCTTCCGGAGCACCTCCTCTGGAGCTTTCTCGGCCAGGAAGAGAACGTCGTCGGGGCGATCCTGACCCGGACCGGGGCCGATCCCACAGCTATACGGGCGGCGGTCGAAGCGGTCCTGGCCCAGCGGCCGAAGAGCGAAGGCGGCGAGACGCGCATCTCGAAGGCGTTGAACGCGGTCATGACCGCGGCGGAGAAGGAAGCCGAGGCGCTCAAGGACGAGTACGTCTCGACCGAGCATTTCCTGCTCGCCATCCTCAAAGCCGGTTCGTCCGACGCGGCCCGGCTCCTCGGCGAGCGCGGCGTCACGGTCGACGGGGTCCTCCAGGCGCTGCGGGAGATCCGCGGCTCGCAGCGGATCACCGATCCCCAGCCCGAGGCGAAGTTCCAGGCCCTCGAGAAGTACACCCGCGACTTCACCGCCCTGGCCCGCCAGGGAAAGCTCGATCCGGTCATCGGCCGCGAGGACGAGATCCGCCGGGTCATCCAGGTCCTCTCGCGGCGGACGAAGAACAACCCCGTCCTCATCGGCGAGGCCGGGGTGGGGAAGACCGCGATCGTCGAAGGCCTGGCTCAGCGGATCGCTAACGGCGACGTCCCCCAGCCGCTCAAGGACAAGCGGCTCCTGGCCCTCGACATCGGGTCGCTGCTGGCCGGGACGAAGTACCGGGGCGAGTTCGAGGACCGGCTCAAGGCCATTCTCAAAGAGATCCGCGACGCCGGCGGACAGGTCATCCTGTTCATCGACGAGCTCCATACGATCATCGGCGCCGGCGCGGCCGAGGGCGCGCTCGACGCTTCGAACATGCTCAAGCCGGCCCTGGCCCGGGGCGAGCTGCGCTGCGTCGGGGCCACGACGCTCGACGAATACCACAAGCGGATTGAGAAGGACGCCGCCTTGGAGCGGCGCTTCCAGCAGGTCTATGTCGGCGAGCCTTCGGTCGCGGACACGATCTCGATCCTGCGCGGCCTGAAGGAGAAATACGAAGTCCACCACGGCGTCCGGATCCGGGATTCGGCCCTCATCGCCGCGGCGACCCTGTCCAGCCGCTATATCACCGGACGCCAGCTCCCCGACAAGGCCATCGACCTCGTCGACGAGGCCGCCTCGCGCATCCGGATCGAGATCGACAGCCTGCCCGAGGAGCTCGACGAGCTCGAGCGGCGGATGCGGCAGATCGAGATCGAGCGCCAGGCGCTGAAGAAGGAGGACGATCCCGCCTCCCGCGAGCGCGACCAGAAGCTCGGCCAGGAGCTGGCCGGCCTCAAGGAATCGCACGACGCCCTCAAGGCCCAGTGGCGGTCCGAAAAAGACCTCATCGAAGCGATCAAGAAGATCAAGGAGCGCCAGGACGCCCTCAAGATCGAGGAGCAGGCCGCCGAGCGGCGGGGTGAGCTCGAGAAGGTCGCCGCGATCCGCTACGGGAAGCTCATCGAGGCGGGCAAGGAGATGACCGGGCTCGAGGCGAAGCTCGCCAAGATCCAGGCGCGGAAGAAGATGCTCAAGGAGGAGGTGGACGAGGAGGACGTGGCCGAGGTCGTGGCCAAATGGACCGGCATCCCGGTGTCCAAAATGCTCCAGGGCGACCTCGAGCGCCTCATCAAGATGGAGGACGTCCTGCGCGGCCGGGTGGTCGGACAGGACGACGCCCTGCGGGCGGTGTCCGACACCATCCGCCGGTCGCGGGCGGGGATCCAGGACGCGGCCCGGCCGCTCGGATCGTTCCTCTTCCTCGGGCCGACGGGCGTGGGAAAGACCGAGCTGGCCCGGGCGCTGGCGGAGTTCCTCTTCGACTCGGAGAAGGCCGTCGTCCGGCTGGACATGTCCGAGTACATGGAAAAGCACACGGTTTCGCGGCTTGTCGGCGCCCCTCCCGGCTATGTCGGCTACGAGGAGGGCGGCCAGCTCACGGAGGCGGTCAAGCGCCGGCCGTACTCGATTGTCCTCCTCGACGAGATCGAAAAGGCCCACCCGGACGTGTTCAACCTCCTCCTCCAGATCCTCGACGACGGCCGGCTGACCGACGGTCAGGGCCGGACGGTCGATTTCAAGAACACCATCGTCATCATGACCTCGAACCTGGCCGGTCAGGCCATCAAGGAGCTCGGCGGGGACTTCGAGGCGATGCAGCGGGAGGTCAAGCGCCAGCTCGAGACCCATTTCCGGCCGGAGTTCCTGAACCGGATCGACGAGGTCATCATCTTCCGGCCGCTGGCCAAGGAGACGATCCTCAAGATCACCGACCTCCAGATCGAGCTGCTCCGTAAGCGGCTGGCCGAGCGGAAGATCGGGATCGAGCTGACGGACAAGGCACGGGCGGCGCTCGGGGAGAAGGGGTATGATCCTGTCTACGGGGCCCGGCCGCTCAAGCGGGTGATCCAGCAGGAGATCCAGAATTCCCTGGCGATGCGGATCCTGAGCGGCGAGACCCGGGAAGGGGAGACGGTCAAGGTCGACGTCGACGCCAAGGGGGCTTTTGTTTTCGCGAAGAAACAGCGCTGATCAAGCGAGAAGACATCTCCATGGCGAGCATCGAACCGAGGATTGACGGGATAAACAAGCGGTGAAAGTAGCCTTCCAAGGCGAAAGAGGCGCCTACAGCGAAAGCGCAGTCTATAAGTTTTTCGGCGCTTCAGTGGACGTGAAGGCCTGCCGGGACCTAACGGAAGCGTTCGAAAGCGTGGACAAGCAGGAGACCAAGCACGGCGTTATCCCGGTCGAAAATTCCTTGGAAGGCAGCATTAACCAGACTTACGACTTGTTCTTGAAACACGACCTTAAAGTCTGCGGCGAGGTCATCATCCGAGTCTCCCACTGCCTCATCGCAAACGAAGAAACAAAAATCGAACAGGTCAAGATAGTCTATTCGCATCCACAGGCCCTCGCCCAATGCCGCAACTTCCTCGAGCGCTCAGGCTGGGAGCTCATCCCAACCTACGACACGGCGGGCAGCGCAAAAATGCTCAAAGAAAAAAACCTCAAAGACGCCGCGGCAATAGCCAGCGAAAGAGCTGCTGAAATCTACGGACTCAAGATTCTTGCCAGAGAAATCGAGGACAACCCCAATAATTACACGCGATTTTTCGTCCTCTCCAAGGAGGATTCACCTAAAACCGGAAACGACAAAACCTCGATAATCTTCGCCGCGGCCCACAAGCCCGGCACGCTATACCAAGCTCTGGGGGAGTTCGCTAAACGGGGCATCAGCCTGACGAAAATCGAGTCCAGACCCACGAAGCAAACGCCATGGGAATACAACTTTTACCTCGATTTTGAAGGACACCGAAGCGAGCCGCGATGCGTTGAGGCGTTAGAGGCATTGAAGGGTTATTCTGCGTTCATCAAAATCCTCGGCTCCTATCCCAAAGCGGCTTAGGGCGATTTTTCGGCGGCTTCCCGTACTCCACAGCCTTCGCTATGAGATGGGCTTCGATTAGCCCATCTCGGGGAGACCCGGGAAGGGGAGACGGTCAAGGTCGACGTGGACGCCAAGGGCGCTTTCGCGTTCTCCAAAAAGAATTAATTAGGGGGACAGTATACGTAATTCCCTAATTAATTCGGGAGTTATGTATACTGTCCCCCGGATTAAAGGGGAGGGGGGAAGTGGCGAGGGACGGATTTGAACCGCCGACGCAAGGATTTTCAGTCCTTCGCTCTACCGACTGAGCTACCTCGCCTTAAAGCGCACCGTTCCTGCCCGGAAACGGATTTCTCGGGCATTTCCGGCCGATTCGGGCGGCATTATATCCCGGAGAAGCGCCCGCTTCAAGCCCTTTTTTGGCCGGCCTGCGATCATTTCCGAAGTCTGGCGGCCGGCGTCCAGCCCTCATAACGGAAATCGACCCGAGTGGCATCTTTATTAATGGAATTGCGGATCGCCTGGTCCGGGTCTGAAAAAGCCGTCGCGAAGGATGCGGCGGCTCCGGCCGGAACGTCCCTCGGATTCGTCACCGTCCAAGCCGTGAGCGCGCCCGGATAGATCGTGACGTACACCGTCACCGCCCGGGCCTCGGCCGTTCCGGTGTTCTTCACCGTCCCGCTGATGGTATAGAGCCCGAACGCCCCGACGAAATTCAGATTTCCCGTCAGCTCGAGCTTCGGGGTTTTGTCGGGGGAAGTGGAATTGCAGCTGACCGACGCGCCCGCGAAGAGGGTCAGGAGGACGACCGACCAGAATTTAATCGTTTGTTTTCGTTCCCGAGATCGCCGATCTCCTCTGGCGGTCTCGCTGTATCTTCCCTTCGATTTTAGCGCAGAGAACGGGCGGAGTCCATCCCCGCCTCCGGCCGGAAAACGTCGCCAGCCGGCCGGAGGCTTTTGAAGACAATCAGAATCGATGGATCAGACGGCCGTCATTTCACCACTTTCCCAGGCCGGGGCCGGCTGGGCTCTTGTAAAGAATCCCATGTTCTCCCGTCCCAGTATCATTGTAAACTTCCTGGATAGTGGCGAATGCGCCCCAAATATCCGGGCCGATTTCGATGCCTTTTTTCGTATACCAGACGCCGCCTTCTAGTTTGGCATCGGAGGGAGGGGCGACGATCTTGACAAAATAATTCCAGAAATAAACATTCCCGCCGTCTTCGTACCTCTCGGATTGATGATTCGTTTCCCACGCGCCGGAGCCGATATAGGACGGATAGCCATAATGCCTGTCGAGCATTCCATCACCGTCGCAGTCCATGTTCGAAAGCCAGGCATCGTTCCATTTCATTTCGACGTTGACTTTGCGAAAAGGCCAGGCCCAATGAGCCGCGGCGGCGGGATTCGCGGCCAGATACGCATCATCGTCGCCGGTGTATGGAGGAAATCCGTCTCCCCCCAAATAAACATTAGCATAACTTCCATTGAACATATGGGCTTGGTAATTATACCCATAGGGATCGTAACCCGTGGTGAGCGGTGTCCCATAGAGATAATGACTTGGCGAATATGTCAAAATTCCTTGTTGGATCGTCGTGCATTTCTGCTTTTTCTGGGCCATCGCGCTGAAGGCCACCAAAAGGACAACCAATACGGAAATCGTTGCTTTCTTCATTTTTTCCTCCTTATAAATGCCCCAGTTTCCTTAGCCCCGCCGACTTCTAAGATTTCCCCCCCGGTCGATCACCCCCTTTTCGTGCGGAAAGAGCCCCATCAAAGAAAAATCGGCCCTTCTCATCGAAAAAACTTCCTTTTCCTAAAAGAAATCAATTCAGGAGGCTAACCCCTGTTACCCTTTGCAATTACTCTCCTCAATTACCAAGCTCGCGGCGCCGTGTCAAGCCAAATTTCGCCTAAATCCGCGGAAAAATCGGTTTTTTCACACGTCTCCTATCTGATAGAATATCGACCGGCTGATCATTCCGATGAAAATCGCCGCGCTCCTGCCTCACCTTCAGGTCTTCGGGGGAGTCCGCCGCTATCTGGAGCTCGGGAACGAGTTCGCCCGCCTCGGCCACGCCTTCACCCTTTACCACCCGGAGGGAGAGCCGCCCGATTGGCTCCCCTTCGAAGGCCGTACCCGCCCTTTTTCGGCGCTCGGAGACGATACTTTCGACGTCGGTTTGTGCAGTGAATATTCCATCCTGGACCGATTTTCAAGCCTCCCGGCCTCCCGGAAATTCTTCTATTTCGTTCTTGAAGGGCATGCGAGGGAAAAAGAGGTCGCCCGGAGCGGCCTTGGGCTCCTGGCGAATTCGGAGGGCCTCGCCAGCCGGATCGAGCGGCGCTACGGCGTCGCCTGCGGGCGCGCCCCCGGAGGCGTCAATCCCGGCCTCTTCCACCCGCTTCCCTCCCGCCCCGCCCGCGACTCCTTCAACATCCTCTGCTACGGCCGGATCATTAAGCGCCGCAAGGGGATCCGATACATCCTGTCGGCCGTGGACGGGCTGGCCCGGCGCTTCCCGAACCTCCGCCTGATCCTTTTCGACACCCTGGTCGGTGAAGACCGCCGCGATCCCCGCCCGCTCATCCATACGCGCGTCCCCTTCGATTTCCATCTCGGCCTGCCCCAGAACCGGATGGCCTGGCTCTTCGGCCAGGCGGACCTCTTCGTCAGCGCTGAGCTTCGGGCCGGCTGGTCGAACACGACCGCCGAGGCCATGGCCTGCCGCGTCCCCGTCGTCTGTACCCCTTCCGGGACCCGCGATTTTGCTTTCGACGGCCGGACCGCGCTCGTCGCCCCGCTCCCCGCGCCGTTCCTCCTCCGGCGTCGGATCCGCCGGCTGATCGAAGACCCGGCCCTGCGCGATCGGCTGGCCGAGGCGGGATACCGGAAAATCTCGGAGTTCACCTGGACGGCGCTCGCCGAGCGGCTCCTGGCCCTCTTCTCCCGTTAAATTGAATCGCCCGATTCATTATGATATTCTTCCGCGCTGGAGGATTGCACCCCATGGACGAAACTCGGCTCAAAGACCGGCTCGTGCGCGAGAACGCCGAGTTCCGGAGGCTCCACGAGGAGCACCAGCGCCACGAGCGGAGATTGGCGGACCTGAAGGCCAAGGCTTTCCCGTCCGAAGCCGAGCAGATCGAGGAGCGAGAGCTCAAGAAAAAGAAGCTCGTCCTCAAGGACGAGATGTACCGGATCATGCGCGAAGCCGGGATGACGGCCTGACCGGAGGACCGATGGCCGCCAAAAAGCGCTTCAAGCTCGGCCTGGTGGGGACCGATTCCCTTCGCGGCCGGGAGATCAAGAACATCCTCGGCGACAAGAAGCTGTCTCCCTTCGACCTCGAGTTCTTCGACCCCGAGGTCAAGGAGGAATACAGCAAGCTGACTGAGTTCAAGAAGGAGGCCAAGCTCATCCACGGCCTGGCCGCCGATTCGCTGGCCGGGAAGGACCTCGTCTTCCTGGCCGCCGATCCCGAGATCGACCGGGCCCTGGGAAGCCGGGCGCGGGAGCTCGGCGTCCCCGTCGTCGACGTGGTCGAGGCGTTCAACTCCGATCCGTCCATCCCCCTGATCGTCGCCGGGGTCAACGACGCCTCCCTCCCCAAGGACGCCCTGATCATCGCCGGCCCCCACCCCGCGGCGGTCATCCTGTCCCATGTCTTCCACGCCGTCCGCCGCAAGTTCGGCATATGCAAATCCGTCGCCTTCGTCCTCCAGCCCGCCTCCGCCTTCGACGATCCGGGGATCCAGGAGCTGGCCTCCCAGAGCGTTTCGCTTCTGACCGGGGCGAGCCCGAAGAAGACCGTCTTCAAGGAACAGCTCGCCTTCAACATCCTGTCCCACGTCGAGCCGCTCGGCCCGGACGGATTCGGGACGACCGAGCGCCGCATCGTCGACGAGGTCCGCCGGATCCTGGACGATCCGGCCTTCCCCCTCTCCCTGACCTCGATCCAGACCCCGGTGTTCCACTCCACTTCGATGATGCTCTACCTCGAGCTCGAAAAGGACGGGACGATCGAGGCCCTGGAATCGGTCTTCGCCAAGCTCCCCGCCTTCAAGCTGACCCCGTCCAAGGACGGCTGCGGCGCGACCTCGATCTCGGTCTCGGGCAAGGACGAGATCTATATCGGCCCGATCAAGCAGGAGCCCGGGGAGAGCCGCGTCTTCTGGATCTGGGTCCTGGCCGACAACCTGATCCGCGGCTCGGCCCTCAACGCCTTCGAGATCGCCCGGAAGCTCCTGGAGGCCCGATCCCGCTGAGGCGGCCGCCCCCATGCTTCGCCTCCTGAAGCTCACCCTCCGCGAACGGAAATGGGTCACCCTGGCCCTCGTCTCGACGCTCTTCGTCGCCCTGTTCACGGCCGTCTTCGTCAACCTCGTCCAGCCGATCATCGACGAGATGTTCAAGCCGGCCGCCGTCACGGCCCTCGCTGCCCCGGCCTTGTCCGCGGCGGCCGAAGGCCCGGCCGCGGCCGGGGCGGGCACCAAGACGCGCTGGCTCGACTTCCTGTGGAAGGCTCTCGGCGTCTCCAAGGACGACATCAAACGCGTCCTGCCCATCGTCGTCGTCATCGTCCTGTTCGGGAAAGGATTCTTCACCTTCCTCTCGTCCTTCTTCATGAAAGCCGTTGGCAACAAGATCGTCAAGACGATGCGCGACCAGCTCTACGGCCACATCCTCTTCCAGTCCTCGTCCTACTTCGACCGGGCCACGACGGGCGACCTGATGTCCCGGCTGACGAACGACGTCGACCGCATCCAGCAGGCGGTCTCGGGACGGCCATGAGCGACCTCATCGAGGAGGGCTTCGTCCTCCTGGCTCTGCTCGCGACCATGTTCGCCAACGACTGGAACCTGGCCCTCCTCGCCTTCGTCGTCGCCCCGCTCGCCGTCGTCCCCCTGGCCGCCTTCAGCCGCCAGCTCAAGAAGACAGGGCCGCCGGAGCCAGCTCAAGATGTCGGAGATCTACACCCTCATCTACGAGACGATCTCCGGCCACAAGATCGTCAAGGCCTTCAACATGGAGGAGTTCGAGCGGGCCAAGTTCCTCAAAACTTCCGGGCGCTACTACCGGATCAACCTCAAGCTCGCCTGGATCTCCTCGCTCAGCTCGCCGTTCATGGAGTTCATCGGCGGGATCGTCGGGGCGTTCATCCTCTACATCGGCGCCGACCGCATCGCCAAAGGCCACCTGAGCGCGGGCGACTTCGGGTCGCTTCGCCCTGGCCATCTTCTACATGTTCACCCCGATCAAGCGGCTGAGCCGGGCGAACAACGTCGTCCAGCAGGCGACCGCCTGCCTCGACCGGATCGAGGAGGTCCTGACCGTCCCGGTCCAGATCCAGGACAAGCCGGACGCCGTGACCCTCCCGGCCGTCAAGGGCCACGTCCGGTTCGAGCACGTCGGGTTCGCGTACGTCCCCGGCCGGCCGGTCCTGCTCGACGTCGATTTCGAAGTCCGGCCCCGGCAGATGGTCGCCCTGGTCGGACTGAGCGGCGCGGGGAAGACGACGATCATCAACCTCCTCACCCGGTTCTACGAGCCGACCGCGGGCCGGATCACCATCGACGGGCTGCGACATCCGGGACGTCACCCTCGCCTCCCTCCGCTCGCAGATCGGGCTCGTGACTCAGGACGTCATCCTGTTCAACGAGACCGTCCGGAACAACATCGCCTACGGCCTGACCGACAGTCCCGGAGGAGCGGGTCGAGGCGGCGGCCCGGGCGGCCGAGTGCCATCGCTTCATCCAGCGACCTGCCCCAGGGCTACGACACGCCGATCGGGGAGAAGGGGGCCCTGCTTTCGAGCGGCCAGCGGCAGCGCCTGGCCATCGCCCGGGCCCTGCTCAAGGACCCGCCGCTCCTCATCCTCGACGAGGCGACCTCGGCCCTCGACTCCGAGTCCGAGCGCCTCATCCAGTCCGCCCTGGCGGCGATCATGAAGGACCGGACGACGTTCGTCATCGCCCACCGCCTCTCGACCATCCGGAACGCCGACACGATCCTGGTCATCGACCGGGGCCGCATCGTCGAGTCCGGGCCCGCACGAGGCGCTCCTGCGGAAGGGCGGCATCTACCGGAAGCTGCACGACCTGCAATTCCCCGAGGACGAGGAGATCGCATGACCATCCAGAGCATGACCGGCTTCGCCGAGAGGAGCTTCGCCGGGCCGACGCTGCGGGTCAAAGTCGGGCTCAAGAGCCTGAACCACCGCTTCTTCGACTGGACCTGCAAGGGCGCCCCGCTCGGCGAGGTCGAGAACCGCCTTCGCGAGCTCTGCCAGGCGCGGATCTCCGGGGGAGGGTCGAGGCCACCCTCGACATCGATTTCATCGATCCGGCCAGCTGGGAGGTCCGGATCAACGAGGCGCCTCCTCGAGAAGATCCTCGGCTCGCTCCGCAAGGCCTCCCGCCGTCTCGGCCGGGAGATGACCTTCTCGGTCGAGAACGTCTTCCGCATCCCCCAGCTCACCGAGCTCCGGCGGAAGGCCTTCAGCCCCGAAGAGAGGGACTTCCTGGAATCCTGTTTCGGGCGGACGCTCGAGCCGCTCGTCCGGGCCCGGGCCGCCGAGGGACGCAAGACGGCCGCCCAGATCCTGGTCCATCTCCGCAACGTCCGGGACGCCGTCGGCCGGGTCCAGAAGCTCGCCGCCCGCCAGCCCAAGGCGGTCCAGAAGCGCCTCCGGATGAAGATGAAGGACGTCAACGGGGGCACACCCGCCTCGCAGAACCGGCTCGACGAAGAGGTCGCCTACCTGACCCAGCGCTACGACGTGGCCGAGGAGATCCAGAGGCTGCTCAGCCACATAAGCGCCGCCCGCGACCTTCTCGCCCGGCCCGGGGCCGAGCCGGCCGGGAAGATGCTCGACTTCCTGGCCCAGGAGATGACCCGCGAGGCCAACACCCTGAACTCGAAATCCCAGGACATCGATATGACCCGCCAGGGCCTGCTCATCAAGAACGAGATCGAGAGCATCCGCCAGCAGGTCCAGAACCTGGAGTGAACGAAGGAGGCGCACGGTGCTTTTCGTAGTGACCGGACCTTCGGGCTGCGGCAAGTCGACGATGATCCACCATGTCATGCGCGACCTGCGCAGGGTCCGCTTCTCCGTCTCGCACACGACCCGGCCGCGCCGGCCGTCGGAGTCGGAGGGCAAGGACTACCATTTCGTCTCCCGGGCCGTCTTCGAGCGGATGATCGCCCGGAAGCAGTTCGCCGAATGGGCCGTCGTTCACGGCCAGCTCTATGGGACCTCCAAGCGGGAGATCGCCGCGAAGTCCCGCTCGGGGGACCTGATCCTCGACATCGACGTCCAGGGCGCCCGGCAGATGATGGCCTCCGGGGTCCCGCTCGTCCCGGTCTTCGTCCTTCCACCGCGCTACCAGGACCTTGTCCGGCGGCTCCGCGGCCGCGGGGAGGACAAATCCAAAGCGATCGAGCGGCGGCTCCGGAATGCCCGGGCCGAGGTCCGGCAGGCCATGAAGTTCGACTATATCATCATCAACGACCGGCTGGACCGGGCCGTCCTCGAGCTCGAATCCGTCATCCTGGCCAGCCGCTGCCGCCGGGAGGCCCGGCGGGCGGTCGTCCGCGAAGCGCTGGCCAGCTTTAGATAATCTATTATGATCCAGAAAGCGCCCGCTGGCTCACCGAGGGCAAGGCGGCGGGTCCTGTCTGCTCCGGCGCCCCTCCGTCCTCGCTTCCGCTGCGGGCGGGGGGGCATCCGACGCGCCACCCGCACGCTCTTGCCCTGGTTCGCGCGGGCTTCAGGCCTTTCGATCCTTTTCTTCTGGCGGCTCTCCAAGCGCCTGATCGAGGATGACATTGCCAACGAAGCCCGAAAAGAAAGATCCCCGCGCCGGGCTTGTCGAGAGGTTGAAGTTCTTCGATGAAATCGGGGCCGGATTCCTTACGCGAAGCGAAACCCGCAAGGCAGCGGCCCGGCCGGATGCGGCTTGCCCTGTGTCCTCGGCCGTTCCGGGCGCGCCCCTCGCGACCTTGGACGAGCTGCGGGAGGAGATCATCGTCTGCGCGAAATGCGCCCTGTCCGAGGGCCGGACCCATGCCGTGCCCGGTGAGGGCGATCCGCGCGCCGGGCTCATGTTCGTCGGCGAAGGCCCGGGCCAGGAAGAAGACATCCAGGGCCGGCCGTTCGTCGGCCGGGCCGGCCAGCTCCTGACGAAGATCATCTCGGCCATGGCCTTCGAGCGGAGCCAGGTTTTCATCACCAATATCGTCAAGTGCCGCCCGCCCGGCAACCGCGTACCGCGGCGCGAAGAGGTCGCGGCCTGCTCGCCCTATCTCCGGGCTCAGATCGGGGCGATCCGGCCCCGGGTGATCGTCACCCTGGGCAAGAGCGCGGCGGATTTCTTCTTCCCCGACGCCCCCCTGGCCATGACCGCCCTGCGCGGGACGTTCCGCGACTGGAACGGGATCCCCGTCATGCCGACGTTCCATCCGTCCTACCTCGTCCGCAACGAAGGCAATCTTTCCCTCAAGAAGATGGTCTGGGACGACATGAGGAAGGTCATGGCCCGCCTGGCCGAAAAATGACCCTCTTCGCCGAGGTCGTCTTTCCCCTTCCCCTCGACCAGACGTTCCACTATCTCGTCCCCGATGAGGCCGCCGGCCGGGCCGCGCCGGGGGCGCGCGTCCGGGCTCCGCTCGGATCGAAGGTCCAGGCCGGTTTCATCGTCTCCGTCAGCGCGGCTCCTCCGGGGGGGGATTTTTCCCTCAAGGAGATCCGTGAGGTCCTCGACGTCGAGCCCGCGCTGACCGCGAGCGCCCTGGCCTTCGCCCGGCGTCTGAGCGCCCATCACCGCTCGCCGATGGGCGAGTTCCTCCTGGCCATGCTGCCTCCCTCGCTCGAATTCCGGGCGGCGACGAAGGTCCGTTTGACGGAGGCTGGCCGGAAGGCGCTGGAAGGGAAGGAGATGCGGGGGGCGGAGGCGGAGATCGCCGGGGTCCTCGAAGGCCGGGACTTCAGCCTGACGACGCTGAAGCGGCGGACGGGATTGAAGAGCGTCGAACCGGCCGTCCGGCGCCTGACGGCCAAAGGATGGCTCGGCGTTCTGGACGAGAGCCGGGCCCCGAAGAAGCCGCGCCGGGCGCCGCCCCCGTCCAAGCCGCGGCCGTCCCAGCTCGAGCTCGACTTTTCCTCCCTGGCCGGGGCCGGAAGCGCCCATCTCCTGGCCCCGCTCGCCGCCGCGATCGCGGCCGGAAGGTTCGCCCCGTTCTATCTTCACGGTCCGGAGGAGGCCCGCTGGTCTTCCTATCTTCAGCTCATCCGCGAAGCCCGGGAGCGGGGCCGGCCGGTGATCGCCCTGGCCCCCGAGCTCGACCGGGCGGAAACGTTCCGGGAGTTGATCGAGGCCCGGCTCGGCCTTCCGGCCGCATTTATTCACGGCGGAGTGCCTCACGGCCGGAGGGAGCGGGAATGGCAGGACCTCCGCTCCGGCCGCATCGGCATCGCCGTCGGCCCCCGTTCGGCCCTCTTCTCTCCGCTCGATCGTCCCGGGCTCATCATCGTCGATGACGAGGCGGACGAGGCCTATTTCCAGTCCGAAAGCCCGGCGTATGACGCCCGGACCGCGGCGCGGCTGCGGGCCGAAGCGGCGGGTGCGACCCTCGTCCTGGGGGGCGAAGCGCCGGGGGTCGAAGCGTTCGCCCAGGCCCGCGCGGGCGGATATCTCGTCGATCTCCCCGCCCGGGAATCTCCGGGTTCCGTTGCGCTCATCGATGACGGCCGGGAAAAAGGGCTGCTGGCCCGGGCCGTCCTCGATGCCCTGGAAAAGACGCTTGGACAGGGCGGGCAGGCTCTCCTCTTCCTCAACCGGAGGGGATACGCCTCGTTCCTTTTCTGCCCGCGCTGCGGCCGGATCCTCCGCTGCCCGGATTGCGGCATGCCGCTTCTCTTTTCCAAGACCGACATGTCGCTCGCCTGCCGCTTCTGCCGGACCCGGAGCGCCGCCGCGTCCGCGTGTCCCGAATGCGGCAGCCGCGTCCTCGAGCCGCGCGGGGCCGGCGTCGAGGCCGTCGAAGAAGATCTGAAGCGGCGCTTTCCCAAGGCGCGTCCGGCCGTCTTCGACGGCGTCCGGACCGCCGGCCGGTCTTCGCGCGACCGGGTCCTTGAAGATTTCGGGGCGGGGAAGATCGATGTCCTGATCGGAACGGAGCGTCTGGCTCATGCCGGGCCGTTCCGCGTCCCCCTCGTCGTCGTCCTCAATCCCGAGGCGCTCCTCGGCGCGGCCGATTTTCGGGCCGCTCAAAGGACGTACCGGTCCGTGCGGCGGATGCTGGATTTCGCCGCGGCGGGAAGCGCGGGCCGGGCCCTCATCCAGACCGCGTTCCCCGAACATCACAGCCTGCGGGGCGCCGCCCGGGGCGACTACCGGCTCTTTTTCGACGAGGAGATCAGGCTGCGGAAGGCCCTCGACCTGCCGCCGTTCACGGCCCTGGCCGAGGTCCTGTTCTGGGGCGGGACGCCGCGGACGCTGGCCGTGCGGGCCCGGGATTTCATCACCGCGGCCGGCGCGTTCCGTCCGCGCCTCGAGATCCTCGGCCCGGCCCTCGCCTCCGGCCCCGCCGGCCGTGGAGGTCGCGGAGTCCAGGTGGTGCTGCGGGCGCAAAAATCGGAAACGATCGACGCTTGCTTGGAAGAGTGCTTGCGGCCGATCCCGGGCCGGAGGTCCGTCGTCCGCTCGGAAGCCGCGGCCGCTACTTCTGAACTTTGACCGTGACTTCCTTGTGCAGGCCCGCGTTCGCGGCCCCGAAGTCGGCCGTAACGACGATATTGGCTTCGAGGTCTATCATCTCGGCCGATAATGGACCGAGGAGGATCACGGACGCCGTGCCGTTCTCGTTTGTCGCCGCCGTGACGTGCCAGGTCGAGGGCGAGAACATCCCCGGGCCGCTCGCCACCGTGAACTGGATGGGGAGGTTCGGCAGGGCGACGATCCCGTCCCGGAGAGTCGCGGTGATGATCGAGGTCGGCCGCGTCGAAGGCGTCGCCGCCAGGATCGCGGGGAAGGCCGTCAGGCTCATCGTGACCCCGGCCTCGGCCGGCCCGAGCACGACGAGGCTGATCTCCTTGTAGAAGGCCTGGGGCGAAGCGGCCTCGACCTCGGCCGAGATGATGACGTTCCTGTCGGCTTGGTCGTATTCGGAGAGAAGAGGCCCGAGGAGCGTCGCCGAGGCGATCCCGCTCTCGTTCGAGAGCGTCGCGACGCGCCAGGAGAAGTCGGAGAAGATGACCGGTCCGGCTACGACCGTGAAATAAACGACGGCGTCGCGGACCGGAACTCCGCCGTCCTTGACGAGGAGCTTGATGAGAGAGCTGTCCCGGCTCCCGCCCGCCGCGCGAAGGACGTTCGGGGAGGCGCTGAGATCGAAGGTGAACCGGGCCGTCGAGGCGCCGATGACGGACGATTCCTTGACGGCGCTCCGTTCGCAGGCGGCGGCGACGGCGAGGAGCGCCGCTCCCAGGACGAGAAGCCGGACGATCGTTGGCTTACCCATGGTCGTTCCTTACAGGTCGGCGTAATTGGCGAAATAGACGGTCAGGTACCCGGTCGCCTTGACCATCCGCCCCGCCAGGTCGTGGCCGAAGAAATCGACCACCGCCGTCATGTTCAAGACGTCGCCGACATTGGCGGAGTAGAGAGCGCGGAGGGGCATCTCCTGCTTGGCCACCTCCCGGACGACGACGAAGGACGCCGTTCCCGTCTCGTTGACCGGGATCTTGAGCGCCATCTGGCCTTCGAACGGGTAGGGGACGTCCCGTCCCGGGACATTCTGTCCGTCGCTTCGGACGAACGTCACCGTGTACCGGGTGATCTGGACGTCGAAATATGTCGAGGTGCCCAGGATCGGCTCGGGGTCGTAGGGCAGGACCGAAAAGTTGGCCGAGGCGATGTCGGACCGCCAGCTCAGGCCCCCTGTTTCGGCGTCCATCAGGACGACGTCGGAATTCAGGAAGTTGGCCGCGTTGCCTTGAATGTCGATTCCGGTGAGGCTGTCGAGGATGAGCCGGCTCGCGGATTGCGACTCGTTCTCGACGGGGTTGCAGGCGACGGCGCCGACGAGGAGAGCCAGCGCGGCCGCCGCTCGGAGGGCTCGGACACACCCGGTTGCGCGTTTCATCGTTGTCTCTCCTATTGGATGATCCTCGGGGTGATGAAGATGAGCAGCTCCCGGTTCGTCCGCGTCTTGGACAGGCTCTTGAACAGGTTCCCGAGAAGGGGGATCTGGTGGAGGAAGGGGACCCGGTCGTTGGTGACCGAATCCTCGCTCCGGTAGATCCCGCCGATGACCGTCGTCCCGCCGTCCGGGACGAGGACGGTCGTCTTGGCGCTCTGGGTCGTGATGGGCGGGATGCCGTTGACCAGGTTGGCGAAATCGGCCGCGTTGTTCTGGATGTCGATCGTCATGATGACCGTCTTCTCGGCCGTGATCTGGGGCGTGGCCCGGAGCTCGAGCCCGGCGTTGAAGAACTGGGTCGTGACGGTGAAGTTGGCCTGCGTCTGGACCGGGATCTGCCGGCCCTGCATGATGTAGGCTTCCTTGTTGTTGAGCGTCGTCGCCCGCTGGGAGTTGACGATCCGGCCCGTGCCCTCGGTCTCCATGGCCGAGAGGGCCAGGTCGAGGCGGAACGAATCGAGGACGTTGGCGAAGGACACCCCGACGGCCGTGTTGAAGGCCGCCGCGGGGAGGTTGACGGCGTAGCCGCCGAGCGGCCCGCCGATGCCCCGGGTGACGGTCCCCTGCGGAATCATCGCCCCGTCCACGGCGACCTTGTTCGGGAACTCGAGCGAAGTCTGGTTGCCGTAGAACGGGTCGGCCGCGCCCTTCGCCCCCCACTGGATGCCCAGGTTCCGGACGAAGGTCGTCGTCGCCTCGATGATCCGCGTCTCGATCTGGACCTGGGGCGTCGCCGTGTCCAGGGCGGCGATGAGCTTGTCCATGACCTCGATCTTCTCGGCCACGTCCGTGGCGATGAGGGTGTTCGTCCGCTCGTCGATGACGATGTCGCCGCGGGTGGACTTGCGGTTCTTCAGGAGGTTGAGGACGTCGGCGGCCTTGGCATAGGACAGCTCGTAGGTCTTGGTCACGAGAGTGCCGGACGCTTCGCGGGTGTCGCGGATCTGCTGGAGGGCCCGCTCCTCCTCGGCCAGGACGCCGATCGGCATGATCCTGAGGACGTTGCCCTCGAGGGTCTTGCCCATTTTATTGATCTTGAGGATCATGTCGAGGAACTGGTCCCACGGCACGTTCACCCACGATCCCGTCACAGTGCCCCGGACGTCGGGGTCGAAGATGACGTTGAGCTCGTATTTTTCCCCCAGCCAGAGGATGACGTCGCGCAGGTCGGCGTCCTTGAACTTCGGGCTGAGGAGATCGCCGGTGTATCTCTGCGGAGCGTCCGTGATCGTCCGGGCCTTGGTTTTCTCGGGCTCGGCGGCCTGCGCTTCCCCGGCCGGGACCGTCTTTTCGGGCTGGGCTTTCGCTTGGACCGGCGGCTCGACCGGCTTCTCCGCCGGCTTTTGGGCCGGGGGCTCGGCGGCCGCGGGGGCGGGCTTGGATGCGGGCGGGGCCTCCTGAGGAGCGGCGGGAGGGGAGAATGAGATCGTCCAGTCCTTCGGGCCGGCGTCGATCCGGAACGGTCCGGCTTGGCCGAGCTCGAAGACGAAACGGGTGATGGCGTAGGGCGGCGCCTCCTTGAACTGGCCCACCCGGAGAGTGTTCACGCCGCCTTTGCCGATCGGGCGGGTCAGGGTGGCCCGGTTGAAGGTCGTGTCGTAGAGGTCCGCGACGAGCCGCAGGGGCCCTTCCAGGGCGAAGATGTTCACGATGGGCTTCCGCCCGAGACGGGCCGTGATGTCCACGGCCTCGCCCCGCTCGGAAACGACGACATCGGGAAGCGCGGCCGTCGTCCGGCCCGCGGCGTCCAGCGCCTTCTTGATCTCGGGCGGGACGAGATCTCCGCCCGCCCGCAGGATGCGGATGAGCTCGACGACCGCCCGGCCCTTGTCCACGGTCAGGGTGAAGGGCAGGGGCTCGGCGAGGGTCAGGAAGAGCGAGGACCTTCCGGCCGGGTCGGTCTCGATCCGGACCTCGCGCAGGAGCCCGGTTTCTCCGGCCGGCAGGGCGGGCGCGGCGGGCGCCGCCCCGGTCCCCAGCCCGACGACGAGCACGGACGGCAGGTCGAGGCTGTAGGCGGCCGAGATCCCGGCCAGAGGAGCGCCGGAGTCGATGACGATCTTGACGGACGTCCGGCCGGGCGCGATCGAGATCTTGGCCGGGGGGACGGCGGCCGGACGGGAGGCGCCCAGGCCGGCCGCGGCAAGCAGGAGACCCAGGACGGAGAGGACAAGGCTGCGGCTTTGCCTGTGCATATCAGGGCTCCTCTGAAATGATGTCCTTGATGACATCACGGGGCTTGGCGAGCGGGAAGCCTTTGGCGTCCCGCGTTTTCCGGAAGACGACCTGGGTCTCTTCGATCGATACGACGAAGCCGTCGGCGAGCTTGTCGCCGACGTGGAGGGGCAGGGGGAATCCCTCGGCCAGGCTGATGATCGCCTCGAGCTTCGCTCCGCTCTTGATGATGCCCATGAGGACGACGTCATCGATGGCCAGGTCCGAAAGCCCGGAGATGACTTTCTTCTCGTCCCGGACGGACTGGCCCTGAAGAAGGTCCTTGAAGGGATCCCGGCGGCCGCCCGGAGCTGTAGGAGAAGCCCGGAGAGAGGGCGGGCTTTTTCTCCGGAGCCTGGGGCGGATTCTGCGCCGAAGCCGGAAGCGCGGCGCAGCCGAGGAGGAGAAGGGCGGCGGTCCAACGGCCCGGGGCGGTCATGGCCGGACCCCTCCCGGCTGGGTCGCCGGCCGTTTCGCTCCGGGCTTGGCCGAAACGGGCTGCTCGAGGAAGAAATACGTCTTGGCCGTGAACAGGGCCCGGATCGTGGAGGCTTCGTTCTGGTTCTGCAGGGGCGAGATCGTGAACTCGTCGACGTTGCAGATCCGGGAGAAGTGCATCAGCCGGTCGAAGAAGAGCCCGAGATTATGGTACGTCCCGGTCACTTCGATCGGGATCGGCTGCTCGGCGTAGAAATCGAAGGCCGTTTCGCGGTCCGGGACGAAGCGGATCACCTCGAGGTCGGAGTCGAGGGCCATCTGCTGGACGCTCCGGAGCATTTCGCCGATCTCCCGCTTCTGGGGGATGATCGTCTCGAGCTCGGCCAGCGAGACGGTCAGCGTCGCGAGCTCCGCTTCGATCGAGTCGAGCTGCTTCTTCTTCTCCCTCAGGTTGGCCGTCTCGGCTTCGACCCTCGTCCGGTCGTCGCGGAGCCGGGCGAGCTCGGCCTGCCGGGGCTTGAAATATCCGACGTAGGCCAGACCGGCGGCGAGCGCGGCGAGGAGGAGATAGATGTACCAGGGCTGCTTCTTCATGGTGTTTTCTTGGCTTTGGCCGCGGGCGCCGGGGCCCGGCCGGGGACGTTCGCCGACAGCGTGAACTCGAGGTAGAGCGTCCCGCCCTGGCTCTTCTGGGCCGTTCCCATCAGGCTGACCAGGTCGAACACCCCGCTCCTTTCGAGATTATGCATGTAATCCGAGACGAGCAGGTTGTTCAGCGCCTTTCCCTTGATCTGGATGTTCCTCCGGGTGTAGCGCGCCTCCGTCAGCCAGACCCAGTCGGGCAGGGCTTCGCTCAGGATCTCCATGAGCTGGACGGCCTCGCCCTGCCGGGATTTCAGGTCGTTGATGAGATCGATCTTCTTTTGCAGGAAAGCCTTTTGCTCCCCGATCGCCCCGAGCTTGGCCAGGACGGGCTGGAGGGTCGCCTTCTCGGCCTCGGCGGCCTGGAGGAGGGTCCGCTCCCGGTCGATGGACCGCTTGAACAGGAAACCGAGGACGGCGACGATGACGACGACGGCGACGATCAGAAGGTTCGTCGGGACGGCCCGTTTCTTCTTCTTCTCGGGAGCCTCGCCCTCGAGCAGGCCGGCCGGAGCCTCGAACTCCTTCGTCTCGGCCTTGATCAGGTTGACCCGGATCATCGCTTACTTCTCCCGGGCCCGCGTCGCCAGGCCCGTGGCCACCCCGAAAACCGGGGCCATCTCCTGGTAATAGACCGGGTTGAGCTTCTTCTCGTTGTACAGGACCCGGCGGAAGGGGTCGAACAGGACCGGCTTGACCCCGAACTTCTGCTCGAAGGCGGCCCCGATGTTCTTGAGCCCGGACAGCCCGCCGGCGAGGTGGATCTCCTCGATCTTGTTGTTGGCCTTGTCCTCGGCCTCGAAGAAGGTGAAGGTCTTCTCGATCTCATCGAGGAGCCCCTTGAGGCTGACGCTCAGGACCGCCTCGATCTCGTAGTCGGGGACGGGCGAGGGTCCGCTGCCCTTGAGCATCCGCTCCGCCTCTTCGATTCCGACATTGATCTCCTTGCGGATGTTCTCGACGAAGGTCGCTCCGCCCATGGGCAGGTCGCGGAACATCTGGGGGACGCCCCGCTCGCTGACGACGATCGTCGTGATGGCCGCCCCGACGTTGACCAGGGCGATGATCTTCTCCCGGAACTCGTCGGGATAGTTGATCTCCAGGGCGTTATGGAGGGCGAAGGCGTCCACCTCGACAGCGACCAGGCTCTTGCGGGCCTGGCGGATCACGTTGGCGTAGGCGTTGATCTTCTCTTTCTTCGCCGCGACGAGCAGGATCTCGATGTTCTGGTCCTCGCCCGGCTGGGGCGGGCGAAGGATGGAGTAGTCGACGTACGTCTCGTCATAGGGATAGGGGATGCTGTGCTTGGCCTCCCAGATGACCGATTCCGCGAGCTCCTCCGATTCCATCGGGGGCAGGGAGATCTTCTTGATGATGACGGAATTGCCTGAAACCGAGATGACCATGTCCCGGCCGACGATCTTGGCCTTGTCGAGGACGGCGCGAATGGCGTCCGCGACGGCGGCCGTGTCGATGATCGTCCCCTCGACGATGGCGTCGTGGGGGAGCGATTCGTGGCCGATCCGGGCGACCTCGAAGACGGTCTGCTTGTTCTTCTTCCGTCCCCGGAGCTCAACGGCCTTGATCGCCGAGGTCCCGATGTCGAGGCCGATGAGAGGCCGCTCCCGGGTCAGGCTGAACTTCATGGCCGTTCCGCGTCCTTCATGGAGATGACTTCGCCGAGGCCCGGAATTTCTCGGCCATCCGGGCGTCGACGGAGGGCGGGACGAGGTCGGAAACGTTTCCGCCGAGGCTGTAAACCTCCTTGATCACGCTCGAGCTGAGGAAGATGTTCCGGAGGCTCGGCATCAGGAAGAAGGTCTCGAGGGCCGGGGCGAGCTTCTTGTTCATCAGGGCCATCTGGAACTCGTACTCGAAGTCCGAGACGGCCCGCAGGCCGCGGATGACCACGTCGGCGCCCTGGATCCTGGCGAAATCGATGAGCAGGCCGCTGAAGGAGACGGCCTCGATCTGGGGACGGTCCTTGAAGGTCTCCCGGATCATCGCGACGCGCTCGGCGGCGGAAAAAAGGGTCTGCTTCTTCGGGTTCTCCAGGACGGCGATGATGATCCTGGGGAAGATCGGGCGCCCCGCTGGATGATGTCGATATGCCCGTTCGTTATCGGATCGAACGATCCCGGATATATAGCTGTTTTTTCCATTTCGTTCGAACTAAAATGTTACCGATTTGCTACCTTGTGATTAACAGAAACGACCCGGATTGTCAAACTATGAATTGACAATTTTCGGCAATTCGTATGTGTATGAAAATCCATGCGTTGCATGCGCCCATTATTCGGCGATCGACATTCTTGGGCAATCCCCCGTCCCGGTGATATCAGGGGTGAATTTGGGACTAACCTCTAGAGGTGAGGATCCTCCCAGCCAACCTTGCTTCAAGCCCCCCCTTGTGATATTTTTTGGAAAATGATCCACTTCGGCACCTCCGGCTGGCGGGGCATGATGGGCGAGGATTTCACCTTCGAGAACGTCCGCGTCGTCGTCCAGGCCATCGCCGAGTTCCTGGGCGGAAGTCCCCGGCCGCGAGATCGCGGTGATCGTGAACTACGACACCCGTTTCCTCTCCGAGCGCTACGCCACCGAAGCGGCTAAGATCCTCTCCCACAACCGGATCCGCGTCCTCCTCACGGAGCGCGACGCGCCGTCGCAGGCCCAGGCCTTCCAGATCATCAAGCGCGGGGTCCAGGGAGGGATCAATTTCACCGCCTCGTTCAACCCGCCCCGGTACAACGGGCTGAAATACAACACCGAGCGCGGCGCCCCGGCCATGCCCGCGGAGACGGACGTCATCGAAGCGGACATCCGGCGCCTTCAGAAGAGCTACTCTTTCGTCCCCCGGTACGCCCGGACGGAGGTGATCGAGCGGATCGACCTGCGCCAGGATTATCTCGACTACCTCCGGACCAAAGCCGACTTCGACCTCATCCGCGCCTCCGGCATCCGGGTCGGGGTCGACCTCCTCTACGGGGCGAGCCGCGAGTACCTGGACGAGATTTTCGAGGAGAGCGGCGTCCCGGTCGAGGAGATCCACGGCTACATCGATCCTTATTTCGGCGGGATGGCCCCGTCGTGCACCGAAGAGAACATGGCCGAGCTCAAGGCCCTTGTCCGGGCGAAGGGATGCGACTTCGGGATCGCCACGGACGCGGACGGCGACCGGTTCGGGATCGTCGACCACGAAGGCACGGTGGTCATCCAGAACATCGTCCTCGCCCTGATCCTCGATTACCTGGTCGAGACTAAGGGCTGGCGGGGAGGGGTGGCCCGCTCCGTTTCGACGACGCGCCTCCTCGACCGCATCGCCCACCGCTACAACCTTCCCCTGATCACGACGCCCGTGGGCTTCAAGTTCCTGGCCGACCTGTTCCTCCAGGACCGGATCATGTTCGGCGGCGAGGAGAGCGCTTCGATCGCCGTCCGCGGCCACCTTCCGGAGAAGGACGGGATCCTGGCCGGCGTGCTCGTGGCCGAGATGCTCGCCTCCCGGGGGAAGAAGCTCGCCGAACTCGTCGAGGATCTTTTCCGGACCTACGGCGAGCGGTTCACCGTCCAGAAGATCATTCCCCTCACTCCCGAACGGGCCCGGAAGCTCAAGTCCCTGGCCGCCGCCCCGCCGGCGAAGCTGGCCGGCCGGCCCGTCCTGGACGCCTTGACGATCGACGGCGTCCGCTTCGACTTCGACGACGAGGACTGGCTCCTTCTCCGTCTTTCCGGGACCGAGCCCCTCATCCGCTGCTACGCCGAATCCGGCTCGCGGACGGCCCTTCGCGATCTGGCCCGGGCGGGCCTGGCGGTCCTGGCGTGATCGAGCGCCCGTCCCCCTCCCTGGCCAAGAAGCTCGGGATCTTCGGACTGGCCTTCCTCCTCGTCGTCCTCCTCATCGCCGCCATCTTCGGCCGCAAGGGGTTGATCGAGATCACCCGCGTCCGGCGCCAGTATGCCGCCCTGCTCCAGGAGGTCGAGCAGCTGAAGCAGGAGAAGGCGCGCCTGGAAAAAGAGATCGCCGATCTGGAGAAGAATCCCGCGGCGGTCGAAAAGGAGGCCCGGGAGAAGCTCGGCCTCGTCAAGCCGGATGAAAAGGTGATCTTCAGAAAGATCCGCTGAGCGCGGCCGAGAGGGGGACGACGGGCATGATCGCCCACGCGCCGTCCGCCCCGAGAGCCCCCGCCCAATCGATGATCCGCCGGAGTCCCGCGGGCAGGGCCGGCCCGGCCGCCGCGCCGCGGCCTCCGAAAAGCGCGGCGAAGAACGATTCCCTCTTCGGCCAGACCGCCAGGCGGATCTCCGCGTCCGGGCCGATCCCGGCCAGCTCGCGGGCCAGGCGCAGGGCCGTGTCCAGACCGCCGACCTCGTCGACGAGCCCGATCTCTCGGGCCTGCCGCCCCGTCCAGACCCGGCCGCGGCCGATCTTGTCCACGTCCTCCTTGGCCATTTTCCGGCCCTCGGCGGCCTGGGTCAGGAAGCGGTCATAGATCCACCGGATCTGTTTCCGGATGAGGCCCCGCTCTTCGTCCGTCCATGGGCGGAAGGCGCTGAAGACATCGGCCCGCGCGCCCCGGACCACTTCGCCCCAGGTGACGCCCAGCTTGTTCAGGAGCTTTTCCATGTTGATCTTGCCCATCAGGACGCCAATCGATCCGGTCAGGGTCTGCGGCTCGGCGACGATGCGATGGGCGGCCATGGAGATCCAGTAGCCTCCCGAGCCGGCCAGGTCGGACATCGACACCACGAAGGGCTTGATCTTCCGGCAGAGCATGACTTCGCGCCAGATCGTGTCGGAGGCGACGGCCGATCCTCCCGGACTGTCGACGCGGAAGACGACGGCCGCGATCGAAGCGTCCTCGCGGGCGGCGCGGATCCATCCGGCGATGGTTTCGGCGCCCATGGTCGTGGGCGTGGACGTCCCTTCGTGGATCGCCCCGCTTCCGTAAATCAGGGCGACGCGCCGGCCTCCGGCCAAGCCCTCCGCGAGCGACGGGACGCGGGCATAGGTCTCGAGCGCCACCCTCCGGGCGGGGCGGTCCCCGCTGCTGAACAGGGCGGCGACCTGGTCCTCGTAAAGCAGCTCGTCGACGAGCCCGGCCTCGACGGCCCGGGTCCCCTGGAAGAAGCCCTCGTCGATGAGGCTCCGGACCTCGGCTTCGGTCTTGTGCCGCGCTTCGGCTATCGTCCGGACGTAGGTCGCGAACTGATCGGAGACGATGGATTCGAGCATCTCCCGGTGAGCCGGGGTGAAGCCGCTTTCGGTGAACATGTTGTACGCGGTCTTGTACTCCTCGACGTGCTCGACCTCCGCTTCGATGCCGAGCTTGTCGAGGCCGCGCTTCAGGAAGGGGACGACCCCGCCGGCTCCGGTGATCCCGAGCCAGCCGAGGGGGTGGAGGATGATCCGGTCGCAGGCCGTGGCCAGGTAGTATTCTTTGTCGAATTTGGGAGCTTCCTGGATGAAAGCGTAGATGGGCTTTCCCGACTTGCGGAAGTCGAGGACCGCCTCCCGGAGCTCGGCGCACTTGGCCCAATCCCCGCCGAGGAGCCCGAGGCGGAGGAGAACGCCTTTGATCCGGACGTCCCGGCGGGCCTTTTTCAGGTTCCACCAGACGTCGTGGACGTTCAGGGCGCGCGCGACCGGGAGGAGCGACATCCAGGGGCTCGGGACGGCGAGCTCTTCGATCGGGCCGGCGAGCGGGATCTCGAGATACGAGGACGATGCGATCGAGGGCGGTCGTCCGACCTCCAGAAAAACGAGGGATATGCCGGCCGCCAGGAACAACAGGAAGAGCACCAGGAAGAGGATCAGCACGGGGCGCCCTTTTTTCATCATCGCCTCCAAGTGTTTCGTCTTATCATTTCTTAAACTTCATTCTATCACGGAGACGGGACACTTCCAGGGGGGCCGCTTGTTAAAAAATCGCCTGTCCCGGATAAACCTTTTTGAACGGGCTTCCGTACTGTCCAACGGAGCCCGAAAGCCTTGACCGACGCCCCGGCCGAAGAGTTGCGCGAGGACGTGTCCCGCCTCGCCCGGGCGGCCCGCTCCGGCGACCGGGAGGCCTTTCGGGAGCTCACCCGGATGTATCAGAAAAAAGTATTCGCCCTCGGCTATTCCTTCCTCCGGAACCGTGAGGACGCCCTGGACCTCGTCCAGGAGACGTTCCTCCGGCTCTATCAGAAGCTCGATTCCTACCGGCCGGAGAAGAATTTCGAGGCCTGGCTCCTCCAGATCGCCCGGAACCTATGCATCGATCACCTGCGCCGGGGCGAAGCGCGGCTGCGGAGCCGGACGAGCGGAATCCGCGTCGAGGACATGGACCCGCCGGACAACCGTCCCGTTTCGGGCGAGCGGCTCCGCGACATCCGCGACATCCTCAACCGCTGCGTCGAACGCCTGGCCGACCGTCAGCGAACAGTCTTCACGATGCGGCACTTCATCGAGTTGCGCAACGAAGAGATCGCCGAAGCTCTGGGCATCACGACGGGGACGGTCAAATCCCTGCATTTCAAGGCCGTCCGGAATCTGCGGACGATGATGCGTCCGTACATGGGGTGGGAACGATGAGCGCATGCGACCGGTTCGAGCTCGAAGCCGCCGCGTTTGCCGGCGGGACGCTGGACGCGGACGGGGAAGCCCGGATGAGGGCCCACGCCCGGAGCTGTCCGGAGTGCCGCCGCCGGCTGGCCGAGGTCGAGGAGCTTCTCGCCGGGGCCGCCGCCGTCCGCGGCGATATCGATTCCGTGATGGACACGATCGACTGGGAGGCGCTGCCCGGGACGATCGCGGCCCGGGTATTCGGCGGCAGGGGCCCCGGGCGCGACCCGGGGATCCGCTTCCGCCGTGCTCGCCCGTCGCGAATAAGCCCGGGCGAGTGCGAAGGTCCGAGCCGGCAGCCTCTCTTCGAGCGCCTGAGCGACGTCCTGAGCGGATGGGGAGCGCCGCGCTGGCGTCCGGTCCTCGCCGCCGCCCTCGCCGGCCTCATCATCGGGGCGGGGGGGATGTTCTTCGCTCTCCGGCCCCGGGCCGTCCCGGCCGGGGACCGGGCCGGGTATTTCGCCTCGAGCGATGTCATCGACCGGATGGAATATCAAATGGCCAGGCAGGAGACGCTGGATTATCTCGATCGCAGCCAGACCCTCCTCCTGGAATTCGCCCAGAACGGGGCGGCGGGCCCGATTCCCTTGTCCCGCGCCGACACCGTCGAGAAGGCCCGGGCCCTCGTGGAGAAAAAGCGCTATCTGAACACCCAGCTCGAGTCCATCCCCCTGGCCAAGGCCCGGGCGATCTGCGACCAGATCGAGCTCCTCTTCATCGAGCTCGGCCGGAGCGGCGAAGACCTGACTCCGGCCGAAGCCGCGGAGATCCGGGACTATATCGAGCGGAAACAGCTCCTGCTCAAGATCAAGCTCCTGCGGAGCGAGCTCACGGGAAGCGAGGTTTGAAATGAAGATCCGCATCATCGCCCTGGCCCTCGTCCTCGTTCTGGCCGCGGCCGCTTTCGGGGCCGCGCCGGAGGACCCGCCTCAGGCGGGCGCCGCCGACCGGGCGTTCCAGGAGATCAAGCTCCTCATCTTTGACGAGCGCTGGCCGGAAGCCCTGGACCGGCTCGATGCGTTCCTCGACCGGTACCCCGAGAGCGCCTGGACGTCCCAGGCCGTGTACTATCGGGCCAAGAGCCTGGCCCAGATCGACGGCCGGGAGCGGGAGGCCATCGAGGCCTTCGAGCGCTATCTCGGGTTCAAGGACCGGAGCCGGAGCCTGGTCGAGGACGGCGAGAACTCGATCGTCGACCTCTCCCTCCGCCTTTATAGAAGCGGCGACCGGAGCGCCGTTCGCGCCGCCGAGATGAGGCTCGAAAGCGACATCCGGAACGTCCGATACTATGCCGCGGTCCAGTTGAGCTACCTAAAAGACAAAAGGATCGCCGTCCGCGCCGTCCCCGTCCTGAAGGACATCCTCAGGCGGGAGCCCGCCGGCGAGCTCCGGGACCGGGCCCGGATCGCCATGCTCCGCGTCGCGCCCGCCGAGCTCGACGAGCCCGACGAGGCCCGGACCGAGAGGGGCGTCCAGATGTTCCGGGTCGAGGTGAGCGACGAACGGACGGGCAAGTCCCTCCTCTCCCTCCGCCTCCCCGTCGCCCTGGCCGACCTCGTCCTGGGGGCCCTCCCCGAGGAAGAGCTTCAGACCCTGCGGGCCAAAGGCTATGACGTCCCCAAGATCCTGCGGGACCTTCGCTCGGCCCGGGGGATGGTCATCAGCATTCGGGACCCCGACAGCCTGAAGGCGATCAAGATCTGGATCGAATGATGTATAATGCCTCTTTCATCGCCCGATGGGAGAGGCCGTTATGGAACTCAAGCTGAGCAAGAGCCAATATGAGACGCTCCTGAGGCTCGTCTATCTCGGGAACGCCGTCGCCAACGATTACCGCACCGACGATGTCGACGCCGATACGGACGAGCTCGAAAGCCTGATCTTCAGCAAGGCCCGCGACGCGGGCCTGGGAAAATACGCCGAGTTCGACGAAGCCGAAGGCCGGACGTTCCCGACCCAGGCCGCCGAGGAAGCCTGGAATCCGGACCTCGACGATTACCGCAACGACGTCTTCTGGGACGAGCTCGAATACCGCTTGGCCGACCGCGACCTGGCCGCCCGCTACGGCGAGGGGTACGACAAGACCATGGAGATGGCCGAGATCGAGCGTCTCGAGGGCGAGATCGTCGAGCGCTATTATCAGGAGTTCGCCAAGAACGGCGTCAAGAACCTGATCGTCGTCCGGCCCAGCTAAGGCTTTTTAGCTCCGTTTCCCTCCGAAGATGCCGGCGAGGGCCTCCGGCATCGAAGGAGCGGCAAACCCGTATCCCTTTTCGAGCAGGACCCGGGGAACGACCCTTTGTCCCCTGAGGACGAAGTCGGCGAACTCGCCCAAGGCGATCCGGACGGCGAATCCGGGGATGACGAAGAACGCCGGCCGATGCAAAGCCGCGGCGAGGTCCCGGGTCAGGTCCAGGTTCCGCAGGGGATTCGGGGCGCACATGTTGACCGCTCCCGAGATGTCCGGCCGTCCGAGGGCGAAGATCATCGCCGCAACGAGGTCGTCGCGCTGGATCCAGGAAAACCACTGGCGGCCCGTGCCGAGCCTCCCGCCGAGCCCGGCCCGGAAGAGAGGCGCCAGCGTCCCGAGCGCTCCGCCCTTCTTCTCGAGGACGATCCCCGTCCGGGCGACGACGACGCGGACGCCCGAGGCGGCCGCCCGCAGGGCCGCGTTTTCCCAGTCCCGGCAGAGGCCGGCCAGGAAGTCGTCGCCCGGGCCCGCGCTCTCGTCGAGGACCTCGTCGCCGTGGAAGCCGTAATAGCCGACCGCCGACGAGTTGAGGAGGACGCGGCCCGGACGGTTGTCCTTCATCAGGGCGTCAACGATGTTCGTCGTCGTCCGGATCCGGCTTTCGCGCAGGAGCTTCTTTGTCCGCGCGGTCCAAAGGCTGAAGATCGAGGCCCCGGCCATGTTGATGACGGCGTCGGCGCCGCGCACCGCATCCTGCCAGGCGCCGGCGATCATCCCGTCCCCGAGGATGAATTCGACCGCTCCACCATCCGAGCCCGGCGCGCGCTTCGACCGGGTGAGGAGGGCTAAGGAATGCCCTTCCGCCTCCAGACGCTCGACGAGCCTCCGGCCTATGAAGCCCGTCCCGCCGGCGACGAAGATCCTCATCCGGCCGCGCCTTCGGCGGGCTTGGCCTTCCGGACCAGGGCGTTATAGACGATCAGCCCGATGATCGAGGCGAAGCCGATCGCGGCGACGATGAGCCACATCGTCACGTATTCCGCTGGCCGCCCCGCGGCTACGGGCTCGGCGATGAACCGTTCGAACATCCGTCCGCCGAGCTTCCCTCCGGCCAGGCTGGCCAGGGCGATCGGCAGGCTGACATACCCCATGAACAGGCCTTCCTGGCCTTTCGGGGCGATCGCCCCGATGTATTCGTATATTCGCGGTGAGGCCATCATCTCGCCGACGGCCATGGAAGCGATCGAGACGATCACGAAGAGACCGGCGAAGGGGATGGCCAGGCCGAGGAGATCGACCTTGTGTTTGATGTCGCCGGAGACGAGGGAGGGAAGGACGTTGACCAGCATGCCCGCCGTCATGACCACGGCCCCGAGGATGATGGTCCCGATGACGGACCGCTTTTTGACCGCCTTCGTGATCAGCATCTGGAAGCAGACGATCATGATCGGGTTGGCCAGGGTGTAAAGCTCCATCGGGGCTTCGGGATCGATATGGCGCATGAAGAGCGGGATGAGGTTGTAGACCTGGAGATAGAGGAACCAGAACATGGCCAGGACGATCATCAGGAAGAGGAACTTCAGGTTGCGGAGGACGATGAAGATGCCCAGGACGGCCTGCCCGAGAGTCTTGTTCCGGACCTTCTGGCCGTCCTTGATCCCGTCGCTGACGAACTCCGGCTCCCGGTAGATGAGGAGCGTGACGGCCAGCCCGGCGATGGCGAAGGCGAAGGAGACATACGTGAAGATCGCCGGGATGCCGAAATTCGTCCGGACGAAGTAGGCGACGCTCCGGCCGGTGATCGAGCCGATGTTGATGACCATGTAGAAAATGCCGAAGGCCAGGGTCGCCCGGGTCCCGGCCGTCTTCTGGACCGTCCCGGCGACGCAGGGCTTGACGATCGACCCGCCCAGGCCGATGAAGACGATCCCGACGAGGACGGGGAGGAAGAAATTCACCTTCCCGTCCGCGCCGGCCCCGGAAAGGGAGGGCCAGAAGCGATGCAGGTTGCCCATGATGAGATAGCCCAGCGCGATCATGACGAAGGACAGGCCGAGCGAGCGCTTGTAGCCGAACTTGTCGGCCAGCGTCCCCGACAGGATGGGCACGAAGTAGATGAGCGCCCACAGGACCGAGGAGTTGAGGGTCGTGGCCTGGGAGGGGCTCATGCCCAGGTTCTCATGGAGATAGATGACCATGAACGAGGCCATGGCGTAGTAGGCGGCCCGTTCGAAGAGCTCGATCGTGTTGGCGGTCCAGAACGTCCCGGGGAATTTCCCCTTCGGGGTCGGATCGGCGGCCATGCGGCCCTCCTAAATCAATTTGGGGACAGTATACGTAATTCCCGAATTCTATCCAAATAGATATGCTTTAGAATTCGGGAATTACGTATACTGTCCCCCGAATCCCCCGAATCCCGCCAAAATTGAAATTTGTAGACGCGACCCCAATCGATATATAATCTTCCGTCTCAGTCCTCCCGAGAGGGAATCCATGGCGCGCCTTTACGAATACCAGAGCAAGCGTCTCCTCAAGGACGGCGGAATCCGCGTCCCCGAGGGCGGCGTCGCCGCGACTCCGGCCGAAGCGCGCGCCCTGGCCGCGAAGATCGGCCGTCCCGTCGTCCTGAAGATCCAGGTGTGGGTCACCGGCCGGGCCGGGCTGGGGGGGATCCAATTCGCCGCAACCCCGGAGGAGGCGGAGGCGAAAGCCGCCGCCCTCCTCGGGATGAAGGTCAGGAATTATATCGTCGACCGCATCCTGGTCGAGGAGCGCCTCTCCATCAAGGAAGAATATTTCGCCGGGCTCGTCCTCGACGACGCGGTCAAGCGTCCGGTTCTCGTCTTCAGCCCAGTCGGCGGGACGGGCGTCGAGGAGATCGCCCGGCTTCATCCTGAAAAGATCGTCCGTTTGCCGATCGACGTCGGCGCGGGCCTCGAGGAATATGAAGCCCGCAACCTCATTCTGCCGACGGGCCTCACCGGGACGGCCCTGACCCAGGTCTCGGACCTGCTGGCCCGGCTCTACAGGGTTGCCCGCGGCATCGACGCCCGCTCGGCCGAGATCAATCCTCTCGTCCTTACCGACGACGGGCGTCTCTACGCGGCCGACTGCCATCTCGTCGTGGACGATTACGCCGTTTTCCGCCATCCCGAGCTCGGCATCGAGATCGCCCGCGAATTCGACCGCCCTCCGACCGAGCTCGAGAGGATCGCTTACAAGGTCGAGGAAAAGGATCACCGGGGGACCTTCTATTTCTTCCAGATGGCCGAGACGACGAGCGCGGATGAAGCGTTCATCGGCTTCCACGGCGCCGGCGGCGGCGGGTCGATGATGTCGATGGATGCCGTCCTCGCCCAGGGCTTCAAGCTGGCCAACTACTGCGACACCAGCGGCAACCCGCCGGCCAGCAAGGTCTACCGGGCGGCTAAGATCATCCTCTCCCAGCCCGGCATCCGGGGCTATTTCGCCTCGGGATCGGGCGTCGCCAGCCAGGAGCAATACCATTCCGCCCGCGGCCTGGTCAAGGCTTTTACCGAGGAAGGGCTCGATATCCCGGCGGTCATCCGACTCGGCGGGAATTTCGAGGAGGAGGCGATCCGCATCCTGGCCGACTACGGCCGGGGCCTGCCCGCCCGGATCGAGGGGTACGGACGGGACGACCCGCCGGAATTCTGCGCCGGCCGGCTCGCCGCTCTCATCCGCGAGAGCAGGGGACCGGGCTGGGCCGTTCGGCCGATCCCGAACTTCCGCGAGCCAGAGGGCGCTTACTCCTTCGCCACCATGACCGGGAAGCTCTTCATCCGGCGCGAGAAGTGCTCCGCCTGCGAAACGAAGGGCTGCGTCCCGGCCTGCGCCCAGAAGGTCCTCAAGCTCGAGGGCGGCGCGCCCGTCCTGGCCATCCCTCCCGAGGACGCCCGGAAAGGCAAGTGCACCGAGTGCCTCGCCTGCGAGGTCTTCTGCCGCTTCCACGAGCTCGACGCCATCCTGATCCATCTGCCGATCTCCGGCCTCGCCGAGTACCGCGAGAAGGCCGGGCGGAGCTGAGCCGACCATGTCCATCCTCGTCGATGCGTCCTCCCGGGTGATCATCCAGGGCATCACCGGCCGGGAAGGGATGACCCGGACCAACCTGATGAAGGATTACGGGACGAACGTCCTCGCCGGCGTCACGCCCGGCCGAGGCGGGCAGGACGTCTGCGGCGTCCCGGTCTACGATTCCGTTTCCGAAGCCTGGGAGAAGCACGGCCCGATCGACGCGAGCGTCATCTTCATCCCCGCCGCCCTGGTCCGGAACGCCGCCCTCGAGGCGATCGCGGCCGGCGTGAAGCTCCTCGTCATCATCCCCGACCGGGTCCCGATCTACGACGTCCTCGAGATCGCCCGGGCGGCCGAAGCGCGAGGAGCCCGCTTCGTCGGGCCCAACACCCTCGGCCTGCTCAGCCCCGGAAGAGCGGTCCTTGGGATGATCGGCGGCCGGGCCGAGCGGGCCCGGGAATGGTTCGCTCCCGGGCCGGTCGGCGTGACGTCCCGCAGCGGCGGGATGACCTCGGCCATCTCCTACTATCTGACCCGGGCCGGGCTCGGCCTGAGCACGATCGTCCACGTCGGCGGCGACCCGATCGTCGGCACGTCCCATCCCGAGGTCGTCGAGCTCTTCGAGCGCGATCCGGAGACGCGGGCCGTGGTGATGTTCGGCGAGATCGGCTCGACCCAGGAGGAGCGGGTCGCCGACCTCATCGAGCAGAGGCGCTTCACCAAGCCCCTCGTCGCCTACATCGGCGGCAAAGCGGCCAAGGCGGGGACGCGCTTCTCCCACGCCGGAGCGATCATCGAAGGGACGCGCGGCTCGTACGCCAACAAAGTCGAGCGCCTCCGCGCCGCCGGGGCCGACGTCGTCGAGGCCATCGCGGACATCCCCGCCCGGGTTGCCGCCCGGCTGAAGGAATCGACATGAGCGAAGACAAGTGGATGACGGCCATCACCGACATCGGGCCGAACAAGATCCTGATGCGCGGCTATCCGGTCGAGGACCTTATGGGCCGGATCTCCTTTGCCCAGGGCATCTTCCTCGTCCTGACCGGGGAGCTTCCCTCCCCGGAGGTCGGCAGGCTTCTCGATGCGATCTTCGTCTCGTCCATCGATCACGGGGCGAGCCCGCCGTCCGTCCTGGCCGCCCGGACCGTCGCTTCGACGGGGAACGACCTGAACACCGCGGTCGGGGCCGGCGTGCTCGCGATCAGCCGCTGGCACGGCGGGGCGGTCGAGGAGGGCATGCGGCTTTTCCTCGAGATCGCCCGGCGCGCCGACCGGGACGGGACGAGCGACGCCGCGGCCGCTTCAGCCGTCCTCGATGAAATGAAGGCCCGGGGCAAGAAAGCCTCAGGCTTCGGCCATCGCATCCATACGAAGGACCCGCGCACGGCCAAGCTCTTCGCCCTGGCCGAGTCGCTCCACCTTGCCGGCCGGCACGTCGCCGTCGCCAGGGCCGTGGAAGCGGCCCTCGCCGCCCAATTGGGGAAGCCCCTTCCGATCAACGTCGACGGCGCGATCGCCGCGCTCCTCTGCGACCTCGGCATCCCGCCCGAGATCGGAAACGCCTTCTTCATCATCTCCCGCGTCCCCGGGCTCGTCGCCCACGTCCACGAGGAGAAGACGCGCATGAAGCCCATGCGCAAGATCGATCCCGAAGGCTTCGCCTACGACGGCCCCGGGAAAAGGAGCCTGCCGTGAAGAACGAGATCCTGAAGCTCCTGCCCGAGATCGAGCTCATCGGAGACGCCGCGCTCCGCGAGCTCGTCCTGACCATCTGGACGGACGCGGTGAAGCGCGGCGGCTGGACCCCGGCCGACCTTCTCCTGATGCCCTTCACCCTTCTCATCAAGAAGGTCCACGTGAACATCATCGAGCACACCCGGGCCGTCACGACCACCTCGCTCCGGATCGGCGAGATCCTGAACGAGGGATACAAGGGCAAGGTCCAAGTCGACCGCGACGTCCTCCTGGCCGGAGCGATCCTCCACGACGTAGGCAAGCTCTTCGAGTACACGCGCGACAAGGACGTCTTCGTCAAGAGCCGGGAGGGCGAGCTCCTCCGCCACCCCATCTCGGGAGCGGCCTTCGCCTTCCAGTACAGCCTGCCGCAGGAGATCCTCCACATCATCGCCGCCCACTCCAAGGAAGGCGACGGCTCGCGCCGGACGATCGAAGCCGTGATCGTCAACCACGCCGACTTCGTCAATTTCGACGTCTTTAAAGAATAGAGATCGCCTTGGGCCGGACATTCTCGGAAAAGGTCCTCGGCCGGAAGGCCGGACGTCCGGTCGGCGCCGGCGAGGTCATCACCGCCGTCCCCGATTTCTACCTCTCCCACGACAACTCCTCGGCCATCATCGGCGAGTTCCGCAAGCTCGGCCGGGAGAGGGTCGCCGCGCCCGATAAGATCGTCATCGTCCTCGACCACATCGTCCCGGCCGCCGACGAGAAGTACGCCCAGAACCATAAGATGATCCGCGAGTTCGTCGCCGAGCAGGGGATCCGGAACTTCTTCGACATCGAGAACGGGGTCTGCCACCAGGTCCTCTCCGAGGCGAGCTTCGCCCTGCCCGGCGCGGTCATCATGGGCAGCGACTCCCACACGACGACCTACGGCGCCTTCGGCGCGTTCTCGGCGGGGATCGGCCGGACCGAGATGGCCTCGATCTGGGCCACGGACGAGATCTGGCTCCGCGTCCCCGAGACGCTTAAGATTGAGTTCCACGGCGCGTTCGCGCCCGGCGTCTTTGCCAAGGACGCCATCCTCAAGGTCATCGGAGACAACGGAGCCGACCGGGCGAATTACGAAGCGGTCGAGTTCGCCGGCCCGGCCGCGGGCGGATTCAGCCTCGCTTCGCGGATGGTCCTGTGCAACATGGCCGCCGAGATGGGGGCAAAGAACGGATATTTCGCCCCGGACGAGAAGACGTTCGCCTGGCTGGCCTCGCGCGCCCGGGGGCCCTGCGAGGTTGTCGTCTCGGATCCGGACGCGCGCTATGAAGCCGTGCTGACCTACGATCTCTCGACGCTCGAGCCCCAGATCGCGTGTCCCCATACGGTGGACAACGTCAAACCGGTCGCGGCGGTCGCCGGAAAGCTGTTCCATCAAGCGCTGATCGGAACGTGCACCAACGGCCGTGCCGAAGATCTCGAAGCCGCGGCGAAGATCTTCGCCGGCCGCAAAGTTCATTCCGGCGTCCGCTGTCTCATCCTTCCGGCGTCCCGGTCGGTCTATCTCGAAGCGGTCGAGAAGGGGTGGATCGCCACGTTCATCAAGGCGGGATGCGTCATCCTGAACCCGGGCTGCGGTCCCTGCCTCGGCGCGCATGAAGGGCTTCTCGCCCCGGGCGAGGTGGTCGTCGGGACGTCGAACCGGAACTTCAAGGGGCGGATGGGCGCCCGCGACTCCGAGATCTATCTTGCTTCGCCCGCCACGGTGGCCGCTTCGGCCGTCATGGGCGTGATCACCGACCCGAGGACCTTCGCATGAGCGCCGGCCGCGTCTGGAAATACGGCGACGACATCAACACCGATGTCATCTACGCCGGAAGGTACACGTACCAGCAGCTCAAGCCCGAGGAGATGGCGGCGAAAGCGCTCGAAGACCTCGATCCCGCGTTCGCCGGGAACGTCAAGCCGGGCGACGTCATCGTCGCCGGAAAGAACTTCGGCTGCGGGAGCTCGCGGGAGCAGGCGGCCGCCTGCCTGCGCTACGCCGGCTTGCAAGCCGTCGTGGCCAAATCCTTCTCCCGGATCTATTTCCGGAACGCCATCAACCTCGGTTTGGCCGTCCTGCAGTCCGAGGACGCGCCCGATGCGCTGGCGACGGGGGACCCGATCGAGATCGATTTCCCCAACGGCCGGATCCTGAGCGCCGGGCGGACGTTCACCTTCTTCCCCTTGCCCGCGTCGGTGCTCGGGATCGTCGAAGCTGGCGGCCTGCTCGAGTGGACGAAAAAGAAGCTGGCCGCGAAGCGCTGACAGAAGAAATGAGAGAGCGGACCCGTTCCGTCAGCATCCTCAATCACGTCCTGGGGCCCGTGATGCGCGGGCCGTCGAGCTCGCACACCGCCGGGGCCTATCACATCGCCTCGATGGCCCGCGACCTCCTCGGCGCCGCGCCGCGGCGGGCGGAGTTTGCCTTCGATCCCGGCGGCTCGTACGGACGGACCTATTCCGCCCAGGGGGCTGACCGGGCCTTCGCCATGGGCTTGATGGGGAAGCCGTTGACGGACGGATCCTTCTTTACGGCCCTCTCGGACGCGGCGGCCTCCGGACTCGAGATCTCCTTCGCGATCCGCCCTCTCCGTCATCCCGATCACCCGAATTCGATGGAAATCACGCTGTCCGCGGCGGATGGTTCCTCGGTCGATCTCGAGGCGCGCTCAATCGGCGGGGGAGAGGTCGTGATCACGAGCGTCGACGGCCGGCCGGTCCATTTCGACGGCGCGGCCTACGAGGTTCTTATTGAAGCGCATCCCGCCGCCCTGCCGGCGATCGGAGCGATCCTCGATGAAGACGGAAGAACCCTCGGCGAGCCCGAGACGATCGGTGACGCCGGCCGGATCGCGACCGCGGCCCGCCGCTCGTCCGCCCTCCCGGCCGCGGCCGTTTCCGCCCTCCGCACCCTGACCGGCGTCTTGAGCCTTCGACAGTGTTCGCCCGTCTATTTCGTCGCCAAGGGCCCGGCCCTTTTTTCGTCCGCGGACGAAATGATCCGGCTCGCCGAGAACAGAGGCCTTTCGCTCGGACGCATTGCCCTGGACTATGAATCGTCGCTCCTCGGGCTTGACCGCGCGGCCGTCTTGGCCGAGATCCTCCGCCGCTTCGACATCATGGCGAAGTCCGCGGCGCAGGGACTCGATCCCGGATTCACGGGCCTCCGCCTTCTCCCCGCGAGCGCCGGCCGTATTTTCGCCGCGGGGGCGGCGGGCCGCCTCCCCGGCGGCGGCCTCCATCTCCGGGCCGCGGCGCGGGCCATGGCCGTGATGCACGTAGACGGGGCGATGGGCGTCGTCTGCGCCGCTCCTACGGGCGGGTCGGCCGGCGTCATTCCGGGAACGCTTCTCACGCTTGTCGAAGAAAAGCGGCTCGATGGCGAGCGGACCGCCCTGGCCCTCCTTGCCGCGGGGGCTATCGGCGTCATCGTTGCTTCCCGGGCCACGTTCGCCGCCGAGGTCGCCGGCTGCCAGGTCGAGATCGGCGCGGCCGGAGCCATGGCCGCGGCCGCGGTCGTCGAAGCGGCGGGCGGCTCCGCCCGCCAGGCCGCGGACGCGGCCGCCGTCGCTTTTCAAAACACGATGGGCTCCGTCTGCGATCTCGTCCTGGGGACGGTCGAGATCCCCTGCCACACGCGCAACGCCGCGGCCGCCGCCTCGGCTTTCGTCTGCGCCGATCTTGTCCTGGGCGGATACGCGAACCCGATCCCCCTCGACGAGACGATCGACGCCGTTTTAGAAGTCGGCCGGATGCTGCCGGCGGAGCTGCGCTGCACGTCGAAGGGAGGCTTGGCTATGGCTCCTTCCGCCCTCGCCCTGGAAGGGGAGGCGCCGCCCCCGAAGGACAAACGGCCTTGAATCCTCTTCTGATCTACCTCTCCGCCGACGATATCCGCCGCGCCCTGCCCATGGCCGACGCGGTCGCCGCGATGAAGGAAGCTTTCATCGCCTTGAGCGCCAAGCGAGTCCAGATCCCGGCGCGGACGCGGCTTCCCCTCGAAGCGGAAGGCCTCGCCCTGATCATGCCCTGCTCCAGCCCGGAGAAGGGCGCGGCCAGCCTGAAATGGCTGTCTTTCTGCCCCTCCAATCCTTCCCGGGGCTTCCCGGTCATCCATGCCCTGGTCATCCTGGCCGATGCCGCGACCGGGGCGCCGCTCGGGGTCCTCGAGGGATCGGCTTTGACCGCTATCCGGACAGGGGCGGCCTCGGGCGCGGCCTCGGACGTCCTGGCCCGGCCGGAGGCGTCGACGGCGGCGATCTTCGGCGCGGGGACCCAAGCGCGCGCGCAGCTCGCCGCCCTCCTCGCCGTTCGGAAGATCAGGCGCGCCCGCGTCTTCGACGTGCGTCCCGCAGCGGCCTTGGCCTTCTCTGTCGAAATGACGGAAAGCCTCGGGATCGAAATCGTTCCGGCGGGCACCCCCGCGGAAGCCTTGGCCGGAGCGGATGTCGTCTGCACGGCAACGACGGCGACCGAGCCTGTCTTCGCCGACCGCGATATCGCGGCCGGGACCCATATCAACGCGGTCGGTGTCTTCGACCCCCTTTACGCCGAGATTCCCCCTGAAACCGTGGCCCGGTCGCGGGTTTTCGTGGACCATCTCGAAGCGGCCCTCAAGGAGGCCGGGGATCTTCTCCGGCCCGCCGCCGCCGGCCTGATCAAACACGATCATTTCCGCGTCGAGCTCGGGGATGTCCTTTCCGGCCGGGCGGCGGGGCGGATCCGCGCGGACGAGATCACGCTGTTCAAATCGGTAGGCTCGGCCGTCCAGGACCTTTACGCCGCCGCCCAGGCCGTGGCGAACGCCCGCCGCCTCGGACTGGGGACGATACTGCCCCGATGAGCCGGTTGAAAACCGGCCGGAATCAAGCCGTCTCCACGGCTGGGCCGTTCCACGGTTGACCGATTCCTCCCGTCCGGATAGAATTTAAGCTTCCTCATCATTTCCTAAGGAGTCTGTTTCATGGCCAAGTACAGGATCGCCGTCCTTCCCGGCGACGGGGTCGGCAAAGAGGTCGTCGAGGCGACGCGCACCGTGCTGGATAGGCTGGCTGTCGACGCCGAATACGTCCACGGGGACATCGGCTGGGAGTTCTGGCGGACGGAGGGAAACGCCCTTCCCGACCGGACGATCCAGATGCTCAAGGAAACGGACGTCGCCCTTTTCGGCGCCATCACCTCCAAGCCCAAGGAGGACGCCGCGGCCGAGCTCGATCCCGCGCTGCGGGGCAAGGGCCTGAGCTACTTCAGCCCCATCGTCCGCCTGCGTCAGGAGTTCGACCTCTACTCGAACCTCCGGCCCTGCAAGGCCTACCCCGGCAATCCGCTCAACTACCAGGACAAGATCGACCTGGTCATCTTCCGCGAGAACACCGAGGGCATGTACGCCGGCGTGGAGTTCTTTCCTCTCCCCGCCGCGGTCCGCGACGCTCTGGCCGTGCATCCCAAGATGAAGCCTTTTCAAACGTCCCGCCGAACGAGATCGCCATCTCGACCCGGATCATGACCCGCAAGGGCTGCGAGCGCATCGTCCGGGCCGCTTTCGAGTTCGCCCGGGATCACAAGCGGCGCTCCGTGACCGTGGTCGAAAAGCCCAATGTCCTCCGCGAAACCGGCGGGCTGATGCTGGCCGTCGCCCGCGAAGTGGCCAAGGAGTATCCCGACATCGAGTTCAAAGAGGCCAACATCGACGCGATGTGCATGTGGCTAATCAAGAACCCCTTCGACTACGACGTCCTGGTCGCCGAGAACCTGTTCGGCGACATCATCTCCGACCTGGCCGCCCAGCTCGTCGGGCGGGCTGGGCTTCGCCTGCAGCGGCAACATCGGCGACAGGTACGCCGTCTTCGAGCCGACCCACGGCTCGGCCCCGAAATACGCCGGGCATGTACAAGGTCAACCCGATCGCGACCTTCCTGGCGGCCAAGCTGATGCTCGAGTGGCTGGGCGAGACGGACAAGGCCGCGGCGCTCGAGGGCGCCGTCGCCGAGGTGATCGCGGAGGGACGCGTCCGCACCTACGACATGGGCGGCCAGGGCCACGACGCTCGAGATGGGCCGGGCCGTCGCCGACTAAGCTCTGACGGAGGGATGCGTGGGCGCAGACCATCATCGAGAAGATCATCCAGGCCCATTCCCGCGAGGAGGCGGCGGCCGGCCGGATCGTCTGGATGGACCTCGACGTCCGCTCGGCCCGCGATTTCGGCGGGCCGAACGTGGTCAAGAACTTCGAGCGCGAATACGGCTCGACGCCTCTCGCCGATCCGGCCGAAGACGTTTTTCACCTTCGACCTGCTGCGCCCCGGCCTGCACCCTGAAATACGCCGACAACCAGCAGACCTGCCGCGAGTTCGCCCGCGAGCACGGGATCTCGGTCTTCGACGTGGACCGGGGCATCGGCTCGCACGTCCTGATCGAGGAGGGGCTGGCCCGGGCCGGCGGCGACGGTCGTCGGCACGGACAGCCACCTGAACATCCTCGGCGCGGTCGGCTGCTTCGGCCAGGGGATGGGCGACGTGGACATCGCCTTCGCCTTCCGGACCGGGCGGACCTGGTTCGAGGTCCCGCCGACGCGTGAAGGTCGTCTTGAAAGGGATGCCCGCGCCTGGCGCGGGGGCCAAAGACCTGACCCTCTTCCTCTGCCGCGCGCTCGGAACCTCCGCCATCGCCCTGGCCGCGGCCGAGTTCACGGGCGAAGCGGCGCGCGCTCTCGACCTCGCCGGCCGCATCACCCTCTGCAGCATGGTCACCGAAATGGCCGGCATCATCGGCTTCATCCCCGGGAGCCGGCCTCGCTCCCGATCCCGACGCCCGGTACGCGCGACGTGATCGAAGTCGATGTCTCCGGCCTGACGCCCCAGGTCGCCGCCCCTCCTTCACCGAACTCGGTCGAGGACGCTGGCCGAACCTCGGCGGCGTCCGGATCGATTCGGGCTTCATCGGGTCCTGCACGAACGGCCGGATCGAGGACTTCGCCCGGGCCGCCGCCATCCTCCGCGGCCGCAAGGTCCGGGCACGGGCGTCATGCTCAAAGTCGTTCCCGCGACGCGCCGCGTCTATGAGGAAATGCTTCGGACGGGCATCCTGGCGACTCTCTTCGCCAGCGGGGCGATCGTCCTCAACCCGGGCTGCGGCGGATGCGCCGAGGGCCACGCCGGCCTGACGGGCAAGGGCGAGGTCGAGATCAGCACCGGGAACCGGAATTTCCCCGGCAAGCAGGGCAAGGGTCCGGTCTATCTGGCCTCGCCCGACAGTCGTGGCCGCTTCCTGCATCCGCGGCGAAATCGGCGGGCCCGGAGGACTCTGAGATGAACAGATACCCTGATCCGCGGCCGCGTCTGGGTCCTCCTCGGCGCCGACGGCAAGCTCATCGAAGACATCGACACCGATCAGATCTTTCATAACGCCCACCTCCACATCACCGACATCGCCCAGATGGGGGCTTACGCCTTGGGCAACCTCGAGGGCTGGAAGGATTTCCCCAAGAAATGCGCGCCCGGCGACATCCTCGTCGCCGGCCGGAACTTCGGCGCGGGCTCCTCGCGCCAGCAGGCCGTCGATTGCTTCATCGCCCTGGGCGTCGCGGCCATCGTGGCCCCGTCCTTCTCGGCCATCTACTTCCGCAACGCCGTCAACTCCGGGTTCCCGGTTCTCCGCGCTCCGGGACTCGAAGCGCCGGCCGCGTCGAAAAAGCTCGAAAGCGGCGATACGGTCGAGGCCGACCCCGCGGCCGGCCGGGGGCGGATCCTTCGCGGGAACGTCCGCTTTGCCCTCGAGCCGATGAGCTCCGTCCAGCTCGACATCTTCCAGGCCGGGAACCTCTTTGCTTTCGGCCGGGGCCGGGCTTGATCCCATGCGCGTCCTGGCCGTCGACACCACGACCCCGGACGGGTCCGTCGCGGTCGTTGAAGACACCCGCGTTTTAGGCGAGTTGGCGATCCGCTCGTCATCCACGCATTCCGCCCGCCTTCTGTCCTCGATCGATTTCCTTCTCCGCGCCCTTTCCCTGGATGCGCGGGCGCTCGACGGCTTCGCCGTTGCGCCGGGACCGGGATCGTTCACGGGGATCCGGATCGGCCTGAGCACCATTAAGGCCCTGGCTTTCGCTTCGGGCAGACCTGTCGCCGCCGTGTCCTCTCTTGCCGCCCTGGCCTTCCGGCTGCGGGAGGGGGCCGGACGCCCGGTCGCTCCGGTCCTCGACGCGAAAAAAGGGGAGGTTTACGCTTCTCTCATCGACGTCGGCCCGTCCGAGAAGACGATCGTCCCCGAGGGCGCTTACGCGCCGGGCGAATTCCTCCGCCGCGTCGGCGCCCGCCGGACCGTCCTCTTCGGCGGCGGGGGGGCCGAGCTTTACAGGAGTCTCATCGAGGAGCGTCTGGGATCGCGGGCCCTGTTTTCCCCGCGGCCGCCGTTCATCGCCGCCGAAGTCGGGATCCTGGGCGTCCGGATCCTTCGTCAGGGCCGCGGGGCCTCGGCCGAATCGCTCGAACCGCTCTATTACCGGTCCTCCCAGGCGGAAGAGAAGCGGTGAGCGGGGCGGCCGTGGCCGACGGGCTCGAATTCCGCCGCATGCAGCCCCGCGATCTTCCCGAGGTCATGGAAATCGAGCGCCTGTCCTTCTCCAACCCCTGGCACGAATCGACATTCCGGGGCGAGCTCCAGAATTCCCCCATCTCATTCCCCCTCGTGGCCGTGAGCGCCCCGGACGGCCGGATCATGGGCTACATCATCTTCTGGAAGATCCAGGACGACGTCCAGATCAACAACATCGCCGTCCGCCCCGAAGCCCGCCGGAGCGGCCTGGGCGAGGCCCTTCTCCGGCATGCCCTCGCCCTGGTCCAAGCCGAGGGCGCGGCGTTTGTCTCACTCGAGGTCAGGGTGACGAACGCGGCGGCCCGGCGGCTCTATGAGAAGCTGGGGTTCGAAGTCTTCGGCATCCGCAAGGGCTACTATTCCAACCCCGACGAGGACGCCGTGGTCATGGGGAAGCACTTTTAGTAGATGACCCGCTCGAGGCAGAGCCCGCGGGCGGGCGCCGTCGGGCTCGCCAGGCTGCGCGTTTTAGCGGCGAAAAGCCCGTCGATCGCCTCGGGCTCCAGGCGTCCCCGGCCGACCTCGGTGAGCGTCCCGACGATGGCGCGGACCATATAGCGCAGGAACCCCCGGGCTTCGATCGTGTACACGAGCTCGTCCCCGCGGCGATGGATCTCGGACCGGACGACCCTTCGGACGGGATGCCGCTCGCGGTTGGACGAAAAATTCGAGAAATCCGCCTCCCGGACGAATTCCGCGGCCGCCCGGCGCATCCGGCCGACGCGCAGGGGATACGGCCAGTGGAGGGCGTAGCGCACGTCGAACGGACTGATCCGGCGGGCCAGACAAATCCGGTAGTTATAAACCTTGCTCTTCGCGTCGCGGAGGGCGTGGAAGGAGGGCGGCACGCGGCGGAGCTCGCCGATCCTGATGTCCGGAGGAAGGAGGGCGTTGAGGGCCTTGAACAGCTCCTCATCGGACAGCTTGAGCGCGGCCCTGAAGCTCGCCGTCTGGCCGAGAGCATGAACCCCGGCGTCCGTCCTTCCGGCGCCGATGATCCCGACGTCC
>CAWKFB010000021.1:0-37283 GCA_963848835.1 Candidatus Aminicenantota bacterium | reverse complement strand
CCGCATCGCTAGCCGCGACCTTGCGCGTCAAGTTGTTGTCGATGGCCCAGCAGAGGCAGGCTGCGGCAATCAAGACCAGCCCGAGCGAGGGATGGGCAGCTTCGCCCGGCGTCCACACGAGCAGTACGCCGCCCGCCACGATGGCAAGCATTCCAAGCATGACGCGACGGTCGAAATTTTCGCGAAACAGGAACCAGGCCAGCAGCGCCGTGAATACGGCTTCGAAGATCCAGCAGCGAGGGCCGTCGAGGCGGCGCTGGTCACCAACCCGTACATGAGGCGCTACGGGACCCGCGACGCCACCAAAGAAGATGGCAGCAGCCAGCCAAAGCCATTCCGCACGCTGCGGTAGCACCAGCACATACCCTTGCCGTGCCATCAGCCTGCGGACGACCAGCACGACCATCAGTCCCAAGCCGGACCCAGCGTAGAGCAATCCTGCGAGCAAGAGCGGCGATACTGAGCAGCCTCTCCCGACAAGAAGTTTGGCGAGAGGCGTGCTCATGCCAAAGAGCACTGCGGACCCCAAGGCCACCAAGACGCCCTTTTTCGGCACGTTACCGGTACTGCCTAGACAACGTGCTCGGGCGCCAACGCGGGAGGGATGCTGTGGCGGTCTCCACTTGAAATGTCGAGTGTCCAAGTTTGAACCGATGCTCCTTCTCATCGCATACCCGGGTCAGGAAATCGTCACCAGGATGGCCGCCAGGCATGACCAAATATTGCCGCACATCAATGAGCGAGACGCCTCGATGGCCAATGCTATGCTCGAATGGTACACATGGTGGAAGGCGGGTTCCAGGATTTTTAGGCAACTTGCGATTCTTTTGTCAACGCTCGTCGCTACCGGACGCGTTCTAACCAAGGGGCCTTGCGTGGGTTGAGCAGACTCGGTCGCCTGATATTCGTCCGCCGTGGCGCGAGGTGCGATCGAAACAGAATGCGCACCATCGCAAACTGAGCCAACTGGTCAGTTGGAGAGAGGGTCGTTCATGTATTACATCGTTGATACCAAAAAGTCGTTTAGCCAGGCATCAGAATACCTCGCGGCTGCGGTAACGCGCAACGGCTTCGGCGGTGCTCCATGTCCACGACTTGGGGGCGCGATACGGCGCAGCAAGGGAATTGGTTTCGATGATGAATGCAAGGTATTTGAAGTCTGCAATCCTGGACAGGCGGCCAGAGTCTTATCCACGGATATGCGCCTGAATATGGCGTTGCCCTGCCGAATATCGGTTTTTACGGAGAGGGGCAAGACCAGGATTGGCCTCATCAAGCCAGTGCAAATGCTTTCGGCGCTATCGCAAGATGCGACCCTAGTTCAAGTGGCCAAAGAGGTTGAGGCAAAGACTATCCAGATGGTCGACGAGGCCAATGATCTCTGCGGGCCAGTTCGCGACGCAGGAAATGATCATTCCATGAGTGGATTCGACATTCTATGTGTCGCCGACGGGAGAGGGGCGGAACAGCGTTTTCCTGGCAGAGCAAGGAGTCCGCCGAGGACGATGGTCCGACTTCGCGCCAAATGCCGTCGCAAAGGCCAAACGCCTGGCAAAGCAGCGAGGTGTTCACGTTAACCACCTGCTTGGGGACATCAACGCGTGGGACTGGATCACCGTACAGAGGAATGCATCACCGCCACCGGGGCGGCTCACCCGCAGGCGCGCGGCAGGCGAGAGTACGCACTGTTGCATGACCGTTCTGGAAGCGCGGCTAAAGCCGGTCGCAGGTCATTGCTAACGCTGGCGTTCTGCGCTTCAACCGCGAACTGACTCGCCGCATGGTGCATCGCGGTTCCGATGTCCTGCATCCCTTGGGCATGAAGGGCGCCATGTGCGCTGCGGTGATGAACAACTCCAGCCAGCCATCGAAGGCGCTGCTCGGCAATGCGGAGCTTTGTCGAAATCGTTCTTGGAGAGCGCCGCTACGTCGATTTCCTGCAACGACAGCAGGCACTGGTCTTGGTGCATGCTGGTGATGGTGTGCAGGCGCATCGGCTCGGGGAACTTGACCAGCTGCCGCGGGTCCCCTGGGGTTGCTTGCATCGCCGCCATGTCATGTTGGGGCGATGGCGGTGCCTGCTTAGGCCAAAGCAGTGGTGAAGACCATGGCCATGGCCATGCAACATCCACCGAATACACGCTCTTCCTTGCTTGGGACGGTTACGGAAGGCCGGTACACCGTGTCGTTTGCGAATGACGCAACCTGCGCGAGCGACCTTCTGACCACAGGAACAGACCCATCGTTCCCCGTGGCTCTACCCACTATTTTAACATTCGTTAGAATGATAGTCTATGCGTGAACTCAAAAATCTCCTTTATGAACAAGTGAGTCGCGTCAGCAAGGCGCTCGCAAGTCCCAAGCGGCTTGAGCGATCGAGCTGCTCTGTCAGTCCGAGAAGTGCGTCGAAACGCTGGCGCGGGAAACAGGCATGAAGTGCGAAGTTGGCCAGCGCCCATCTCAGGGCGCTGCGCGCCGGCCGCCTCGTGGAAACGCGCAAGGACGGCAAGTACGTTCTGTACCGTCTGGCGGACCCGAGCGTGGCCGACCTGTGGGTCTCGCTCCGGAGTGTGGCGGAGGAGCGGCTGGTCGACCTGCAGATGGCGCTGCGCTCGCTAGTTGACGCGCGCGCGGGTCGCCTTGGTCGGCGTCGACCGTACGTCCATTCTTCGCCAAGCGCAGAAGGGTGAGGTCATTGTGATTGACGTGCGCCCCGCGGAAGAGTTTGCGGCAGGGCATCTCCCCTACGCCCGGTCACTGCCGCTGTCCGAACTGAAGAAACGCCTGAAACAGCTGCCCAAGGACAAGCCGGTGGTCGCGTACTGCCGCGGACCGTTCTGCCTGATGGCTCAGGACGCGGTCGCTCTATTGCAGAAGCAGGGTTACCGCGCCCAGCAGTTGGCTGACGGTGTGGCGGAGTGGCGGGCGCGTGGATTACCCATCGAACGGTGAAAGGCTTTGGTGCTTTGTATGAATTCTCTCTTGAGTTCTTACGACGCTCCATGGTACGGAGCGTTCCTACAACGGGCTCAGACTCGCTGGTGCACTAGGCAAATCGCCTGACAACGAGGTGCACGTTTTCCTTATGGGGGATGCGGTGACATGCGCGAAGGCCGGTCAGAAAGTCCCCCAGGGTTTCTACAACATCGAGCTCATGGTCAACAGAGTCATACGCAGCAGAGGCCAAGTTGGCCTTTGCGACAGTTGCGTGGATGCGCGCGGGATGGTCGCTGCAGAAATCGTTGAGGGCGCTCACCGCAGCAGCATGGAAGAGCTTGCCCAGTGGACACAGTGGGCCGACAAGGTCGTCGTTTTCTAGGAGGTGGTGGCACCGTGTTCTTTCGACAGTATCCGACGAAGGATTCCAGTCTTTCCTATTTCTTCGGATGCGGCACCCTCGCCAAATCCGTGGCCGTGGACGTGGTGGCGGGCGATGAACCGTGGTTCATCGAGGAAGCCGGGAAGGCCAACGTCAAGATTACCCACGTCATCGACACACACGTTCATGCCGACCACGTTTCGGGTGGGCGCAAATTGGCCGCGATGGCGGGGGCGGTTCATTGCCTGCATGAGAGTGACGCTGGACTCGCGGAAGTTTTCTTTCGAGCCGCTGCGTGACAGTCAGGTCATCGAGGCGGGCAATGTGATTGTCCGCGCGTTGCACACGCCCGGTCATACCCCCGACAGTGTTTCGCTGCTGGTCACCGAGAAACGCCGCGGGGACGAGCCCTGGTTGTGCTGACCGGCGACACGCTTTTCGTCGGCGCCATCGGGCGGCCCGACCTTGCCGGTCGCGAGCGCGAGATGGCCAGCCTACTGTTTGACACGCTGCAAACGAAGCTCTTGCCGCTGCCGGACACCATTGAGTTGTTCCCCGGGCATCAGGCTGGCAGCGTTTGTGGCGCCGGTCTTTCCGGCAAGCCATCCTCCACGATGGGGTTCGAGCGGCGCTGGAATCCGGCGCTTTCCATGCGCGACCGGGAGGAATTCATCGCCTATCTCACCAAGCAAATCCCACCGCGGCCCGCGAACATGGACCAAGTTCGCCGACGAAGATCGCTGCCTGAGCACTGTCGGTGACCGCACACGCCGCGGAGCTTCTGGACGGCATCCGCCATACCCTCGACCAGCACCTGGACGAAGTCGCTGCAGGTCCTGCTGGTCGGTTCACCATCGGCATGATGCGTACGGTTCGTGCCGGCGCTCTCGGCTGAATCCGAGTTCGGCGTGCCGCGGAACTCGTTTGTGCTGCTAACCGCGTTCGTGGTCGCCTTCGGCTTCGTGAAGGGCGGCGCCCAACTTCGTCGCCGGCCGATTGTCGGAACGCATCGGTCTGGCCGCTCCAGGCCGCGCCCGAGCAGCAGGACGACGACATCCGCAAGTTCGAGGCCATCGGCACGCATCCCTGGGCCATCCGGGCGGGCCTCGGAGAAGCGCTCGCCTTCCACCAGGCTATCGGGGCGGAGAGGAAGGCGGCCCGCCTGCGCTATCTGACCATGCGCTGGGCCAACGCCCTCAAGACCCACCCCAAGATCAAGATCCTGTCCAATATCGGAGAGCCGGCCGAGGTCTGGGCCGTCGCCGCAGTCACAATCGACGGCATGGACGTCCGGGCCCTCAACCGTTTCCTGATGAACAAGTACCGGATCGTCACCGTCGCCCTCGTCGGCGGGGCGCCCCCGAACCAGGTTTTCGACTACCAGTGCCTGCGCATCTCCCCGAACGTCTACACGACCCTCGAGGAGATCGACACGTTCGTCACGGCCATGAAGGACGCCGCGGACAAAGGAGTCCCAGACGTCCCGGCCGCCGAAGCGGAAGAGGCGCTCATGCGGGAAGGGATGGATTGATCTCGAAAGAACGGAGGAAGACCATGAGACGAACCCCTTTCCGAAAGGTCGCCGTCGCGCTCATCCTGTCCGCTTTCGCGGCGGGATCCGCGTTTGCCCAAGCCGCGTTCAAGATCCCTTTTCCCTTCCAGGCCGGAGGAAAGAAGCTCCCGGCGGGGGAGTATGCCGTCGCGCTCAAGGGGGCCGGCGAGCTCGCCCTCAAGCGGCTGCCCGACGGTGCCGAGGTTCTCGTCGCCTTCACCCAGAGGCTGGCTTCGCCCGCCGAGCCCGTCAAAGAGCCTCAGCTCGTCTTCGATATGGTCGGGAACTTCGAGCCGTCCTACACCGAATACGTCACGGATTACGTCCTGGCCGAGCTGTGGATGCCCGGGGAGGAAGGATTCCTCGTCCGGGCGATGAAAGGCGCCCACCAGCACAAGACGGTCAGCGGACGGAAGACGGGCCCTTGACCGGGCCGCGGCGCCAGAAATCCGCGGCGATCTCGGAATAGCTGTAATACGGCTTGGCCGGGAAGAGGCCCATATGGAAGCGGTTCCTCCCGGATTCCCTGCGGATGCGGGCCGCTCCCGACCGGTATCCCGAGTTATAAGCCGCGGCGAAGAAGCGGACCTTCTCCTCGCCTGAGTCCCATCGCTCGGCCCGGTAGAGCCGGTCCATCACCCTGAAGAAGATGATGAGATAGCGGACCTGGTCCTCGGGATCGGCCAGGCGGCGCACCCGGGCCCGGCGGTTCTCCACGGTGTCGGCGGTCTCGAAGCGACCGGCGCGGATCGACCGCTGCTCGTCCGGCCCGAGGAGCTTGTTGAAATCGGATTCGAGCGTCTCGGCGAAGGACGGCTTCATCTGGAAGCGCCCGATGGAGAAATCGGAATAGCCCGCCCCGTACTGGACGTACAGCGATTGGAGGTTGCTCGTCTGGATGAGGTCGGCCAAGGCCGACCAGCGGATGAGCTCGGGAAAAACGACCGCCCAGGCTTCCCGAGGCTCGATCCCGGACGAGCCGAAAGCGAGCGTCGCCGCATCGCTCCGGGAAACGAAATCGAGGGCCGCTTTATAGGACTTGCCGAAGATCCGCGGAAAATCCACGGCCTGCGGGCTTCCCGCGCGCGGAGCCGCGGGGCCGGCCGCGGCGAGGCCCAGGAGGGCCGCGGCGAGGACCGCCGGAAGCTTAAAGCGACCGCTGATAGGCGATGACATCTCCGTTTTTCTGGAGGGCGATCCAGCACAGGGTCGTTTTCCCGGCGGCCTTCTCGTGCCGGATCATGAGAGGGTACGGGTATTTCGCCCCGTCGCTGAAATTGATCTCTTCGCCGTAGACCCAGGCGAAGCGCTTGGCGTCATCGATCCAGAAAGTCGCTTTATCCACGGGATTGGGGAATTTCCGAAGGGGGGCGCCGTTGAAATAAACGGTCGGGCCCAGGTCGAAGAGCCAGTTCTGCGATCCGGCGGCGAACCAGACATCCCCGAATTCCTGATCCTTGTGGAACGGCCCGAGCTTCGGCCCGTCGATGGGGTAGAGATAGACGTCGTCGAACGACGTCGGGTCCATCTTGGCCGGGTCGATCTTGACGCCTTCGTACAGCGTGAGCGCTCCGCGGCAGACCGCGACCGCCTTCATCCCGTCCGGGCTGAGCTTGATCTCCACGGGCATCCCTCCGGCAGCGACGTCCCGGCCGTCGCTCGAGAAGAAGCGGAGCTGCCCGGCCTTGACGGCCAGCCCGTAGAAACGGGCCTTGTCTTCGGATACGGCCAGGCTCAGGACCTGCTGAAACGGCCCATATGTTTTGCCGCGGAAGGACAGCCCATGGTCGGGGGTTTCCTCGATCCCTTCGATCGTTGGATCGGAGGAATAGTGGGCCGGCCGCGGTTCGAACCCAGCCCCCGTGCGCAGCATGGAATCGGAGATCTTCTCGTAAGGCCCCTTTCGGCCGTTCTTGTCGTAAACGAAAAAGCGCTGCGCCGCTCCGCCGGTCGTCCGGCTGACGATGAAGTAATCGTCCCTCCCGCAGCCGGGGCCGGCCCCGGCGAGGAGAAGGGATTCCTGAACCACGATCTCCTCGCCCGGGCCGAGGGTCGCGATCTTTTTCTGGGAGACCTGGGCGAACGCCGGAAGCACGATCGCCGCGGCCGCGAGGAAGAGGAGAGGGCGGAGAAGTTTTCTGGACATGGGGGCATTATACAGGCATCGCCCCGGAAGGAGAAGCCTCCGCTTCCGCCCGTCGCCGCCGCGGGTCCTGCGAAGCGTCCGGCGGAGCCAAATATCCAAAAAACGCTTGATTTTTCGGGCCAATCCTTCTATAGTTGCGGACTGATGATGGTGAGCTTCAAGCCCCATCACAATCGGTTCTGAAAGGATTTGAGCGAATGACCAAGTCGATGACGAAAGCCCAGATCGTCGCGGGCGTGGCCGACGCGGCCGGCATCAACAAGAAGCAGGCCGGAACGGCCATCGAGGCTCTGGTGAACATGGCTTACAAGGGCGCGAAGAGCGGCTTCACCGTTCCCGGCCTCGGCAAGCTCGTGCTCGTCAACCGGAAGGCGCGCCTCGGCCGCAACCCGGCCACCGGCGCCGAGATCAAGATCCCGGCCAAGCGGGTCGTCAAGTTCCGCGTGGCCAAGGCCGCCAAGGACTCGATCCTCGGCTGATCCCGGTTACCTTAAAAGCCTGAGAGCGGGCCCCGACCTTCGGGTCGGGGCCTTTTTTTTTTAGGTTCTTCGGGCTTCTCCTCCAACTTCTATTTTTCAAAGAGGGGAATCCATAGAAAAGCCTGAAGAGCCTTTTTTAATCTGGGCCGCCGGACGGAGGAGGAACGGCCCGGCGGAGGTTTTCGTCGAGGGGGGTCATCCGCGGCATCAGGGCGTGGATGATGAGGAACGAGACGAGATACATCAGACCGGCGACGAGAAACGCGGTCGAATACGCGCCCGGGCCGCTCTTGTCCAGGATCCGGCCGAGGCCGAGATCGGCCAACAGGCCGGCCAAAGCGCCGACCATCCCTCCGATCCCGACGACCGACGCCGTCGCTTTGCGCGGGAAAACGTCCGAAACGAGGGTGAAGGCGTTGGCCGACCAAGCTTGATGCCCCGACGCCGCCAGACCGATGAGGACCACGGCCAGCCAGGGTTCGTTGGCCCGGGGGGCGAAGACGACCGGAAGGATGACCAGGGAGCAGATAAAGAGGGTCGTCTTCCGGGCCCGGTTGACGGGCCAGCCCCGTTTGAGCAGCGCCGACGACAGCCACCCCCCGCCGACGCTGCCGATGTCGGCGAGGGCGTAGATGACGATGAGCGGCAAGGCCAGGCCCCTGAGCTCGAGCCCGAATCGGGCATTGAGGAAGAACGAGCCCCAGAAGAGATAAAAGTACCAGACCGCGTCGGGCAGCTTGGCCGCGGCGAATGCCCACGTCTCCCTGACCGGAAGGACGCTTTTCCAGGGCAGCTTCCCGGCCGTCTCGACGGGCGAATCGCTCCGGATATAGGCCCGCTCGGCGGGCGAGAGTTTCGGATGGACCTCGGGCCGGCGGTACGTCGTGAGCCAGAGGAAAAGCCACAGGGCGCTGAATCCCGACGTGACGAAGAAGGCCCTCTGCCAGTGCGCTCCGCCGGCTCCGACGACGAGGGAAACGACGAGCGGGGCGAGAAGGGCCCCGATGTTGGTGCCGGCGTTGAAGATCCCGGTCGCCAGGGCCCGCTCCCGGCGGGGGAACCATTCGGCCACGGTCTTGACGCTGGCCGGGAAATTCCCGGCCTCCCCGAACCCGAGCCCGAAGCGGACCACGGCAAAGCCCAGCCAACCCATCGCCCGCGTGATCAGGGCGTGGGCCATGCTGAACGCGCTCCACGCGCCCAGGGACAGGGCGTAGCCCGCTTTGGCCCCGATCCGGTCGACGATCCCGCCCATGGCCAGCAATCCCGCGGCGTAGCCGATCTTGAAGGCGATGGTGATGTAGGCGTATTGCTGGTTCGTCCAGCCGAAGACATGGTCGCGGAGGGTCGGGCCGAGGACTCCGAGGATGCTCCGGTCGACATAATTGATCGTCGTGGCCATGAAGAGAAGGGCCAGGATGCGCCAGCGGAAGGACCCCGTCCGGCTCGGAGAGCTCATGGATGCGCCGAAGCCCTTTTATCATGGAACAGCGCTCGTTTCAATTCCGGCCCCATCGGCAGCGGAGGCGAGGAGCGAAGAGCGGTTGCATCGCGACTCCGACTCTGGTTTAATGGACGGGCATGACGACGGAGCCCCTTTCCGAAACCTCACCGTGCCGGCCCGTGATCCGCGGCCGGCCGGACCACCCCATCCGGTCGCACGAGATCGATCCCGACGCGATGAGGATCATCCACCGTCTCCACACGATGGGATTCACCGCCTATATCGTCGGCGGGGCGGTCCGGGACCTCCTCCTTCGCCGGAAGCCCAAGGACTACGATATCGCCACGGACGCGCGGCCCGGGCAGATCAAGAAGCGCTTCCACAATGCCTACGTGATCGGCCGGCGCTTCCGGCTGGTCCATGTCCGCTTCCAGGGCAACAAGGTCATCGAGGTGGCCACCTTCCGCCGGATCACCGAGGCGCTGGAGGTGGGGGAGAGCGAAGCCGAGTTCGTCCAGGTCGATTCCTACGGGACCCCGGCCGAGGATGCCTTCCGCCGCGATATCACGATCAATGCCCTGTTCTATGACCCGATCGCCGACGTGGTCATCGATTACGTGGGCGGGCTCGAAGACATGAGCCGAAGGACGGTCCGCTGCATCGGCGACCCCGTCGTCCGGTTCCGGGAGGATCCGGTGCGGATCTGGCGCGTCGTGCGCCACGCGGCCCGGATCGATTTCCGGATCGAGGAATCGGTCCGCAGGGCCATCCCCGAAGAGCTGCCCCTTCTCGCCCATTGCTCCGGGGCCAGGCTGTACGAAGAGCTGAACAAGGACCTGGCCAAGAGCCCCGGGCCCGTCTTCCGGCACCTCAGGGAATACGGGCTTTTGGGAACGCTCCTCGGCCGCTCGGGCCGGATTTATGAGCGGGACGAAGGGCTGTTCGGGAGGCTCATCGGGCTTCTCGAGGCCATGGATGCCGCGCGCGCTTCGGGGTGCGTCTGGGAACCGGCCGAAGTCTACACTTTGATTTTCGAGCCTCTCGCCGAAAAAATGCTCCTCGAACCCCCGCCCGATCTCCATACCGAGATCCTCGACCTGATGCTCAGTCCGGGGACCTCCATCACCATCCCCCGCAAGCTGCGGGCGGATGTTTCCCAGATCATGTTCGTTCTCGGGAACATGCTCAGGGGCCTTCAAACCGGCCGGATGCGTTGGGCGCTCCGCGAACGGGCTCATTTCAATCCCGCGGCGCGGGTCTGCTGGCTCCTGGTCAAAGGACGCCCGCCGGCTGCCGGAGAGACCTTCGAAACGCTGTTCGCGGAAAAATACGGCGGCGAAGGAGCGGTCCGCGGGAAGAAGAGAAGACGGCGGAGGTTCCGGCCGTCAGAATAGACCGGCCACGGCCTGGCGGATGACGACCAGGACGTTCCCCGGCAGGATCCCCAGCTGCAGGACGCCGTACAGGCAAAGGAAGAGGACCAGGAAGAGGGCGGGGTTCTCGAAATCCACTTCGGTCGCGGCGGCGGGCTCCCGCATGAACAGGGCGACGACGACGCGGAGATAATAGAAAGCCGAGATCAGGCTGGCCGCCACGGCGACGAGCACAAGTCCCGTCCAGCCCTCCCGAACGGCCGCGCTGAAAACATAGAACTTGGCCAGGAACCCGGCCGTCGGGGGGAATCCGGCGAGAGAGATCAGGAATACGGCGAAGAGCGATCCGATCCAGGGCGAGCGGAAGCCCAATCCCGCCAGGTCGTCGAGCTCGTGGGTCTCCCGGCCTTTTCCATTCAGGGCGGCCAGGGCCCCGAAGGCGCCAAAGCTCATGAAGAGATACGAGGCCAGGAAGAAGGACAGGCCGGCCCCGTCATGCGAAAGCACGGCGATGAGCATATAGCCGGCGTTGACGATGCTCGAATAGGCCAGGAGGCGCTTGACGTTCGACTGGCGCAGGGCGACGAGGCTCCCGACGATCATCGTCGCGGCGGCGAGCCCGGCGACGATCGTCCGGAGCAGGGGCGCCCCGAGCCCCTCGACGAGGGCCGGAGAGAGCAGCCGGAACAGGACGACGAATCCGGCGGCCTTGGGGCCGACGGAGAAAAAAGCCGTAACCGGGGTTGGAGCCCCCTCATAGACGTCGGGCACCCACATATGGAACGGAACGATGGCGATCTTGAAGAAGAAGCCGATCAGGACGAGGGCGAGTCCGATCCAGGCCAGGGCCGAGGCGCCGAGCGGGCTGCGGAAGAGGGCGATGACGGCCGCGACCTCGAGAGAGCCGGCCGTGCCGTAGAGAAGGGCGAGGCCGAGGACGAGAAAGGCGCCGGAGAAGCTGCCCGAGGAGGAAGTATTTGAGGGCGGCCTCGGTCGAACGCTCGTCGGCACGGTTCAAGCCGGCCAGGGCGTAGCTTGCGATCGAAACGACTTCAAGACCCAGGAAGGCCATGATGAGGCTTCCGCTCGAGACCATGACAAGGAGGCCGGAAGCGGCGAACATCAGGAGGCCGAGGAATTCGCCGGACGGGATGCGCATCGAAACGTTGTAAGCGATGGCGATTAAAACCGTGAAGCCCGCTGCGATCAGGAAGACGAACGCGAAGAGAAGGCCGAAATCGTCCCAGACGAGCATTCCCTCGAAAAAGAACACTCCCTTGCCCCATAACCCGACCGCAAAGGCCCCGCAAGCGGTCAGGACGACGAGGGCCAGTGCGCTCAGCCAGCGCTTCGGGAGCTTTGGTCCGAACGCATCGAGGAGGAGGATGAGGCGGCCGCCTGCGGCGAGCACGCCGGCCGGGAAGATGGCGTGGACGGAACTCATCGGGAAAGCCGCTCCCCGGCACGGATGGAGGCCGGGGCCGGTCCGGGCGGAGGCCCCTGGACGTAGACCGTCTGCTTGGACTTGATCAGCTGGAGGTAGGAGGCGATCGAGGCGTCCATCTTTCTCATGAACGTCGAGGGATGGATCCCCATCCAGAACATCAGGACGACGATGGGGAGGAAAAAGGCGAGCTCGCGCGCGTTCATATCCTTGAAGGCGAGGATCTTCTCATTCTTGATCGGGCCGTGCATGACCCGCTCGAACATCCAGAGGAGATAGGCGGCGGCGAGAATGATGGTCAGGATGGCCAGGATAGCGTACGTCTTGTTCGCGGCGAAGATGCCGAAGAGCGAGGTGATCTCGCCGACGAAACCGTTGAGGCCGGGGAGGCCGACCGAGGAGAGCACGGCCAGGAGGAAGAACGCCCAGAAGACGGGCATCCGCCGGGCCACGCCGCCGAAATCGGCGATCTGCCGGGTGTGGGCCCGCTCGTACAGGATCCCCACGGCGAGGAAGAGCGCTCCCGTGCTCAGGCCGTGATTGAGCATCTGATAGATCGCCCCCTGCGTCCCTTCGAAGTTGAGGGCGAAGATGGCCAGCATGACCAGGCCCATGTGGCTGACGCTCGAATAGGCGACGAGGGACTTGACGTCCTTCTGGACGAGGGCCATGAGCCCCGCCGTAGATGATCCCGATGAGCGCCAGGACGGACAGGGCGGGCAGGAAACGGGCCGCGGCGTCGGGGAAGAGGGGAAGGGCGAAGCGCAGGAAGCCGTACGCTCCCATCTTGAGGAGGACGGCGGCCAGGATGACCGACCCGGCTGTGGGCGCCTCGACGTGGGCGTCCGGGAGCCAGGTGTGGAGCGGGAACATCGGGACTTTGATGGCGAAGGCGAGCCCGAAGGCCAGGAAGAGCCACGTCTGGACGCCGGCGGGATCGAGCCAGGCGAGTAGAAATCGAACAGGTTGAACGAATACCCGCCCGTCTGCTTGTGAAAGAGATGGACCAGGACGAAGATGGCGACGAGCATGAGGAGGCTGCCGAACATCGTGAACAGGACGAACTTCATGGTCGCGTAGATCCGGCGCTTTCCGCCCCAGACGCCGATCAGGAAATACATCGGGATGAGCATGGCCTCCCAGAAGACATAGAAGAGGAAGAGGTTGAGGGAGAGGAAGACGCCCGAGGATGCCCGGTCTCCAGGACGAGCATGAAGATCAGGTACTCCTTGATCCTCGTCCCGATGGCGGACCAGGAGGAGAGCAGGCGATCGGCATGAGGAAGGTCGTCAGGAGGACGAGGAACAGGCTGATGCCGTCGATGCCGAGGTGGTACTGGATCCCGAAGCCGAGCCAGGCCGTCTGCTCGACGAACTGCGGTCCGCCGGTCGGCGCGTCGAACCGGAAATAGAGCTGAGCGAGAGGGCGAAGGTCGGCAGGGCGCAGCCGAAGGCCAGGCCGTAGAGGAGCCCCTTGCGGTCCTTCGGCAGGAAGAGCAGGAGAGCCGCCCCGGCCAGGGGGAGGAATGTGACGACGGCTGCAGGATGGGCATGGTCAGAAGAGCATGACTCCGAGGATGATGACGAGCCCGAGGAGGAAGGCCAGGCCGTAGTCCTTGATGAACCCGGTTTGGAGGACGCCGAGCAGCCCGGCCGAAAGCGCCGGTCGCCGCGGCCGATCCGTTGATCGCGCCGTCGATGACCTTCAGGTCGAAGCGCCGGTAGATCCAATCCGAGCCCCTGGATGAGCGGCCGGACGATGACGGCCCCGTAGGCCTCGTCGACGTAATACTTGTTGGACGAGGAGCTTGTAAACGCCGGGAAGCCTGGCCACGATCGCTGGGGGATCTCCGGCTTCTGAAGGTAGAGACGGACGGCGGCGGCGATCCCGCAGGGCGGCGGCCGCGATCGAGGCCAGGATGAGGATCCATTCCGTTCCGAGCGCCGGCGTGTCCTTCGGCCGCCGGAATGACCGGCTCGAGGAAGCGGCGGAAGAGATCGGCCTTTTCGCCGAAGACCGCCGGGAGGCCGACATAGCCGGCCGACGACGGAGAAGCCGGCCAGGATGAACAGGGGAGACGGTCATGAGCGGGGCGATTCATGGAGATGATGCCGGACGTCTCCGCGTCGAACCGCTCCTGGCCGAAGAAGGTCAGGAAAATGAGCCGGAACATGTAGAACGCGGTCATGACGGCGCGCGGCGAGGCCGAGAGCCCAGATCGCAGCATCCCTGGGCGAACGCCGGGGTCAGGATGGCGTCCTTGGAAAAGAAGCCGGAGAAGAAAGGGCACGCCGGCGATGGCGATCGCGCCCGACGAGGAACGGCGGGATACGTCCGGGGCAGATATCTCCGCAGGCCGCCCATCTTCCGCATGTCCTGCTCGCCGGACAGGGCGTGGATGACGCTTCCGGCGGAGAGGAAGAGCAGGCTCTTGAAGAAGGCGTGGGTATAGAGATGGAAAACTCCGGCCGCGGCCGCGCCGACGCCGCAGCCGATGAACATGTAGCCGAGCTGGGAGATCGTCGAGTAGGCCAGGACGCGCTTGATGTCGTTCTGAGACGAGGGCCATGGTCGCGGCGAAGACCGCGGTCAGGGCGCCGATCAGGGCGACGATCGAGCTCGCCGGCCGGGCGAGGCGGCGATAGAGCCAATTCAGCCGGGCGACGAGATAGACGCCGGCCGTGACCATGGTCGCGGCGTGGATCAGGGCGCTCACGGGGGTCGGGCCCTTCCATGGCGTCCGGGAGCCAGACATAGAGCGGGATCTGGGCGGATTTCCCCGTCGCCCCGACGAAGAGCAAGCATGGCGATCAGGGTCGCCATGAGCCCGGGAGCCAGGGCGCCCGAGCCGACAGCCAGGCGCAGGGCCGTCGAACTCGGTGCTGCCGCACGGTCAAGAGGACGAAGAGCAGCCCGAGAAGGAAGCCCGCGTCCCCGATCCGGTTGACGATGAAGGCCTTCTTGCCCGCCGCGGCCGCGGACGGCTTCTCGAACCAGAAGCCGATCAGGAGATAGGAACACAGCCCGACCCCTTCCCAGCCGACGAACATGAGGACCATGTTCGAGGCCAGGACGAGGATCAGCATGGCGAACATGAACAGGTTGAGGTAGGCGAAATAGCGCGTGATAGTCCCTGTCCTGGGCCATGTAGCCGATGGAATAGAGATGGATCAGGAAGCCGACGCCGGTGACGACGAGGACCATGACCGCGGAGAGGGGATCGAACTGGAAGGAGAACGAAGCCTGGAAGCGCCCCGAGGCGATCCAGGAGAAGAGCGGTTTGACGAGAGGCTGGCCCTCCGGAGCTAGCCGGCTCAATCCGATGAAGGAGGCGGCGCCGAGGAGGAAGGAAACGAGCACGGTCCCGGGGGCGATGATCGAAGCGGCCTTGCGGGGCAGACGCCGGCCGCCGACGAGAAGGATCAGCGCCCCCAGCCCGGGGATGAACGGGATGAGCCAGAACGCTTCGGCCATGTCAGCCCTTCAGCTTCCCGTGGTCTTCGGAGGCGATCGATTTGCGCCGGCGGAAGACGAGCAGGATGATCGCGAGCCCGACGGCCGCCTCGGCCGCCGCGACCGTGATGACGAAGAAGACGATCACCTGGGCGTCGGCGAAGCCGGCCGAGCGGGCCATGGCCAGAAAGGCGAGATTGGCCGCGTTCAGCATGACCTCGACGGCCATGAACTGGGTGATCAGGTCGCGCTTGACGAAAAAGGCGATGACGCCCAGGACGAAGAGGAGGAAGCTCAGGCCGAGGAACCAGGAGGCCGGGATCACGCTTCCCCCCGTTTTTGGGCCAGGGCGATGGCCCCGACCAGGGCGGCGACGATCAGGATCGAGGTGACCTCGAAGGGGTAGAGGTATTTCGTCAGGAGGAGGCGGCCGATCTCTTTAGGCGTCACGGAGGCGGCGGGGGCGGCGGCCGGCGCGTTGAAGGCGTTCAACGCGGCGAAAACGAGCTCGACGCCGAGGACGATCCCGAGCAGAAGGCCTGCCCGGACGGGCCCTTTCCGGCGCTCGCGGGGGATGCCTGTCTTGGGATGGACCATCATGATCAGGAAGACGAAGAGAACCATGATCGCGCCGGCATAGATGATGACCTGGACGACGGCCATGAACGGTGCGCCGAGGAGCCCGAACAGGCCGCCCAGCGCGGCGAACATCAGGACGAGGTAGAGAGCGCCGTAAGTCGGCGTCTTCGAGAGGATCATCCCCAGGACGGCGGCGATACAGCAACCGGCCAGGAGAAGGAAAACCGCGATCATCATTTTTGCTGGTTCATCATATTATTTTGCCGGGCGGGGCGTCAAGAAAAATCATTCATTCGACGAGGCGGGAATCGGGGCTTTGACAAATCGTTTTTTTCTGCTATACTGGCTGCGTTGACTGCGGGGTAGAGCAGCCTGGTAGCTCGTCGGGCTCATAACCCGGAGGTCGTTGGTTCAAATCCAACCCCCGCTACCACCCGAAATATTCCAACTCCCGATAGACGAGGCGGCCGGCCTCATTTATTTTCCATTTTTCCCCCCGCCAAACGACTCAAAGGTTATGAGCGGTGAAATCTGTCTTTCTTCGGGCGGTCGGGGGAGAATCCTCATCGTCGAAGACGAGGCCATCATCGCCATGGACATGGCCCATACCCTGAAGGGCATGGGCTGCGCCGTCGCCGGCCTGGCCTCATCGGGAGAGGAAGCCATCGCCCTGGCCGACCGTTTGAAGCCCGATCTCGTTTTTATGGACGTCCGGCTCAAGGGGCGGGTCAACGGGATCGAGGCGGGCCGGGCGATCCGCGATCGGCTGAAGATCCCCGTCGTCTATTTGACCGCGTTCGGCGAAGACATCGCCGCCGCGTTTTCCGATGCCAAAGAGGAATTCCCGCGCGTCCTGAAGCCGTTTATCGAGCGCGAAATCGAACGGGTCCTGCAGAAGTTCCTCCCCGTCCTGAAGGATTAAGCCGCCCCCCTGGAGCGGCGTTTTGACTTCCGTCCGCCTCTCTGTTACATTCCCCTGCACGTCGTCAATGCAAAGGAGATAAGCCCATGTTCGAGTCCAAAACATACGTCAAGCGCCGCGATCAGCTCCGCAAGCGGGTCGGGTCCGGGATCATCCTGCTCCTCGGTCACGACGACAGCCCGATGAACTACACGGCGAACGCTTATCATTTCCGGCAGGACAGCACCTTTCTCTACTTCTTCGGCCTCGATTCGCCCGGGCTCGCGGCCGTCATCGACGCGGACGAGAAGAAGGAAATCCTCTTCGGCAACGACATCGACATCGAGGACATCATCTGGATGGGCTATCTCCCGACCTTGAAGGACCGGGCCGCCGGCGTGGGCGTCGCTCAGACCGCCGCGCTCAACGACCTGTCCGCTTTCCTCCAGGACGCGGTCCAGAAGGGCCGGACCGTCCACTTCCTGCCTCCGTTCCGGCCCGAAACGTTCCTCAAGCTGGGGAAGCTCATCGGGATCAAGCCGGACGAGGCGAAAGCGAAGGCTTCGCTCGCCCTGGTCAAGGCCGTCGTCGCCCAGCGCTCGGTTAAATCCGACGAAGAGGTCGCCGAGATCGAGACCGCCCTCAAGACGACGGCCCGGATGTACGACGCGGCGATGCACATGGCCCAGCCCGGCGTCTGGGAGAGGGACATCGCCGGCCGGGTGGACGGCCTGGCCGTCGCCGGGGGCGCCGGCACGGCGTTTCCAACCATCCTGACCAAGAACGGCCAGATCCTTCACAACCACGAGCACGTAAACCGCCTGAAGAAGGGAGACCTTCTCGTCGTCGACGCGGGCGCGGCTTCGCCGATGCACTACGCCGCCGATATCACTCGGACGATCCCGGTCGGAGGCAAATTCACCGCCCAGCAACTCGAGGTCTACGACGTCGTCCTGTCCGCCCAGGAGGCCGCGATCAAGGCGATCCGGCCCGGGATCAAGTACCGCGACATCCATCTTCAAACGGCGCGGATCATCGCCGGCGGGATGAAATCGATCGGGCTCATGAAAGGCGACATCGAGGAGGCCGTCCTCCAGGGGGCCCACGCCCTCTTCTTCCCCCACGGCCTGGGCCACATGCTCGGCTTGGACGTCCACGACATGGAGAACCTCGGCGAGCAGAACATCGGCTACGACGACTCCATCCAGCGCAGCCAGCAGTTCGGGCTGGCTTACCTTCGGATGGCCAAGGACCTCAAGCCGGGCTACGTCATGACGGTCGAGCCCGGGATCTATTTCATTCCCGCCCTCATCGACCTGTGGAAGAAAGAAGGCAAGTTCCTCGACTTCATCGACTACGCCAAGCTCGAGGATTACCGCGGCTTCGGCGGCATCCGGATCGAGGACGACGTCCTGGTCACCAAGGACGGACGGCGGGTCCTCGGGCGTCCGATCCCGAAAAAGCCGGACAAGATCGCCGCGGCGGTCATGGTCTGAGAGACGCGCCCGCGGTCCGGAGAAGTCGGTGAAGATCGGCCTGATCCAGCAGCCCGCCTCCGAGGACCTGGACGACAACCTCCGCCGCGGCGCCGCCGCCTTCCGCGAGGCCGCCGGGGCGGGCGCGGAGCTCATCGCCTTCGCCGAGCTGGCCTTCCTCCCGTTCCTGCCGAGCCTGCCGGCCGAGCGCCGGCCCGGGTTCGCGGACCGGGCCCAGACCGTTCCGGGGCCCGTGACCGAGGAATTCTCCGCCCTGGCCCGCCGCCACGGCGCCGTCGCGGTCCTGAACCTCTTCGAGACCGAAGGCGGGCGGACGTTCGATTCCTCGCCCGTCATCGACGCCGACGGCACGCTCCTCGGCACGACGCGCATGGTCCACATCATGGAAGGACCGGGATTCCACGAGCGCGGATACTACGCGCCGGGAGGCCGGCAGAGCTTCGTTTATGACACGTCCGTGGGAAAGATCGGAGTGGCGATATGCTACGACCGGCATTTTCCCGAATATATGCGCGGCCTGCGTCTCCTCGGGGCCGATTGCGTCATCGTTCCTCAGGCCGGGATCCTGAACGAGTGGGGTGAGGGCGTTTATGAGGGCGAGCTGCAGATCGCCTCTCTCCAGAACGGCTACTTTTCGGCCCTGGCCAACCGCGTCGGCCGCGAGGATGATCTCCACTTTGCCGGGGAATCGTTCGTCACCGATCCGATGGGCCGGGTCATCGCCCGGGCCCCTCGGGACCGGGACCATGTCCTCATCGCCGATTGCGACCTGAGCCTTCTCGAGCGGTCGCCCGCCCGGCGGCATTTCCTGGCCGACCGACGGCCCGAGGTCTACGAAGCGATGGGCCTCCTCGGAACGGTCCGGAACGAGTGAGGCCTCCGTGCTCCGCTGGTTCGTCATCAACACCAAGCCGAAGAAGGAAACAACCGTCGAACGCCTCTTCATCGAGGGCGGGATCGGCGTCTACAACCCGAAGTACAGCGAGGAGAAGCGGATCAAGCCGTTCTTTCCCGGCTATGAGTTCGTCCGTTTCAGTTACCCCGAGCAGTATAAGCTCGTCAAGTACACGCGGGGGGTGAAGCGCATCGTCGGGAACGACGCAGGGCCGATCCCGGTCGAGGACGAGGTCATCGAACGGATCCGGGCCCGGGAAGTCGGCGGCCTTATCGAGCTTTCCAAGCACGGGATCGAGCCGGAGATCGGCGACGAAATCGAGGTCGCGGAAGGCCCTTTCCGGGGTCTCCGCGGCATCTTCACCAAGGATATGTCCGATCAGGACCGGGTCATGATCCTGTTGAACTACGTTTCCTACCAGGGTCAGCTGGTCATCGAAAAATCCAAGCTCAAGAAGGTGGTCACCTGACGCCTGAGCGGGCCGCCTTGAGCGCGGCCAGGAATTCCGGTTTCAGGCTCGACGACGAAAAGAAGATCACCCCGTCGGCGCCGAGCTTGTCGCCGATGCGGACCTGTTCCATCATCCCCGCCGGGGTGTTCTGGTTGTGCGACGTCCCGATCCCGATGCCCGGGCAGACGAGACAATGCCCCCGGCCGATCTCCAGGGCCTCTTTGCTGTAGCTCTCGAACCAAGCGGAGTTGTTCGTGTAGAGCATCGGGCAGAGCATGTCGAGCAGACCCTTCTTCGGCCACTCCGCCCAATCCTGGCCGATGAGGACCTTCGCTTTGTCGGCCGCGGGGAAGACGGCCGCGGAGACCTTCACCGGCCGTCCGGCCGCGCCTAGGGCGGCGCGGAGCTCTTCCAGGAACGTCGTCACGCAGCCCGCGTTCCAGGAGATCCACTCGTTCCACAGGATGTTTCCCGAATCGCGGGCTTTGATGTCCACCGGATCGACCCCTGAAGCGGCTTTGAACAGGGCCCGCGTTCCCGGATCCCAGCTGAAGTAGACCTCGCGCGGCGAGGAGGGAAAGCGGACGTAATCGAGATGGACCCAATCGACCGGGTAGCGGGCGACGAGCTCGGTCATCAGGCTGATCTCGTAAGCCCGAACCTCGGGGAGGGCGGGATTCGCCGCCCCAAGGAGCTCCCCGTCCGGTGAGCGGATGAGCCATTCGGGATGCTCGCGGACCTTCCCCAGGATGCCCGCTTCGGGAAAGACGCAGAACCAGGGATGGACGGTGATCTTCCGGCTCATGGCTTCCCGAAGGAACACGCCGAAGAAATCCCAGCTCCAGGCCGGGTCCCGGGGTCCGATATCGCTGTTGAAATAGACCTTGCCGCTCGTGTCCTTGACCAGGATGATGACCGTGTCGATCCCGGCCTCGACATAGCCGTCGAGCGTCGTCTTGATCTTGGCCGCGGCCTCGGCCTCCTTGGCTCCGAAAAAGCCGGGATGGGCCCACACGCCGCGCAGAGGCGCGGCCGCGGCCGGGATCGCGGCGTAAACGGCAAGGAGCGCAAACAGGGCTCGAACGATCCTCGTCTTCATGGCTTGGACCTCCTTCCGTACCCGCCTCCGCCCGGGGTCTCGATGCGCAGGACGTCGCCCGGCTTGACCATCAGGTTCGCTTTCGACCGAAGCCGAACGGTCCGGCCGCCCGAAATAAGCGTGTTCCGGCCGGACCGGCCGTCGCTCCCTCCCTGGAGTCCGTAGGGCCGAAAGACGCGGCGTTCGGACATGATCGTGACCTGCGCCGGGACGTCGAACGCGTATTCCCGAACCAGACCGTCGCCGCCGTTCCAACGGCCGAGGCCGCCCGAATTCGGCCGCAGCCCATACCGCCGGATCCGCAGCGGGAGGTAGTTCTCCAGCGCTTCGACCGGGGTGTTCAGGGAATTGGTCATATGGGTGTGGACGCCGCTTTGACCCGCTCCGCCCCGATGGGCCCCCATCCCGCCTCCGATCGTTTCATAATAGGCGAAGCTTCGCTGGCGGGCCGGATCGAACCCGCCGATGGCGATGTTGTTCATCGTGCCGGAGCTCGCCGCGGGGATGAGGGCGGGGACGGCCCGGGCCAGGGCCCCGAGCAGGACGTCGACGATGCGCTGCGACGTCTCGACGTTTCCGGCGGCGGTAGCGGCGGGGTGACGGGCGCTGATGACGAGTCCGGGAGGGGCGACGATCGTGATCGGGCGCATCAAACCGGTGTTCACAGGGATGTCCTCTTCGATGAGCGAGCGGAAGACGTACAGGACGGCCGAGCACGTGACCGCCGCGTTGGCGTTGATTCCGCCCCGGACCTGGGGGGAGGATCCCCGAAAATCGACCACGGCGCGGGAGCCTCGGATCCGGATCCGGACCCGGATCAGGACGGGTTTTGTCGAGATCCCGTCATCGTCCATATGATCGCTGAAAGAATAATCGCCGTCGGGAATGTCCCGGAGCGTCCGGCGGAGAAAGGTCTCGGTGTAGTCCTGGATCAGGGACGCATAGCGCTCGATCCGGGCGAGGCCGAAGCGCCGGACGGCTTCCTTGATGCGGCTCTTGCCTTTCTCGCAGGCGGCGATCTGGGCCAGAAGATCGCCGCGCCGTTCCTCCGGCGTCCGGACATTGGCCAGGATGAGCTTCAGAATGTCCCCGTCGAGGCGGCCACGCCGGACGAGCTTGATGGGAGGCAGGATCAAACCCTCCTGGAAGATCTCGGTGGCCAGGGGCATGCTTCCAGGGGTCATTCCTCCGACGTCGGAGTGGTGGGCGCGGTTCGCGGCGAAGAAGGCCGGCCGCTTCCCGCAGAAGACGGGGGCGATGCAGGTGATATCGGGAAGGTGGGTCCCGCCGCGGTAGGGATCGTTGACCAGGACGATGTCGCCATCCTCGAAATCGACGTCCTCGAGAGCGGCCTGGACGGAGAGGGGCATGGCCCCGAGGTGGACGGGAATGTGGGAGCCTTGAGCGAGCGTTTCCCCGCGCCGGTTGAAGACCGAGCAGGAGTAATCCTTCCGCTCCTTGATGTTGGGGGAAAGGGCCGTCCGGCCCAGGACGGCGCCCATCTCATCGGCGATCGAGATGAAGACGTTCTTGAAGATCTCGAGCTCGATGGGATCGTATCCGGCCATCTCAATCTCCGCCCAGGATGAGGTTCTCGAACCCGTCCACCCGGGCCGACCATCCGGGGGGGACGTAGGTCGTCGAGCCGAAATCGACGACCAGGGCCGGGCCGCGGACGCGGCTCCCGGGCGGCAGGCGGTCCCGTTCATAGACCGGGGCTTCATATGTCCGTCCCCGGTGGATGAGGTCCTGTTTTCTTCGAAGGGCGGCGGCCAGGTCGGGCCGGACGGCGATCGTCTTGGGCCGCAGTCGAATCTTATCGCTCAGTCCTCGGGCCCGGAGCCGCGCGGTGACGATCTCGACCGGCCGGCCGGGGTGAAGGTACGAATAGGTTTTCCGGTGTTCCCGCTCGAAGGCGGCGGGAAGGCCCCGCAGGCCGTTCCGCGGCCAGGGGACGTTGATCTCGTAGGATTGTCCGGCGTAGCGGAGATCGACGGACCGCTCGAAAATCCTGGCCGCCGGGCCGAAGCCGTCGTCGGCGAGCTCCCGCCGGCCGCGGCGCTCCATCTCCCGGAAGAGGGCCTCCAGGTCGCGCTCCGGCAGCCCTTCGATCGGGTGAAGGACCGACCGCGAATCTTCCTTGATCGCGTCCGCCAGGAGCAGTCCGAAGGCGGAAAGGACCCCGGCGTTCTTCGGCACGATGACCGCGCTCATCCGCAGCCGCGCCGCCAGGTCGGCGGCGTGGAGTCCGCCCGCGCCGCCGAAGGAGAAAAGCCCGAAGGCGCGCGGATCGTAGCCGCGCTCGATCGAGATCAGCCTGATGGCTTTTTCCATATTGGCGTTGGCGATATCAACGATGCCCTGGGCGCTTTCGATGTCGGATTTGCGGATGCGCCGGGCCAGCGCCCGGACGGCCGCCCGGCTCCGCTCCGGATGGAGCGGCATCGTCCCGCCGAGGAAATAATCGGGATCGATCCGGCCGAGGACGACGTTCGCGTCCGTGACCGTGGGCCGGTCGCCCGTCCCGTAGGCCGCGGGCCCCGGGCGGGCCCCGGCGCTTTCCGGGCCGACGCGAAGCGAACCGCCGCGATCGACGGAGGCGATCGAGCCGCCGCCGGCGCCGACCGAATGGATGTCGATGATGGGGAGCCGGACGGGAAAGTCCCCGATCGCGCTCTCGCTCGTCCGGCGGATGCGGCCTTCGAGGAGAGAGACGTCCGTGGACGTCCCCCCCATGTCGAAGCTGATGATTTTTCCATATCCTGCCGCTCGGGCCAAGGCCAGCGCCCCGACGACCCCGCCGGCCGGGCCCGAGAGCGCGGTCCGGATCGGCTCGAGCCGGGCCTTGCGCGCCGGGATCGTGCCTTCATTCGACTGCATGATTCTGAGCGCCGTCCGGCCGACCGCCGCTTCCAGAGCCGCGAGATACCGCTCCAGGACGGGAAGCAGGAAGGCGTTCACGGCCGTCGTTGAAGTCCGCTCGAACTCCCGGTACTCCGGAAGGATCTCGCTCGAGATCGAGGCGGGCAGGCCGCGGCGGCGAAGCTCGCGAGCCACCGCCCGCTCATGCCCGGGATTGGCGTAGGAGTGAAGGAGCGAAACCGCGACGGATTCCGCGTCCGCGGCGACGATCCTGTCGATGAGCCGGATGATGTCCGATCGGTCCGGAACCCGCTCCGGCCGTCCGCCGGCCGTCATGCGCTCATTCAGCCCGAAGCACATCCGCCGGGGGACGATCGGGCGGGGAAGGGGCGGGCGGAGGTCGTAGAGCCTACGGCGGGCCTGACGGCCGATGAGGAGAACGTCCTCGAATCCCAGCGTCGTGATCAGCGCGGTCCTGGCCCCTTTCCGTTCGAGAAGGGCGTTGGTCGCGACGGTCGTGCCATGGATGAGCGTCGCCGCGGGGCCGAGGAGGTCCCGGACGCCCTCGAGGATCGCGCGCGAGGGATCATCCGGCGTCGAAAGGAGCTTCCGCGTCTCGAGCCGGCCGTCCGCGGCGATGACGATGTCGGTGAACGTTCCGCCTGTGTCGACCCCGATGCGCAGGTCCATCGCTCAAATGTCCCGTGGACGCACAGCTAATGGCAGGTGGAGCAGGATCCGCTCGAGCAGGTCGAGCAGCCGCTCGACGAGGCCTTGATGCGGCTGCCGCCGCCTCCGATGCCGAAGGCCGACGGACGCTTGCGGGCGTCCGGCCGGCCGCACTTCGGGCAGATGACTTCGGATTCGCCGCCCAGGCGGACGAGCTTCTCGAAGCACGATCGGCACGACCGGCACTCGAATTCGTAGATCGGCATGTCGCGTCCCGGTGCGGCCGTCAATCCATGGCCGCGATGGCTTCGATCTCGACCTTGACGTCGCGGGGGAGACGGGCGGCCTGGACCGCGGCCCGGGCGGGGAAAGGCGTCTTGAAGAAGCTCGCGTAAACCGTGTTCATGGCCGCGAAATCGTCCATGTTCTGGAGGAAGACCGTGCACTTCACGACGTCGTCGAGCGTCCGGCCGGCGGCGGCGAGAACGGCGGAAATGTTCTTGAAAACCTGGCGGGTCTGCTCCTCGATCGTTCCGCCGAGGAGGGTTCCCGTCTCCGGGACGATGGGGATCTGCCCGGAGCAGAAGAGGAATCCGTTGGCGATGATGCCCTGCGAGTAGGGCCCGATGGCCTGGGGGGCCTTGTCCGTCTTGACTTCTTTTTTCACGTTGTTGCTCCTTGGACGCCGGACGAACCGCCGGGGGAGGGGGAGAGCTCCCAGGGCCCCGAGGGCGAGGATCGCCTGGCGTCTTTTCATTCAGGTGCGTCCGTCGATGCGTTCATGAGATGACCGTGATCCGGATCGGCGCGCTGTCGCGCCCGCCCGTTCCCAGCACGGCGCGGGCTTTTATTGTATAGGAACCCGGGACCAGTTTCCAGGACAACGTGTAGGGGGCCGCCCGCCGGGCGGCGATCCGTCCGTTGATCCACCATTCGACCTCGGAAACGTCCAGTCCTTCGGGAAACGCCGCCCTGAAGACGATCGTCTGATCGTCGCGGCGCAGCACGGGATCGATCTTGAAGACGTCCCCGTCATGGGGGAAGCCGACGGAGAAAGCCTGGGTTCGGGAGGACGGCCGGGCCGGAGAGCGGCGGCCGGCCGCCGGCAGCGCCCGGTGGGCGAGCCGGCAAACGGCCGTCGGCTCGCTGCCGCGGATGAAGATCTCCTCCATGGCGCTCGGGCATCGGCTCGAGGGCAGCTCTCCGGAATCCGGGCAGATCCGCCGGCGGACGATCGATGCCGGGGCGCGGAATTCCTTTTCCCCGCCCGCGCCGAGGAGAAGCATGACGTCATGGAAGAGGGGTCCCGCCCCGGTCATGCCCGAGACATTGTGCATCGGCGCGCCGTCGAAATTCCCCGCCCAGACGCCGACTGTGAAATCGGGCGTGTATCCGATCGTCCAGTTGTCGCGGAAATCCTTGGACGTCCCCGTCTTCGCCGCCGCCGGGAACGGCAAGTCGAGCGCGGAGGCGTAGCCGAACGTCGGCACCCGGGCGTCCCGGTCGGAAAGGATGTGGGTGATGACATAGGCGGCGTCCTCCCGGAACACGCGCCGCGGGGCGGGGACGGGGCGGGAGGGGACGAGCCGGCCGTCCTGTCCGGCGGCTTCGAGGACGGTCCGCGCCGGAAGGAACAGCCCGCCGCGAGCGAACGAAGCGTAAGCCAGGACGAGCTCGAGGAGGCGGACCTCGCCGTTCCCGAGGGTGAGCCCGACGCCGTAGAAGCCCGGCGGTCGGTTGAGGCTCCGGAACTCGAGGTCGCGGAGCTTCCAGTAGAGCCGATCCGGGCCGAGGGAATCGAGCACGGCCGCGGCAGGGATATTGTAGGAGCTGGCCAGGGCGCTCCGGAGACGGATCGGGCCATGATACCGCTCGTCGTAGTTGTCCGGGGCGAACGAGCCGTCGATCGTGGCGAACTGCGTCGGGATGTCGTCCAGGATCGTCGCCGCGGTCAAGCCCTTTTCGACCGCCAGGGCGTAGGTGACGGGTTTGAGGGCGGATCCGGGCTGGCGCAAGGCGATCGCGGCGTTGACCTGTCCGCCCGCCCGCTCGTCGAAGAAATCCCGGGATCCGACCATGGCCAGGATGTCCCCGTCGGCGTTGTCGAGGACGAGGACGGCCGCGTTCGTCAGGCCGCGCTTTTCCATCCCGGCGAGCCGCCCCCGGACCAAAGCTTCGACCTTTTCCTGGATGGACAAATCGAGCGTCGTCCTGAGGACGGAAGCCGTTCGGCGCAGATCTTCCGGGATCGCGGCGAGGACGTAGTCGCAAAAGTGCGGAGCGCGGAATTTCACCGCGGCCGGAAGGACGCGGACCGGCTCGCTCACAGCCCGCGCGAGCTCGGCGGGAGCGAGCCAGCCCCGTTCGCCCATGACGGACAGGATGGCTTTCTGGCGCTTCAATGCCGCCTCGGGGGCCCGGTAGGGATTGAGCTCCGAAGGCGCTTTCGGGATCGCGGTGAGGAAAGCAGCCTCGGCGGGGCTGAGGTCGGAGGCCGGCTTGTCGAGATACAGCCGCGCCGCGGCCTCGATCCCGAACGCGCCGTTTCCATAGGAGATGCGGTTGAGGTATTGGACGAGGATTTCGTCCTTGGAAAGGGTGTGCTCGAGCCGGACGGCCAGCCAGGCCTCGGCGATCTTCGAGGGGAGGTTCCGGCGAAAGTGATAAAGGTTCCGGACGACCTGCTGGGTGATCGTCGACGCCCCGGAGACGACGCGCCCGGTCCGAAGGTTCTGGACGAAAGCCCGGGCTACGGCATAGGGGTTGACCCCGGGGTGGGTGAGAAAATGGCCGTCCTCGGCGGCCAGGACCGTCTTGAGCAGGACCGGAGAGGCTTCCCCCAACCCGATCCAGCGGCACCGGCCGCCTTCCTCCGACAGGACTTCGCGGAGGAGGAGGCCGTTCCGGTCTTCGATGCGGAAGGATCGGACCGGTCGGGGATCGAGCCGGCCCGCGGAGATCGGGACATAGAACGATAGCCCTCCGGCGGCCGAGCCCCCTAAAAGGAGGCTGAGGGCGACCGTCCGGATCCGCGGCCGTTTCACTTGACGATCTTCACGACCGCTTCCGCGCTCCGTCCGAAGACTTCGGGCGCGTACATCTCCTCGGTCTTCGCCCCGGGAAGGGCGAAGGCCCCCGAGGTCAGGGCCCGGGCGAGGTAGCGGAAGCGATGGACCCCCGTCGCGAGGGAATCGGCGAAGAGAAGGACCCGGTCGTCACGCATCTCGACGTGGTTGAACCCCGACCACCAGGGCGCTTCCGCGTCCGAGGACCCGAGCCGGTCGAGGTCGCTCTGTCGCTCCTCGCTCTCGGTCCGGAGGCCCGCGTTCACGGCTTCGAACCCCGCGGGCAGCGGATCGTCGACCACGACGAAAAGGCTCTCCTTCGGCACGACGATCTCGAGCGTGACCGCGACGAGGCTTCCGGCCTTGACGTCTGCGAGCGGCTTTCCATCGATGGACTCGATCTTCTTGTAGACGGCGAAGCCCTCGTCGCGGGGCTCGAGCACGCCGCTCCGGGTATAAGTCAGCCGGGCGCCGTAATAAAGGATGCCCCGGCCGTCTTTAGCGATCCGGAGCGGGGTCCCTTTTCCCGGCGCCGCGCCGGCAAGGTCGACCGAGGCGGCCGCCGTCCGGTCCGGAGAGCGGAAGGCCTCTTCCAGAACGGTCTTTCCGGCCAGGGTGAAGACGGCCTTGAAATCGGGCGATCCGCCTTCGACCTTCCGGTAATACTCGTTCAAGGCGTAAAAGACGAAGAAATTCTCCTGGGTCGAGGACCATCGGCCCGTTCGCCGCTCCGCGACGAGCCACTGGGCCGCGCCGCCGAGAAGCGGATCGCTCGAGCCGGTTTCGAGAAGGGCCTGGAGGATGACCGCGGTCGCGCGGACGTTGGAGGAGTAGATCCACCGGAGCTCCTCGGCCCCGCCTTCCTCGAAATGGACGAGGCCGGGCGTCATCTTGACCAGATTGAGCAGCTCCCGTTCCACGGCGGCTCGGGCCTGGGTCGGACCGGCGAGATGAAGGGCCTTGAGGAGCCAGGCTTTTCCCTGAAGGCTGTGCTTGTCGCGCTCGGCGAAGACCTTCTCGTTATAGGCGGGCTCGGGCTTTCCGGCCAGGGCGAGAAGATAGAGGGCATAGGCCTGGGTCGTGCTCCAGCTGCGGAGGGGATAGGGCGAGGAGTCGTCCGGACGCGCCTGGACGAAATTGCGCAGGTACCTGAGGGCGTCATTGAGCCGGCCCTCGTCTACGGCATAGTCCGCGGCGCGCGCCTTGAGCAGGGCGAAAACCGCATAGCAGGAGACGAACGGCGAATCGTACCGGGAGTCGGGCCACAGTCCGAAGCCTCCGTTGTCCTTCTGGCAGGCGTACGCTTCGCGGAGCGCCTGGACGACGCGGCTCCGGATTTCCGTCGCGGAAAGCGGGCTCAGCTTGAAATCGCGGATGATGCCCGGAGCGACGAGATAGGGGAGGACGGAAGACAGGCGCTGCTCCAGGCAGAGATAGGGATAATGCGACAGGTAGTCGAGCGAGCCGTTGAGGCCGGAGAGCGCCGAAGCGGAGGCCTGAAGGTCGAGCCGGACCGGGCCGGCCAGGACATCGGGAGGAACGACGATCGTTTCCTCCTTGGATCCTTCGGACACCGAGTCGTAGGCGGCCACGGACTCGGTCGGCCGGGGCAGGACGATGGGGAAGGAGAGCTCCAGGCCGTCGCTGTCCGGGCCGCTCATGGCCCGGAAGGCGAGGACCGCCCGACCCGGCTGTTCCGCGGCGAGATCGAAAAGAACCTCGGCCGAGGCGCCGGCCGCGAGGCGGACTTGTCTCGGGGATTCCGCTCCCCCGGCCTTGATGCCTCGCGCTTCGAGCGAAACGACGGCCTCCGCCGCCGCGTCCGAATTGTTGTGCAGGACGATCCCGCCCTTGAAGGTATCTCCCATCCGGGCGAAGCGGGGGATCGAGGGAAGAAGGAGGAGCGGCTTGGCCACCTGGAGATCGGTCCGGCCCGAGCCGAAGAGGGAATCGCGGGTCTGGGCGATGGCGATGGCCCGGAAGGTGGTCAGGTTGTCGGGCAGGACGAATTCGACCGTGACCTCGCCGCGCTCGTCCGTCAGAAGGGAGGGATTCCAGTAGACCGTGGTCTTGAAATCGCCCCGGAGCTCCACTTCCGACAGCCCGCCGGGAGCAGCCATGGCCATGGCCCCGCCGCCGCCGGCATTCTCGCCCTTCTCGCTGTAGCTCCTCTCGCCGACGACATGGAGGCGCGTTTCGGAGGTCTGGACCGAGAGGGGCTTCTCGCCGTAAAAGGAGGCATAGAGGTCGGGCGCCTCATAGCCGATGAGGTTGAGGACGCCGAGATCGACGACGGCCAGGGTGACGGAGGCGCGGGCCCCCCCGCCCGCGGAGTCCCGGACGGCGAGCTTGAGGGTGACCTTTTCGCGCGGCTTATATTTCGGCTTGTCGGCTTTGACGTCGACCTTGAGCCGCTTGGCCGAAGGGTCGACGGACAGGTTGATGATCCCGAGCTTGAAGCCCGGCTTCCCGACGTCCTGGGCGGCCGACTCAGGCGCAGCGGTCCGGCCCTGAACGAGGAGGACGGAGACGAAAACGTTGGGGATGTGCTCGTTCCCGAGCGGGATCTCGATCTCGCTCGCGCTGCCGCGGATGTCGAGGACCATGCTCTTGAGGACGAATTCCCGCTCGATCGTGACCAGGGCCTTGGCGGTCTCATAGGGGGACTTGATCAGGATGCGCGCGGTCTCGCCGGGCCGATAGGAGTCCGCTCCGGCGACGAGCTCGAGCTTATCGTCGTCCTTGCGCTCCCAAGGGACATAATCCGATCCGGTGGCGTAGACGTAGGCCGAAGTGGCCACATCGTTTTTGCGCGGATCCCGGCCTTCGGCGCGGAGAATGTACATCCCCGACGCCTCGGGCTTGAAGGAGACCTCGACCGGGTCGGATTTCGTCCGGACCGGGCGCGACGCGACCTCGGTGTCCGAGGTCTCCGAGATCCATTCGAACCGGCCGCCGGCGCCGGCCCGGCGCGCGGACTTCCACTCTCTCTTGATCAGCTTGACCGTCAGCGCCTGTTCGGGAAGGGCCGTGCCGTCGGGAGACACGGTGACGATCCGCGCCCCGAGCGACTCGCCCTTTTTCACGAACGTCGAGGACGGCCGGATCCCGATGTAGAAGCTCCCGCGATGGATGACGGTGTCGATCCGGTTGGAGATCGCCCTTCGGCTCGGGCCCTGAACCGTGGCTTCGAGGGTCGCGCTGACGGAGTCGCGCTCTTTCGCCGCGACGAGGGCCGCTTCGAGGCTCAGCCGGCCGTCCGCCCCGAGCGTTCCCTCGCCCGAAGAGAGGAGCCGGCTGCGCTCGGAGAGGTCTTCCTCGTCCATCCAGAAATCGGCGCTCTCGCCGAAGCGATATTCCCTCCAGCCGGGCGGGACGAAGCCGATCGGATTCAGGCGGAGCGACCAATTCGCCTTCTGGCCGCCCATCGCCCCGCCGAAGAGGTAGGCGGCGCGGACTTCGGCCTTGTACGTATCGCCGAAGACGTAGCTCTCCTTAAGCGTCTTCAGATGGACCTCGAACTCGGCGGGCCGAAAAGCCTCGACCTGGAACGATCCATGGAATTCGGCCGGCTGGACTCCCGGCGTCTGGGAGGTCAGCTTAGCCATGATGTCATAGGAGCCGAGCGGGGCGTCCTCGCGCATCTGGAAATCGAAGTCGAACGATCCGAAGGAGTCGGTCCGGCTCGTCTCCTTCCGGGCGCTCTTGCGGAAAGGATCCCGGACCTCCCACTCGACCGGGAGGCCCGTCGGCGGCCTCCAGCTCCCTTTGTCCGCGGCGCGGAAGACGCCCTTGACATGCACGGTCTCGCCAGCGCGGTAGATCCCGCGCTCGGTGAAGATCTCCCCGCGCAGGGCTTCGGGTTCGGGGCTCCAATCGTAGGAGATTCCGAAGCGGTACGGATCGAGGCCGGTTCCCCATTCCGAGCTGAGCACGACCGCGTCCGCGCCGCGCCGGGCGAAGACCCACTGTTCGGGCTTCGACCAGGCGTCTCGGCTCCGGATCCCGAGGAGCCTCCAGCCCGGCGATTCGGCCCGGCCGTCCTCGGCCGTCCGGCCGCGCCAGCGCACGGCGTTCAGGGCGTCCCGGATCTCGACCTCGGCGCCCGCGACCGGAAGGCCTGTCGAAAGCTCCGTGACCCAGAGGACGTTGTTCTCGGGCGAGAACTTGGCGCTCAGGCCGAGATTGGTCGCCTGGAGGAACGCTTTGGGATAACGCTCCCATTTTTCCTCGTCGAACGTGTCGAGCTCGAGGTAGAGGAACCCCGTCTTCGCCCCGAGCAGGCCGCCGACGTCGATCGGGCGGGGCGTGCGCATGTTCCGGGGGGACGCGAGCGGGAAGGACCGGTCGACCGCGAACCCTCCGGCCGGAACGAGGAGCTTCGAGGAGTCGAAGATCCCGTCCTTCTCGAGCAGAGGAACGACCGCGTCCTGCGAGACGGGAACGGCCATCAGCCGCGCTTCGGCGGCGTTCATGACCGAAACGGCATACTGGAGGGAGCCGGACGATTCGAGGACGCCGAGCCCGGAGGTCATCCGGACCGACGGCGGAAAAGCGGCGGTCGTGAACTCGACCTTGGCGTCCCGGCCCAAGGCGTTCCCGAAGGCGTCCTTGAGCCCGCCGGGGACGACGACGGTGTACTTCGTCTCCGCGGCCAGGGGAAGGGAGATGTAGAGGCGGGGAGAACCATGGTCCCAGGACTGATAGTAATCCGGGATCTCGACCTTCGGCTCGAAGCGGATCCCGGCGGCGAGATCCTTGTAGATGACCTGGTTCGTGAAAACGAGCTGGAGAGGCTCGTCGGGCACGACCGCTCCTTCGTCGTTGCCCAAGCCCTCGAAAGCGAAGACTTCGTAAGTCTTGAAATTGGATTCGACGGACCGCTCCAGGCCCAGCCTGCCCTGGAGGCCGGGCAGTCCCTGCTTCAGGGTCAGGGCATAAGTTGTCCCCGTCGCGAGCGCGGATTCCGGCTTCAGGACGATGATATTCTCGGCGGGGGAATCGATCTCCTCATCCTTCAAACGCTGCGCGGCGGGCCGGGCCGCGGTGAATCCGATCGGGCGGGCCGCCCCGGAAGGGCCGTCCCCCTCGAGCTCGAGGAAGGAACGGACCGTCTTCGGATCGACGCCCTGATTGAAAACGAGAAGGATGTCCGTCGTGAGCGGCTGCTGCTCGGCATGGTTCTCGGGTATGATCCGGACGAGGCGCGGCCGCATCGTCGAGAACGTCCATGTCCGATCCTCCCGGAGCACATAGCCGTCGAGCGAGCGCGTTCCGGCCGGCACCGCAACCTTGAATTCGGTCCCGAACGGAAGGGGCTCCGTGGGAGTGAAGCTGACCGTTCGGGTCCCCATCCAACGGTATCTCCCGGATAACGACGGCGAGAAGCGGAGGAATGGAGTGTTGTCCGCGAGCGGCAGAGGCGCGAGCGGGGCCATGGGCCGGTCGAAGACGACCAGGATCTCGCCGCTCTCCGATGCCGCCGACGTCGCTCCTTCAGGAGAGACATGAAGGACGCGGAGGTCGCCTTTGACCTCGCCCGAAGCCAGCGGCGGAACGCGGGTCGGCTCGCCCGAGCGCTTCCGGCAGGAGCTCAGCATCAGGGACGACAGGGATAGGACGACGGCCAGACCGAGGAGCGGAAAGCGGCGGTTCCCCATAGAAGTGCCTCTCTTTCTTTCGAAAGCATCGGGGCGGCCTCGAACGGCCGCCTCCTGAAAAAGCCAATCAGGCCAGCGAGGACAGGACCGTCGCCAGGAAGGTCCAAAAGTGCTCGACCGAAGCGATCTCGACGCCCTCCTCGGGCGAATGCGGATGGACGATGGTCGGGCCGAAGGAGATCATGTCCATGCCCGGGAATTTTTCGCCGATGATCCCGCATTCGAGCCCGGCGTGGATGGCGACGATCTCCGCCTCCCGGCCGTAGACCTTCTTGTGCAGCTCCTTGAGCGTGCCGAGGATCGTCGAGCTCAGATTGGGCGCCCAGCCGGGGTATCCCGCCGGCTGAGCGATCTTTGCCCCGGCCAGCCGGGCCAGCGACTTGAGGGAAAGCCGGACTCCTTCGAGGGCGGCGGCCACGGGACTGCGGCTGCTGCAGACGATGTGAGCCTTGGCCTTCGGCGTCCGCAGGATAGCCAGGTTGTTCGACGTTTCCACCAGTCCGGCGATCTCGGGGTGCATCCGCAGCACGCCGTGAGGACAGGCGAGGAGGAGGTCGAGCAGTCTTTCACGGGAGGCCGGTGTCAGCGGCTCGAGCTTCGGCCGACTGATCTCTTCGATCGAGCCCGCCAGGTCCTTTTCGACCGTCCCGAATTCCGTCCGGAACGCGGCCAGGGCCTTGTCGAGATAGGCCCGGAACGAGGGGATCTTGGCCGGGGGCATCAGCAGATCGGCCCATGCTTCCCGGGGGATGGCGTTGTGTTTGTTCCCGCCTTCCATGGAGACGAGCTCTCCCGGCAGGGCCGGGCCCGCTGGACGGAGGGCCCGGGCGAGGAGCTTGAGGGCGTTGGCCCGGCCGGCGTTGATGTCGATGCCGGAATGTCCGCCCCGGAGGCCGAAGATCTTCAGCCGGCAGGCCGTTTCGAGCTTCGACGCCTTGCGCACGAGCGGCAGGGAGATCCCGGAATCCGCGCCGCCGGCGCAGCCGATCGTGAACGTGCCTTCCTCCTCGCTGTCGAGGTTGAGGAGCCTTCGCCCCTTCAAGGCCCCGGGCTGGATCCCGCGCGCCCCGTTCAGCCCCGTTTCCTCGTCCACCGTGAACAGGAATTCGAGCGGGCCGTGGGCGAGCGTCGCATCCTCCATCAGGGCCAGGCAGGCGGCCAGGGCGATGCCGTTGTCGGCCCCGAGGGTCGTTCCGACGGCGTGGACCCAACCCTTGTCGACCACGGCTTGGATGGGATCCTTGAGAAAATCGTGCTTGACGTCGGAGTTCTTCTCGCAGACCATGTCGAGGTGGCCCTGAAGGACCGTCGGGGCGACGCTTTCGCGGCCGGCCGAAGCCGGCTTCCGGACGACGACGTTCCCCGCCTTGTCCTTCGATGAGCTCAGGCCCAGGCTCTTGGCCTGGGCGATGACGTGCTCGGCCAGGGCTTTCTCGTTCCCCGAGCCGTGGGGGATCTTCAGGATCGCTTCAAAATGCTTCCATAGTCCGGCCGGTTTGAGTTCGGAGAGTGCGCTCATTCGTCCTCCTTGGACATAAGGGATCGAATACGATACGGATATCATGCCACAACGAACCGCCCCGTTCAATCCGGCCTGGGTTGACTCGCCGGGACTCATTCTTTACAATGCCTTCGCCTTCCCCGGGAGCCCGGCATGATCGTTAAAACCAAGATCCGGACCGTTTTGGCCCTGGCCCTCTGCGCCGGCGGGACGCTCTTCGCCGCCCCGGCTCCATCCGTCCAGGGCAGGCGGGTCCTCCGGGTCATGACCACGGTCTTCCCCCTGGCCGAGTTCACCCGGGCCGTCGCCGGAGACCGGGCGGACGTCGGGCTCATCCTCCCTCCGGGAGCCGAGGTCCATACCTGGCAGCCGAGCTTCAGCGATGTCCGGAAGCTCGCCTCCCTCGACGCTTTCATTTCCATCGGCGGCGGCCTGGAGCCCTGGGCCGGCGACCTCCTGCGCGGGGCCGGCCGGTCCGATCTGCGGATCCTCGAGATCGGACGGAAGCTCCCTCTCGCTCCGCTCGCGGAGGGCGAAGCCGATGAACATGGACACGGGGCCGAAGGGGTCGATCCTCACGTCTGGCTCGACCCCGTCCTCGACGCCCGGATCGTCGACCTCATCGCCGATTTCATGGCCGGGCTCGATCCGGCCGGCTCGGCCGGATTCCGGGACCGGGCGGGCGCTTACCGGGCCTCCCTCGAAGCGCTCGACCGCGAATTCCGCTCCGGGCTCGGGACCTGCGGCTCCCGGGCGTTCTTCTATTGCGGCCATTCCGCCTTCGGCTACCTCGCCCGCCGCTACGGCCTCGAACAGATCGCGGTCTTCGGGACAAGCCCCGACGCCGCCCCGACGCCCCGGGCGCTCGCGTCGATCATCGACCGGGTCCAAGCCTCCGCCGTCCGGACCGTCTTTTTCGAGACAGGGACGGGAGAGAAGATGGCTAGGATGATCGCTTCCGGGGCCGGAGCGGACACGCGGCCGCTTTCGGCCGGGCACAACCTGACCCGCGAGGAGGCCGTTTCCGGCCGGACCTTCCTCGATATCATGCGCACGAACCTGGAGAACCTCAAGCATGGCCTCGCCTGCCGCTGAGCCCCCGATCCTGATCGAGGTCGAGAACGCTACGTTCTCCTACGGAGGCCGGATGGTCCTCGAGGATGTCAGCCTTCCGGTCCGGGAAGGGGATTTCCTGGCCGTCATCGGGCCGAACGGCTCGGGGAAGACGACACTTCTCAAGATCATCCTCGGACTCCTCGTCCCCGATAGCGGCCGGGTCCGGATCATGGGCCTTCCCCCGGCCGAATTCCGCGAGCGTCATCTCCTCGGCTACATCCCGCAGAAAGCGACCAATTTCGACCCGATCTTCCCAGCCTCCGTGCGCGAGGTCGTGGACATGGCCCTCCGCCGGACCGGGATATCCCGCCGGGCGGAGGACGAGGCCGTGCACACGGCCCTCGAGGAGGTGGGCATCTCCGGCCTGGAGCGGCGGAGGATCGGATCGCTTTCCGGAGGCGAGCAGCAGCGGGCTTTCATCGCCCGGGCCCTCGTCCGGAATCCGCGGATCCTCTTTCTCGACGAGCCCACGGCCGGCGTCGACGCGGCGACCCAGACGGAGTTTTACGGGCTGCTCGACCGGCTGAACCGCGGGCCCGGGATCACGATCGTCCTTGTCACCCACGACATGGGCGTCGTGGACAAGCACGTCAACCGCGTCGCCTGCCTGAACCGGCGGCTGGTTTACCACGGAACGCACGCGGAATTCTGCAGCGGGGAGGTCGATCCGGAACGGTTCGGGACCGGCGACCACCTCGTTCGCCACCGGCACTGAGGAGGATCCCGTGGACGCGCTCTGGACCTACGGCTTCCTCCAGCGGGCCCTCGTCGCCGGAGTCTTCATCGGCCAGGCCTGCGCCGTGCTGGGCGTGTTCCTCCTCCTCCGCAAGGACGCCATGATCGGGCACGGCCTCGCCCATATCACCTTCGCCGGCGTCTCGCTCGCCTTCCTTCTCCACGCCCTGCCGCTTCCCGTGGCCATGATCTTTTCCACGGTCGCCGCGCTGGGCATCCTCAAGCTCAAGGAGAGCGCCGGACTCCACGGGGACACGGCCATCGCCATCGTCAGCAGCGTCGGGATGGCCCTCGGCCTGATCCTGGCCACCCTGGCCGGGAACTTCAGCGTCGCCATCCTCAACACGCTGTTCGGCGAGATCCTGGCCATCGAGCCGATCGAGGTCATCCTCGCGATCGGCGCCGCCGCCTTGACCCTGGCCCTCCTCCTCTGGAACTACCGGCCCCTCGTTTTCGCCACGTTCGACCGGGAATCGGCCCGCGTGTCCGGCATCCGGGTCTCGGCGGCTCGATGCGCTCGTCACCGTCCTGACCGCGGTCACGATCGTCCTGGGGATGAAGGTCGTGGGGATCCTGCTCGTCACGGCGCTCATCGTGATCCCGGCCGCGGCCGGGCTCCAGCTCGCTTCGAGCTTCCGGGCGGCCGTGGCGCTGGCCTGCGCCGTGTCGCTCGTCGCGGTCGTGGGAGGCCTTATCGCCGCGGTCGCGCTCGACCTGCCCGCGGCCGGCGCGATCGTCCTGGCCTCGTTCGTCCTCTTCGCCGCCGCCTTCCTTTGGCGGAAGGTCCGCGGCTGAGCCTCACGCTTTCCCGAACCCCTTCTCGATGAAGCGGTCCACCCGGGCGGCGAGCCGGGCGACCCGGCGCTTCAGCTCGATGCTGTCGCGGAGCATCGCCTCCTTGAACGCTTCGTCCTGGATCCCGGCCAGGTTGATCCGGACATTGTAGGCCGCGCCCTCGGCCGCAGTCCGGGCCGCGAGCGCGGCGACGCCGGCGTCGCTCACGGAGTTCCGGTTGCCCCGCCGGGCCGCGGTCCGGGCCAGCTT
>CAWKFB010000020.1:0-205162 GCA_963848835.1 Candidatus Aminicenantota bacterium | reverse complement strand
TGGGACACTTCCGGGGAGCGATCGGAATCTCGTTCTTGTGCTTGAACGCCACCGACAGCGGCGTGTCCCCTTCGAACGGAGGCCGCCCCGTCGCCATCTCGAACAGGATCACTCCGAGCGAATAGAGGTCCGACCTCTGGTCCGCCTCCTTCCCCTCCACCTGCTCCGGCGACATGTAATCCGGCGTCCCGATCAGGGACCCTTCCGCCGTCATCCCCGCTCCCGCGAGCGATCGGGCGATGCCGAAGTCCATCACCTTGGCATTGCCCTCTTTATCCACCATGATGTTCTGGGGCTTCAGGTCCCGGTGGACGACCCCCAGGCTATGCGCTTCGGCCAGCCCCTCCGCCACCTGCCGGGCGATCGAGATCGTCTTTCCCGTCGCAGGCGCTCCCGTCTGCCGGATCAGCCCTTTCAGGTCCTGCCCCGTCACGTACTCCATCGTGATGAACAGGGTCTGACCGTCCTGGTGGAGCTCGTGCATCCGGCAGACGTTGCGGTGGGTGATCTTGCGGGCCAGCTTGATCTCGTTCCGGAAACGCTCGACCGTCCTCTTGGACAGGGCGATCTCGGGATGGAGGAGCTTGAGAGCGACCTCCTCTCCGACCTCCTTGTCGTAAGCCCGGAAAACCTGGCCCATCCCCCCGGCCCCCGAGTCCTCGATGATCTCGAACCGGCCGGCGAAGACCGTCCCCCGGCCGAGCGCCGTCCCTCGGCGTTTCGAGCGTCCGGGTGAAGGAGACGCCCGGCCCGGCCGTCCCGTCAAGCCGCGTCCGCACCGGCCGCAGAAGAGCGTGCCCGGCGGGTTCTCGTGCCGACACTTCGGGCACGATTTCTCCCAAGCCTCATCTACGCCTCCCCGGCCGCCGCCGGAACGGCCGCGAACCGTACGTCAGAACGAAAACCGCATCCCCAGCCGAACGGAGATGGGGGGGGAAGAAAGCATAGTCCATGTTGAACATCGGATGCGGGGCGTATTCCTCCGCCGTTTCCAGCTCCCAGCTGCTTGCCAGGAGCTGGCCGTCCGGAACGGTCAGCGCGTATAAGGTCCGGCTCGGATACCGCTGGACGGTCGTGGACGCGTCAAAGAGATTGTCCACGTTGACGTTGAAAGCGAGGGACGACTTCCCGAACCTGAGCTGGTACTCCGCGTAGAGATTGGCGAACCAGAGAAAGGGCGTCCGGCCGAGATTCCCCCGGTTATAGGGCATGCACAAGCTGTTGTTCACGTTCCAATACTCCGTCGCCGGAGTTCCGCTCATGGCGTTAAGCACCGCGCCCACGGTCAGCCCGAAGGGCGGGATGCGCCCCATAGAGCTTGAAATAATGGGGCCGGTCCGTGGCCGGGGACCGTCGATCGGCTTAAGGTCCTTTGTGTAAGACATGAACCACTGGTCGAAGTTGATCTCTACGTTCGGGCCGTTCCGCCCCTGACCGGGGGCGATCCACTCGTCCGACTGGCCAAGCCGGAATAATTCCCCGTCAGACGGCTCCAGGTGTAGGAGAAGCCGGCCATCCAACGGTCGGAGAACCGCTTGTCCAGGCTGAAATTGACGGCCCAGTACTCCCGCTTGGCTTTCGGCCCTTCGAGGTAGGCGGGATCGATTTACAATCCGCCGTTCGTCGTCGTGCGGGAGTAGCCGTACCCCGGATTGACGTAATAGTAGTGCATCGTCCCGTCGGGGAAAAGAATCCCCATATCCTCGACGGCGTAGCGGAGGTGTTTCTGGACGACGCGCAAGCCGGCGGAAGGTTCTCCCCCAGCGTCTTCTCCGCCCCGAAGGAGAACTCGCGCTGGCTCATGGGCTTCAGGCCCGGATCGACGACGTTCAGGTCGACGGGGGCCCAATCATAGAGGAGGAGAAGGTTGCCGGGAAAATTGCCGCCCTTTCCGATACTTGTCCCACTCGTATGTGTCCAATGAGTAATAGGCCGTTTTGTACTTGAAGCCTCCGAAGGACCCGAGGCCATGTAGAGCTTCATGACATCATAATAGATGGCGTAGCTGGCAAAGACCTTCAGGCTCGAGTCGCCGAAAACGTCGTAGATGGCGCCGAAGCGGGGGGCCAGCTCTCCTTGAAATCGAAGTCGATCGGTCGGACTCCGGCCCAGGCCGGGTCCAACGTGTAGGCGGGAATGTACTCCTTTTCCGCCCGGAGCCCGGCGTTAAGGGGGTGAGCCGGTCCCCGATCGTCCAGCTGTCCTGGAAATAGAAGGCCCAGCGGTCGGAGTGGACTTTATCGAAAGACCCCAATGGCCCGGTCGTTTCATTGCCGGTGACAATATAATAACCGTAGGTCCCTGTCCCATAATTCCGGCCGAAGAGGACGAGCGGCCGGCCCCGGCGAACGAAATGTTCGGATAGTCCGGATATTTGTATCCATCCGCGTAGTCCTCGAGGTTCCGGGCCCGCTCTTCGAAGCCCGTCTTCAAGGCGTACTCGCCGGCCAGGCGAAAATAGACGGTCAGATCGAAGTTGGCGTAGGACTTCTCGGCAGACCTTCTCCGAAACATAGAGCGAAGCGATGGGCATGTTCGTCCACCCCCTCGGCCGGATGAGATCGGCCGGAACGTCGGGATAGATCGAGTTCCCAGACCCGCTGTGAGCATAGCGGGGTTCATTGGGCTGGACCTGCTGATCGCGCCAGTAGTTCGTGTAGTAGGTCCCGCCGCGCAGGCTGAGGAGGATGTTGTTGCCGAAAGTGAAGTCGGTATAGGCGGAGAGGGTCCAATTGGGGAAGCTGAACCGTAATCCGGCCAGACGTCGGCGGAATCACCGGTCCCGTTCCGGGGCGGAAGCTCGCCCTTGTACTTATTGTAATTGTTGACGTAGCTCAACCCCAGGCGCATGAAATTGAACGGCCGGGCCGTCAGCTTGCCCTGGAAGTTCCAGGACGTGTCCCGCCTCGGGAAATCCCCCTCGACGGCCGAGGGATCGAACTTGACGTGCCGCTCAGTCGTCTGGAGGACAGGCAGGAATGATCCGTAGAACCACAGCTTGTCCTTGAAGATATATCCGCCCAAGTTGAAGCCCGCTTCGATCCGATCGATGTTGTCCTTGCCGTAGAGGTCCTGATAATTGACGTACTCGGCGATGTTGATATCGTACAGGCCGAGACGAAGCGTGTCCCTCTCCTTCCCATTAAACAGGGAACCGTTGTAATAGCCGAGAACCTCGCCGTGGAAGGCGTTTCCGCCCTGGCGGGTGATCACGTTGATCACTCCGCCCAGCGAGCCGCCGAACTCGGCTTCGTAACCCGAGGCCTTGAATTGGACTTCGTCGACGAACTCGAAGGCGATGCTCATCTGCCGGTTGCCCTGATACATATTCGAGATCTCGGTCCCGTCCACGAAGTACATGTTTTCGGCCCCGGAGGCGCCGTCGACGGATATGCCGGACAGCATATTCTCGTTCGCCACCCCAGGAATGGCGGCCACGAGCGAATCGAAGTCGCGGGTTTTTGGGCAGGATCTGGTACATATCCCGGGTCAGGGTCATTCCGCGCGCGGTCGTCTTGACGTCGATCAGCGGGGTCTGCCCGATCACGGTGATCTCCTCGGCGATGGCCCCGAGCTGAGGCTGACGTTCAGCTTGACCGCTTGCTCGGCTTCCAGCTGAACGACGATCCCATCCCGAACCAGCGGCTTGAAGCCCGGCATGCTGAAGCTCACTTTGTACGCGCCGGGCGTGAGGGGCAAAGAGGCGGTAAGCGCCCTCGGCGTCGGTGACGGAAGCGGCTTTTCCGACGAGCCGGGAACTCGTCGCTTCGACGGATACGCCGGGCAAGGCGGTCCCTTGTTCGTCGAGGACGGTCCCGTAGATCTTTCCCGTGGGCAACTGGCGGAGAGTGCGGCCGGGAGAAGCAGGCAACCGAGGATAGAACGAACAAGCGCGCTTTTGCGCATGGCCCCCTCCTTCGCATGAAAAGAGGATACAGGATTCCCTTTGCCTGCCGATGATCGCAGTCAACGAAAGTCAAGCGGCGCTTGACGATTTGGACTCTTCGGCGTATATTTTTTCCTTACGGGTTCGGGGCGAGGGAAGTCCGTGAAAAACGGACACAGCCCCCGCTACTGTGATCGGGGACGAATCCCGGACGAAGCCACGGCCCTCGGCGAGGGCGGGAAGGCCCGGGAGGAGGACGATCCGAGAGTCAGGAGACCTTCCCCGGGCCCAGGCGGCGCGTCCTCGCGGGGAGGGCGGCTCGTCCTACGTTCCTTTTTCCAAGCGGGGGATGTTTTGGGAGGCTTCCCATGTCCTTCGGATTCTTTTTGCTGAGCGCGTGGCTCGGCCTCGTCCCGGCCGCGCAAACCGCCCAGGAGACTCGATCGAGCGATCCAGCACACGGTCGTCGTCACGGCGACGCGGATCGAGACCCCGGCCCGAGAGGTCGGGAGCTCGGTGACCGTCGTCGGCGGCACGGAGATCGAGCGCTCCAGGCAGCCGGTCCTCCTCGACGCCTTGCGCGGCGTCCCCGGGCTGGCCCTCCTTCAATACGGCGGGCCGGGCGCGGCGGCGTCCGCGTTCCTACGGGGGTCGAACTCCGAGCACGTCCTCGTCATGCTCGACGGCGTCGAAGTCAACGACCCGATGAACCCGTCGCGGTCGTTCGATCTCGCCCATCTCGCGGCCGGGCGGATCGAGCGGGTCGAGGTCCTGCGCGGCCCGCAGAGCCCGCTTTACGGGTCGGACGCGCTGGGCGGCGTGATCAACATCCTGACCCGGAAAGGCAGCGGCCCGGCCCGGGTCTCGTTCACGGGGCAAGCCGGCTCCCTGAAGACGGCGGCCGCCGCCCTCGAGGCAGCCGGATCGTCCGGCAAGCTCGATTATTCGTTCGGCTTGTCGCGCTTTTCGACGGGCGGTATTTCCATCGCATCCGCGGCCTTAGCCGGAAACGAGGAGCCCGACGGGTACAAGAACACGACCTTCTCGGGGCGGGCCGGCCTCGACCTCGGGAATGGGACGGGAAGCGGCGCTCATCGTCCGCGCCGTGGACGCCGCCTCGGACCTCGACACATTCGGCGGGCCCGGCGGCGACGACCCCAACTCGAAACAGACCTATCGGTCGATGTTCGTGCGCGGACAGGCCCGGGCGCTCCTGGCGGGAGACGCCTGGGAGCAGAAGATCGGAATCTCCTATGTCGGAGCGCGGCGGGCGAACGACAATCCGGTAGACGCTCAACACCCCTACGACTCGGATAGCGGGTCGTTCCGCAGCTCGCTCTGGAAGCTCGACTGGCAGAACAACGTCTTTCTCAGCCCCGGCCATACTCTAACCGCAGGCTTGGATCTGGCGCGGGAAACGGGCTCTTCCGAGTACACATATTTCAGCGCTTTCGGGCCGTCCCCCAGCCCCTTCGCCGAGCGGACGGCGGACCTCGGGGGATTCTACGTCCAGGACCGGATCCAGGCCGGCGGAGGATTCTACGCCGCGGTGGGGGCGCGCTACGATCATCACAGCCGGACGGGCGGAGCCCTGACGTTCCGGGTCGCCCGGCTTGGGTCATCGACCGGCTCGGGCTCAAGCTCAAGGCCAGTTACGGAACGGCCTTCAAAGCCCCTTCGCTCTATCAGCTCTACGCCGCGCCCACCCTCTGGGGGCCGATCGGCAATCTCGACCTCGAACCGGAGCGCTGCGCCGGCTGGGACGCGGGGATCGAGAAGTCGTTCGGGGGGGGCATCGCGGCGGTCGGATTGACCTATTTCCGGAACGATTTCCGGAACCTCATCGACTACGATTTCAGCCGCGGCTACGTCAACATCGGCCGGGCCCGGACGCGCGGCGTCGAAGCGGCCGGCGAGATCAAGCCCGGCGAGCGGTTCAGCCTCAGGCTCGCCTACACCCGGCTCGAAGCGATCGACCTCGATTCGGGCGCCCTCCTGCAGAGACGCCCCAAGGATCTTCTATCGGCCGCCGCGGATTGGCTTCCCGGCGCCCGCTGGGCCCTGCATCTCGCCGTGGTCCACACCGGAACGAGGGAGGATCGCGATTATTCCGGCTTCGACGCCTGGAACGTGACGCTGCCCGCCTACACCCTGGTCAACGCCGCGGCGTCCTTCCGGATCATGAAGGGCTGGCAGGCGTTCGTCCGGCTCGATAATCTCCTAAACGCGCGATACGAGCCCGTCTTCGGCTACAGCGCCCCCGGGTTCTGCGTCTACGCCGGTATCCAGATCAATTAATTGCTGCCAGTCATCTGAATAAGCCTATTTTTCGTCCGGTAATTCGGTGCCTGTCATCTGAATAAGCCTATTTTTCCCCCGCAATCAGATGCCAGATTACTCAATCGCCATTGCATATCTCAATAATTGGGAGCCGAAATCGGTGATTGGGTATTCAGGCACCAAACTAGGCACCGAGAAATTGGCTTATTTAGATGACTGGCAGCGATTTATAGGTGCTCGAGCAGGATCTTGACCGCGATCAGGATCAGGACGACGCCGCCCGCGGCCTCGGCCCACTCGCCCGCGAGCTTGCCGATGACCGGGCCGAGCTTCGCCCCGACCAGGGTGACCGAAAAGCACACGACGCCGATGATCGCCGCGGGCAAAAGGACCGGGACACCGAGCGCCCCGAAGCTCAACCCGACGGCCAGGGCGTCCAGGCTGGTCGCGAGCGAGAGGACGAAGAGAGGCCAGCCCTTCGACCGGTCCTTGGCCTCGCAGGCGAGCTCCTCCTCTTTGCGGAACGCCTCGACGATCATCTTCCCGCCGACGAAGACGAGCAGCCCGGCCGCGATCCAATGATCGAAGCTCTGGATGAGGGTGATAATCGACCGTCCCGCCGCCCAGCCGAGGATCGGCATGACGAACTGAAAGAGCCCGAACGACGCCGCCATCCGTAAGGCCCCGGCCCGGGCGAGCCCCCGCCGGCTCAGGCTGCAGCCGCAGGAAACGGCGAAGGCGTCCATGGACAGGCCCAGGGCGACCCCAAGGATATAGAGAAGGCTCATGGGCGCCCATTATACCCAATTTCGCTCCCCCGGACCCCGTTTTCTGGTATAATTACCGGTTTAAAGGAAGCTTTTTCGAGAGCCCATGGACGATTCGATCAAGTTGCGCGGGGTCCGGACGCATAACCTCAAGTCCATCGACCTGGACGTCCCCCTGGACAAGCTCATCGTCGTCACCGGCGTGAGCGGCTCGGGCAAGTCCTCTCTCGCCTTCGACACGCTCTACGCCGAGGGCCAGCGCCGCTATATCGAATCCCTCTCCTCCTACGCCCGCCAGTTCCTGGAGCGGATGAACAAGCCCGACGCGGACCTGATCGAGGGCATCCCCCCGGCGATCGCCATCCAGCAGAAAGCGGCGACCAAGAATCCCCGTTCGACGGTCGCCACCGTCACCGAGATCTTCGATTATCTCCGCGTCCTATACGCCCGGATCGGGACGGTCCACTGCCTCCAATGCGGCAAGCCCGTCTCGCGCGACACGATCGACGCCATGGCCGACGCCCTCCTCGCCCTCCCGGCGGCGACCCAGGCGGCCATCACCTTCGCCTGGCCGGCCGAGCGCGGGATGGGGCCTCTCAAGAAGCTCGGCTTCTACCGCCTCCTCCGCGGCGGCGAGGTGGTCGAGGCCAACGGGGCCCGCTTCCACAAGGACGAGGTCCTCGATATCTTCGTCGACCGCCCGGCCCTCGATCCTTCCGACCGCGAGCGCCTCGTCGATTCTCTCGAATCCGCCCTCAAACAGGGCGGCGGGCGCCTCGCCGTTCACACGGACGACGGCCGCGTCCTCGCCTTCTCCGACAAGCTCGAGTGCAAGGCCTGCGGCCTCCCCTACGAAGATCCCTTCCCGAACCTCTTCTCCTTCAACAGCCCCCAGGGCGCCTGCCCGGTCTGCCACGGCTTCGGCGACCTGGCCGTCATCGACGAGGACAAGATCATCCCCGACCGCTCCCGGTCTCTCGAGGACGGGGCCGTCGAGCCGTGGACCAAGCCCGTCTCGCGCGGGATGATGCGGGAAATGCTCCGCGAGGCCCGCAAGCGCAAGATCCCGACCAAGGTCCCATTCAAAGACCTCAAGCCCGACGACCAGCGCTTCATCCTCGACGGCGGCGACGGCTGGATGGGGGTCAAGGGCTTCTTCGACTGGCTGCAGTCCAAGAAATACAAAGTCCAGGTCCGCGTCTTCCTCAGCCGCTACCGCAAGTACCAGGCCTGCGCCGAGTGCGGCCAGACCCGCCTCAACCCCCGGGCCCTGAGCGTCAAGGTCGGAGGGCTGTCCATCGGCGAAGTCGTCCGCTTCACGGTCAAGGACGCCCACGCGTTTCTCCGCGGCCTCCTCCCCGAGCTCAGCGAAGCGCAGAAGCAGGTGGCCGACAAGCTTGTCGCCGAGATCCGGAACCGGCTGAAGTTCCTCCTCGAGGTGGGGCTCGACTACATCTCGCTCGACCGGATGACCTTCACCCTGAGCGGCGGGGAGGCCCAGCGCATCAACCTCGCCGCCGCCCTGAGCTCGTCGCTCGTCGGGACGCTCTTCGTCCTCGACGAACCCTCGATCGGGCTTCATCCGCGCGACAACGCCCGGCTCGTCCAGATCCTCCGCTCGCTCCGGGAGGTCGGCAACACGGTCATGGTCGTCGAGCACGACCCCGAGATCATCCGCGCCGCCGAGCACATCATCGACCTCGGCCCACGAGCCGGAGAGCACGGCGGGGAGATCCTCTTCGAAGGGCCGTGGGAGACGTTCGCCGCGAGCCCCCGCTCGCTCACGGCACGCTACCTGCGGGGGGAAAAAGAGATCGCCATCCCCAAGCGCCGCCGCGAGCCGCGGGCCTTCCTTCTCGTCCGCGACGCCCACAAGCACAACCTCCGCCATCTCGACGTCCGGCTCCCGCTCGGCGTCTTCGCCTGCCTGACGGGCGTTTCCGGGTCGGGCAAGAGCACGCTCCTCCACGACGTCCTCTACCAGGGCTGGGCGGGGGAAGCGCGGAACGGATACGCCGAGATCCGCGGCCTCGATCACATCGACAAGATGATCATGGTCGACCAGTCGCCGATCAGCGCCTCGCCGCGCTCGATCCCGGCGACCTACACGAAGGCCATGGACGGGATCCGGACGCTCTTCAGCCAGACCCGCGAAGCCAAGCTCCTCGGGTTCAAGCCGGGCTACTTCTCGTTCAACACCCCTGGCGGGCGGTGCGAGGAGTGTGAGGGGGCCGGCCAGCAGATCGTCGAGATGCAGTTCCTCTCGGACGTGACCTTGACCTGCGAGGCGTGCAAGGGGAAGCGGTTCAAGAGCGAAGTCCTCGAGGTCAAGTACAAGGGCAAGACGATCGATGAGGTCCTCCACCTGACCGTCGCCGACGCTCTGGAGTTTTTCGCCGACCGGCCCGACATCACCAAGCGGCTCAAGCCCCTCCAGGACGTCGGGCTGAGCTATGTCCGGCTCGGCCAGCCGACGACGACCCTCTCGGGAGGCGAGCTGCAGCGGATCAAGCTCGCCTACCACCTCGTCCACGAGCGCGACAAGCACATCCTCTACCTCTTCGACGAGCCGACGATCGGGCTGCACATGGACGACGTCGCGGACCTCCTCCGCGCGTTCCAGCGCCTCGTCGAGGAGGGCCATTCGATCATGGTCATCGAGCACAACCTGGACGTCATCAAGTCGGCCGACTACGTCCTCGACCTCGGCCCGGAGGGCGGGGAGAGAGGCGGCGAGATCGTCGCCGAGGGAACGCCCGAGGAGATCGCCCGGCACCGGGCCTCGATCACCGGGCGCTATCTCAAAAAAGTCCTGTAATTATCCGCTGTTATTTCTTCTTCGGCGGTTTGAACTCGACCCAGTTCTCCAGGAACCGCTTGTCCCCAGTCTTCCCGCTTTCCTCGAGAAGCGCCTCGAAAATGGCCCGCATCTGGCCGTAGGGCATCGTCCCGATGATCATCCGGTTGTTGACGATGAGCGTCGGGGTCGAGCGGATGCCGTGGGCGAACTGGTCGGCCGTCTTCTCGTACTCGTTCCCGGTGTTCATGATCCGGAGGACGAGGTCCTTGGTGTTCGGGTCGGTCAGGGCCGCCTCCACGCCGTACTTGCGGGCGAGCTCCGCCCGCCACTGCGGGTCCTTGGCCTCCAGGAAGTGGGAGAAGACGTCGTTGTAGATGTCGAGGAACTTGCCGGGGTCGTGGGCGGCGATATAGGACAGGTCGCAGGCGCCCGGATGGCGGTTCGACTTCTGGGCCACGACCTCGTTGCAGGCGTCGAGGGGGAAGAACTGAAAGGCGATATTGATCTTGCCGGCGAACTCCGCCTTCAGCCGGGTGAGCTGCTCGTGCATGAAGAGGCAGTCGGGGCAGAGGAAGTCGGCGTACTCGATGACCCGGATGGGAGCGTCCTGGAAGCGGTCGGTCGCCTGGGCGACCATGAAGGGGGAGATGAAGCTCGGGTCGGGGACCTTCTCCAGCCGGTAGTATTCCTTCACAGCGCGGGCTCCGACCCCGCCCGACTGGGCGTCGGTCATGGCCTTGAAGTAGAGCTGGAAGCCGTACGCCCCCGCGAGGGTGAGGAGGCCGAAGACGGCGAGGACTTTGATGTTGGGGAGCCATGCCCCGCGCAGGCCGAATTTCCAGAAGAGGAAGAAGCTAAGGAGCGAGAAAAGATAATATCCGCTGCAGAGGAGGCAGAGGCTCTTCAGCCAGAACAGCGAATAGCCGAGCAGGACCAGGACGCCGAGGGCATTGAGGAGGGAGAGGGCCTTGTTCGTCCGCTCGAGGGCCTTGAAGGCGAAGAGCGCGCCGATGACGACGAGGAGCCCGAGGGCCAGACCGAACCAGCCGAGAGGGACGCCCTGGTAGTGGGCGATCTTGGAGAAGGCCGAGCTGTTGCAGTTGAAGAAGGCGTTGAGGTCGCAGAACGAGCCCTTGAAGATCGAGTCGGGAAAGTTCGCGGCGTAGAAGTGCTGGAGGGTCAGGAACGAAGCCGCGATCATCCCCGCTCCGGCGAGGAAGCTTGCCGCGCGGCGGCCGAGAGTTCCGTCGAACGTCAGACCAGTGGCCATCCCGGTTCTCCTTTCCCGGGCCGGGCGCGGCCGAGGCCGCTAATCGCCCAGCCGGATGTCGCCTTTGTAATAGGTCACGCCGCGGGGCGTGTCGCCGAGGGCGAAGCCCCGGTCCTTCGTGAACATCGGGTCGTCGTAGATCTCGCGGACGTAGGCTTCCCGGAACTTAGGGTGGGCGATGCTGGCGATGGCCAGGGCCTTCTCCCCCGCCGTCAGGCCGCGCAGGTCGGCGATCCCGTACTCGTTGACGATGATGACGCTGTCGTAGGACGAGGCGGTCAGGGTCACCCCGGGCGGGTGGGCCTTGACGATCTTCGACTCGCCCTTGTCCGTGATGCTCTTGACGGCGATGATGGCCGCCCCGTAGCTCGAGTCGTTGAGGGCCCGGACGAAATCGGGCTGGCCGCCGATGCCGCTGTAGTACCGCCGGGCGTCGATGAAGTCGGCCCAGACGTTGCCGAAGAAGTCCACGCCCATCGACGTGTTGATCGAGATGAACGGGGCGTTGCGCCGGATGACCTCGGCCGCGTTGGTAACCGCGCAGGGGCGGAGCTGGATGCTCGCCCTCATGTGGACGAACTCGTAGAGCTCCTGGGAGCCCATGATGAGCGAGGTTGTGCTGTAGCCGACATGCTGCCTTTTCTTCCGGTTCGTGACGATGCCCTCCTTCTGGAGGAGCATCAGGCCGTCGCCATAGAGCTCGGTCTGGATCCCGAGGTCCTTGTAGCCCGCGTCGCGGATCATCCCGACCACGGCGTCGGGGATCTGGCCGATTCCGGTCTGAATGGTCACGCCGTCGCGGATGAAGTGCTCGGCGATGAGCGAGCCGATCCGCCGCTCGAGGGCGGGCAGGCGATCGAAATCGGGGGCGGGCGTCACGTGGCAGGGCTTCACGTCGTCATCGTCGACAATGTAGTCGATGGACGAGGAATCGACGATCGTCTGGCCCTGGGTGAAGGGCATGCTGAAGTCGAGCTCGGCGATGACGCACTTGGCCTGGTCGATGGCCGTGTGCATGGCCTCGACGGACAGGCCGAGGCTGTATTCGCGCGTCACCTCGTGCGGCCGGATCTTGAAGATGGCCAGGTCGGGCTGGTAGAGCTTGCCCTTGCCGATCAGGCTGTCGATGTTGGCGAGGGTGCAGGGGAGATAGAAGGCCCGGCCCTCGTTCGCCGCCTTGCGGACCTGGCCAGCGGAAAAGATCGAGTAGGTCATGATCCGGTCCTGGAGGCCGGCCTCGACGTAGGGGACGGGTCCCTGGAGAAGGATGTGGACCATCCGGATGAACGGCAGCTTCGGGGAGCGGGCCTTGATGGCCGTCGTCAGCGCCTCGAGCGAGGCGGTCGGGGAGGCGGCGTTCGACCCGACGTAGCAGGTGATCTGGTCGCGGTCCTTGAATTCATGGGCGATGATCTCGGCGATCTGATCGAGCTTGATGATCGCGGGCTGGGATTGCATCTATAACTCCTTTGTGATCAATAAGATATAAATACAAATATAATATGAACTCAAAGATACCCGAAATCCGGGACTTGGTCAATTGTCGCTCCGGGATCGCCCACCGTTCCGCTCCCGATGCGCCGACGAATCCCCCCATGTTCGTTGGGGGGCAGGGAGGAGAATATCAATATGGAAATTTGGGGGCGCTTCGGGCAACCTCCTGATGTTCGCTTATGGGCGATCCCTCCGCTCGGAGAGTTTTTCGGAATTCAATAAATGCGCTCTAAGGAACCCCCGTCGCGTTTACTCTTCTCCTGAAACTCCGACAAACTTTGCCGATGTCCTAAAAGGTCACTCGCACGTAACGGATCAATCGGAGAGTGATGCGACCGTGTAATCCTAGGGCGAATGAGTTTGGGATTAGGGGCGCGAGGGGGGCTTCCCGAGAGGGCCAGCGCAGCGGAGCGGGCATGGCTCCTCGACCGAAGGGAGAGGAGAGCGGAGCGAGCACGAGGAGCGAATTTCCGCGCTGGGGAAATTCGCGTCCCGATCGGGGAGTCCCCCGGGAGCCCCTTTTATTCCCCGATCAATTCGCGGGCGATGACCAACCTTTGTATCTCGCTCGTCCCCTCGCCGATCGTGCACAGCTTGGAGTCGCGCCAGAGCTTCTCCACGGGATAATCCTTGCAATATCCGTACCCGCCGTGGATCTGGACCGCTTCCTCGGCCACGTGAACAGCGACCTCGGAGGCGTAAAGCTTCGCCTGCGACGAGATCAGGGTCGTCTTGCGGCCGGCGTCCTTGCCGTCGGCGGCTTCGGTTGTGAGAAGGCGGGCCGCTTCGAGCTGCGTCGCCATATCGGCCAGCTTGAAGCGGATGGCCTGGAAGGCGGCCAGGGGCTTGCCGAACTGGCGCCGCTGCCTGGCGTAGGCCACGGCCGCATCGAGCGCGCCCTTGGCGATCCCGACGGAAAGCGCGGCGATCGAGATCCGCCCGCCGTCAAGGACTTCCATGGCCTGGATGAACCCGCCGCCCTCCTTGCCGAGCAGGGCTTCAGGCCCGACCTGGCAATCCTCGAAGATGAGCGCGGCCGTGTCCGAGATGCGCATCCCGACCTTGTCCTCGTGTTTGCCGACCGTAACACCCGGCGTGGTGAGCGGCACGGCAAAAGCGGAAATGCCGTGAGCATCCGTCCCCGGCTTGGTCCGGGCCATGGCCACAACGACCCCTCCCAAACCGGCGTGGGTGATGAAGTTCTTCGATCCGTTGAGGACCCAGCCTTTGTCGTTACGGACGGCCGTCGTCTTCGTCGCCCCCGAATCCGATCCCGCTTCAGGCTCGGTCAGGCCCCAGGCGCCGATGACCTTACCCGAAGCCAGGCCCGGCAGCCACCTTTGCTTCACTTCGTCCGAAGCGAAAAGAAAAATGTGGTTCGTGCAGAGCGAGTTGTGGGCCGCGACGGTCAGGGCGATGCCCGGCTCAACCGCCCCGAGCTCTTCGAGGATGGCGATGTAGTGCCGGTACGACAGCCCCGCCCCACCCCATTTCTCGGGAAGGAGGATGCCCATGCACCCCAGTTCCCCGAGCCGCTCGACGATCGCCCTCGGGAAGACGGCCTTGTCGTCCCATTCCCGGACATGCGGCAGGATCTCCGTCCGTGCGAAATCCCGGACGACCCCGCGGTATTCCTCGAGCCCTTCGACGTTCACCGGCGTCATATCGCCTCCTTCTTCGTCCCGGCCGGCTCGATCTCACAGAGCGTCCGCTCGACGTCCACGAGCTCGCCCGCCGCGACATGGACCTTTGTAACGACCCCGTCCGAAGCCGCCTTGATCTCGTTCTCCATCTTCATCGCCTCGACGATGACGATCGTCTGGTTCTTCCGGACGGCCTCGCCCGCGCCGACGCAGACCTTGATGACCTTTCCGGGCATCGGGGCGATGATCCGGCGCCCGTCCCCGGACGATCCGGCTTCGCCTCCCGCCGCCCGCGCGCCGCCCTCGCCCGGCTCGGCCAGAACAACCTCCCGGCCGTCCAGACGGACGATCACGCGGCCGCCGTCCCGGACGATATGGGCCCGGTGGACGGCGCTGCCGTGAAGGATCAGCAGCTCGTTCGTTGAGACGGGCCGGACCTCGACCTCGGCGACGGCGTCGCCGTCACGGATCGTCCAACCCGACTCGGTCTTCTCGACGGCGATCTTCCGGAGCGACCCGTCGACGAGATATTCGTACTCCATCGCCGCGCCCCCTTACTCCCCGCCCATCCGCCAGCGGCCGATCGACGTCCACGGCGTCACCTCGTTCTTAGGTCCGGGAGCGGAAGCATCGGCTCCGTGCCGCCCCATGCCGGTCGCTTCGGACAGGGCCGCGGCCGCCATCACCAGGCGGACCGTCTCCGCGTCCGGCGGCTTCTCCGCCCAGCCTTCGAAATATTTGCCGATGAACCCCGTATCCAGCCGGCCTTCCCGGAACGCCGGATGCGCGATGACGTCCTTCAGGAAGGGGATGGTCGTCCGGACGCCGAGGAGCACGTAATCGGAAAGAGCGGCGGCCATCCGGCCGCAGGCCCGCTCGCGGTCCTCGGCCCAGACGATGAGCTTGGCCAGGATGGGATCGTAATAGATCGGGACGTCCCAGCCGGCGTAGACGCCGCCGTCATTCCGTACGCCCGGCCCCGTCGGTTCCTCGAGGGCCAGGATCCGGCCGGACGAGGGAAGGAAGTTGCGGGCCGGGTCTTCGGCGTAAATGCGGCATTCGATGGCGTGGCCGCGCTGGGCCAGGCTCCCCTGGTCCAGGCCGAGCGGCTCCCCCGCCGCGATCATGATCTGCCGCCGGACGAGGTCCACGCCCGTCACAAGCTCGGTCACCGGGTGCTCGACCTGGAGCCGCGCGTTGACCTCGAGAAAATAAAAGTTTCGGTCCGCGTCGAGGAGGAACTCGACCGTCCCGGCGTTGTCGTATCCGGCCGCCCGCATCGCCTTGACCGCCGTCTCCCCCATCGCCGCCCTGAGCCGCGGGTCGAGGGCCGGGGAGGGCGACTCCTCGACGATCTTCTGGTGCCGCCGCTGGATCGAGCACTCGCGCTCGAAGAGGTGGACGGTCCGGCCGTGTTTGTCGGCCAGGACCTGGAACTCGACGTGGCGCGGCGTTTGCGAGATATTTTTCGAGATAGACCGACGCGTCGCCGAAGGCGGATTTCGCCTCGCGACGGCCCGCTTCGAGGGCCGCGGCCAGGCCGCCGGGCGCGTCCACGACGCGCATGCCTTTCCCGCCGCCTCCGGCCGAGGCCTTGACGATGACGGGATACCCGAGGGCCGCCGCGGCGGCCTCGAACTCCGCGAGGTCCGCCGGCGTCGTCTTCATCCCCGGGATGATCGGGACGCCCGCCTTTTCCATCGTCCGGCGGGCCCGGACCTTGTCCCCGACGAGCTCGAGGGCGTCGGCGTTCGGGCCGATGAAGACGAGCTTCTCGCGCTCGAGCCGGCGGGCGAAATCGGCGTTCTCGGCCAGGAAGCCGTACCCGGGATGGACGGCCTCGGCCCCCGTCGTCCGGGCGGCTTCGACGATCCGGTCCATGTCGAGGTAGCTCTCCGCGGCCGGGGCGGGCCCGATGAAGACCGCCTCGTCGGCGAGCTGGACATGGAGCGCGGCCCGGTCGGCCTCGGAATAGACGGCCACGCTCCGGATGCCCATCTCGCGGCAGGCGCGGATGATCCGGACGGCGATCTCGCCGCGGTTCGCGATCAGGATCTTGCGGAACATCTCACTCCGTCCACTTCGGCTTCCGGTGCTCGAGGAAGGCGGCCATGCCTTCCTGACCCTCCGCGCTCACGCGGAGGGCGGCGATCATCGCCGCGGTGTACGCCTTGGCTTCCTCGAACGGCATCCCGGGAACGTCATGGAGGAGTTCCTTCGCCTTGGCCAGCGCTTCCGGCCCCGACGAAAGGAGCGAGGCGATGAGCTCGTTCGTCCGGTGGTCGAGCTCCTCGGGCGTGACGACGATGTTGACCAGGCCGATCTCGTAGGCCCGCCGGGCGTCGATCCGCTCCCCGGTCAGGAAATAGCGCCGGGCTTGGCTCTCCCCGATCCGGCGCAGGACGTAGGGGGAGATCGCGGCCGGGACGAGCCCGAGCTTCACCTCGCTCAGCCCGAACTTGGCCTCGGCCGAAGCGATGACGATGTCGCAGGCTGAGAGGAAGCCCGTCCCGCCGCCGATGGCCGTCCCGTTGACCCGGGCGATCGTCGGCTTGGGCAGGGAATAGAGCTCCTCGTGGAACTCGGCCACGGCGAGCGATTCGGCGTAGTTCTGATCGTACGAAGCGGCGATGATCTCGCGCATCCAGTTCAGGTCCGCCCCGGCGCAGAACGACCGGCCCGTCCCCGTGAGGACGACGACCCGCACCTCCGGGTCGCACGCGGCCGCCGCAACCGCCTCGCGCAGCTCGCGGATCATGGTCGCCGTGAAGGCATTGTGGACCTCGGGCCGGTTGAGGGTGATCCGGGCGACCTTGCCGGCATAGTCGGCGACGATCGTGGAATAGCGTTTCACGTCCATGGAAATCTCCTACATCCGGAAGATCCCGACCTTGTAATCGGGGATAGGCGCGTTCAAGCTCATGGCGAGGCCGAGCCCGAGGGCGGCGCGCGTGTCGAGCGGCTCGAGGATCCCGTCGTCCCAGAGGCGGGCGGTGCTGTAATAGGGGCTCGCCTCCTCCTCGTATTTCTCCAGGATCGGCTGCATCATCTCCCGCTTCGCGTCCTCGGTCATCTTGACCCCCTGCGCCTCGAGCCGCTTGATCTTGACCTGGACGAGGACGCTCGCCGCCTGCTCCCCGCCCATGACGCCGATCCGGGCGTTCGGCCACATCCACAGGAGCCGGGCGTCGTAGGCCCGGCCGCACATGGCGTAGTTGCCCGCGCCGTAGGACCCGCCGATGATGACCGTGAGCTTGGGCACGTCGGCGTTGGCCACCGCGTGGACGAGCTTGGCCCCGTCCTTGGCGATCCCGAGGTGCTCGTACTTCTTGCCGACGATGAAGCCCGTGATGTTCTGGAGGAAAAGGAGCGGGACCTTGCGCATGGCGCACAGGCTGATGAAATGGGCGCCCTTGAGCGAGCTCTCCGAGAAGAGGACGCCGTTGTTGGCCAGGATGCCGACCGGGTAGCCCAGGATCCGGGCGAAGCCGCAGATCAGGGTGGGCGCGTAGAGCTCTTTGAACTCCTGGAAGCGGCTGCCGTCCGCGATCCGGGCGATGACTTCCCTCATGTCGAACGCTTTGTGGAGGTCGCGGGGAACGATGCCGTAGAGCTCCTTCGGGTCGTAATGGGGGTCTTCGGGCGCCGCCCGGTCGAGCTCGAAGCGGCGGGGCGGATCGAGCGTCTCGACGATGTTCCGGGCCACGGCCAGGGCATGGGCGTCGTCCGTGGCGTAATAATCCGAGACGCCCGAGATGCGGCAGTGGACATCCGCGCCGCCGAGGTCCTCGTCCGTGACCTCCTCGCCGGTCGCCGCCTTGACGAGCGGCGGGCCGCCGATGAAGATCGTCCCCTGGCGGCGGACGATGACGGTCTCGTCGCTCATGGCCGGGACGTAGGCGCCGCCGGCGGTGCAGGAACCCATCACGATCGAGATCTGGGGGATGCCGAGCGCCGAAAGGCGGGCCTGGTTGTAGAAGATGCGGCCGAAGTGCTCTTTGTCGGGAAACGTCCCGGACTGGTGGGGCAGGAAGATGCCGCCCGAATCGACGAGATAGACGCAGGGAAGGCGATTCTCCAGGGCGACTTCCTGGGCCCGGAGGTGCTTCTTGATCGTCATGGGGAAATAGGTTCCCCCCTTGACCGTGGCGTCGTTGGCCACGACCAGGACCTCCCGGCCGTGGATGACGCCGACGCCGGTGACCATCCCGGCGGCGGGCGCCTCGTCGTCATACATCCCGTTGGCGGCGAGGGCGCTGAGCTCGAGGAAGGGGGTGTTGCGGTCGAAGAGCTTCTCCAGGCGTTCGCGGACGAGGAGCTTGTGGCGCGACTTGTGGAGCTCCCGGGACTTCGGCGGCCCGCCTTCGCGGACCTTGGCCAGCCGCTCCCGGTAGTCGGCCACGACCCGGGTCATGGCCTCGGCGTTGGCGCGGAACTCGGGGTCCTGGGTGTCGACCTTGGATTCGATTCGGAACATGCTGCCCTCGCCTTATCGACCTGCTCCCGTCGGGCGGCCGGCGGGCGCGTTATTCCGGAACGAACTTATAGCCGTAATAGATGACGCCGGCCGCGCTCTCCTGGGAGATGCGGCGGAACTCGAGCCGGACCCGCATCCCGACCTTGAGAGCGGCGAAGTCGCAGTCCACGACCTGGGCCGTGAGCCGGACGCCGTCGTCGAGCTCGGCGATGGCGAGGACGTACGGCGTCTGGTCCTCGAAGGTGGCCGGCGGGACGCGGATGACCGTGTAGGTGAGGAGGGATCCGGTCTCGGCCAGGCGGGCCGGGCCGAACTCGCGGCTTCCGCAGCGAGGGCAGACGGCGCGCGGAGGGAAGACAATGTGACCGCACTTCGCGCACTTGCCCGCCTCGAAACGGTACCGCTGGGGGATCTCGCGCCAATATCTCGATGGTGTCGGCATGGGATCCTCCTATTCCGCCTCGAAGACATGGACGACGGTGCTGCCGCCCGTGCCGCCCATGTTCTGGGCCAGGCCGCGGCGGGCGCCCTTGATCTGGCGCTCGCCGGCTTCGCCGCGGAGCTGTTTGACGATCTCGACGGCCTGGGCGACGCCCGTGGCGCCGACCGGGTGCCCTTTGGCCTTCAGGCCGCCGCTCGGGTTGACCGGGTATTTCCCGGTCAGGGCGGTGAGCCCGTCGGCGACGGCCGGACCGCCATGTCCCTTCGGGACGAGGCCGAGGGCTTCCATGACCATGATCTCGGCGATCGTGAAGCAGTCGTGAACCTCGAAGAGATCGATGTCGTCGATCGTCCGGCCGGCCATGGCCAGGGCCTTGGCCGCGGCGATCCTGGTGGATTCGATCCAGGACAGATCGCGGCGCGAGCTCAGGGCGATGGTGTCCGAGGCGTGGCCCGTGCCGGCGACGCGGACGAACGGCTTCTTGAGGGCGCGAGCCGTCTCGACCGAAGCCAGGACGAGGCAGGCCGCCCCGTCCGTGATCGGCGAGCAATCGAGGATGTGGAGCGGATCGGCGACGAGGACCGAGGTGAGGACCTGCTCGACCGTGACCTTGAAGGGGAACTGGGCGAGCGGGTTCTTCGAACCGTTGGCGTGGTTCTTGACCGCGACCATGGCCAGCTGCTCGCGGGTCGTCCCGTAGCGGTGCATGTGGTCGACGGCCATCATGGCGTAGAGGGCGGGGAACGTCGCTCCGTGGTAGCCTTCGTACTCCTGGTCCGCGGCGGTGCCGAGGGCGAAGGTCGCCTCGCAACCGGTGACGTCGGTCATCTTCTCGACGCCGCCGACGAGGACGATGTCGCTCACGCCCGAGCCGACCTCGAGCAGGCCGTGACGGAGGGCGAGCCCCCCGGAACAGCAGGCGGATTCGACGCGCGTCGCGGGGACGGGGACGCGGCCGAGGTAATCGGGGAGGAGGGAGGCGAGGTGCTCCTGGCCGGTGAACAGCCCAGAGGACATGCAGCCGACGACGATGGAATCGATGTGGTCCACACCCGCGTCGTCCAAGGCGAGGAGGGCGGTTTCGATGAAGTTGGTTCGGAGCGATTTCTCCCAGAGCTCGCCCCACTTGGTCATGCCGACGCCGATGATCGCGACATCTCTCATGGCCGCCTCCTACTCCGCCGCCTTGCGGATCTTATGGCGGAACTTGGCGTACACGCCGTATTCGAGGTAGTTCTTGTTGTTGTCGAGCATCGCCCGCGTCTTGACGGCCAGGTCGCGGACCTGGTCGATGCGGTCCGTGACCCGCCAGATAAAGGCGTCGCTGCCCGCGCCCGAGCCGTAGGAGACCATCAGGATGCTGTCGCCGGGCTTGGCGATGTCGAGCGTCGCGGTCAGGCCGAGGGGCGAGGAGCCCGAGTAGGTGTTGCCGAGCTTCGGGACGAGCCAGCCGGGCTCGATCTGCTTCCTGGTGAAGCCGAGCATCTCCCCGGCCCGGAGGGGGAACTTTCCGTTCGGCTGGTGGAAAACGACGTACTGGAAATCCGAGGGCTTGACCCCGGCCCGGGACATGATCCCGTTCGCCGCCCCTAAGATGTGCTTGAAGTAGGCGGGGTCGCCGGTGAAACGGCCGCCGTGGAGGGGGTAGAACTGATATTCGCGGCGCCAGAAATCGGGCGTGTCCGTCGTGTACGAATAAGTCGCCAGCGCTTCGGCGACGATGTTGTCCTTGCCGAAGAGGAAGGCGGCGGCGCCGGCGGCCGCCGAATATTCGAGGGCGTCGCCCGGGGCGCCCTGGGACGTGTCCGCGCCGACGGCCAGACCGTACTTGACGGCGCCGGACTCGACGAGCTGGAGGGCGATGAACATCCCTTCCGAGCCGGCCTTGCAGGCGAACTCGAGGTCGGCCGTGTGGACGTCGGGGGTGGCGTTGATGGCCTCGGCGAGCGTCGTCCCGGTCGGCTTGACGGCATAAGGATGCGATTCCGACCCGACGTAGACCGCTCCGATCTCCCGCGGGTCGATTCCGGCCCGCTTGATGGCCCTCTTCGAGGCCTCGACCGACATGGTGATGGTGTCCTGGTCCGGCGAGGGGACGGATTTCTCCTCGAGCATCAGCCCTTTTTTGAAGCTCGGCGCGTCCGCGCCCCAGACCTTGGCGATCTCCTCGACCTTGATGCGGTTGCGAGGGATATAGGCTCCGTAACCGATGATTCCGGCCATACCGCAAACCTCCTTACAGCGCGGAGAGAGAATCCCCGATCGCCGTCAAAAAATCATGAGAGCGGCGGCAAAAATGAATCCGATCTGCTGTTGAAAAACAAATGTATGATGCCGCGTCTATCGTGGCATAGTGGTGCCGCTAAGTCAAATATCAGCGGGCGACGTTATAGGGGAAATTGCGGGCGATCTTGCGGGTAAACGCTTTGACCAGTTGCTCGGACGAGCTCCCGACGCTCCCCGAGATCTGGTGGGTATACTTCCAGAACAGCTCTCCCGTCGCCCCATCGTGGATGTTGAGGTCGATATTGACCTTGTTCGTCGCCCCCCAGAAGCCGATGAGGATCCCGACGGCGATGGCCGCCCCCTCGGACATCGGCTTCTCCCGCTGGATCTTGCCGCTAATGACCGCGTCGACGCCGAGGAGCTTGGCCACGTCCTCCTTGAGGGCGGTCCGCAGCTCCTCATAGCCGATCTTGTTCTGAGCCAGGATCGCGTTGGTCCTGTCGACGTCCTGGAAGGAAACGGCGAAGTCGGCGCTGTTCTTCAGGAACTGGGAATAGAACAAGGATTGCGTCACGTAGCCTTCGTCCTGCTCGGCTTTTTTCAGCATCTCGACGGTGACGTCTTTAGGGAGCCTCGTCGTGGAGATCGAGACATCAAACGGGAGGAGGGCGACGAGGTGGTGCCGCTGCCGCATTTCGTAGAATTGAGGAGGCTGGTAGATCGTCGCGCAGGCGCCGAAGGCTAACGAAAGCAACACGGTCAGCGGGATCAGCTTTTTCACGGGCTCCCTCTCCTTTTTCGGAATGAGGCGCCGGCACCGCGGCGGGCGCGAGATTCGCGCCGGCACCCTTCATGTTACCGGGAGCAAGGATAATTCGCAGGCCCGCTCGATGTCAACCGATGGAATAGGGGGACGTAGCACTCGTTCCCCGATTTCGGGGACGTGATACCCTGTCCCCGAACGGTGGCAGGGTATCATGTCCCCCAATCTTGAAATCGGGGAACGAGTGCGTCGTCCCCCTAATACGGAAGTTTACTTAGTGGGAGATCGGGGGACAGTATACGTAATTCCTTAATTATGACGGGGCTCAAGAAGGTTCGCGCCGCGAATTCGGGAATTACGTATACTGTCCCCCGAATTCATTTTGTGATGTGGATCGAGCCGTTCGTCGTATGCAGCGAAATCACGGGGCCTCCGCTGCCGATTCGGCCTTCCACGCGGCGCCGGGTGCCGAGGTTGCCTTGGACGGTAATCGGGAATTCGGTATTGACCCGGCCGTTCGTCGTCCGGGCGCTGAGGTCCGCGTTCAGATCGCCCTGGACCTGGAGGGTGATCGAGCCGTTGGTCGTCTCTGCCTCGACAGCTTCCTTGATGTCGCGGAGGCCCAAGGTGATCCCGCCGTTCGTTGTGTCCGCCTTGACCCGGCCGAGGACATCCTGGACCTTGATGGAGCCGTTCGTGGTGGACAAGTCGACGGGGCCAACGACGCTCTCGAGCCGGACGTCGCCGTTCGTCGTTCCCGCTTTGACGTCGGAGTACCGGCCGGTGAGCTCGATATTCCCGTTCGTCGTCCGGACGCGCTCGAGCTTGATCCCCTCGGGAACGTGGATGTCGTAGGTCACCTTGGCCCGGAGGAAAGGCCGGCGGGGGTAGATCGTGTCGACCGAGACCAACCGCGGATCGGCCGTGATCTTGATCTCGAGCCGCGCCAGATCGCTCTCGCGCGAGGCGCTCTTCTGGGCGATGATCTCGACTTCGGGCTTCGCCCACGTCGTCACGCGGACGATCCCGTTCGTGTTCTCGAGGCGGAACGTCCCGTCGGAAGCGAGCGGGTAGGTCTTCGAGAAATCTTCCTTGAACCGGTAGGTCGAATCTTGGAACGCGGCGAAAACGCAGCCGGTGTTCAGGAACAGGATGGCCGCCAGAAGGGCGGGAACCAGCCGGGCGGCACGATGGGTTGATTGGAAGCGCATGCGAACCTCCTTTTCGGTATTACACACGAATATACGAATTCCTGCCCTTTCGGGTTGCCGGCCAGGCGCAACTTGCTCTTGTCATTGACAATTCGAGATATTGGTCATACCATAGTCATACCATTTAAAGAAAGGCAGGAAAGAAGCGCTCCCGATGAGAAAATCGATCAAATTCGCCGTTAGTCTTCCATACGAGGAGTTTTCCGAAATGGAAGCCGTTCGGAAAAGGGCCGCCCTGACACGAAGCGCCTTCATCCTGGAGACGCTGCGCGCCTGGCGGGAATCGCGGCATCAGGCCCGGCTGATAAAAAGATATAAGGAAGGCTATCGGATCAGGCCCGAGTCGGCCGCGCTCGCCGAGGCCCTTGCCCAGTCATCCGCCGACGCGCTCAAGGACGAGGAGTGGGATTGAGGAAAGGAGAGATCTGGTGGGCGCGGCTGCGCCCGCCCGCGGGCCGAAGGCCGGTCCTTCTCCTCAGCCGGAATGAAGCTTACGCCGTCCGGACGGCGGTCACGGTCGCGCCGCTGACGACGACGATGCGCGGGATCCCGGTCGAAGTCCCGCTCGGAGAGGCTGACGGCGTGCCGCGACGCTGCGCCGTGAACCTCGATTCCATCCTGATGATCCCGATGTCGTATCTCGAGGAGCGGATCACTCGTCTCTCCTCCGCCAAGCTCGAGGAGGTTCACCGCGCCCTCTTCTTCGCCCTCGATCTTTGAATGAGAGGCGATCTTTAGGGGGACGACGCATTTGTAGCACCTAATCGATTGAGTGCAACGAGTGCCTCGTCCCCATAATCGATTGAGTGCTACGAATGCGTCGTCCCCTTAATAGCCGTCCCCCTATTTAACCGAGAAGGGGGAGCAGAGGACGTGCGCCGTCCCGGCCGCAGCATCCGCGTATATGATTTCCAGGATATAATCGCCGGGCGCCAGGTCCGGCAGATTGATTTCGAGGGCCAGCGCGCTCCGGCCGGCCGCGACCTTTTTCGACTCCACGATCTTCGTCGCGACGGGGAATTCCTCTCCCGCCGCGTTCATCAATCGGAAATTCAGATTCACTTTCGGCGCCGCCGCCCCGGCCGGGAACTCGGCCGCCAGGACGGCCAGGATCGCCTTCTCCCCCGCGGGGAGCGGGCCGATGAGCGGGCTGCCGTTCTTGGGCAGGAAAGGATAGAAGTCCACGAGCGTCGCCGCGTCGGCGGCCTTTCCCGGCCAGTTGAGCTTCACGTAGTGCGGCTCGCGGCCGGTGACGATGAGCAGCGGCGAGGAAAATCGCAGGCCGGTCGCGGCCCCCGTGGGCACGGTCAGCGCGGCGCTTCCGACCGCGGCTTGGCCCGATTCGAGGTCCCTGGCGACGAAACGGACTTCGTAATCCCCGGCCTGGAGCGGAGAGGCGACATAAAAGCAGAGCGTCCGGCCGGCCGATTTCGTCAGGTCGGTCGTCGCTCTCAAGGCCCTTACGGCCAGGCCGTTCTTCTCGAAAACGACCGCCAGAACCTCCGCCTTTCCCGGCGGGACGCCGGTCTTTTCGTCGACGGTCAAGGCGGCCAGCGCAACGGCGGTTGTCCCGCCGGCGCCCGGGCAAGAGAGGGCGGCCGCGGGCATATCCAGGGCGTAGGGCGCGGCCGGCCGGTCGGCGAAGGCCAGGTCGTAGAGGTTCAGCTTTTTCTCGATCTCGGTCCACTCGGCGAACGGCCGCGGATTGTTGTATCCCGCCTGGGCGTAAACCTTAGCCCCAGGCCGGGTCGTTTCGACCTTGATCTGGTGAAGCCGGCCGTCCCACGCCTCGTTGACGTAATAGCCGAGGACATAGTAGTTCGCGCTGAAGGACTGGATGCTCGCGGAGACGGCTTCAACAGCCGTCACATCGGAGAAATATCGGCCGCCCGACGCTTCGGCGAATTCCTTCAGGGGGTGCTCGGTCCATAGGTACTTCTGCTTGACGCCCCCCCTTTCGATCCAGTTCTGGGTGTTGACCACGAACACCGGCGTATTGGACGAGGCGAAGGCGCGCCCCAATTCCGGGGGCACCGCCGTCCTGGCCGAGAAGAAGACGATGGTCTTGGCTCCGGGGATGTATTTGAGGGCGTTGGCCAGCTCGCCCATGTTCTCGATGAAATCCAGCCCTTTGCGTCCGAACAATCCCAAGCCCGGGACCGCCGATCCGACCATCCCCGCTTGCCAATTTCCGATGTCCGCGTTCAAGACGGGCGTCGAGACGACTCCCGTGTTCATGTCTTTCTCGACGTCTGCGATCGTCTCCCCCGCTTGGGTCCTCACGACGACCGCGGTGCGCCCCGGCGCGCCGGTCATGACGGCCGGATTCTCCGCGACCATCCCATACCCGCCGCCGAGCTGCCCGCCGGACGAGCCGGCTCCCAGCTCTTTCGCCTTCTCGATCGCTTTCTTGATCTTGGCCCGGTCGGCGGTCAGGTAATCGACCATGTTCAGTCCGGTCATCGGTGCGTAGTAAAGCAGGGCGGCCTCGTCTCCGGGAAGGAGGCGGGTCTCGACGAACTCGAGAGCGGCTTTCTTGGCATTCGCGTTGCCATTGACGTCACTCGCCTGGAAGTCGAGATAGATGAAATATTTCCGGCCTATGTCCGGAACCGATGTCGCCGCGAGGGCCGTCTCGACTGCGGCCTTTCCCGGAACCGCCGGGCCGATCCCATGGACCTCGAACTCGGTGATGATTTTCCGTTCCTTGTTGTCGAAAAGGACGAAGTCTTCCTTCTTCAGGTCCAGGATTGGATTCCCGGCCACGTCGAGGACGCGGACCGGGACGAGCTTGATCACGGCCGCGGCGTCATGCCGCGGAACCTTCTGCTGAGCCGGCGACTGCTGCGGCCGGGAGTCAAGCAGTGCGGCGCCGACCAATATTAAAGCCGCGAGACGGATCGCTCTCACGTTCCACCTCCCGATCAAGCTTGCGGGGCGCGCCTTAGCTCCCGCCCGCTGCTCGATCGTCATCGGATCGTCAATGCCGTCTGGGCGTAGGAGACGGCCTGCGTCGAGGCTTCCTTCCCGTAGATGTACAACAGGTATTTCCCCGCGGGGATTCCCTCTAGCCCGCATTCAACGAGCTGGGTTTCGCCGCCGGCCTTTCGAGACGCGGCGACCACGGATAAGGGGATCTCGATCCGCGTTCCCCTGGCGGCGTCGATCAGCGCCGCGCTCAGTGATACCGGGCCCCGGCCGAGTTTCCCGAGCGCATAAGGAACGACCGCGTAGATCGATCTCGCCCCGGCGGGAACATCGTCCGCCAGAAGCGCGTATTTGGTCGGATCATAAGAGTAGATCTCGGTCCAGCGCAGGGCTCCTTTCTTGTTTTCTCCTTCCCAGGCCAACAGGGGCCGATATGAGGTCAGGAGAAGCGGGCTGAAAAGCTTCAGCCCTCCGCCCGAAATCGAGGCGGGTACGGTTACGGCGGTATAAGCCATAGCCGCATCCCCCGACCCCAGGTCGCGGAGGATGATCCGGCAGCGGTGAGCGCCCGGCCGGAGGGAAGCCTCTGCGGTGAAAACGACCTCCCGGCCGCGGATTTTATCGAGATCCGGCTTGAGCTGATACCTGACGGCCGGATTGTCCCGATCGTCGAGGACGAGGGCCACGACCTCGATCCTCCGGCCGGCGAACGCGGAAATCACAGCCGGTGGGATCTGGGCCATCAGGAGAACGCCGGCGTCTTCCCCGGCCTCGTCGCCGGACTCGAAACGGAGAATGCGCATCGGAAAGAGGAGGGGCGGCTTGCCGGCCGGCTTTTCGGACAGGGCCAGGTCGAAAAGATGGAGCTCCTTCTCGACGTCCGTATAGTCGCTGAACGGCTTGGGATTGTAATACCCGGACTGGGCCTGGACAAGATAATCGGCCCGGGTGATCTCCACTTTGATCTTATGATATTTTCCATCCCAGGCGTTCTGAACCGGAAAACCCAGGACGTAATAATTGCGTGTCAGGGACTGGATGTCCGCGGCGATCTCGGGAACGTGTTGGATCGCCCCGATCTCCTTATAAGATTTGCCTCCGGAAAGCTGCGCGACCAGGGCCAGGGCTGGTTCGCCTTGGGTTCCCTTGGGATTGAACGGGTCAGGCGTTTCCGTGTTGATTGTGTAGAGGGGCGCGTTTGCCGCGGCGAATTCCCGGCTCATCTCCTCGAGGCGCTGGCGCGTCTCCCGGTTGGAGACCGATCCTCCCTGGGAAAAATACAGGATGTTCTTATAGCCGGGGATATAACGCAAGGCTCTGGCCAGGTCGGACATCCGATCCAAGTAATTGTACCCGCCGCCGCCGGAAGCACTCCTTCTGACGATGGCGACAGCGCCGCTGGGATCACTCTGCGACGAAACCACGATCGTTCCCGCGGCGCTGGTATCCGCGCCTCCGGTCCCGCCGCTTTTCCGGCCCGGGACGTCCCGAACTCTCAGAATCGCCTCGCGGACCTTGGAGCGTTCTGAGGTCAGGAAACAATGCATGACCAAGCCGCCCATGAAGGCATGAGAAATGACGCCGACTTCGTCGTTGGGAAGGACGGCCGTGTCCAGGAAATGGAGCGCCGCGGTGCGGGCTTTGGCGATGCTCTCGAGGTCGTTCGAGTCGTGGTCGAAAAAGAAAATGAATTTCCGGCCCATTTGAGTTGAGGCTTGAGCGGGGGCCGGTTCCGTCTTCGCGGCGGGCGCGGCGGGCGGCCGTGCCGGCGTTTCCTCCGCCGCATGGACCTCGAATTCCGTGATCTCAACGGCCTGGCCGTTGTCGAAAAGCCGGAAATCGGCTTTTCCGGAGGTTCATCGCCGGCTTCCCGCTCTTGTCCGTGACATAGACCTGGACGAGCTTAACGGTGACCGCAACATCGTGTTGGAGGGGCTTTTGAAGAGGAGCGGTCGATTGCGCGGGGTGGGCGCCGTGGGAAGAAAAGACGCCGGACAATAGAAAGGCGACAACACCTAAAAAGATCTTACGCCAGCGACTCATAACCTACCCCCTGGACACGATTATACCGCCTAAATCGCAGCAACTTATATGCCATCCCGGACCTGTGATCGGCGATCGGGCCATCAGGCTAGGGAGCCGAAATGGAGGGTGCGAAAGCGCCCTTTCCCGTCCTCGAATAAGGACAGCGCCAAGCCATCGGCGGACACTTAGGATTTCAATCATATTCGAGCCACCCCCAGGGCGAATAAACGTCCCCGATGAGTTCCTTGAGTATCTCCCGCACATAGCTCCCGCCTTCGCTCGAAGAAACGCTCAGGAGAATGAAGGTCAAAGACTTGGCCGGAAATCCAACGAGGTAATTTTCGCACCCCGCTTCACGGCCGGGACAGAAATACGGATCGCCCTCCCCCGGCCAGGGGCTCTCGAAATGGCCGCCGAGAAGGCTCCAGTAAAGGCCCTTGCGGCGCATGTAGGCGTTCGCGGTTCGGGGCGAACGTCCGATCGTCTGGCAGGTGACGTCAGCCTCGGTGATTTCGATGTCGGAAAGATTCTTCGAGTCGAGGCGGAATCCCCTCCGGTAGACCGTTTGGATGAATCGGGCCATGTCGTTCGTGCAGGTCAGGAAGGAGCGCGCGGCGTCCGGCCGGATCCGCTCCTCACCGTACGCCGGAGCCGGCAGGGCCGTCGGGGCGAAGGCCAAATCGCGGCCCGCCGCGTCGGCCCAGTCGAAGCTCGAGCCCGGCATCCCGATCGGCTCGAAAACGAATTCCCGGGCCAACGCGTTCAGGCCGCGGCCGGTCAGGGTTTCGATGGCCTGCTGGAGAAGGCGATATCCGTCGTCGGAGAACCGGAAATCGCGCCCCGGATCGCCGACGAAGCATGGGCTCGCGCCGCCGCTCGGATCCCGTCCCAGCCCGTCCGCATGGACGAGGATCCGCTTCGCCGTCAGTCCGTTCCAGCGGGGATCGGACGCGACGGCCGCGAATTCCGAGTCGGACGGAGGGGCGCCGCGAAAATACTCGGCCAAGGGGAGCTCTAGCTTCAGGAGCCCTTCCCCTTCGAGGCGGAGAACGAGATAATTGAAGACGATCATCCCCAGCCGGGAAGCGCGGAAGACCGTTTTATCGGTCACGGCCCGCCGGCCGAGGGGATCGCAAAAACCCTCGGAAAGAAAAACGGCCCTCCCGGACCCGACGATCGCGAGGGCGAGTGCGGGAATGTCGTACTCCCGCATGATGTCGCCGAGATAAGCTTTCGCCGCGCGGTCGTCCCGCGATAGGCCCGAAAGAGTTTTCCATTCCGCGCGTATCGGACGGTCAAGTGTTTCCTGCGCCTCAAGCGGGTCGCCCGCCACGATATAAATCGCGAGACCGAGGACGCAGAGAAGCGGTAGTAACGGCGTCCGGGACGTCCCCATATCACGCCCCCTTTTCCGCGAAGTCTATTTTTTTGATCCGGCCTCGCCGAGCCTGAAATCGAAGGAGATGAAAAACGTCGTCTCGACGGCTTTCCCGCCGACAAGAAACGGCTCGAACCTCCATTGCTTCATCGCCGAAACGGCAGCCTGGTTCAGCGCGGAGGCCCTCCCTTTTACGATCGCGATATCGCTCGGCCGGCCTTCCGCGTCGACACGGACCTTCAGAACGACGGTCCCCTCCACTCCGGCTTCCTGATTCGCTTTTGGGAAGGCCGGGATCAGGCGGAAACGGGGCTTCGGCGGGACGGCCAGCCCCGACGGCCAGGAACGCTCCGTTTTCTCCTGCCGATCGACGATCTCCCTCCAGAACCAGTCTTCGGGAGACTCGCCGACGCGGAAGGATACGAAATACGAGGCCTCGCCGAGCGCGAACCCGAGAACGACGGTCTCATCGAGGCGGGCGGTCATCTCGGAGTCGGCAATCCGGTCGCCGCTTCCCCAGATGGAATCCCACGAGGCCAGCCCGACGGGATTGGACGCTCCGGTGGGAAAGGCGTCGCTGGGGCGATCTCGCCCCGTAGCCGGCGTTTCCGGTTCGCCCGGGAAACGCTCGGCGGCCGCGAGGCCGCCTCGTTTCTCAGCCATCCATTCTTCGTCGTTCCGCAAGCCGATCGAGACGGTGGTGTTCCGGCGGGAAGAAACGGCGACGCCGCGATATCGGCGGACCTCAACGGTCATCGAAACGCGCCGGTCTTCGAGCCTCTTCGGCGAGAGCGAGATCGGCAGGTAATCGCCGTCGATCAGGATGACTTCGCACAGCGATTCCTTCTTTCCGTCCCAGGCGATCTTGTTCGCCCGGACCATCTCGATGTCTGCCAGCTTGTAGATCGCGGCCAGCTCGGACTTGAGGACGGCAAGCCGGTCGGCCTCCGCTTTTGTCTCCGCGGACGGATCATATGCCTGGATGAGAACGGGATCGGCGAAGGAGGCCGTCACGACGCGCGGGCCGAGGACGGTTTTCCCGCCCGCGGATCCGCGAAAAACGCGGTACTCGATCGAATAGCCCTGGGCTGAGGCGCGCGACGGAACGGACGCGAGGAACACACCCACGCCCGCGGACAGGATGACGATGTTCTTTAGGTTCATTTCGCCTTCCCCTTGCCCTTCTCGGGAGCGAGCCAGACATAGGACGTTCCCTCCGTTTGGAAAAGGAACGCCATCGCCGGCGAGCCGGCCAGAACTGAAGAGAGGATCTCGATCCTGGGACCGAGGCCGGCTGCCATTAAAGCCGGGGTAGCGCGAACCTCCGGCCGCAAGATGCGCGAACGAAGACCGACCAAAGCGAGGCCGAATATCATCAATCCGATTCCGAGCGCCGCGGCGGACCATTTCCAGGCGGAGGCGAAGGCGGAAAAAGAAAAAGCGCGGATTCGGTGATCCCGCGCGGCCGATCGTTCTCTCGCGGCCGGCGCGGCCATCGCCTTTTGGACGCGCGGCCAGAGGCTCGGTTCATCCTGGAGCCAAGGCGGGCGAAAAAGCTCGGCGGCCGTGTGGAGGATTTTATCCTCGTCTACGATACGGTTCCGCTTCTTTTTTTCAAGCATGGTCATCTCTCTTCAGCCAATTCCGGATTTTTTTCTTGGCCGTGTGGATGCGGACGCGGGCCGAGCCCGCCGAACATCCGAGCACGGAAGCAATTTCGGAGGCCGAATAGCCTTCGACGGCGGCGAGGAAGAGCGCCGATCGCTCGTTCGCCCCGAGTTGATCGAGAAGAGGTGCGAGCACGGCCGCGTCTTCGACGCGCCGTTCCGGGGCGGGTCCGCGGGCCGGCTGCGGGGAGATGTCCCGCCAACGTTCCCGAAAGCGCCGCTCCGAACGGCGCTTCTTCAGCCGATCAAGGCATCCGTGGACCACAATCGAATAAAGCCAGGGCTGGAAAGGCCGGGCCGTGTCGAAATCGCCAAGCTTGGAGAAAGCCCGGACGAACGCTTCTTGAGCCGCGTCTTCGGCTTCCTCGCGATTTCTCAGAATCCCCCAGGCGAGGGACAGGACGCTCGATTGATGGCGGTTCACCAGCATTTCGAAGGCCTCCGGGTCCCCCTCGAGGCAGCGGCCGATCAGCGGGTCTACGTTCATCGCTCCGATTTCCCTCTCAATACGACCGGCCTCCCCGAAATGTTAACGGTTTTCTTGATAATGGGACTATAGAGCAGCGGAGAGATCGCCGTCAAAGTCGTTTATAATTCGGCCTCACCCCAAGCGGCTAACTCCCCGGAAGGCCAATCGACAAATTTTGGCAAATGTAGCGCTATGCTTTCCCCCGGGGATTTACGCTTTTTGTCACTTCAAAAAATACCCGAAAATAATTCTTGACACGCTCGTATATCTGTATCATTTATAGCGCGTTAAGACGGTTTGGAAGCGGCCGGATCCGCGCAAGCCGCGACGATCAATGTCCCGGCAGATTACGGGACGATTCAAGCTGCGATCAATGCCGCGCCCGCTGGCTCCACGATCTACGTCGCTGCGGGAACCTATAACGAGAATCTTTCTATCACGAAATCATTGAATTTGATTGGAGCGGGCGCGAGCGCAACCCATGTCAATGCTCTGATCGCAGACTACACGCTCAAGATCAAGGGAAATGGGAGTCCGGTCATGGCCGGCGACGTCCTGATCGATGGCTTCACATTCGAGGACACAAACCACTTGAATTGGTGCATCATCGAAACCGATCACATCCCCGTCGGGAAAAGGCTGACGTTTCGGAATAACGTCATCGCGAACGGCGACGGGTACGGCTGGTGGGATTATCATTCCCATAGTCATCTCGATGTGACCGGTTGCACGTTCATCAACGTTTCATAGGCCTTTCAGCTTGAGGGTTGGGACACCGGAGACGTGACCATCGGCAACAACGAATTCACCGGGCTCCATGTCTGGATGGACTTCGGAGTTCCCGACCCGAACTACCCGCCGGTCGCCATCAATCCATTCGCCTACGGAACGAATTGTGCCAATAAATACCGCATCGTCGGGAATTTCCTCCATGACTATACGGATCCCGGGTACGGGATCATTGTCAACGGAGGCTACCCAGGCCAAATCCCGGCTCAATATACAGACATGCAGGTCCTCGACAACACGATTCGGGATATCGGTTTAGTCGGAATCCGGTTCAAAAATCGGGGACCATCGGGCCAGGAACCGGCGGGCGGGGTGGTCAACGGAGTGATCTCGGGGAACGTCGTCACGGGTTGCCAAACCGGCGTCCTGATCAATGGATTGAACCCGGGGCCGAAGGTCAATAACAACTTCCTCTTCGGCAACAGCACCTTCGGGCTGAACAACGAATTCAACCCCATCATCGACGGGACGTGCAATTGGTGGGGCTCGTCCTCGGGCCCAACGCCCGTAGGGACTGGAGATGCGGTTTCGACGTTCGTGAATTACAATCCATGGCTCAGGATCGCTGACGTCGCACCTTCCTCCTTGTCATTCGGCGGGAAGAAAGTCAATGTCGAATTCGGAGACCAAACGTTGTCGATCACCAATCCCGATCAATCACCGTGCGACAATTTCGATCTCACGGTCGAATCCATTGTCCTCCCGATGGCCGATTATACGATCGTCGCATCCAGCAAACCGTTGATATATCCGGTCCCCCTTGCTACCGGCGAGACACTGACGGTGACGGTCCGGTTCCTTCCTCTAAGTCTCGGGGAAAAGAACGGCAGGATAGACAAGGAGGGGTGGTCCGAGAAGGGGGGATGGTTTCGCCGTCCCCCCTTCGTCCTCTTTGCCCCTTCCCGGATGGCCGTTAGTTCTTCTTTTTTTCCGCCCGGGCTTTCGCCACCATGTCCCGGACGTCCTTCATCAAGGTCGGCGTGTTGTAAACGATCCCGTCCTTGATCGTCCACTTGATCCCGCCCCTGACGATCTCCTTGCCGGCCTTGTCGAGATCGAGAACGCCCGTCGGAAACAAATACTTCAGGTTCGTCAAGGGATTTTCGTCGATCAGGATGAGATCGGCAAGATATCCGGGCCTGACCCGCCCGAGCTCGTTCGCTAATCCCATGATCTCGGCATTGTTTCCCGTCGCACATTCGATCACGTCGATAGGATGGAAGCCCGCCTCCTGCAGCAGCTCGAGCTCTTCCAGGAAGGTGAATCCGTAGAGCGTATAAATGAATCCCGCGTCGTCGCCCGCGCCCACCAGCCCGCCCTTGTCGGCGAAGTCCCGAACGGCTTTCATCCAGATCCTGTAGTTCTCCTTCCAGGCGATCTCGTCCTCGGTCGACCAGCCCTGGGAAAAAGCCCCGTGGCGGTTCAGGCTCGGCGGGAAATACGCCTCGAGCGCGGGATGGAGATACTCCTTGAACCAGGGGAGAGCCCTGGCCCGGGTCATGTCGCGGCAAGCTACGTACGTGCTGAACGTGGGGATCCAAGCCACGCCTTTCGCGATCATCCCGTCGAGCACGCCTTCGAGCCTTGCCGGATCAGCTTCCCGCCACAAACGCCCCGCCCACCGGAAGCGGTCGCTTTCATTGTTGTAGTTGTAGGTCGGGGGAAAATTCTGGGATCCCTTAAGGGCGGCGTCCGGGATGCCGTACCAATGCTCGAGGGTGGCCACGCCGAGCCCGGCCGCGTCGCGGGCATCGGTCTCCTCGACGCCCATATGATGGGCGACCTTGAGGCCGAGCTTCTTCGCCTCGTCGACGGCGGCGGCCATGATATCGCGGTCCATGCCGAAGATCTTGATCCCGTCCACGCCCTGCTCCTTGAGCGAGCGGACGGACTTGCGCGCCTCCTCGGGAGTCGCGCCGGCCGCGGTCTCATAAAGATAGAGGCGCGGGGCGGCGATCGAGCCCTCCTGGCTCTTCTTCCGCTCGGCGACCGCTTTTTTCACGTCGCTCCCGACGTCCCGGATCGTCGTGATCCCGCACGACAGCCAGACCTTGTACTCGTACTCGAAAGGCTGACTGATCCCGGCCCGCTCGTCGTGGAGATGGACGTGGCTGTTGATGAAGCCGGGGAGAAGGTACATGCCCGTCCCGTCGAGGACGTGCGCCTCGGCCTTGTACGCGTCGGCGCGGAGGTTCGTTCCCCGGACGGCTGAGATCTTGTTCCCCTCGACGATGACGTCCAGGGGCCCGCGAGCGGGCGTGCCCTTGCCGTCGATGAGGATGACGTTCCGGATGACCAGCCGGTCATACCGCTGGCCGTGGCCGACCCCGCGGCTCTCGGCGGCGAGGGACGTCCCAACGAGCAGAATGAACGCTGCGGTCGCGATAACGAAACAGACCGGTGCGGATTTTTTCATTCGACCTCCTGAATCGGGGCGCTGGAGAGCCATTCCCGTATGCGGCCCATTCTAACGCGAATTTCGGCGACAGTCATCTTTAAATCTCTGCCAGTCATCTGAATACGCCTATTTATTGGCGGTGATAATTGGCTTATTTAGATGACTGGCACCATTTTATTCGCTGTGAGCGCGGGGCAATCCCGGAGCGATCCTTGACACGCCACGGACGCGGCGTTACATTCGCTCCGCATCGATCGATGGAGGTCCCGACGCCGCCATGATGACCCTCGGCCCGTTCACCCTCAGCCTTCACAACCACGGCTTCCTCCGCCTCGACGGCGGCTCGATGTTCGGGACCGTCCCCAAGGCCATCTGGTCGCGGGTGATGGCCGCCGACGCCGAGAACCGCATCGCCCTGGCCACGCGCTCGCTCCTCATCGAATCCGGCGACCGGACGATCCTCGTCGACGTCGGTACGGGCGGCCACTGGCCGGCGAAGTTCCGCCACATCTACGCCGTCGAGCACCTCGCCCCCGCCGAAGCGGGCCTCGATCCGAAGGGCATCACCGACATCATCCTCACCCACCTCCATTTCGACCACGCCGGCGGGATCCGGCTTCCGGACGGCGGCCCGGCCTACCCGAACGCCTTGATCCACGTTCAGGCAGCCAATCTTGAGACGGCCCGCCGTCCGAACCCCCGGGAGCGGGCGAGCTATCCCCCCGAGATCATCGACGCCCTCGAAGGGCGCAAGCTCCACGTGACCGACGGCTCGGAGGAGATCGTCCCCGGCGTCTGGGTCCACCGCAGCGACGGGCACACCCGCGGCCTGCAATGGGTCGAGGTGCGGGACGGCGACCAGGCCGTCTTCTACCCCTCGGACATGATCCCCTACTCGCATCACCTGTCCCTCCCGTACACGATGGGCTACGACATCAACGCCGAGAAGCTCCTCGAGGAAAAAGCCGGATTCCTGGCCCGCGCGGCCGCCTCCGGGGGCCCGGTCATCTTCGAGCACGACCCGGCTATCCCGGCCGCCGTGGTCCAACAGGACGCCGCCGGACGCTATTCCGCCGGCCCCGCCTTCGCCGTCTGATCTCTGTTGACTTGATTCGCTCGAAGGCGATATAGTGCGGGAGTAACCTCCGTTTTTTCGCGAACAGCAGAGCCCGGATGAAATCTTTCGACCAGGGTCCTCCCGTTGTCGATTCCGCTCTCTGGACCGGCTTCCTCGCCGGAAGCCGCCTGGCCTGCGCCCGCCTGATCAGCCTGGTCGAGAACGAGCCCGCCCTGGTTCCCGAGATCCGCGATCGGCTCATCCCCCTCCAGAAGGGCGGCGTCCGCGTCGGCATCACCGGCCCGCCCGGTGTCGGCAAGAGCACGGTCACCGCCTCCCTCGCCCGCCGCCTGCTCAAGGCCGGGCACTCCGTCGGGATCATCGCCATCGATCCCTCCAGCCCCTTCAGCGGGGGGGCCTTTCTCGGCGACCGCATCAGGATGCAGAGCCTCCTCGACGACAACCGCGCCTTCATCCGCTCCCTGGCCTCACGCGACGGGCACGGCGGCCTGTCGCCGGCGACCCCTTACGCCGCCGACGTCCTGGACGCTTTCGGCATGGACCGCATCCTCATCGAGACCGTCGGCGTCGGGCAGACCGAGCTCGACGTCCTCGACTGCGCCGACCTCGTCCTCCTCGTCCTCCAGCCCTCAACGGGCGACGTCATCCAGGCCCTCAAGGCCGGGATCCTCGAGATCGGAGACCTCTTCTTGATCAATAAAGCCGACCTCCCCGGGTCCGAATCGCTCCTCGATTCGCTCCGCTTCCTGTTCGAGATAAGCTGCCGGAAGGGCGACGCCGCGGCCCCGCCCATCCTGGTCGCCTCGGCCCTCAAGGACCAGGGGATGGACGAGGTCCACGACGCCCTCGAAGCGCGGATCTCCGAGCTCTCCGCCTCCGGCCGCCTTGACGCGAAGAAGCGCCGCCGGATGGAGCGCGAGATCCGGGAGGCGATTCAGGCCTGCCTCTGGGAGCGCTACGCGGCCCTGACCGACGGCACGAACGACATCCCCGCCCTGGCCGCCGAGCTCGTCCGGAACGACCGCTCGCCTTACCCGGCCATCCGGGCCCTCTGCCGGAGCATCAGCCTGGAGATCCAGGAAGACACCGAAGGGAAGATCAAGCTGTGAAAAAGATCGAGAAAAGCATCTGGGACGAGAAATTCAAGAAAGCCGAGCTCCGGGACGCCGACTTTACCACCCTCTCAGGCCACCCCCTCGAGCCCCTCTACACGCCCGAATCGCTGGCCGGGACCGACCCGGACGCAACGATCGGCTTGCCGGGCGAGTACCCCTACACCCGGGGCGTCCATCCGACGATGTACCGGGGCAAGCTCTGGACGATGCGCCAGTTCGCCGGGATGGGGACGGCCGACCAGACGAACCGCCGCTACAAGTTCCTCCTCGAAAAGGGCCAAACCGGGCTCTCGGTCGCCTTCGACAACCCGACCCTCTACGGCTGGGACTCGGACCACAGCATGTCGGGCGGCGAGGTCGGAAAGACGGGCGTCGCCATCGACACCCTGGCCGACATGGAGCGGCTCTTCGCCGGCATCCCCCTCGGCCGCGTCTCGACGAGCATGACGATCAACGCCACGGCGGCCTGGATCTTCGCCATGTTCCTGGCCAATGCCGAGAAGCAGGGGGTCCCGTTCGCCGAGCTTCGCGGCACGCTCCAGAACGACATCCTCAAAGAGTACATCGCCCAGAAGGAGTGGATTTTCCCGCCCGAACCGCACATGCGGCTCATCACCGACCTGATGGCTTTCTGCGCCGAGCACGTTCCGCAATGGAACACGATCTCGATCAGCGGCTACCACATCCGAGAGGCCGGATCGACCGCCGCCCAGGAGCTCGCCTTCACCCTGGCCGACGGGTTCGCCTACGTCGAGCACGGGATCCGGGCCGGGCTCGACGTGGACGACTTCGCCCCCCGCCTCTCCTTCTTCTTCAACGCCCACATCGATTTCTTCGAGGAGATCGCCAAGCTCCGGGCCGCCCGGCGCATCTGGGCCCGCCACATGCGGGAGCGCTTCAAGGCCAAGAGCCCCCGCTCCTGGCTCTGCCGCTTCCACGTCCAGACGGCCGGCTGCAGCCTGACCGCCCAGCAGCCCGAGCTCAACATCGTCCGGACCGCCCTGGAGGCCCTGTCCGGGGCCCTCGGCGGCTGCCAGAGCCTCCACACCAACTCGATGGACGAGGCCCTGGCCCTGCCGTCGGAGAAAGCGGTCGAGATCGCCCTCCGGACGCAGCAGATCATCGCCTTCGAGAGCGGCGTACCCAACGTCATCGACCCCCTCGCGGGATCGTACTATGTCGAGAAGCTGACGAACGAGCTCGAGGAGGAGGCCGAGGCCTATTTCCGGAAGATCGAGGACCTCGGCGGGATCATCAAGGCGATCGAGCTCGGCTTCCCCCAGCGGGAGATCACCCGGGCGGCCTACGAGTACCAGATGGCCCTCTCCCGCAAGCGCAAGATCACGGTCGGGGTCAACGACTTCGTCAACGCGAGCGAGCCGCTCGAGATCCCGCTCCTCGAGATCGACGCGTCCGTCGAGCGCGAGCAGGTCGCCTTCCTCCGCGAGGTCAAAGCCCGCCGCGACGCGCGCGAGGTCCGCACCCGCCTCGAGGCCCTCGAGAAGGCCGCCGCCGGGACGGAGAACCTCACGCCTCATCTTCTCGCCTGCGCCCGCGCCTACGCCACGCTCGGCGAGATCAGCGAGGCCCTGAAGCGGGTCTTCGGCGAGTACAGGGAGCAGCCGTTCTATTGAGCTCAATCCAACGATGAAGGGAACACCCATGGCAGCGCGCAAGATCAAGGTCGTCATCGCCAAGCCGGGCCTCGACGGACACGACCGCGGGGCGAAGGTCGTCGCCCGGGCGCTCGTCGAAGCCGGGATGGAAGTCGTATATCCGGGGCTGCGGCAGACGCCGGAGTCCATCGTCCACGCCGCCATCGAGGAGGACGCCGACGTCGTCGGCCTGTCGATCCTCTCCGGCGCTCACATGACCCATTTCGAGCGGGTCAAGGCGCTCATGGACGCGAGCGGCCTCAAGGACCGCCTCCTGACGGGGGGCGGCATCATTCCGACCAAGGACCAGTCGAAGCTGGCCGCCCTCGGGGTCGGGAAGGTCTTCGGCCCGGGCGATGATCTCCGGGAGATCATCGAGTACATCCAGGCCTGGGCCGGGTCCCGGACGTCCTCCTGAATCCGCGCATCATGCCGGCATCATAAAAAATCAACAAGGAGGAGGCATCATGGATTTTACGTTCAGCGAAGATCAGAAGATGGTCATCGATGGGGCCAAGGATTTCTCGGTCAACACGCTCCTGCCCGTCGCCCTGGAGTACGACGAAAAACAGGAGGTCAACCTTGCCGCGATCAAACAGCTCGGAGAGTTGGGCTACCTGGGCATGACCGTGCCCGAAGAATTCGGGGGGACCGGCCTGGGCTCGATCGCCTACGTCGGGGCGATGATCGAGTTCAGCAAGGTGGACGCCGGCGTCAGCGTCGCCGTCTCGGTCCAGAACTCGCTCGTCAATGACGCCATCGTGCTCTTCGGCACCGAGGAGCAGAAGAAGAAGTTCCTGCCCAAGCTCACCACGGGCGAGTGGATCGGCTGCTTCTCCCTGACCGAGGCCGGGGCGGGGAGCGACCCCGGAGCGCTCCGGGCGACGGCCGTCCGCGACGGCGATTCCTATATCCTGAACGGGACGAAAAACTTCACCACGAACGGCGGGATTGCGGACGTGATCATCGCCTTCTTCAGCACGGACAAAAGCAAGGGCGCAAAGGGCATCTCGGCCTTCCTCGTCACCAAGGACCTCCCGGGTTTTTCCGTGGGCAAGCATGAGAACAAGCTCGGCATCCGCTCCTCGAGCACGACCGAGATGGTCTTCACCGACTGCCGCGTCCCCGCGGCGTACATCCTCGGCGTGGAGAACAAGGGGCTGAACATCGCCCTGGCCACGCTCGACGGCGGCCGGATCGGCATCGCCGCCCAGGCCGTCGGGATCGCCGAGGGGGCCCTCGAGGAGGCGGTCAAGTACGCCAAGGAGCGGGTCCAATTCAACCAGAAGCTGGCCGAGTTCGAGGTCATCCAGTTCATGATCGCGGAGATGGCCACCGAGGTCGAAGTGGCCAAGACCATGCTCTACCGCGTCGCCTGGATGAAGGACGCCAAGATGAAGGTGACCAAGGAATCGGCCATGATCAAGCTCTTCGCCGCGGAGATGTCCCACCGGGTCTGCCACAAGGCCCTCCAGGTCCACGGCGGCTACGGGTACATGAAGGAATACCGCGTCGAGCGGCTCTACCGCGACCAGCGGATCACGGAAATCTACGAGGGCACGTCGGAGATCCAGAAGGTGGTCATCTCCCGCGCGATCCTCGCGGACTGAGGAGGAAGAGAATGGACTACGAAATCCTGAAGACGGCCGTCGACGGACCGGTCGCCACGGTCACGATCTCCCGGCCGAAGGCCATGAACGCCCTGAACAGCCGCTTCTTCGTCGAGATGGATTCCCTGATCGCGGAGGTGGCGGACCGGACGGACGTCAAGGTCCTCATCCTCACCGGCGAGGGGAAGGCTTTCGTCGCCGGAGCCGACATCACCGAGATGGCCGGCAAGTCCCAGGAGCTGGGGCGGCAATTCTCGCGGGCCGGGCAGAAGACCTTCCGCAGCCTCGAGCTCCTCGACAAGCCCGTCATCGCCGCGGTCAACGGCTTCGCCCTCGGCGGCGGCCTCGAGCTCGCCATGGCCTGCGACTTTCGGCTCGCGAGCGCCGCGGCCAAGTTCGGCCAGCCCGAGGTCAGCCTGGGGGTCATCCCCGGATACGCCGGGACGCAGCGCCTGCCCCGGCTCGTCGGCCTGGGCAACGCCCTCTACCTCCTCCTGACGGGAGAGATGATCGGCGCGGAGGAGGCCCTCCGCGTCGGCCTCGTCCAGAAAGTCTTCCCGCCCGAGGAGCTCCTGGCCGCGGCCCAGACGATCGCCAAGACGATCGCCTCCAAAGGGCCGAAAGCCGTCAAGCTGGCCAAGCACGTCGCCCGCCAGAGCTTCATCCTCGACTTCGAATCGGGCTGCGCCCTCGAATCCGAGAAGTTCGGCTCGCTCTTCGACAACGAGGCGGCCGAGGGCATGAAGGCCTTCCTGGAAAAGCGGCCGCCCAACTGGCAGTCCTGAGCGGCAACGGAACGGAGGAAACGGTGAATTACGCCCAACGGCTCGAACGCGTCGCCGTGCTCGGAGCGGCGGGAAAGATGGGGAGCGGCATCGTCCTGCTCACGGCCATGGAGATGGCCGATCAGGCCCTCGATCCGGAGAACAAAGATCTGCACTTCACCCTGCAGGCCGTGGATGTCTCGTCCGCGAACCTGACCGGGCTGATGAAATACCTCCGGGCCCAGGTCCTCAAGGAAGCGGAGAAGAAGGCCGTCGCCCTGCGCAAGGTTTACGAGGCCCGCGAGGACCTCGTCGAAAACGAGGAGATCATCCTCCAGTACGTCGACGATGTCATGGCCCTCGTCCGGCCGACGACACGGCTCGAATCGGCCGACGACGCGACGCTCGTCTTCGAGGCGGTCAACGAGGATCCGGCGCTGAAGGTCAAGCTCCTCTCCCAGATCGCGGCCCGAAACCACGGCGATCCCTGGTTCTTCACCAACACGTCATCCATCCCCATCCACGAGCTCGACGCCGCGGTCGAAGCTCGGCGGCCGGATCGTCGGCTTCCATTTCTACAACCCGCCGGCCGTCCAGAAGCTCGTCGAGGTCATCCGGGCGGACACGACCCGGCCCGAGGTCGGCGAGTTCGCCCTCCAGTTCGCCAAGCGCCTGCGCAAGACCGTCGTTCCTTCGCACGACGTGGCCGGGTTCATCGGCAACGGCCATTTCATGCGCGACGCCCTGTACGGGATCGCCGAGGTCGAGCGGCTGGCCCCGGAGCTCGGCTTCCCCGAGGCGGTCTACGCCGTCAACAAGGTCACCCAGGACTACCTCATCCGGCCGATGGGCATCTTCCAGCTCATCGACTATGTCGGCCTGGACGTCTGCCAGTACATCCTGAAGGTCATGGCCGACCGGATGCCCGGGAAGAAGCTCGGCAGCCCTCTCCTCGACGCCTACGTCGCCGCCGGAGTGCGCGGAGGCCAGTTCGCCGACGGCTCGCAGAAAGATGGGATGCTCCAGTACGAGAAGGGCCGGCCGGCGGCCGTCTACGATCCGGCGAAAAAGGCCTATGTGCCTTTCGCCGAGATCGCGGTCCGCGTGGACGCAAAGCTTGGGCCGCCGCCCGCCGGGATCAAGCCCTGGAAAACGGTCGTCGGTGATCCGGACAAGGGGAAATACCTCGAAGGATTCTACGCCGGCCTGAAAGGGCAGACGACGATGGGGGCGAAGCTCGCCCTGGCCTACGGGCGCACGTCCAAGGAGATCGGACTCGGAGCTCGTCAAGGACGGAGTCGCCGCGCGCGACGAAGACGTCAACACTGTCCTCCTGACCGGCTTTTACCACGCCTACGGGCCGATCAACTCTTATTTCGACTAAAGGAGCGACCATGTGCTCGGATACAAAAGTCTATATGACGGCAGGATACCAGACGATCTCCCTCGGCACGGGCCGCAAGGAGTTCAACCCTAAGAAGCCGCGGCCCGGGCTCGAGGAGTACATCAAGGAAGCCGGCCAAGGCGTCCTGAAACAGATCGGCGGCGGGGCGAACGTGGACGAGGGCGTCATCGGCAACTTCATGGCCGCCCGGTTCAACCGCCAGGGCAACTTGGCCGGGCTCATCCCCGCGATCGACGAGAGCCTGCGCTGGAAGCCGTGCACCCGCGTCGAGGGCGCCTGCGGGTCCGGCGGGCTTGCCCTGATGACATCGATCAAGTCCGTCCTGGCCGAGACCGCGGACGTTGTTCTATCGCTCGGCGTCGAGGTCCAGAACACGGTCAAGGCCGTCTACGGGGCGGACATCCTGGCCGGGGCGGGCTGGTACCGAGGGGAGCGGAAGAAGGGCCACGCCTATTTCTTCCCCGCGGCCTTCAGCGACCGGGCCGGAGCCTACTTCGCCAAGCACGGCCGGGAAAAGACGCGCCGGGCCTTCGCCCGCTGGTACCGGAACGCCGTCGAGAACGCGCCGCCTCTGCGAGACGGCCCAGGAGTTCCACAACACCTGCCCCGACCTCGAAGCGGTCGGCCTGACGGAGCCCAACCCCAAGTCGTTCGTCGACCACCTGAACGTCTTCGACTGCTCCAAGGTCTCGGACGGCGCGGCGGGGATCGCCGTCGTGTCCGAAGAGGGGCTGAAGACGGATCGGGATCGCCAAGGCCGACGCGGTCGAGATCATGGGCTGGGGCCAGGTCGAAGCGGACCTGACCGTCCCGCCCGCCGATCCGGCCCGGCTCGAGACCTCCGCCCGGGCCGTCGAAAAGGCGCTGGCCGCGGCCGGGATCAAGGCCGGCGACCTGGGAACGGTCGAGTGCCACGACTGCTTCACGATCTCGGGCATCCTGTCGGTCGAGGCCATCGGCCTGGCCGGCCCGGGAGGCGGACCGGATTACGTCTTGGCCGGGAACACGGCCCGCGGCGGCGCGGTTCCCTTCAACACCACGGGCGGGCTCATCGGCTGGGGTCATCCGACGGGAGGATCGGGCGTCCGCCAGGCCGTGACAGTCTGGCAGCAGCTCACCGGGAAGGCCGGGAAAGCCCAGATCGAGATCTCCCCGCAGCGGCCGTACGGGCTCTCGGTCAGCATGGGTGGAAACGACAAGACCGTCGTCGCCATCGTCTACAAACGGGCGGCTTGACGGAAGGGCGGACTCGGATGGCCGGACCTCCGCATCCCGACCTCGAAGGCCTGCGCGAACGCCTCCTCGAGCTCGAAAAAACGGCCGAGCTCGGCGGGGGGCGCGAGCGCATCGACAAGCAGCACGCCGACGGCAAGCTCACCGCCCGCGAGCGGCTCGAGCGCCTGCTCGATCCCGGGTCGTTCGTCGAGCTCGACAAGCTCAAGACCCACCGATGCTCGGACTTCGGCATGGAAAAGACGAAGATCCTCGGCGACGGCGTCGTCACCGGGTACGGCCGGATCGAGGACCGGCTCGTCTTCGTCTTCGCCCAGGACTTCACGGTCTGGGGCGGCTCGCTCTCCGGCGCCCACGCCGAGAAGATCTGCAAGGTCATGGACCTGGCCATGGAGAACGGGGCGCCCGTCATCGGCCTGAATGATTCCGGAGGCGCCCGCATCCAGGAAGGGGTGGTCAGCCTCGGCGGCTATGCCGACATCTTCCTCCGCAACACCCTCGCTTCGGGCGTCGTGCCGCAAATCTCGGTCATCCTGGGGCCGTGCGCCGGCGGGGCGGTCTATTCGCCCGCCATCACCGATTTCGTCCTGATGGTCGAGAAACACTCCTACATGTTCGTGACCGGACCGGACGTCATCAAGGCCGTGACCCACGAGGACGTGACCAAGGAGAAGCTCGGCGGGGCCATGACCCACGCCTCGAAGAGCGGGGTCGCCCACTTGGCTGCCGAGGACGAGGACCACGTCCTGCTCATGGTCCGCGAGCTCGTCGGGTACATGCCGTCAAACAACATGGACGACCCGCCGCTTCGGCTGACCTCGGACCCTGCAGGACGGCGCGACGAAGCGCTCAAGACGATCGTCCCGCTCAACCCGAACAAGCCCTACGACATCAAGGACATCGTCCGACTCGTCGTGGACGACGGGCATTTCTTCGAGATCCACGAGCACTACGCCCCGAACATCGTCGTCGGGTTCGCCCGGTTCGACGGAATGCCGGTCGGCATCGTGGCCAACCAGCCGGCCCACCTCGCCGGGTGTTTGGACACCCATTCGTCCAAGAAGGGCGCCCGGTTCATCCGCTTCTGCGACGCCTTCAACATCCCCCTCGTCACCTTCGTCGACGTGCCCGGGTTCCTGCCCGGGACGGAGCAGGAATGGAGCGGCATCATCAAAGATGGGGCCAAGCTCCTCTTCGCCTACGCCGAATCGACCGTCCCGAAGGTGACGGTCATCACCCGGAAGGCCTACGGCGGGGCCTACGACGTAATGTCCTCGAAGCACATCCGCGGCGACATCAACCTGGCCTACCCGACGGCCGAGATCGCGGTCATGGGGCCGGACGGGGCGGTCAACATCATCTTCAGGCGGGAGCTGGCCGCGGCGGCCGATCCGGCGGAGAAGAAGGCCGAGCTCGTCGCCCGGTTCCGCGAGATGTTCGCCAATCCCTACAAGACGGCCGAGCTCGGCTACATCGACGCGGTCATCCTCCCCGAGGACACCCGGCCGGAGATCATCCAGGCCCTCAAGATGCTGAGGAACAAGCGGCAGAAGAACCCGCCCAAGAAGCATGGGAACATCCCCCTCTGAGCCGATCCGGAAGATCCTCGTCGCCAACCGCGGGGAGATCGCCGTCCGGATCATGCGGACGTGCCGGGAGCTCGGGATCGCGACGGTGGCCGTCTATTCCGACCCGGACCGCCACGCCCTCCATGTCCGCCAGGCCGACGAGGCCTGGCCCCTGCCGGGCGCGGCGCCGCGCGACACCTATCTCGACCAGGAGAAGATCCTAGGGGCGGCGAAGAAGGCGGGGGCGGGCGCGATCCATCCCGGCTACGGCTTCCTGAGCGAGAACGCCGCGTTTTCGCGGGCCTGCCGGGAGCGGGGGATCGTCTTCATCGGCCCGGGGCCGGAATCCATCGAGATGATGGGCGAAAAGACCCGGGCCCGGGAGACGATGAGCCGGGCCGGCGTTCCCGTGGTGCCGGGGACGCCGCCGCTCGCGAACGAGAAAGAGGCGGAGACGGCCGCACGAGCGATCGGGTACCCCGTCCTGATCAAGGCGGCGGGAGGCGGGGGCGGGAAGGGAATGCGCAAGGTCGAGCGGCCGGGAGAGCTGGCCGGGGCGTTCGCGGCTTGCCGCCGGGAGGCCCTCTCGGCGTTCGGAGACGGACGCGTCTATATCGAGAAGTTCCTGAGCGAGCCCCATCACATTGAATTCCAGATCCTGGCCGACGCGGAGGGCGGGGCCTGCCATCTCTTCGAGCGGGAATGCTCGGTCCAGCGGCGGCATCAGAAGATCATCGAGGAGACGCCCTCTCCCCTGATGACGGACGCGCTGCGGGAAGCGATGGGTGCCGCCGCGGTGAAGGCCGCCCGGGCCTGCGGGTACGTCAGCGCCGGGACGATCGAGTTCCTCGTAGACGCGGAGCGGCGCTTCTATTTCCTGGAGATGAACACGCGGCTCCAGGTCGAGCACCCGATCACCGAGATGATCACGGGCGTCGACCTCGTGGCCAAGCAGATCGAGATCGCGGGGGGGGGGCGCCCTTCGCGGTTTTGCCCCCGAGCGGCGCGGCCACGCCCTCGAATGCCGGATCTACGCCGAAGACCCGTGGAACGGCTTCATGCCCTCGCCGGGGCTCGTCCGGAGGCTGGCCGTGCCCGGGGGGCCGGGGGTGCGGGACGATACGGGGGTCTACGCCGGATACACGATCCCGATGGAATACGATCCCCTGATCTCGAAGCTCGTCGTCTGGGGCCCGGACCGCCCGAGCGCCCTGGCCAGGATGCGGCGGGCGCTTGAAGAATACCAGATCGTCGGCATCCGGACGAACATCCCTTACTTGAGGCGGATCGTCCGGCATCCGGATTTCGCCGCGGGGCGATATGACACCCAGTTTATCGAAAAGCGGGGGGATGACCTGCTGCGGGAGGACGCGGACGGCCCCGGAGAGGCGGCCTACGCCGCGGCGGCCGTCCTGGCCTGGCTCGCGGACGAGCACGGGCCGGCCCTTGCGTTCACGGCCCAGGCGCCGTCGTCGGCCTGGAAGCTGTCGGGCCGGCCGGGAGACCGGGACCTATGAAAAAGGTTATTAAGGTTCTTGTGCGAGCAACAGAGATGTTCTCCCCCCCTGCCCCCTCTTTTTCAAAGAGGGGAACCATAGAAACGCCTGAAGATCCATGAAGAAGTATTTGGTCGTCTGCAACGGGACCGAGGTCATGGTCGAGGTTGAGCACCTGCGCGAGCACATCTTCCGGGTGGGGATGAACGGGACGACGCACGAGATCGACGTCCGGCAGTGCACGGCGGATTCCCTGTCCCTCCTCATGGACAACGCCGTATTCGACTTTTCCTACGGCTTCGCCGACGACGGGATCGAACTCCACTCAAAGAACGGCGCCTACCGGTTCGAGGTCCTGAACGAGCGGAAGCAGCTCGCCCGGAGGGCTCGGCGGAAACGGGACGAGAGCGGGCCGGAGGTCATCAAGGCCTTCATGCCGGGCAAGATCGTCCAAGTCCATGTCGCGGCGGGGGACAAGGTCGCGGCCGGAGCCGGGCTTCTGATCATGGAAGCGATGAAGATGGAGAACGAGATCAAGGCCCGGAGGCCGGGGACGGTTCGGGCCGTCCATGTCGCCGCCGGCCAGACGGTCGACAACGGCACCCTCCTCGTAGAAATTGATTCGAAGCACCCCGGTCTTTAGGCCCGGGAACTTCATTCAATTTAAGTGTTGATAGGCACTACGTATTCATAGGGGCGCACGTTATCATGTTTATTATGTAAGAGTTATCTATTCTTTCATGTGAATTGATAATATATTTCACAGCCGCTTCCTCCATTTTTCGAGCTTTATTCGGGGGACGGAGCGTTCGTATGACACATTTATCTCATGAGAATAATGAGCGCAACGAGTGTTGCGCCCCTATTCCCGAGAAGGGCTTCAAGTGAGGCGATCATTGGCTTGCGAGTTCGCGGGCATTGAACGCGAGCCGGATCCGAGGCGGAATCTCGTGCGCCACGGTCCGTCGAGCCGAGCCGATTAGCGATGCGAGTTTATCGAACAGGTTCGGGTCTATGCGCCGGTAGAGATCTGGCTCGGACAGGTAGCTAATTTGGCCACCGTCGCTGCGTTCGACCGGAGGCGTCAGCATCCAGCACACGTGCAGCCGTCCCGGCCAAGCACGCTCGAATGTGCGCAAGATCGCGTACTTCCAGAAGTCGTTTATATCGCCGGTGTATTGATCCTTCACGACGCGTCGTCCGCTCTTTTAGACGAGCCGGCCGGGCGGCCGACGAAACGCCGGCAGGAACGTCGCAACGAGGACCAGGATGAGGTCCAGGTCGGCGTAGATGAACAGGGGCATGGCTTCGCTCAAGGGCTGGCGCTTCACGGGGTCCGGCCACATGACGACCATGAATATTTTGAAGAATACGGTCAATAGGACGACCAAGACGAGCAGGATGATTCGGATCTGGAAAACGGTCACGACCGGCTTACGTCCGCGCCGGGAAGCGATGAGCAGGGCGAGGACGGCGAGGCCGAAGATGAGGGAGGGAATATGACGGACCCCATAGGTTCCGGGCCAAAAAGGGCCGTAGCCCCAAAGGACATCGAAGAATCCGTTCCCCCCGGAACCGGGAGCCCGGAGGCGCATCGCGTAAGCCAGGATCCCGGCCAGCAGGCCGCTGATCGGGACGAACGTCAGGATCCAGACGTACGGCCAGAAACGGTTTTTTGCGGTCACGGCGGTTTCCCCCTGCCCCTGTGTCCTCCGCCATTCATCATACCCCCCGGACAAAGGGAGATCAACAATCCCGCCGCGAGAATTCCGCCTGCGGCGATCGAGAAAAGTGGGAGAAATAGGGGAATCCATAGAAAAGCTTGAAGAGCCTCTATTCCTTCTGAACGATCTCGAGGAGGACGCGGCCGGTCGAATTCGGGTTGAGGAAGGCGATCATCGTCCCGGCCGCTCCCGGCCGGGGCTCGGCATCGATCAGCTCGATCCCTGATTCGACGAACGATTCGAGCGTCTTTTCGATGTCATCCACCTCCAGGGCGATGTGGTGGAGCCCCTCCCCTTTCTTCTCGATGAACGAAGCGATCGCCGTGTCGGGCGAGGTGGACTCGATGAGCTCGAACTGAACGCCGCCGCAGTCGAACCCGGCCCGACGGAGGTTCCGGTCCGGGAGTTCCTCGATCTCGAGGAAGGGGAGCCCGAGGACGTCCCGGTAGAAAGGGATCCGGTCCTCGAGCTTCCGGACCGCGATCCCGATGTGATCGATCTTCTTGATCATGGTTGCCTCCTCTGCGCTCAGACCGCCAGCTTGGCCGCGGCCCGGACGGCTGTTTCGATTTCCGCCATCGTGTTATAGATGTGGGGCGAGAAGCGGAATCCGGAGCCCACGGCCGCGCAGGCGACGTTCGCTTCCCGATAAAGACCCGCGACGGCCTTGGCCGTGTCGACTCCCGGGACCTGAAAGGCCACAACGCCCCAGCTCATGTCCCGCCCGTCCGGCGTGGCGATCCGCGCACTTGGGATCCTCGCCTTCAATTCTTTCTTGACCGCGGCGGCCAGGACAAGGGTCCGCTCCGAGACGCGCGCTTTCCCGATCGTATTGTGGAACCGAACGGACTCGAGCATGGCCGCGATCCGGGCGTCGTCCCGCTGGCCGAGCGTCTCGAATTTACGGGCCCCGGCGGTTCTCGCTTTCTCCCAACCGAGGCCGACAAGGGTGGGATGCAGAGCGGCTATCCTGTCTTTCCGGACGTAAAGCAGCCCGACCTCTTTCGGGCCGCAAAACCATTTGTGCGAGCTGGCCGTGAAAAAGTCGCAGCCCATGTCGTGCAGATCCAAAGGGCATGCGCCGAACGTTTGGGCTCCGTCGACGAGGCTCAGAACGCCCCTCTCGCGGGCCAGCTGACACAAGGCTTTTTCCGGGAGCCGGATACCGGAGACGTTCGAGACGTGCGAAAACGCGATCATCCTCGTCCTGGGGGTGATCGCGTCGGAGAACGGGCGGATGAGGTCCGCGGGCTTTTCGGGAGCCTCCGGAGTCTTCACCCGGATAACGCGGAAGCCGAATCGCTCGGCACGAACGTCGAAGGCGACGTTGGCCGTCGGGTGGTTCTGGTCCCAGATGACGACCTCATCGCCCTTGCCGAGCTCGACCCCGTTAATGACGAAATTGTTCCCCTCGCTTGTATTCCGGACGATCGCGATCTCGTCCGGGTCCGCCCCGACGAATTCCGCCAGGGCCGTTCGGGCCTCCTCTTTCAGCGCCTCGAACTTGGCCCGGTTCGCCGGAGAAGCGTCGGCGTCGATGTCCCGGAGCCAGCCGAGCTGAAGGTCGACGACGGCCTGGGGCGTCGGGGTCAGATTGGCCGCGTTGAGCATGATCAGCCCCTCCCGGATCGGGAACTGTCGTTTGACGACGCCCCAGAAGCGCTCGTCGCCGGCGGCCGGATCGCCGCCCCGCGCGGCAACCGCTTGCTTCAACGAGTCAAGCGTCTCTTTCGTCTGGGCCGAAGTCACGGCCGGCCAGAGCCAACCCGCGGCCGCGCCCCCGGCCAGCCCTCTCAAAACGGTCCGGCGATTCATGGGTTCGTTTCTCATGCTGTCTCCCCTGGCTTTTCGTCCAACTCTTCCGACAGCCCTCATTATCCTGGATTTTCGCTCGGATTTCAGCCCCTCCCACGAATAACGCCCAAAAAAATCCGAAATTGGGGTCGCGTCTACAAAGTTCAAAAAAGAAAACTTTAAATGCCGGGTGTCTCAAAATTGAATTTTGTAGACGCGACCCCGTCTTTTCAAATAAAGTGAGGTCGAATCGGGTCAAGGAAGGTCGGCCATGAAACACATCCCGCGAGCTGCGTCCATCGCCTGGCTTTTATTCATTCTCCCGTCCTGCGTCGCGGTCCACACCGTGCCGCCACCCGCGCCGGGCCCGGCGCCGGAGATCGCGATCGTCCCGAAGCCGGCGAGCGTCGAGAGGCTTGCGGGCGCGTTCGCTTTCACCCCGGCGACGAAGATCCTCGTCCCGGCCGCCGATCCGGGCGCGCGCCGCGCCGCCGACATCCTCGCCTCCCGCTTCGGCGATGCGGCGGGCTTCGGCCTCGAGATCGTCGAATCGCCCGCCGGCGCGACGGCCGAAATCCCAGTCGGAACCGTCGCCTTTCGCCCCGTTTCCGGTCCGGCGCTCCCCAAGGAGGGATACGTCCTGGCCTCAGGCCCCGCCGGCATCACGATCGAAGCCGGCGACGCATCGGGATTCCTCTACGGCACGCAATCCTTGCTCCAGCTCCTCCCGCCGGCGATCTTTACGGACTCTGCTTCAGCCTCCGCCGGCGCCGCCGCCCCCTCCGCCTGGACCGTTCCCGCCGTCCGGATCACGGACAGCCCCCGTTTCGCCTGGCGCGGCGTCCTCCTCGACGTAAGCCGCCATTTCTTCCCCGCCGAGTTCGTCAAGCGCGTCATCGACGATATGGTCCTCCACAAGATGAACACCTTCCAATGGCACCTGACCGACGACCAGGGCTGGCGGATCGAGATCAAGAAATACCCGCGCCTCACCGAAGTCGGAGCCTGGCGCGTCGATCGCGAGGACAAGCCCTGGAACTCCCGGCCGCCGCAAGAGGCGGGCGAGGCCGCGACTTACGGCGGATTCTACACCCAGGACGAGATCCGCGACGTCGTCGCCTACGCCGCGGCCCGCGGCATCACCGTCGTGCCCGAGATCGAGATGCCCGGCCATTGCCAGTCGGCCCTGGCCGCCTATCCCCAGTTCTCCTGCACGGGCGGCCCCTTCACGGTCCTGCCGGGCGGCGTCTGGCCGATCACGAACGTCTACTGCCCGGGCAACGAAGAGACCTTCGCCTTCCTCGAGGACGTGCTGGACGAAGTGATCGCCGCTCTTCCCTTCGCCCTTCATCCACATCGGCGGCGACGAGGTGGACAAGGCCGAGCTGGAAGAAATGCCCCAAGTGCCAGGCCCGGATGAGCCGCCGAAGGCTTGAAGACCGAGGAGGAGCTGCAGAGCTGGTTCGTCAAGCGCATCGAGAAGATCGTCAACGCGAAAGGGAAGAAGCTCCTCGGCTGGGACGAGATCCTCGAAGGCGGCCTGGCCCCCAACGCCGCCGTCATGTCCTGGCGCGGCACGCAGGGCGGGATCACGGCCGCCCGATCAGGCCATGACGTGGTCATGACCCCGACGTCTCACTGCTATTTCGACTACTACCAGGGCCAGCCTGCGCTCGAGCCCCTGGCTATCGGCGGATCGCTGCCCCTCCGCAAGGTCTATGAATTCGAGCCCGTCCCGGCCGAGCTCAACGCGGAGGAGGCCGCCCATATCCTGGGCGGGCAGGCCAACCTCTGGACAGAATACATCGGGACGCCCTCGCACGCAGAATACATGCTCTTCCCGCGGCTCGCCGCCCTGTCCGAGGCGGTCTGGTCGCCCCGCGCTTCCCGCGATTGGCCGGATTTCACCGGCCGCCTTTTCGTCCAGCTCGAGCGCTACCGCCGGGCCGGCATCCCATTCGCCGAGAGCGCCTTCAACGTCTCCCTCTCTCCGCGGCTCGATCCCAAAACGTCGACCCTGACCATGACGATGTCGAACGAGATCGGCATCCCCGGGATCCGCTATCGGACCGACGGGCGGAATCCCGACGCCGCCTCTCCCCTCTCGACCGGGCCGCTTCGCCTCAAGCGGACGGCCTCGGTCCGGGCGGGGACGTTCGTCGATGGGCTGCTCGTCGGGAAGATCTCCGAAATGCGCTTCCTAAAGCACAAGGCCCTCGGCAAAGCGCCGAAGCTCGCCCATCCTTACAAGGAGCGCTATAAGGGCGGGGGAGACATCGGCCTCGTCGACGGCTTGCGGGGGTCCAAATCGCACACCGACGGCCATTGGCAGGGCTACGAAGGCGAGGACCTCGAAGCCGTGATCGACTTCGGCCGGACCGAGAGGATCGCGGCCGTCACGACCGGGTTCCTCCAGAACGCGAGCTCCTGGATCTTCCTGCCGGCGCGCGTCGAATTCGCCGTGTCCCGGGACGGCAAGGATTACGAGACGGTCGCGACCGTCGAGAACGATGTCCCGACCGATGCGCCGGAAATCTTAGCCGAGGATTTCACCGCCCGCCTGAACGGCGTCAAGGCTCGCTATCTGCGCGTCACGGCGAAGACGATCGGCGTCTGCCCGCCGGGGCATCCGGGCGCCGGCAGCAAGGCCTGGATCTTCGCCGACGAGATCATCATCGATTAAGCTCCGGGATTGTCCGGCGGCTCACTTGGGAACCCGCCGGGTTCCCCTTGTGAGCGTTAGGCGACTCTTAAAAACTCTCCCGCGGAGGGATCGCCCATAAGCGAACATCAGGAGAGGGGACCCGCGCTTTGCGTGGGGGGAACCCGCTCGGGTTCCCCTTGTGAGCGTTGGGCGATCCCGAAGCTTCACTCGAGCTTGTCGGGCGCGGAGATCCCGCCCGAGATCACGGCGTTCATCGCCTCGGGGACGCTCCAGTTGATCGGCCGGACTTCGGCCTCCCGGACGACGATCATGAACCCGCTCGTGGGGTTGGGCCCTTGGGGGAGAAATAGGCGGACGAGCCGCTCGCCCGACTTGGGGTCGGTCATATGGCCGGTGACGAACCCGACCGACCAGACTCCGGGCCGGAACTGCTCGACGAGGACCACGCGCTTGAGCTGCCCTGGCCCGGGCGTGGCGAGGGCGCTGACGAGCTGCTTTCCCAGGTGGTAGACCGACTTGACGAGCGGAATGCGCCCGGAAACGGAGTCGACCGCCCCGAAGAAGCGCTTGCCGGCCAGGTTGCTCGCGGCGACGCCGAGGAGATACAGGATAACCAGGACGAGGAGCAGGCCGAGGCCCGGGATGTTCACCTTGGTCCATTTCTCGATGATCCGGGCGACCCGCTGATCCACGGCCAGGTAGAGGAAGCGGAGGACGACGAAAGATAGGGCGAGCGGGAGCAGGGCGAGGAAGCCGCGGAAGATATATGTCTTGAGGTGGCGGAAGAGGCCGGTCATGGCTTCGCCGAGGGCGGAGCGGGCCGCTGGGCCGGGGGCATCGCCGCGGGCGGCGGCGGGACGGATTTCTGAGCTCGCGGCCGGCGGCCGCGGAAGCCGAGGAGGTAGCCGATGCCCAAGCCCATGGCAAAGACGAGAACGACGAGAATGATTTGGGACGCATAGATGGGCCAGAAGAACAGATGGAAGATGGCCGGTCCCGAGTTCTGGATGACGATGACGGCCGCCAGGACGACGAGGATCAGGATGACGATCGTTCGCGCTTTCATGCGATCCCCCTTTATAACCACTTCTTCTTGCGGAAGTAGACGAGCAGGGACGCTCCGACGGCGATCATCACGCCCCAGACGACGAAATACCCGTATTTCCACTCCAGCTCGGGCATGAACCTGAAGTTCATCCCGTACACGCCGGCCAGGAAGGTCAGGGGAATGAAGATCGTTCCGATGATGGTCAGGAACTTCATGACCTCGTTCATCCGGTTGCTGACGCTCGAGAGGTACATGTCGAGCATCCCCGAGAGCATGTCGCGGAACGTCTCGATGTTGTCGATGACCTGGATGGTGTGGTCGTAGACGTCGCGGAGGAAGATCCCGGTCGTCTTCTTGAGGAGCGGCGACTCGGCCCGCTCCATCCGGCTGATGACCTCTCGGAGCGGCCAGACCGACTTGCGGAGGAAGATCATCTGCCTTTTGAGCCGGTGGATCCGGTTCAACGTCTCTCTGCTCGGGGTTCGAGATCAGCTCGTCCTCGAGGTCCTCCACCTGCTCGCCCAGCCGCTCGAGGGCGACGAAGTAGTCGTCGACGACCGAGTCGAGGAGGGCGTAGGCCAGGTAGTCGGGCCCCATCTTCCGAATCCGCCCCTTCCCCTTCCGGATCCGTCTCCCGAACCGGGTCGAACGTGTCCCCGGGGCGCTCCTGGAAGGACAGGACGAAGTTCTTCCCGAAGACGACGCTCATCTGCTCGATCGAGACGTCCGGGCACTCGGGGACGAACTCGATCATTTTCAGGACGAGATAGATGGAATCTCCCATGTCCTCGAGCTTCGGCCGCTGGGACGTGTTCATGATGTCTTCGAGAATGAGGGGATGGATCCCGAAATGGGTCCCCAGCTTTTCGATCACCGAGGCGTCGTGGATGCCGTCGATGTTGATCCAGGTGACGGTCGAGGTCTCCCGGAAGCGGAAGCACTCCTCGACCGTGGCGACCTCTTTCTCGTAGAAGTTCTCGCTGTCATAGTCGATGACCGTGATCTTGACCTTGTCGACGAGCTTTTCGCCGACATGGACCAGGGTTCCGGGCGAGAGTCCGGCCGTTTCGGCGGGCGTGCCGTCCGCGCTCATCTAAAGATCATCCGTCCGCCCGCGGCGCTCGGGCCGTTCCGGCTTTTCCGGCTTTTCCAGCGACTTGGGCTCCACGGCCTTTTCGGGCTTCTCCGACTCCTCCCCCTCGAAGGTCAAGCCGGCCCTCTTGCGGACTTCCCGGTTAAGCTCCGCCGCCATCTCCTTGTTTTCCTTGAGGAGCTTCTTGACGTTCTCCCGGCCCTGGCCGATCCGCTCGCCCTTGTAGGAATACCACGTTCCGGACTTCTCGATGATCCCGTACTCGAGCCCGCAATCGACGAGGTCTCCCTCGAGGGAGATTCCCTCGCCGTAGATGATGTCGAACTGGGCCTCCTTGAACGGCGGGGCCATCTTGTTCTTGACGATCTTGACCTTGACCCGGTTGCCGATGACCTCTTCGCCCTCCTTGAGGGCGGTCAGGCGCCGGACGTCGATCCTCATCGAGGCGTAGAATTTGAGGGCCCGGCCGCCCGTCGTCGTCTCGGGATTGCCCAGGAAGAAGCCGATCTTCTCCCGGATCTGGTTGACGAAGATGAAGCAGGTCTTCGACCGGGCGACGATGGCCGTCAGCTTCCGCAGGGCCTGGGACATCAGGCGGGCCTGAAGGCCCATGTGGGCGTCGCCCATCTCCCCTTCGAGCTCGGCCTTCGGGACGAGGGCGGCGACCGAATCGACGACCACGACGTCCACGGCCCCACTCCGGACGAGGACCTCGGCGATCTCGAGGCCCTGCTCTCCAAAATCGGGCTGGGAGATGAGGAGGTTGTCGATATCCACGCCGATCTTAGCCGCGTAGGCCGGGGAGAGGGCGTGCTCGGCGTCGATGAAGGCGGCCTGGCCGCCCAGCCGCTGGGCCGCGGCGATGACATGGAGGGCGAGAGTGGTCTTCCCCGTCGCCTCCGGCCCGTAGACCTCGACGACGCGGCCGCGGGGGAATCCCCCGATCCCGAGGGCCCGGTCGAAGGCGATCGATCCCGTCGGGATCGCCGGGACCCGGTTGGCGACGTCCTTTTGCCCTAATTTCATGACCGCGCCCTTGCCGAACTGCTTTTCGATCTGGGAGAGGGCGGCCTCGATGGCCTTGCCTTTGGAGATCTGTTTCTGCTCGTTTTCGTCGTCTTTCATGATTTCCTCCACAGGAGAGAGACGGGGCTACCCCCGCGTTTGTCCCATATTCTTTATCACAATCGAAGGACCATGAAAAGGTGGGCTCCGGGTTGCCCCACGCTCACAGGGAACCCGAGCGGGTTCCAACGTGAGCGTTGGGCGATCCCGAAGCCTCCGGAGCAGACAGAACCCGCCGCCTTGCCCTCGGTAAGCCAGCGGGCTCGTTGACGCCCGGCGCCGATTCGGATAAATTCCCATCCAAAGACCAATGCCCGAATCAGGCCCGCCGATCGTTCTCCGAGTTTCCAACCTGGTCAAGTCCTTCGGCGACGTCCGCGCAGTCGACGGCCTCTCCCTCGAAGTCCGGAAGGGCGAGATCTTCGGCTTCCTCGGCCCCAACGGGGCGGGGAAGACGACCACGATCAAGCTGATGTGCGGCCTCCTCCGGCCGGACGCCGGGACGATCGCGATCGGCGGCTCGATCGGGCTGTCCCCTCAATCAATCGTGATCTGGGAGACGCTGACCCCCTTCGAACAGCTCGCCTTCATCGGCCGGATGCACGGCCTGGACGGGCGGAAGGCGCGGCGGCGGGCCGAGGCCCTCCTCGAGGCCTTCGGCCTGGGGGAAAAGAAGCGGAAGCTGGCCCGGACACTCTCGGGAGGCATGCAGCGGCGGCTCAACATCGCCCTGGCCCTCGTCCACGAGCCCGAGATCCTCTTCCTCGATGAGCCTCAGGCGGGCCTCGATCCGCAGAGCCGCGTCCTCGTCCGGGAGTATGTCCGGACGCTGGGCCCCAAGACGACGGTCGTCCTCACGACCCACGACATGGAGGAAGCCGAGAAGCTCTCCGACCGGGTCTGCGTCATCGACCGGGGGAAGGTCCTCGTCCTGGACACGGTCGCGAGCATCAAGACCGTCGTCGGCAGCGGCGACCTCGTCGAGGTCGAAGCCGGAGAAGGCGGGCCGGAAGAAGTTTCGGCCATCCTTCTCGAGCTGGGCACAAACAAGGCTGCCATCAGCGTCCAGGGCCGTTTGACCACCACCGCTTCGACGGCGGCGCCGGGCCTTCTGGCCGCCTTTCTCCGGAAGGCCGGGGAGCGGGGCCTGCGTCTCCATCACGCCCGGGTCAGGCCGATCACCCTGGAAGATGTCTTCCTTCATCTCACGGGCCGGGGATTGCGCGAATGAGACTCCTCGCCTATTGGGGAAAGACGCTCAAGGAGAACGTCCGCGAGTGGAAGATCTTCATCCTCGCCCTCGTCTTCGGTCCGTTCTTCGTCTACATGATGTACGCTTATTTCGGCGCCGCGACGCCGAGCTACGCGCTCCTCGTGGCCGATCGCGACGCCGCGGTCGAGGCGGAAGGCGGCCGGCGCGTCCGAGCGGGCCGGGACCTCGCCACGGCCTGGGAGGAGGCCCGGTACCCGGACGGCAAGCCTATCTTCAAAGTCTCGACCGTATCCGATCCCGATGGCGCCCGCCGCCTCCTGAAGAACCGGGACGCGGATCTTCTGATCGTCATCCCCGAAGGGTTGTCGCGCGCCCTGGCCGACCAGGCCGCCGGCCGGGCGGGCGTCATCCCGCCCCTCCGGACGATCGGCGACGAATCGAGCGTCCGGTTCATGGTCGCGGCGGCGTTCGCCGATTCCATCTCCTACACGTATCTCAGCGCGGCCCTGGGCCGGGATCTTCCCGCGTTCGTGGAGTTCGAAGCGGCCGGGGCGGGAAAGCCGCGGACCGACTTCGACCTGTACGTGCCGGCGCTTCTCGTCCTCGCGATCATCATGGTCCTCTTCACCGCCGCCGCTTCATTGATCAAGGAAGTGGATAAAGGGACCATCACCCGGCTCGTCCTGTCGAAGCTGACCACGGCCGAATTCCTGGGCGCGATCACGGTGAACCAGCTCTTCATCGGCCTGGCCGCCCTGGGCCTGACCTACCTCTCGGCCGTGTCGGTCGGCTACCACGGCCTGGGTTCGGCCCTTCTCGTCCTTCTGGTCGGGGGGGTCTCCATCCTGAGCGTCATGGCCGTGAGCCTGCTCGTCGCGGCGTGGATGAAGACGATCTACGAGCTCCTGACGGTCGGGGTCTTTCCCTTCTTCGTCCTGATGTTCTTCTCGGAAAGCATGTTCCCCCTGCCGCGCGTGACCCTGCTCCGGCTGGCCGGGCGGACCCTTTACGTCAACGACGTCCTGCCCACGGCGCTGACGGTCAAGGCCTTCAACAAGATCCTGAACTTCGAAGCCGGCTTCGGCGACATCGCCTTCGAGCTCGGGGTCATGGCCGTCCTGACCGTCCTGTACTTCGCCCTGGGTGTGTGGGCCTTCCGCCGCCGCCACATGCGTCCGCGCTAACCTATTATTCCGGTGATCTCTCCGTCCGGGCCGACGTCGATCCGCTCAGCCGCGGGGACGCGCGGCAATCCGGGCATGGTCATGATGTCTCCGCACAGGGCAACGACGAATCCGGCCCCGGAGCGGAGCGCGACGTCGGTCACGGTCAGGGTGAAATCCCGCGGGCTGTTGAGGCGCTCGTCGTCGTCCGAGAGCGAGTACTGGGTCTTGGCGATGCAGACCGGGAAGCCGCCGAAGCCGTCCTTGGCGAAGCGGTCGAGGCGCTTGCGGAGCTTGTTTTCCATGGTGACCGCCGCCGCCCCGTAGATGCGCTTGGCGATCGTCTCGATCTTGGCCGCGAGCGGCATATCCAGGGGGTACAAGAACTCGAACCGGGAGGGATCGTGATCGGCCGCGGCGAGAACCTCGCGGGCCAGGTCAATCCCTCCTTCTCCGCCTTGGCCGTAGACGTCGCTCAGGGCGAAGCGGACGCTCTCGGCCCGGCAGAGACGGTCGAACGCGGCGATCTCGGCGGCCGTATCGGTCGGGAACTTGTTCAGCGCGACGACGAGCGGGACGCCGAACGTCCGGACGATTCCGGCGTGGCGGCGAAGGTTCTCGAACCCCGCCTCGAGAGCGGCGGCGTTCTCGGCTCCGAGGGCGTCGAATTTAATCCCGCCGTGGTACTTGAGCGAACGAATCGTGGCGACGAGGACGACGGCGGCAGGGGGCGGGAGGTGGCCCGTCCGGACGACGATGTCGAAGAATTTCTCCGCCCCCAGGTCCGAGGCGAACCCGGTCTCCGTGACGACCCAATCGGCGAGGCCGAGGGCGAGGTTGGTCGCGGCCAAAGAGTTCGTGCCGTGGGCGATGTTGGCGAACGGCCCGCCGTGGATGAAGGCGGGCGAGCCTTCGAGCGTCTGGACGAGGTTGGGCCGGAAGGCGTCCTTGAGCAGGGCGATCATGGCTCCCTCGGCCTTGAGCTGGGAGGCGAAAACGGGCGCTCCGCTCGGATTGTAGCCGACCAGGATGCGGCCGAGGCACTCCCGGAGGTCCTTCAGGTCGCGGGCCAGGCAAAAGACGGCCATGACCTCGCAGGCGGCGGTGATGTCGAAGCCGGTCTCGCGGGCGATCCCCTGGAGAGGCCCGCCCACGCCGGCGATGACGTCGCGGAGGATGCGGTCGTCCATGTCGATGGCCCGGCGGACGGTGACGTTCTTCGGATCGAGAAGCCCGCAGGCGCTGTCAAAATGGACGTGGTTGTCGGCCATGGCGGCGAGGAGGTTCTGGGCCGCGGTGATGGCGTGCATGTCGCCGGTGAAATGGAGGTTGATGTCGTTCGAGGGAATGACGCGGGCCTTCCCGCCGCCGGTGGCCCCGCCCTTCATCCCGAAAACAGGTCCGAGCGACGGCTCGCGCAGGGCGGCCGCGGCCCGGAGATTCAATCGGCGCATCGCGTCGACCAGGCCGATGACCGTGGTCGTCTTGCCCTCTCCGGCCGGGGTGGGCGTCATGGCCGTGACCATGACCAGCCGGCCGCGCTTCGCTTCGGGCCCGGCGAGGGGCGGGGCGGTAATTTTAGCCTTGTACGGGCCATAAAGCTCAAGATCGCCGTCCGCCAGGCCGAGCTTCGCAGCGATCTCCGCGATCGGACGCATCTCCGCTTTCTGGTTCTTTTCCTGGCTCATCCCGGCCTCCTTGCTGAAAATCTCTTGGCCTCGATTTTATCACACAATCCGCGCCCCTCTCCCCTCTCGTCCTTCATGGGCGACCGCCGCGAATTCCAGAAGTGTTACCTATGTCTCCGAACAGGCGTAACCCATGTCCCAGGTCTGTAAAGGCTCCGGCGAGCGTTGGCTATTCTGAAAAACTCGCCTGGCGAAGGAATCGCCCATAGCGAACATCAGAATCGGGACTCGCAAGCCGACCGATCGCGGGCGAGATTCGCTCCTATCGCCTGGAAGCCCGCTTCCTCTCCCCCTCCCCGACCGGCCATTGGGGCGCGAGCCTGACGAACGGACGACTCGGACGATGAGCCGGATGGGGTCCCCCGGGTCGGGGGAAGGATGCGGCGAATTCGGCCGAGCTGTCCGCGGCAGGATTCATCGAGGTCGACGAATATTCTAAGGACGTTTGCGTCTGATATTCGGGGCGCGAGGGGGCTCCCTAAGGCGAACATTCTTCGTGAGCCGGGGGAGCCCCCGGGAGCCCCGTTCTCTCCCAGAGCGCCTTTTAGCGATTCAAGCCCATGAAGACGAGCTCATACTCCTCGATCAGCCCCCGGTCGGCGAAGCTGAAATAGCAGTTGTTGCCGATGACGATATGGTCGAGGATCTTGAGCTGCATGATCCGGGCGGCGAAGACGAGCTCCCGGGTGATCTCGCGGTCGCAGGCCGACGGCTCGGGATCGCCCGAGGGATGGTTGTGGGCGAAGATCAGGGCCGTGGCGTTGAAGCGGAGCGCCTCCTTCATGATCTCGCGGGGATAGACGGCCGAGGAATCGACCGTCCCTTCGAAGAGCGTCCGCTCCTCGATGATCTGGTTCTTCGGGTCGAGGAAGAGGACCTTGAACTGCTCGATCTTCCGGTCGCGCATGGCGTGATAGAGGAAGTCGAAGACCTCGCGGGACGAGCGGGCGTACGGGCGGCTCATCATCCGCTCCTTCAGGAAGCGGCGGGAGACCTCCTGGACGAGCCTGATGCCGAAGACGTTATGCTCGCCGATGCCCCGGATCCGGCGGAGTTCGTGCGGATCGGCCTCGAGCACCCCCCGGAGCGATTTGAATTCGCGAAGGGCCTCCCGGGCCGCCTGCTTGCAGTCCTGGCGGGGCGTGCCCAGAGTCAGGAGGACCTCGACGACCTCATGGTCCAGGAACGCCGTGAGGCCGCCGCGGAGGAATTTTTCCCTGAGGCGGCGGCGATGGCCTTCCCGGCCCCTGTCCGCTTCCGGCGGGGGGCGTTCCATTTCTTCGGGCACGAGGCGCATCCTCCCTTCGATAGGATAAGACGCGCGGAAAGGGGATTTTTCGCCGCGGCGAAGAGATTATTTTTCGTCCAGGGCGTCCCGGACGGCGATGACCTTCTCGGGCAGGATGTCATAGGGGAGGATCCCGGTCCCGAGAAGGAAGCCGGGATGGCGGCGGCCGACGGCCAGGACTTCGCGCGTCCGGACCCGGATCTCCTCGGGGGAGGCGGAGAGGAGGAAGCGGGGGTCGATGTTGGCCCGCAGCAGGACGGGCTTCCCGGCGAGCCGGGAGACGAAGGAGGCCAGATCGGCCTTAAAATCACAGAGGATGTTGTTCGATCCCGTGGCCAGGATGAGGTCGAGGAGCCTCGCGGTATCGCCGCCCATGATGTAGGGGACGAGCGGGATGCCCAGGTCGGTCCGGAAATAGGAGATGACGGACGCGGTCGCGGGCAGGACGACCTCCTGATAGAGGCGCGGCGGGACGAGCGGCGGGGCGGCGTGCGAATCGAAGAGGATGACCCCGAGGCCCCGCTCGTGGAAGGCCCGGCCGTAGGCCTTGACGATCCCGGCGGCCCGGCGAAGGAGGCCCTCCACCCAGCCGGGATCGTCGACGAGGGCGAGAAGGAGGCGCTCGGCCCCGACGAGCTCCGCGGCCAGGGAAAAGGGCGCGCTCAGGGCCCCGCGGACGATGATCTCCCGGCCCAGGATGGACGCGACTCGGCGCCCGGCTTCAAGGAAAACCGGCATCCGGCCGTCCTTTTCGGGGTCGGGTATCCTGAGCCGCGCGGGATCGTCCCCGGGATCGATCACCCGAGTGACGATCGAAGGCACATCGTTCGTTTCGCTGAACCGGACCTCGCAGCCGGCCGCTTCGGCTTCGACATTGTAGACGTCGCAGCCGACGACGAGGAGATCGGCCCGGTAAAGCTCGGCTTCGCGGAGCAGGGCCCGCTCCAGGAGCCCGGGATCGCGGGACAGACGGGAGGGCGTCGTCCCGACGAGAGCGGCCTTGTGCTCATATATGGCCGGACAGAAGGGGACGCGATCCGCCGGCCGTCCGGCCAGGAGGCTTTCGATCCGTTCGCGTCCGGTCATCGTCAGGGGCTCGTCGGAATTTTAGCACAACCGCCTCTCAGTTGACCGCCCCGGAGCCGTGTGATAAAAGCCAGGAAACGGAGAGGAACATGAACGGCAACATCCCCGCCCTCTTTATCCAAGGCAAGACGCTCCCGGAAGCCTGGGAAAAAGCCGTCCTCGCCTGCTGGCGGGAGGGCGCGGCCATCCGCACGGAATACGACAAGCCCGGCGATCCGCCCAGCCGGGACTGCACCATCCTCTGGACGGTCGAAAACCCCTTCGCCGAGCCGCGGATCCACCGGGCTTTTCCCGGCGGGCTCGAGGACCTGGAGATCTACCGCCAGGAGGTCGTGGATGGGGTCCACGATCACTGGATCGCGCCCGAGGAAGGGAAGTGGACCTACACGTACCACGAGCGCCTCTTCGCCTACAAGACCGAGGGCCGGACGATCGACCAGATGGAATATGTCGTCCGCAAGCTTGCCGAAGCCGGCCACACCCGCCGGGCCCAGGCCATCACCTGGAACGCCGCCTTCGACCCGCCGACGAACGACCCGCCCTGTCTGCAGCGGCTCTGGTTCCGCCTGCTCGAGGACGAATCCGGCGTCCTCGTCCTGAACATGAACGCCCATTGGCGCTCCCGGGACGCGTATAAGGCCGCCTACATGAACGTCTTCGCCCTGACCGACCTGCAGCGGATCATCGCCGGGCGCGTCGCCGGCCGGATCGGCCGGGCCGTCCGCGTCGGCCGCTACGCCGACCTCGTGGACAGCTTCCACATCTACGGCTCCTACTTCGGGGAATTCGAGGGGTTCCTGAAGATGGTGGAGAAGAGGACGTGGGAGGAGCGGACCTGGGATTCGAGCTACGCCGAGCCGATATTCATGGAAACGCGCGCGAAGCTGGCGGCCGAAAAAAAACCGTGACCGCGATCCCGATTTTGGCCGGCCTGGCCGCGGCGAGCGGAGTCGCGGCGATCGTCGCCGACCATAAAAAGCGCTGGAAGGCAATCTATCTCTTCCGGCCCCTGACCCTAGTCCTCATCATCGCCGTCGCCGCCCTGGGCCAGGCGTCCGGCCCCGCCTTCAAGCTCCGCGTCCTGGCCGGGCTCGCTCTCTCGCTCGCCGGCGACATCTTCATGATGCTCGAGCGGAAGCGCTTCGTCGAGGGCCTGGTTGCGTTCCTCCTTGCCCACCTCTTCTACATTTCGGCCTTCCTCTCGGTCATGCGTCCCCGGGCCGATCTCTGGACGCTTCTCCCCCTTTTCATCTTCGCTTCCGGGATGCTGACCGTCCTCTTCCCGCACCTCGGCAGGTTGAAGGTCCCGGTCGCGTTCTACATCGTGGTGATCACGGTCCTGGCCGGCCTGGCCATCCAGCGCTACGTGGATCTCGGCGGAGCGCCGGCCTTCCGGGCTTTTCTCGCCGCGCTCCTCTTCGCGGCCTCGGATTCCGTCCTAGCGGTGAACCGCTTCGTCCGGCCCGTCCCCGAAGCCCAGAAGATCATCCTGGGGACGTATTTTGCCGCCCAGCTCCTTTTCGCCTTATCCGTCTGACGACGCGATCCCGGGGCATATCCGAAAAGCTCGTCAACGAAGGGGCCGCTCGGGTTCCCTTTGTGAGCTAATGGGCAATTCCGAAAAATTCTCCTAGCGTAGTGATCGCCCATAAGCGAACATCAGGAGGGGGGGCCCCGCCTAATTCGGGGGGGAACCAGAAGGGTTCCAACGTGAGCGTTGGGCGATCACGAAGCGTCCAGCCGGCGACGAGCTCATCGAGAATCGTCCAGGCGTTGATCCCCTTCACGGTCAGGATCCAGGCCCCCGGTCCGTCGAACACGACCAAGCCGGTCATCGTCGGCGTGCGGGCGAAGAACGCCGGCCGGCCGAGTTTGTCGGCCGCGATCGGCTTCGACAGGATCCCCGCCCCCGCGAAAACTTCCGCGGCGAACTCGGCCGAATTCGACCAAGGCTTGGGAGATGCTTCGCTCAGCGCGGCGGTCGTCCCGTCCGCGTTCTCCAAAGCGAGCAGGGTCGGATCGGGCCAGACCGAGTCGAGCTTGGAGAAGGTAAAACCGGCGGGCTTGCGGAACGTCATGCCGAGACCGGGATTCTCGTAAACGTCGCCGTCGACCCGATAAGTTTTTTGATCCGGAGGAACGGACACCACCGGGCCGCCGGTGAGCCCGAATTCGAGGACCCGCAGCCCGACCTGGCCGAAGATCTTGGTCGCCGGCCCGGCCGCGAGCGAGCCCGCCCCGTCCCGGAAGGACGCGGCGGCCAGGCCGATCCGGGCCGCGTCCGCGACCCCAACGGAGGGGATGGCCGCGTCGATCGGGATCCACCGCCTATCGGCCAGGACTTCGGTCCAGGCATGACCGCCGAACATCCCCTGGGCGTAGACGTATCCGATGACGACGCGCGACGGGATGCCGGCGGTCCGGGCCAGGGCGGCGAGGAGCGTAGCATAGCCGACGCAGGTCCCGCGGCGGTCGCGGAGGATCTCGGAGGAGGGGGCCAGAGCGATCCCGAGGTCGAACTTCATATTGTCGGCGACATAGCGGCGCAGCTTGAGGGCGGCGGCGAACAGCGTTCTTTCCCCGCCGAGGATTTTCGCCGCCAGGGCTTTGAGCTCGGCCTGGTCGGATTGGACGTAGGCGTTCGCCTCCAAATACTCCCGATTCGCGTCGGTGACGGCGACCGGGATCATCTCAGCCCCAGGCGGCGCGGGCCTCAGGACCGAGACCTCCAGGGTCCCGTCGCCGGTAACGCGAACCGTCTCCGAGGGAAGCCTGATCTCGGGCCATTTCCAGCCCGGGTCTCGGGCCGTCAGCCGGACCGTAAGCCTGTCGATCTCCCGGGCCCGCGGCAGCCGGACGTTCGATCGCAGGATCGAGCGCTCGAACATCTCGGGGGGGAGAGCGCCGCCCGAAGCCGCGGCCAGGGCCGTCGCCCGATCGGAAAGGATGACGACGCCCTCGCCGAACGGCGTCGGCATAACCTGCTTAACGGCTTCCCCGCCGGCGTCGAGCCAGAGCGTTCCCGTGATCCCGCCCTCCTCGATCGTCTCCTCGACCTTGAGCGTCTCGATCGTCCGCCCGTCGAGCGCCAGCGGCTCGCGTGACAGCGCCTTGCGCGTCCCCCGGCTCACGGCTTCGAGCTCCGCGGCGAAGGTCCGGAATTCGACGGCATCTCCGGCCTTCTTCAGCGCCTTCAGCGTCAGGAGCCGGACGCCCTCCGGCCCGAGGATGTTCTCCCCGCCGTCGATCGTCCGGGAATAGGCCTTCCCGCCCGATTCGGTCTTGAGCTCGATCTTGCCGTCCCGGAAAAGGGCCTCGGACCGCGTCGAGAGAACCGACGCCTTGAGCTCCGATACGGAGCGGAGGAGGATCCCGCGGGCGGTCTCCTCGGTCGTCGAGAGCACGGCCAGCTCCACTTTCGTCCCCAGCCGGTTGAGGACGAGCTTCATCTCGGTCTCGACCCGGACGGCGGGCCGGCCTGCCGCGGCGGAGCGGGTCGTGACTTCGCGGATGTAGCCGACCGGGCTGCCGCCCATGGTCATGACATACCAATTTTCAGACGGAAGGGACGGCTCCGGAATCGCCCATAAGCTCACGGGAACCTCTGCGGTTCCCCCCGAAGCGGGGTCCCCCTCCCAATGTTCGCTTATGGGCGATCCCTCCGCCGGAGGACTTTTAAGAATCTCCCAGACATCACTTGGGGCCACCTGTGCCGGAAGGATCGCGAGGGTGATCAGGCAGAAGAAGAGGCGGCGACGGGTCATGGTGACTTCCTTAGTCGGGATTATATGCATTTTCATACGGCCGGAGAAGGGAATTGTCGACGCAAATGTCTCAATAGTGAACACTTACGACAAATATCGTCTATATATATGATTCTTTTATATTTATCATAATGTTATCAATATAGTGTTCATATTAGAGTCATTGTAATTAAATCTAATAAGGTATTAAACATGCTATTATTTGTTTATTATAAATGATTTATATTATTTATTTCTTTCTGGCACCTTAATTGCTTATGTATTGATCGTCGTGAGCACACAAGGAGCCAAGATGAGAAACGGAAGCAAGGTCCTTTTCGGCCTATTCATATTGATCGCGGCCGCGATTTCGTCCCAGGCCGCCGTCGTCACGGGCTACCGGTTCGCGCCGGCCGAGCTGTCCGTACTCGAGTATTCGATCATCGAGACGCCCTTCACTCCGCAGCTCGATACGCCGCTGGCCCGCCTGGATTTGATGCCTGCCGCGGAAGCGACCCTGCTCTCCGCGCCCGCCCCGGCTCCGGTCATGAACCTCGATCCCCGTAGCGTCGTTCTTGGCGGCTCGACCTCCTACGCCCCTCCCCTGGCCCGGCGCTATTCCGTCGGGGACGGCCTCTTCGAAGCGTCCGCACTCTCTCTCGTCGCCCTCAATATCGCGGATTACTTCTCGACTCGTGAAGCCCTCCGCTTCCCGGGCCTTCAGGAAGGCAACCCCCTCATGAAGGGCGTCGTCAAGGACCCGACCAAATTCGCCGCCGTAAAGATCGGCATAGCCGTGGCCTCCTACATCAGCCTGAAATCGCTCTACAAAAAGAACCGGACCCTCGGCTGGGCGGTTTCCGTCCTCTCGAACTTCGCCATGTCCTACGTCGTCTCGAACAATCTTCGCCTGATCAACTGGGCTAAATCCCGCTAACGGCTTTGAGTTAAAGCTAAAGACACGGAGAGGGCCGGCCCCTCCGCTGTCGCATTTATAAGCGCTGTCCACTTGCTGGACAGATGTCCATCTTCATCTATAACAGATCTGTCCGGCCCATCTTCCCCAGGATCTCGATGATCTCTTTGACCCGCTGGTCCTGGTCCTTCCGGCAAATGAGGAGCGTATCCCTGGTATTGACGATGACGAGGTCTTTGAGCCCGACCAGAGCGGTGAGCTTGCCGGGATTGAAGCAGACCGTCCCTTCGGAATCGAGGACGATGGACTCACCTCTTCCGGCGTTCCCCGCCTCATCAGTGTCCCAGATGCCGGAAAGGGACGACCAGGCTCCGACGTCGGACCAGCCGAAATCGCCCTTCGTGACCAGGACGCCTTCGGCCTTCTCCATGAGCGCGTAATCGATCGAGATCGAGGGGATCTCGTCGAAGATCGCGGCGATCTCGCCGCGCCCGCGCGGGCCGAGGACGAGGGCCTCGAGGATCCGCGTCCAGAACCCGTGGAGCTCGGGAGCGTGCCTCTTGAGCGCCTCGGCGAACGCGTCCGCCCTCCAGACGAACATTCCCGAATTCCAGAGATATTCGCCGCTGCGCAGGAATTCGACGGCCGTTTCCACGTCCGGCTTCTCCCGGAACGACTCGACCTCATGGAACGCCTCGCCCAAAAAGCGCTTTCGGTCTTCCTTGTGGAAGTGGATGTAGCCGTATCCGGTCGAGGGAAAGGAGGGGGGAACGCCGAAGGTGACGAGCGCCCCCGTCCGGTCGGCCGCCGCCGCCGCGGCTCCGAGCTTTCTCAGGAATCGGGCCGGATCGGCGATCAAGTGGTCCGAAGGAAGGACCGCGACGACGGCGCGCGGGTTCTGGAGATGAACGCGGGCCGTGGCCAGCAGGAGCGAAGGCGCCGTGTTCCGCGCCCGCGGCTCGACGATGAGGTTCCGCCGGGGCAGCCGGGGCAGGAGCCGGCCGATCACCCGCGTCTGGGCGGCGTTGGCGATGGTGAAAACCTTCCCCGGCGGAACGAGAGGCCGGATCCGGGCCGCCGTCTCCTCGAGCATGGTCCGGGCGCTCACGATGGGCAGGAACTGCTTGGGCCGCCGCTTCCGGCTGAGGGGCCAGAAGCGGGTGCCGCTTCCGCCGGCCATGATGACGGCCTGGAGATCGGTCGGACGCCGGGCGGTCATGCCTTCGTCAGCCTTTGGATCGCCCGCTCGACCGCGCCTTTCATCTCGGTTTCGATGGCCGCGAGCCCGGCGGGGGAATCGGCTTCGAACCGCAGGACGAGAACAGCCTGGGTGTTCGAGGCCCGGACGAGGCCCCAGCCGTTCGGGAAGCGGGCCCGCACCCCGTCGATGGCGATGACGGGATATCTTTTCTCCAGCTCGGCGCGGACCGCGTCCACGATCTTGAACTTGACCTCTTCGGAAGCGTAGATCCGGATCTCCGGGGTGCTCCACGTCTTCGGCAGATCGGCCAGCATCTCTGAGACGCGGAGCTTCGACCGCGAGATGATCTCCGCCAGCCGGGCGGAGGAGTAGATGGCGTCGTCGAACCCGAACCAGCGGTCGGCGAAGAACATATGGCCGCTCATCTCGCCGGCGGCCAGGGCATGCTCTTCCTTGATCTTCTTCTTGATCAGGGAATGGCCGGTCTTCCACATGATCGGCCGGCCTCCGAGCCGACTGATCTCGTCGTAGAGGACCTGGGTCGCCTTGACCTCGGAGATGATCGCCGCGCCGGGATGGGCCGGGAGGATGTCGCGGGCGAAGATGATGAGGAGCTGATCGCCCCAGATGAGATTTCCCGCGTCGTCGACGACGCCGATCCGGTCGGCGTCCCCGTCATAGGCGATCCCGGCTTCCGCTCCGGTCTCGCGGACCTTCTTGACCAGGAATTCCATCGCCTCCGGCAGGGTCGGGTCGGGATGATGGTTGGGAAAACGCCCGTCCATGTCGCAGAAGAGCTCGACGACCTCGCAGCCCAGGCGCTTGAAGAGAGGGACGGCCACGGAGCCGCCCGTGCCGTTGCCCGCGTCGAGGACGAGCTTGAGCGGACGGGCGAGCGTGATGTTCTTGGCCACATAATCGAGGTATTCCGGGACGATGTCGTAGCGGGTCTCCTGCCCGTCGCGGTCGGCGAAGAATTCCCCGCTTTCGATGATGCGGCGAACGTCCTGGATGGAATCGCCGTACAGGGTCTCCTGCCCCGACATCATCTTGAAGCCGTTGTATTCGGGGGGGTTGTGCGAGCCGGTGATCATGACCCCGGCCTCGAAATTCTTGTAGAAGATCGAAAAATAGAGCAGGGGGGTCGGGACCGTCCCCAGGTCGATGGGATGGCAGCCCGTGGACATCAATCCGTCGGCGAGATGGCGGTAGTATTCCGGCGAGCTCAGCCGGCAATCCCGCCCGACGGCGACCGTCCGCCGGCCCTTGCGCCGGAAATACGTCCCCATCCCCCGCCCCAAGGTCCGGACGACCTCCGGCGACAGGTCCTGGTCGACGATGCCGCGGATGTCGTATTCCCGGAAGATGTTCGGATTGACCATCACGCTCCCCTTTCCTTCCATCAGAACATCTCCGTCCGCCATAAGTCGTGAAGATGGACGATCCCCTCCACGGCGCCCTCGGCACTCACGACCACGAGCGAGGTGATCTTGCGCTTCTCCATGAGGTTGAGGGCCTCTGTGGCCAGGTCGGTCCGGGAGATGGTGACGGGAGAGGCGGTCATGCCGTCCCGGGCGGTCTTGCGGAAGACCGCGGAGCGGTGCTTCCGGACCATCCGCCGCAGGTCGCCGTCTGTGAGGATGCCGATGAGGCGCTCCTCCGCGTCCAGAACGCAGGCCAGTCCGAAGCCCTTGGCCGTCATGATCTCGATGACGTCGGCCATCGGCGTCTCGGGCCGGACCGCGGGGATGTCGCGGCCGCGATGCATGAGGTGCTCGATGCGCAGGAGCTTCTTTCCCAGGGCGCCCTTGGGGTGGACGAAGGCGAAGTCCTTTTCGCTGAACCCCTTCTTCTTCATCAGGGCCACGGCCAGGGCGTCTCCCAGGGCGAGGGCCGCGGTCGAGCTCGATGTCGGGACGAGCCCGCTCGGCTCGGCCTCGCGCTCGACCCGGGCGTCGAGGACGATGTCGCTGTACTTGGCGATCTTCGAGACGCGATCTCCGGTGAGGCAGATGAGCTTGACCCCGATCCGCTTGATGAAGTGGAGGAGGTCGACGATCTCGCGCGTTTCCCCGCTGTAGGTCACGGCCAGGATGACGTCGTTGGCCAGGATCATACCCAGGTCGCCGTGGCCGGCCTCGGCCGGATGGATGAAGATCGCCGGCGTACCGCAGCTCGCCAGCGTCGCGGCGATTTTCCGCCCGACCAGGCCCGATTTGCCCATGCCGATGACGATGATCCGCGACTTCGTCCGGTACAGGAGCTCGACGGCCCGGGCGAAGGAATCGCCGAGGCGCGGGCCGAGCGCGGCGACGGCTCCGGCCTCGATCTCGAGGACGCGGCGCCCCGTTTCGATTATCTCGCGTTTCGTCATGGGCGTCCCTTCAGAGAACCTTCTTGATCCGGACGAGGCCGGCCAGCAATGCCTCGAGCCCGCGGAGCGGGAAAGCGTTGTCCCGGTCCGAAAGCGCCGCCGCGGGTCGGTCGTGGACCTCGATAAATACGCCGTCGGCGCCGGCGGCAACCCCGGCCCGGGCCAGGACCGGGATGTACGCCCGGTCGCCGCCCGAGGACGCGCCCCGTCCGCCCGGGCGCTGGACGCCGTGCGAGGCGTCGATGACCACCGGATGCCCGAGCTCTTTCATGATCGGAATCGAGCGGACGTCGACGACGAGATTGTTGTAGCCGAACGTCGTCCCGCGCTCGGTCAGGAGGATCTTCGTGTTTCCCGCGCTTTCGACCTTCTCCACGACGTTGCGCATGTCCCCCGGGGCGAGGAACGGGCCCCTTCTTGATGTTGACGGGCTTGCCCGCGGCCGCCGCGGCGCGGAGGAGGTCGGTCTGCCGGCACAGGAAGGCCGGGATCTGGATCACGTCAAGGACGCGGGCGGCGGCTTCGACCTGCGCCGTCTCATGGACGTCGGACAGGACGGGGACGCCGAGCGCATCCTTGATCTCGGCCAGGATGGCCAGGCCTTCGGCCGGGCCGGGTCCGCGGAAGGACCGCCCCGAGGAGCGGTTGGCCTTGTCGTAGGAGGCCTTGAAGACGAACGGCAGTCCGAGGCCGGCGGCGATGTCCCGGAGGCGGCGGGCCAGGCCGAGGGCGTGGGAGCGCGACTCGATGACGCACGGCCCGGCGATCAGGAAGAGCCGGCCGGCCGCCCCGAGCGTGACGCCCGGACTAACCCTTACGCGTCTTGATGCGGTGGGCATGGCTCGCTCCGATGAAGGCCTTGAACAGCGGGTGCGGCTTCAACGGCTTGGATTTGAACTCCGGATGGAACTGGCAGCCCAGGAACCAGGGATGGCCCTTGATCTCGATGAGCTCGACCAGGCCGTAGTCGGGGTTCTTCCCGGAGATGAAAAGGCCCGCCTCCGCCAGGGGCCGCTCGTATTCGGGGTTGAACTCGTAGCGATGGCGGTGCCGCTCGTAGATCTCGCAGACGCGGTAGGCCTTGAAGGCGAACGAGTTCCGCTCCATGCGGCAGAGGTACTGGCCCAGGCGCATCGTCCCGCCGAGATCCTGGATGCCGCGGAGCTCGCGCCACTTGAAGAAGACCTTGTGGGGGGTGTCGTCGTCGAACTCGGAGCTGTTCGCTCCGGCGAGACCGGCCACGTTGCGGGCGAACTCGATCGTGGCGCACTGCATCCCGAGGCAGATGCCGAAGAAGGGGACCTTGTTCTCGCGGGCGAAGGTGACCGCCCGGATCTTCCCCTCGATGCCGCGGTGGCCGAAGCCGCCGGGAACGAGGATCCCGTCCATCGCCCCGAGGGTCTTTTCCAGCCGGCCCGTCTCCAGGTCCTCGGCCTCGATCCAGTGGATATTGACCTTGAGCCGGTTGGCCAGGCCGCCGTGGTCGAGGGCCTGCTTCAGGCTGATGTAGGAATCCTTCAACCCGGCGTATTTTCCGACGAGGGCGATGTCCACCTCGCCCCGCGGATGTTTCATCCGGCTGACAAGCGATTTCCATTGTTCGAGGTTCGTCGTCCGGGCGTCGAGCCGGAGCTGCTTGAGGAGGATCGTATCGAGCCCTTCGCGGGCGAAGAGGATGGGGATCTCGTAGACGTTGCTCACGTCCTTGGCCGTGATGACGGCCTCGGTCGGGACGTTGGTGAAGAGGGCGATCTTGGTCTTGATGTCCGTGCTCAGCGGGCGGTCCGTCCGGCAGAGGAGGATGTCGGGCTGGATCCCGATCGCCCGAAGCTCCTTGACCGTGTGCTGGGTCGGCTTCGTCTTGAGCTCGCCCGAGGTCCCGATATACGGGACGAGGGTCAGGTGGACGAAGAGCGCCTCGGACGGGCCGAGGCTGAGCCGCATCTGCCGGCAGGCTTCGAGGAACGGCAGGCTCTCGATGTCACCGACCGTGCCGCCGATCTCGACGATGATGATGTCGTTGTCGCTTTGGACCGCCCGGAAGGCGGCCTTGATCTCGTCGGTGACCTGGGGGATGACCTGGACCGTCTTGCCCAGGTATTCGCCGCGGCGCTCTTTGCGGATGATGAGGTCGTAGATCTTTCCCGCGGTCCAGTTGTGGTACTTGGTCGTCCGCGTCGAGGTGAAGCGCTCGTAGTGACCGAGGTCGAGGTCGGTCTCGGCGCCGTCGTCCGTGACGTAGACCTCCCCGTGCTGGAAGGGACTCATCGTTCCCGGATCGACGTTGAGATAGGGGTCGAATTTCTGAAGGGTGATCTTGTAGCCGTGGCTTTCGAGGAGGCGCCCGATCGAAGCCGCGGCGATCCCCTTGCCGAGACCGGACAACACGCCGCCCGTGACGAAGATGAATTTGCTCATGAACCCTCGCTCCGCAATCGACGCTCGATGGCGATTATATCGCCGGGCGTGTCGACGCTCAAGGTCGGTTTTTCGATCTCGACCATCGCGATGGGAATCCCCGCTTCGAGAGCGCGGAGCTGCTCCAGCTTTTCGATGGCTTCGAGGCGCGAGGCGGGCAGACGGCCGTAGCCGAGAAGGAGGTCGCGGCGATAGGCATAGATGCCGATGTGCTGGTGGAAATAATCCTTGGCCCCGCACGGCACCGGAGCGCGGGTGAAGAGAAGGGCGCGGCCTCGCGCGTCCGAGACGACCTTGACGATATGACTTTCGGACAATAACGATATATCGTAATTCTTGGCCATAAGGGTTGCCATCCCGCTCTCCCCTGCCTCGAGCGCTTCCACCAAGCGGTCGAGCATGGCCCCCCGGACGAGCGGCTCATCCCCTTGGATATTGAGAACGATCTCGGCATCCGTCGCTCGGGCGACCTCGGCAACCCGGTCCGTCCCGGAGGCATGATCGGATGATGTCATCCGGGCGTCCGCGCCGCAAGCGGCCGCGGCGTCCATGATTCGTTGATCATCCGTGGCGATGATGACCTGTTCGAGCAGGCGCGACTCCCGCGCTCCTTCATAGACCCATTGGATCATCGGCCGGCCGATGATCGCGGCCAGCGGCTTTCCCGGAAATCGTGTCGATCCGAAACGGACCGGGATAACGCCGACGGCCTTGGTTCTCATCGATCTCAGCGCGGGCCGGCCTCTGCGGGGGCGGCCGGGATTTCTTGGCCGGACGTCTGGCACTGGGCGTCGAGAAAAGCGCCTTCTTCGACGATGAGCTTCGGAGTGACGATGACGCCGACGACCCGCCCCTCGCGGTTCACTTCGACTTTTTCCGAAGCGTTGATATGGCCCTTGAAGCTCCCGTTGATGATGATGTGGCTGACGTTGAGGTCGGCTTCGACTTTTCCCTTCGGCCCGATGATCAGGACCGCGTCCGCTTCGACCTTGCCCTTGAATTCTCCGTCGATCCGGAACGATCCATGGAATTTCATCGTCCCATCGAAAACCGCTCCGGCGTCGAGGAATCCGCTGAGCTTGTCTTCGTCGGGCTTTCTATCCTTCATGGGCGCACTCCTTTCAAGAGCTCGTACAGCCGGTTCAATTCGTCGAGGGAAAAGTAGAAGAGCTTGATGACGCCTTTTTTCGCGTTACCGGCGATGGCCACTTTGGCCCCAAGAGCATGGACCAGATCCTCCTTGACCGCGTCGAGGTTGGGGTCGGGCCTGGGCTTGCGGCGGATCTCCGTCCTCCGCGAGCCTCCGGCGAGATCCTCCGCTTCGCGGACGGAGAGTCCTTTCTTGATGATCTTTCTCGCCAGGGCGAGCTGCGCCTCAGGGTCCGCCAGGCCGAGGATGGCCTTGGCATGACCCATGGTGATGGATCCGGATTGCAGGTCTTCCTGGATTTCTTCCGGCAGCTTCAGCAGCCTGAGAAAGTTGGAGACCGAGGCCCGGTCCTTGCCGACTTTTTCGGCCACGTCCTCTTGGGTGTAGCCCAGATCTTCGGTCAGCCTCTGATAGCCGAGCGCCACTTCGAGCGGGTTCAGCTGTTCGCGCTGGAGATTCTCGATCAGGGAAACCTCGAGCTGTTTCCGCTCCGGGATGTTGCGGATGAGAACCGGGACTTTGGCGAGGCCGGCGCGCTGGGCCGCCCGCCAGCGGCGCTCGCCGATGAGGATCTTATAAGCCTCTCCGTCCGGCACGACCATGATCGGCTGAAGGATCCCGGCTTCCCGGATCGATTGGGCCAGGTCGGCGATCGCCTCTTCATCGAACCGCATCCGCGGCTGGCCGGGATTCGGCTTCAGGAGCTCGATGTCCAGCTCTGCGAACGTCTCCTGCTTGATGATTCCATATTCTTCGGGGATAAACGCCTGAATCCCTTTTCCTAGGGCTTTTTTCATTTCGCCAGCAACTCCTGGGCCAGATTGAGATATGCTTCCGCCCCCCGCGATTTGACGTCATAGAGGACGACGGGCTTGCCGAAGCTGGGGGCTTCGGCCAGCCGGATGCTTCTCGGGATGATCGTTTCAAAGAGGACGCTTTTAAGCGATTTTCGGACCTCGTCCGCGACCTGACGGGAGAGGTTCGTTCGCTCGTCGTACATCGTCAGCAGAATGCCTTCGATCTTCAGGGTAGGATTGAAATAGGTCCGGACCTCATTCAGGACGCGGAAAAGATCGGGGATCCCCTCCATGCAGAAGAATTCCGTCTGGACGGGGATAAGGATGGAATCCGCGGCCGAAAGCGCGTTGAGCGTCAGGAACCCTAGCGACGGCGGGCAGTCGATGAGGATGTGATTGAATCTCAGCCGGACCGGATCGAGGGCCTGGCGAAGCTTGCGCTCCCGATTCTCCTTGGAGAAAAGCTCGACTTCGATCCCGGCGAGCTCCGGGGAGCAGGGGCAGAGATAGAGGTTTTCGAGCTCAGTCGCCAAGACGAGGTCCATGACGTCCGCGCCGTTCATCAAGGCCTGATAGATCCCCTTGTTCGGCTCCTTGGGCTTGCCCAAACCCGCGGTGGCCATGCCTTGGGGATCGAAATCGACCAGCAAAACCCTGGATTTTTTCATCGCCAGGGCGGCGCTGAGATTGATCGCCGTCGTCGTTTTCCCGACTCCGCCTTTCTGGTTGGCGACGGCGATGATCTTATTGGACATAATCGGTATCCCGTCTCATTATATCCTATGCTTCATTCTGTGCGCCCTTCGGCTGATGGAAAATGATGGAATTTACCGGACGCACAATTTTATTCCGCTTCGCTTTTTCCGCGGCCAGGACGAAATGTTCCACGTGGAACATTTCTTCCGCCGGCCGCCTTTTCTTTCTCGCGCCCATTTCGACGTAGATGTTGAAAATATCCGAAGGAGTCAGGCCGGGGATCTTTCCGATCTCGCCGTAAGTCTTCGGCTTGTACTTTTCCATCTTCTCGATCGCTTCGCGGGTCAGCCCGGGAACGGACCGAAAATCCAATCCTGCCGGGATTTTTCGGCCTTCGATCCCGCGGATCCGGGCGATCTCCTTTTCCTGTTTGACCAAATACCCTTCATACTTGATCTCGGCCTCGACGTGTCGGATCTCCTCGTCCGTCAGGCCGCCGGGAATCTCAAGGCATTCTAGCACATCTTTCAAACGGTTTTCAGGTTTTTTCACGTACTCTTTCAGGGATATCTTCGCTCCCCCGGGGAGCGTCTTTTTAGCCGTCGCCAGGGAGGAAAGGACCCGTCGGACCCGCTCCCGCTTGGCCTGGAATTCGTGATAATCCGCATCGCCGATCAAACCCAGTTTCCGCCCATGGTCGGTCAAGCGGGCATCGGCGTTGTCGATCCTCAGGCCGAGGCGGAATTCCGCCCTCGAAGTGAACAGGCGGTAGGGCTCTTCGACCCCCCTGGTTACGAGATCGTCGATCAAGACTCCGATATATCCCTCATCGCGTCGGATGATAAAGGGCGGTTTGCGGCGCAGGGCCAAACAGGCGTTGATCCCGGCCATCAATCCCTGGGCCGCCGCTTCTTCATATCCTGAAGTGCCGTTGATCTGACCTGCAAGATAGAGGCCCTTGACCGCGCGCGTTTCCAGGGTGGGGGAGAGCTCCGTCGGAGCGACGGCGTCGTATTCGATCCCGTACGCGGGCCTGACGATCTTTGCCTGATCCAGCCCGGGAATCGTTTTCAGGATCGCCTTTTGCGCGTCGAGCGGAAGGCTGGACGACAATCCGTTGACATAGATTTCGGGCGTGTCGAGCCCTTCCGGCTCGAGGAAGAACTGATGGCGGGCGTGATGAGGAAATTTCACGACCTTGTCTTCGATGGAAGGGCAGTAGCGGGGCCCGATGCCTTGGATCTTCCCTTGAAAAAGAGGTGAAAACCTCAGGTTTTTGCGAATGATGGCATGCGTTCGCCCGTTCGTGTAACCGATATGGCAAAGGACCTTGTTCTCGAGCCGGGCGCGGGTGCGAAAGGAAAAAGGGACGGGAACCTCGTCGCCTTGCTGAGGCTCGAAGCGGCTCCAATCGATTGTCCGGCCGGCAAGGCGCATCGGGGTTCCGGTCTTGAGCCGAAGCATTTTTAATCCAAGCCCCCGCAAGCTATCCCCAAGCTCCCGCGCCGCCGGTTCATTGGCCCGGCCGGCCGGATAGCTCGCGAGGCCGATGTGGACGAGCCCGTTGAGAAAAGTGCCGGGAGTCACGATCGCCGCCCGAGTACGCAACGTGTGGCCGTCCAATGTCCGGACTCCGGAGATCCGTCCTTTCTCGACCAGGATCGAGGCCGCGATCCCCTGAAAAATCGTTAGATTCGCCGCTCCTTCGAGCTTATTTCTCATGGCCGACCGGTAGAGGGCTTTATCGCATTGGGCCCGCGGGGCCTGGACGGCGCTGCCGCGGCTCCGGTTCAGGAGCCGGAACTGGATCCCGGTTTCGTCGGCTAGGAGGCCCATGACGCCGCCCAAGGCGTCGATCTCACGGACGAGATGGCCCTTGGCCAGGCCCCCGATGGCCGGATTGCAGGACATCTGAGCGATCGTATCGAGCGAGATCGTCATCAGGCAGGTCTTGAATCCCATAGCCGCGGCCGCGAGGGCCGCTTCGCAGCCCGCGTGCCCGGCGCCGATGACTATGATCTCAAAGACGTCGGCGGATGATCGGATCATTTCATTTTCCGACACAAAACCTACCGAAAATATCTCCGAGGACCTCTTCCGACCCGATCTCTCCGGTCAGCTGGCCTATGAGGGGAAGGGCCGCCCGGACCTCTTCGGCCGCGATCTCTTCGGATTGACCGTTCTCCAGGCCCGTTTTAGCCGCGCGAAGGCGGATCAACGCGGAGTCCAGAAGGAGCTTCTGGCGCTCATGAAAGATGATCTCGCCCGTATCCGGTATAACAGGGGAGAAGATGGTATGGATCTTGTTCAAGAGCTTACGTATGTTCGTCTTTTTCAGGGCGGAGATTTCGATCCAGGGGGTCTTGGGAAAAGATTTTTTTATCCTATCCTTGTCCATCCTCGGCGGGAGATCGATCTTATTGAAGACAAGCAGGGTTTTCCTCTTCCGGTATGAGGCGGGAAGGGCGAGATCATCGGCCCGGGCTTTCCGGGAAGCATCGAACAAGATGAGGAGGCCGCCGGCCTGTTCGGCCTGCTCTTTTCCTCTCCGGACCCCTTCTTTCTCCACAGTGGAAGCCGGCCGGCTGAAACCGGCCATATCGATGAATGTGAATCCCTGGTCCCGAATCCTGAGCCGCTCTTTCATATAATCCCTCGTCGTCCCAGGATCCGGGGCGACGATAGCCCGCTCTTCCCCTAGTAACGCGTTGAATAGAGTAGATTTACCGACATTCGTCGGGCCCACGATGGCGATGCTCACACCTTCGGCCACGGCTCTCCCCGCCGCATGGCTCGAAACGAGCCGTTCGATCTCGCTGCTCAGCCTCCTTATCCGCTCGATGATCGCCGCCTTTGTCATCTGGAGCTCGTCCTCAGGGAATTCGATCGCTGCCTCGAGATCGGCCAGAAGCCCGATCACCCCCTGCCTTAATGATCCGATTTTACCGGAAAGACCTCCCTGCACCTGAGCCCAGGCCAATTGCGCCGCGAGGCGGGATTCCGCCCGGATCAGGTCATTGACGGCTTCAGCCTGGATGAGATCGTAGCGGCCGTTCCGGCAGGCGCGAAGCGTGAATTCGCCGGGACGGGCGGGGCGGGCGCCCGCGGCGACGCCGAAACGGACGGCTTCCTCGAGGATGACCGGGTTTCCGTGGAGACTCAATTCGACCATGTCCTCAAGGGTATAGGAGCGCGGCTTCCGGAAAAAAACGAGAATCCCCTCATCCAGGGCGTTTCCGGTCACGGGGTCGCGGAATCGCCCGAAAACGGCCCGTTCCCTGGGGACGCGGGGAATCTTACGGCTTGGGCTGAAGAAGGTCAGGGAGATCGGAAGCGCCTCGGGACCGCTGAGTCTGACGATCCCGATCCCGCCCCGGCCGGGAGGCGTCGAAACGGCGATGATCGTATCGGCGAAAGGAGAGCGGAACATTCGGCGCGACGGGGACCGGAGGAACTCCTAGCGGCCCTGTTTCGCCACGGGAAAAACCTTGACTCTCTTCAGGAAGCCCTCGCCGAGGCTTTCGCTCGAGATCCCGGGAACCTGGTTGACGGCGATGTGGACGATCCGCCGCTCGTACGGGTTCATCAGGTCGAGGATCTCGTTGCGGCCGGTCTGATGGACTTGCCGGGCGACCTGCTGGGCGTAATCGCGGAGATTTTTTTCCTTGCGCTTGCGGAAGAATTCGCAATCGACCTGGACCTTCTGGTCGCCGATCTTGTTGAGGACGTGCTGGAGGGCGAGGAGAAGGGAGCCGTCCTTCCAGAGGAGGCTCTGCTTGTCGGGGCCGTCGAAGACGACGAAGGTGATCCCGTCCTTGCGCTTGACCTCGTATTCGAGCTCGAGCGGGAAGACGGTCATCAGCTTCTCCAGGAAATCCTCGACGGCCTTCTCCTCGGCCGGGGCCTTCAGCCAAGCCCGGATGACGATCTCCTTGCTCAGCCCGAAGAGCTTCGTCTTTTCGGTGACGATCTCATAGTTGAAGTCCTGCCGAAGGACCTTGAGCTTGTGCTCGGCGTGGGCGATGGCCTCTTCGAGGTTGCGGCCTTTGAACTCGGGGACGGACTCGGATTGAGCCTCAGGCTTTTCTTCGTTGTTGTTTTCCATGGGATTCCACCTTTTTGGCCTTCATCATACGGTTCATGATGTATTGTTGACCGATCTGGAGGACGTTCGAGGTCAGCCAGTACAGGACCAGTCCGCTCTGGAAATTGAGGAAGAAGATCGTGAAGACGAGGGGCATGATCAGCATCATCTTTTGCTGGGACGGATCGGCCGACGTCGGCGTCATCTTCTGGCTGATGAACTGCGTCAGGCCCATGAGGATGGGCGTGATGTAGATCGGATCCTGAACCGAGAGGTCCTTGATCCAGAAGATCCAGGGGCTCTGACGGAACTCGATGGCCGACCGGAGCATGGAGAAGACCCCGAAGAAGAACGGGATCTGGACGAGCATGGGCAGGCAGCCGCCGGCGGGATTTACGCCGTGCTGCTTGTAGAGCTTCATCATCTCCTCGTTCATCCGGCGCCGCTCCTCGATGTCGCGCTTGGCGTTCTTGTACTTCGCCCGCAGGGCCTTGACCTTGGGCTGGAGCTCGGCCATCTTCGACATCGACTTCGTCTGGTGGTAGGTGAGGGGGAAGAAGAGGATCTTGATGATGAGGGTCAGGACGATGATGGCGAATCCCCAGTTGGGGACGGCTTTGTGGATGAACTTGATGGCGTAGAACAGCATCTCGGAGAAAAAGCCGAAGAAGCCGAACCGGACGAGCTTTTTGTCCCGTAGCCGAAGGCGTTGAGGGTGTCGAATTCCTTCGGCCCGACGAAGGCCTTCTGGGGATTCGTCACGGAGAGGAGGAAATAGGCCGTCTTCTCCGTCGTCTTCATCAGGAAGGAGGCCGTGCCGTTCGGTCCGCCGGGGAGGAAAAGGGCGGCGAAGTAATTATCGTCATAAGCGGCCCAGGTGGCGAAGTTGAAGGCGCTCGTTTCGGGCTTGTACTTGGCCGGGATCCCCTCGACGCGGAAGAGCTTGCCCGAGGCGAAAACGCTCACCCCGCCGCTCGAGCCGAAGCGCTGCTTGAGCTCGGTCTCGGTGGGATTGCCCAGGCCCGGCCCCCACAGGACGCGGGCGTCGACGGGCTGGCCGCTCTTGCGAACGCGGATGGCCACGTCGAAATCGTACTTTCCCCCGGTGAAGATGAACGCCTTTTCTATTTCCAGGGACTGGCCGTCGGAGTATTCGAACTTGAGCTCCCCTTTTTCGCCGTCCTTGAGGTCCAGGAGAGTTCCGGAGGAGCGGTAGAGGGCGGCATTCGCGGGGCTCGCGGCGATGGCCGAAAGAGCCGCGTCGGGAGGCTCGAGGAGCAGGGCGAAGGGGTAGAGGCCGGTCTCTTTGGACGCGGCCGCCACGAGGTCGAGGTCGGCGCCTTTCGCGTCCTTGTATTTGCGGAGATTCCAGCTCCTCAACACCCCGCCCTTGTTCGACCAGACCGCCTCGAAGGCGGAGGTGCGGACGGTCACGCGGTTTTCCGAAATATCCTCTATTTTATTTATATTCAGTTGTTTGGACTGGTCTTGGAGAGCCTTCTCCGGGGCGGCGGCGGCCTGCTGGGGCGCCTGGTCCGGAGCTTTCTCCGCGGCGGCCTGGGCGAGCTGACCCGCGGGCGAGACGGCCTGGGGGGCCTTCTTGACGAACAGGAGCTGGTAGCCGACCAGGACGAGAAACGAGAGCGCGATGGCCAGGATGAGTCTTCGGCTTTCCATGGAGAACCTCTTTTCTAGGGGACGGGATCGAGACCGCCGGCGTGGAAAGGATGGCAGCGGGCCAGGCGTTTCAATCCGATCCAGACGCCGCGGGCCGGGCCGTATTTTTCGATCGCCTGGGCCATGTATTCCGAGCAGGTCGGATAATAGCGGCAATGCCGGCCCAGGAGAGGGGAGAGGACTGCTTTATAAGACCGGACAAGGAAGAGCAGGGCACGTTTCATGGCGATCGGTCAGGAGCGCCGGCCGAGGGCCCGAAGGGATTCCGTGTAACGTTCGCGCAGGTCCGCCCAGGAAGCGTCCCCCATTTCCTTCTTGGAAATCAGCAACAGGTCGACGGGCGAAGTCAACAAATCCTTGTTCCTTCGAAAAAGCTCCTTGGCCCTGCGCCGGATCCTGTTTCTCTGGACGGCGTTCCCGACCTTCCGGCTCGCGACCACGGACATTCGGGCATGGCCGAGGTCATTGGGGAGATGGATCAGATTGAAATATCTTCCCCGGTCGCAGCGGCCGCGTTTATAAAGCCCTGTAAAATCGGACTTCTTACGGATCCTCTCATGAGGACGATAGCTTTCATCCATCAGACAGCGAGGCGTTTCCGGCCTTTCTGTCGTCTGCGCTTGATCACCTTCTGTCCGCCGGGAGTGCTCATGCGGACCAAAAATCCATGATCTTTCTTTCTTTTCCGGTTGTTTGGGTGAAACGTTGGCTTCATTTTAAGTGCACCTTTGAGGAAAGTATGTTAAACGAGCAGCCGGCATATGTCAAGGCGGAATTAGACCCGCCGCCGCCGCCGGTTTGAACTCTTTCTGGACAAAGTTGGAAATTTCTCACATCTTATTGATTTTAAATAAAATAATGAAATATTCGCCGGAGCATGTTCAATCTTTTGACTTTCCGCCGCCCTCGGAAAGGTATCCGATTATGGCCGTATAATTATTATAATCAGTTAATTACGACATTTCAGGGGATTGGCACTCCGCTTGCATCAGAAATCGTCATGGAAAGCAGTGTGGATTCGGTGCTCGGCCCGATCATCGAAATGGCCAGGAAGGACGAGCGCCTGCCCGAATCCGGCCTCCCTACTCTCGGGGCGATGATCGAGGCTTACGTCGGCCATGTCCTGACCGTGACGGAGCATAACGTCGCCCAGTCCGCCCGCATCCTCGGGATCGCCCGGTCGACCCTATATAACCGGCTCCGGCACGATTCCTGAAGCCCGAGCCGACGCGAAGACTTCCGACAAACCCTTTGACGTTTCCTGTAAAAATAAGTATAATAACGTTTTCCATGAACATCTTTAAGATTGGCGATAGGATCGTTTATCCCAATCAAGGCTTGGCGGTCATCGAAGACGTTCAGGAAGAGAATTTCGACGGCCAGCGCTTCAAGATCCTCCATCTGCGCATTCTGACCAACAACACCCTCGTTCTCGTCCCCGCCGCCTCGGTCGAAGAGATGGGCATCCGCAAGCTCACCACCGAGCGGAGCGTCAAGGAGATCTTCGACTACATGAAGAACGGGGACGTCGCGGTGAGCATGAACTGGAAGGGCCGCTACAAGGAACATGTCAACCTGATGAAGACCGGGTCCCTCATGGACATGGTCGCGGTCCTGAAGAGCCTGTTCTACCTCAGTCTGCTCAAGCCTCTCTCCTTCCGGGAGAAGAAGATGATGGAGAAAGCCAAAGAGCTCGTGGTGACCGAGATCTCGGAAGCGTCCTCTTTGCCCTCGATCCAGATCGAGAGGAAGATCACCCACATCCTGTCGGCCTGCTTCAAGGACGTCAAAGCCGGCCTCGACCTCTGATCCGGCCGCCATGTTCCTGCCGATTCTCCTGCTCTTGTTCTTTATCGTCCTGGGCGCTTTCTTCAACTCCTCCGAGACCGCCCTCATCAGCTCGAACCCCACCACGCTCGAATACCTCGAGAGCAAGGGCTCGAAGAAAGCCGGCCGCGTCCGCCGGATCCTGGCCCGGATCGACGGATTCCTGGCGGCCATCCTGATCGGCAACACCCTGGTCACCGCGGCGGCGGCGTCCCTGGCCACGTACATCGTCGGAGAGCTCGTCGCCGACGAGAGGACGGCCGTCCTCCTGGCCACGGTCGGTACGACCCTCGTCCTCCTCGTCTTCTCCGAGATCAACCCAAAGATCTACGCCGCGCACCATCCGCACAAGGTCGCCTTCCTCATCTCCCGGCCGATCCGCGGGGTCATGATCCTCCTGTATCCGTTCGTGAAGGCATTCACCCTTCTTTCGGGCCTGCTCTTCCCGGCGGGAAAGGACCGCGAGGGATCCCCGCGGGGGACGATCTCCGTCGACGAGACCCGGATCCTCCTCACCCGCGGCGTCCGGGGCATGTCGGCCTTCGGCCGGAACGTGATCACGGAGATCCTGGACATCGCCGCCCGGCCGGTCAAGGAGATCATGACGCCGCGGCCCGAGGTCAAGGCCGTCGAGATCGGGATGTCGCGGGAGCAGGTCCTCGAGGTCGTTCAGGGCGAGGGCTTTTCCCGCTACCCCGTCTACCGGGGCCGGCTCGACCATATCGAGGGCCTCATCCACACCAAGGACCTCATCGCCTCGCTCATCGAAGGGACGGGCATCGATCTGCCCGCCCTCCTGCGCAAGCCGTTCTTCATCCCCGAATCGGCCTCGGTCGAGCGGGTCCTCCTCCAGATGCAGGAGCGGGCCGTCCATCTCGCCTTCGTCGTCGACGAGTTCGGCAACATGGAGGGCATCGTCACCCTGGAGGACATCCTCGAGGAGATCGTGGGCGAGATCCGGGACGAGTCCGACGGGGCGGCGGAGTCGCTCGCCGTCCCGGCGGGCGAGGGCGTCTGGCTCGTCAAGGGGGCGGCCCGGATCAAGGACGTCAACAAGAGCCTCTCCCTCGACCTCCCCGAGAGCGGGGACTATTCCACCCTGGCCGGGTTCCTCCTTTCCGAGTTCGGCCGCATCCCCCGCGAGGGCGAGAGCTGCGTCCACGGCGGGCTCAAGCTGTCCGTCGAAAAGATGGCCAAGCGCCACATCGGGCTCGTCCGGATCGAGGTCCGCCGTGCGTGAGCCCGGCCGGGCGCGGACGATCGCCGTCAACAAGACGGCCTTCTTCAATTACGAGATCGTCGAGACGTTCGAGGCGGGCATCGAGCTCGTCGGGAGCGAAGTCAAGTCGATCAAGGAAGGCCGGATCAGCCTCAAGGAGAGCTTCGCCGAGATCAAGGGGAACGAGGCCTTTCTCCTCAACTGCCACGTCAGCCCTTACGAGCCGGCGAACCGCTTCAACCACGATCCGCTCCGCCCCAAGCGGCTCCTCCTCCACCGCCGCGAAATCAAGCGCCTCATCGGCAAGATCAAGGAGAAGGGACTGACTTTCGTCCCGACCAAGGTCCTCATCAACGAGAAGGGCCGGATCAAGCTCGAGGTCTCGCTGGCCAAGGGGAAGAGGGCCTACGAGAAGAAAGAGGTCATCAAGGAGCGGGAGAGGAACCGGGAGCTGCGGGCGGAGCTGAAGCGCGCCCGGCGCTAGAAAGCTTCGGAATCGTCCATAAGCTCACGTTGGAACCCTTCTGGTTCCCCCCCGAATTAGGCGGGGCCCCCCTCCTGATGTTCGCTTACGGGCGATTCCTCCGCCGGGAGAATTTTTCCGAAATAGGCTATGGCTCACGCTGGATTTCGGGGTAAAGAGAAACCGAGATCAACAAAGCTGCCTGGCCGATCGGGGACGGAATTCGCTCCTATCGCCTGGAAGCCCGCTTCCGCTCACCCCGCTTTTCTTGGCGGCTCACAACTTGCTTCCCGGCCTTGACACAACGGACGACCGCCGGGAAGCTCGGACATGGTTCGCCGTCCGGATTCTTCCGATCCGGATTCCCAAAGACCGGGACGCTTTTCAGACTCTTATCCAAACTTCTCTACCACCCCTACCCCGCCTACGACTCGGCGGGGACTGCAGGTAAGCGTCCCTCCTGCAGGAACGACGGCGATATCTTCGCTAACCGTCCCCAATCGGCCTTGTGCGCGCGGATTTGATTCGATACGCATGTGCCGCTATGTCCTATCGGCGATGGCGAGTATATATAAAAATTAAGGCGATTATAAAAGATTTGACACCAGATTATAATGGTGTCGATGGACTTAAAAGCTTTCGAACTCATTGTTAACACAGAGAATAGGGCGCGACGTTATCTGCGCAATTTCTGCTGGAAAAACGGCCATGTTTTCTGCAGTCGTTGTCGGAGCTATAAGGTCTATCGAATCCGTGACAAAAAGTTCCGTTGTAAGAACTGTGGATTTACTTTCCACGACTTCTCCGGTCGTTGGCTTAATGAAGTCAAAATCTCTTCCAAAACCTGGCTCTGGATCCTCAAACTCTTTGAACTCGAGGTCTCGGCCCGCAAGATATCCCAGCAAGTCGGTCTTAGTTATCCCACGGCTCTCAAAGCGGTCACCGTGATTCGAAAATCGATTGTGGCCCACACTCCCGAAGCCGATGATCTTCTGCGTGGCGAAATCGAAATGGACGAATCGTACTTCGGAGGAAAGCGGAAGGGGAAGCGTGGCCGGGGAGCTGCTCATAAAGTCCCTGTTTTCGGCATTCTGGAGCGGAATGGAGTGGTCAGGGTCGACGTCGTCAAAGACGTCACGGCTTCTTCTTTGCTGAATATGACGATCAAGACGGTCCGTCGCGGATCGATCGTCTATACCGATAAATTCCGCAGCTATGACACACTGATGTTCTGCGGCTATCGCCACCTGCGGGTCGATCATAAAAAGAGATACGCGAGCGGAAAAGTTTACGTCAACGGCTTGGAAGGCTTCTGGTCCTTCGCCAAAGAGCGCTTGATCAAGTTCCACGGCGTCTCGCCGGAGAAATTCCCTTTCTATCTCAAGGAAATGGAGTTCAGGTATAATCACCGGAAGGAGATTCTCTTCAATTTGCTGGCCCAAAACGTCTCTCATTTGGTGCAAAATCGTTTATAATCGCCTAAATTAATGGTGCCCGCGCGAGCCAGGGCAAGTGCGTGCGGGTGGCGGTTGCCGGGGCGGAGGGATCGCCCATAAGCGAACATCAGGAGGGGGGGCCCCGCCTAATTCGGGGGGGAACCAGAAGGGTTCCAACGTGAGCGTTGGGCGATCCCGGAGCCTCCGGAGCGGACAGGACCCGCCGCCTTGCCCTCGGTGAGCCAGCGGGCCGACTTCGTGAAAGCGAATTCCCTCCCCGATCGGCCGGCAGAGGACGCGAGCTAAATCCGCTTTATTGAGGCCGACAATTCCGCGGCAAGGCGTATGGCCGCGATCATGCTTCCCGGGTCGGCCCGGTTCGAGCCGGCGATGTCGAAGGCGGTCCCGTGGTCGGGCGACGTCCGAATGAACGGAAGCCCGAGCGTCACATTGACCCCCGTTTCGAAGGCGGCGATCTTGAAAGCGATCAAACCCTGGTCGTGGTAGAGGCCTACAGCGAACGCGTCCGGCTTGTCGAGGGCGGCCCGGAACACGACATCGGGCGGGAACGGGCCGCGAACGCGAACGCCGGCGGCCCGGGCGTCCTCGATGGCCGGCCCGATCTCCTCGATCTCCTCGCGTCCGAGGGCCCCGCGCTCCCCGGCGTGGGGATTGAGGCCGGCGACCAGGAATTCGGTTTCGCCCGGGCGGACGGCCCGGACAGCCCCGGCGAGAGCGATCAGGAAACGGCCCAGGCGTTCGCGGCTGATCAGGCCCAAGGCCTCGCGGAGCGGGAGATGGTGGCTGAGGAGCGCGACCTTGAGCCGGTCCGACCAGAAGGTCATGATCGCTCCGGGATAGCTCCGTTCCAGGAACTCGGTATGGCCGCGCCAGGGGATCCCGGCGAGATTCCAGGCGGCTTTGGACACCGGTCCCGTGACCAGGGCGTCGATCCGGCCCTCACGCACGGCGCTCACGGCGTCCTCGAAATACGCGAACGAAGCGGCCCCGTTGTCGGCCGCGGGCCGGTGCGCCCCGGAAGGGGAGGGCAAAGCCGGCGGCTCGACGAGGGGGAGATTCTTCCGCTCGAGCCGCGATCCCGTGATCCGCTCCGCCACATCCAGGACGGACGCGTGGCCGAACAGGACGAACGATGCGGCCGGCGCTTCCTCCGGCCGGGCCAGGGCTTTGATGACGACCTCGGGACCAATGCCCCCGGGGTCGCCCAGGGTGATCCCGATCCGGACCCCGGTCATTTCTTTTCGTCGGTTTCGGCGCCTTCCTTGCCTTCGTCGATCTTGTACATGAGCTTGATCGTGTTCTTGAAGATGAGCAGGTTCGGCGCGCCTTCGCGGTTGAGCTTGATGCAGTTCCGGTCGTACCACTCGATGTAGCCCTCGATCATCTGCCCGTCCGTGAAGACGACCGCCATCGGCGTCTTCTTGCCCATCTGCTTGAGATAATAGTAGTTCTCGGCGAACGTGTCGGTCGGCGGATGGGCTTTCTTCATGTGCGGCGGCGACTGCTGCTGTTGCTGCGGCGGCGGCGGGGGGGGCGGCGAAGGCGGCATCGGCGGCTTGGCGGCTTCGATCGCTTTGCTCCGGTCCTTGAACTCGCTGATATCGCTCCGGTTAGGTCGGTACGGTCTTCGGTTCATGGAATTCTCCCTATTCGTGGATCAAAACTTCTCTTATTTTGGTCCTTGCTTGCCTTCGATGATAGCATGAAGGTCAATTGAAATCAACGCATTGCATTCGCTTCGGAATCGCCCACCGCTCACGGGAACCTCTGCGGTTCCCCCACGAAGCGTGGGCCCCCCTTCTATGATGGCGAAACGCAAGCCCCCAGGTCATAGCCTCCTTCTCTTATCTCCGTCCTTGCCTCAATCGGTTCTCGTCCATCCTTCTATTCGCGCCTTAGAGCGCAGTGTAGCGTTCGGTATCGGCTCCTAAACCTCCCAAAGGAACGCGACCTCACGGGCCCGTTAAGGGGGTCTCTAGGCTTCCGACGAAGTCTTCATTTCCTTGATATAGTTCCTCTTCTCCTTGAGAACGCGATAGATGATCGCTAGGAGCCGGCGGGCCACAGCCACCTTGGCGATGTTCGAGTTCTTCCGACTGGCCAGCCGGGCATACAGACCGCGGATCTCCAACGACGCTTGTGTCGCCGGGAAGACGGCCTCAAGGACCGCCCATCTCAGCCAAGGATTCCCTTCCTTGGTGATTTCGCCATGGTAGGTCCGTCCCCCGGAGGAGTGCGTCGACGGGATCACTCCGGCATAAGCCTGAAGATGGGCCGCCGACTCGAAGCGGTCGATATCCCCGATTTCCACCGCCACCACGACCGACAACGTCGTCGCAAACCCCGGCACCGTGTCGATCCGACGCGCGTCCTCGAGCTCCTCATACAGCTTCTCCACGATCCCGTTGGTCTTCCGCACATGGGCCTCGCTCTCGTGGTAGCTCTCGAGGTAATCCTCCAAAATCATCTGGTCCAGTTCGGCCAGGGCCAACCCGCCGAGGAACTCTAATCCCTTCGCCCCGAACAGCGCGTCCTTGCGCCTTTCCACCTCCAGACGGATCTCTTCCTCTTGTTGCGCCAGAAGCGCCCGGATCTTGTTCTTCAGCTCCGTGCGCTTGGCCACCCGGAACGCCCGCAGCCGCATCACCCGCTGCGCTCGCCGGTTCTCTTCTCCCCGCTGCCAGACCTCCGGGATGTCCCCGCTTCGGAGATACTTGGCCAGAGTTCTGGCGTCCCGCTTGTCCGTCTTGATCCTAGCTTTGGCGATCGCCTTCAGCCCTTTCGGGTTGGCCATCTTCACCTCGCCCCCAAGCTCCCGCAGCAGGTCCGCCATCACGTACGACGAGTACCCCGCTTCGATCGCCGCTTGGAACGGCTCGAAGCCCTCCAGGAACCGCCGGACGGCCTCCCGGCGGTTGTCCACCCGGTCGAACTTGATCTCCGGTCCGACCTCGCCCCAGACCGACATGACCGACCATTGCTTGTGATGGTCGACCCCGATAAAATACATCCGCGCACCTCCTATAAGAGATTTTGTCCAGACGATCAGTTTAACACCGACTGTCTTAGGGGGTGCGCCTCGCCATCATGCTACCTCCCAATGTTCGCTTGTGGGCGATCCCTCCGCTGGGAGAATTTTTCAGAACTGCCCATCGCTCACGGGGCGATTCGGGCAATCTTCAAATCAACGGGGCGCTTCAAGCAGCGGGCGTACGGTCGAGTACCAGCGCTCGGCAAGCGCTTGATAGCCGGCACGCGATGGATGGATGCCCGGCAGGAGGTCGGGACGCTCGACGAAAAGGGCGTGGTTGTCGACAAGAGGGAAGCCTTCTCCCGACGCCAGGGCGCGGACGGCGGGGTTGATCTCCTCTTCGACGCGGCGGACGGATTCTCCGGAAAAGGGGAGAGGTGTGCCCGGAGGAACGGGCGGGATCGTCGCCAGGATCAGGATGGGCGGGCGTCCGGCGCGGTTCCGGAAGCTCCGGAAGGCGTCGGCGACGGCCTTCATGTTCGCGGAGAACTCCGCGGCCGAGGTCCGGTCGCTGTCGACGCGGACGTCGTTCGTGCCGAGCTGGAGGAGGACGGCGTCGGGATGCTCCCGGGACATCCGCTCGCGGTTCTTTTCGAGAAAAGCCCTGTATTCGCCCGAGGTGAAGCCGCTCCGGCCGTAGTTCAGGACGCGGGCGCGGACGCCGTCCCGGGCGAAGAGACGCTCGAGGAAATGAGGATAGGCCTGGGCCGTGATGCTGTCGCCGGCGCAGAGGATGATGAACCCGCGCGGCGGCGAGGAACAGGCCGAGAAAAAGAAGGGGAGGATCCAGACGACCGAGAAGCGGCCGAAGCGGACGTGCATGGAGGCTCATTGTATCGCTTCTCCGCCGGTTTGACAACGACGGGATATTCCGCTAACTTATACGCTGTGAACCGTTTCCGCCCCCTATCGCGCCGCGCGGCCGCCGTCGCGATTGCTTTCATCCAGATCTCCTTCCTTCTCCTGGCCGCCGCCCCGCGGATGGCGTGGTGCCACCGTCCCGGGGGCGAAACGGTCCTCGAATTCGAGATCACGGCCGGCGAGTGCCATTGCGACGAATGCGCGATGTGCCGGGAGCGCGGCCGCCGTGAGCCTTCCGCCTCCCCGGACGGGACGACGTTCCGGGTCTCGCATTGCCGTCACAACGAGATCGATTCCGAGGCCGGACGATCTTCGGATTCTCTCCGCGCATCATCGATGGACGTCTCCGCCGCGGCCCTTGTGAGCGCGGCGATCGAGCTTGATCCGGCCTCCCCGGCCGGCTTCCGGCCCGCTTCTCTGCCCGGCCGCCCGGAAAACGACACCGGTCCGTCCGGCGCCGTCTCTCTGCGCTGCTGAACCTCCGTCCCCAAGTCACGAGTCCGCGCCGTTCCGGCGCGCCCGCCGTTTCCCGTCCCGTGCCGCGAGGAGGTCGAGCATGAGCGTAAAAATTCCATGGACCCGGAGGGACCTATGAGGCCCGCCCGGTGGATCCTGTTCCTCCTGATCCTGGCCGGCGGTCTGTCCGCCCAGGAAGCCGCTTTGACCTTGGACCGGGCGATCGAGGAAGCCCTGGCCCGCAATCCCGGCGTCCTCGCCGCGGCCCAGGAAGTGAAGGCAGCGGCGGCGCGCAAGCTCCAGGCCGAAGCGCGGCCCGACCCGACCGCCTCCCTGACGACGGAATCCATCCCCTGGACACTCCGGGCGGCCGAAGGCCGGACGACCGAGTTCAGCCTGGGGCTCGAACAGCGGTTCGAATATCCCGGAAAACGGTCGCTCCGGACCGAAATCGGGCGCTTCGGCGAGGACATCGCCGCCCTCGATCTCGAACGTGTCCGGCTCGTCGTTTCCTCGCGGGTCAAGAGAGCCTACTACCGCGCGGCCCTGGCCGCGGGGACGCTCGCCGCGCTCGAGCCGACGATCGCAACGCTCGACCGGCTCATCGATCACATCCAGATCCGGTTCCAGAACGCCGGCGCGACCTATGGCGACGTCCTTCGCGCCCGGGTCGAGAAGGCCCGCCTGCAGAACCGGATCATCGAGGCCCGCCGGGAGCGCGAGGCGGCCGAGGCCGACCTCTTCTATCAGATGGGCCGGCCGGCCGGGGAGCCGGTCAAGCTGTCATCCGGCCTCTCCTGCCCCCCGCTCGACCGGACGGTCGAAGCCGTTCTCTCGGCGGCGCGCGCTTCGCGGCCGTCGCTCAAGATCTCCGCCGCCCTCTCCGACCGAGCGGCCGCGGCCGTGAGGATGGCCGGTCTCAACGGGAAACCCGACCTCATGGCCGGGCTCTTCGTCCCCAGCAAGAACTTCGGAAGCTGGGGATTCGCCCTCGGCGTCGATCTCCCTCTCTCCGAAAAAAGGCGGATGGGGGAGAGGGGCGAAGCGGAGGCCGGCCTGGCCTCGAGCCGCGCGGCGGCCGAGGCCCGGGACAAGCGGCTGGCCGTGCTCGTCCGCCGGGCTTACGGCGAGGCCAAGGCCGCCGGCGAACAGGTCAAGGTCTTCGAGGAGAGCCTCCTCGGCGAGATCCAGGACGAGTTCCGGATCGCCGTGGACTATTACCAATTCGGCAAGATGGAAGCGTACGCCCTGCTCGACCTGGAGCGGTCGGCGACCGAAGCCCGGCTCGAATATCTGAAGGCGCTCTACGCTTACGCCGTCGCCCTGGCGGACCTGGAGTCCGCCGGCGAAGAAGAGGATTGAACGAGGACGATCATGAGAAAAATCGCGTTGCCCCTGTTCCCCATATCCGTGGCCCTCTTCGATCCTGACCGGCGCCTGCCGCAAAGCCGCCGAGCCGCCCGCCGCCGAAGCCGGAGAAAGCGCGGTCCAACCGGCCGGGACCATCACCCTGACCCCCGAGGCCGTGAAAGGCGCGGGGATCGGCGTCGAACCGGCCCGCTGGATCGAAGCCGTCCGGACCGTCAAGGCCCCCGGCGAATTCGAGCTCGATCCGCGGCGCGAGGCCGAGGTCAGCGCCCGGACGACCGGGCGCATCGACAAGCTGTCCGCTTATCTGGGCGACCGGGTCGCGGCCGGACAGGTCCTGGCCGAGATCTTCAGCCCCGACTACCTCGCCCTCCAATCCGAAGTCCTGCTGGCCGGAGAACGGGCCGCCCGGCTTAAGGGAGGTCCGGACGAAGCGATGACCGCGTCCCTCCTCGACGCGGCCCGGAAGAAGCTCCGCCCCCTGGGCCTGGCCGAGCAAGACATAGATGCTTTGCTCGCCTCCCGCTCCATCCGGCAGAATCTCGAGATCCGCTCCCCTTTGAGCGGGGTCGTCATCCTGACCCATGCCGTTTCCGGCGGACAGGTCGACCCGACGACGACCCTGTTCCGGATCGCCGATCCTTCGGTCCTCCGCGCCCGCGTCGACATCTATGAGAAAGACCTCTCCTCGGTCCGGCCGGGCCTCGAAGCCAGCCTGTCCACGCAAGCCTATCCCGGGCAGACGTTCCGGGGACACCTCGTCTTCATCGGGGCAACGATGGACGCCAAGACCCGGACGGTCGAAGGCCGGATCGAGATCTCCAACGCCGAGGGCCGGCTCAAGCCCGGGATGTTCGTCGAAGCCCGGCTCCAGACGCCCGAAGGCCGGAAGGTCCTGATCGTTCCGGAAGGCGCCGTCCAGGAGATCCAGTCCCGTCCGATCGTCTTCGTCCGGACCGGCCCGACGGCGTTCGCGGTCCGCCCGGTCGAGACGGGCGAGCACATCGACGGGAGCGTGGAGATCCTCAAGGGCCTGGCCGAAGGCGAGAGCGTCGTCACGTCGGGGGCGTTCCTCCTCAAGTCCGAGCTCCTCAAGAGCAGCCTGGGGGATTGACGTGGGCGCCATCGACCGCATCATCGAAGGCTCGCTCCGGCACCGGCTCCTCGTCATCGTCGGCGTCATCATCCTCGTCGGCCTCGGCGTCTGGTCCTTCGTCCACATCCCTCTCGACGCGTTCCCCGACGTCACGAACATCCAGGTCGAGGTGCTGTCGAACGCGCCCGGCCTGTCCCCCCTCGAGGTCGAGAAATTCGTCACCACACCGGTCGAGATGACCCTCCGCGGGCTGCCCCGCCTGACCCAGCTCCGCTCGACCTCCAAGTTCGGTCTGTCGGTCATCACCGTGGTCTTCGAGGACGGCGTGGACATCTATTTCGCCCGGCAGCTCGTCCTGGAGCGTCTCATCGAAGCGCGGGAGAAGGTCCCCTCGGGGATCGAGATCACGCTCGGGCCGGTCTCCACGGCGATGGGGGAGATCTACCAGTACACCCTCGAGGGCCCGCTCCCCGCCGGGGAGAAGGAAGCGGTCGAGGCCCTGACCCGGCGGCGGACGGTCCAGGATTGGACCCTCGCCCCCATGCTCAAGTCCGTCCCCGGCGTCAGCGAGATCAATTCCTTCGGCGGATACATCCGCCAGTTCCAGGTCGTCGTCTCTCCGGAGGAGCTGCTCAAGCACGGCCTGACCCTGGACGAGGTGGCCGAGGCCATCCGCCGCAGCAACGTCAACGTGGGCGGCAACGTCATCCAGAGCCATTCCCAGCAGTTCATCGTCCGCGGGGTGGGCCTTCTCCAGTCCGCGGACGACATCGGCCGGATCGTCCTGGCGACGCGGAGCGGCACGCCGGTCCTGATGAACGACGTTGCCGAGACCGTCGTCGGGCAGGCCGTCCGGCAGGGCGGGGCGATGAAGGACGGCCGGGGCGAGTGCGTCGGGGGCGTGGTCATGATGCTCCGCGGGGCGAACTCCCGCGAGGTCGTCCGGGCCGTCGAGGCCCAGGTCGCCGAGATCAACGCCGGCGAAGTCCTGCCCGAGGGGCTGAGGATCGAGCCCTATTACAAGCGCACCGACATCATCGGCCAGAGCCTCCACACCGTGAGCGAAGCGCTCATCATCGGCTCGCTCTTCGTCATCGTCGTCCTTTACCTCTTCCTCCGCAGCTTCCGCGGCGCGTTCATCGTCATCCTCGCCCTGCCCCTTTCGACCCTGTTCACGTTCATCATGATGCGCCTGGCCGGCCTCTCGGCCAATCTCATGTCCCTCGGGGGCCTGGCCATCTCCATCGGGATGATCATCGACGCAACCATCATCCAGGTCGAGAACGTCCAACGCCATCTCGCCGAAGCCCCGCCGGGCGGCCGGCTGGCCACGGTCGCCCGGGCCGTGCTCGAGGTCCGCAAGCCCTCGATCTTCGGCGAGCTCATCATCGCCCTGACCTTCATCCCCATCATCGCCCTCCAGGGCATCGAAGGGAAGATGTTCCTTCCCCTGGCCTTCACCCATGTCATCGCCCTTTTCGCCTCGCTCGTCCTGTCGCTCCTCGCCATCCCGGCCTTCTGCTACCTCTTCCTCCGGCGGGGAAAGGAAAAGCGGATCGTCGTCGTCGAGGTCCTCCGGAAGATGTACCTGCCCGTCCTGCGCTGGGGGCTGGATCACACGGCGGTCCTCGTCGTCGTCTCGGTCATCCTCCTCGCCGGCACCGTCGCCCTCATCCCCGGCCTCGGAACCGAGTTCATGCCGATCATGGACGAGGGCGCCTTCGACATGGACTTCGCCTTCCTGCCCGGCATGTCCCTGCCCGACTCGCTCGAGATGAGCCGCCGGGTCGAGGAGCGGCTGATGCGGTTTCCGGAGCTCGCCACGATCGTCGGGAAGACCGGCCAGACCGGGATCGCCCTCGAGGCGCGCGGGGTCGAGAAGACGGGCTATGTCGGGATGCTCAAGCCGCGCAAGGAATGGACCTCGGCCCGCTCGCGCGAGGAGCTGACCGACAAGATGCGCGAGGCGATGTCCGACTTCCCGGGCATGGCCTTCTCCTTCAGCCAGCCGATCGCCTGCCGGATCGACGAGCTCGTCGCCGGGACGCGGGCCCAGCTCATCATCAAGCTCTTCGGCGACGACCTCGACGTCCTCCGCGGCAAGGCCGACGAGATCGGGGCCATCCTGGCGCGTCTCCGGGGGACCGAGGACCTCGTCGTCGAGAGCGTGGCCGGACAGCCCTATGTCTCGATCGTCCCCGACCGGGCCAAGATCGCCCGCTACGGGATCGCCATGGGGGACGTCCAATCGATCGTCGAGACCGCCATCGGCGGCAAGACCGTGACTCAGATCTACGAAGGGGCCCGGTATTTCGACGTCCAGGTCCGGCTTCCCGAGGCGCGGAGGAGCTCGATCGAGGCCATCGGCGAGATCCTCGTCCCGGCCCCTTCGGGGGGCCGCATTCCCCTCGGCGAGCTCGCCGAGGTCGTATCGTCCGAGGGTCCGGCCCAGATCAGCCGCGAATCGGGCCAGCGCCGGATCGGGATCGAATGCAACATCTCCGGACGCGACCTGGGAGGTTTCGTGGCCGAAGCGCGCCGGGCGATCGGACAGCGGGTCAAGCTCCCGGCGGGCTATTATCTCACCTGGGGCGGGCAGTTCGAGAACCAGCAGCGGGCGATGCGGCGCCTCGCGATCATCCTCCCCGCGACAGTGGGATTCATCATGCTCCTTCTCTTCCTGACCTTCGACTCCATCCGCCTGGCCGGGCTCGTCATCCTGAACCTTCCCTTCGCCCTGATCGGGGGCGTCCTTTCCCTCGCCCTGTCCGGGCTGTACCTTTCCGTCCCGGCCTCGGTGGGCTTCATCGCCCTGTTCGGCATCGCCGTTCTGAACGGCATCGTCCTCGTTTCCTACATCGCCCAGCTCCGGGACGCGGGGATGGGCCTCCGCGAGGCCATCCTGCAGGGCTGCGCCAACAGGCTGAGGCCTGTCCTGATGACGGCGACGATCACGATCTTCAGCCTCGTCCCGCTCCTCTTCGCTCAGGGACCCGGATCCGAGGTCCAGAGGCCTCTCGCCGTCGTCGTGGTCGGCGGGCTCGTGACCTCGACGCTGATGACGCTTCTCGTCCTTCCCGCCCTCGTCGCCCGGCTGGAGAGAAAGAAAGGCCGGTCCGCCTCCCAAGGTTGACAGCCCCGGGGGCCGGGCCCTAAACTCAGGAGCGAAAGCGGGTGAGGAAAGGCTGACCGGAATGGAAGCGCACGGGCACGGCGAGTCCGGGCCGGCGGGGCGTCCGGAGAGCGGACGCCTCCGCCTGGCCCTCGTCCTGACCGCGGCCTTCATGGGGGTCGAGCTCGTCGGCGGACTGCTGAGCCGCAGCCTGTCCCTAATGGCGGACGCGGGGCACATGCTCACCGACGTCGGAGCCCTCGGCCTCAGCCTCTTCGCCGCCTGGCTCGGATCGCGGCCGCGGACGTTCGAGAAGTCGTTCGGCTGGCGCCGCTTTGAGATCTTCGCCGCGTTCGTCAACGGCGCCATCCTCTGGGGCCTGGCCGGGATCATCGGCTTCGAGGCCGTCAGGAGGCTCCGGACGCCCCATCACCCGGCAGGGCTGGTCATGCTCGGCGTCGCGTCGGCCGGATTGGCCGTTAACATCGGCGTCGCCGCGATCCTGCGGGCCGGCCGCGACCGGAGCCTCAACATCAAAGGGGCCTATCTCCATGTCGTCGCCGACGCTCTGGGCAGCGTCGCCGTCCTGGTCTCCGCGGCGATCATCTCCGTCACGGGCTGGACGGCGGCCGACCCCATCGCCGCCCTGGTCATCGCCGTCCTGATCGCCCTGAGCTCGGGGAGACTCGTCCGCGAGTCCTTTCAGATCATGATGGAGAGCGCCCCCGCCCATTTGGACCCCGAGGCCGTCAAATCCGCCCTGCTCGCGATCGCGGGCGTCGCGAGCGTCCACGACCTCCACGTCTGGACGATCTCGTCCGGGTGGATCTCGCTGAGCGCCCATGTCGAGAAGAGTCCCGAGAGCGACGCCGCGGCCCTTCTCGCCGCGGCTAAAGCCGTCCTCCGGGAGCGGTTCGGGATCGAACACCTGACCCTCCAGATCGAGCCTGCGGGAGTGGAGTGTTCGACCGCCTCATGCGAGGCCGAGCTCGGCCGCTGAGGGAACCCGCTCGGGTTCCCTTGTGAGCTTATGGGCAACTCCGAAAAACTCTCCTGCGGAGGGATTGCCCCTAAGCGAACATGGGAAGGAGGACCCGCGTTTCGCGGGGGGAACCCGCTCGGGTTCCCTGTGAGCGTGGGGCAATCCCGTAGCTTCCTCAGCGCGCCAAGAGGTAGACCAGGACCGCGAGCGGCGCAAGGAAGCAGGGCGTGCAGATCGTCGCCCAGAATCCTCCGACCCGGAATTTTCCCGTGTTCGAGAATCCGCTTTCACAGCCCTCCGCGTCGAAGGCTTTGATCCGGACGTAATAGCGGCCCGAAGCGGCCGGCGGGGCGAGCGCAAGCTCCGAACCGGGGGCGATCTCTTCGTGAACGAGGACCCGGAAGTCCTCGTCCTCAGCGACGTGGACCCGATAGATGGCACCCGGGCCGAGATCGCTCCAGCGGAGGAGAATGCGCCCGTTGTCGCGTTTGGGCCTTTCAAGGACGGGGGAGGAGTAGGGGGGCAGGACGGTGAAGCTCGAGGCCTCGGTCCAATCCCCGGCGAAGCCGTCGGCGGCGATGGACCGCGCCCGGAGATGATAGGTCCCCGTCGTCAAAGAGGCCGGGGCCCAGGTCGTCGTCCGTACGGCGGCCTGATCGCGGAGCGCGGTGAAGGCCGCGTCGCCGGCGATCTGGAGCTCGTAGCGGTCCGCGCCTTGGACCGGCGCCCATCGAATCGTCGGCATCCCGCAGCGCAGGCGGGCGTCTTTCACGATCCCTTGAAGGTCGGGTGGCTTGGGCGGCGTCTGGATGTCGCCCCCCGGGCCGCTAAGGAAGACCGCTTCCCCTTCGATGGTCTGTTCTTGGGACGCGCGGACCGGGGCGGGAACGAGGACGAGGACCACGAGAAGAGAAATCCATGCGTATCTCAAACCGGCCTCCTGCCCCGAAGATGTTCGCCCTGCAAAGATACTAGCCCCCCGCCGGCATGTCAAATTGCGGGGGAGAGAACCCGAAGGAGGAACTCAAATAGCGATTGGCAATTCCGAAAACGCTCCTGGGGGAACTGTATATAAACGAACATTAGGTGCGAGAGTGCGGAATTCCGGCCGATCGTGGGACGGTGAGCGAAGATATCGCCGTCGCCCGCGAACCGCGCTTTTCGAGGGTATCCGGCTCGGAAGAAGCCGGACGGCGAACCATGTCCGAAGCTTCCCGGCGGTCGTCCGTTGTGTCAATGCCGGGAAGCAAGTTGTGAGCCGCCGAGAAAAGCGGGGTGAGCGGAAGCGGGCTTCCAGGCGATAGGAGCGAATTCCGTCCCCGATCGGACGATAGATCCCCTTAGGCTTCCACCTGCGCCAACGGCTCAACCACCGGCTCCGTTTTCTTCTTCTTGAAGGCGAGCTTGTCGGCGATCACGTAGAAGGACGGCACCACGATCAGGCTCAGGAGCGTGGACAGGATGAGCCCGCCGATGACCCCGATGGCCATCGGGACGCGGATCTCCGACCCGGAGCCCAAACCGAGGGCGGGCGGGATGGCGGCCATCATGGTCGCCGTCGCCGTCATCAGGATCGGCCGGAGCCGGATGGGCCCGGCTTTCTTCATGGCTTCGCGGGCGCTGTATCCCTGCGCCTTGAAGGCGTTGGCGTAATCGACGAGGATGATCGAGTTCTTCTTGACGATCCCCATGAGGAGGAGCAATCCGATCATGGAGAAAATGTTCAGGGTCTGCCCGGCAAGGGCGAGGGCGAAGGCCGCCCCGGCGATCGACAGCGGCAGGATGGTGATGATCGTGATCGGGTCCTTGTAGGAGTTGAACTGCGAGGCCAGGATCATGTAGGCGATCCCGATCCCCATGAACATGGCGAAGAGGAGGCTGCTCATCGACTCCCGGAAGGCGACGCTCGCCCCGCCGAGGACGAGGCGGTATCCGACGGGGAGGCTCCGGCCCATCCCCTCGATGAAGCGGAGGGCCTCGTCCTGGGCGTGGCCGGGGGCGATGTTGGCGAAAATCGAGATGGCCCGTTCGCGGTCCTTGCGGGTGATGGCCTGGAGGGCCGGTTGCTCGTTGTAGGTCACGAGCGAGGAGAGGGGGATGAGGTCGCCCGTGCGCGTCCGGACCTTGAGCCGGGAGATGTCCTCGGGGCGGGTTCGCTGGGCCGCGAGCAACCGGAGCCGGACGTCCACGCGCCGGCCGCCGCTCGAGTACTTGCCGACCCGGACGCCCCCGATGAGGGCGTTCAGCGTCGACGCGACGTCTTCGATCGAGACGCCGATGTCCGCGGCCAGGGCCCGGTCGGGCAGGATGTGCAGCTCGGGCTGGCCGATCCGGTAGTCGGAGTCGAGGTCCTGGACGATCCCGCTGTCGCGGAGGTCCTCCATGATCCTCTGGCTATGACCGATGAGCTCGTCCCAGTTCGCTCCACGGACCGAGAATTCGATCGGGAAACCGCGCTGGGCGGTCAGGCCCTGCTGGGAAAGGTCCTGGATGACGGCCCGGATGCCGGGGATGGAGTTCAGCTCCCGGCGCAGGATGGCCCCCAGCTCATTGACGCCGAGTTCCCGTTTCTTGGCCGGGAGCAGGGTGAGGTTGTAGTTTCCCGAGGTCGCCCCGCCCATGCCGAAGAAGGAGAAGCTCTGGACCACTTCCGGCCGGCGGGTGATGATCTCCTCCGCCCGGGCCATGAGCTTCTGCGTCTCGGTGATGTCGGCGCCGACCTGGGTCTGGACGCGGATCGACATCCGGCTGAGGTCCTGGGAGGGGACCATCTCGGCCGGCATGGAGGTCAGGACGAGGAGGGCGGCCCCGAAGAGGGCGACAGCTCCGGCGAGGACAAGGACCGGCCGCTTCAGGCCTTGGCCCAGGACGCGGGAATACAGGTTTTCGAGGCGGCGGAATCCCCGGTCGACGACCAGGCCGATGCGGCTCCGGCCCTCCCGGCTCGTGCGGAGGAACTGGGAGCAGCGGGCCGGGGCCAGGGTCACGGCCTCGATATAGGACAGCAGAACGGCCAGGCAGAGGGTGACGCCGAACTGGAGGAAATAGCGGCCGATGATGCCCTTGACGAAGACGACGGGGACGAAGATGGCCACGACGGCCAGCGTCGCGGCCAGGGCGGCGAAGGCGATCTCCTTGGTCCCTTCGAGGGCGGCGGGGACGAGCCCCTTGCCGCTTTCGCGGTGGCGGAAGATGTTCTCCATGACCATGATCGCGTCGTCGACGACGATGCCTACGGCCAGGGCCATGGCCAGCAGAGTGAAGGTGTTGAAGGTGAAGCCCAGGAAATAGATGATGGCCACCGTCCCGAAGAGGGACATCGGGATGGCCAAGACGACGTTGAGAGTCGAGGACAGCGAGCCGAGGAAGAGCCAGCATACGAAAGCCGTCAGGAGGACGGAGAGGAGGATCTCGAACTCGATCTCGCGGACGGACTCCTCGATGAACTGGGTCGTGTCAAAGACGATCGAAGTCGTCAGGCCCTCGGGCAGCGTCCTCTGGAAATCATTCATGGCTTGCCGCACGGCCCGGGCCACGGCGACGGCGTTCGAACCGCGCTGTTTCTTGATGGATATTCCCTGGGCGGGAACCCCGTTGAGCCGGGAGAGGCGGCGGGTGTCGTCGAAACCGTCCTCGACGAGGGCGACATCGCTGATGTAGATGGGCGAGCCGCCGACCTCGCGAACAACGATCGTGCTTGAGCGTTTCGATGTCGAGGGCCTCGCCCATGACCCGGACGTTGACCTCGCGGCCGCGGGTCTCGAGCCGGCCGGCGGGAAGCTCGACGTGCTCCCGCTGGAGGGCGGAGATGACGTCCCGCACGGTCAGGCTCTTCTCGTCGAGCTTGGTCGCGTCGAACCAGACCCGGACCATGCGGTCCTGGATCCCCATCGTGCTGATCTCGCCGACGCCCGGGATGGTCTGGAGCTTCTCCTTGAGGCTGTACTGGATGTAGTCGGCGAGCACCCGGGGCGGCACTGCGCCCGCGAGCGAGATCATCAGGATCGGCTGATCCTCGGGGTTCGACTTCGAGATCGTCGGGGGGTCGAGGTCGCGGGGCAGGGAGCGCGTCGCCTGGGAGACCTTGGCCTGGACGTCCTGGAGGGCGAGCTCGATGTTCCGCGACAGGTCGAACTCCAGGGTGATCGAGGCCCCGCCGGAGCGGCAGCTCGAGCTGATCGACTTGAGGCCTTCGACCTGGACGAGGGCCTCTTCGAGGCCCATGACGACGTCGTTCTCGACGACCTCGGGCGCGGCTCCGGGCCAGGAGACGTTGACCGAGACGGTCGGAAAATCGACGTCGGGGTATTGGCTGATGCCGATCCGCGAAGCCGCGACCAGGCCGAAGACGATGGTCGCGGCCATCATCATCCAGGCCAGGACCGGCTTCTTGACGCAGATTTGGGTCAGGTTCATGTCAGCGCCTCTCTCCGGGCTTGTCCGTGTCCGGGGCGTCCTTGGCGGCGGGGCCCGGGGCGGGAGCTTGTCCCGCTTTCTTCTTCGCGTCGGGCGCCGTCGGCCGATTCCCGGTCAGAGAGTCGATGGACTCGACGATCCGCACCGGCGCGCCCTCGCGGAGGGCCTCGGCGCCCCGGACGACGAGGATCTCGTCGGGCTTGATCCCGGTCAGGACCTCGGCCTGCCCGTCGATCGTCCTCATCCCGATGGTCAGGATGCGCTCGTGGGCCGTTTCGCCCTCGACGACGAAGGCGATGAAGCCGCGTTCGCTCGGCCGGATGGCGGTCTGGGGGATGACCGGGACCGTTCGCGGGGCGCTGACCGGGATGGTGATCTCGGCGAAGGCGCCGGGACGGAGGGCCGGGTCACCGGAACCGCGGATCTCGGCCGTGACGTCCACCATCCGGGAGGCCTCGTCGGCCGCCGCCGCGACGTGGACGATGTTGGCGCCGTATTCCTTGTCGTTGTCGCGGACCTTGAAGTTCGCCGTCATGCCCGGACGGAGCTGGGCCGCGTCGCGCTCCGGGACCTTGAAGCGGAGGAGGAGCGGGTCGCGGCGGATGAGCGTCGCCAGGACGGTGCCGACCTGGACATACTGGCCGGTCTGGACCGTCCGCGTCTGGACGATCCCCGCGAACGGGGCGCGCACATAAGCATCGCGGAGGTTGAGGTTGGCCTGGTTCAGGGCCGATTGGGTCTGAGCCACGTCGGCCGCGGCGAGCCGGACCTTGGTCCGCCAGGTCTCGACCTCTTCGCCCGGGATGAGCCCCGGGTTCTGGGTGATGACCTGCTCCCGGCGCTTGAGCCCCGCGTCCGCGTCGGCCTTCGAGGCCACGGACTTGTCGTAGGACGCTTGGGCCGACTCGACGGCCAGGCGGTACCGCTCCGGCTCGATCTCGACGAGGACCTGGTTGAGCTCGGCCCGGCTGCCCTCGGCGAACACGACCCGGTCGACGATCCCGCCGACGCGGGCCGTGACCTGGACCTTTTCGAAGGCGTCCACGGACCCCACGGCGTTGACGGTGAAGATGAGCGACTGGACCGCGACGGGCTGGACTTCGACCGGATAGGAAACCACGAGCTTCGCCCCCGGCTTCTTGGCCGCGGGATCGGAAGCTCCGCCCTTCTTGCAGCCGGGCGCCGCCAGGAGGGAGGCCGAAACCAGGAGGACGAGGGCGGCGGGGCGGAGGTTATTTTTTCTCAATTTCCAGTTCCTTTCCGAGCGGGTCGAGTCCGAGGGCGGCCTCGAAAGTGAGATAGGCGATTCCCAGTCCGTAGCGGGCCCGGACGAGGGAGACATTGGCGTTGAACAGGCTGAAGTTGGCGTCGGCGACTTCGAGGGCCGAGCTCAGCCCCTGCCGGTAGAGCTCGGACGTTTCCCGGGCGTTCTTCTGGGCGACATCGAACGTCGCCTGGGCGAGCTTCAGGGTCGCCCGCTGGCTCTCGAGGGTGATGAGGGCGTCCCGGACGTCCCGATCGACCCCCCGCTCGGCCGCCTGGAGGGCCAGGTCGGATTGGATCGCGCTCGCCGCCCGGTCGCGGTAATCGGCGTTCCGGACGAACCCGTCGAAGATGCTCCAGTTCATGCTGACGCCGACGTTCCAGTTGAAGTTGCGGCCGGTCAGGCCGGCTTCGTTCGTGTACGTATAGCGGCCGGTCAGAGTGAAGCTGGGCAGCCACTTGAGGAGCGGCTCCATCTTGAGGGCGTGCGAGGCCTCGCTCCTCCAACGGAGCTGCTGGACGTCGGGCCGCCGTCCTGAAGCTTCCCGGATCAGCTGTTCGAGCGGGGGGATGGGGATTTCGGTCGCCTTGAGAAGGAGGTCGGGGGTGATGAGCTTCCCGGGCGGGGGAGCGTTGAGGAGATAGCCCAGCTCCAGGTAGGTCGTCTCGACCTGGCCCTGGGCCTGGATCAGGCCTTGTTCGGACGTCGTGTATTCGAGCTCGGCCCGGGTGACGTCGTTCCCCGAGACGAGGCCGGCCTGGAAGCGTGCTTTCGCGGCGTCGAGGGTCTGCTTGGCCAGGTCGAGCCGGCTCCGCGACGCTTCGAGGACCTGGTCGACCCCGAGGGTGGCGAGGAAGGCGTTCCCGACCTCGAAGGCGAGCGACCGCTTGGCGTCGGCGATGCCGAAGAGCTGGGCCATCCGGTCGAACTTCGCCTGGCGCAGGGTCGGGATGCTGTGCGCATCGAACAGGATCATGCTCAGATTGGCCTGTCCCGAGACGGCGTTGTAGCTCTGGATGACGGCCTGGGTCCCGCCGACGTTGCGCACAACCTCAAACGGCCGGCGGGTGTAGTTCCCGCTGACGTTGATCGAGGGCAGGAAATAAGCCCTGGCCCGGGCCAGCGTGGCGTTGGCCTGGACGAGGTCCTGGTCGGCGGAGAGGGACGCTTCGTTGGCCGCGAGGGCCGTCCGGATGGCCTCTTCGAGGCTCAAGGCCTTCTCCTGCCCGGCGGCGAGCCCGGGGGCCGCGAGCGCCGCGGCGGCAAGTCCGACCGCGAAGCCTAAGATCAGGAACTTCCGGCGGGGTCTCGTGTTCATCGTCCGTTCACACACTCCTCAAAACCTTCCGGCCGCGGGCGGACCGTCCGCGCGGGCCGGAACGCCCTCCGTATCAAGCAAAAAGGCGCTCCCGGGGGTTTTCCGCGGAAAACCCATCGGGAGCGCCGGAATTCGTGTTCGGAATGCGGGCTCCGTCCCCGTCATCTCGCCAGGACGTCGGCGATCTTGATGTTCTTTTTCTCGAGCAGGACACCCATCGAGCGATCGAGGCCAGCCACAGCGATGTTGTAGCTGATGATCGAGTTCAGCTCCGACACCTTGGCGCTCGTCAGGTCGCGCAGGTACTGCAGGACGAGATAGTCCGTGCTCTGGCCGATGCGGCGCTTATCGAGCTCGGCGTTGTATTTCTGCTCGCTCAGCTCGCGGGAGAGCTTGTAGGCCTGGACCTGCTTGTAGCTCGTCTGGACCGAGCGGACGGCGTTGCGGATCTCCTGGACGATCTGCTGCTCCTGCTGGGTCATGTTCAGGAGGGCCTGGTCCATGCTCAGCTTGGCCTGGAGGTAATTGGCCCGGGTCAGGTAGTCGCTCAGATCGAGGTTCAAGGTCAAGGAGATGTTCCAGTTCTGGTACTTGAGCTTGAAGGAGTCTTTCCAGGCGTCCTTGGCGAATCCGGGGACCGTGCCGATGATGACCCCGCCGAGGACGTTCCCGTTCTCGAACAGGAGCTGCGTCCCGGCCAACCCGGGGCTCGACATGGACGCATTCAGCCGGAAATCGGGCAGGAGCTGGTTCTTGGCATAGGAGAGGCTGATGTCGGTGTTCTTCAGGTTGATCCGGCTGATCTGGAGGTCGGGCCGCTTCTGCATGGCCACGGCGAGGGCCTGGTCGAGCTCGATCTTCTCCTCTTCGTACGCGGGCTGGTCGAGGACGAGGATCTCGCGCAGACCCCGCTCCTCATCCGCGGACAGGTTGATCAGGACCTTCAGGTTGTCCTCGTTGGCCTTGACCGAAGCCTCGGCGGCCAGGATGCCCGCCTCGCGCGAAGCCACGTCGGCCTGGGCGGTCAGGACGTCGAGGGGGGCCATCGTCCCGATCTCGACCGAGCGCTGGTTATTGGCCAGGAAATCTTTCGAAAGCTGCAAGCCGAGACTCTGGACCTTGAGGTTCTCGATGCTGTAGACCAGGCTCCAGTAGGACTGGATGACCGAGTAGATCGTGTTCTGGACGGTGTTGACGAACGAAATCTGGGAGCTTTCGTAGCTGTTGCTGGCGATGACGATGTTCCGGTTCGTGATCTTGGTCCCGAAGTTCCGGAGGAGGGGCTGGTTGTAGCTGAGGCTCAGGCCGGTCGAATACGACGGGTTGATCGTCGTGGCCCGGGCGTTCGTGTCGTTCCGGGAGGAGCTCAACGACAGCGAGAGTGTTCCCCCGATCGGGGTCAGCTGGTTGAAGGAGCCGCTCAGCGAGTTCGTCAGACGGACCGTGGTCGCGCCCGTCGTGTCGAGCCAGGAATACGAGGCGTTCTCGCTGTGGCTCGGCCTGTAGCTGAAGGTCATCGTCGGGAGGTACTGGGAGCGGGCATCGGCCATGGAGATCTCGGATTGCTGCGGCGAGAACTCCGCGACCTGGATGGCCAGGTTGCTCTTGAGGGCCCGCACGATGCAGTCCTCGAGCGAGAGGGAGAGGGACTTCCCCTGCGCCTGGGCCGGCGCCGGCTGGGCCTGGGCTCCGGCGATAGAGGGAAGGATGAGCAGAGCGAGGGCCCCGATCGTCAGGGCTGTTCTTTTCCAAACCATGGGTGATCTCCTTATCGTGATCGCTGGGCGTTTCTTACTCGTAGCGGAGCGCCTCGATCGGGTCGAGCCGGGAGGCCTTCCGGGCCGGGTAGAACCCGAAGAAGACGCCGATCGATCCGGAAATAACAAAGGCCAGGACGACCCATTGCATCGAGACGATCGTCTTGATCGTGGCGAAGATGGGGAGGAAATGGAGGATCTTCGAGACGCCGACGCCGAGGGCGATCCCGAGCAGCCCCCCGATCACGCTCAGAACGATCGCCTCGGCCAGGAACTGGACGAGGATGTCGCGCTCCCGGGCGCCGATCGACATCCGGATGCCGATCTCCCGGATCCGCTCGGTGACGGAGACGAGCATGATGTTCATGATCCCGATCCCGCCCACGAGGAGCGAGATCGAGGCGATGCTGCCGAGGAGGAGGGTCAGGATGTTGGTTGCGTCGGCCGCGCCCTCGGCGATCTCGGACATGTCCTGGACCTGGAAGTCGTCGGTCGCGCCCGGCGCGATGCGGTGCCGGTCCCGGAGCAGCTCGGCGATCTCCTGCTTGGCCCGGGCGGTGGTCGACGAGCTCGAAGCCGAGACGTCGATCGAGCTGAGGAATTCGGCCTTCTGGAGGCGCTTCATGCAGGTCGTGTAAGGGACGCAGATCATGTCGTCCCGGCTGCCGAACCCGCCCGACTGGCCCTTGGACTTGAGGACGCCGATGACGGTGAAGGGGACCTTCTTGATCCGGATGGTGATGCCGACCGGGTCGAAGTTCGGATCGTCGAAGAGGTTCTTCTTGACGTCCGCCCCGAGGACGCAGACCTTGGCCGCCGAGCGGACCATGCTCTCGTCGAAGTACGTCCCGTACTCGATCTCCCATTTCCGGATCTCGGGATAGCTCTCTCCCGTGCCCTGGATCGAGGTGTTCCAGTTCTTGTTCAGGTAGACGATCTGGGCCCGGGTGCTGACGCTCGGCGAGGTGGCCTCGACCGACGGGCAGCGCTCGAGGATCGCCTCGGAGTCTTCGACGGTCAATGTCTGGTAGCCGCCGAAGCCGGAGTGGACCCCCGCCTGCTGGCGGCTCGCCCCGCTGACGAAGAGCAGGTTCGTGCCCATGGCGGCGAAACGGTCCTCGACCGCCGCCTTGGCGCCCGTCCCGATGCTGACCATGGCGATGACCGCGCCGACACCGATGATGATGCCGAGCATGGTCAGGAAGGTCCGCATTTTATTCCGGGCCAGGGCCCGGAGCGAAACTCGCAGGATGCGGAATAACATGGGATGTCTCCTTAATTGCCTTCTTCGCGGACGATCTCGCCGTCGCGCATGAAGATCCGGCGCTTGGCCTGGGACCCGATGTCGGCCTCATGGGTGACCATGACGATGGTGATGTTCTTTTCCTCGTTGAGCTTGCGGAAGATGCCCATGATCTCGTCGCTCGTCTTGGAGTCGAGGTTGCCCGTCGGCTCGTCGGCGAGGATAAACGAGGGGTTGTTGAGGAGGGCCCGGGCGATGGCGACGCGCTGCTGCTCGCCGCCCGAGAGCTGGTTGGTCTTGTGGTGGGTCCGGCCCTTGAGCCCGACGGCTTCGAGGGCGGCGATAGCCCGCTTCTGCTGTTCCTTGCCCGGGACGTTGGAGTACACCAGGGGCAGCTCGGCGTTCTCCAGAGCCGTCGTCCGCGACAGCAGGTTGAATGACTGGAAGACGAAGCCGATCCGCCTGTTCCGGACGCGGGCGAGCTGGTCTTTATTCATGGCCGAAACGTCCTCGCCCTCGAGGAGGTAGCGGCCCGAGGTCGGCCGGTCCAGGCAGCCGATGATGTTCATCATCGTCGACTTGCCCGAGCCCGACGGACCCATGATCGCCAGGAAATCGCCCTCCCGGATCGCGTATGTCACGCCGCGCAGGGCGTGGACGTCCGTCTCACCCACATGGTAGGTTTTGACGAGGTTCTCGAGCTGGATAACGATCTTTTCCATCACACGATCCGTTTCGCGTTTCGCGCGCTTACCGGCCGATGAACATCATATTGCCCGGGCCGCCCCGGCCGCCGAATCCCTGCTGAGTCGTCGTCGCTCCGGGGATGGCGGTTTCCGTGCCCAGAACGATCTTCATGCCTTCCTTGAGCTCGCCGCCGGTGATCTCGGAGTACGTGTTGTCGGTCAGGCCCGTCCGGACCGTGTAGGGCTTGAGGGCGCCCAGATCGTCCATGATCCAGACCCGGGAGACGGTCCGCTGCCGATTGGCCATCATCTGCTGGAACCGCTGGAGCTGTTCGGGGGTCATGTCCTCGGCGCTCATCCGCTGTCCGCCCGTACGCTGGCCGGTCTGGCCCTCGCCCCGCGCCCGCTGCCCGGCTTGCTCGCCGGCCTGGCCCGATCGCTGGCCGTTCGCGGCGCCCCGCTGGGGAGCGCCCGTGCCGAGGAGCTTCTGCAGATCGGCCTGGGGCAGGGGAGGCGTGAAGCGGAGGGCGGAGTTCGCGACGCGGAGGACGCCGCGGGCTTCGCCGGTGATGATCGAGACCGTCGCGGTCATGCCCGGCATGAGCTTGAGGTCCGGATTGTCGGCGCTGACGATCGTGGTGTAGGTGACGACGTTCTGCACCGTCTGGGGCGAATAGCGGACTTGCTTGACCGTGCCGTTGAAGGTTTCGCCCTGGTAGGCCGAAACCGTGAAGCGGACCTTCTGGCCGTCCTTGACCTTGCCGATGTCGGTCTCGTCGATGTCGCACTGAAGCTGCATCTTGGTCAGGTCGCTGGCGAGCTTGAAGAGCAGGGGGGCCTGGTAGCTCGCGGCGACGGTCTGGCCGATGTTGACCGCCCGGTTGATGACGACGCCGTCGATCGGCGAGCGGATGACCGCGTAGGACATATCGATCTTCGACGAATCGAGCGAAGACTTCGCCTGGGAGAGGCTCGATTCCGCGGAAACGAGGCTTCCCTTCGCGTTGAGGAAGTTGAGCTCCGCCGTCTCCATGTCCTCGACCGAGATCTGCTTCTTGTCGAAGAGCTCCTTGGCCCGCTTGAACTTCTTCTCGGACTGCTCGAGGGCGAGCTTGGACTGGTCGAGGGAGGCGACCCGGCTCTTGAAGCTCGATTCGGCCTGGTCGACCTTCAGCTGAAGCGGTTCCAGGTCGAGCTGGGCCAGGATCTCGCCGCGCTTGACCTTGGAGTTGAAGTCGGCGTTGAGCTTCATGATCTTGCCCGAGACCTGGCTGCCGACGTCGACGGTGTCGACGGGGTTGAGCGTGCCCGACGTGGTGACGACGGACTCGATATCGCCCTTGGCCAGGGCCTCGGTCCGGTATTTGACCTGGGTGGCCTTGCCTTTCTTAATAAGGGAATAGCCGAGGATGGCTCCCGCGAGAACCACCAGGATCACCAGGCCGACGATCCATTTCTTCTTTTTCATCGAAAGACTCCTTTTTGGGAATGGTCTTGGACCGGGGGTCGTCGCGCCGGTTCCCCCGCTCGCTATCCTTCCGCCGTTCCTCCAGATTCCTCTGGATCATGGCTTCCAGCTTCTTCTTCTGCTCCGCCGTCAGGACGGAGTCGATCTCCTGCTTGAGCTGCTCCCGGATCTCGGCGAAGCGCTTGTTCGACTCCGCCCGGAGCTGCTTGATCTTCTCGTCGGTCCGCATCCGCTCGTCGTTCGCCTTGAAGATCTCCCGCATCTTGGCCTGCTGCTCGGCGCTCAACCCCAGGTCCTTGAACCAGCGGCTCATGGTCGGGACGCCGCCCGGCCCCTGCGCACCCATCCGGCGGAACTGCGGCCTTTTCGTCAGGACCCCCCGATCGGCGAAGATCCCGACCGCGGCCCCCGCGGCGAAGATCAGGACGACGGCCAGGACGAACCACAAGCGCGACCGGCTCATGGCCCGAACCTCCGCCCCGCCGCCCGCTCGGCGACGGCGAAGATGACATTGAGGCTCTTGTTCTCGGCTTTGTCGTCGAGAAGGGTGATGGTCTCGCTGAGCGGGTTGGCGTTCTGGAGGAGGAGCGCTTCGGGCGGACTCATCTCCTCGCCGACGGCCGGGCTCAGGAAGACGATCGCCCCGACGAAGAACCCGATGAAGAGCAGGGAAACCGGGATGGCCCGGATGCTCCAGCGGACCCAGACCGTGGCCGGCGCGGGCCTCAGGCGCTCGTCGATCCGCGCCCGGAGCCGCTCATGGAAATACGGCAGCGGCTCGGGAACCGGAGCCCCGGCCAGGCTGGACCGGACGCGCTCGAGGCGCGAACGGAGGGCCCGGCAATCCGGGCAGGCCTGCATGTGGGCGTCCAGCGGCTCGTTCCGTCCGGGATCGAGGGCCGGCCCGGCGGACCGCGTCAACAACCGACTCGCTTCGCGGCACCTCATGATCTCTCTCCTTCCCTGTCGAGATAAGGCGCCATTTTCTTCAAGAGCATCTTGCGCGCCCGGTGAAGACGGGAATCCACCGTCCCGGGCGATATCGAGAGCGTATCGGCGATGGTTTCGTAGGGAAGCCCTTCGACGTCGCGCAAGGTCAGGATGACCCGGTACTTCGCCGGAAGGGTTTCCAGGACCTTCAGGACGGCCCGCCGCCGGTCGTCGCGGATCTTCGCGTCCTCGCGCTCCCGGACTTCGTCGGCCGCGGGGAAAGCGGCCTCGGCCACGTCATCCAGGGAGACTTCGCGCTTCCGGGCCGTCTTCCGCAGATGGTCCTTGATATGATTGACGGCGAGGCGGTACAGCCACGTCCCGAACCCCGAGCGGAAGTGGAACTTCCCGAGCGACAGATAGACCTTCAGGAAGACGTCCTGGGCCAGATCATCGGCCGCCGCGCGGTCCTGAACGAAGCCGTAGGCCAGATGGTACACTTTCGCCTCATATTTCCGGACAAGTCCCTCGAACGCGTCGCGGTCTCCCTCCCGCGCCCGCTCGACGAGCTCTTTGTCTTCCATGCAGTCTCACGGTTCTTTGCCTCCGTCAGCCTTTAGACGAAGGCAGTCGGGGAAATCTTCCCTTCGGAGAAACGTAGGGGAGCGACGGACCGTTTTCCCGGGAAACGCTCCGTCCGGGCGTCTTCCCGGGTGGCCCCCGCGCCCCGGTAAAACCGAGGTATTATAGCAAAATACCCAAATCGGGCCTAATTCGTTGCGGGGATATGCGGGCGGTAAAATATGTTCGCCTTCGGCGAACCGGCCCGAGCCGCCTTCAGATTTTCTTATTGGTTTCTAACCCCCTACCCCCTTACGACAAACAAGGGGGATTTGTGGGCGGCTCGGGAAAGGTGGGGAGGGACAGGTCGGTTGTTGAAATGGGGGGCTCGTCCGCCGCCAATCTCAGCGCGCCGCCTCCGGCGGCGAAGAGCCCGAGCCATCTTCAGATCTTTTTATTGATATCTATCCCCCTGCCCCCTTACTTCAAAAAAGGGGGATTTGAGGACGGCTCGGGAGCGGTATAGAGGGAATGGGCAACGATTAGAAATAGCCCCCCGCGGCCGAGTCCGGAGGGAAGGACAACGGCCGCGGGGGCACTCGCGGTTAAGGACAGATGCGAAAGATCTTGGTTACTTCTTGACGGCCGTCCATTCCGAGGTCATATCCTGGCCGCCCATGTTCATCGACTGGGTGCCCTTGAGATGCGTGGCGTCGACGACGGTGCCCTTGTAAAGCGTCGTCATTTCGCCCCGCTGGGTGGTCCGGGTGAGCTTCCACTCGATGTCGTTCCCCTTGACCGTCCCTTCGCACTTGATCTCGGTCGGCTCGGCGCCGCCGCGGCCGGCTTGCATCCAGGAAACCATCAGCTTCTCGCCCTCCTGCTTGAAGGTGATGTCCTGCTTACGCTCGCCGCGCTGCGAAACCGTGGTCATTTCCCATGTTCCCGAGATATCGGCCGCCATGGCCATGGCGATGCCGCTCACCAGGAACGCCAGCAACACGATCAACGCCTTCTTCATGATTCCTCCTTTTGGAATCGAAAGGAAAAGACTTCGGCCCGTCTCCGGGCACATTCTTTGGACGATATAGCATCTCCTTTCTTCCATTTATCGGAAAACTCAATGAATAATGTAGGCGGCAAACCCAGGAAAGGCAAGAGGACAGGAAATATCCTTTAGTCTATTGCTTTTTTGGCGGCGGAACGGGCCCAGACAAGGCCCGGAGGTAATCCTCCGGGGTGTCGATATCGAGAGGAATCCCATCTTCTCCCGCTTCGACCTTGCCGACGTCCTCGGGATGCAGGGCCAAGAGTCCCTTCAACCCGACCCCCGGATCGAGGCTCTCGATTTCCTTCCTATATTTTAAGTCCACGAGAAGAGGATGTCCCCCAACGCCGCCGCGAACGGGACGGATGAGCCCCTTGCCCGTCTTCCGGTAGGCTTCGATGACCGCGGCGATGACGGCGGCAGGGATCCCGGGTTGATCGCCCAGGAAGACGAGCGCCGCCTTCGCCCCGGGAGGGAGGTTCCGGAATCCGGCTTGGACCGAAGACAGCATCCCCGCCCGATAATCGGGATTAAACGCCCGATCGACGGGATAGCGGTCGAGGACCGTTCCGATCCGGTCCGCGCAGGCGCCCAGGACGACGAGCGTCCGGTCGACGGGCGAGCGGAGGACGGACTCGATGACGTCCTCGAGGATCGTCCGCCCGCGGAAGGGGAGGAGGAGCTTCGGCTCGCCCATCCGCTTCGATTCCCCCGCGGCCAGGACGACGGCCCAGATCATCCGGTTCGACGCCTTTCCCGGACGAGCTCGGCGGCGATGCTCACGGCGATCTCCTCGACCGTGCGCGAGCCGATCGGGAGCCCGATCGGGGCGTGGACCCGGGCCCATTCCTTTTCGGTCGCGGCGCCGGAACGGAGGAACCGGTCCCGCATCATCCCGATCTTCCGCCGGCTTCCGATCATCCCGAGATAGGCCGGCCGGCGCCGGATGCACGCCCGCAGGGCTTCCTCGTCGCGGCGGTGGCCTCGGGTCACGATGACCACATGGTCCGCCCGCGAAAGAGGCAGGCCGGCCAGGGCCCGCGCAGGATCGGCGACGATGATCCGGGCGGCTTCGGGAAAGCGGGCGGGGTTGGCGAACTCGGCCCGGTCGTCGATGACGAGGACGTCGAACCCGAGGAAAGAGCCCATCCGGCCGACGGCCCGGCCGACATGTCCCGCCCCGGCGATGATGAGCCGCGGCCGGGGCGGATGCGGCTCGAGGTAGAGGCGGCGGCGGCCCGCGGCGAGCCACTCCGTCCGGTTCCCGGACCGGGCCGCTTCGAGTGCGGCCGCAAACCCCGGAAAATCCGATGTCCGGGCCCCGACGGCCCCGCGCGGTCCGGGGATCCATTGCCGGACGATCGCCTCCACCCGGCCGGCCCGGCCGCGTTCGAAGAAAGTCGCAAGCGTCCCGGCCCTGCGCCGGCGGGCGTCCGCGACAAGGCCCTTGAAAGCGCGGGCGTTCCCCTCGGGCCGGGCGTCGAGAAGGATGGACATGTTCCCGCCGCAGATGCCGTCGGCGTCCTCGAAGCTCGCGTCGGACAGGTCGAACTCGATCAGCCGGGACCGGCCGTCGGCGAGGGCAGTTTGAGCGAGCTTGGAGGTCCCGGCCTCGATCGACCCGCCCCCGACCGTGCCCGTGACGAGGCCTTCGTCGGCGAACATGGCCGAGGCCCCGGGAACCTGAGGAGCGGAACCCTCGGTCTTGACGACCGTAGCCAGGACGGCCCGCCGGCCCGACCGGACGAGCTCGAGGAGCTTGGCGTAGGGATTCGCGTCGGGCCGGTAGGCGCGTTCCATCGTTTATTTCACCGCCGGCGCGGCAAGCGGGAGCTTCGCTTTGACCAGGCCGCCGCGCGTCGAGCTGAAGACGAACTCGGCCTCGCCCGCAGTGCCGGGGGCCATTTTCACCTTCCACTTCACCTCGCGCTTCTCTCCGCCCTGGATATAGGGGATCTCCTGACGGGCCATCCCCGCCGCCAGGGTCATGCCGGAGGGGAGCGTGACGGTCATATTGTCAGGCCGGACGATCTTGACCCGGTCGGCCATCTTGAGGGCGGTTGGGAGATAACCCGAGTTGACGACCGTCGCCGCGACCTCATAAGTGTCCTTTTCCTTCTTCACCGGCCGTAGCTCGGCCTTCTGGATCTTGACCACCGGGAGGGACTTATAAAGGAAGAGGTTGAACATCGCTTCCTTCTTGATCCACTCCTCGAGGATGGCGACGGGGGGGTTCTGGCTCCAGAACTTGGGGCTCCAGCCTCCGGTCTCGCATTCGCCGAGCGTCGGGTGGAAGAACTTGTGCCAGGGCAGGAAGGCCTTCCCGCCGAGCTCCTCGTCGTTGAAGCGGAGCTGCTCGAGCGGCTCGACCCGGCCGTCGCCGTTGTAGTCCTTCAGCCGGCCGCCGTTCCACAGCTCGTCGCCGTACCAGACGGCGCCGTAGTAGAGATAGCCGAAATCGGGGGAGTGGCCGAAGAGCGGCGAGCCGCGGAGCTCCCCTCCCGGGCCGGCCGGAAAGCCCATCCCGCCGCCGGGCCCTTCGCCGCGCTCGCCGCCCATCGCGGCGGCGGGAGGGGCTCCGGGGGCGGGAGCGGGAGCGCCGCCGCGGGCCCCGGCCGGAGCGGCGCCGCGCGATCCGCGGCTGCCGACGGAATAATCGTAGTACGTATCGCCGGCCCGCTCATAGCCTGTGATCTTCTTCCCTTCGGTGTCGAAATACTTGTAGATCTTGAGATCCTCGGGGAACATCGACTCGTCCATCTTGGACGTCGACGGGCCGTGGAGGAGCATCGGGACGGTCGTGTCCATCGTCTGGCCGATCGAGACGTTCGGATGCTGGAGGAGGAAGAGGACGACGTAGCGCGTCTCGACTTCGGAGAGGGGATATTCGCCCGCGCCGCCCTGCGTCCAGCCGCGGCCGGTCAGGTCGAGCCCGGGCATCGGGCGCCAGTTCTCCACGTAGTTCCGGTGGAGGTCGAGGCCGCCGATGCCGTCCTCGTTCGTCCGGCCGTCGCCGTCGTTGTCGATGCCTTCGCTGAGGAGGAGATAGTCGCCTTTGCCCGCGCCGACGCGCTGCATGAGCCGGCCCGACTTGTCGGCCGGGTCGAGGATGGCGTCGCCCTTGCCCATCTCGACCTTCTTCCGGACCTGGAGGATGTAGCCGTCACCGTCGAGGTCGTCCGGGGGGTCTTCGTCGAGCAAACCGTCGCCGTCGTCGTCATACGGGTGCGTCGTGCTGCGGTTCGACTGGGCCGTGTTGAGATAGAGCTCCGATCCGTCCGGATTGTTTTTGATCTTGACGTAGAGGGCGGTGTTGTCCACCATCGCCGTCAGGGCCGGGTCCTTGCCGTAATTCGAGAGGACATGCCAGGCGAACCAGAGGGCCGATTCGGCGGCCGTCACTTCGCCCGAATGTCGGTTGCCCTCGATGAACATGGCCGGCTTGTCCACGTCCCGGCCGGTCATCTTGTTCGTGATCGTCATCTGCCAGATCTCCCGGCCTTCGTAGCTCTTGCCGACCGAATAGAGGTCGACGAGGTTCGGATAGGCCGAGGCCCATTTTTTCAGGAAGAAGTTGACCTCGTCATAGGTGTGGTAATGCATGAAATCGAGCTCGCCCTCCTTGAGGGGCTTGGTCTCCGGGTAGTTCGATTTCGGGAAGAAGGTCGCGCCGTGGCGCACGCCGCCGACGATGAACGCCTTGGTCGGCACCGGGGGCTGGCGCTGGAAGCCCCGCTCCTGGGCCGAGATCATGAGGAGGAGTCCGCCCATGAGGCAGACGAAGAGAAGAAGGCGATGACGGGTTTTCATCCGGGGAGCTCCTTTCATGCGGTTTTTCGAGCATATACCCGCCCCGCCTTTTCTGTCAACGGCCGCTCCGGGATTGTACCTTTCCCGAAGCGCCGACAAATCCCCTCATGTTAGTTGAGGGGCAGGGGAGAGAAAATCAATAAAGAAATTCGGGGGCGCTTCGGGCATCCTCCGATGTTCGCTTATGGGCAATCCCGTCGCCGACCTGCGAGGAGGGACGCTTACCGGCAGACCGCCCCGAGTCCTAGGGGCGGAAGGTGGGGTAGATAAATTCGATTGAGTCTAAAAAGCGTTCCGATAAGAGTTGCTCAACGCTCAAGCGGATGAGAATATTTCCGGCCGGCGCCGGTCTATCGGTATGTAAGAAGGAGGCTGCGATGAAAAAGCATAAAACTGCGGCCGGCGTGTTGATCATCTTCCTTATCGCTTTCACCTTCGCGCCTCGCGAGGCGGCCGGCTCGGCGGCGGATGAGGGCGATTTCTGCAGCACTTTATGGGCCGGATGCGTGGCCAATGCGGCGGTCATCTCGATCACCGACGGCCCTGCGTATCTTCTTTCGTTCTCCGATTTCCTCCCCTCCTGCGCCGCCGCCTACATCTGGTGCAAGATTTTTTATTGACGGATCCGCGCGACAGGCGGAGCGAGGCGGTTATGTCCGTCCCCGGACAGCCGGGTGGAAATCTTCACCGGAATTTTGTTGACATTGTATATATATTGTAATAAAATGCCCGAGAAGATATTCGTTTGGGACGAAGCTAAGAATGAGCGGCTCAAGCGGACCCGCGGGGTTGGGTTTGAAGACGTGGCCCGAGCATTCGCCGAAAGGGGCTCGCTTTGGATCCGGGATAATCCCAAGCCAGAGAAATACCCGGGGCAGAAGCTCTTGGCCGTCCTGATCGATGATTATGTCTACGTCGCGCCATACGAAGAGACCGATGAAGCCGTCATCCTCAAAACGATCTACCCGAGCCGCAAAGCAACCAGGGAATGCGGAGACCATGAAAAATAGAATCAAGAGTCTCGCTCGGCGACGAGAATTCTGGGAACCCTGGGACGATCAGGAGCGCGACATCCGCGATGCCATCGAGGCAGGAACCCTCAAGCCCGTTGCGAACGAGGAAGAGGAGAAGAAGAAGCTGATGCTCGCCGCCCGGGCGACGCTGGCCAAGGACCGGCACATCAGCATCCGGCTTTCGGCGGGCGACCTGGAAAAGCTCCGGTCCAAGGCCATGGAACTCGGCCTGCCGTACCAGACGTTGATCGGATCGATCCTGCACCAATATGCCGAGGGGAAGGTCAAAGCATCGTTCTAATTCAGTCCGGGCGTGTGATCTTGGGCGCTATGATCAGGCGGCTTGGGAATTAAGTGATTGAGTATTCAGGTACCGAATTATTATAATCGGACCAGCCTCGCCCGGAAGGAGCACGCCCGCATGCGTTTGAAATCCGCCCTGTTCGCCGCCGCCCTCATCATCGCCCTCGGGACGCTCGTCCCCGCCCAGAATGCCCCGAAAGCCGATTATGACCTCCTGATCAAGAACGGGCTGGTCTATGACGGCTCGCTCGCCCCGCCCGCCCGCCTCGACGTCGCCGTCAAGGGCGACCGGATCGTCAGGATCGCCCCCACCATCAACGGCACGGCAGCCCGCGTCGTCGACGCCTCGGGGATGATCGTGACGCCGGGGTTCATCGACCTCCACACCCACGTCGACGAAGGGATGTACTTCCCTGAGAACCGGTCCTGCCTCAACTTCCTCCTCCAGGGCGTGACCTCGGTCATCGTCGGGCAATGCGGCGGAAGCGCCTGGCCGATCTTCGAAAAGGCCGAGGACCTCATCACGACCTGGACCCGGGAGGGGATCGGTCCGAACGCCGCTCTCCTCGTCGGGCACGGCCAGGTCCGCAACATCGTCATGGGCATGGAGAACCGGGCCCCCACGCCGGCCGAGCTCGAGAAAATGAAATGGCTCGTCAAAGAAGCCATGGACCAGGGCGCCTCCGGGTTCTCGACCGGGCTCATCTACACCCCGGGCTCCTACAGCAAGACGGACGAGGTCATCGCCCTGGCCAAAGTCGTCGCCCCCTACGGCGGGATCTATCACACCCATATCCGGAACGAGCGCGACAAGCTCATCGAAGCGGTCAAGGAGGCGATCCAGATCTCCGAGACGGCCGGCCTGCCCGCTCACATCTCCCATTTCAAGGCCATGGGCCGGGCCAACTGGGGCCTGGTCAAGGAAGCCTGCGCCGTGATCGAAGCGGCCCAGGCGCGAGGGCTCAGGATCACGGCCGATCAGTATCCCTTCCGCTTCTCCAACGGGAATCCCTATTCCCCGCTTGTCCCCCGAGCGACCTGGGCTTCGGGAAGCGCGTCCGAGCGCCTATCGGCCCGGGACATCGCCGGGATCTTCGAAAAGCTGAGCGACACCGAGCTCATCGACCTATATAAAAAGGTTACGCCGTTCACCCCGATCTCCGAGCACCAGGCGGCGTTCTTGGCGGGTTTGCCTCATCCGCGTCTCGTCCAGTACGTCGCTCCCTTCCTCCTCGGGGCCTCCGATTTCCAGGGCGCGTCGAACATGCGCGAGCGCGAGCTCTTCCTTCGCCGGATGGCCGATCCCGCCGAAGCGGCCAAGATCCGCCGGGAGGTCCGGACCGTCATCGACACGAACCTCGGCCCGGAGAATTACGTCGTCGGCGTGTGCGCCGAAAAGGCCCTCGAGGGCAAGACGCTCCTCGAGGTCGCGGCCCTCAAGGGCAAGTCCGTCGAGGACGCGGCCATCGAGCTCGACCTCGCGGGCGCGCGGTGCATCCCGCTCCAGATGTGCGAGCCCGACATCGAATACATCATGGCCAAGGACTGGGTCGGGACGGGAAGCGACGCAACCTCGCCGCCCTACGGCGTCGGGCTCGTCCACATCCGCGCCTACACGACCTTCCCCCGCAAGATCAAGAACTACGCCCTCGACAAGCCCGTCATCAGCCTGTCCCGGGCCATCCGGTCCATGACCTCGCTCCCGGCCCAAATCATGAGCTGGCCCGACCGGGGCTCGATCAAGGAAGGATATGTCGCCGACATCGCCGTAATCGACCTGGCCCAGCTCGCGGTCCCCGCCACGATCTCGAACCCCCAGCAGTACAGCAAGGGCGTTGAGACGCTCGTCATCAACGGCGTGCCCGTGATCGAAAGGGGGAGCTGGAACGGGAAGCTTCCGGGGAAGGTCCTGAAGCTCAAACGCGCCGAGCCGAAACCCGCCGCCCTTTAGGCCCTTCGACCAGGACGACGGCCCAGCAGGCGATCGCCCGGCCCCTCCCGATGAGACCGAGGCCTTCGTTCGTCTTGGCCTTCAATCCGAGCCCGTCCCGCTTAAGGCCCAGGGCGGGGCAGAGGACGTCCTTCATCGCCTCGAAATGCGGACCGAGCTTGGGCTTCTCCGCGACCACGACCGCGTCGGCGTGGACGAGGCGCATCTTCTTCGCTTTGAGCCGGAGGCAGACGTCGCCGAGGAGGTCCAGGCTCCGGGCGCCCCGCCAGCGCGGATCGGTGTCGGGGAAGAGCCGGCCGATGTCGCCTTCGCCCATGGCGCCGAGGATCGCGTCGATCAGGGCGTGAACGAGGGCGTCCCCGTCGGAATGCCCGAGGAGGCCGGCAGGGTGGGGGATCCGGACCCCGCCCAGCATGAGCGGCCGGCCCGCCTGGAGCCGGTGGAGGTCATACCCGAGTCCGGTTCTCATCATGGAGGAACTCCTCGGCCCATTTCAGGTCCTCGAGCGTCGTGATCTTGATGTTCCGCGGCTCGCCCGCGACGAGGGCAACCGTCCGCCCCAGCCTCTCGACGAGCGAGGCATCGTCCGTCCCGGCGAACCCGTCCTGGGCCGCGCGGCGGAACGCCTCTTCAAGAACGTCAAAGGCGAATCCTTGAGGCGTCTGGGCCCGGAAGAGCCCGGCCCGGTCCACGGTGCGGACGACCCGGCCGTCCGCGCCTTCCTTGATCGTATCCTCGACCGGGAGGGCGGGGACGGCGGCCCCGTGCGCGGCGGCCTCGCGGATGATCCGGCGGATGAGCGCTTCGGAAACGAGCGGCCGGGCGCCGTCGTGGACGAGGACGATGTCCGTCCGGTGACGGTCGAGCATGGAGAAACCGGCGAGGACCGAGTCCTGGCGGCGCGCGCCGCCCCGGATGACGGCCTTGATCTTGGGGAAAGCCGAGGCGAAGCGGGGTCCCAGGGCCTCGTCGGGGAGGACGAGGACGATTTCGGCGACGCGGGGATGCCCCTCGAACGCGGCCAGGCTCCAGTCGAGAACCCGGCGGCCGCCGAGAAGGGCGAACTGCTTGGGGGATCCGAATCGCCGGCCATCGCCGGCGGCGACGACGATCGCCGCGACGCCCGCCAATTTATCTCTCTTCGTTGAACCGGCCGAAGATCATCTTGCCGACCGTGGTCTGGAGGACGGACGTCACGGTCACGTCGATCGTCTGCCCGATCATCCTCCGGGAGTTGTCGACGACGACCATCGTCCCGTCGTCGAGGTAGGCCACGCCCTGGTCCTTCTCCTTGCCTTCCTTGATGATGAAGACGCGCATCTGCTCGCCGGGCAGGACGACCGGCCGGAGGGCGTTGGCCAGCTCGTTGATGTTCATGACCGAGATGCCCTGGAGGCGGGCGACCTTGTTCAGGTTCAGGTCGTTCGTCACGATCCGGGCGTCCATGCGCTTGGCCAGCTCGATGAGCTTGGAGTCGACGTCGCGGATGTCGGGGAAGTCCATCTCGGTGATCATGACCGAGACCTGGGAGGACTTCTGGAGGTGGTCGAGGATATCCAGGCCGCGCCGGCCGCGCTGGCGCTTCAGCCCGTCGGCGGAATCGGCGACGAGCTGGAGCTCCTTGAGGACGAACTGCGGGACGACGAGCGTGCCCTCGATGAAGGCCGTGTCGCAGAGGTCCGAGATGCGGCCGTCGATGATGACGCTCGTGTCGAGGAGCTTGTAGCTCCGTCCGGCGCTTTTCTCGCCGAAGAAGCGGAGAAGGTAGGCCGGGTCGAGCCACTCCGACTTCCGCGTCCCGACCAGGAAGCCGATGTAGGGCATGATGATCAGGAAGAAGACCCGGATGAAGAGCGCGGTCGGGTGGTCGTCGGTGATCGTGTGATAGACCGCGCCCAGGGCCCAGCCCAGGAGGACGCCGGCGAAGGTGCCGATGGTCGAGCCCCAGATGACCTTGAACTGGGTCTTCCGGATGCGGGTCTCGAGGAACATGATGACCACGGCCAGGGCGAAGGCGATCCCCGCCGAGGGCAGCCTTTCGAGCCCGAAGAAGGGGAGGAAGTATCCCGCCGCGGTGACCAAGACGACGATGAAGACGCGAAAGATAAGAATGCCCATGAGCCGATCCTTAAATAATACTTATTCGACAATAATAGTATGAATTCGCTAAAAAACCAAATCCAGGGCCTGGCGGAGGCTCGCCGCGCCGAGGAGCTTCACCTCTCCGATCCCCTCCCGCTCGAGCTGGGCGATGTTTCCCTGGGGGCAGACGACGGCGGTAAACCCGAGGGAGGCGGCCTCCTTGACCCGGGCGACGGCCTGCCCGACCGAGCGGAGCTCCCCGCTCAGGCCGATCTCGCCGAAGGCGGCGAGCGCTTTCGGGACGGGCCGGTTCTTGAGGCAGGAGACCACGGCCAGGGCGACGCCGAGGTCCGCGGCCGGCTCTTCGATCGTGATCCCGCCGGCGGCGTTGAGGTAGATGTCCTCGCCGGCGAAGCTCGCCCCGAGCTTCTTCTCGATCACGGCCAGGAGCATCGCCGTCCGGTAGTGGTCCAGGCCGATCGTCATCCGCCGCGGATTGGCGGAGAAGAGCGTCGCGGAGACCAGGGCCTGGACCTCGACGAGCAGGGGCCGCGTTCCCTTGAGGGTCGAGATCACGGCGCTGCCTGGCTCGTTCTTCGGGCGCTCTTTGAGAAAGAAAGCGGAGGGATTGTCGATCGGCTCGAGCCCGGAGGCGGCCATCTCGAAGATGGCCAGCTCCGAGACCGGGCCGAAGCGGTTCTTCAGGGCCCGCAGGACACGGTGGCCGTGATCGCGCTCGCCTTCGAAAAGGAGGACGACGTCGACGATGTGCTCGAGCGATTTTGGGCCGGCGAGCGAGCCTTCCTTGGTGATGTGGCCGATGAGGAAGGCGGCGACCTGGTTCCGTTTGGCGTAGCGAAAGACCTGGTTGGCGACCTCGCGGACCTGGCTGATCGTCCCGGGGCTCGAAGCGAGCTTCCCGGAGAAGATGGTCTGGACGGAGTCCAGGACGAAGACGGCGGGCTTCGTTCGCTCGGCCTGGGCCAGGATCCTCTCCAGGTTGGTCTCGGCGAGGAGGAAAAGCTCCCCGTCCCGCACGCCCAGCCGGTCCCCCCGGAGCTTGACCTGCTCGAGCGATTCCTCGCCCGAGACGTAGAGGACCCGCTCTCCGTCCGCGGCAAAGTCGCGGGAGACCTGGAGAAGGAGCGTCGATTTCCCGATCCCGGGCTCGCCGCCGGTCAGGACGACCGAGCCGGGGACGACGCCCCCGCCGAGGACCTTGTTGACCTCGTTCATCCGGATCCGCGTGCGCGGCCTCGGGAACTCCTTGATATCATGGTAAAGGATGGGCTCGACGGCGGCGAAGGCCGACGTTTCCGCGCTTCCGGCCGACGCCTCCTCGATCTCCTCGACGAGGCTGTTCCACTCTCCGCACGTCGAGCAGCGCCCCATCCACTTCGGCGACTGGGCGCCGCAGCCCTGGCAGACAAAGACGGCCTTGGCTTTCATCTCACGCTGAAGCCCAATCCGAAGTAGACGTCCCTCCGCCCGGCCAGGGTGAAATCGTCCGCCCCGACCATCAGAAAGACGTTCCGGAGGGGATAGAATCTCGTCGAGAGCCGCAGGTGCGGGCTCGTCGCGCGGTTGAAATCGAACCCCTCGACGCTCGTCACCCAGCGGTCGCCCAGGGCGAAGACGTCCATCCCCACCCCGAACTCGGATTCGATGAACCCGGCCCGGCCGGCGATGCTCCCGCGGCGGTATCCGCCCTGGAGCGAAAGGGTGAAGGTCTGCCGCCATGGATCGCGGACGAGCCCGGCGCTGAGCGACGCCCCGCCGTCCAGCCGGATGCCGCCGGAGAGGGCGGAGCGGATCTTGGAGCTCTCCCCGAAATAGCCCGTTTCCAGGTCGACGGTCGCCTTGAGCGAGGACAGGGTTCCGGCGGTTTTCCCGATCTTGTCGAGGACGCCTTCGGCCTTGTCGTAGAGCTCGGGATCCTGGATGACCTTGCCGAGCGTCCCTTCGCCCCGGTTGATCTTCTCGAGGGCGGAGCTCATGAGCTCGAGGGATTTTTCCAGCCGGCCGACCAGGTCCTTGATCTTTTCCAGGCTGAGCTTCAGGGAGTCGCGGTTCTCGGCGGCCATGTCCTTGATCAACCCGATCGTTTCCTGGGCCGCGGCGCTCACTTCCTTGACGGAGCGCGCGAGCGTTTCGGCCGTCTGCCCCGTTTCCCGGACCGTCTTTTCGATCCCGGCCTGGTTCCGCCGGATGAGCGTCTGGAGCTCGGCGGTCGCGCCGGCCAGGTTCTCGATCGCCCGCCCGAGGTTCGTCCGCGTCTCCGGTCCGAGCGTCTCGGTGATGGCGTCGCCCGCGGATTTGATCTTGTCCCCGACCGAGCCGAGCATCGGCCCGAGGTCCTCGAAGCCCATGGTCATCTTCCCGGCGAGCATGTCGCCGGGCGCGCAGGACTCCTCGGACGCTCCGGGGATGATCTCGACCGTCTTCTCGCCCAACAGCCCGGCCATGGAGAACGTCACGGACGAATCCTTGGGGACCCGGACGCCGGCGTCGATGTCCATGTCCACCCGGGCCTGCCGGCCGGAAAGCCTGATGTCCTTGACCAGCCCGATCGAGACGCCGGCCATCTTGACCGGGGCCCGCTTCTCGAGGCCGGCGGCCGAGGGGAAAACCACCGAAAGCGGATAGCCCGCCTTGCGAAAGACGACCGCCAGGTCGCCGACGATGAAAATGAACACGGCCAGGATCAGGAAGGCCGCGGCGACGAAGATGCCGATGCGCGCTTCGCGGGTCATGTGTCTCTCCCTACCAGTTCGTGATCGGGCCCGCGGCCCGGCCGTTGATGAATTGCTGGACGACCGGATTCGGGGACTCCCGGATCTCCCCCGGCGTCCCGACGGCGACGATCCGGCCCTCGTACAGCATGGCGATCCGGTCGGCGACCTTGTAGGCGCTCGTCATGTCGTGGGTGATCACGATCGAGGTCACGCCCATCTCGGTCTTCAGCAGGTTGATGAGCTCGTTGATCGCGTCGGCCCGGATGGGATCGATCCCGGTCGACGGTTCGTCGTAGAGGATGATCTCGGGCCGGTAGGCGATGGCCCGGGCCAGGCCGACCCGCTTCCGCATCCCGCCCGAGAGCTCGTGGGGCATGAGGCGGTCGCAGTCGCGCAAGCCGACCTTCTCCAGGCTCTCGGTGACGCGGACCTTCTTCTCCTCGGGAGACAGGTCCGTGTGGCGGTCGAGCCCGAAGGCGACGTTCTCGGCCACGGTCATGGAATCGAAGAGCGCCGCGCCCTGGAAGAGCATCCCGAACTTGCGGGCCATGGCCTGCCGTCCGGCCGGATCGAGCCCGACGAGGTCCGTCCCGTCGAGGAGGATGCGGCCCGCGTCGGAGGGCAGGATCCCGATCAGGAGCTTGAGGGTCACGCTCTTCCCGGAGCCGCTCTGGCCGATGATGACCATCGTCTCCCCGGTCCGGACCTCGAGGGTCAGTCCGGCCAGGACGGTCTTCGGGCCGAACGCTTTGCGGACGTCCTCGAACCGGATCATCACAGGTTCCCCGGCAGGATCGAGCTCAGGAAGAAGTTCGTGATGAGGATGCTGATGCTGGCGATGACGGCCGAGCGGGTCGTGGCCCGGCCGACACCCTCGGCCCCGCCCTCGGCCTTGAGGCCCTGCCAGCAGCCGACGATGGCGATGATGATCCCGAACACGGCGGCCTTGAACGTCCCGCTCAGGACGTCCCAGAGCTCGAGGTACATCAGGGTGTTGCGGAGGTAGACCGTCCCGTTGACGCCCATCAGGACGACGTTGTAGAAGTGGCCGCAGACGATCCCGATGATGTCGCCGAAGAAGGTCAGGCAGGGGAGGACGAGGAAGGCCGCGGCCGTCCGCGGGACGACGAGATAGCGGACGGGATCGGCCCCCAGGCTGTAGAGGGCGTCCACCTGCTCGGTGATCTTCATCGTCCCGATCTCGGCGGCCATGGCCGAGCCGACCCGGCCGGCGACCATCAACCCGACGAGGATGGGGATGAGCTCCTTGGCCAGCCCGAGGGAGATGATCGGCCCGCCGTAGGCCTCCGAGCCGTGGCCGATGTAATAGTGGAACCCGCCGTATGTCTGCAGGGCGAAGACGAGCCCGCCGAAGGCGGCCGTGAGGGACACGACGGGCAGGGTCTTGACCCCGATCTCGTCGAGCTGCTGGATGAAGTTCCGCCGCTCCCAGGGCCGTCCGAAGAGACCCCTGAACGTCCGGACGGAGAGGGAGAAGATCTCGCCCAGGGCGGTGAAGAACCGCGTCACGCTCATGAGACGTAGTCGGACGTCCCGAAGGCCATGTCGGCGAACTTGGCGAACTTGTCCTGGAAGGCCAGCCGGACCGTCCCGATCGGGCCGTTCCTCTGCTTGGCCACGATGATCTCGGCCATGCCGAGCTTCTCGACCTGGGTCTGGCGCTCCTCGGGCGAGAAGTAGACTTCTTCCCGGTAAATGAAGATGACCACGTCGGCGTCCTGCTCGATCGCTCCGGATTCGCGCAGGTCGGAAAGCTGCGGCCGAGAGCGCCCCCCCCTCCGCGGGCCTTCTCCGGGGCCCGGCTGAGCTGGGAAATCCCGACGACCGGGACGTGGAGCTCCTTGGCCAGCTCCTTGAGCGAGCGGGAGATGTGGGACATTTCCTGGTTGCGGTTCTCGAACCGGCCGCCGGCCCGCATGAGCTGGATGTAGTCGACGAAGACGATGTCGAGGTTGTGCTCCAGCTTGAGCCGGCGCGACTTGGCCTTCATCTCGAGCAGGGTCAGGGCGGGCGTCTCGTCCAGGAAGATCTTTGCCTTGGACAGGCGCGCGGCGCTCAGCCGGAGCCGCTCGAGGTCCCGGTCGCTGATGAAGCCCGTCCGGACGCTCTTGCCGTCGACGTTGGCATCCGAGGACAAGAGGCGCATGACCAGGGATTCCTTGGACATTTCCATGGAGAAGAACCCCACGGACATGTCCGTCTTGAGGCCGACGTGCTCGGAGATGTTCAAGCAGATGGCCGTCTTGCCCATCGACGGCCGGGCGGCGACGATGACGAGCTCGTCCTTGTGGAAGCCGGCCGTCAGCCGGTTCAGATCCGTGAAGCCCGTGTCCACGCCGGTCACGGCCTCCTTCCTCTCGGCCAGGTCCTCGATGAGCTTCATCGTCATCGCCGGTGATCAGGGACAGCGGAACGAAGCCCTGGCGCGACCGCTCGTCCGAGAGGCTGACGATGGAAGCCTGGGCCTCGTCGAGGATCTCGTCCGGCTCGTCCTTCTCCTCGTAGCTCCGGTTGATCGTCTCGGCCGAGGAGATGATCAGCCGCCGCAGGAGGGCCTTCTCCTTGATGATCCGGGCGTAGTATTCGACGCTCAGGTTTCGGGGCACGCCGTCCATGAGCGAGGCCAGGTAGGCCGCCCCGCCGACGTCGTCGAGCTCGCCCTGGCGGCGGAGGTCCTCGGAGAGGGCCAGGAGCTCCACGGGCAGGCCCCGGTCGACCAGGGCGGAGATCCGGGTCGATGATCTTACGGTGGGCGTCCTTGTAGAAATCCTCGGGGGAGACGATCGACAGGACGACGTTGAGGGCTTTGTTGTTGACCAGGATCCCGCCGAGGACCGCCTTCTCCGCTTCCGGGCTGTTCGGAGGAGTCTTTTTCAAGAACAGAAGGTCGAGTTCCATCGCTGCCCCTCCCGTGTCGCGGGCCGCGGCCCGCCTCCCGGGGCCGGACCGGTCGGACCGGCAGGCCCCGGGACCGACCGACCGGTCACGCCTCCGCGGCGGGCGCTTCTTCTTCCTTGACGACGGCGACCTTGACCTCGGCCTTGTCGTCGTGGAAGACCTTGATCGTGACGGAGTAGTTGCCCAGCCGCTTGAGCGGCTCGTCCAGGACGATCTTCTTCTTGTCGATGTCGAAGCCGAGCTTGTCCAGGCCGTCCTTGATGTCCGCGGCCGAGACCGAGCCGAAGATGTGGTCCTTCTCGCCGGCCTTGCGGGCGAAGCTCAGGGTGACCTCGTTCAGCTTGGTGATGAGGTCCCTGAAGGAGAGACGCTCGGACTCGACCTTTTTCTTCAGCGACTGGCGCTCGATCTCGATCATCTTGATGTTGGACGGGGTGACTTCGATCGCCAGCTTGCGCGGGAGAAGGAAGTTCCGCCCGTAGCCGGCGGCGACCTTGACGGTGTCGCCCTTCCGGCCGACGTTTTCGACGTCTTGCTTGAGGATGATCTTCATGGTCTCCTCCGTCAATCCTCGGTGTAGGGCAGGAGGGCCATGAACCGGGCCCGCTTGACGGCCATGGCCAGCTTCCGCTGGTGGAAGGCGCAGGTGCCCGTGACCCGGCGCGGGGAGATCTTGCCCCGGTCGGGGATGTACTTCTTCAGGATGTCGGAGTTCTTGTAGTCGATGAACTTGACGTTCCTCTGGCAGAAGCGGCAGAACTTCTTCTTCGGAGGGAAGAACTTCTTGTAGCCGCCCCGCTCCGGACGCTCGGCGCGTTCTTCTCGGACCATCTTACGCCTCCTCTCCGGCCTTGGCCGGCGCGGCCGGGGCCGTCTCGGGGACCGCCGGCGCGGCCGTCTCCTCGAGCGCGGCTTCCTTGGCCCGCCGCCCGCCGGCCTTCTTCTTCTTCCGGACGTTCTGCTGCGTCTCCTTGATGAGAGTCAGGTAGCGCAGGACAGTGTCCATCTGCCGGAAGCGCCGGGCGAGCTCGGCCGGGATGTCCGGGTTGGCCTCGTAATGGAAGAAGACGAAGAAGGCCTCGTTGAACTTCTTCAGGGCATAGGCCAGCCGGCGCTTGCCCCACTTCTCGACCCTGATCATTTTCCCGCTCTTCTGGCTGACGATGTCGGCCATCTGCTGGACGAGGCCCTCGGCCTCCTCCTCGGTGATGTTGGGGGCGATCAGAAACCCCGTTTCGTACAGTCGCATCAAAACCTCCTTATGGTTTCGAGCTCCGCCCGCTCTGCGGGGGAGCAAGGAGAATACCGGCGCCGTCCCTTAATGGACGGCGCTCGCTCCATTATACCTGTTCATCGCCGCGTCCATGCGGCCGGCGATGATCATCTCCAAAGCATCCCGGGCATCGCCCAGGCTCCGGGCCAGGACCGGCCGCTCCGCCCGGCGGAACGGCGAAAGGACGAAGCGGACGATATCGCCCGACTCGGATTCGGGCCGGATCCCGATCCGGATGCGGGGGAAGCCCTTCGTCCCGAGGTCCTGGACGATCGAGGCCATGCCCTTGTGCGTCCCCGGCCCGCCGTCCTTGCGGATCCGGATCTCGCCCAGGGGCAGGTCGATATCGTCATAGACGACGATGAGCCGCTCCGTCTCGAGCCGCAGCCCGCGGACGAGCTCGCCGACGGCCTCGCCGCTCGCGTTCATGTAGGTCTGGGGCAGGGCGAGGAGGACGGATTCGCCGTCGCGCCGCGCCTCGGCCGTCTTGGACCGGAAGCGCGCCTTCTTGACCGAAACGCCCCAGGCGTCGGCGACCTCCCGGATGAGCATGAATCCCACGTTGTGCCTGTTGTCCGCGTAGCGCCGGCCCGGGTTCCCCAGGCCCACGACGGCCCACACGCGCTATTTCTCCTCGGCCTCTTCCTTCTTCCGTTCCTTCTTGATGACCTCGGGCTCCGCGGCTGCGGCCGGAGCGGCCGCGGCCTCGGCGGCCGCCGCCTCCTCTTCGGGCTTGACCTCGACCTTCTCCTCGTGCGGGACCTGGATCATAACCGCGACGGCCGTCGGCTCGCTGACGAGCTTGACGCCTTCGGGGAGAGGGACCTCGCCGATCTTGAGGGACTGGTGGAGGTGGAGCGCGGTGATGTCCACGATCAGCCTCTCGGGGATGGCCGCCGGCAGGCACTCGACCTCGACCTCGCGGGTCATGAAGTCGACGAACCCGCCCTCGGTCTTGACGCCGTAGGCCTCGCCCGTGACCTCCAGGGGGACCATGACCCGGATGGCCTTGTCCATGGCGATCCGGATGAGGTCGGCGTGGAGGATTTCATCGGTCGTCGGGTCGATCTGGACCGCCTTGATCATGGCGTCCTTCTCCCCGTCGGCGAGGGCGATCCGGAAGAGGGTGTTCTCTCCGGTCTCCGACTTGAGGATCCCGATGACATCCTTCTTGTCCAGGGTCAGGGACACGCTCTCGGCCCCCTCGCCGTACAGAACGGCGGGGACCATCCCGCTCCGTCGGATCCGCCGCGAGGCGTTCTTGCCCAGGGCGTCCCGTGTTTCACTCTTGATGACCAGGCTCATGGCCGCATGCCTCCTTACGCGAAGAGGGAGCTCACGGAGTTCCCGTCATGGATCCTCCGGATGGCTTCCCCGAATATCTCGGCCACCGAGATCGTGACGATCTTCCGGCAGCCCCGACTGTTGTCGTTCAAAGGGATGGTGTTCGAGAGTATGAGCTGTTCGATGGGCGATTCGTTGACCTTCTCGATCGCCCGGCCCGAGAGCACGGCGTGGGTCGCCGCGGCCAGGATGCGGCTCGCCCCGCGGGCCTTCAGGGCCTCGGCGCTCAGGGCGAGCGTGCCGGCCGTGTCGACCATGTCGTCGAAGAGGACGCAGTTCCGCCCCTCGACGTCTCCGATGACGTTGAAGACCTGGGCGACGTTGGGGGCCGGCCGGCGCTTGTCGATGATGGCCAGTCCGGCGTCCATGCGCCGGGCGAAGTGCTTGGCCCGGCCCACGCCGCCGGCGTCCGGCGAGACGACCGTGAGGTCGCCCAAGCCCAGGCCCTGGATGTGCCGGGAGAGGACCGGGGTCGCGGCCAGGTTGTCGACCGGGATGGAGAAAAAGCCCTGGATCTGGGGCGAATGGAGGTCCATGGTCAGGAGCCGCTTGGCCCCCGAAGCTTCGAGAAGGTCGGCCATCAGGCGGGCGGAGATGGGAACGCGGGGCCGGTCCTTCCAATCCTGCCGGCCGTAGGCGTAGTAGGGCATCACGGCCGTGATCCGCTCGGCCGAGGCCCTCTTGAAGGCGTCGACCATCAGGAAGAGCTCCATCATGTGGTCGTTGGCGGGACGCCCGCCGCTTTGGATGACGAAGATGTCCTCGCCCCGGACGTTCTCGTCGATGTAGAAGTGGATCTCGCCGTCGCTGAACCGTTCCAGGACGCTTTTCCCCAGGTCGATCTGCAGGTAAGCAGCGATCTCCCGTGCCAGGGAGACGTTCGATGACCCGGCGAAGACTTTCATGTTCGCTTCCTTTGATTCCGCTTCGACATTCCTCTTTATGATGCAACTGGGGCGGGAGGATTCGAACCCCCGAATAGCGGATCCAAAGTCCGCTGCCTTACCGCTTGGCGACGCCCCAGCATCAAGCCCTCACCCGCGCTTTCGCCCGCGGGACCGTTTCGACGAGAACGGCCGTTCCCCGCGCGCGCATGTCCGCCAGGCACCGCTCGGCCCCGTCCCGGTCCCGGAACAAACCGAAGACCGCGGAGCCCGAGCCCGTCACGAGAGACAAGGCGGCCCCGTTTTTTCGAAACTGAGCCGGATAAACTTGCAACTCGGGGAAGAGACGAAATATCGTTTCTTCGAGCCGGTTCTCCAGGGAACCGAGCTCTCCGCTCCTCAAAAACCGTATAATTTTACTGTCCTTGGCCTCGGAAGTCAAGGCGCTGGGGGGGAGGCTGCCGTAGATCAGGGCTGTCGGGACGGGGAAAGGAGGGAGGGCCAGGACGACAAAAAGCGTGGAGATGTCGGCGAGCTCCGTGAGCCGGTCGCCTCTTTCCTCGCCGAGGCACAGGCCGCCGCGGAGGAAAAAAGAGACATCGGCCCCGAGGCCGCCTCCGATGACGGCCAGCTCGTCGCGGGTCAGGCCGGTTTTCCAGGCGGCGTTCAGCCCGACGAGGGCGGCGGCCGCATCGGAGCTCCCGCCTCCGAGGCCGCCTCCGGCCGGGATCTTTTTGGTGACCCTGAGACGGGCTCCCATCATGGTCCCCGTCCGCTCCCGGAGGGCCCGGGCGGCCCGGAAGACGAGGTTCGTCTCATCCCACGGGATCGAAGGATCATCGCCTTCCAGCCGGATCTCGGCGGCCGGAAGGGCCTCGATCTCCAGCCCATCGGCCAGGCTGATCTCCTGAAAAAGGGTCCGGATATCGTGATAGCCGTCCGGCCGCTTTCGGATGACCTCGAGGCCGAGGTTGATCTTGGCCCGGGCTTCAATCCTCACGGCGGAGAATCCTTTCGATCTCCTCCCAGGACCGGGAGGAGAAGCCGGCCAGGAAATCGAGGGAGAAAGCGGCCTCGGAAACCGGGGCGTTGAAGGCCAGGGCCAGGATGGTGATCGTCCCCTCGGCCGTCATCCCGGCGAAATCGATGCGCCGCGGGGCGGATCCGCCGGGGAAAGTCTCGCGGACATCGAGGCCGAGGTCCGCGGCGGGCGCCGGCATCCGGCCGCAGAGGAGGCCGGTCACGTCGTCGAGGCCGAGCCGCACGCCGAGGAACCGCTCGATCACTTCTTCGGGGGCCGCTTTCCAGTAGACCTTGTCTCCGCGGAGGACGACGTACGCGTCCTTGGGGGAGAGGAAAATTTCCGCCGCCGCCCGGTTGAGAGGGTCGAGGACCTCGACCTTCCCCCTTTTCCCGGCTTCCAGGCTGAACGCAAACCGCGACCGGCCGCTCTCGCCGCCGCGGACGATCTTGACCGTTCCATAACCTTCGATCGAGCGGACCTCGGGGGGGACGGGAATGATCTGAAGGCGGGAAGGCCGGCAGGAGGCCAGGAGAACGAGGGAGGCAATGAGCGCGGCGCCGCTCGCCCGCGCCGCCGGTATTTTCAGCGATCGGAACACGCGACCCCCTTCCGATCCAAGCTTGCGGCGACCGGGTTCAATCGAGCTTGAAGCCGTAGTCCCGGGCCTTTTTCCTGGCTTCGATCTCGGCCGGCGTCGGGGCTTTGGTCCCTCCGGCCCCGGGCGATGCGGGAGGCGCGGGCGCAGCGCCCGGGCCGGGGGCCTCGTCGACCGGGTGGAAGCCATAGTCCGTCGTCTCGATCTTCTTCTCCGTCTTGGCCTTCCGGGCCCCCCGGCGCCGGAGAAGCGGAGTGAACGGCGATCTCACCCGCTTGCCGAAACACGACAGGTTGGGATTGAAGATGAGGAGAAGGATGAAGGCGGCGAAGAGGATGAGAAAACCGGTCGCGCCCCACTTCATGATCGGTCCTTTATGATTCGATCCGGCCCCGGCCGGACGCCGGTCCGGGCCTTCGGTCAGTCTTTCTGGAACTCCGGGATCTTGGCTTTTTCCTTGGACCTTCCGAAGTTGAAGCCAAGAAGAAACGCGGAGGTGACGGCGAGGACCGTGAGCATCGTTTTGAGAAATGACTTCATCGCAAGAGAACCTTCCGCACTCTATTTTAGCCACCCGCTCCCAAAAGTCAAACCGATCGGCGAGGGCGGTCTCGCTCGGCGGGAAATCCTGACGCTCTGCCTGTCACTCGAGCTCCTAGGCGCTGCGCCCTCCGCGCCCCGATGGTCTCCTCGCACCAAGTCCCTTTGTCATAAGTTCCCCGTCCCGAAGATTGTCACGTGCTCAAACATTCTCGCGGCCCCGCTGCGCGGGGCTACCCGTCGGAGCTCGGGACGCAGAGCTGGGATTTCCCGATGTCGCTCGAACCGCACCTCGCCTCCCAAGGGAGAGTTTTTCCGAATGCTGAAAAGAAATTCGGAAAAAGCCCAGCGGGCGGCAGGATCGCCCAATGATCTTGGTTCGCGGAGCGCGAGGGGAAAAGGGTCCGGGGGACATACCGAGGCGAGCGGGCACGGATTCCCAGCCGCAGGCTGGGAAGAGCGAGCCGAGGAACGAGCCGGTTTCATCGCCGGGGAAACCGGCGTGCCGCCGGACCCTCTTCCCCGGGAGCCCCTCTTTTGGAGATTTGATTTTACGGGCGGGGGCTCGTATATTCAAAGCATCCACGATGGCGAAAGAAGCGCCCATGAAAAACCTGATACTGCTGGGGATCGTCGGAGTTCTGGCCTTTGCCGGCGTCGGCCGGGCCCAGGGCATCCGCAAGGCGGTCTGGGCCGGCCAGTTCTACGAGGCCGAGAAAGCGCGGTTGACGAGCGCGATCGACGGCTATCTCGCCGCGGCGAAGCCCGCGCTCCCGCCTGGCGGCCGCCTCGTCGCCCTCATCGTTCCCCACGCCGGCTACGTGTATTCCGGGGCGACGGCGGCCTTTGCCTACAAGCTTCTTCAAGGCGCCGACATCGACGTCGCGGTCATCCTCGGCCCGTCGCACCGGGTCGGGTTCGAAGGCTGTTCGATCTACGAGGACGGCGGGTTCGAGACGCCTCTCGGCGTCGCCGAGATCGACGGCGAAACCGCCCGGGCCCTCGCCCGGGCCTCGGGCTTCGGCTTCGTCGCCCGGGCCCACGCCGAGGAGCATTCGGTCGAAGTCCAGGTCCCGTTCCTCCAGCGCGTCCTGCCCAAGGCCCGGATCGTCCCGGTGGTCATGGGCATCCCCAACGAGGACACGATCCGCGGGCTCGCCGGGGCCCTGACGAAAGTCCTGAAGGGGAAGAAGGCCGTCGTCATCGCCTCGACCGACATGTCCCATTTCCTGTCGAAGACCGAGGCGAACGCGCTCGACCGCTCGACGATCGACCTCGTCCGCGGACAGAAGATGACGGCCCTCCTCGGCCGCGTCGTCCGGGGCGAAAACATCATGTGCGGCGGCGAAGCGGTCGCGGCCGCTCTTCTCTACGCCCGGAGCCTCGGGGAAGCGAGCGTCGAAACGCTCAAGTACGACGATTCGTCCTCGGCCGGCGGCCCCTCGAACAGCGTCGTGGGATATTTCGCCGCGGCCGTCACCGTCCCGGCCGCGTTCGATCTCACGGCTGACGAAAAGAAGGAGCTCCTCAAGCTCGCCCGCCGGGCCGTCGAGACGCACGTCCGGGAGGGCAAGACCGTGGATTACGAGACCACGGACCCGAACCTTGCCGCGGCGCGGGGGGCCTTCGTCACCCTGACGATCCGGGACGAGCTGCGCGGCTGCATCGGGTTCATCGAGCCGATCTATCCGCTGGCCCAGGCGGTCCTCCGCTGCGCGATTTTCGCCGCCTCCGAAGACCCGCGGTTCGGCCCGGTCCGGCCGGCCGAGCTCAAGGACCTCCAGTACGAGATCTCGGTCCTCACGCCGCTCCAAAAGGTCTCGGACCCGGCGACCGTCCAGGTCGGCAAGCACGGCCTCGTCATCTCCCAGGGCGGGCGCCGGGGGCTGCTCCTGCCCCAGGTCGCGACCGAGAACCACTGGGACCGCGAGGAGTTCCTCCGCCAGACCTGCCTCAAGGCCGGCCTGAGCCCCGACGCCTGGAAGCGCGGCGCGGAGATCTATGCCTTCGAGGCCATCGTCTTCCACTGAGCCGCGGCGCCCGGAGCGCGGCCCGCGGCAGGATGGATTGTGCTATAATTTAGAGCTCAAAGGAACGCCCGATGCCGATCTACGAATACAAATGCCAGGAATGCCAGAAGAAGTTCGAGAAGCTCCATAAGATCTCCGAGCCGCCGTGCAAGAAATGCCCGACCTGCGGCGGCAAGCTCAAGAAGCTCGTGTCCACCCCGGCCATCCAGTTCAAGGGCAAGGGTTTTTACATCAACGATTACGCCAAGAAAAGCGGCTCGTCCGAAGAGAAGGGCGGCGGAAAGACCAAGGACGAGAAGGCGGGTGCCGCTCAGGAAAAAGTCGAGACGATCCCGTCCGACAAGCCCTGCTCGGACTGACCGTCCGGCCCCGGCCATGAAGATCGTGGTCCGCGTCCCCAACTGGATCGGGGACGTCGTGTTCGCCCTTCCCTTCCTCCGCGGGCTCGACGCCCATTTCGCCGATTCCGACCTCCGTATCGCCGGGCCGGCCTGGACGGCGGACCTTCTCTCCGGGACGGAATTCGCCGGACGAACAATCACTCTCGGCCCGGCCGAAGCGCTCAGAGCCGGGCGCTTCGATACGGGAATCCTCCTCACCAACTCGTTCGCCTCCGCGTTCCTCTTCCGGCGGGCCGGGATCGCCGAGCGCTGGGGCTACCGGGCCGACGCGCGGGGCTTCCTTCTCACGCGGGCCGTGCGCCGGAAAAGGGCCGTTCCCCCCATCCACATGGTCACCTATTACCTTCAGCTCCTCGAAGCGCTGGGTATCCCCGCGCCGCCGCCCTCGATCGAGCTCTCCGTATCGCCCGCGGCGGAGGAGCGCGCCTCGCGGCGGCTGGCGGAGCTCGGGATCGAAACGTCCCGTCCGCTCGTCCTGCTCGCCCCCGGAGCGGCCCACGGCCCGGCCAAGCGCTGGCCGGCCGCCCGGTTCGGAGAAGCGGCGCGACTCCTTCATTCCCGCTTCGGCGCGGCCGCGGCGATCATTGGAACGGCGGCGGATTCTCCCCTTGCGGCCGAGATCACGGCGGCATCGGCCTCTCCTCCCGTCGACCTGACCGGCCGGACCGACCTCGGAGAGCTTCTCGGCCTTCTGGCCCGGGCTTCGGTCCTGATCACGAACGACAGCGGTCCCCTCCATATGGCCAACGCCCTCCGCACGCCCGTCGTCGCCGTCTTCGGGCCGACCGACCCGCGGGCGACCGGACCGTTCCACCGGCCGGCCCGGACGCTGAGGAAAGAAGGGATCGCCTGCGCGCCGTGCCGCTACCGGGAATGCCCGTACGATCACCGCTGCATGACCCGGATCACAGCCGAGGATGCGGCCCGGGCCGCCGGGGAGATCCTCCGTTGAGCCGCCGGGCGGTCTTCCTCGACCGGGACGGGACGATCAACATCGACGTCGGCTATCCGCGGCGCTGGGACCAGATCTCGATCTACCCTTACGCCTTCGGCGCCGTCCGCCGCCTGAAAGCGGCTGGGTTTCTCGCCGTCGTGGTGACCAACCAATCGGGCATCGGCCGCGGCTTCCTCACCGAGGCCGATCTCGCCGACATCCACGCCCGGATGGCGGAGGAGTTCGTCCGGCAGGGCGCGCCCCTCGACGCGATCTACCACTGCCCGCATTTCGAGACGGCCGCGATCGCCGACTACAGGCTCGCCTGCGCTTGTCGCAAGCCCGAGCCCGGGATGGGCCTCAGGGCCGCCGCCGAGCTCGGCATCGATCCGACCCGATCCTTCATGATCGGCGACAAGGTCGAAGACATGCTCTTCGGGCTGAACATCGGGGCGGCGCCGATCCTCGTCCGGACGGGCTATGGAGCGATCGCTGAGCCCAAGCTTGCGGCCATGGAGGTCCGGACCGCCTTCGTCGCGGACGACCTCGGCGCGGCCGCCGATTGGATCCTCGCCCGGGAGAACCGAACCGGATGATCCGCTTCGACGACATCCTCGAAAAGGTCCAGGACCGGCTCGAAGAAAAAGACCTCGCCGTCCTGCGTAAGGCCTACGTCTTCTCGGCCAAGGCCCACAAGGGCCAGATCCGCCGCTCGGGCGAGCCGTATCTCAGCCATCCCCTCGAGGTCACGGCGCTCCTCGCCGACCTGGGCCTCGACCGGACGACCCTCGTCGCCGGGCTCCTCCACGACGTCCTCGAGGACACCGAGATCACGCCGGCCGAGCTCCGGGAGGCCTTCGGGAAAGAGGTCGCCCGGCTCGTCGAGGGCGTGACCAAGATCAGCCGCGTCCAGGAAGCCTCGCCCGAGATCCGGAGGGCGGAGACGATCCGCAAGATCATCCTGGCCATGACCGACGACATCCGGGTCATCTTCATCAAGCTGGCCGACCGGCTCCACAACCTCCAAACGCTGACCTTCCTCTCCGCCGACAAGCAGCGTCCGATCGCCGCGGAAACGCTCGAGATCTACGCCCCGATCGCCAACCGCCTGGGCATGGGCCGCATCAAGGCGGAGCTCGAGGACCTCGCCTTCCGCTACGTCGACCCCGACGCATATTTCCGGATCGACACTCTCATCGCCCCGCGCCGAGAGACGGCCGAAGCGGAGCTCGGCAAGCTCAGCCGGAAGCTCGCTCAGCTTCTGAAGGCCAACGGCATCCCGGCCGAGATCGGCTTCCGGATCAAGCGCCCCTACAGCGTCTACCAGAAGATGAAGACGCAGAGGATCGAGTTCAGCCAGGTCTACGATTTCCTGGCCCTCCGGATCATCACCGACACGGTCAAGAACTGCTACGCCGCCCTCGGCATCATCCACCAGAACTGGACGCCGATGACGCAGCGCTTCCGCGACTTCATCGCCATGCCCAAGCCCAACCTCTACCAGGCCCTCCACACGACCATCCTGACTCCGGACAAGCGGAGCTACGAGATCCAGATCCGGACCCGGGAGATGCACGCCCTGGCCGAGCACGGGATCGCCGCCCACTGGAAATACAAGGACGCGGACGCTCAGAGCCTCATGCGCGAAGACCGCCGCCTCCAGTGGCTCCGCGAGATGGTCGAGCTCTTCCGCGATCAGAAGAACCCCCGCGAATTCCTGAAGAACCTCAAGATCAACCTCATCCCCGAGGAGGTCTACGTCTTCACGCCCAAGGGCCGCGTCGTTTCGCTCCCGAGCGGCGCCTCGGCCCTCGATTTCGCCTTCCGCATCCACTCGGAGATCGGCCTCCACGGCGTGCAGTCGAAGATCAACGGGAAGCTCGCCCCGCTCAAGACGCTGCTGCGGACGGGCGACATCGTCGAGATCATCACCGACGCGGCGCGCCAGCCATCCCGCAGCGCCCTGGCGACGGCCTACACGTCGGGAGCCCGCCATCAGCTCAAGCGCTGGCTCAACCTCAAGGAGAAGGCGAAGAGCGTCGCCGTCGGCCGGAAGCTCTGGGAGAAGGCGATCCGGTCTTTCCGCCTGCCCTCGGGATTCCCGCAGGGGAGCGCCCTGGCCGCGCGGGTCGAGGCCGTCTCGGGCCTGAAAGCGGCCGCGGAGGACGATGTGTACGCCCTGGCCGGCCGGGGGAAGATCATCTTCAGCCGGCGGTTCCTGGACAAGATCGCCCCGGGCCTCGCCGGCCCGGACAAAGCCCGCGAGGCGGGGGAGGGGGGGCCGGCCCTTCCGCTCAAGGAAGGCGGGGAGACGCTCGTGCGCCTGGCCAAGTGCTGCCGGCCGATCCGGGGCGAGCCGATCGTCGGCTACATCACGGCGGGAAAGGGGATCACGGCCCATGCCCGGCGCTGCCCGCTCATCGCCCGGGAGGTCCTCGCCCCCGAGCGCATGGTCGCCGTCTCCTGGGACGGGATCGCCCAGGGCTCCTTCCGGGCGGGACTGCTCATCCGGGCTTCGGACGCGCCCGGCCTTCTCGCCCAGGTGACATCGACGATCTCGGCCCGGGAGGCGAACATCGCCAAGGCCGAGGTGGAGACCTACTCCGACCAGGACGCCCGGATCAAGCTCGGCCTGATCGTCAAGGACATCCAGCAGCTCGATGCGGTGATCGCGGGTCTCTCCGCCCTGGGCGGAGTGCACACCGTAGAGAGAATTTAGCGAACAGGAATTACGAATTTGTTAGCTTTAAAGATCGCCCGAATCGCCCCCGAATCTTTTTATTGATTTTCTCCACCCTGCACACCTCTCCCGGGCCGCTTTCGAAATCCCCCCGTTTGTTGTAGGGGGGCCGGGGGGTAGAAATCAATACTAAAATGCGAAAGCGGCACGGGCAAGGGAATTGTCGGCGATTCGGGAATGGAACGAAGGGATTGCCCCGGAGCGAACATCAGGAGGGGGGGCCCCGCCTAATTCGGGGGGGAACCAGAAGGGTTCCAACGTGAGCGAGGGGCGATCCCGGAGCGCCTTTAGACGACCTTCTTGACCCGGCCCGAGCGCAGGCAGCGGGTGCAGACCCAGATCTGCCGGACGCCCTTGTCCGTGGTCGTCTTGACGTGCTGGAGGTTCGGCTTCCACTTCTTCGGCGAGGATTTATGGGAATGGCTGACGCTGTGTCCGAAGAGGGGCTCTTTACCGCAGATTTCGCATATTTTCGGCATTGTGGGACTCTCTATTTAAGCTAATGGGCCCCTCTTTATAACACAATTCGCGCGAATCTGGCAAGGTCGCCGGGCATCAGAGGCGGGGCTCCCGGGGGCTCCCACGGCTCACGAAGAATGTTCGCCTTAGGGAGCCCCCCTCGCGCCCCGAACCTAAGACACATACGCCGGGTGATCATACGGCTGCGGCCGCGAATCCGGCCGCGAGCAGATTCGGCCGATTCGCTGCGTCACCCCACCCAGGGGACCCCACTCGCTCACCGGCCGAGTCGTCCGCGTGCCAGTCGCACGAAAATATGCCAGCTCGCGGTCCTGGACGCAAACCGGGGAACCAGTTGCGACGGGATCAGGACGCCCCAAGACTTTATCCGATAATGATCTACCCCACCTACCGCCCCTATACTCGGGGCGGACTGCCGGTAGGCGTCCTTCCAGCAGGAACGGTCCCCCTTCCACGCTGCGCGAGGATCTGTCATGCTTGTTATGTTTTGAAAGCGAACATCAAGAAGGATGCCCAGGCCGATCGGGGACGGTGAGCGAAGATATCGTCATCGTTCCCGCAGGAGAGACGCCTACCTGCAGTCCTTCCCGAGAATAGGGAAGGTAGGATAGTTAGATAAATACAAAGAAGTTGCGAAGGCGTCTCGAACCGTACGGGACCCGGCGGCAGGAGCCTTTCTCATCACTAATTTAAATCATGACGCAACGGGCCCGGATTGCGAGGGCCCGGCGCTCGGACGACTCTGCCGGTGAGCATCGGGACGCTTTCAAGACTCACCTTAATCATCTACCCCACTTTTCTCCCCTATAACTAGGGGAGAAATGCCGGGCAGCGTCCCTCCTAGCAGGTCGGTCGCGGGTGACGCAGCGAACCGGCTGAGTCCGTCGGCGCCGAGATTCGCGATCGCATACGCGTGATCACCCGGCGTATGCGTTTTAGATTCGGGGCGCGAGGGGGGAGGGTTCGAGGGAATCAGAAATCGGCTCGCGGAGGGATCGCCCATAAGCGAACATCAGGAAGGGGACCCGCGCTTTGCGCGGGGGAACCCGCTCGGGTTCCCTTGTGAGCGTTGGGCGATCCCGAAGCGGCCGGGGGAACCGGCGTGCCCGAGAATCCTCTCCCCGGAAGCCCCTTATTTGAGCGCGCGGCGGCGCTTGAAGCAGTCGAGGGTGTTGCTCATGAGCATGGCGATCGTGAGCGGCCCGACGCCGCCGGGCGAGGGCGTCAACCACCCGGCCCTGTCGATGACGCGCGGCTCCACGTCGCCGATCCAGGTGTACCCGCGCTCGTCCACTTCCCTGAGGCGCTTGGCGTCCTCGCCGAAAAGGCGGCGGACGACGTCCTTGTCCGAGACGGCGTTGCTCCCGACGTCGATGACGACGGCGCCCTCCTTGACGAACTCGGGGCCGACGAACCCGGGCTTCCCCATGGCCGCGACCAGGATGTCGGCCCGGGCCGCCGCTTGATACAGGTTCTTCGTCTTGCTGTGGCAGATCGTGACCGTGCCGTTTGCGTTCGTGATCATCGCCGCCAGGGGCTTGCCGACGATCAGACTCCGTCCGATCACGACGACGTCCTTTCCTTCGATCGCGACGCCGGTCGACTTGATGAGCTCGAGGCAGCCGAGCGGCGTGCAGGCCCGCGATCCCGGCTGGTTCTGAAGGAGGAGCCCGAGGCTCGTCGGGTGGATGCCGTCGACGTCCTTGGCCGGGTCGATCCAGGAGATGACGGCATGGCTGTCGAAGCCCTTGGGCAGCGGAAGCTGGACGAGGATCGCGTCGACGGAATCGTCGGCGTTGAGGGCGCCGATCTCGGACTTAAGCTTGTCCATGGGGGTATCGGCGGGGAGGGTCAGGATCCGGCCGGAAAGGCCGAGGCTCAGGCAGGCTTTCTCCTTCATCCGCAGGTAGCTCTGGGAGGCGGGGTTTTCGCCGACCAGGACGCCGACGAGGCCCGGGACGGCGCCCGACGCCTCTTTGTGCCGGGCGACTTCGGCTTTGACGCGCTCCCGGATCCGGTCCGCGACGGGTTTTCCTTCAAGCCACACGCCCATGGTCTGTCCTCCTTGGAAATCGGCCCGATTATAACAAATTAACCTGGTAGTGGCACGAAGATTGCTCTTAAGTCATCTTGACGAACCTGTCTAAAAAGGCTAACGTGAGCGATAGTGCCTCGATGAAGCGTATCTTCGGATGGACCCTGCTCGCGGCCGCCCTGGCCGCCTCTCTGGGCTCCTTGGCGTGCGCCGGCCCCCAGGTCCGCGACGAGATCAAATTCGGCGTTTGGGCCTCGGAGCGCGGGCTTTGGGACGAGGCGATCTTCCGTTGGAAAAAGGCCGCGGCGGCCAACCCGCGGTCCGTCGCCGCCCTGAACAACCTCGGCGTCGCCTATGAGAGGAAGGGGATGTTCGAGGAAGCGCTCAAGTCCTACGAGGCCGCCCTGGCCGTCGATTCCCAGAACTCGTATGTAAAGTCCAATTACAAGAACTGTCAAGAAAACCTCAAGGCGCCCCCGGCGCCGGAACCGGTCCAGCCCGATGCAAAAAAGAAATAGCGCCGCCCCGGCCCTCGCCGCGGCCATCCTCCTCCTTGCCGCGGCCGGCTGCTCGAACATCACGACGGCGACGACGAAGATCGACATCCCGGCCAAGCCGGCCGTCAAGCTCGAGGGCGTCGAGGAGATCGCCCTGGGCGACTTTCTCGTCGACACGCCCTCCAAGGAGTTCGAGATCGGTCCGGCCGCCGTCGACTATTTCCGCGACGAGATGAAGTCGGAGTTCAAGGGGCGCCTGTCCGTCGTCCCGCTGACCTGGACGGGCCCGGCCCAGGCCGACGACCCGGCGGCCTGGACCCGGGTGCTCGCCGACCCGAAGGGCAAGCTCATCATGACCGGCCGCATCCAATACGCCCAGGACATCCGCAAGGCGCTCGTCTCCAAGGAGCGCCGGTCGATCGACGACGGCCCGTTCGCCGCGGAGAAGCCGTGGACCGAGCGCAAGAATTTCGAGCTGAAGATGGACGTCTTCCTGATCCGGGCGGAAACGGGGGAGATGCTCCTGAAGAAGGATTTCCTCGAATCGGTCATCGTCGAAAACCGCAAGCAGCCGGCCGAATTCGCCTTCTACGACCTCCTCCTGCGGGTCCGGACGAAGCTGTTCCGGCTGCTCTTCGGCACGGTCCGGAACCAGGAGCGCTACCTCCTGTCCCGCTAAAGGAGCCCTCATGAGAGCCGCCCGCACGATCCTCGCCGCCGTCCTCCTCGCCGCGGGCTTGTGCGCGCCCGCCGCCGCCCAGTTCTCCATCCCTTATTACGGAAAGAACAAGGTCAACTACGAGAAGTTCCCCTGGAAGAGCTACGCCACGGAGCATTTCCAGATCTTCTTCTACGCCGCGGACCCGGCCGTCCTCCAGCGGGTCGCCGACATGGCCGAGAGCTCCTACAAAAAGATCAGCTCGGAGCTCAAGCACGCCCTGAACGACCCGGTCCCGCTCCTGTTCTACACGACCTACACCGACTTCGAGATGTCCAACGTCTTCGAGATCTCGGAGGGGGTCCTGGGCGTCTCCGAGCCCGCCCTCCACCGGATCGGGATCCACGGCGACATGGCCGACGACGAGCTCCAGGGGCTCATCACCCACGAGCTCTCCCACATCTTTCAGTTCGATATCCTGTGGGGCAGCCCGGGCGGCAACCTCTACGCGATCTCCGAGCCGCCGCTCTGGACGTTCGAAGGCCTGTCCGAGTACATGACCGGGGAGTGGTCGTCGTGGTCGACCCTCATCCTCCGCGACACGGTCCTCAGCGACCGGATCCCCGATTTCTCCGAATCGGGCGAGCTCTTCTCGCGCTATCCTCTTCCGCGCGAGCCGGCCTACGATTTCGGCCACGCCATCTACGAGTTCATGACCGAGCGCTACGGAAAGAACGCCCCGCGGGAGTTCTTCGCCTCCCTCAAGGGCGCTTCCCCGCTCATCGGCCGGCGCGATCCGCTCAAGAAGGCCTTCAGCGTCGACCCGAAGCAGTTCGCCCAGGAGTTCAAGCGCTACCTGCGGGCCCGGTTCAAGGACTACGCGACCCGGGAGAACCCCGAGGACTACAGCATCCCGCTGGGCCCCGAGTTCCCGATGAACCCGTACTATTTCGCCTTCTCCCACGCCATATCCCCGTCCGGGGACCTCGTCGCCACGATCACCTTCAACGCCAAGGCGTCCGACATCGACATCGTCCTCCTCTCCACCCGGGACGGGAAGATCGTCAAGAACATCACCCAGGGCTTCACCTCGCGGTACGAATCCATCCGCTACGAGATCGATCCCTCGCTCGGCCGGAGCCTGGCCTGGTCGCGCGACGGCGACAGGCTCGCCTTCTTCGCCCGGGACGGGCGGAGGCATTCCCTCTTCGTCGTCGACGTCATGACCGGAGACGTGCTCAAGCGCCTCCCGCTCGCCCTCGACCAGCCGGTCTCTCCCGGCTTCACGCCCGACGGCAAGGCCCTCATCTTCTCGGCCTTCGAGCGCGGGACGCGCGACATCTTCTCCATCGACCTCGGGAGCGGCGCGGTCGCCCACCTGACCCGGGACGCGGTCTACGAAAAAGCCCCGTCCCTCTCGCCCGACGGGACGATGCTCGCCTACTCGATCCGCATCGACGGCCTGGACAAGATCGTCCTCTCGCCGCTCGCCGACCTGAGCAAGAAGCGCCAGCTCACCTTCGGCCCGGGCAACACCGTGACGCCCGAATTCTCCCCCGACGGAAAGACCCTCTATTTCTCCGGGGACGCCCGGGGCGCCTACAACGTGTACGCCCTCGACCTCGGCACCGGCGACCTCCGCCGCTTCACCGACGTCCGGACGGGGATCTTCTTCCCCTGCGGCCTCCCCGACCGTCCGGGGACGCGGCTCTTCTCCGCCTTCAACAAAGGGGCATTCCAGCTCTTCCTCAGCGAGGACAAAGGCGTCCCGGAGGAGAGGCTGACCTTCGTCGACCTGGAGCCCGGCGCGCCGGCGAAGCCGTTCGCGGCCGAGGTCAAGGTCCCCATCGACAAGGATAAGATCGTCCCCCAGGAGGGCCTGGGCAAGCTCTACGTGGCGTCGCGGCCCCCCGCCGACGCGATCGTTTCGACGGACGGGTCGATCTACGGCGGCTCCACCGTGACCTTCTCCGATCTGCTGGCGAACCACATCTTCACCGTCTCGGCCTACCAGGTCCGGGATTTCCGCTCGATGGCCTTCAACTACGTCAACCTGACGCGGCGGCTCCAGTGGGCCGTCTCGGCTTATCAATACACCCTTTTCTACTATCCGGATTTCTATTACTACAACCCCTCGCTGTGGAACTTCACGACGTACCAGGACGCCCTGTCGACGCGGCGGATCACCGGGGCGAACATCATGGCCTATTATCCGCTGAGCAAGTTCCTCCGGGCGGAAGCGTCGCTCGGGTTCGCCCATTACGAGGAGGACGTCCTCGACCCCTACGCCTACGGCATGTCGAGCGCCCTGGCCTACAGCTACTTCCTCAACGGCGAGATGCTCTCGGCCTCCTTCGCCCTGACGGGGGAAACGACGCGGTTCCGGGAGTACGGCCCCGCGGGAGGGAACACCTTCAACATCTCCTTGTCCCAGACCCTTCCCGTTTCCGAAACCTTCATCCACAACACGACGCTCGACGCCGACCTGCGCCAGTATCTCTCCCTCGGCGGGAACACCCTGTTCGCCGTCCGCTTCCGCGGGTTTGCCAGCCTCGGCCGGGACAAGTTCCTCGGCTTCTACGGTGGGAACAACGATGTTCGCAGCTCCTACTTCTACAACCTCGTCGGGACCTCCTACTGGCTCGCCAACGCCGAGCTCCGGCTGCCTCTCATCAACACGGCTCAGACCATCATCGGGACGGTCGGCCCCGTGCGCGGAACGCTCTTCTTCGACGTCACCCAGCGTCGCTACGGCGATCTCATGAGCCAGTTCTACCGCTTCGACGTCGACGCGAACGGGGCGTCCGTCCTCATCGCCGCGGAAGCGATCGGGTCGATCGGGGCGGGCGTTCAGTTCTTCGTCTTCGGCCTGCCGCTCCATGTCGAGTTCGCCAAGCGGCTCGAATGGGCTTCCCTCGGCAAGCCCTTCGCGGCCACCGCCGTCGGGGCCTGGATGACGAAGTTCTGGATCGGCTACGATTTCTGATCTTCCCAACTTTTTCTTGCCCTTTCCCCCCTTTCATGCTATATTCCGGGGGTCAAAAGTGAGGAAAAATCAGATGGGGAGGCCCCTTTTTCCACAGCTGTGAAAATATCTGTGGAAAAATATCGTGGTGCGACGTAAATGGAAGAAAAGACGAATCCTTGGCTTCTGATCATCGCTGAAGTCCAGGAAAAAATCGAACCGGCGAGCTTCGAGACATGGTTCGAGCCGGCGGCCTATATCGGCCAGGAGCACGACGATCTCTATATCAAGGTCCCGAACGCCTACTTCAAGGATTGGCTGTCCTTCCACTATTCGGCGATGATCAACGAGGCCTCGAAGAAGCTCTTCGGCAAGGCCTTCGAGATCAAGTACATCTTCGACGAATCGGCGCCGAATTTCATGCGCAAATCGCCGGAGGAGCGCCGCACCCGGCACGGGATGCTCCTCAACCCGAACCTGAACCCGAACTACACGTTCGAGAATTTCGTCGTCGGCTCCTGCAACACGTTCGCCCAGGCCGCCTGCACGGCCGTGGCCAAAAACCCGGCCCGGTCCTACAATCCCGCTCTACCTCTACGGCGGGTCGGGGCTTGGGAAGACCCACCTCATGAACGCCATCGGCCACCAGTGCCTGCAGAACGACCCGCGCCTGCGGATCATCTACACGACGACCGAGCGGTTCATGAACGAGGTCGTCAACCACCTCCAGTACGGGAAGATCCTCGAGCTCCGGGAAAAATACCGGAGCGTCGACCTCCTCCTCATGGACGATATCCACACCCTCGTCGGCAAGGACCGGACGAAGGAGGAGTTTTTCCACACCTTCAACCATCTCTACGACAACCAGAAACAGATCGTCATCTCGAGCGATTGCCCGCCCAAGGAGATCTCCGGGCTCGAGGAGCGCTTCCAGTCCCGGTTCGAATGGGGGCTCATCGCCGACCTGAAGCCGCCCGACATCGAGACCCGGATCGCCATCCTGAGGAAAAAGGCCGACCTCGAGGGCGTCGAGCTCCCGGAATCCGTCTCCCTGTTCATCGCCGACAAGGCCGTCTCGAACATCCGCGAGCTCGAGGGCTACCTTCGCCGCGTCGTCGCCTTCGCCTCGCTGAAGGGGGAGAAGATCGAGCTCGACCTGGCCAAGGAATCCCTCAAGGACCTCGTCGACGCCTCGGCCCGGATCGTGACTGTGGAAAAGATCCAGAAGCTCGTCTGCCACAAGTACAAGATCAAGCTCGCCCAGCTCAAATCGAAGAACAATTCCCCGAAAGTCTCGTTTCCCCGCCAGGTCGCGATGTACCTGGCCAAGGAGCTGACCGACACGTCCCTTCCGGAAATCGGGAAGAAATTCGGTGGAAAACACCACACGACCGTCCTCCACAGCGTCCGGAAGATCGAGAAGATGCGCGAGGGTCAGCCCGAATTCGACAAAGAAATCAACAGTCTGATCCATTTCATCCAGTAAGGGAATCAACAACCTCCGCGAGGAATGCACATTTCCATTGCTTTCTCTTCTTATTTTCATTAATCTTTAAAAAGATCTTCAAGAAAGAAAGAAGAAGAAGACCCCGGCAGGGAAGGTGTCACCATGAAATTTTCCGTTCCAAAAGAAAAGATCCTGGAAGAGCTTCAGCTGCTCCAGGGGATCGTCGAGAAGCGCAACACCATGCCGATCCTGGCCAACATCCTCATCCAGGCCGGATCGGACGAAGTGGAGATGACGGGAACGGACCTCGAGGTTGGGCTCCGGACGCATTTCGAGGCCTCGATCGAGGAGCCCGGGGCGATCACGGTTTCCGGGAAGAAGCTCTTCGAGATCGTCAAGTCGCTTCCGGACGGGGTCCCGGTCTCCTTCCGCGAAGGCAAGAACTCGATGATGGAGATCACCGCGGGGGAGAGCGAATTCAGCATCGTCTGCCTGCCCAAGGACGAGTATCCCCAGGTTCCCGAAGCGAAGTTCGAGAAGAAGATCGCCCTTCCGGTCGAGACGTTCCAGGCGATGATCGACCGGGTCTTCTTCGCCATCGCCCAGGAGCAGCGGTACTATCTCAACGGGGCCCTGATGGTCCTGAAGGGAAAGTCGATCGAGCTCGTCAGCACGGACGGGCACCGGCTCTCCTACGCTTCGAAAGCGCTCGACGCGCCCGGGTTCGCCAAGGAGATCCGGGTCATCGTGGCCAAGAAGACCCTCAGCGAGCTGCGGAAGTACGACGCCGGCGACATCGAGTTCGACCTGGACGAGAACAACCTCTTCTTCCGCTGCGGGCAGAGGACGCTCATCTCCCGGATCATCGAGAGCAAATTCCCCAATTTCGAAGCGGTCATTCCCAAGGATAATCCGAACGCCGCGATCCTGCCCCTGGACGGGTTCGCCAACGCCATCCGCCGGGTGTCCCTCTTTTCTTCCGAGCGTTCGCGGGGGGTCAAGTTCACCCTGGAAAAGAACAAAATGCGCCTGTTCAGCTCCAACCCCGAGCTCGGAGAGGCCCGGGACAAGCTCGACATCGATTACAAAGGGGTGGGGATCGAGATCGGGTTCAACGCCCAGTACGTTCTCGAATTCCTGGGCACGATCGGCGGGGAGAAGATCCGGCTCGAGCTCAAGGACGAGAACAGCGCCGCCCTGCTCCGGCCCGAGGGCGAAGGAGAGGTCAAGAGCCTCTACGTGCTCATGCCGATGAAGATCTGACCTTCGGGCGCACGTTTTCCACTATTATATCCACAGCAGAGGAAATCCCTTTTTTCACGGCTGCGCTTATATCCTCTTTAAAATCAACGGATTCAGGCTCGATCCCCAGGACGATGACGGGACAGCCGATCGATTCTTCGATATAGCGGACGAGCCAGCGGAGCGAGATCCGGTGGGTCGTGACCCCGTCGTCCGCGATCTTCCCCGGGTCGACGCGGAACAGCGTCCCCGGGGGGAAGCCGCCGACCGCCGCGTCGAGGATGACGACGAGGTCCGGCGCGTACGTCCGGATCTTTCCGGTCAGATTCTCCGGGGCCGCCTCCCCGATGAGGACGTGGACGCGGCGCTTCCGGGCCGGGGAGAGACGCTTGCGGAGGGATTCCGCCGCCGCGATCCCCGCCCCGTCGTCGCCCTTGTCGGGATTCCCGACGCCCAGGACGACGACCTTGTCCGCGGCCGCCAGAGCGGCGCGGACGACGCCTTTCCACGGATGGCTTCTCATCGGGCCAAAAGCACGGTGACGGCGCTGCCCTCGAAGCTCGAAGCGGCCAGATCGAGCTTTCCGTCCCCATTGACGTCGCCGGCGGCGAGGAAGTAAGCGCCGGGACCGGCCGGGTACGGCGAGCCCGGCGCCGGCGCGAACCCGCCGGTCTTTCCCAGCAGGACGCTGACGCTGTTGACCGTGGCCGCGACGAGGTCGAGCCGGCCGTCGCCGTCGATATCCGCGGCGATGAGGGCGTTCGCCTCGCCCGCGGCGTCGGCCGAGACCGCGGTCGACGCGGCGAACGCGCTTCCGGCGCGATTGAACAGGATGTCCAGCTTACGGCTGCGCCCATGGGTGATCACGAGATCGAGCCGGCGGTCGCCGTCGAAGTCGGCGAGCGCGCCGAGACGGGGGTACGGCGCAGCGGAGACGGCCGCGCCCGCCGGGTCGGCGAACGCGCCTTTTCCGTTCCCGCGATGGATCCGGACCCGGCCGAACGCGCGGTCCGACTCGGCGCTGGCCGCCGCGACGAGGTCCGCGTGACCGTCCCCGTCCATGTCTCCCAGGGCGAAGGTGTAGAGATCTCCTCCGGGCTCAAGCGGCACGTCCGGCCCGCGGGAGAATCCCCCGCGGCCGTTCCCGAAGAGGATCTCCACGCTGTTTCTCCGGCCGTTGGCGAAGGCGATATCGGCGCTCCCATCCTCGTTGACGTCCCCGATGCCGAGCTCCGGCTTATAGAGCGTCATCGCCGGCCTCAGCTTGACGGGGGAGCCGGGAGCTTCCTGAAAGGTCCCGTTCCCGAGACCCAGGAAGACGTGGACGAATTCCCCGTCCCCTTCCCGGCTGGCCACGACCAGGTCGGGATCGCCGCCGGCGTCGAAATGACCGAGCGCGATTGCGCCGGGACCGTAGGCCAACGGCATCGGGCCCCCGGGAAAAGGCTCGAACCGGCCTGTGCCATCGCCCTTGCGGACCGAGATCGTCCTGGCGAGGAGATGCTTGACCACCAGGTCGACCCGGCCGTCGCGGGTGAGGTCAATGAGCGCCACTTCTCCCGAGCCGGGGCCCACCTCGACCGGAGACCCGGGCGCCGGGGCGAAGAGGGGGGGCGAGGCCTGCGGCTTGACCGGCCCGCCGAGCGAAACGCCCAAAGCGAGGAGGGCAAGGCCGCTAGCCGTGAGCGCGGTTCTTTTCTGCATATTATGAAGAGGATATCCCCGGCCGCGGATCTCTGTCAACGCGATTTTGTCCGTCGCGAACTCCTTTTTTGGTCTTGACACCGCTCGGCGGCTGAGCATATTCTCCCCTCCATGATCGGGGCGACGATTCCAAAACGGGGGGCGGGGATCGGCGCCGGATGCACGATGCGATTTCCGGGCCCAAGAGAAACAAAGAGGATCCTATGCCAAAAATCCGCCCCCTCGGCTTCTTCTTCCTGATCCTTTTCCTGGCCGGGACGCTGTCCGCCCAAACCCAGGTCGGAACGATCGCCCTTCCGGCGGGGACGGAGATCCTGGGGATGGAGCTTTATCAAGCGGGATCGAAACTGTTCGTCGTCGATTCGAAGATCGACCGGATCCTCGTCTATCATTCGCGGACGCTTGCCTCCCTCGGTGAGATCGCCTTTCCCGCGTACGCTCCGTATGGGCCGTTCCAGGTCGCCGTCGACGAGGGCCGCGGGCTCCTCTATGTCAATTTGACCAAGGAGGACATGACCGGCGGGGGGACGATCCTGGTCTTGGATGCTCAGACGTACGCCGTCACGGCGACCATCCCCATGACCATCGCCGGGACCATCCGCCTGGATCCGGCCCACCAGCGCCTCTATTTATTCCATGATGAATTCGTCTCCGAGTTCCTGACCTCGGTCGAAACGGTGACCTATAGCGTCCTGGGCAGCCTCGAGCTCAGGGGCCTGATGGGAGACGGGATCTTGTCCGGAGGGGCGATGAACCCCCAGACGGGGGAGTTTCTTTACACCAACCTGCATTACGATAAATTCCTCGTCGTCGACGGGCCCAACCTGACGAGCCATCTCTATCCGGTCGCGGGCTCCCGGGGCTGGACCGGGGAATGGAACGATCTCGAGAATAAGATCTATATCACGACCATCAATTGGGGCGGATATTTCATCTATGACCGGGACACGGGGCAGTCGCAGATCACCTCGTGCGTCAACGACGGGACCTCCGTGGTTTTCAACCCGACGACGAACCGGGTCTATACCTCCTCGGAAGTCAATCAGGATACGACGGTCATCGACGGCGCCACGAACGCATGCCAGAACATCGCCATGCCGTCGGGAGCCCTCACGACACTCGATTTCGTCAACGGGCCGCGCCACGCCTATTTTGGCGGGGTGAAAAAGGTCTACGTCCTCGATGAGAAGACCCTGGAGATCGCGAAATCCTTTCCGGACGCCGGCGGGGGGACCGTCTGGGACATCGATGTCGACCAGGCGAACGAGCGCGTCTTCGTTTTTTTCTACAATCCCTGGTCCATCGCGGTTTTCGACGATCCGACGCCGCCGATCTCGGTGACATCCCCCGACGGCGGCGAGATCTGGCCCGTCGGCAGCGTCCGCGACATCACCTGGGATCATGTCGGCCCCATTGTCAATGTAAAGATCGAATACTCGACGACCGCCGGCTCGGCGTGGACGACCATCATCGACGCGACCCCCAACGACGGTTCCTATTCGTGGACCGTTCCGGGCACGAAGTCCACGACTTGCCTGGTCAGGGTCAGCGATGCCGGGGACCCCATGACCTTCGACCAAAGCGATCATGTCTTCTCCATCCCGATGACCCTGGCCGAGTCGCTGGATCATCCGTCCTTGATCTGGGAGACCGGCGGGGACGCGGCCTGGAAGCCCCAGAGCTGGTACGTCTATTTCGGGGGAAGCGCCGCCCAGAGCGGGGCGATCGGGGACGGCCAATCGACCTGGCTCCAAACGAGCGTCACCGGCCCGGGCGATCTCAGCTTTTTCTGGAAGGTGTCGTCGGATTGGTTTGATTCGGTCGACTTTCTGATCGACGGCACAACGCTGGACTCCCGCAACGGAGAGGGCGACTGGGCCCAAAAGCAATATTCGATCGCCGCCGGATCCCACACGCTCCGGTGGGTTTATTGGAAAAACTCCGCTTTCTATTCGGGCGCCGATGCTGCGTGGCTGGACAAGGTCGAATTCACTCCGACCGCCCTTCCCACCCTGGCCGTGACGTCTCCCGCCGGGGGGGAATCCTGGGCCGCAGGAAGCGCCCATTCCATCACCTGGGCGACGACCGGCACAGTCGCCAACGTCAAGCTTGAATATTCCACGAACGGCGGAACGGGCTGGACGGTGATCGCGGCCTCGATCGCCAATGCGGGAACTTACCCCTGGACCGTCCCGAACAATCCGTCGACCGCTTGTCTCGTCCGGGTCCGCGAGGCCTCCTCCGGGCTTCCGACGGCCGTGAGCGCCGCTCCTTTTTCGATCGTGAGCCCGCCGACGATCGCCGTGACCGCGCCCAACGGTGGAGAGGATTGGCCGGGAGGCACCGTCCATAGCGTCCAGTGGACGACGACGGGGACGGTCGGAGACGTCAAAATCGAATATTCGTCGAACGGCGGAACGGGCTGGACGACGATTATCGCCTCGACGGCGAACGACGGGAGCTATTCATGGACGGTTCCCGACATCGCCTCGACCGTTTGTCTCATCCGGATCAGTCCGGCCGCCGGCGGCGCGCCGACGGACACGAGCGACGCTCCGTTCACGATCTCTTCCGGGACGCCGGTCCTCCGTTTGAGCCGGACGACCATGAACTTCGGAGCGCAAGCCGGGAACGCGACGCCGGGGCAGCCGGTCATGATCACCAACGCGGGGGCGGGGACGCTTTACTGGGCGGCTGCGCCCTCGTCCTCGTGGATCACCGTTTCCCTGGACCATGGGATCGGGAGCGGGACGATCACGATCGGCGTGGACGCGACGGGTTTGGGGGCCGGAGCGTACAGCGGCTCCGTATCCGTCTCGGATCTCTCGGCTTCCAACTCGCCCCAAACAATCGCGGTCCATTTGACCGTTTATGATGCCGCGGGGACCCTGCCCCCCTTCGGAGACTTCGCCACGCCGATCGACGGGGCGATCAACGTCACGGGAGCGATCCCGGTCACGGGCTGGGCCCTTGACGACGTCCAGGTGACCAAAGTCGAGATTTGGCGCGATCCGGTCCTCTCAGCCGGCGAAGTGAACTCGCTTTATTTTATCGGCGACGGGCTCTTCGTCGAGGGCGCCCGTCCGGATATAGAAACGGGCTATCCGAACCATCCGTTCAATTATACGGCGGGGTGGGGCTACATGCTGCTCACGAACTTCCTTCCGAACCAGGGGAACGGGACCTACAAGCTTTATGCCATCGCCACGGACAAGGAAGGACACGCCGTGACACTGGGGACGAAAACGATCACCTGCGACAACGCCCACGCGGTCAAGCCGTTCGGGACGATCGACACTCCGGCCCAGGGCGGGACCGCCTCGGGGAACCGGTTCGTCAACTTCGGCTGGGTCCTGACGCCGATGCCGAAGACGGTGCCGAAGGATGGGCACCTGATCACGGTCTATGTCGACAGCGTCCTGCGGGGAAACCTCAGCACGCCTCCGAATCTTTATAACGCTTACCGTTCGGACGTCTCGAACAACTTCCCGGGCTTGAACAATACGGGCGGACCGGGTGCGGGAGGTCCGGTCGGGGCGTTCTACCTCGATACGACGGGCTTCGCCGACGGGGTGCATACGATCTGGTGGATTGCCTACGACAACGAAGGCCAGGGGGATGGGATCGGTTCGCGGTACTTTACGATCAATAACGCCGGCGGATCGTCCGCGCCGACGGGGCCGGAAGCGGCGGGCCCTGGGTCGTCCGCTCCGCCGATTTCATTCTCGCCGGTCCTGGTCAAGACGGGCTATGATCTCAACGCGGAATTCCAACCGCGGTACCCGGACGCGGAGGGCATCCTCCAAATCGGGATTCCCGAGGTGAATCGCGTCGAGATGGATCTGGGCTCCCCGGCCGCTTCGGATGGGGATGGGCGATATACGGGGTATCTGTCGGCCGGCGGGAGCCGGCGAATGCTCCCCATAGGATCTACGCTCGATCGGCGGACCGGCCGCTTCTCCTGGATGCCCGGGCCCGGATTCGTCGGGCGGTACGAGCTCGTTTTTATCGAATATGCCGGTTCCGTCCCCGTCCGTTCGATCAAAGTGACGATTGAAATCACGCCTAAGCTCTGAGATCGGTCCCGGATAAAAAAAGGGGTGCCTCCCCTCCGCCGAGCGAAGGGGAAACACCCCTGGATAAGATAAGAACGAATCAGCTTTGAGGGGCTGCCCCGCCCGCGGGCGCTGCCGGCTTGGGCTCCTTCTTGGGCATCGCCCGGACGAAGGTCCAATCCTTCTTGAGATTGTGGCGGTCGAAATCGGCGATCTCGTAGAGGTTGTCGATGTCCATGGCCTTGGGCGTCGTCGGGCAGGAGTCCACGCACTGGGCGCAGTGGACGCAGCGGTCGTTGTGGATCTCCAGCCGGAACTTCTTCTCCACGTCGCTCACCTGGGTGATGACGATGGCCTCGGCCGGGCAATCCCGTTCGCAGGCTCGACAGGCGATGCAGATGTCCGGGTGGAGGAACGGCGTGCCCCGGAAGCCCGGGGGGACCTTGAGCTTCTCGAACGGATAATCGACGGTGTTGGGCTTCTTGAACAGGTGGCGGAGGAGCTCGGGAAGGAAGACGGCGACTCTCATAACAGCAACCCCTTGATCAGGATGACGATGAGGAGCTGGAGCACGGCCAGCGGAGCCAGCCAGCGCCAGGCGAAGTGGACCACCTGGTCGACCCGGATCCGCGAGGTCATGGCCCGCATCGCGGACAGAAGGAAGATGATGAAGAGCGTCTTGACGACGAATTGGAGGAGGCCCAGCCACAAGCCGCCGGGGAATCCGCCCAGGAAGACCGTCGCCAGGAGCCCGCTCGAGACGACCATCTCGATGTCGGTCATGAGACGGAAGAATCCCAGCTTCTTGCCCGAGTACTCGGTGAACGTCCCGCCGACGATCTCGGTCTCGGCGTGGGGGATGTCGAAGGGCGTCCGCTCGAGCTTGGCCTGGACGCAGATGAGGGCGACGACGAACCCGATCAGGTTCGGCAGGAGGAGGAGCGGCTTGTGCTGGTAGAAATGGGCGATGTCGGCGAGGCGCCAGGAATTGGCCAGGATGGCCGGGCTCAGGACGGACATGAAGAGAGGCACTTCATAGCCGAAGAGCATGGTCAGGACGCGCGTCCCGCCGATCGTCGAGAAGACGTTCGTCGAGGACCAGGCGGCGAGGAAGCAGACGAGCGTCGGGACGCTCAGGAGGTAGAGAAGGATGATGATGTCGCCCGGAAAGGAGACCATCGCCGTGGCCGATCCCTCGAAGTACCAGACGGGAAGGAGGAGCCCGGCGGTGATGACGACGGCGAGCCCGACGACCGGCAGGACGCTGAAGAGCTTCTTGTCGGCCCGGTCGGGGACGACGTCCTCCTTGGACAGGAGCTTGACGAAGTCGGCGATGGGCTGGAGGAGGCCGAAGCGGCCGGTGTGGGTCGGGCCCATCCGGTTCTGCAGCCGGGCGTAGACCTTCCGGTCGAACCACTCGGCGAAAGTCGAGTAGACGAAGAGGAAGACAAGTCCCGGGTAGACGAGGAGGTAGAGGACGGTTTTCAGAGCGGCCATGGAACGTTCCCTTTCGCGATGCGTCCCGCCGCGCGCTTCGCGGCGAGGGCGCGCAGGTCGCTGAAGCGGACGATGGATTCCTCTCCGCTCCGGGCGTTGACGAGCTCGACGGTCCGCTCCGCGCAGCAGATGCAGGGGTCGATCGCGGCGAAGATGAGCGGGATGTCGGCGATGAAGCCGCTGCGGAGCATCTCGATCGTGGCCGGGTAGTTGGCCAGGGTCGGGGCGCGGACCTTGAGCCGCTCGGGCTTGTCCGTGCCGTTGGACTTGACGTAGTGGACGTTCTCCCCCCGGGGGGCCTCGTAGCGGCTGAAGAACTCGCCGGGCTTGGCCCGCTTGGGGGCCCTGACCGCGATCTCGCCGGCGGGGAGGTTCTTGAGGATGAACTCGCAGATCTTGTAGGACTCCATCAGCTCCTTGATCCGGACGACCGTCCGGCCGAGGACGTCGCAGGAGTCGGCCGTGATGAGGTCGAAGGGCGCCTCGTCGTAGAAGGCGTGGGGGTCGTTCTTCCGGACGTCGCGGGCGACGCCCGAAGCCCGGGCGGTCGGGCCCACGGCGCAGAGGGCCAGGGCCTGCTCCTTGGACAGGTACCCGACGCCCGCCAGCCTCCCGACGAAGGTCGGCTCGTTGGCCCCGATCTTGAAGTAGAATTCGCTCCGCTCCCGGAGGACCTTGATCCCGTCCAGGCACTTCCGGATCTGGCCTTCGTCGAGGTCGCGGCGGACCCCGCCGAGGGTGTTCATGGCGTAGTGGACCCGGTTGCCCGAGATCATCTCGAGGAGGTCCATGACGACCTCGCGGTCCCGCCAGGTGTACATGAAGAAGGAGTCGAACCCGGCCTCGTGCCCGGCCACGCCGAGCCAGAGGAGGTGGCTGTGGATCCGCTCGAGCTCCGAGACGAGGTAGCGGAGGTAGACGCCCCGCCGCGGCGGCTCGATCTCCATGAGCTTCTCCACGCCCTGGACGTAGCAGGTCGTGTGGGAGTGGGAGCAGATGCCGCAGATCCGCTCGGTCAGGTAGATGTTCTGGGTCCAGTTCTTCGACTCGGCCAGCTTCTCCAGGCCCCGGTGGTTGTAGCCGAGCCGGATGTCCACGTCGCGGATGACCTCGCCTTCGACGGTCATCCGCAGGCTGATCGGCTCCTTGAGGGCCGGGTGCTGCGGTCCGATGGGGATTTGGAACTTCATTTCTTTCCTCCGGGGATGACCTCGGGGACCCGTTCGAACGTCCAGTCCTTGCGGAGCGGGAAGTTCCCGGCCGGCCAGTCGTCGGGAGTGACGAGCGGCCGCGGGTCGGGGAGGTGCTCGACGGTCATCCCGAACAGGTCCTGGAGCTCGCGCTCGTAGAGGATCGCCCCGGGGATGAGCGGGGTGATGCTCTCGATGTGCGGATGGGCCCGGGGGATCCGGGTCTTGATGTTGACGGCCCCGCTGTCGTGGCCGAAGTGGTAGACGATCTCGAAGCTCTCGCCGAGGTCCACCCCGCTGATGGTGGCGATGTACCACATCCCGGGGACGGCCTCCTTGAGCCCGGCGATGACCGCGGGGAGGTCCTTCGGCTCAACCGAGAGGAAGATCCGGCGCGGGGAGGGGTTGGCGACGTCCCGGACGAGGCCGGCGAGCTTCGCGTTCAGGAATTCGAGGATCTGTGCGTCGTTCATGGCGTCCTCGGCTTCAGAGGGTCCCCAGCAGCTTGACCACGCCGTCCAGGATGGCGTCCGGCCGGGCCGGACAGCCGGGGATGTAGGCGTTGACCGGGATGACCTGGTCGAGCCCGCCCATGATCCCGTAGGCGCCGCGGTAGACGCAGCCGGACATGGCGCAGGCGCCCACGGCCACGACGAACTTAGGGTCGGGGGTCTGGTCGTAGATCCGCAGGATCCGGTCCTTGATCTGGCGGGTGACCGGGCCCGTGGCGACGATGACGTCGGCGTGGCGGGGCGTGGCCCGGAGCAGGACGCCCAGCCGCTCGATGTCGAAGCGGGGGGTCAGGGCGGCGACGATCTCGATGTCGCAGGCGTTGCACGCTCCGGAGTTGAGATGCAGGATCCACGGAGATTTGATCCGTGACCAGCGGGTGAGACGTTTCAGCATATCAGCTCCTTGTGACGAGGGCCATGATGGACAGGAAGATCACGGCCAGGTAGAGAATGGCGAACAGGGCGATCTTCCCCGCCGGCACGGTCGCGATCATCAGGGCGGCCACGTGCATGATGGTGAAGAACAGGGCGACGAAGAAGAACAGCCGGTAGCCGAACTGGACCTTCGTTCCCGGGATGTTCTCGCCGCAGGCGTAAGTTTCGAGCTTCCCGCCGACGCGGGTCAGCTTGGGGGCCATGCGCTTGCCCAGGAGATAGAGGAGGCCGGCCGCGGCCAGGAAGAGGACGAAGGCGACCGGCGGGGAGAGGAGGATGGCGATGGCGTTCATGGGTTATCCTCGCAGCTTGGTGAGCTTCCGGACGTCCAGGGAGTTCGTCTTCCGGACGATGTTGATGATCAGGGCCAGGGCCGTCGCGACGATGCTGACCTCGACGACGATGAAGGTGATGACCAGGCTCTGGGCCAGGAGGACGTGGTTCCGGGCGAACCCGGTGCCGACCAGGGCCAGGCTGACCCCCTTGCTGATGACCTCGAAGCCGATGAAGAGCTTGATGACGTTCCGCATCGTCAGGAGGGTGTAGAGCCCGACGGCGAGGAGGGCGGCGGCGAAGCCGAGATAGAGGAACCAGTTTTCAATCATCGTTGGCCTTCTTTCGGAAGAGCGCCAGGACGGCGAAGACGCCGGCCAGGATGACGGCGAGCTGCCCGACGAGGTCGAAGGTCCGCTGCTTCCACAGGACTTCGGCGAAGGTCCCGCTCTCGGCCCCGGTCTGGAGGACCTGGAGCCTGGGCAGGAGGCCCTTCATGACGAAGATGTCGATCAGGGCGACGAGGATGAAGAAGACGGGGAAGACGAGCGTGGCCGCTTTGGACTCGCCCACGTCGCCGCCGGCCTTGGTCAGGGCGATCGTCAGCATGAACAGGACCGTGATCAGGCCGGCCACGACCGAGATCTCGAAGACGCCGGCGTAGGGGGCGCCCATGACGAAGAAGATGATCCCGAGGAGGAGGCTGGCGAGGGCCAGGCTGATGGCCGACTTGATGAGGTCCTTGGCCAGGACGGCGAAGATCGAGAAGAGGAGGAGGCCGCAGAGGAGCAGGATTTGTCCGATCATGATCAGAACCCCCCGATCGAGAGCGCCTGGACGCCCTGGGACAGCGCGTCCGAGGCGGGCTGGATCCAGGTCTTGAGCATCGCCGCGAAGAAGATCCCGACCCCGATGGCGATCAGGGCGAGGAGGACGGTCGCGGCCGACATCCAGAACGGCGCTTCCTTGACGTGGTTCCAGCGCTCTTCGAGCTTCCCGAAGAAGGCTTTGCGCTGGAGGATGAGGTAGTACCACAGGGTGACGACGCTGGCCAGGACGGCCAGCACCGCCAGGAGCCCCTGGCGGGCCTGGACGAGGGCCATGATGATCAGGAGCTTCGACCAGAACCCGGCGAGCGGCGGCACGCCGGCGATCGAGAGCGAGCCGACGAGGCTCGTCCCGGCCGTGAGCGGCATGCGCTTGGCCAGCCCGCCCATCTGGTCGAGATCGCGCGTCCCCGTCGCCTGCTGGACGGCCCCGGAGTTGAGGAAGAGCAGGCCCTTGGCCACGGCGTGGTTGAACAGGTGGAAGAGGCCTCCGGCGATGCCGAGCGGCGTCCCCAGTCCGATCCCCAGGACGACGTAGCCGACCTGGCTGATCGAGGAGTAGGCCAGCATCCGCTTCATGTCCGGCTGGCCGACGGCGAGCATGGCGGCCACGACGATCGAGACCATCCCGGTCCACATGACGACCTCGGACAGGGCCGGGGTCAGCCCGAAGACGTTGAAGAAGATCCGGGTCAGGGCGTAGACGCCCGAGACCTTGATGAGCAGCCCGGACAGGATGGCCGAGATGGGCGCCGGCGCCGACGGGTGGGCGTCCGGGAGCCAGGCGTGGAAGGGGACGAGGGCGGCCTTGAGCCCGAAGCCCATGAGGAACAGGGCGGAGCAGAAGCCGACCGCGGCGCGGGAATCGAGGGCCCGCAGCCCTTCGGCCACGGCGGCGAACCCGACGCCTCCGGTCAGCCCGAAGATGATGGTGATCGCGATCAGGATGGCGGCCGAGGCGACGACCGAGAGCATCAGGTACTTGAAGGACGCCTCGAGCTCGTCGTACTCGAGCCCGTAGGCGACCAGGGCGTACGAGGCGACCGCGGCGACCTCGAGGAAGAGGTAGACCTGGAAGAGGTCCGCGGCGAGGACGAGACCGTTCATGCCCGTCATCATCATCAGGAGGAGGGCGTAGTACACGGACTTGGAGCCGTAGTGCTCCATGTAGCTGATCGAGTACAGCCCGACGCAGAGGGTGACGAGGGCGATGGCCATGAGCATGAACAGGCTGAAGCCGTCGACGGCGAGGGCGATGCCGGTGTCCTCGCCCATCCAGCGGAACTGCTGGAGGACGGCCCCTCCGGCGATGAGCCGGCGGCCGGACGTCGCGGCCAGGACGAAGAGGGTCAGGAAGACGCCGTTGGCCAGCAGGTCGGGCAGGAACCGCTTGGAGATCTTGCCCACGAGCGGCAGCAGGGCGGCGACGAGGAGCGGTAATCCGATATAAAGGAAGATCAAGGGGCCTCCTCTCGTTTCATCACTTGACCAGGACGTTGATCACGGCCGCGATCACGACCAGCCCCCCCAGGGCCCAGGCGAGGTAGTTGGCGTAGTGCCCGTTGTGGGCCTTGCGGAAGAGCCCGGTGAACGCCCCTCCGACCCTGGTCACGACCTTTTCGTAGACGAAGTCGATCGGCCGGTCGACGCCCTTGAACAGGACCATGGAGAAGCCGCGGAGGAACACGACGCCCTGTTCGTACAGGTCGAAGATCCGGTTCTCGGCCAGGTCGTAGATGGTCTTGAGGCCGGGGAACTTGTGGACGGGCTCGGACGCCAGGTAGGCCTTCTTCCCGCCGCGGGCCCAGCCGAAGCGGTGAAGGAGGAAGGCCAGGACGAGGCAGAGGATCGAGATCCCGGCCACGGGGTTGAGCAGGCTCAGGGCGTGGGCCGTGAAGTCGATGGATTCGCCCGCCTCGACGTGCCCGGCGAGGATCGGCTGGATGAGGTTGACCAGGGGGAGCTTGTTGAAGACGCCGAAGGTGAGGCACAGCCCGGCCAGGATGAGGATCGGCAGGACGATGGCCGCCGGGCTCTCCTTGATCTTGGGGACCTCGGCCGTCCGGGGCCCGAAGAAGACGCTGTGGCCGGCCTTGAGGAAGGAGGCGAAGGTGAAGATCGCCCCGACCCAGGCGGCGATGGCGAAGATGACATAGCCGGATTCGAGCGCCCCGTGGAAGATCATCTCCTTCGAGACGAAGCCGTTGAGCGGCCAGACGCCCGAGATGGCCAGGGCGCAGACCGAGAAGCCCACGGCGGTCCAGGGCATCTCGCGGGCCAGCCCGCCGAGCTTCTTGAGCTCGGTCGTCCCGGCCCGGTGCTCGACCGAGCCGGCGCTCAGGAACAGCCCGCACTTGTACATGGCGTGGTTGATCATATGGAAGATCCCGCCGGCGATGCCGATCGGGATGGCCGTGCCGATGCCCAGGATCATGTAGCCGACCTGGCTCACGGCGTGGTAGGAGAGCAGCCGCTTGAAGTCCTTCTGGATGAGAGCCATCATGACGGCGAAGACGATCGTCACCGCGCCGACGATCATCATGAGGAGAGACAGGCCCGAGCCCTTCTCGAGATGGAAGAGGTCCAGGGTGATCCGGGCCAGGAGGTAGATCCCGAGCAGCTTCTCGAAGGCGGCCGGAAGGAAGGCCATGAACGTCACCGGGGCGTCGATCGCGGCGTCCGGGATCCAGGTGTGGAAGGGCATGGCCCCGGCCTTGCCGATGGCCCCGATCATCATCATGACGAAGGCCAGGATGGCGATGCCTTCGGGCTTGACCGAGATCTGGGACAGGGTCAGGGACCCCGTCAGCGACCAGAGGATCCCGATGCCCAGGATCATGCAGAAGTCGCACAGCCCGCTGATGATGAAGGCCTTGACCGCGGTCCGGTGGGAGAGCTTGCCCCCGATCGAGATGAGGAGGTACAGGGTGACGAGCAGACCCTCCCAGAAGAAGACGAGGGGCACGAAGTTGTCGGCCAGCACCGCGCCGTTGGCCAGGGCCGCGGAGATGAGGACGTAAAAATAATATCCGCGGACATGGGGGTGGTCCTTCATCTTCGCCGTCGAGTAGAGGACGATGAGGACGAGGAACCCGGCCAGGGCGAGGAGGATGAAGCTGGAGAAGTGGAAGAGGCGCAGGTCGAAGTCGACCCCGTTGCCCAGCCAGGGGAGGCGGAGCTCCAGGGTCCGGACCCCGAAGAGCTTGATCGCGAGATAGAGGACCCCGAGCGCGGCGACGAGGGAGATCGCTTCGCGGACGAGCTTGACGCCCTTCGGGACGGCGAGGCAGAGGACCGCGGCCAGGGCGGGAAGGAGGATGGGCCAGAGGAGCGTATTGGGTGTCATTTGAGCCACCAGCTGAGGTTCGTCGTGGCGATCCCGGCGAGCTTGGCGGGGGTGGAGATGAACAGGCCCGCCGCGAGCGAGAGGACGGCCAGGAGGGCGACCACGAAGACCATGGACGGCGTCTTCTCCGGGGCCGGGTGCTTGGCTTCACCCAGGAAGACCATGCTGAAGACCTTGAGCAGGTAGAACATCGTCAGGACCGCGGTGAACAGGGCGACCGCGGCGATCCAGACCTGCCCGGCCTTGACCGTGCCCATGATGACCAGGAACTTGGAGAAGAACCCGCCGAAGGGCGGGATGCCGATGACGGAGAAGGCGCAGGCGAGGAAGGCGGCGGCGGTGACGGGCATGGTCTTGATCAGGCCGCCCATCTCCCGGATATCCTTGGTGTGCGTGGCGTGGATGACGATCCCGGCGCAGAGGAAGAGGCCGCCCTTGGCCAGGCCGTGCATCAGGATGAAGAGGAGCGACCCGGAGATGCCCTCGGGGTTGGCCATGCTGAACCCGAGGAAGATGTAGCCGATCTGGCTGACCGTGGAGTAGGCCAGGATGCGCTTGAAGTCGGTCTCGACCGTGGCCGCGGCGGCCGCGACGAGCGACGAGACGACGACCAGGACCGGGATGATCTGCTGCCAGTCGTCCGGGAGCTTGAAGGCGTAGAGGAAGATCCGGGCGTAGGCGTAGACGCCGATCTTGACCAGGACCGCGGCGTGGAGGAGGGCGGTGACCGTGGTCGGCGCGACGCCGGCGTCGGGGAGCCAGGTGTGGAGGGGGACCGTGGCCGACTTGGAGAACATGCCGAAGAGGATGAGGAGAACGGCCGAGCCGGGGATGACCGTCCCCCGCATCGCCGTCAGGTCGAAGGTGTTCGTCGTCCCGTAGATCTGGATGAAGCCGAGGAGCATGACCACGGCCCCGAAGAACGTGACGAGGAAGGCCTTGTCGGCCTTGCGGACGATTTCCTTCAGCCGGTAGAACCCGATCAGCCGCCAGCAGCAGATGGCGATGATCTCCCAGAAGAGATACAGGAAGATCAGGTTGGCCGAGAACACCAGCCCCATCATCGACCCGATGAACAGGACGACCAGCAGGTAGTACTCGTTCTGGTTGTCCTCGTGATGGATGTACCCGAGCGAATAGATGATGATCAGGAATCCAACGAACGAGGAGACGACGGCCATGAAGATCGACAGCGGGTCGATGATCAGGACGAAGTCCAGGCCCAGGACGAGCTCCTTCCGGATGATCGTTTCCCCGCCCGCGAAGGCCGTCGGCAGCAGGAACATCGGCAGGGCCGCGGTGGCGGCGCCGAGGGCGACCGACCAGGCCGAGCGCGCCTGCCGGGAGAGGAGGCCGGCCAGCGGGATGGTCAACGAGCCGAGGATCGGGACAAAGACCGTGAGGAGGGCGATTGTCTCAATGTTCATTGTTTGGCGTGATGATCCACGATCCTTTTTTCCCTCGGAGGGAACCCGGTGGGACGCTGGAACGGCGAGGCGGGCAGGCCGAAAAAATAGAGAGACCGGCTTCGCCGCGTCTTCCGAGATCCTCCATGTTACTATTGTCCCGGCTTTCTGCGGACCGGAACGATAGAGCCGATTCTATTGAGGGGAAAAACCTTTGTCAAACGATTTTTCCACAATGTCCGCAAAGGATTTCCACATACTAATCCGATCAGGATTGGTAGGAATTCCAAGCGCATCCCGGGATAAGACGGGGCTCCCGGGGGCTCCCTGAGCGGGCCAGCGCAGCGAAGCGGGCAGGTTCCTCGACCGAAGGGAGAGGAGAGCGAGCGAGCACGAGGAGCGGATTTTTCTCGCTGGGGAAAATCCGCGTCCCGATCAGGGAGTCCCCCGGGAGCCCCGGCCGTCTCCTCGCCGGGCCGATATTGCATTTTCGGCTGCGATATAGGATAACATCGGGCAGCGAGACAGCGAGGTGAGACCATGGGCCTAGAGATCCGCGAAGTCACGACCGGAGCCGACCGCAAGACGTTCATCTACCTGCCCGAAAAAATCCACGCCGGACAGAAATACTGGGTCCATCCGATCTATATGGACGAGAAGAAGTACTTCGACCCGAAGAAGAACAAGGCCTTCGATTACTGCGACGTCGGGATGTGGCTCGCGTTCCGGGACGGCCGGGCCGCCGGCCGGATCATGGGCATCATCAACCGCCGCTTCAACGCCCATCGCAAGGAAGACATCGCCCGCTTCGCCAATTTCGAGTGCTTCGAGGACCGGGAGGTCTTCCAGGCCCTCGTCCGCACGGTCGAGGACTGGGCCCGGGCCAAGGGGGCGAAGCGGATCATCGGCCCGTACGGATTCTCCGACCAGGACCCCGAGGGTTGGATCATCGAGGGGTTCGAGAACCGGGCGACCATCGCGACCTACTACAATTTCGAATGGACGCCCGGCTACATCGAGGAGATGGGATACGGGAAGGACGTCGACTATTTCGTCTACAAGATCCCCCTCCCGAAGGAAATGCCCGAGCTCTACACGAAGGTCTTCGAGCGGTCCATGCGCCGGGGGAGCTTCGTCCTCCAGGAGTTCACCCGCCGCAAGGACCTCAAGCCCTGGGTCGTCCCCATCTTCAGCCTGATGAACGAATGCTACGTCGACAGCAACATCTACGGCTACGCGCCGCTCACGGAAAAGGAGATGCAGGACCTGGCCAAGCGCTATCTCCCCGTCGTGGACCCGCGCTTCGTCAAGCTCGTGACCAAGGACGGCCGGCCCGCCTCGTTCGTCATCGCCATGCCCGACATGACCGAAGGGATCCAGAAGGCGCGCGGGCGGATGCTGCCCTTCGGCTTCCTCAAGGTCCTCCGGGCGGCCCGGAAGACCAAGCAGCTCGACCTCCTCCTCGGAGCGATCAAGCCCGACCACCGGGGCGTGGGCCTGGACGCCGTGATGGGCTACGCGATGTTTCGTTCGGCCATGGCCGCCGGGATGGAGTTCATGGACACCCACCACGAGCTCGAGTCGAACGAGAAAATCCGGGCGGAGATGATCCGCCAGGGCGGCGTTCTCTACAAGAAGTTCCGGGTCTGGACGAAGGCCCTCTGACCGGGGGCGGGACGGCCTAGCCGAAGAGAAGGCCGCCCAGGTAAGCGCCGGTCAGGGCCAGCAGGATGGCCACGGTCGCCCAGACGACGACGTTGTATCCCTTCGAATTGGCGTGTTCGCCCATGAGCTTCCGGTTGTTGATCGAGCCGGACCATGAAGATCAGGATGACGGGCAGGACCAGGCCGTTGACGACCTGGGAGATGTACATGACGGGAAAGAGGGGCAGGCGGGGGATCAGGACGATGGCCGCCCCGGCGAAGATCAGCATCGAATAGAGCCCGTAGAACTGGGGCGCCTCGGAGAACGTCTTGTCGACCCCGTTCTCCCAGCCCATGCGCCTCGCAGACGACGAAGGCCGTCGAAAGGGGCAGGATGGACGCGGCGAAGAGCGAAGCGTTGAGCAGGCCGAAGGCGAACAGCGCGGCGCAGTACTTGCCCGCGAGCGGGGCGAGGGCCTGGGCGGCGTCGGCCGCCGTCTCGACCCGGATGCCGCTCTTGAAGAGCGTGGCCGCGCAGGTCAGGACGATGAACCCGGCCACGATCGTCACGACGAAGCTGCCGACGATGACGTCGAGCCGCGAGAGCCGGTAGTCCTTGATCGCGATGTTCTTCTCCACGACCGACGCCTGGAGGTAGAACTGCATCCAGGGCGCGATCGTCGTCCCGACGAGGCCGATGACCATGGCCAGGCTGCCGGTCGAGGTCGGAAGGCTCGGCGTGACGAGGCTCCGGCCGATGACCCCCCAGTCGGGCTTGGCCAGGAAGCCGGCCAGGATGTAGGTCACGTAGAACACGCAGGCGTAGAGAAAGATCTTTTCGACCGACTTGTAGGTCCCCTTGACGGCCAGGAGCCAGACGAGGACCGCCCCGAGCGGGACGGAGACGTATTTCGGGACGTGGAAGAGCTCGAGGCTCGAGGCGATCCCGGCGAACTCGGCGATGACGTTTCCGAAGTTCGTCACGACCAGGCCGGCGAGCAGGGCGACCGTGATCTTGACCCCGAACCTTTCCCGGATGAGGTCGGACAGGCCCTTGCCGGTGACGACGCCCATCCGGGCGCTCATCTCCTGGACGATGATCAGGGCGACCATGATCGGCAGGAGCGACCAGAGGAGCGTGTAGCCGTAATGGGAGCCGGCCATCGAGTACGTGGCGATGCCGCCGGCGTCGTTGTCCACGTTCGAGGTGATGATCCCCGGGCCGGCCACGGCCAGGAAGACGAGGAGCCGTTTCCAGCGGCCGCCGGAAGGGTTGCGGGCGGGCGGCTGTCGGCGTCGGGCATCCTATTCCTCGATCTCTTCCTGGACGATGTCTTTCAGGGTGATCAAGCCCTCCAGCCGGCCCTCGGCGTCCACGACGGGCAGGGCCAGGAACGTGTATTTCCGGAACAGGGAGCGGACCTCGCCGATCCGGTCGTCGGCCTTGACCGTGATGAGCCGGGGGTTCATCATCGACCGCATCGGCGTCGCCCGGTCGCAGATGATCAGATGGCGGAGCGTGCAGACGCCGGCCAGCCGGCCGTCGCGCGTCGGCGACGTAGATGTAGGACACCGCGTCCAGGGGATGGGTCGTCTTGCGGAAGGCCTCGATGGCGTCGCCGATCGTGCCGTCCTGCGGGACGGACAGGAAATCCTTGGTCATCAGGCTCCCGGCCGTGCCCTCCTCGTACTTGAGGAGCGCCTCGACGGCGTCGCGCGAGGGCTTCTCCATCTTCCGGATGAGCGAGGCCTTGGTCTCCTTCGGGCAGGTCGGCCAGGAGGTCGGTCGCCTCGTCGGGGGCCATCTGCTCGAGGATGTCGGAGGCGACCTCGGCGGGCGCGGTCTGGATGAGGGACGCCTGGAGCCGGGGATCCTCGACCTCCTCGAGCGTCTGGGCGGCCGTCTGCAGGTCGAGGGCGTGGAAGACGGACGATCTGGTTGACCCGGTCGAGGTCCTCGATGATGTCGGCCAGGTCCGAAGGGTGCAGCTCGTGGATCTTGCGCGCGGCGACGTTGAGCTTGAGGTTCTCCTTGACCGGGTCGGCGAGCAGGGGCTGGATGTATTTCCAGGAGATCATCTTCTCGCCCGGCCGGGCGGCGAAGAGCCAGGTCGAGAGCCGGTCGACGAACCGGAGCCAGCCGAGCCGGCGGAGGATGCCGCGCAGGCCGTAGTCGGCGTGGACGACCCGCAGCTCGTTCTTGACGGCCAGGAGGTGGATGTCGTTGACCCGCTCGATCTTCGCCCCGAAGGTATCGACGACCTGCTTGTCCAGGAGCTCGTCGCGGAGGAGGATCTCGTCGGCGGCCACCTCGACCGGGTCGGAGCTTCGCCTCCGCGCCCGGCTTGAGCTTGACGCCCGACGGTCCGAGCGACATGGACCTCGGGCCAGCCGATCTCGACGGCGCCGCGCTTTCGCCGCGGCTTGAGGACGAGGCCGATGGCCTTGGGATAGATCTCACCCAGCTTGACTTTGAGGTCGGTCAGCGTCCCGAGAACGGCCCCGTCCGCGTCGAGGACCTTCCGGCCGAGGATCTGGGAGAAGAACAGGAAGAGGTTCCCGCTCGGCGCCTCGATCTCGACAATGCTGTTTTCGGCGGCCACGGCCCGGTCTCCGTTTACCACTTCTTCAGCTTCCCCAGGATCCCGAAGCCGATGATCGACGTCGCGGCCAGGCCCATGATGATCCAGAAGGCGAGGGGATGCTTGGGCAGGGGGATGCCGACGTTCATCGAGAAGATGCTGACCACCAGCGTCGGCACCATGATGCCGATGGTGATGATGTTCAGCGTCTTCATCAGGACGTTGAGGTTGTTGCTGACGATCGAGGCGCGGGCGTCCATCAGGCTGGCCAGGATGTTCGAGTAGATCTCGGCCTGCTCGTGGCACTGGTTGTTCTCGATGATGATGTCGTCGAGGAACTCCAGTGCTCCTGGCGTGAAGCCGATCTTGGCGGCGTTGTTCTGCAGCTTCTCGATGAGCATCGCCGTTGGAGTTGATCGCGTTGAGGTAGTAGACCAGGCTCTTCTCCAGCGTGAACAGGTTGAGCAGGTGCTTGTTCTCCATCGCCGTGTTGATCTCGCTGCTCCAGCTCGTCCGGAGATCATGTTGATGACCTTCAGGTGCTCCACGAAGTGGAAGATCGAGCGGTAGATCAGCTTCAGGATGAGCGTCCTGGAGGCTGGCGATCCGGGCGAAGCTGCCTGCCCTCGAAGAGCGGGGACGTCCTCGGCCGAGACGATGATCAGCCGGTCCTTGAACAGGAACAGGCCCGTCGAGGAGACCTGGAACAGGAAGTTGTCCTCGGCCGGAGTAGTTCTTCGGCCGCTTGAAGATGATGGCGACGTGCTCCGGCTCGAACTCCAGCCGGGACAGCTCGTCCGGGTCCAGGGCCGAGGCCAGCGTGTGCTCGTCCAGCTTCAGGTCGTCGACCAGGTAGCGCTTCTCCTCGTCGTCGGGTTGATGTAGAACTGGATCGTCCCCGCCTCCGCCGGGCACTCCTCGACGCGGGATTCGCAGATCCGGAAGCTTCTCACCATCGGCGTCCCTCTCCGGCCGGATTCTCCCGCCGGACGGGCCGGCGGAGCGTTCATTTTGTCATACCCGCCGGGCGCGGGCAATAAGAAAATTCGAGCCCACACAAACTTAAGCCGTCGCGATGGCTTTGAGCAATTCCGATCAGGACGCCTTCAAGATCCGATTCAAAATTATCTACCTCCCCTTCCCCTCCTAATGTATAGACCGGAGACATGGGTTACAAGTGTTCGGGGACATGGGTAACACTTTATAGTATGGGGCGAACGCCAAGATGGAGGTTCGCCATGCCATGGAAGGAGTCGACGCCCATGTCCTTGAGAAGCGAGTTTGTGAGCTTAGCCAGACGAGGTTGTTTCAGCCTCCTCTGCCGGCGATTCGGCATCAGCCGGAAGACAGGGTATAAATGGCGCGCCCGATTCGTGGAAGAAGGAGACAGCGGGCTTAAAGACCGATCGAGGAGACCTCTTCGGTCGCCCGAGAGGACGCCGACTGGAACCGAAAAAGCCGTCTTGAAGCTCCGCGACCATCATCCGGCATGGGGCGGACGCAAACTCCATCGACGTCTCGTTGATTTGGGCTTCGATGAGGTGCCTGCCCCGAGCACGATCACAGAGATCCTCCGCAGGAACGACCGGCTTCGTCCTGAAGAGGTGGCCAAGCATGGTCCCTTGAGGCGGTTCGAGCGGAGCTCGTCCAACGAACTTTGGCAGATGGACTTCAAGGGAGAGTTCCGGGTGGGACTTCAAACCTGCTATCCGCTGACGGTCCTGGACGACTATTCCCGATTCGCTCTCCTGATCGGAGCCAGTACCAACATGCGGGCCGAAACCGTGCAGAGTCATCTGGTGAGCGTTTTTGAACGATACGGACTGCCCCTTGGGATCCTGACGGACAACGGAGGGCCCTGGGGGCCGGGACGTTATACGCGGCTTACGGTTTGGCTGATTCGGTTGGGGATCGGCATCTCTCGCACCCGCATCTGTCATCCCCAGACGAACGGAAAAGATGAACGGTTCCATCGAACCCTGAAAACGGAGTTGATCGGAACGCGCCAGTTCCTGGACATGGACGATTGCCAATATCACTTCTCGCTCTGGAGAGACGTCTACAACGAGAGTCGGCCCCACGAGTCCTTGGGCATGGCGACCCCGGCCAGCCGTTATTCGGTCAGCCCACGCCCTTATCCATCTTCCCTCCCTCCGATGGAATATGGCGCCCTCGACGCCGTGCGCAAGGTCCAAGCGAAGGGAGAGATCTCCTTTCACAACCGCGAGTGGCACGTTGGGCACGCCTTCAAGGGATATCCCGTCGGCGTCCGGCCGACGATCATCGACGGGATATTCGATGTCTATTTCTGCCACGAAAGAATCGCGACTATCGATTTGCATCATCCTGAAGGAAACGCCTAAAATGTGTTACCCATGTCCCCGAACACCTGTTACCTATGTCTCCGGTCTATACACTAAAACTCGAAGGGGCAAGCGCGATGGCGTCCTTCCTTGCAGGTCGGCGACGGGATGGCCCCGGAGCGAACATTGGGAGGGGGGCCCCGAATTCCGTTCGGGGGGAACCGAAGAGGTTCCGTGAGGCGAGGGGCCGTCCCGGAGCCTACTTCGCCTCGGCCCAGCTCGGGCCCCAGCCGAGCGAGACCTTCAGCGGAACCTTGAACGCGCAGGCGTTCTCCATCCGCTCGCGGACGATCGCCTCGACCTCGCGGCGCTCGTCCTTGGGGACCTCGAGGACGAGCTCGTCGTGGACCTGGAGGACCATCCGCGCCCCGAGCTTTTTCTTCCGGAGCTCGGCCCAGAGGTCGATCATGGCCTTCTTGATGATGTCCGCCGCCGTCCCCTGGAGCGGGTTGTTGAGGGCGATGCGGCGGCCGGCCTGCTTGATGTTCCTGTCCGCCGACTTGAGCTCCGGCACCGGGCGTCTCCGGCCGAAGAGCGTCTCGGAGTATCCCCGCGCGGCGGCCTCGTCCACGATCCGGTCGAGGTATTCTTTGACCTTGGGGTATGTCGCGTAGTACTTGTCGATGAAAGCCTGGGCCTCGTGGTTCGAGGTCCCGAGCTGGCCGGCCAGGGAGAACGCCCCGGCGCCGTAGATCATGCTGAAGTTGATGATCTTAGCCCTCCGGCGCTGCTCGTCCTTGAACAGGCCGGACGTTGTCCCGAAGACGCGGTCGGCCGTTTCCTCGTGGACGTCGCGGTCGGAGGCGAAGATCCCGATCAGGCCGGGGTCCCCGGAGAGGTGGGCGAGCACCCGGAGCTCGATCTGGGAATAGTCCGCGGCCAGGAAGCCGAATCCCTTTTCGGGGACGAAGGCGGTCCGGAACCGCTTCCCCCACTCGCCGCGGGCCGGGATGTTCTGAAGGTTGGGGTCCGAGCTCGAGAGCCGGCCCGTCGAGGCGACCGTCTGGTTGTAGGACGTGTGGACGCGGCCCGTCTCCGGGTCGATGAGGTCGAGGAGGGCGTCGGCGTAGGTCGAGCGGAGCTTCGAGAGCTGGCGGTATTCGAGGACGAGCCGGGGCAGGGGATGGTGGGCGGCCAGCTCCTCGAGGACTTCCATCGACGTCGAGAGGGTCCCGGCCGTCTTCGTTTTCTTTGTTCCGCTGAGCTGGAGCTTGCGGAACAGGATGTCGCCGAGCTGGGCCGGGGACTGGATGTTGAACTCCGTCCCGCAGGCTTCGTAGACCTTTTTTTCCAGCCGCCCGAGCTCGGTCTCGAGCTCCTTCGAGAGAGCCTGAAGGGCCGACCGGTCGACCTTGATCCCGATCCGTTCCATATCGGCCAGGACCTCGATGAGCGGACGCTCCAGGTCGCAGTACAGGCGGTCGAGCCCGGCTTCTTCGATCCTGGGCCAGAGGACGCGGCCGATCTCCAGGGCATAGTCCGCGTCCTGGCAGGCGTAGGGCGCGACCGCCTCGATGGAGGCCTTGTTCATCGGGAGGATCTTTTTCCCCTTGCCGATGATGTCCGTGATCGGGATGGACGGCAGGTGGAGGTAGGCGATGGCCAGCCGCTCGAGGTTGTGCTTGCCCCAGTTCGGCTCCAGGAGATAGGACAGGATCATCGTGTCGATGTCGACGCCGCGGACGGCGAGGCCTTCGCGCTCGAGGACGATGAGGTCGTACTTGAGGTTCTGGCCGGTTTTCCGGATCTTCGGGTCCTCGAGGACGGGCCGGAGGATCTCGAAGGCCTTTTCGATCGGTATCTGCGGCGGGACGCCCAGGTATTCGTGGCGGAGGGGGAGATAGAACGCTTCGCCGGGCTCGAGGGCGAACGACATCCCCACCAGGCGGGCCCGGGTCGGCGAGATGTCGGTCGTCTCGGTGTCGATCGAGACCGTGCCGGCTTTCTTCATCCGCCCGACCAGGGCCTTGAGATCGTCCGCGTCGGTGAGGGTCGCGTAATTCCGGGGCGCGGCGGGCGCCTTCCTGGCGTACTCGGCGCTCAGGGCGGTGAACTCGAGCTCCTCGAAGAGACGGGCGGCCGCCGCCGCGTCGGGCTCGCCGACCGCGAACTCCTTGGGATCGAAGGGGACGTCGAGATCGCGCTCTATGACGATGAGCTTCCGGCTCATCTCGAGCTTGTCCATGTTCGCCAGGATCTTGTCCCGCACGCGCGGGTTCTTGAGCTTGTCCAGGTTCTTGAGCAGGTCGTCCAGCGACCCGCACTCCTCGATCAGGTCCTTGGCTGTCTTCTCGCCGATCCCAGGGACGCCCGGGATATTGTCCGAAGGGTCGCCCCGCAGGGCGAGAAGGTCGACGACCTGATCGGGACGGACGCCGAAGGATTCCTTGACCTTGGCCGGGTCCAGGACGATGTCCTTGGCCGGATTGTAGACGTTGACGCTGTCGTCCACGATCTGGAGAAGATCCTTGTCCGTCGTGACGACGACGGTCTTGAATCCCTTCCGGCCGGCGCGGCGGGCGAGGCTGGCCAGGACGTCGTCGGCCTCGTATCTTCTCGATGACGACCACCGGGATCCGGAGCGTCCGGATGACCTCGCGGAGCTTCGGGATCTGGACGGCCAGGTCCTCGGGCATGGGCTTGCGCTGGGCCTTGTAGGCCTCGTAGAGCTCGTGGCGGGCTTTCCGGCCGGGCGCGTCGAAAACGATCCCGAAGTGCGACGGCTTGGCCTCGTCCCGGAGCTTCCTCAGCGCGTTGACGAATCCGTAGATGGCGTTCGTCGGGAAGCCCGTGGACGTTGAGAGGTTCCGGATGGCGTAGTAGGAGCGGTACAGGAGCGAGTGGCCGTCGATCAGGTACAGGGTCTTTTCCGCCATCGCGCGATCATTATATCACGGTGCGAACGAGCTCGCCGGGCAAGGGCGAAGAGCGGGGCTCCCGGGGGTCTCCCCCGGCTCAGCGAAGAATGTTCGCCTTCGGGGAGCCCCCCTCGCGCCCCGTAATATCGGACGCCAACCCATGCGGCTGTGCGATAGTGCTCGCGAATCCTGCCGCGGACTGCTCGGCCGAATTCGCCGCATCCTTCCCCCGAACGACCTGCGAGGAGGGACGCTTACCGTTCGTCCGCCCCGAGTTCTAGGGGCGGAAGGTGGGGTAGATAAATACGATGAGTCCGAGAAGCGTCCCGATGCTCATCGTCCGAGTCGTCCGTCCGGCAGGCCCACGCGACGGACTCGCCTCTGTACCTCGGGGGAAGAGGTGGAGAACGAACGCCGCTCAACCGATTCTCAGTGGATCCTCTCCCCCCGCGCCCCGCAACAAAAAACCACCCGCTATATGATCGCTTTAGGCGCCAGCGGCGGACTCGCCTCTGTACCTTGTGGGGAATAGGGGGAGAACGAATGTCGGTCTACCTTAGTTCGCGCAGGTCTCGCCCGACATCTTCGTTCGCCCTCCCCGACCGTTCGCGGGCCCCCGGACCCTCTCCCCGGAGAGCCCCCTAATCCCAGGTTGAGAAATTCGTTCAGAATCAAGCGGTTGCGGGTGAGGTGGAGCCGAGTTCAATTGACATCAGAGGGCGAATTGGTATAATAGGACGGTTTTTTCCCAGGAACAAATGATGATCATCGACGTCGACAAGGTGCCCCGGGAGGGCTTGACGGTCAACCGCGACTTCGAGTTCCGGAGCGAGGAGCTGGTCGAGGAGAGCGCGGCCTTCATCAAGCCCGCCCATGCCGACCTCTTCATCCGCAGGATGACCGAGGAAGTCTGGATCAAGGGCCGGGTGACGACCCGCTGAACATCGACTGCGGCCGCTGCGCGGCGACCGTTCGAATTCGCGGTCGATTCCCGGTTCGACGTCGTCTTCCTTCCCCAGGAATACCTGGAGCTCAAGGAGTACCTGGACGAAGACGACGCCGACCAGGCTCTTCTACCGGGACCGCCGGATCGACCTGCGGGAGGTCGTCCTCGAACAGCTGAACCTGACCTTCCCCTTCAAGCCCCTCTGCTCCGAAAGCTGCGAGGGCATATGCGCGGTCTGCGGCCGGGTCCGGCGCGGCGGCGATTGCGGCTGCGCGGTCCACGAGACCGACGGGCGCCTCGAAGCGCTCAAATCCATGGTGAAAGACAAGAGATAATGCCGAATCCGAAACGAAGACACTCCCATTCCCGCAAGGGCAAGCGCCGGGGCCACGACGCCCTGGTCGTCCCCTCCTTCTCCGTCTGCTCCAACTGCGGAACGCCCAAGCTCCCCCACAAGGCCTGCCCCGAGTGCGGCCACTACCGGAGCCGGCAAGTCATCAAGGCGACCGAGAGCTGAACGGGGACAATTTGAAGATCGCCATCGACGCGATGGGCGGGGATTTCGGCCCGAAGATCGCCATCCAGGGGGCGCTCGAGGCCTCCCGGGAGTTCGATCTCGAGGTTCTCCTCGTCGGCGTCGAATCCCAGGTCCGCCGGGAGTTCGACCGGCTCGATCCCTCCGGCGCCAAAGTGACCTTCATCGACGCGCCCGAGCACATCGGCATGGGCGATGGCATCTTCGCCATGCGCCGGCGCGGCCGGTCGTCGATCCGGATCGGCGCCCAGCTGGTCAAGGAACGGGCCGCCGACGCCTTCGTCAGCATGGGCAACACGGCCGCGGTCGTCTACATCAGCCGCAAGATCCTGGGTTCGCTCCAGGGGGTCAACAAGCCGGCCCTGTCGCTCCTCGTCCCGACCCTCAGCGGCCTGACGCTCCTCCTCGACGTCGGGGCCAACGCCAACTGCAGCCCCGAGGACCTCGTCCAGTTCGCGATCATGGGGCGGGTCTTCATGCAGCAGGTCCTCGGCCAGCGCGACCCGTCCGTCGCCCTCATGAGCATCGGCGAGGAGGCGGGCAAGGGCAACGACCTGACCAAGCAGGCCTTCGAGGGGATGTCCGGCGCGCCCGTGAACTTCATCGGCAACGTCGAAGGCAAGGACATCTACTCCGGCAAGGCCGACATCATCGTCAGCGACGGCTTCACGGGGAACATCGCCCTCAAGGTCAGCGAAGGGGTCGTCGAGACGCTCTTCTCGATGGCCCGCCGGGAGATCATGAAGGATTTCTTCGCCAAGGTGGGATTCCTGCTCATGAAGCGCCACCTCAAGCGGATCTATAAAAAGGTCGACTATTCGGAGTACGGCGGGGCCCAGCTCCTCGGCCTGAACGGCGTCTGCGTCATCGGCCACGGCCGGTCCAATCCCCATGCCGTCCGGAGCGCGGTCCGGCTGGCCCGCGATTTCGTCATCCACGGGGTTCAGGAGAAGATCCGGCTCGAGCTCGCCCGGATGCCCCTGAGAGCGGCGGAGTAAGGACGCATGATCTTCAAAGACCGCATCTCCCTCGTCACGGGCGCTTCGCAGGGCATCGGCGAGGCCATCGCCCTCGATTTCGCCTCGGAAGGCGCGACGATCGTCCTTGTCGACGTCCAGAAGGACAAGCTCGACGAGGTCGCCCGGCGCATCACCGGGGCCGGCGGCCGGGCCGCCGTCTTCACCGCCGACGTCTCGAAGCTCGATCAGGCTACCGCGGTCGCCGACGAGGCCGTCAAGACGTTCGGCCGGATCGATCATCTCGTCAACAATGCCGGAATCACCCGGGACAACCTCTTCATGCGGATGCGGGAAGAGGAGTGGGACGCCGTCCTGGCCGTGAACCTCAAGGGCGCCTTCAACTTCTCCCGGGCCGTCATCCGGAGCATGATCCAGGCCCGCTACGGGCGGATCGTCAACCTGTCCTCTGTCGTCGGGGTCATGGGCAACGCCGGCCAGGCCAATTACTCCGCCTCGAAGGCCGGGCTGATCGGCCTCAGTAAGTCCCTGGCCCGCGAGGTCGCCGGCCGGAACATCACCGTCAACTGCGTCGCGCCCGGCTACATCGCCACGGCCATGACCGAGAAGCTGCCCGAAGCGGTCAAGACCGCCTTCCTGGCCGGGATCCCGATGCAGCGATTCGGGCTCCCCTCGGACGTTTCCCGGGCCGTGCGGTTCCTCTGCTCGGACGACGCTTCTTACATCACCGGACAGGTCCTCCACGTCAACGGCGGCCTGTATACATAGACCGAACCCGCCGAGGGTTCCAACACATCTTTGGGAGGTTATCATGGAAAGAGACGAACTGCTGAAGAAAATGAAGTCGATCGTCGCGGACAAGCTGAGCATCAGCGAAGAACAGGTGAACGCCGACGCCTCTTTCATCGAGGATCTGGGCGCCGACTCGCTGGATACGGTCGAGCTCGTCATGGCCCTCGAGGACGAATTCAAGCTCGACATCCCGGATGACGAAGCCGAAAAGCTGACGACCGTCGGCAAGGCGATGGACTATATCCTCGGTCATGTCAAGTAATCCGGGGAGCGCGCAAAGACACAACGAACGAAGCGTCGTCATCACCGGGGTCGGCCTGGTGACGCCCGTGGGCGTGGGAACGGGGGCCACCTGGGACGCCCTTCTCGCCGGGAAAAGCGGCATCGGCCCCCTGACCAAGTTCGACCCGGCCCGCTATTCGACCCGCATCGCCGGAGAGGTCCGCGGCTTCGACCCGCTCGAGTTCGTGGACAAGAAGGAAGCCCGGAAGATGGACCCCTTCATCCGGTACGCCGTCGCCGCGGCCGAGTTCGCGGTCCGGGACTCCGGGATCCCGCTCGATCTCCTCGCCTCGGACCGCTGCGGGGTCTACATCGGCTCCGGCATCGGCGGCATCGGCACGATCGAGGAGTGGCACACCGTGCTCCTCGAGAAGGGGCCGGACCGGATCTCCCCGTTTTTCCTCATCTCGACCATCATCAACGAAGCTTCCGGCCAGGTCTCGATCCGCTTCGGGGCCAAGGGCCCGAACTCGGCCTCGGTCACGGCCTGCGCGAGCGGCTCGCACGCGGTCGGGGACGCGGCCCGGATCGTCGCCCGGGGCGAGGCCGAGATCATGATCGCGGGCGGGACCGAAGCGCCCATCACGCCGCTCGGCGTGGCCGGCTTCTGCGCCATGAAGGCGCTCTCCGAGAGGAACGACGAGCCGGCCCGGGCGTCGCGTCCGTTCGAGGCGGGCCGGGACGGCTTCGTCATCGGCGAGGGCGCGGGCGTCCTCGTCCTGGAGGAACTCGGGCACGCCGTGAAGCGGGGGGCGAGGATCTATGCCGAGGTCGTCGGCTACGGCATGACGAGCGACGCCTTCCATGTCGCCGCGCCCTCGGAGGACGGGGACGGGGCGATCCGGGTCATGCGCCGGGCCCTCGACGACGCCGGCGTGCCGCCCTCGGTCGTCCAGTACATCAACGCCCATGGGACGTCGACCCCGCTCAACGACAAGATCGAGACGGCCGCGGTCAAGGCCGTCTTCGGGGAGCACGCCCGGAAGCTCGCCATCAGCTCGACCAAGTCCATGACCGGCCACGCCCTGGGGGCCGCCGGCGGGATCGAGGCGGGGATCTGCGCCCTGGCCCTCCGGGACCAGATGCTCCCGCCGACGATCAATTATGAAGTTCCCGATCCGGCCTGCGACCTGGATTACGTGCCGAACGTCGCCCGGGCGGCGGAAGTCGTCTACGCTCTGAGCAATTCGTTCGGCTTCGGCGGCACGAACGCCGCTCTTCTCTTCCGGCGCTTCGAAGGGTGATAATCGGGGGGCGGGACCCCGTCGGCCCGACGGGATCGCGGCCCCTTTTCCGAGGAGACATCATGAACATCGTCGTTTTCGTCAAGCGCGTTCCCGACACGGAGTCGCGCATCCGGGTGAGCGCCGACGGCCGGTCCGTGGTCGAAGAGGGGCTGAACTTCATCATCAGCCCGAACGACGAATACGCCGTCGAGGCGGCCCTGAAGCTTCGCGAAGCCAAGGGCGGGACGGTCACCGTCGTCGCGGCCGGCCCGGACGAGGCGTCGACCACGCTCAAGAAATGCCTGGCCATGGGCGCCGACGAGGCGCTCCTCATCAAGGATCCTCTCGCGGAAACCTATGACGGGCTGCGCGTCGCCCGGATCATCGCCAAGACGGTCGAGAAGCGCTTTCCGGCCTTCGACCTGCTCCTCTTCGGCAAGGCGTCGGTCGGCGCCGACAACGCCCTCGTCCCCTCGATGGTGGCCGAGATGCTCGGCTTGCCCCAGGCCAACGCCGTGACGAAGCTCGCGATCGAAGGCGCCGCCGGAACGGCCGAGCGGGAGATCGAGGGCGCGTCCGAGCGCGTCTCCTTCAGCCTGCCGGCGGTCGTTTCGGCCCAGAAGGGATTGAACGAGCCGCGCTATGAGACGCTCAAGGGGATCATGGCGGCTAAGAAGAAGGTCATTCCGGTCGTGACGCTCGACGATCTCGGGCTCGGCGGCGACGCCGCGGCCCCGCGGGTCGAGGTCGTCCGGATCGAGATGCCGCCGGCGCGGCAGGCCGGGAAGATCATTCCCGGGACGCCCGAGGAAGCGGCCAACGCCCTGGCGGAGCTCCTTCGCACCGAAGCGAAGGTCATCTGATAGGGAAGAGGGAGACGAACATGGTCCTGGTCTTCATCGAAACGCGCGAAGGCAAGGTCAAGAAGAGCTCCTGGGAGGTCCTGGGTGAAGCCAAGCGGCGGGCGGCCGAGCTCGGCCAGCCCGTGGCCGCGGCGTATGTCGGGGCCGCGGTGGATTGCTTCAATCCCGAGGTCTTCGCCCGCGGCGCGGACAAGGCCTTTCTCCTCGAAAACGCCGAGCTGGCCCGATATTCGGCCCAGGGATACGCCCTGGCCCTGGCCGATCTGGTCAAGGAAACGGCCCCCCAGGCCGTCTTTTTTGCCGCCACGGCCATGGGCCGGGACCTGGCCCCGCGGCTTGCCGCCCGGATCGGCGTCCCCGCGGCGTCCGACTGCGTCAAGGTCGAAGTCAAGGACGGGCTTCTCGAGTTCACCCGGCCGATCTTCGCCGGCAAGGCGTATCTCGTCGGGCGTCTCCGCGCGACCCCCCAGGTCCTGACCCTGCGGCCCAACGTCTTCGCCGCGCCCGCGCCGGCCGCGGAGGCCGCGGGCGGCGAGGTCGTGAAGAAAGCGGCCGCGGTCCCGCACGGCGCGGTCAAGGGACGCGTCGAGGAATTGATCAAGGCGGATGGCGAGGAGATCGACGTCACCGAAGCCGAGGTCATCGTCAGCGGCGGCCGGGGCATGAAAGCCGCGGAGAATTTCGCCCTGCTGAGAGGCCTGGCCGCGGTGATCCCCCGGTGCGCCGTGGGCGCCTCGCGCTCGGCGGTTGATTCGGGGTGGATCGACCACGGCCATCAGGTCGGGCAGACCGGTAAGACGGTCTCGCCGAGCCTTTACATGGCCTTCGGGATCAGCGGGGCGATCCAGCATTTGGCCGGGATGTCCTCGTCCAAGGTCATCGTCGCCGTCAACAAGGATCCAGAAGCGCCGATCTTCAAGATCGCGGATTACGGGATCGTCGGCGACCTCTTCCAGGTGATCCCGCCGCTCCGCGACGCGCTCAAAAAGCTCTTCGAATAGACCGTTCGGGGGCGGGAGGCGGCCCATGAAACGCTCCTTCTTTTCTTGGCTGTTTATTCCCCTTTTCTTCGCCGCCGGCTTGGGCGCGGGTTTCGGCCAAGACGACTCTTCGATCTGGAAAGAGTTCGTGGCCGCGGTCAAAGCCGGGCGGCTGACCGCCGACCGCGTCAGCCCGTACGAAGGGATCACCAAGGAATCCCTTCTCGACCAGCTCGCCAAGCTCAAGGGTTGGCATGATCAGCTCGATTCCTGGAAAGAGTGGGAAAATCCGGAGATCCGGCCGGTCGGGCGCTTCAGGCACTATATCGTCGCCTTCACCTGGGGCGGTCCGACGCGGAATGATTTCTGCTTCACCCTCGTCAAAGACGACGGGGGATGGAAATACGTCCACGTCGAAAACATCTTCATCCGCCTGGATAAGGTGACCGATCTGCCCGCGTCCGTATTTCCGGACCTTCCCGAAGAGAAGAAGGCCTGGCAGCGGGAGGAGATCTATTGGTCCCAGATCTTCAACCTTTATGACCGGCTGGCCAAGGAGCTGGGGAAGGACGGCTTCGCCGATCTCTGGAAGGACGGGCCGGGATATTTTCTGGCGGCGAAGACCTGGGTCCCGTTCGTCCCGCCGGAAAGGGCTTTCATTCTCTATTCGTGCTGGGAGCAAAGCCGGTTGCGGGGAAATCCCGTGACCCTTGAAGCCCTCTCGGATCGCGAGGCCAGGGTCCGGATCCAGCCGAGGTATTTCGCTCTTTACAAGAGCGCCGGGCATCTCAAACTGCTGATTCCATTCGAGGAATACCGCCGGATCTTCGAGTCCCTGTGGAATGACCGGGCCGCCGCGGCGGGCTGGAACCTGAAAATCCAGTATGAAGACCCGGAGTGCCTGACCTGTATCCTGCGATACAGCCTTTAGAACTGAGATTTTTTCCTTTTTCTCTTAATTCGGCGCCCGAATACTCAATCACTTAATTCCTCTCCTCAAGACATTCCCTGACGTTGATGCTTTTTAAATTCGGTGCCAGTCACCGTAATCCCTTATTTCCAAAGGCATGTGTGAATTATGTGATCCAGTTGTCTGGCACCGAATTGCCGAATTCTCTGGAAACCTAATAATATCAATAATATTTATAATAATATTAACAATATCAATATATTTTAAAAAAATACTTGACATTTATAATATATTGATCTATTTTAATGATGGAAATTGATTATGAAGCCGCAAGCGACGAACGACTGGCAGGAGCTGACGAAGCTGACCCAGGGCACTCCGTTCACCGTCGAGCGCGTCCGGCTTAAGGATAAGGATATCGTTCTCGAAGGAAGTTTCGAGCTCCCTCCTCTCGCCCGCCTCACTGTCGAAGACCAGGTCTTCCTCACCGCCTTTATCCGGGGGCACGGCTCGATCAAGGAGATGGAGGGGATGTTCGGCATCAGCTATCCGACCGTCAAGAACAGGCTGAATGCGATCGTCGCCCAGCTCCCATTCATCGACGTCAATCCCCCCGCGGCCAAGGGCGACGTCCTGGCCCGGCTCGAGCGGGGCGAGATCTCCGTGGACGAAGCGCTCAAGCAGATGAAAGGCTGAATCCATGCTTCCCATCTTCATGCGCCTCAAGGTCCGTTCGGCCGAAAGCCGCGGCTTCGGCCTGTGGTTCCCCGTCATCCTCATCTGGATCATCTTCGGGGCCCTGCTCATCGCCCTCCTCCCGTTCATCCTTCTGGCCGCGTTGATCACGTCCTGGAGGGGGCCCGGCTTCGCCCTGCTCCTCGTCTATCCGCTGGCGTTCTCCGTCCTCTGGAACCTCGGCGGTCTCCACGTCGAGACGAAGAACGCCCGGAGCGAGGTCCTCATCGACTTTTCCTAAAACGACAAGGAGGTTTCCCATGACCGAAGAACGTAAAAAAATTCTCGAGATGCTGGCCGAGAAGAAGATCTCGGTGGACGAGGCCGAGCGGCTCCTGAGCGCGCTCGGAGCGTCCGAGCCAGGCAACGGCACGGACGAAGGCTCCGGGGCGGCGAAGATCCCCTGGAAGTACCTGCGGGTGACCGTCGAGCCCGGGCCGGGCAGCCCGAGCGGGGACAAGGTGAATATCCGCGTCCCGATGAAGCTCATCCGGGCCGGCCTGAAATGGGCCGCCCTCATCCCCAAGAACGCCCAGGGCGAGGTCAACAAGGCCCTCCAGGAGAAGGGCATCGACTTCGACTTCTCCAAGATCAAGCCCGAAGACCTCAACGATATCCTGTCCAACCTGGACGAGCTTGTCGTCGACGTCGACGGCAAGGACAAGGTCCGCGTGTTCTGCGAATAACTCCCATCCCCTGTGGGTGCCGGGATGGTCCGCGCGAGCATAAAGCCGGAGATGGGCCTGGACCCGAGGCCGGTCTTCGAAGCGCTGGGCCGTCCCGGCCCCACCCCCGATGCGTGTTGCGTTTCTTTTCTTTCTTAAATCCTTAGAAACGCAACACTTCCAGGGGGCTGGCGCCCCCTCGGCGCTTCGCTGACCCCCCATGGGCAGGGCTTGTGGCCCTGCCCATAGTGAAATCAAGAAGCGGCTCTGCCCAAATAAACTAAAAGAGATGGGGCCCGGTCTCAAGAAGGGGAACCCCTAGAAAAGCCTTGAGAGACTATGTCTTATTCGAGAGTTTTAAGCAGGAGCTGGTTCTTCGGGTTGCGCTGCTCGCCGACGCTCGTCACGTAGATCGCCGGATCGTCCATCACCGGGCACTTGTTCTCGCAGATCCCGCACCCGATGCACAGATCCAGGTCCATGACCGGGGCCTTCTGCGTCGCCGTCGTCCCGTCGGCGAGCTTGGTCTCGACCATGACGAACTTGATCGCCTTGGGCGACGTCGGGCAGTGCTCCTCGCAGACGATGCATGGCCGGCCCAGGAAATAGGGGATGCAGCGGTTCTTGTTGATCCAGGCCGTGCCGATCACGAAGACGGTCTTCTCCGGGATGGTCAGCTCCTTGATCGCCCCGGTCGGGCAGACCTGGGAGCAGAGCGAGCAGTAGTATTCGCAGTAGCCGACCTTCGGGCACCAGGACCGGCGTCCACATCCCTTCGGGCCCGGCTTCCGTCATCGCCGGCTGGAGGGCGTTCGTCGGGCAGGCTTTCATGCACTCGCCGCACTTGACGCAGCGGGCCAGGAATTGCTCCTCGGGCAGGGCGCCCGGCGGCCGGATGAGCTTCGGCGACGCCCGCTTCCCGGCCTTCGAGATCCTGAAGAAGGGCACGGAGAAGACGGCCAGCAGAGACGCCAGGACGACTTTCCGCCTGCCCAGGTCCACGGCCGGCAAGGGCGCCCGTTTCAGCTTCGAGGGGAAGGTGATGGCCGCGGTCGGGCAGATCGCCGCGCACGTCTCGCAGTAGACGCATTCCGAGCTCTTCCAGTCCTTGTCCGGCCAAGGATGGGCCTGCGTCTGGCATTGGATCGTGCAGAGGTTGCACTTGATGCACTTTTCTTCGTCCACCTTGACCCGGTAGATGTTCGCCCGCGACATCAGGCCGAGGAGCGCCCCGGCCGGGCAGACGTACCGGCACCAGAATCGCTCGCGGAAGAGGTTGAGGGCGATGAGCCCGAGGAAGATGAGCCCGATGAGAAAGCCCTGCTGGAACGTCCCGTTGATCGTCAGCTTCTCGAGCCCTTGGGTCAGGGAGTCGCCGATTCCCTCCAGGCCGATCCCATAGACAAACCCGATGACCATCTTCGCCCCCTGGGCGAAGGCCGGGAGGAGGCTCGTCGTCACCGTCCGGGTGAGGAAGGAGAGCGGATCGAGATACCCGGCGACGTCGAGGGCCAGGACCGCGGCGATGATCACGAAGACGAGGACGACGTATTTCCACCACAGCCCGCCCGTGACCACTTTCCGGGGCCGGAGGAGCTTGGTCTTCTTGAACAGCCAGGAGAAGAACTGGTGGACCGACCCGAGCGGACAGACCCAGCCGCAGACGACGCGCCCGAGGAACACCGTGACGAGGATCGTCACCGCGGCCCAGATGAACGCGGCGAAGACCTCCCGGCCGGCGATCGCCGCGACAATCCCGAGCAGCGGATCGAAGTGGAAGAAGGCCTCGACGTTGCCTATGTAGTCCTTGCCCGTGAAATGCGTCCCGAGGAGGAGCCACAGGAACAGGGCGAAGAAGAAGGCCTGGACGCCGACCCGGACGAGCTGCAGGCGCCGGTGTTTCTTAGACCGTTCTTTTTTCAATGCGCATCTTCTCCAGGTCGATCCGGCCGAGCTTGCGCTTGGCGGCCAGGTCGAGGAAGGGGAGCTCGGCCGGCGGGATGTCGAAGAACGAGGCGCCCAGCGCGTCCATGGCCACGTAATCCACTCCCGCGGCGACCGTCTTCATGAGCTTCGTGTCGGACGGCCGTCCGCCCTGCGGTCCGTTCCGGATGAGGATCCGCCAGGCGTCGAGGACCGTGAGGGTCGGCTTGAAGAAGGCGGCCAGGTCCACTTCGGCCTGGTCGAGCTTCTGGTGGAGCTGGTTGCGCGGCTCGCCGAGCGCCCCCAGCCAGTTCTTCATCCCGAGCGTCACCCGGCAGAGGCTGTGGTGCTTGGCGATCGGGACGTTGATGATCTTGTCGACCTCGACGAACTCCTGGATGACGTCCCAGTCCTTGAGCCACTCGCCCTTGATGGCCATCTTCTTGATCCGGCGCTCGTTGACGAAGGGCACGTCGGCCCCGGCCGCTTTGGCGGCAGCGGCGATCCCGGACCGGGCGTAGCAGCGCTGGGCCTGGTTCGTCGTGTTGTCCATGACGATGACCTTCTTCGCCCCGGCCTCAGTGCACATCTCGACGAGGGTCTTGACCACCTCGGGGTTGGTGCAGGCGGCGAGCTCGGGCGTGCGGTCCCAGCCGATGTTGGGCTTGACCATGACCACGTCGCCCTTGGCCACGAACCGGCTCATCCCGCCGACGACCTTGACGGCCTCGCGGGTGAGGGCGGCCGGCGATTCGCCCTGGATGTAGGCGATGTCGGGGTACCCGGCGATCTGGGCCTGGCCGCCCCTAAGCGAAGCGGGAACGAGTCCCGCGGCGAGGCCCGTGGCGGCGATATCCTTGAGAAAACGGCGTCGATCCATGATGACTCATCCTTTTCCGAGCGATTGGAGATAGGCCAGGATGCCCTCGTAGATGCCCCTGGCCGCGGCTTGGCGGTAAGCGTCCTCGCGGAGGCGCTTGGCTTCGATGGGATTCGAAAGATGGGAAACCTCGACGAGCACCGACGGCATCTCGGCCCCGATGAGGGTCCAGAACGGTCCGCCCTTCGTCCCCAGGTCGGTCACGTCCCGGTAGCCTTTGCCCAGGGCGCTGACGAGGCTCTTCTGGATCCGGCGGGCCAGCTCCTGCGATTCGATGATCTTGCTGTTCTGGACGATCTTGCGGATGATCTTGTCCATCTCGCCGATCGTCTTGGTCGTCGTGGCGTTCTCCCGGGCGGCGAGGGCGTTGACGGCCGGGTCGGTGCTGAAGTTGAGGAAGAAGGTCTCGACCCCCTTGCGCCTCGCCTCCGGGAAGGCGTTGATGTGGACCGAGACGAAGAGGTCCGCCCGGCGCTGGTTGGCGATGACCGTCCGGTTCTCGAGCGGGACGGCGATGTCGGTTTCGCGGGTCATCAGAACGGCGAGGTTCGTGTTCGCCTGGAGCAGGTCGCGGAGACGGAGCGAGATGTCGAGGGTCAGGTCCTTCTCGTAGAGGGCCGTCGGGTCGAGGCAGCCGGGATCGGCCCCGCCGTGGCCGGGGTCGATGAGGATCGTCCGGACGCCCAGGCCGAGCTGGCGGGCCATCGTGTACCCTTTCCCGACGGGCTGGGCCGGCTTGGCGGGGGCGATCCCGGCGGCGGCCGGCCTCTTCTCGTGCGGGTAGATGTCGATGACGATCCGAAACGGATCGAAGACGTGGAAGACCTCGTAGCGGCGCACCCGGTTGAAATCGACGTCGATCGCGACCCGGACCGTCGTCTCGGTCTTCTGGCTGATCCGGATCTGGGTGATGTAGTCCGATTTCGAGGGGGCCGCCTCCTCGCGGACGATGGGGTTGAGCCGGGCCTGGAAGATGTCGACCGTGATCCGGTCGGGATTCCGGCTTTCCATCGGCGCATATTCCCGGAGCGTGCCGGCGTCGACGACGATCCGGGTGAAGTTCGGGTGGGTGAAGAAGCGGAGATCATAGATCTCCGCCGTCTGCGTCTGGCCGGAGGAGGGGAGGGCCGGGGCGACCGCCAGGACCATGATCGCCAGGGCGCCGAGCCGCGCGGGTGTCTTCATCAATTCCGAGGAATTATATCGGATTTTGCGCGCTTCTCCAAATTCCCGATACGGGGCTTCCGGGGTAAGGGTTCTCGGGCACGCCGGGATCCCCGGCGAGGATCCCGGCTCTACTTCCGGCTCGCTCTTCCCGGCCTTCGGCCGGGAATCCGTGCCCGCTCGCCTCCAGATGTCCCTCGAACCCTCACCCCTCGCGCCCCTAACTCAAAGAACTTCCGCCGCAGGCTTTTAGATAAGCGCGCAAGAATCTTCCCGGCAACGGTCTCAGTTGGCTGAGTTTTTCAGAATTTCTCACGGATTACCAGGAAAACGGGTAGTAAACGAAGGGCAAAATCTGAAAACTCTCCGGCGGAGGGATCGTCCATAAGCGAACATCAGGAGATTGCCCGAAGCACCCCCAAATCTTCTTATCCGTTTTCTCCACCCTGCCCTCCAACTAACATGGAGGGAATCGTCGGCGCTTCGGGAAAGGAACGAACTCGCGCGGGTTCCAACGTGAGCGTTGGACGATCCCGGAGCTATGCCCCGAATTTTTTCAGCTTACCGGCGTGGCCGAGCATCAGGGGCATGGCCCGGAGCGAGGGGAACCGGCCGAGGAGCCCCGTGGCGCATTCCCGCTCGGTGAAGACGCCTGTTTCGTCCGTGAGGGCCGTCGGGGAGAGGAGTAGGAACGGATTCGGATGGAACGAATGGCCCGCTACGACAGCCGGCGTCGAATGGTCGGACGTGACGACGAGGACGTCCGGCTTCAGGGCTTCGAGCCGTGGGACGAACGCGTCGATCTCATTGATCGCCCGGACCTTGGCCTCGAAGTTCCCGTCCTCGCCGGCCGCGTCCGTCTTCTTGAAATGGATGTAGAAGAAGTCGTGTTCGGCGTAATGGGCCTCGACGGCGGCGAATAGGTCCTCGGTTTCCGAGCCCACTGTGTACGCTGTCATCCCGAGGAGCTTGGCCAGACCTTTGTACATGGGATAGTTGGCGATGGCGGCCGGGCGGAGCTTGTAGAGGTCGGTCATAAGGGGGATGGACGGCTGGGCGGAAAAGCCGCGGAGAAGCGCCGCGTTGGCGACGGGCTCGGCGGCGAGGATCCGGACGATGTCGCCGATGAAAGCGTTGACCACGTCCGCGGCCTTGGCCGAAGCGGCGTCGAGCGCCTTCGTCTTGACCGGAGGCTTGTGGTCCTTCTGCGGATCGGCGTCCGTGAGCGCGTCGGAGAGCCCCGCCGTCCGGAAGCGGGCGACGAAGCGGTGTTCTTTCCCCGGGAAGACCGTGATCTCGGGGTCTTTTTGAAACGCCATCGCCGCGTTGATCGCGGCGCAGAGCCGGGCGCATTCTTCCGAGGGGATCCGGCCGGCGCGGCGGTCGACGATGAGCCCGTCGCGGAGCGTGGCGAAATTGCCGCGGGCGACGAGATCGCCCTGCCGCACCTCGACGTCCGAGCCGAGGGCTTCGAGGATGCCGCGCCCGAGCTGGTACTTGAGAGGGTCGTAGCCGAAGAGGGCGAGATGGGCCGGCCCGCTCCCGGGCGTCACGCCCATCAAGACGGGGTCGGTAACGCCGCAGCACCCGCGCATGGCGATGCGGTCGAGGTTCGTCGTCTCGGCCGTCTCGAGCTCGGTCTTGCCCCTCACCGGAAGGCCCCCGAGGCCGTCGATGACGAGCAGAATGATCTTGGATTCCGTTTGGATGGACAAATCCTTGGCCAGGTCTTCCCAGGTGAGCATGGGCCCAATATAAGGGACGCACGCGGCGCTGTCAAACCGCCTTGTCGCGCCCCCCCCGCGTCTGATACCAAGCCGGGCGTATAAAAAGGGGCCGGGATTTCTTTACCGCCCGGCTATTACTCGGGGAGCCACGGGAGGATGTAACATCTTTGCCGCTCCCCGTGGTAAAATCTCCGCATGAATAAGGTCCTCATCCTCGATTTCGGGTCCCAATACACCCAGCTCATCGCCCGCAAGGTCCGCGAGCTCGGCGTCTATTCCGAAATCCTTCCCTATCATACGTCCCTCGAGCGCCTGAAAAAGCTCCGTCCCCAGGCCCTGATCCTCTCCGGCGGCCCGATGAGCGTCTACGAGAAAGGCGCCCCTCATCCCGACCCGGGGATCTTCGCCCTCGGCGTCCCCATCCTGGGCATCTGCTACGGCCTCCAGCTCACGGCCCATCTTCTTGGAGGCGCGGTCAAGTCCTCGGCCCGCCGCGAGTACGGCTTCGCCTCGCTCCGCATTCTCGACCGCGCCGGCCTCCTGTCCTGCGTGAAGGACGCCGGGCAGGTCTGGATGAGCCACGGCGACCGGCTGGACAAGCTCCCCCCCGGCTTCCGGATCACCGGCCGGACGTCCAACACTCGGGCCGCCGTCATCGAGAATCCCGAGCGCCGCTTCTTCGGCGTGCAGTTCCACCCCGAGGTCATCCACACCCGGGAGGGCAGGAAGATCCTGGCGAATTTCCTGTTCAAGCTGGCCGGGCTGAAGCCGGATTGGGACATGTCCTCGTTCGTCGCGCGGAAAGCGGCCGAGATCAAGGCCTCGGTCGGCCGCGATCGCGTCGTCTGCGGGCTGAGCGGCGGGGTCGATTCGCTCGTCGCGGCCCTGATCATCCGCAAAGCTATCGGCCGCCGCCTGACCTGCGTCTTCGTCGACAACGGCCTCCTCCGCAAGGGCCAGTTCACGGAGCTCATGAAGCGCTTCCGGACGAAGCTCGACCTCAACGTCATCGGCGTGGACGCCGCGGACGAGTTCGTCGCCGCGCTCAAAGGCGTGACGTCTCCCGAGCGCAAGCGCAAGATCATCGGCGCCCTCTTCATCCGCATCTTCGAGCGCGAAGCGGACAAGCTCGGCCGCGTCCCGTTCCTGGCCCAGGGGACGATCTATCCCGACGTCATCGAAAGCAACCCGGTCAAGGGCCCGTCCGCCGTCATCAAATCGCACCACAACGTCGGCGGCCTTCCCAAGAACCTCAAGTTCAAGCTCGTCGAACCGCTCAGGGAGCTGTTCAAGGACGAGGTCCGCGCGCTCGGCCTCGAGCTCGGGGCCGACCGGGAGTTCATCCTCCAGCACCCGTTCCCCGGCCCGGGGCTCGCCGTCCGGCTCCTCGGCGAGGTCACGGCCGAGAGCCTGGCCATCCTCCGCGACGCCGACGAGATCGTCCTCGAGGAAGTCCGCCGGGCCGGCGTCTATCACAAGCTGTGGCAGGCCTTCGCCGTCCTGCTCCCCGTCCGGACCGTCGGCGTGATGGGGGACCAGCGCACCTATCAGCAGGTCGCGGCCATCCGGCTCGTTCAGAGCGTCGACGGGATGACGGCGAACTGGTTCCCCGCGACGCCCGACCTGCTGGCCCGGATCTCGACCCGGATCGTCAACGAGGTCCGCGGCGTCAACCGGGTCGTGTACGACGTGACGACCAAACCGCCGGGGACGATCGAGTGGGAATGAAATGACCCCCGGAAGCTTCATCCACCTCCACAACCACAGCGAGTACAGCATCCTCGACGGGGCCGTCCGCATCAAGGACCTCGTCGAGGCCGCCTACGATCAGGGCATGCCGGCCGTGGCCCTGACGGACCACGGCAACATCTTCGGGGCGGTCCAGCTCTTCAAGGAGGCGGAAAAGAAGAACATCAAGCCCATCCTGGGCTGCGAGCTCTACGTCGCGCCTGGAAGCCGCCTGGAGCGCCAGGCGGACGCGCGCGAGCAGGTCCACTACCATCTCGTCGCCCTGGTCGAGAACGAGACGGGCTACCGCAACCTGTGCAAGCTCCTGACGAGCGCCTACCTCGAAGGCTTCTATTACCGGCCGCGGGTCGACAAGGAGCTCCTGGCCCGGCACAGCGCCGGGATCATCGCCCTGTCGGCCTGCCTCAAGGGCGAGGTCGCCTTCCTCCTCGGCCGGGGGCTGGACGAGGCGGCCGAAGAGACGGCCGCGGCTTACGCCGCGATCTTCGGCAAGGACCGCTTCTTCATCGAGCTCCAGGACCACGGGATCGACCTGCAGAAGCAGACCAACCCGAAGCTCATCGCCCTCGCCCGGAAGCTCGGATTGGGCCTCGTGGCCACGAACGACGTCCATTACCGCAGGAAAGAGGACGCCGAGAGCCATGACGTCCTCCTCTGCATCCAGACGAACCGGAAGGTGACCGACCCGGACCGGATCAAGTTCCAGACCCAGGAGTTCTACTTCAAGCCGGGCGCCGAGATGGCCGCCCTGTTCCCCGAAGCCCCGGAGGCCATCGAGACGACCTCCCGGATCGCGGCGATGTGCGATTTCGAGCTCCCGCGCAAGGGCCATTTCCTGCCCAGCTTCAAGCCTCCCGCCGACATGAACCTCCAGGAGTACTTCGAGCGGATCGTCGCCGAGGGCTTCGCCGAGCGGCGCAAGGTTCTCGAGCGGCAGGCGGCCGAGGGCCTCCTCTCCCATACGCTCGAAGAGTACGAGCGGAGGCTCGCCACCGAGATCCGGCTCATCGAGCAGATGGGCTTCGAGGGCTATTTCCTGATCGTCTGGGACCTCATCCGGGCCGCCCGGACCGCGGGCATCCCGGTCGGGCCGGGCCGCGGCTCGGCCGCCGGGAGCCTTCTCGCCTACAGCCTGGGCATCACCGACGTCGACCCCATCGAGTACGACCTCCTCTTCGAACGCTTCCTGAACCCCGAGCGCGTCAGCCTCCCGGACATCGACATCGATTTCTGCGCCCGGCGGCGGGAGGAGGTCATCGCCTACGTCACCGAGAAATACGGCCGGGACAACGTCAGCCAGATCATCACTTTCGGGACGATGGCGGCCAAGGCCGCCATCCGCGACGTGGGCCGGGCCCTCGACGTCCCCCTGCCCGAGGTGGATCGCATCGCCAAGATGATCCCGTTCGGGACGGATGTGACGATCGAGAAATCGATCGACGGAACCCCGCAGCTCAAGGAGCTTCGGGACAAGAATCCCAAGATCGCCCACCTCCTCGAGATCGCCCGCAAGGTCGAGGGCCAGGTCCGCCATCCCTCCATCCACGCCGCGGGCCTGGTGATCACCCCGCGGCCGATCGCCGAGTTCCTCCCGCTCTACAAGTCGTCGAAGGACGAGATCACGACCCAGTTCGAGATGAAGGACGTCGAAGCCATCGGCCTGCTGAAGATGGACATCCTCGGCCTGCGCAACCTGACGGTCATCGACGACGCCCTGGCCCTGATCAAGAAGGACCTCGGCGAAACGGTCGACCTGAAAACCATCCCGATCGACGACAAGGCAACGTTCGACCTCTTCCGGGCGGGGGGGACGGACGGGGTCTTCCAGTTCGAGAGCCGGGGCATGAAGGAGCTCCTGCTCAGCTACAAGCCGGACGAGTTCCGCGACCTCATCGCCCTCAACGCCCTCTACCGCCCCGGCCCGCTCAAGAGCGGCTACACCGCCGAGTTCGTCAAGCGGAAGCATCACCCCGAGGAAGCGACCGTCGATTTCCCCGAGATCGAGCCCCTCCTCAAGGAAACCCGCGGCATCATCGTCTATCAGGAGCAGGTCATGCGGATCGCCGGCGAGCTGGCGGGGTTCTCGCTGGCCGAAGCCGACCTCCTGCGCAAGGCCATGGGCAAGAAGGACCCCGTGATCATGCGCCAGCAGCAGGAGGGCTTCCTCAAGGGCGCGCGGGCCAAGAAGATCATCGGCCCGGCCAAGGCCCGGGAGCTTTTCAAGACGATCGAGAAGTTCGCCGAGTACGGGTTCAACAAGTCCCATGCCGCCGTCTACGCCGCCCTGGCCTACCAGACGGCCTATCTCAAGGCTCACTACCCCGTCCACTACATGGCCGCCCTGCTGACCTCGGAGGCCGAGCGCGGGGCGACGGACCAGGTGGTGAAGTACATCGGCGAGTGCCAGCGGATGGGGATCCCCGTCCTGCCGCCGGACATCAACGAGAGCGACTTCCGCTTCACCGTCTCCGGGACGGCCGTCCGTTTCGGCCTGGCCGCGGTCAAGAACGTCGGCCAGGCGGCCGCGGAAGCGCTCGTGGAGATCCGCGCCGGGCACGGCCGGTTCGGCTCGCCCTTCGACGTCGGGCGCAACGCCGATCCCCGCTTCCTCAACCGCCGGGTCATCGAAAGCCTGATCAAGGCGGGCGCGTTCGACAGCCTCGGCTCGAAGCGCTCGCAGTGCTTCCACCTCGTCGACCAGATCATCGATTTCGCCAAGGACCTCCAGCGGGCCCGGACAGCCCGCCAATCGCTCCTTTTCAGCTCGGAGTCGGCCGGGCCGCCCGAGGTCTCCGCGGAGATCCAGAACATGAACGAATGGAACGAGGCCCTGATGCTGTCCTACGAGAAGGACGCCCTCGGGTTCTTCATCACCGGGCATCCGCTGTCCCAGTTCCAGGGGCTCGAGCGGCTCGCCTCGCACACGATTGCCGAGCTCGACGAAGTGGAAGCCGGGGCCGACGTCCGGCTGGCGGGGATCATCGCCTCGTTCCGCGGGCTCAAGACGCGGAAGGACGAGCGGATGGCCGCCTTCTTCCTCGAGGACCTGACCGGGCGGATCGAGGTCCTGGCCTTCCCCGAGGCGTTCAAGAAGAACTACGAGCACCTCCACGAGGACCAGATCGTCTGGCTCAAGGGCAAGTTCATGACCGACGGCGACAACCGGAAGGTCCAGCTCGTCCAGGTCATGCCGCTCGCCGAAGCGTTCGAGAAGCAGGCCCGCCGGGCCGTGGTCCGGATCATGCTCCCCGGGTTCGACGACGCCGTCCTGGCCGAGCTCAAGGACATCCTGGAGAGTCACGCGGGCGAATGCCCGCTCTATTTCGAGCTTATGATGCCCTTCGAGTACAAGCTGGTCATGCAGTCGGTCGACGTCAAAGGGATCAAGCCGTCGGCCGAGCTGGCCAAGACCGTCAACTCCCTTCTCGGCGACGACGCCTTCCAAGTGGATTATTAAGGGGCGATCATGAAACGAACAAAGCTCGTTGGCGTCGCCGCGGCCGCGGCGATGATGATGGGAATCACCGCCGCGCCGGGGCTGCGGGCCCAAGAGGGGCAGGCCGGCGCATCATCTTCTTCGTATGCCGAGGGGCGGATCCTGAAGACCGACGGAGAGAAGATCCGGGTCGCCTCGTTCGTTCTGGAGCCGAGCCGCGTCGCTTACCGTCTCGGGGCGTCCGGCGAGCCGTCCTTCCTCGACCTGGCCGCGGTCGGATCGCTCCAGGTCCGCCGGCCGACGACGTTCGGCCGGACCGCCCGTTCCTTCCTGCTCGGGGCGTTCGTCGGCGGCGTCGTTGGTCTCATCGTCGCCGACCGCTGGGGAGGACCGACGAAGGGAACCTGGCCCGGCATCGGCGCCGGCGCGGTTCTCTTCGGGGGGATCGGGGCGGTCCTCGAGCTGACGATCCGGCGCTATGAAACGGTTTACTCCAATCCCGATTTCGTCCCGAAAAAGATCATCAAGCTCGAAATGGGCGCCGTCGCTCCCCGGACGCCCGGCGTTTCCGTCGCCTTGTGCTTCTGATCAAGAACGGGGCTCCCGGGGGACTCCCTGATCGGGACGCGGATTTTTCCCAGCGAGAAAAATCCGCTCCCCGTGCTCGCTCGCTCTCCTCTCCCTCCGGTCGAGGAACCCTGCCCGCTTCGCTGCGCTGGCCCGCTCAGGGAGCCCCCCTCGCGCCCCGAAATCAAGACGCCTCACTCCGGGATTGCCCCACGCTCACGGGAACCTCTGCGGTTCCCCCAGAAGCTGGGTCCCCCTCCCAAGGTTCGCTTAGGGGCAATCCCTCCGTTCGGAGAGTTTTTCGGAATTGCCCAACGCCTGCATTGTAAGCTGCGGCCGATCGGGGACGGTGAGCGAAGATGTCGCCGTCGCCCGCGAACCCCGCTTTTCGAGGGAACCCGGCTCGGAAGAAGCCGGGCGACGAAGTTGTCTGAGCTTCCCGGCGGTCGTCCGTTGTGTCAAGGCCGGGAAGCGAGTTCTGAGGAGCCGAGAAAAGCGAGGTGAGCGGAAGCGGGCCTCCAGGCGACAGGAGCGAATTCCGTCCCCGATCGGCCGTCTAGATCTTCCGGGTGTCGATCTTCTTGAGCTCCTCTACGAGCACGCGCCGCACCTCGGCCGCGACGGCCTCCGCCGCTTGAGCGTCGAGCTCGGCCCGCCGCTCCAGGAGCTCGGCCCGGACGATCGCCCGGACCTTCGCCTCGAAGTCGGCCCCGACGCCCGCCCCCGGCGGGAAGGCCGCCGTCACGCTCTCGGGAGGCGAAGTCGGCTCGGAGTGATGATCGATCGCCGGCTCCTCGGGAATCGAGGGTAGCTCCCGCTTCTGCCCGATCGTCTCGCGAACGAGCGCGGCCAGCGATTCGCCGTCGAACGGCTTCAGGATGATGCCGTCGTAGGCGACCTTGGCGATCCGGGGCATGTCGAACGGCTCGAACGCGCCCCGGAGAAAGAAGAGGGCGACCTGGGAGCCGAATGTCTGGGAGCGGACGAACGATCCGAGCTCGTAGCCGTCGCGCGAGGGGAGTCCGAACGCGGCGAGAACGGCGTCGGGCGGGGCCTCGCGGACGGCTTCGATGGCGTCGAGGCCGTCGCTGAAAGACCGGACCTGGAATTCCGGGCCGGGCAGGGCCAGCTCGACCGCGCGCACGGTCGAGGGAGAGGAATCGGCGAGAATCACCCGGTAGGACATCGCGCGGATTATAACATGTTAGAATGAGTCCGCGATGAAGTTCATCATTCACCGGCTCGAGACGTGCGCCTCGACGAACGACGCGGTCCGCGCGCTCGCCGTATCGGGCGCCCCCGAAGGCACGGTCGTCGTCGCCGACGAGCAGACGGCCGGGCGCGGGACGAAAGGCCGGGCCTGGCACTCGGCCAAGGGCCTGGGGCTCTATGTCTCCATCCTGCTCCGGCCCTCTTCCCCGGCCGCCGTTCCGCTTCTCCCCCTCGCCGCCGGCCTGGCGGCGCGGGACGCCGTCGAGGCCTCGCACGGGCTGGCCGCCCGGATCCGCTGGCCGAACGACATCCTCTTCGACGGCCGGAAGCTCGGCGGCGTCCTTTGTGAAAGCGCCTTCGCCGGCGACCGGCCCGAATTCGTCATCGTCGGCATCGGTCTCAACGCGGCCCACGGCCCCGGGGACTTCCCCGGCGATCTCCGCGAAACGGCCATCTCCATCGTCTCCGCCCTCGGCGCTCCCGCCGACCGCGGGCGCCTCTTCGACGCCCTGCTCGCCGCCGCCGCCCGGCGCTTCGATTCCCTCTTCCGCGGCGGCATCGATGAGCTCATCCGGGCGGTCAACGATTGCTCCGCCATTCGTCCCGGCGAGCCGATCCTCGTCTCGGCGGATGCTGATCCCCAGGTAAAACCTGGGGCACTCACCCGTGGCAATTATCCACGGTTGAGTGCGGAGGAAGCGGATCCCCAGTCAAAGCCTGGGGCCCCTGCCTCCGCCCCTGCCTCCGACGCGCACTTCTCCTATGAGGGGATCGGCCGGGACGGGGCGCTCCTCGTCCGCGACGGGCAGGGCCGGCTCCTCCGTTTCGCGAGCGCCGAGGTCCGGAAAGTCTTATAATAAAGATGCTTCAGGATCATTCATGAGCGCAACCGCTGATCGTCCCGCCGGCGCGGTCCCGGACGGCGATGAGGCCGAGGCCCACAGCGGCCGCTATTTCAAGGAGATCGCGGGCCGCTTCCTCGCCCGGCGCGGGGCGCCGCTCTTTCTCTCGGCCAAGGATATCGACCTCATCGCCCGCTGGGAGAAAGCCGGCATCCCCCTGGCCGTCGTCCTCGAAGGGATCGATCGGGTCTTCGTCAGCCGCAGCGGCCGCGCCGCCCCCGGGGACAAGGTCCTTTCCCTCTCATTTTGCGCGCCCGAGGTCCTCAGGGGATTCGAGCGCGTCCGCGACCGCCGGGTCGGAGCGGACCGCGCTCTCCCGAGGCGGCCCGATCCCCGGGCCGCCGCCCGCGCGGCCGTCGAGGCCTTCCTCGCCGCCGCGCCGGTCCCGCTCCCGGGATTGGAGGCGCTTTTCCGCGAGGCCCTGGGGAAGCTCACGGGCCCCGGCCTTTCCGATGAAGAGGCGGAAGCCCTCGACGCGCGCGTCGACGCGGCGCTTCTTGCCGCGGCCGATCCGGCCGATCGCGAAAAACTCCGGGCGGCGCTCCGGGCCGAGCATCGCGGCCTTCCTCCCGCCGAAGCCTCCCGCGCCGCGGACATCAGGCTCGTGAAGGCGCGGCGCGAAGGACTTCGGATCCCGTATCTCGCCCCTTATTATTATATTTAAAGCATGAAACCAACGATTGACGAAAGGCTCCTCGATCTTCTGCGGAAGAACCGTCCGGGCTTGACCCTTCAGAACATCTTCAAGGAGCTGGAGGTCGAGCGCAAGGATCGGGCCAAGATCGAAACGCATCTGCTCGACTTGGAGGGAAAGAAGCTCATCCGCCGCGTCCGCAACCGCTACCTCCTGCCGGCCACAACACAATTCAGTTTTTTTTTTTTTTTTTTTTTTTTTTTTTTTTTTTTTTTTTTTTTTTTTTTTTTTTTTTTTTTTTTTTTTTTTTTTTTTTTTTTGTTGTTTTTTTTTTTTTGAGAGGGGGTTTTGCCGTGTCTGGCTAGGTTAAGTCTCTGCTAGCCGGGAAGCAGTAGGCATTCACAGTACCTGCAAGTTGGCGACCGACGGGCCCGTCAACTGTTCCGAGTTCATCGGTGAAAACGATTCGGACGCTACGGCAGCGCGATTCGGGAAGCGTGGCTTTTCGATGGCGCGTTCCGCTTCGATGGCGGCCCGAGCAACGGCGGAGGCGAGACGGAGGCGCATGTGCCCATCGCTGGTGGAGCCGCGCCCGGCGAGGAGGATGGAAGCGAGCTCAGCGGATTCGAGAAGGCCAGAGGACGAGCGCAGCCGCTCATTGATGAACGTGCGGACTTCAGTAAGAGAGGGATTGCGTCGCCATCGCTGGCGGGCGGCAGTGACGATCTGGCCGATGCGGGCGCGCGTGACCTTTCGCTGGGCGGCGAGATCGGATTGGCTGGGCCAGGTGGGCGGCCGGAGCACGGTTAGATCGTCGAGGTCGAGGAGCGCTGCTAGGCGAGGACGGTCGGCGCTGAACTTGGAGGTTTCGGAGGGGAGAAGTTGGGCGGCGATTTCGTCGACAGAATGAACTAGAGGCACGTCTTCGTCCGACGCCGAGGCGGATTGCGGCGGGATTGCGGACTCGGGGAAGCGCGCACGTAGGTCGCCGATCAGCTCGATAATTTCTTTGCGGGTCTTGTCGCCGACGCCGCGGAGGTGGCGGAAGCGGTTGGGCGCTGTAGAGATGAGGTCGCCGACGGTATTGATATTTTCGCGTTCGAGGACGTTTTGGGCGCGGGTGGAAAGGTTGAGCGAAAGAATCGGCGTTTCGTGTGTGGCCGTATTGATAGCGAGGGTGCGCGCGGTGGGGTCGGGCACATGCGAATCGGTGAAGCGGGCCTCCGAAAACGCGGTGTGCCAGGCGGCGCGCATGTCGGCGGCGGTGTCGAAGCGCTCGGCGGGGAGACGGCGGAGTGCGCGGGTGAAAAAGGCGGTGAGGGGCTCGCGGACCTGGGAATCGAGCAGGTTGGACGCGATGGTGACCTGGTCTGTGATGAGATGGGGCGCACTCTGCCCGTTGCCCCATCGGGGGAGAGCGCCGGTGGCCATTTCATAGAGGACGATGGCGGCAGAGAACCGTTCTGCATGGGGATCCCAACGCGGACGTAAGGCGAGGAACGGCTCCATGTAGTCGGGTGTGCCAGCGCGGATGTTGTCGAGCGGCAGCCGCGAAAGCGAGAAATCGAAGAGCTTGAGATGGAGTTGCTTGGAGTACTCGCGGACACCGATGTTGTCGGGTTTGAGGTCGCGGTGGGGGACGCCTTCGTGTTCGAGGAATTCGAGGAGATCGAGAAGGTCGTCGCCGAAGCGCTGGAGAAACTCGCCGGAGAGGCGTCCATCCTCGCGGAGGCGAGCGGCAAGGGTCCGGTCGCCGGCGCGCCCTCCATGAGGAAGGCGTTGAGGCCGTTGAAAGTGAGGAGGTCGCTCTTGGGAGCGACGATGAACTTGTGGCGAAGCGTCTTCAGGAGTTCGAGCTCGTCGCTCAGGCGGCCATTGTATTCGGGTTTGAGGGCCACCTTTAGGACGAGTTCTTCTTTATCGCGCGCCACCAGGAGTGCGGCGGCCGTTCCGCCCGCGCCGAGGCGCGCAGTGATCTTGAGGTTGCCGGGGAGGATTTCGCCGATGGGCGCCTGTAGCGGATCCGGGCAAGGGCCGTCGTTCTCAGGTGACGTCAGCTCGTCTTCGACTGCGTCGAGCTGGAGTAGGAATGCGGCGGCGGAATCCGTACGAAGGATGGTATCGGGGTGCGTGGCATCGAGGACAAGTTTTTCGAGCTTGGGGCTGGCGCCATCAAGGACGGCAGGGAGCGGTAGGCCCTGGTGGCGGGCAAGGATCTCATGAAGTTCCCGCATGTTTGGCGCGGGAGGCTGTCCGGAGAAGATGTGGAAGGCGAGGGCGCCGAGGGAGAAGATGTCGCAGATTTCGTCGCGGAGATTGCGATTGCCGATGGCTTCGGGTGCGACGTAGACGAAAGAGGCTTCCTCGATCCAATCCTCGAAATGCAGGGTGAGAGACGTGCGCTGAGCGGACTGGGATGTGGCACTAACGATACGGCCGGCCTGCCAGTTGAAAATCTTGAGCTGGGGCTGCGCGGTGTCGGGTCCCGTGACGAGGATGGATTGCGGGCTGAGAGCGCGATGGATGACGCGCCGACCATGCGCGTAGCGGAGGGCGTCGGCGATTTGGCGAACGAAATCGATGCGGACGTGGAGGGGGATCTTGCGGTCAGGCTGCCGGAGGTAGTGGTCCAGGCGAATCTCGTCGGGCCACGTCGAAAGAGGACTGCAGGGCCGAGTTCGTGCTCGGTATAGCTCTGGGCCTCCAGGATGTGCTCGTGGCGGAGCGTGCGCAGGATGTCGTACTCGCTCTCGGCCATTTTGTGGACGAGCCGGGGATCGATGGCAGGCTGGCGCGAAATGACGTAGATGCGGATGCGGCGGGGGTCGTTCTTGAGCGAGACGTGCTCGGCGTGCCAGTCCTGAAAGGAATTGTCGGGGCCTTCGGCAAGGAGTTCCTTGAGTTCGTAGTCGCCGACGCGGCGATGGCGCTGACTCGGACGGATACCGGCCTCGTCGAGAGACCGGGCGAGCCTGGCAACGATGGGGCGGTTGATGAGGGGGCCGTCCTGTTTAAGGCCGGAGGCGTTGCGGAACTTCAAGGCGGCGATGATGCCGGGGGCGTTATCACGGTCGCGCTGGCAGATGCGGATGCGATCTGGCTCGGGAAGATGGTTGTGGAGGTCGGGATTGGACAGGAAGATCAGCGGTTCGAGGTACGGCAGCCGTTCGGCGCGACAGGAGGGTTGCCGTTCCAGCAGGGACTTCAGCTTCTTGCACTTGCGGTCGGCATTGATGAGCGGGTTATCGACCGTTTTTTGAGCCGTCCGTACCCGCGCCGGGCCGGGCAACGGCAAACGTAGTGGAAGGCGTCCAGCCGAAACCGGAACCGCGCAATCAGCATCGGCCTCCGGAAACGAGCCCCTATTTAGCCGCGCGCCGCGAGTGGGATGAACGGTACGGCAGTCTCATAACGCGTGCAAAGAACCGGCGCACAGCGGCGTTCCTGGCACTGCTGATCACGACGTTGGAAACGGGAGGGCTGATCGCTCTTTCGATGAAGGCAAACACCGTTCCCTACGTGGTCGCCGTTGATAGCCTCGGACGCGTCCCGGCAGCTGGGCCCGCTGATCAGGCCAGTCTGGCCGACGATCGTCTGAAACGGGCTGCTTTGTTCCAGTGGGTGAGCGATCTCCGCTCAGTTACGACGGATGGCGTTGCACAACGGAAAGCGATCGATCGCGTCTACGCCATGATCGCGAACGGCAGTCCGGCACAAGTGGAAATCAGCGAATTCTTCCGAAGCGATCCACCATACCAGCGTGCGCAGACGAAGACCGTTGATGTCGACGTAAAAGCCGTTTTTGCAGCCAGTGATCGAACGTATCAAGTCGAATGGACGGAGACCAACAGAGGTCTCGCCGGTCAAGTGGAATCGGAGGAACGGTGGAAAGGTTCTTTCACCATTGCGGTAAACCCACCCAGCGATGAGCGCCTGATCCGGATCAATCCGCTGGGCATTTACGTCACCAACGTGAGCTGGTCAAGAGTCCTGTAGCAGGTCTTTGATGAAGCGCATAATCACATCATTGCTAGTATTCGCCGTCGCCGGAGTTGTTGCAGGCCAGCAGCGTCCGAACGAATCGCATAAGAACCCGGCAGTTCGGGTTCAGCGGACTCCGCCGGCACGGACCACCAATCAAGAGGGCGTCCCGGATCCCGCCAAGTATCCATTCGACCGGCTCATCAACACACTCGATTCGGGCGATCCCGCCGTTTCTCCCACTTCCACACGCGCGGTTTCCGCCCTCGCTCCGGGGAGTCCGGCGTCCGAGGTTCCCAAGGACTTCAGACCAGCGAAAGACGTGCCTCTGCCTCCGGCTGCCAAAGAAGCGCTCAGTGTCGGTCAGGATTGGATGACGGAGAATCACACGCCCGCTCCCGGCAAGGACGGTCGTGTGCTGTATACCTACGGAGCCGGACTGCCAACGCTCGTTTGCGCGCCATTGCGGGTCTGTGTGGTGGAACTGGAGCCAGGCAAGAAGCTCGTCGGTGAGCCCAGATCGGAGATTCCGTGCGTTGGATTATCTCGCCCGCAACTTCGGGGAGCGGCGATCTCACCACGTCGATGATTGTCGTCAAACCAAAGCAGGCGGGGCTAGCCCAACTTCCGCAGTTGGAAGAATAAAGTCTTTGCTTTCAACGGCGACACTGGCGAGTTTCCACTACATCGCCGCTCGTTCCAGCGCGGTGGGCAGTTTCAGGCCGAGCCGCTGTAGCAAGATCTGCTGATGCTCGGTGGGCTGGCTGATGCACCGCTTCCGGATCGCCGTCCCAGATCTGGTTGGAAGAACCACGTCGACCAGCGTGATCTCGGATAACGCTTCGAAGACTCGCCGCGGCTCGTCGCCCAGTCCTGCCTGCCGGCAACTCGCTGCCAGGGTCTTCCACAGCACGTAGCTCAAAAAGCAGACCAGGATGTGCGCCTGCACCCGGTGCTCTTTCTGATGCCACACCGGGCGGATCGCCAGGTCGGACTTGTGAATGTGAAACGCCGCCTCGGCCTCGGTCAACTGGATGTAGGCCCGCCACAGATCTTCCGGACTCCAATCCGTCACGTTGCTGCGCAGCACGTAGCAGCCCTCACTCAACCGTGCCCACTCGCGCCAGGCGTCCACCTTCGACCACCGTAGGCGCGCGAAGCCGCCGCTGTCGGCTTCCACCTTCACATCGAACAGCGCTGCCGCGCGCGTGTTGCGCCCCAGCAACCGGCCCACCCGCGTGGCGATGGTCACCGGCTTCTGCTTCTTCTTCTGGCAACTGGTCTGGATCTTCCCCAGGCCTTCCTCAATCCGCTTCTCGAAACGCTCGTGCATGGCCTGCTCTTTGGCCCGCCGCTCCGCGCTCCGGCACAGAATGAAGACCTCCTTCCCGCCCGGCGCCGGAGTGATACGCACCTCCAGCCCTTCATGCACCAGCCGCCAGTCCTCGGCCAGCAACTCCCGCTCGAACTTGCGCAGCGAGTTCTTCGCCGTCCCCACGATGTAGCGCCGCCCGCCTTCGCGCAGGAACTCCACGTTGTCTTCGCCCGCCATCCCGCGATCCATCACCCAGATCCGGTTGGCCCGCCCGTAGAGTCCTTCGATGTGCCCGACGATCTCCTTCCAGCGTGGTCGCATCATTGCGATTGCCGGCGAAGATCTCATAGCCCAGCGGCATGCCGCAGCGGCTCACCACCAGGGCGATGTTGACCTGCTTGCAGTCCGGCCGATGATCGCGCGAATAGCCCCGCTGGGCTTGCGGGTTCTTCTCCGCCTGGCCTTCAAAGTACGTGCTGGTCACGTCGTACAGCAGCAGATCGTAGTCCAGTTCGAACAACTCTCCGAGCTTCTCCTTGAGGTGTTTCTCCAGCGCCGGCTTGTGCGGCAGCAGCGCATCCAGCGCCCGGTACAGGCGGTCCTCGTTGACCTTCTCGGCCGGCACGCTCAACAGATCCGCCAGTGCGCTGGATTCGTAAAACCGCTCCGCCAGGTGCAGTTCGCTGGAGGCATCGCACAGCCGCCCGAGCACCAGCACCGTGGCCATCAACGGCCAGGGAATCTCTTCCCGCCCCTCCGGCAAGGTCTCTTCCAGAAAGCGATCCAGTTCCAGTCGGCGCAGCAACTCCAGCCCCAGCCAGGGGCCGCCGAACTTCCGGCTGCGCTCCACACGAACGCCCTTCACATCGACCTCCACCCATTCGGGCTGCGGATCGACAAACAAGCCGCGCTGTTGGGCCGTCGTTCGTTCGGCGCAGCGCTTCACTCCCAGGCGGCCCTGCTCATCCATCGCGCCCAGCCAGGCCACCACCCGCTGCCGCGGTCCGCGCGCCGTGCGATAGCTCTCAACCAGAGCCCAGTAAGCGTGACGCTTGCCGTCCTTCTTTCGGTAGCAGCGCCGCACATACATGGCTCCATATTACGGATCTGGCAGTCTGATTCAAGAGGGTTGGTCGTCACTACATTGGCTTTTCGGAACGGCGAAGCTCACGCACGGAACCCGGGTGATGGAAACAAAGGCCGCCCACTGGCCGGCTGGGCTGGGCGGCCTTCAAAATGACCGAAAAAAGTCGCGTATCTTCTTGAACTGCGGAACTTGGGTTAGACACGAATCTCCTGGTCACAACGGATCGGCGCGCTTACTATGTGCGCCTCATCTCGAAACCGGAAGATTACCTGGCACGCATCGCCTTCGCCTATCCGGAGAACGAATCGCTGAAATGGAAAGCTCGCCTTGCGGAGGACCAGCGCCGCCGGGAGGAATCGGAGGCCGTAAAGGTCGCGCCGGTGGAATCGCTGGAGAATCTGTATTTCGATTACCGGATCCAGGGTGGCGATGAGAATATGCGGCCGATTCGCGTGGTTGACGACGGCAAAAAGACCTTCATCCAGATGACACCGAATGCAGCACACCGGGAGGCTCCGGTCCTTGTTGTGCTCGGTACCGACGGCCCGGAGATGGTGAATTACCGGGTCAAAGGTGACATGTACATCGTCGACCGGCTGTTCGAGCGAGGGGCCCTTATTCTCGGTGTGGGCAAGAAAACCCGGCGTGCGGAGATCATTCGTGGCACCTATCGAGGGAGGGTGTCGTCGAAGGAAGATCCCTATTCGAAGGCGCTGGAGGAGAAGGCGCGATGAAACGCACGACAGAGACGGTGAAAGAGATCGAGTCCCCGTCCGGACTAGATCTGCATCCTCAGCCGCCTTCCCCTGTCCGGTTGAGCAAGCGAGCCGGGATACTGGTCCTGGTCGTCGTCTTCGCTGTCGCCGCGCTGGTCGGGTACGGCATTGTCACGCGGGGCAATCGGTCATTTCAAACAGGCTTCCATCCGGACGATGCGAAGGGACTACCAGCCCGTCAAGCACGATGTGCACGACTGGGATCTGGCGGCGAGCCCCATCCTGTTTACCTCGAAGGCCGGCAAGAAAATGGTCGCGGCGGCGGCCAAAGATGGATATCTCTACGGTCTAGATCGAGACCTCAAGAATCTGGCGTTCAAAGTTGCGGTTACCCCTATCGAAAACGTCGACGCGCCTCTGACGACCGCGGGCACTCGTTTCCTTCCCGGGACGCAGGGCGGGACGAACTGGTACGGTCCCTCCTATTCGCCGATCGAGAACGCGCTCTACGTTCCGATCCATCGATTGGGCAACGACGATAAAGATGGCGGGGCCAGGAGCTCTGATGCTGAAGCCCGGTACGCCGTTCGTGGGATCCTCGAACATGTTCGGCGATCAAGACCCGATCTCAGCGCGGCGGGGACATGTGACGGCTGTCGGTCGGAACGTAGAGCGCGTTCTCGACGCCGACTCCGGGAAAGTTCTGTGGAAGTACGACGCCGATACGTCGATGGTCGCCTCGGTGACGCCGACGGCGGGTGGCGTTGTTCTGACCGGCGACACGAAGGGGAACTTCCTGGCGTTCGACGCGAAGGACGGCAAGGTTCTTCTCAAGAAAACGATGGGTGACCCGATCGGTGGCGGAATCGTGACGTACGAACTCGATGGCGTCGCGTACGTCGCGGTGGCGGGCGGCATGAAGAACAAAGTGACGCAGCAAACCGACAGCGGCCCCGCCTGGGTCGCGATCCTCGCGCTGCCGAAGTAGGGGTCCAAAGGTATCGGACTGGAGCGCTCGGTGCCGTGCTTCTTGACGAGTGCGGCGAACTCCGTGCGAGGAAGCCTGTAACTTTTCACCCGATGATGGCAGCCCGGCATTGTGTAACGACTCTCTCGTGTGTGGCGGTTGCGACGTTTCGCGAGACGATAGCCTTAGCGCCGCAGGAGATTTTATGAATTTACAGCTTGAGCACATGACGGCACTTGTAACCGGCTCTACCGCCGGCATCGGCCTGGCGATTGCGGAGCAGTTGGCCGCCGAGGGTGCGACAGCAGTTCTCTGCGGCCGAAATCGCGAGAAACTGAACGCGGCCGCAACACGAGTAGGCCGGGCGGGCTCGGTACGTACAGTTCTGGCAGATCCCGCTACTGCAAATGGAGCGGCCACACTGTTCGATGCTGTACCAGACGTTGATATTCTCATTAATAATCTCGGAATCTACGAGGCGAAGCCTTTCGCTGAGATTTCCGATGAAGACTGGCACCACATTTTCGAGGTGAACGTGGTCAGCGGTGCACGGCTTGCCCGCTACTACTTTCCCCGGATGATCGAGCGTTCCTTCGGCCGCGTGATTTTTGTGGCTAGCGAGAGCGCGTTGCTGATACCAGCCGAAATGATCCATTACGGGGTGACGAAATGCGCCCAGTTGGCCGTGGCGCGCGGGCTTGCCGAGAATACTCGCGGCACGGGCGTAACCGTCAACTCGGTCCTTCCCGGTCCCACACGCTCGGAGGGGATCGCCGCCTTCATAAAATCAGTGATTCCGGACGAAGGCATTACCGAGCAGCAGCGGGAGCTCCTATTCTTCGAACGGATGCGGCCTCTTTCGCTGATCCGGCGCTTGATCGAACCGGAAGAGATTGCTGCCCAGGTCGTCCTCCTCGCCAGCAGGCTGGGGGCCGTCACCAACGGCGCCGCGATCCGGGTCGAAGGGGGACTCATCCCGACGATCGCCTGAGTCGTACTAACCCGCTTGCACTCCGGGTGATCGCTGTCAAAGGAGAAGCACAAGGAATCTCATGGGCGTGCCCCTTGGAAGGAGAACAAAATGATTCTGAATGACATGATTGCTGGACTAGCC
>CAWKFB010000019.1:0-42364 GCA_963848835.1 Candidatus Aminicenantota bacterium | reverse complement strand
CTTGTTGAGGAGGCGGCGGTTCAGGCGCGCGGCCGGCCCCTTGAGGAGGACGTACTCGATGATCCCCAGCGGATATATGTCCGCCGAAGAAGCCGAGCCCAGCCTGTAGCCGCAGAAGAACGCCGGCGAAGTCGCGGCTGCTCGTCCCGAATCTCTCTGGGCGGGACCTTTCGAGCGGGAGTATCGGGCCACTTCGGGATGTCCTTGCCGCGCGGGATCGTCTCAAAGTACCGGACGACGAGCTCCCGGGCCCGGACGCGGTCGAATTGCCCGGCGATCGAAAGGACCGCCCGGTTCGGGACATAGTTCTCGGCATAGAAGCATGGACATCCTCGAGGGTCAGGGCCCGGAGAGATTCCTCCGTTCGCTCAGGGGATGGTTGAGCGCCGGATCGGGGAAGACCAGCTGGTCGAAAACCAGCCCGCTTTCGAGGAACGGCTCCTCGAGCCGCCGGCGCCTGAGCTCGCGCAAGTGGTCCTCACGCGCCAGCTCGAAGGCTTCCGGGGTCTCTTCGAGCGAGCGCATCCGGTCGGATTCGAGCCAGAGGACAAGGGCGAGGTAATGGGACGGAACAGTTGGAAGAAGATCGTGCGGTCCTCGTTCGCCGTGGCGTTGAAGTCGCCCCCGATCCGATACATGGTGTTGATGTGCTGCAGGGGCCCGACGTTGGCCGAACCGGAGAACATCAACGTTTCATCAGGGTCGGCCAGGCCGGCCTTGCCGGGAGGATCGTCCGCCGAACCGACGGATAGGCGAGCGCGACCGAAACGCTGGGAAGCGCCGTATCCGAGCGCGAGGATGACCTCGAGGCCGTTTCAAGCGTGAAATGGACGGGGCCCGCCGGCCTTTAGGAAAGGCGGTCGCGGCCAAGGCCAGGATCGCGAGGCCGGGCCAGGCGCCGCGTCGAAGAAGCCTTTGGGTTGGGATCATGCCTCTTTTTTTCGCGAACCTCTCCGCTACAAATTCATAAAATAACACAAGATAGGCCTGGCGACCAAACCCGGGGATCAGGCGATCCTCTCATCCGAGAACTGAACCAGGGAAAAACACTCCGGGATATGGGAATCATAGACCCCGTGTTGTTGAGGGCCCAGCCCGGATCGGGCCGGTCCCGCTCCCGCCCGCGATCACGGCCTCGATCGGGAGAAGTCCATCCTCCAGATGTCGCCGGCCCGGGGCGGAAGAGCCCGCCCCTGGGCGAGAGCGGGACATCCCCTCTCCCACGGGAAGGAGAGCTCGACCGTCCAGCCCCGGTCGATGTCCCGATCGTCGTTGAGCGTTCCATCCACCCGGACGGCGGTCCGCAGGCCCGGAAAATCCCAATCCATGAACGCCCAGCGCCGGCCCCGGGGATGTCTTCCCAACGGCTCGAGTCCTGGAAGCCGCCCAGGACGTCGACCTTTCGGCGGGCCAGGTCGAACTCCTCATGCGAGTCGAAACCGGCCCGGCGATAGGCCCCTGCCAGACATAGAACACCTCATAGACCGTTCCCCGGGCGTTGATCTGGAAATTCATAATAACAATCCGGCCCGCCGATGAACATCTCCACGTCGTTCTCGGTCCAGATGAAAGAATCGCGCTCGGTCAGCCGGGCCTGGACATTGGGCTCTTCGATCCAATAGGCGACGTAAAGGGCTTTGTCGTCCCAGAGCGCGGCCATCCGCGTTTCGAGCGGGGCGGGGGCTCCGGTGACCAGGTCGATGAAGCGCGGGGAGCGCTCCGCCCGGACCCAGCATTCGTCATCGAGAGCCCCGTCATCCGGGGCGGCCGGGTCGTTCGCCGGCAGATGTAGCGGGTGAGATCGGATTCCCCGCAGCCATAGGTTCCGACCATGAGCATCCTCCTTCCCGGACCAGGCCGGAGCTTTTCTCCCCGGCGGGATTTTTTCCAATGTATGCGAACGGGCCGGGTTTTGCAAGATTTGAACGGGCGCGGGCTTTATGCTATCGTATCGTCCACTTTTCCGAGGAGCGAGAATCATGGTCCGACACGACGTCAAGAACATCGCCTTGGCCGACAAAGGCCGCCTGAGGATGGAATGGGCGAGCCGGTACATGCCCGTCCTCAATTCGATCAAAGCGCGCTTCGCCAAGGAGCGTCCTCTCAAGGGGATCCGCATCGCGGCCTGCCTCCATGTGACTACGGAGACGGGGAACCTCATGGAAACGCTCAAGATCGGCGGCGCGGACGTCCGGCTGACGGCTTCGAATCCCCTCAGCACCCAGGACGACGTCGCCGCCGCCCTGGTCAAGCATTACGGCATCCCCGTCTTCGCCATCAAGGGCGAGGACCGCAAGACCTACTACAAGCACATCCACAGCGCCCTCGACCACAAGCCGCACATCACCATGGACGACGGGGCCGACCTCGTCAACATCATCCACACCAAGCGGACGGAGCGGCTGGCGGACATCATCGCCGGAACCGAAGAGACGACGACGGGCGTCATCCGTCTCAAGGCCATGGCCCGCCACGGCGTCCTGCGCTATCCGATCATCGCCGTCAACGACGCCAAGACCAAGCATCTCTTCGACAACCGCTACGGCACGGGCCAGTGCACGCTCGACGGCATCCTCCGGGCCACCAACGTCCTCCTCGCCGGGCTGAACTTCGTCATCGCCGGCTACGGCTGGTGCGGCCGCGGGCTGGCCATGCGGGCGCAGGGAGCCGGGGCGCGGGTCGATCGTCACCGAGGTCGATCCGCTCAAGGGCATCGAGGCCGTCATGGACGGCTTCGACGTCATGCCCATGGCCGAGGCGGCCCGGATCGGCGACGTCTTCGTCACCGTGACCGGCAACAAGACGGTCATCGGCCGGCGCCATTTCCTCATGATGAAGGACGGGGCGATCGTGGCCAACTCCGGCCATTTCAACGTCGAAATCGACATTCCGGCCCTGGAGGAGATGTCCAAGAGCAAGCGCCGGATCCGCGAATTCGTGGACGAGTACGTTCTCCGCGACGGGCGGAGGATCCATCTCCTCGGCGAAGGCCGGCTGATCAATCTGGCCGCGGCGGAGGGCCATCCGGCCATGGTCATGGACATGAGCTTCGCCAACCAGTCCCTGAGCGTCGTCCATATCGTCAAGCACGGCGGGAAGCTCGAGAAGGCCGTCTATCCGGTCCCGCCGGAGATCGACGCCGAGATCGCCCGGATGAAGCTGGCGACGATGGGGATCAAGATCGACCGGCTGACCGCCGATCAGAAGAAGTATCTCGCCGCCTGGCAGGAAGGCACCTGAATCGCTCCGGGGCGTCCGCCGCTCACTGGGGGAACCCCTTAGGTTCCCCCCCGCAAGGCGGGTCCCTCCTTCCTGATGTTCGCTTGCGGACGACCCCTCCGCTGATGCGTTTTTCGGAATTCAGGGGCTATCCGCCGTTCGTTATTTGATCTTGGACAGGAGCTCGCGGACGCGGGCTTTCAGCTCCTCCGTCTTGGCCGTCGGCAGGATGCGCTGCAGGATCTCCCGGGCCCGGGTTTTTTCCCCTTTTCGGAAATACGCCACGGCCAGGTTGTAGCTGACGTTCTCCTCGTTGGGCACGCGCTTGAGGGCCTGCTGGTAGCTTCCGATCGCCTCGTCCGTCCGGTCCATGGTGTCGAGGACGAGGCCCTGGAGGTTCCAGGCCAGGAGCGATTTGTCATATCTCTGGAGGGACCGGCCGACGTAGGTCAGGGCCTGGGTGAGATCGCCCCGCTCGAAGCTGATCTTGGCCAGGTTGTAGCTGGCGTTGTAGTTCTGGTCGATCTCGAACGCCCGCTTGAAGGCGGCCTCGGCCTGGACCGTCTGGCCCGTCTCCTGGAGCGCCGTTCCGAGGTTGTTGAACGCCTCCGAAAAATCCGGCTTGAGGGCGGTGCAGCGCTCGAGGGCGGTCACCGCGTTCGGGAAATCACGCTTGATCAGGTAGGCCAGGCCGAAGAGGTTGTAGGACAGATAATGATTGGGATCGAGCGTGATCGCCCGGTTGAGGTATTTGATGGCCTCGTCGGGCAGGCCGGCCTGCATGCAGACGGCGGCCTTCTCGTATTGGTATTGGGGGTCTTTCTCCTGCTGCGCGGCGAGCCTGGCCTGCGGTGAAACGCAGGCCGAAGCGATCGCGGCGAGTCCGAGCACGGCCCAAACGATCGGCGAGAGATTGAAACGGGCGGTCATCGGCATTCCTCCTTGAGCGTCCGGGCCATCAGGTCGGTCAGGGCGCGGCGCGGGTCCTTGTTCCGGTAAAGGACCTGATAGACCTGTTCGGTGATGGGCATGTCCACGCCTTCGCGCTGGGCCAGCGCCCGGGCCGAAACCGTGGTCGGGATGCCTTCGGCGACCATGCGCATCCGGGTGATGATGTCCCGGAGACGGCCGCCGCGCCCCAGTTCGAAGCCGACATGCCGGTTCCGGCTGAGCGGACCGGTGCAGGTCAGGAGCAGGTCGCCCATGCCGGCCAATCCGGAGAACGTCTCGCGGCGCGCGCCCAGCTTGAGCCCGAGCCGGGCGATCTCGGCCAGGCCGCGGGTCATGAGGGCGGCCCGGGAATTGAAACCGAAATCCATGGCATCCGACAGTCCCGCGGCGATGGCGATGACGTTCTTGAGCGCCCCGGCCAGCTCCACGCCTGTGACGTCTCCCGAGGTGTAGATCCGCAGGGCTTGATTCGAGAGCCGGGCCTGGACCTTGCGGGCCCAGGCGTGGTCGGAGGCGGCCAGGACGAGAGCGGTCGGATGGCCTTCAGCCACCTCGCGGGCGAAGCTCGGACCGGAGAGGACGCCGATCCGGCCGGCCCCGGACGGCTGAAGGGTCTCGGCCATGATCTCGCTCATGCGCATGAGCGTCCGCTTCTCGATCCCCTTGGTCAGGCTGACGACGGCAGGGCCGTCCGCAAGCAGCGGGCCCAGACGGGCGTAGATCTTCCGGCAGAACTCCGAAGGGACGGCAATGAAGAGGATGTCGCAGTCCCGAACGGTCTCTTCGAGGTCGTGATGGACGGAGACCGGACCCGGGAACTTGAATCCGGGCAGGAAGATGCGGTTCTCGCGCTCGCGGACGGCCGAGTCGTAGACATCGGGTTCGCGGATCCAGAGCTTGGCCCGGATCGCGTTCCGGCCGAGCATGACGGCGAAGGCCGAACCCCAGCTCCCGCCTCCGATGACTCCGGCGTTCATGCGTTCTTCGCCTCCTTGGCTCCGAGCTTTCGCTCCGTGCCGCGAAAGATCCGGGCGATATTGCCCGCGTGACGGATGAGGATCAGGGCGAGGATCGGAACGGAGGCGGCGATGACTCCTCCCGGGACTCCGAAGACGGCCAGGAAAGCGGGGAAGAGGAGGGCGGCCAGGATCGAGCCCAGGGAAACGGTGCGCGTCAGCGCGATCGTCGCCGCGAAAACGCCCAAGCTGGCCAGGGCCGGCAGGGGGGCGATGGCGAACATCGCTCCGCCTGCGGTGGCCACGCCCTTGCCGCCGCGGAAGCCGATGTACACCGGGAAGCAGTGGCCGAGAACGGCCAGGGAAGCGCAACCGGCGGCCAGGACCGGGTCGCGGAACAGGTGGAGGATGACGAAGGAGGGAACGAACCCTTTGGCGATATCGATCAGGGCCACGGGGAGGGCGGCCCGCCAGCCGCGGAGCCTCAGGACGTTGGTCGCGCCCGTCGCCCCGCTCCCGTGGGAGCGGATGTCTCCCTTTCCTCCCGCCCGGAAGACCAGGTATCCGGTCGGGATCGAGCCGAGGAGATAGCAGAGGAGCGCCGCGGCGATCTTCATCGCAGGAAGGATTCCTTCAAAACGGTATATTCCGCTCCGCCGGGGCCCAGGACGCTCTTGAAAAAAGTGATTTTGCCGACGGTCATCGTCCCGAAATCGGCGTTCCTCTGCAGCTCGAGCTCGGTCACGGCATCGCGGACTTTGGAAGCCGAGCGGACCCGGCCGACCGTCAGGTGGGGATGGAAAGGCCGCGACTCGGGATCGAACCCGATCGCGGCCAGGCCGGCCTCGAGACGGGAGGTCAGCCCGTCGAGCTCGGCCGAGGGCGCGGTCCCGACCCAGAGCACCCGCGGGAATCTGGCATTGGGGAAACAACCCGTTCCCCGGAACTGCAGCCGGAACGGCTTTTCCGGCTGGACGGTTGCGTCCATGATCCGGCTGATGGATTCGGATTTCGATTCGTCGATCTCGCCGAGGAACTTGAGGGTGAGATGCATCCCTGTCTCGCGCGCCCAGCTCGTTCCTTCCGGGCCGGCTTTTTTCAGCCTGAGGATAAAGGCGGACAGGGCTTTCTTGATCTCGGGATCGAGGTCGACGGCAATGAACGTTCTCATGGTCCGGCCTTCCGCCGTGACTCCCGTTCGCAGCGGATCCGTACCTGGTCGAGAGCTTTCTGGGCGGCTTGGAAGCGGACCTCGGCCCGGCCGCCGAAAAAGACGTTCCTCTCCACGGCGCCCCCGCCGTCCCAGGAGATTCCGTTGAAGACGAGGCCGCGGGGCTTTTCGGGAGTCCCTCCGTCGGGACCGGCGATCCCCGTGATCGAAAGGCCGAAATCCGCGCCGGATACCGCCCGGATCCCGGCGGCCATGGCCGCGGCGACCTCGGCGCTGACGGCGCCGCGCGCTTCGATGAGCCCGGCCGGCACGCCCAGGACCCGCGTCTTGGCGGCATTCGCGTAAGACACGGCGCCCTCCAGGAAATAGGCCGAGCTCCCGGAGACACGGGTGATCCTTTCGGCGAGGAGCCCCCCGGTGCAGGACTCGGCCGCGGCCAGCGTCTTTCCGGACGCTTTGAGCATCCGTCCGACGACCTCCTCCAAGTCCTCGCCGGAATCCGAAAACACGCGCTCGGCCAAACGCGACCGGAGGGCTTCCGTTAAGCGGTCAAGCGCTTCCCGGGCGGCCGCCGCATCCGAAGCCGACCGGGCGGACAGATGGAACTCGACCTGGCCGGGAGAGGCGAGGATCGTCAAGCGGAGATCCTTCTGATCGGGGTAAAGATCACGGATCATATCCTCGGCTTGCGATTCCCCGAGGCCGGTCGTCTTGAGCGTGCGGCGGAGCAGGACGCCGGACGAAATCGGCGCGAGCCGCGGCCGGATAAGAGCATCGAACATCGGCTCGAGCTCCCGCGGCGGGCCGGGCAGCAGAGCGATCAACTTCCGCCCGGCCGCGAGCCATTGTCCCGGAGCGGTTCCGTTCCTGTTCTCGAGGACCTCAGCCCCTTCGATCACGTAGGCCTGTTTCCGGTTGGACGCGGTCATCTCCCGGCCGTGGCGGGCGATCCGGTCTCGAATGCCGGCCAGGATCTTCTCTTCGAACTTCAAGGACCTCCCGAGGACCTCGGCCAGGACCTCGCGGGTGATATCGTCGCCGGTCGGGCCGAGCCCCCCCATGACGAGCAGGAGATCGGCCCGTCCGAGAGCGTCCGCGAAAACATTTTTCAGGTCCGACGGATCGTCGCCCACGACGGTCTTCCAGGCAGGATCGAGGCCGAAGTCGTTCAGCCGGCGGGTCAGAAAAAGGGAATTCGTGTCGAGATAATAGGGCGTCAGAAGCTCCGAGCCGACGGCGATGATTTCGATCTTCATAGGAGTGCGATATAGACCTGCATAACCGCGGCGGCATACAACCCGGCCAGGACGTCGTCGGCCATGATGCCCCAGCCCGACGGCAGCGCCTCGAGGCGGCGGATGGGGAAGGGCTTGACGACATCGAAGACGCGGAAAAGGACGAATCCGGCGGCGGCGAAGCCCCAGGTCGGGGGGGCCGCGAGCAGGCTGATCCACTGTCCGCAGACCTCGTCGATGACGACGGGCCGGGGGTCCTTCCGGCCGAGCTCAACCGCATGCCGGCTCGAGGCCCACACGCCGACAAAGAAGACGATGACGATCGCCCCGATCTGGAAGAGCCAGGAAAGATTCGAAACGAGGAGCTTGAAGATGAGGACGGCCCAGAGGCTGGCGAAGGTCCCCGGGGCGAAGGGAAAGAGGCCGGCGCCGAAGAATGTGGCGAGGAGACGGGCGAGCGTTTTCATCCGATGAGCCTGCCCCGATAATCATAGCTTCCGGATGCCGTGATTTCAACCCGGCGCAGGGGCCCGGACGCGGCGGCCTCGGGCGTGACGCCGACGACGAAGACGACTCCGTCGACCTCGGGCGCCTGGGACTCGGCCCGGCCGATCCAGATTCCGGGATCTTCGTCCGATGGACCCTCCAGGAGCACCTCGATCGTCTCCCCAACCCGCCGGCGGAGCTTCCGCGAGGAGATCTCTGCCTGGAGGGCCATGATCTCGTCGCATCGCGCGCTCTTGACCTTTTCCGGGACGGGATCGCCCAGCCCGTGGGCGGCCGTTCCCTCTTCCCGGGAATAAGCGAAAACGCCGAGATGATCGAACTGCGCTTCTTCGACGAAGGCTTTCAGGGCCCCGAATTGGGCCCGGCCTTCTCCCGGAAAGCCGACGATGAGCGAGGTGCGCACGGCGATCTCCGGAACCGCAACCCGCAGTTTGTCGAGGAGGCGAAGGGCCCTCCGGGCGCTCATTGAGCGGCCCATCTTCCGAAGGATGCCCGGATCGGCGTGCTGGAAGGGAATATCGAGATAGCGGCAGACCATTTCTCCGCCGAGAGCGTCGATGAGCGCGTCATCGACCTCCTCGGGATATCCATAGAGAAGCCGGATCCAAGCCAGGCCGGGGACGCGGCCGAGGTCCCTGAGGAGCCGGGGAAGCCGGCTTCTCGAAGCCCGGTCGCGGCCGTAATAGGTAGTATCCTGAGAGATCAGGTCGAGCTCCCGGACGCCGCCGCCGGCGAGGCGCCGGGCCTCGTCGACGATCGATCGCATCGTCCGGGACCGGTACGGACCTTTGATCGAGGGAATGGAGCAAAAAGCGCACGCGTGCGAGCAGCCTTCCGAGATCTTGAGGTAAGCCCAGGAGGAGGGCGTCGAGACCGCCCGCGGAGCGGCGCCGTCGTAGAGGAAGGTCCGCCGGCCGGGCCGGTACCGCTTCCCGCGGACAACGGCCACGATGTTGTCGAAATCCTTGACCCCGATCCAGGCGTCGACGGCGGGATAGCGGGCGGAGAGCTCGTCCCGGTTCCTTTCGACATAGCAGCCCGCGACGATCACTTTGGGGGGCGCCCCGCGCCGGCGCGGAGCGAGAGCGGAGCGGATGGCCGCGTCGGCCTCATCCTTGGACGGGCCGATGAATCCGCATGTGTTGAGGATGATGACCTCGGCGCCGGCGGGATCGGCGATGAGCCGGAAGCCCGACCGGGCGAGCAGACCGGCCATGACCTCGCTGTCGACGAGGTTCTTGGCGCAGCCGAACGTGACCAGGGCGACGGGGATCAGGGGTAGATCCTATAGAGCAGGCGAGGGAAGGGGATGGTCTCCCGGATATGCTTGATCCCGCACATCCACGTCACCATCCGCTCGACGCCCATGCCGAACCCCGAGTGCGGGCAGGAGCCGTACTTGCGGAGGTCGATGTACCACTCATAGGCTTCCCGGGGCAGGTTGTGCTCCCGAAGCCGCTCTTCGAGGAGGGCGAGGTCGTGGATCCGCTGTCCGCCGCCGATGACCTCCCCATAGCCTTCCGGGGCCATGAAATCGACGCCCAGGGCCAGGTCGGGGCGGTCCGCGTCGGGCTGCATGTAAAACGCCTTGATCTTGGCCGGGAAGTGGGTGACGCAGACCGGGTTCGACGACAGCTCGGCGATCAGCGTTTCCTCGGGGGCGCCGAAATCGTCGCCGTAGGCCATGGCCGAGCCTTTCTCCTTGAGCCGGGGGACGATGTCGTCATAGGTGAAGCGGGGGAAGGGCTTCGCAACCGCCTCGAGCGGCTTCGGATCGCGCTCGAGCTCCTCGAGCTCGGCTCTCCGCCGGGCTAGGACCCGGTCGATGATGAACATAATGAGGTCGGTCCCGAGCTCGATCGTGTCCTCGAGGACGGCGAAGGCGACCTCGGGCTCGACCATCCAGAACTCGATCAGGTGGCGGCGGGTCTTTGATTTCTCGGCCCGGAACGCCGGGCTGAAGCAATAGACCTTTCCGAACGCGGCGGCCGTGGCCTCGTTATAGAGCTGGCCGCTCTGGCTCAGATAGGCCGCCTGGTCGAAATATTTCGTCTCGAAAAGAGTTGTCGTCCCCTCGCAGGCGCTCGGGGTGAGGATGGGCGTGTCCATCAGCCGGAAGCCCCGGTCGTCGAAGAAGTCGCGGATCGCCTTGACGACTTCGGCCCGGATGCGGAGGACGGCGTGCGGCCTCCGGGAGCGGAGCCACAGATGGCGGTGCTCCATGAGGAACGGCGTCGAGTGCTCCTTGGGCGTGATGGGGTAGTCCTGGGCGATCTGGACGATGTCGACCTCGGACAGGGTCAGCTCGAACCCGCCGGGAGCCCGCTTGTCCTCCCGGACGCGGCCGCGAACGATGAGCGAGGATTCCTGGGTCAGGGCGTCGAACTTGGCAAAGAGCGGGTGGTTCTCGTCCGGGCTGAAGACCGTCGTCTGGAGGATGCCCGTGCCGTCGCGGACGAGGATAAAGCGGACCTTGCCGCTCGACCGCTTGTTGTAAACCCAGCCGCGAACCTCGACATCCTGGTCCTTGAAGGCCGCGATGTCCTCGACGTAAACCCATTTCATGGTCGCTCACCTCGCGTCAAATCAAATCATTATAGGTTACGGTCCGCCGGAAAATCAAATATAATGAGCGGGTCATGGCCGTCATCCAGCCTTTTCCGCCGGCCAAGCTCGTCTGCGGGATCATCGCCGGAAGCGACGCCCTTCTCGACCGGGCCGAAGCCGCCCTGGCCGGCCTTTACGGGCCCGTCGACGCCCGGAGCGGAACGTTCCCCTTCGATTTTTCCGACTATTACGAGCCTCAGATGGGGCCGGGCCTCCGCCGCGGATTCGTGAGTTTCGAGCCTCTCGTCCTGCCCGACAGCCTGAGCGGGATCAAGATCCGGACGAACGACCTCGAGGGGGAGATCCGGCGCGAGCTCGGCTCGACGCTTCGTCCCGTCAACCTCGACCCCGGAGTGATCACGGCCGCGGCGCTCATCATGGCCACGGCCAAGGATTTCGCCCACCGGGTTCCGCTCCGCGGCGGGATCTACGGACACCTCGAGCTCCTCTTCGCCCGGCGCGGGGTTCGGCTCCTCGAGTGGACATACCCCGATTTCCGGGATGGAAGGTACGATCGCTTCTTCCTCCAAGTCAGGCAGACGTACCTCCGCCAGATCCGGAACAGGTCTTGAGCGCGGACGCGCCCGGGCTCAGCGGACGGGAGGCTTGCGCAGGACGAACTCGCCGCGCTTAGGCCCGGGAAAGACGACCTTGTAGAAATCGCCGGACCGGCTCTCGACGACGAAGGGATGGGTCAGGAACGTCCGGATCGAGAGCCGCTCGCCCGCTTTGAGGATTTTCACCTCCCCCCTCGACCCGGAGGCATCGAGCTCGTAAACCGACGCCTCTTCACCGAGCTCGTTCACGAGCTCGAGGACGACGGCGGTCTCGGAGCTCCTGGCCCGCAGGAGGGCCGGTCCCGGCCGGTTTTGGATCGGACAGGTCTGACGCAGCCGCGCCCGCAGGCGGTCCCGCAGATCGGAGGTCTCGGCCCGCGGAGCGAGGTTGACGTTCTCGTCCGGATCGTCCGTATGGTCGTAAAGCTCCTCGGCCACGATGACGCCCGTTTCCCAGTCCCGCCATTCGATGAAACGGTGCCGTTCCGTCCGCATGGCATAGCTCATGACATGGCGGTCCCGGATCAGGCGATAGATCTGGCTGAAGGCCGCATCGCGGCCCGCGACGGCCGGATCGTCGAGAAGAGGGGCCAGGGTCTGTCCCTCGAGGTGGGCGGGGAGGGGGAGTCCGGCCAGCTGGCAGAGGGTCGGATAGACATCGATGAACTCGACGAGTCCCTCCGAGGACCGGCCGTTGCCTTTCCGGCCCGGAGCCCGGATGATGAGCGGGCAGCGCGTATCGGTCTCATAGTTCGTGCTCTTGCACCAGCTCCCGTGGTCTCCCAGCTTCCAGCCGTTGTCGCCCCAGAGCACGACGATCGTGGATCCGGCGATCCCGAGCCGGTCGAGGAGGCCGATGAGCTTTCCGACCTGGGCGTCGACGAAGCTGACTCCCGCGTAATAGCCGTGTTTCAGGGCGCGGCGCTGCGCTTCGGGCAGGAGGCCGGTCGGAGGGGGCGGCACGGCCGCGAAATCATCATAGACGCGGAGCTCGGTGAGGATGTTCATGGCCATCGGGGGCATGCCGGAGGGAGGGAAGGGATTCAGCGCCTCCGGCAGGCTCGCCGGATCGTAGAGGTCCCAATATTTTTTGGGGGCGACAAAAGGGAGGTGAGGCGAGAAAAAGCCGACGGCGAGGAAAAAAGGCTTCCCGGCCCGGGCCAGCCCGACCAGGGAGAGCATGGCCTGCTCGGCGATCTCCCCATCCCATCTCCGGTTGTCGGGAACGTCCTCGATCTCGAAAGCAGGCCCGCGGATCTGGTCCCGAACAAGGGCTTCACTCCAGCCCATCGACCGGGCCTGCTCCTCCTTCGCCTTCAGCCGCTCGAGCGTGGCCTGGGAATAAAGGGATGAATAGCGCGGCCAATATTCGGGGAAATCCCAGGATCTCGGATCGGAGACGGTGGGATGGAAGACCTTGCCGAAGGCCATCGTCCGGTATCCGTTCCGCCTGAAGTGCTGGGGCAGGGTGACGACATCGGGAACGGTATCGCGGAAATGGACGAGCAGGTCCCAGACCTTGGCCGAGTCAGGCCGCAGCCCGGTCAGCAGGCTCGCCCGCGAGGGATTGCAGACCGAGGATTGGCAGAAGGACCGTCCGAACCGGACTCCGGACCCGGCCAGGCCGTCGATGGCCGGCGTCTTGATCAGCCGGTTCCCGTAACAGCCGAGCTCGGGCCTCAGGTCGTCGACCGAGATGAAAAGGACGTTCGGCCTCCCGGCCGAAGAGGGAGCCTCGGGAAGGAACCGCCGCGCCGGCGGCAGGGCGGCCGCTCCGGCCAAACCGAATCCGACATTTTTTAAGAAATCTCTCCGTCGAACGCTGTTCATGTGCGGGGCGTCCGCCGCGGACGGCCTCGCCTGCATTTAATAGGGGATTTGGTGGCCGGTGTCAACTCGCGGAGGCCTTCCCAGGTGGAGGCGGTCAGGTGCGGAGCGCGAGAGCGGTCTCCTTTCCCTTCAAGGCGGACTTCAAGCCGGGATTCAGGGCCAGCGCTTTCTCGAAGTTCCGAAGGGAAGAGTCCAGAAACCGGGCGTCCTGGGTTTTCTGGAAAAGGAGCAGGTCGCAGTACCCCAGGTTGTTGAAGGCCTCGACCATGTCCGGATCGAGGGCCAGGGCTTTGTTGAAATCGTCTTCGGCCGCGACGAGGTCGCCGATGCCCATCCGCGCCCGGCCGAGATAATTCCGGCTTTCGGGATCGTCGGGATCGCGCCGGGCGCAATCTTCGAGCGGACCGATGGCGTCCTCATACCTCTTGGCCATGACCAGGACGATCCCCAGCCGCTCCATGAGGGCCGGGCTCTCCGGGTTTCGGACCAGGCCGTCCCGCAGGACGGCCAGGGATTGATCGTAGAGCTCCCGGTTCGAATAAAGCGTCGCCAGGGCGACGTAGGCCGTCACGTAGGTCGGCCGGATGCGGATGATGTTGTTGATCTTCTTGAGGGCGAGGTCACGGTTTCCGTCCCTGAATTCCTCGACGTCCTGGCGGAGCTGGGCGATCAGGGGCTGGAGCGATTTCAGGTCGTCCGGAGGCCCGTAATCCCGCTTGGCCGCGGGCTTGGCCGAGACATAGCCCAGGCTCTTCATCAGCGCCGCGCCTTCCCGTCCCCCGCTCTCCAGGTCCATCTTCGTCCCGGGCCCCTTCAGGCTCTTCCGCAAGGCGTCGAGGTCTTTAGTCAATACGGATATGTCCACGGCGGAGGCCAGGTTCGTCTCCTCGCCGGGGTCGACGGCCAGGTCATAGACCTCTTTGATCGGCTGGTCGATGAATTTCCGGCCGTCCCGGATGAATCCCCGGAGCGGCGCGGCGTCGAGGAAGAAATGCGGGGACAGCGACTCGAAATAGATCGCTTTCTTCTCCCGGCCGCGGCCGGCGATGATCGGAAGGAGGGATTCGCCCTGGAGATGAGAGGGGAGGGGCAGGCCGACGAGGTCGCAGACGGTCGGAAAGATATCCGCATGGCAGACGTCCTCCGTCACCTTGGCCGGGGCAAGCCCGGGAGCATGGATGAGCAGAGGCACATGAAGGACCGCGTCGTAGGCGAAGAAGCCGTGATACAACTCCTCCTTTTCGCCCAGCGATTCGCCGTGGTCGGAGGTCAGGACGATCACGGTCTCGGACAGGGTTCCATTCGCTTCCAGGGTCTTGAGCAGCCGGCCGAGCTGGCTGTCGACATAGGCGACTTCGCCCGAATACGGGTCCTGGGCGTATTCGGTCCGGTACGGCTCGGGAGGCACATAGGGATCGTGCGGATCGAAGAGATGGATCCAGCAAAACCAGGGGGATTTCTGTTCCGCCATCCAGGCCAGGGCCGGCGTGATGCACTCCTCGGCCCGCCGCTCCACGATCTCGGACTGCCCGTGGAGGTCGGAATAGGTGTCGAATCCCTGATCGAGCCCGAAGCGCGAATCCAGGACGAACGCCCCGATGAACGCCCCGGTCCGGTATTGAGCGGCCTTGAAGTGCTCGGCCAGGGTCAGGAACTTGGACTCCAGCCGGAATCCCGGGTTGTCGCTCACGCCATGATAGGGGGGCGTCGTGCCCGTCAGGATGTTCGTGTGTGAAGGCCGGGTCAACGGGCTGTGGGCGTAAGCGCGAAAAAAGGACGCGGACGTCCGGGCGAACGCGTCGATCGCGGGTGTTTTGACGAAGCGGGGCGAAAAGAATCCGATCCGGTCGAAGCGCAGCGTGTCGACCGTGATCAGGAGGACGTTGGCGCCTTTCGCCGCCTGGGCGGACAGCGGGGGAGCGGCGGCAGCGGGAAGGGGCGGACACAGTCCCGCGATCAGCAGGATCAAGGCCGGCATCGTAGACTTCAATAAAATCTCCTCATTATATTAGACGAGTTTCGCGGAAGTTTCCTTCCTGAAAAGGGCAGCCCGCCGCCCCCCACCCTCAGGCGGGGTTCTTACCGCCCGTACAGGGCGGCGGAAAGGGCCCGGATGTGGTCCGGGGTCGTCCCGCAGCAGCCGCCGACGATGTTCGCCCCTTCGGCGGCGATGGCCGAGACATCGCGGACGAAATCGTCGACGCTCTGGGCGTAGATGAGCTCCCCGGCCGGACCGAGGTTCGGCTGCCCGGCGTTCGGCTGGATGACAACGGGGAGCGTCGTCGCCGTCTTCAGTTCCTTGGCCAGGCCGATCATCCCGTCGCTCGAAAGCGTGCAGTTCGCTCCGACGGCGGCGGCGCCCAGCCGCTCGAGCTCGGCGGAACAGGCCGCCGCGCTCTGCCCCATCAGGGTGAAAAATCCCCGCTTGTTCCGGTTGTAGGTCATGGTCACCAGGACAGGGAGCGTCGCGGCCTTTTTCGCCGCCCGCAGCGCGCAGGCCGCCTCGCGCAGGTCGAACATGGTCTCGATGATCAGAACGTCAACGCCGCCTTCGGCCAGGGCCGCGGCCTGCGACTCGTAGGCGCCCGCGAATTCGGCTTCCTCATACTCGCCTTGCGGCTTGAGGAACTTGCCCGTGGGGCCCATGCCCCCGGCGACGAAGCGCCCGGCCGGACGGATGGAAACCGCCAGCCGGGCCGCGGCGATGTTCAGCTCCCTGGCGGCGTCTTCCCGGCCGTGGCCGGCGAGCTTGATCGGGCTCGCGCCGAACGTGTTGGTGGTCACGGCGTCCGCGCCCGCGGCGTAATACGCGGCGTGGACCTCGGCGACGGTCTCGGGCCTTTCGATGTTCCAGACGTCAGGAATAGTGCCCTGAGGCAAACCCCGCCGCATCAGCTCGGTCCCGATGGCGCCATCGAAAAGTACGGTCCGGGTCTTGCAAAGATCGAAGAGTTCCGCTCCGGCCATGGGCGCTCCTTTTCCGGGCCTTCTCAGAGGTCCTCGTCGGGATCGAAGGCCGAGATCTTGCGCAGCTTGGCCACGATCTCGGGAAGCTCGCGGAGGACGATATCGATATCCTGGTCCGTGTTGAACCGGCCGAGGGACATCCGGACGGTGGACCGGGCGATCTCGGGCCTCATGCCGATGGCGAGGAGGACATGGGACACCTCCTCGGATTCTTCGCTGCAGGCCGAGCCGGTCGAGACGTAGATCTCTTTCGTCGCCAGGGAGAGAAGGATCGCTTCGGATTCCAACCCGAGGAAGGAAAAGTTCAGGGTGCTTTTCACCCGCTTGTCGGGATGGCCGTTGAGGCGGACCTTAGGGACGCGTTCCAGGATCCCGGCCTTCAGCCGCTCGGCCAGGGCGGTGATCCGGGGGCGGTCCGCGGCCGACCTTTTCCGGAAGGATGCGGGCGGCTTCCCCGAACCCGACGATGCCCGCCGTGTTCTCCGTCCCGGCCCGGAACCCGCGCTCCTGGTGGCCGCCGTGAAGGAAGGGGCGGATGTGCGTCCCCCGCTTCACGTAGAGCGCTCCGACGCCTTTGGGACCGTAGATCTTGTGCGAGGCCACCGAGAGGAGGTCGACGCCGAGCTCCTCGACCGTGAAGGCCAGCTTCCCGAAGGCCTGCACGGCGTCGGTGTGGACGAGAGCCCCCTGGGCGTGGGCGACGCGGGCGATCTCGGAGATCGGCTGAACCGTCCCGATCTCGTTGTTGGCGTACATGACGGAGACGAGGGCGGTCCTCGGAGTGACCGCGTCCTTCAAAGCGTCGAGGTCGAGGAGCCCGGTCCGGTCGACCGGGACGTAAATGACCTTGATCCCCCGCTTCTCCAGATAGAGGGCGGTCTCTTGAATGGCCGGATGCTCGATCGTCGAGGTGACGAACTCGGGCCGCTCCGGAGACGCCTCGATGACGCCGAGGACGGCGTGGTTGTCCGCTTCCGTTCCGGAGCCGGTGAAGATGATCTCCGATTTGTCCGCGCCGAGGGCCCGGCCGACGTGTTCCCGGGCCTCGTTGAGCATCTCCTTGACCTGGCGGCCGATCGGATAGAGGGAGGAGGGATTCCCGAAATGCTCCCGCAGGAACCGGCACATCTTGTCGGCGACCGACGGGTCGAGGGGCGTCGTCGCGTTGTTGTCGAGATAGACCATCGGAACTCGCTTTCTCAAAAAATACGGCCCCTATTCTAGCGCAAAAGACATGAATTGACTATGCCGATCAGAATATACGCAAAAAAAAGAAGTTAGGCGAACACTTTCCGAAAAACTCTCCCGGCGAAGGATTTGCCCATATGCGAGCCAATAATAAGGGGCGCGAGGGGGGCTCCCTGAGCGGGCCAGCGCAGCGGAGCGGGCAACCAAGATTCCGAAGACGCTTTCCAAGAATTCATTAGTGATATCACCTCCCCTCCCCTCCTGTAGCCAGGAGGGGCCCCGGAAAATGTTAGCGTCTTCGGCGAGGTGAGCACGCAGAGCGAATTTCCGCGCTGGGGAAATTCGCGTCCCGATCAGGGAGTCCCCCGGGAGCCCCCTTCATGCGAGCGTTGGGCTAACCCGGAGCCTTGGTCTAGGCGAACTTTTCTTTGAGGATCCGGACGACGTCGAGGCCGGCCCGCTTCTGCCCCTCTTCCGATTGGGCGCCGATGTGGGGCGCGGCGATGACGTTCGGATGGTCGACGAGGGTCCAATCCTCGGGCGGCTCCTTGGCGAAGACGTCGAGGGCGGCGGCCCGGACCTGGCCGGAGTTCAGCGCTTCGAGGAGCGCCTTCTCGTCCACCACGCCGCCCCGGGCGGCGTTGACCAGGATGACGCCCTTCTTCATCTTGGCGAACTCGGCCGGACCGAGGATCGGTCCCTGGGTCTTGGGCACGTGGAGGGAAATGATGTCGGCCTGGGCGAGGAGCTCGTCGAGCGTGACCGGCTGGACGGCCAGCGCGGTCTGGAAGGGGATGACGTCGTACCCGACGACCTTCATCCCGAAGGCGATGGCCCGCTCGGCGAAGGCGAGCCCGATCCGTCCGCAGCCGACGAGGCCGAGCGTCTTGCCGTAGACCTCGGTCCCGTGGAGCGCCTTCTTCTCCCACTTGTGCAGCTTCATCGTGTGATTGGCCAGCCCGCCCTGGCGGACGGCGGCCAGCATCAGCCCGAAAGCGTATTCGGCGACCGTGATCGTGGTCGCCGACGGGGTGTTGGCGACGAAGATCCCCTTGGCCTTGGCCGCGGCGGAGTCGACGTTGTCCAGGCCGATGCCGGCCCGGACGATGGCCTCCAATCCCTGCGACGCCTCGATGACCGGCTTGGTCACCTTGGTCGCGCTCCGGACGACGACGGCGTTGTAGCCGGGGATGGTCTGGACGAGGGCCGCCTCGTCCATCCCGGTCTTGACCGTGACCTCGAAGCCGGGGACGGCCTTGAGGAGCTCCATCGATTCCTTGTCGAGCGAGTCGGCGATCAGGATCTTTTTCATGCCCAATTCTCCCGGAGGATGGGTTCGGCCGCGCGGACGGACGCGCCCGCCTCGATCGCCCAGCCGAGATCGGTCAGGGTCATCTCCAGGGCGACGAGCGCGGTGATGACGTCGAACCCGCCCATGTAGCCGAGGTGGGCGATGCGGAAGAACTTGCCCTTGTTCGGGTCCTGGGCGCCCTGGATGTAGGCCATGTACTTGCCCTGCATCGTCTTGACGATCTTGACCCCGTCGATCCCGGCGGGCGTCTTGACGGCGGTCAGGATGTTGCCCGGCGTCTCGGCCAGGAGCTCGAGGCCGAGGGCCTTGACCCCGGCCCGGACGGAATCGGCGAGGATGCGATGGTGGGCGTACATCGCCTCGAGTCCCTGGGCCTGGATGATGTCCAGGGCTTTTTTCTGCTGGATGACGAGCGAGATGGCCGGAGTCCACGGCGTGGTCTTGTCGACCAGGTTCTTCCGGGCCTTCTTGGCGTCGAAATAGAACTTCGGGCACTTGGCCGTCTCGACGAGCTTCCAGGCCTTCGGGCTGAAGGAGATGTAGGCCAGGCCCGGGGGGATCATGAACGATTTCTGCGACCCGGAGACGAAGACGTCGATGCCCCATGCGTCCATCGGGCAGGGCATGACCCCCATCCCGGAGATGCCGTCCACGACCAGGATGGCCGGCGTCGCGGCGACGGCCTCGGCGAACCCCTTGATGTCATAGACGGCGCCCGTGGACGTCTCGGAGAGCTGGCAGAAGACGGCTTTGACGTCCGGCATGGCCTTGAGCTCGGCTTCGAGCTGGGCCTTGGTGTAATCCTTGCCCCACTCGACGACGATCTCCTTGTGGGCGATCCCGTAGGCTTTGCAGATGTTGCCCCAGCGCTCGCCGAATTTTCCGGCGTTGATCGTGATCGCCTTGTCGCCGGGGGAGAGCGTGTTGACGACGGCGGTCTCCATCGCCCCGGACCCGGACGACGTCAGGATGTAGACATCCTCCTTGGTCCCGAAGACGGTCTTGAGGCCGTCAGTCACCTCCATGAAGATCTTGGAGAAATCCGGGGTCCGATGGTGGATGATGGGCTCGGCGGCGGCGGCCAGGACGTTCTCCGGCACCGGCGCGGGCCCCGGGGAGAGCAGATAGTACTTCTTGATCATGAAGCCTCCTTGATGATGGAAGGAACCTTTATGATGGCCCTTCGAAGATGTAACATGACGTAAGGTTCACATTAACAGAACTAAAATGACAAAGTCAATCGGGACCGAAGCGCGCTCAGACGCGGCGGAAAAGCTCGACGAGGAGGGCGGCCCGGTCGATGAGGGAGGAAAGGATAAGGTGCTCGTTCTCGGCGTGCATGCCGTCCCCGTCCGGCCCCAGCCCGTCGAGCGTAGGGCGTCCCAGCCCGGAGGCGATCGATGCGTCGGATCCCCCGCCGGCCTTACCGCCTTCGAGGGGGAGACCCAGCTCCGCGGCGATCTCCTTGGCCGCGCTGAACAGGGCGGCCGAAACCTTCGTCTTCTCGAGCGGGGGCGTATAGCTCTCGACGGAGGCCTTGATCTTCGCCCCGCGGAGGGCCGGGGTCAGATTCTTGACCGAAGCCAGGACCTTTTCCTTTTGCGGCGTGTCCCAGAAGCGGATGTCGCAGAGGGCCCAGGCCTTGTCCGGGACGATGTTCTCCTTCTCCCCGCCGCCGCAGAGCCCGATATTGACCGAGATATCCTTGGACTTGAGGGCCTGGACCTTGCGGAGCTGGAGAAGGAGCTCCTCGATGGCGTTGATCCCTTTTTCGGGAGATCCGCCGTGAGCGGCCTTTCCGGTCGCGTCCAGGCGGACGACGAGGCGGCCCTTGCGCTGGACCTTGAGAGCTCCGCCGGGCAGGGCCGGCTCGAGGCAAAGAACGGCGTCCGCTCCCTTGGCCAGGGAGGCGATCATGTCATGGGACTCGGGCGAGCCTGTCTCCTCGGCGGAGTTGACGAAGAGGACGATCCGCCGCCGCGGCTTGATGTTGAGATCGTTCATCGCCCTGAGGGCCGAAAAGGCCAGGACGAGCCCGGCCTTCATGTCCAGGACGCCGGGCCCGAAGAGCTTGTCCCCGGAGAGATAGAACGGCATCTTTGCGATCCGGCCGACGGGCCAGACCGTGTCGATGTGGGTCAGGACGAGAAGCCGGCCGTCGAGAGAACGGTCCTCGCGGCCGGGGTATTCGAAGACATGGAAGTCGCCCGTCTTCTTCTGCGGAACCCGGGTGACCTTCGCTCCGATCGCGCGGAGGCGGTCGGCCAGGTAGGCCGAGCAGGCGTCCACCGACTTCTTGTCCAGGGTGGGAGACTCCCGCCCGACGAGCTCTTTGAGGAGCCCGACCATCTCGCCCTGGCGGGACTTGAAGTATTGTTGAAAATGCATAATTCCTCCGATCGGCTGGGGCTACTTTATCACAGCTAGTGTCCCGTCTCAATAATGCCTTTCCTCTTCCATTCCCCCTCAAACTCCCCCGGATGTGATGTGTCTCCATCGTTTGTCAATTCGGCGAGGTTATTACGAGGCGCATCACTAGGGAAGAAAAACACCGCGCCCGGCCGGCGGGAAGGCCCGCCCGGCGCGGAATGTTGACAGCGGACGCCCTTTCGGGGACACTGGGGACCGCTATGCTCCACCAGCGCTTCGCCGCCTTCGCCCTCGCCGCTCTCGTCCTGGCCGGGCTTCCCGCGGCCGCCGCTCAGCGGGCCTTCGGCGTCCACATCCAGGGCGGCTACGCCTTTCCCGAAGAGAACAAGCATCGGGGCGGCCTGGAGACGGGCTTCGGCGTTTCCTTCCCGATCGGCGGCCGGACCTCCCTCTCGTTCGATTTCATGCGCTGGACCGTCCAATCGCTCGGATCGCCGGGCAAGCTCTATGCCGGGTCGGTCGAGATCTCGCCGATCGCGGCGACGGTCCGGTTCGAGCTCCTCCGCAATCAGTTCTTCTTTCCCTACGTCTTCGCCGGCGCCGCGTTCGTCTTCACTCGATTCGAGATCGGCCCTTACATTTCGATCCCCGAGCTCAGGATCGATCAGAAGATCGACAACGGCCTGGCCCCCTACATCGGGATCGGGGCCCGTCTGGCCCTGACCCGCTTCCTCAGCTTCACGGGCGAGGCCGCCTATCTGGCCCGGACCGCTCCGGCCCGGACCATTTTCAACGACATGAACTTCGGGATCACGACCGAGGACATCACGGCCAATCTGCGGACCGTCCTCTTCAAGTTCGGGCTGCAGATGGCCTTCTGAGACGACGGGGGAGGAACGGGATGAGGATCACGAAGCCAGGGTCGGGGAGATCGAGCCTCGCCGTCCTTTTCGCCGCGCTCGTCCTCGCTCCCGCCGTCCGTCCCTGCACGATCGCTGTGATCTCCGGCCGGGCCACGGCCGACGGCCGGCCCCTCTTATGGAAGAATCGCGACGTCGCCGCCCAGGACAACGTCGTTCGATTCTACGGCGGAAAGGCCTACGGCTATCTCGGCCTTTCGGACGCCGGAGTCACGGACAAGATCTTCGCCGGACTGAACGCGGCCGGGCTGGCGGTCGTCAACGCCGTGTCGAGCGACCTCGAGGGGACGGGCGATTCCGAAAACGGCGTCTTCATCAAGAGGATCCTTGAGGAGTGCGCGACCGTGGACGAGGTCGAGGCCCTTCTCGCCTCGACCGACGCGGTCGGACGGAAGACCCAGGCCAACCTCGGGATCATCGATGCCCGCGGCGGCGCGGCGATCTTCGAGGCGGGGAACCATGCGTTCGCCCGATTCGACGCGGCCGCGGCTCCGTCCGGCTTCCTCGTCCGGACCAATTATGCCTTGAGCGGGGCGTCCCCGGACAAAGGCGAGGGGTTTATCCGCTTCGGGCGGGCCGGAGCCATCCTCGCTCCGGCCGCGGCCGACCGGCGGATCGACGTCCGCTTCGTCTTCGACCGGGCCGCCCGGGATCTCGTCAACGAGGCCGTCGATCCGTACCCGCTCCCGTTCACGGGCTCGCAGAAAGGCCATCCCCCGGGCTATGTTCACACGGATTTCTCGATCAACCGCTACAAGACGGCGAGCGCGGTCGTGGTCCAGGGGGCCGAACCGGGAGAGAATCCGCTTCTCGCGACGATGTGGTGCCTCCTCGGGGAGCCCGTCTGGGGGATCGCCCTCCCGCTCTGGGTCCGCGCCGGATCGACCCCCCACGAAGTCCGGGGAACGTATTTCTCCCCCCTGCGCGAAGCGGTCAAAGCGCGGGAAGCCTCCGCCTACGACGATCCTGCGAGCGATCGCTACCTCGACACGAGGATGCTGGCGGACGGGAAGGGCGGGGGATGGGCCGTTGTCCTCTCCCGCATCGAAGCGCTCGTATTCGCCGCCGCCGAGAGCGCCGTCCGGAGCTGGCGGAAGGCGCCCCCCGCGCCGGCCTCGGTCCGGAGCGCACAGGACCAGATCGCCTTCTGGGCTTATCGAAGATACCTCGCCGGCGGCTTCGGCATCTGAACCGGCCATTGCGTTGGACCGGGCTTTCCTTTAAATTAATCCTGAGCGCCGCATGAGGATCCTGAGACGCCTGCTTCCCGCAACCGCCGTGGCCGCCCTGCTCCTCGTTCTCCCCGGGCCGGCCGCCATCGATTATCCCTGGAAGGATGTCTACATCGGCGCCCTCGACGGGCCGAACTGGTGCGGCCTCGTCCTGGCCGCTTCCAAAGAGGCCGGCTTCGGCTTCCGCTTCCGCGTCACCAAGGACGGCCTGACGGCGGACGGGAAGGACCTTTTTTACATGGTCTCGGAGGTCGGTCCCAACGCGCCGGACAACTCTTACGCCCGCGTTCGCTTCGACCTCGGGCTGCCCGTTTTGCCGGACGACCGGAAAAGCGAGACGCCGATCCTGGTCAAGCCGTCCGCCAAATCCGACACGCTGACGCTCGAATGGTCCAGACAGGACGAGCGGACGGTCATCGGCCGCGTCCAGGGGCCCAAAGGAGCCGATCTCGAGCTCGTCCCGTATTTTCCCTGGGACGACAAGGGGACGTTCCGGATCGGCGCAAACGGCGGAATCGAGGTCGATATGGCCGGGACGGGAACCGCGGCGGGTCTGATCTGGACGGACCGTCCCGGCGCGGCTTCGCCCCCGGCTCCCGGCGAAGGCCCGATCCTCGGATTCCCCCCGGCCGACGACCGGGTCGTCTATTTCGTCGCGGGAGTGGGGGAGAGCCTCTCCGCGATCGACCAGCACGTTTTCCGTTTCAAGAACAAGCGGCTGATCGAGTCCCTCCTCGCCGACGAAGAGGACCGCTACGCGCGCAAGCGGATCCGGATCGACGGCCTGTTCGAAGGCGTTCCGGAATCGATCACGAACAACCTCCAATGGATGCTCCTCTATCAGCCCGGTCCGCACCGGCTTTACACGCCGGCCGGCCGGCGCTGGATCTTCGACCGGCCCGACGGCGGTCCGGACCACTGGCAGATCTTCGCCTGGGATTCCTTCTTCAACGCCCTCGAGCTCGTCCTCGAAAATCCCCGGGGCGCCTTCGAAGCCGTCCGTGCCGTCCTCGAGACACAGTACCCGAACGGCAACATCCCGAACTGGAGGAGCCGCTTCGGCGGGACCCCGGACCGCTCCCAGCCTCCGGTCGGGGCTTACGTCGTCCTCAAGCTCTTCCAGCGGACGGGCGATAAGTCCTTCCTCAAGTCCGCCTACCCCTTCCTCGCCCGCTGGCACGCCTTCTGGAAGGCCAAGAAGCCGAACGGCCAGATCCGCCGCGACGGGAACGGCGACGGCCTCCTCGAATGGGGGTCGGACCGCGAGCTCGTCGCCGAGGAGGTCCCCGAGTGGGAGGTGAACGCGGCGCCCGAGCTTCGGGCAAAATGGGAATCGGGCCAGGACGACCTTCCGAACTGGGACGACGTTCCGGCCGCGGCGGATTCGGGGGCCTTGACGATGAACTGCCTCGATCTCAACTGCCTCTACGCCCTCGACGCCTGGAGCCTGTCCCAGATCGCGGACATCCTCGGCGAGCGCAAGGACGCCGACGAATACCTCAGGGAATACGAGCGGATGAAGGAGCTCATCAACACGCTCCTGTGGAACTCGCGTGAAGGGTTCTATTTCGACCGGCATTGGGACGGCCGCTGGTCGACGCACAAAGCGGCCTCCAATTTCTATCCCCTCCTGGCCCGGATCCCGGACGAAGCGAAGGCCCGGCTGATGCTCCGCCATCTCCTCAACCCGCGCGAATTCTGGGGGGAATACGTGCTCCCGACGATCTCGCGCGACGATCCGGCCTTCAACGATCCCAAGAACCCCGGCCGCCAGTACTGGAGGGGCACGATCTGGCCGCCGACGAACTATCTCGTCTATCAAGGGCTGAAGGCCTACGGCTTCGACCCCGTAGCCGCCGAGTTTGCCCGGAAGAGCGCGGGGCTTTTCCTCCGCTGCTGGACGAACTTCCAGCTCTGCCCGGAGAACTTCCATCCGCTCACGGGCGAGTTCGGCGGCAACCGGTATCAGAGCTGGGGCCCGCTCTTCGCCCTCATGGGGGTCGAGGAGTATCTCGATTTCACGCCCTGGGAAGGATTCCGCTTCGGGATGATCCAGCCCGAAAAGAGCGGGACCTTGTCCCGGATGGAAATACAGGGCCGAACCTACTCGGTCGAAGCCGGAGCGGGCAAGCTCATCCTCGTCGAGGACGAGCGGGAGATCTTCGCCGCGGATACGGGCCTCGTCGTCCGGCATTTCCTCTACGATGAAAACGAGGTCCGCTTCGAGACGAAAGCGGTCGAAACGGTGACGATCAAGGTCCGTTTTCTCAAGAAGGGGAAGTACCAGCTCCTCGTCGACGACCGGCCGAAGAAGGTCTTCTCCGGAAGCTCGGTCAAGTTCGACGTTCCCGACGGCGATCACGCCGTGGTCATCCAGCTCCTCGAATCCCTCGACTGAAGGCTACGGGATTGCCCCACGTACCGAGACGCCTTCAAGACTTTTTCCAATTCTATCTACCTATCCTACCTTCCCTCATACTAGGGAAGGACTGCCGGTAGGCGTCTCTCCTTAACGTCGGCGGGTTCCCCCCGCGAAACGCGGGTCCTCCCTCCCATGTTCGCTTAGGGGCAATCCCTCCGCTCGGAGAGTTTTCCGGATCGCTCACGGCTCAGTACTATGTAAAATCGTCCCGTCGGCGGCCTCTCATTCCCTTTGTTCGCTCCGGAGCCGTCCCTTCGCTGCGGGAATATATTAATATTGCCGTGCGTTCTCTTTATGTAACCTTTTGGATGACGCGGGCGTATTAATACTGAATCCATACGGGCACGGAAATTGCATGGAATCTGTCCATGTGCGTCCACGCCCGTTATTTTCGCGCTTGCCGAGATCTCCGAAAGTAAAAATTCATTCGCTGTATGTAAAGAAAAGAGGAGCACCTCATGTTCCGGATCCCCCGTTCTCTCGCCGCCGCGGCGGCGGGCGTCGCCATCCTCCTTGGAACCGCCGCCGGGCTGAAGGCTCAGCCCCCCGCCTCCCCGCAGTCCGCCGACATCGAAGCCCTCAAGAAGACGGCGCCGCGCGTCTTCCTCGACTGCTCGAGCTGCGATATCGAGTTCATCAAGACCGAGGTCACCTTCGTCAACTACGTCCGCGACCGGAACGAGGCCCAGGTCCATATCCTGGTGACGAGCTCCCAGACGGCGAGCGGCGGACGCGAATACACTTTGACCTTCATGGGCCAGAATGAGTTCAAGGGCCTCGACGACACGGTCCATTACTATTCCTCGGCAACCTTCACCGAGGACGAGGTCCGCAAGGGCCTGGTCCGAACGCTCAAGCTGGGGCTGATGACCTACGTCGTCCGGACCCCGATCGCCTCCCGGATCACCCTGCGCGACGAAGGCCCTCCGGCCGGGCCGGCCGCCGGGCCGGACCGGTGGCGATCCTGGGTCTTTTCGCTCTCGGGCCACGGATATTTCCAGGGCGAGAGCTCGGTCGGCAGCAGCTCCTGGAACATGAACGTCTCGGCCAACAAGATCACGGCCGACGTCAAGCTCCGGCTCGGATTGTCGGCCGATTTCAACCGCAACCGGTACGAATACGAGGGCGTGACCTACCGGAGCCGGCGCGAGTCCTACGATTTCAACGGCCTCTTCGTCAAGGCGATCGACGACCATTGGTCGGTCGGGTTCGCCCTGGACGCGAACTCGTCCCTCTACAGCAACCTCAAGCTGCGGATCGCGCCCGCCCCGGCGGTCGAATTCAACGTCTTTCCTTATTCTAAGTACGCCCGCCGCCAGCTCCGGCTCCTCTACAAGCTCCGCTTCGAGGCGGTCTCCTACCACGAGGAGACGATCTACTTCAAGACGCGGGAGAGCCTCTTCTCCGAATCGCTGTCTGCGACGCTCGACCTCAAGGAGAAATGGGGCTCGATCTCCCTCGTCACCGAGGGCTCCCACTACTTCCATGACTTCAGCAAGTACAGCCTCAGCGTCTTCGGCGTGGTCCAGCTCAACCTCGTGAAAGGGTTCAACGTCTACGCCGGCGGGGGAGGGGGCCGCACCCACGATCAGCTCTCGCTCCGCGCCGGCGGGGCGACGCTCCAGGAAGTCCTTCTCCGCCAGCGCCAGCTGGCGAGCTCTTATAGTTATTTCGCCCTCTTCGGCCTCAGCTACACCTTCGGCTCGATCTACACCAACGTGGTCAACCCCCGCTTCGGAAGCATCGGCGGCGGCGGGATGAGCATCACCATCGACTGAGGAGACGGATGTGAACACCCGAACATCGCCCCGCCCCCTCGCGGTCCTCCTCCTCGCCTCCGCCCTGTTCCTCGCCCGGCCGGCGGCGGCCCAGGTCGCCGGCGCCGGCGACGAAGGGAAGCGCCCGCCGGCGCGGGTTTTCATCGATTGCACGATGATCCCGGTCGGAACGCTGGAAAAGAACATCGGCTTCTGCGTCCCGGTCCGCTCTCCATCGGAGGCCCAGGTCATCGTCGAGATCCTGCCCCCGCGGCTCGGCGGGAAGCCCGGCGTGTCCATCAAGATCACCGGCCTGGCCGATTTCGCCGGGGTATCGGACACCCTGGTCATTCCAGCGCCTCCCGGCCAGACCCCGGAGGAGATGGAACGGGAGGTCATCCGCGCGGTGCGGCTCGGGCTTCTCCGGTTCGCCACGAAGACCTCGGCGGCCTCCCGCCTGAGCGTCGGGTTCGAAGACGCCGTCAAGCCCACCGCCGTCGCTGATCCGTGGCATTTCTGGGTCTTCAACCTCGGATTCAGCGGGTTCCTCAACGGCGAGGAGGTCTACCGCAGCCGGATGCTGTCGGGCAGCTTCTCCGCCCAGAAGGTCACGCCGGACTGGAAGATCCGCTTCGGGGCGAGCGTCTCTTCGAGTAAAGATGTCTACGATGTCGACGATTACCACTACGAGAGCACGTCCGAGAGCCGGAACGCGACGGGCCTCGTCGTCCGGAGCCTGGATGAACACTGGTCGGCCGGGGTCCTGCTTCAGCTCGGCTCTTCGACCTTCAACAACACGTCCTTCCGCCTCGCTCCGCAGGCGGCGGTGGAATATGACCTCTTCAAATACTCTGAATCCACGCGGCGCCAGCTCCGCTTCCTCTACGCCGTGGGGCCGACGCGGATCCGCTACCACGAAGAGACGATCTACGACAAGACCCGGGAAACCCTCTGGTCCCACATGCTCTCGGCGACCCTGGAGCTGAAACAGCCCTGGGGGACGGTCTCAACGTCCCTCACAGGATCCCAGTATTTCCACGACTTGTCGCGGAACAAGCTTTCGCTGAACGCGGAAATCTCCCTGCGGATCTTCGAGGGGTTCAACTTCAACATGGACGGCGGCGGGTCCCGGGTCCATGATCAGCTCTTCCTGCCTAAGGCCGGGGCCTCGCTCGAGGAGGTCCTCCTGCAGAGGCGCCAGCTCGAGACGGGGTACGACTACTTTTTCAGCGTCGGGCTGAGCTTCACCTTCGGGTCGACCCGCAGCAACGTCGTCAACCCGCGCTTCGGATCGGGGAGCGGCGGGATCTCGATGAGCTTTTCGATGTAATCGTTTCGGCGAGGGCGGTCTCGCTCGGCGGGAAATCCTGACGCTCTGCCTGTCACTCGAGCTCCTAGGATCGCTCCGGGATCGCCCAACGCTCACGTTGGAACCCTTCTGGTTCCCCCCCGAATTAGGCGGGGCCCCCCCTCCTGATGTTCGCTTATGGGCAATCCCTTCGCTCTCCGAATCAACCGCAATACCCTTCGCACCTGCCGGAAGCTCTCGATATCCTCCCAGAACGTGCTCAAACATTCTCGCGGCCCCCGCTGCGCGGGGCTACCTGTCGGAGCTCGGGACGCAGAGCTGGGATTTCCCGATGTCGCTCGAGCCGCACCTCGCCTCACTGGGGAGAGTTTTTCCGAGTTTCGAGCAAGCGCCTTCGCGGTCCCCATGGAAGAGGGCCTGCCGCGCGGACGACTTGGCCGATGAGCGGAGTGGGACCCTCGTCAGGGTGACGCAGCGAATCGGCCGAGTCAGTCCGGGGCAGGATTCACCGAGGTCGACGCAAGATCCATAGGCGCTCGTGTCTGAGATTCGGGGCGCGAGGGGGCTCCCTAAGGCGAACATTCTTCGTGAGCCGTGGGAGCCCCCGGAAGCCCCGTCGAGATTCAGGCGATGGCGAGGTGGATGGCCGCGGCGCCGAGCATCAGCCTCTTGAAGCGCACGTCGGAAAACCCCGCTTCGCGCAGGATCGCCGCCAATTCCTCGGCCGTATAGAACTTCGGGATCGTCGAGCCGAGGTAAGCGTATCCCGCGCGCGAGCCCGAGATCATCGTCCCGATGCGCCTCACGGCGAGCTTGATGTAGGCGTGGAAGAGAGCCCGGACGATCCGCAGACGCGGCTGGCTCGTCTCAACGTTGACGTAACGCCCGCCGGGCCGGAGGACGCGCCGGAATTCGGCAAACGTCCGAACGAGGACGGGCCGCGACAAGTTGATATTGCGCGTGGCGAACGAAAGCGTGAGCAGGTCGAGGCTCCCCTCGGCGAAGGGGAGGGCCTTGACGTCGCCCAGGACGAAGGAGATCGCCCGGCCGGCCGGCTTCGCCACGGCATGGGCCATCATCGGCGGGCAGAAGTCGAGCGAGACAACGAGCGCGGAGGCCGGGGCCAGGGCGCGGAGATTAGCCGCCATCTCGCCCGTGCCCGAACAGACGTCCATCCATCGGTCCCCGCCGCCTTCCGCGGCGATCCGGGCCGCCTTCATCCGCCACCGGACGTCGAGCCCTAGGGTCAAGGCCCGATTGACCCGCTCATAGGTCGGGGCGACCTCGGCGAAGAGGGTCTGGAGAGGCTGGGATTTTTCGGATTTGATTTCCACGACGGTTCGTATAATATACGGTTCTTCGCCTCGTTCCAAGCGAGCGAAGCCCCAGCCATGCGCAGGCCCGATTTTTAACCGTTCCGCAACCCCGAAAGGAGGCTCATGCCGACACGCACGCGTACCGCCCTTTGGACCGTCCTCGGCGCCCTCTGTGCCCTGGGCGCGGCCGCATCGGCCGACGTCGGACCGACCTTCGCCATCCGCAACGCGAGAATCGTTCCGGTCGCAGGCCCGGTCATCGAAAAAGGAACCCTGATCATCCGCGACGGCCTGATTGAAGCCCTCGGAAGCGCCGGCACGATCATTGTCCCCGAAGACGCCGAGGTCATCGAAGCCGAAGGCCTGACGGCCTATCCCGGCTTGATCTCCGCTCATACGAACCTCCTGCTCGAAGATCCGGCGGCCGCGACGGGTCAACGCGTCGGCGGGTTCGCCGCGTTTCCCGCCGCCGCCCAACGGGGCGCCGGGACGGCCGGAGAGATCCCCCCCGGGACACCGGAGCTCATGGCCGTAAGCCTGGTCAAACCGGCCAAGACGACGATCGAAGGCTTCCTGAAGGCCGGGTTCACGACCGTACTCGTCGCCCCCAGCCGCGGGATCATCCAAGGCCAGAGCGCCGTCCTCAACCTCAACGGCCTCGAAACGGAACCCATGGTCCTCGCGACGCCGGCGGCTCTCCACGTCAACTTCACCACCAACCGGGGCGGCGGATATCCCTCCAGCCTGATGGGGACGATCGCCTACATCCGCCAGAGCTTCCTCGACGCGGGCCATTACGCGGCCGCCCAGGCCGTCTATGCCAAGAACCTGACGGGGATGAAGCGGCCCGTCTACGATCCCTTCCTCGAAGCCCTCGTTCCGTACGTCCGGGACAAGAAACCGGTCGTCTTCCAGTGCAACAACGTCGAGGACATCAAGCGGGCCCTTAAGATCGTCGAGGAGTTCAAGCTCACGGGGATCCTGTCCCAGGCCAACGAGGCCTGGAGGGCGGAAGCGGCGCTCAAGGCGGCGCCGGTGAAGCTGCTCGTCAGCCTCGATTTCCGTCCGCCGAGCGGGAGCTTCTTCACGAACCAGGGAGAAGACCTGAGAAAAAAGGCCGAGGGCGAGCTCTATCCCTCGAACCCGGCCGCCCTGGCCAAGGCCGGGATCGCCTTCGCCCTGACCACGTTCGGGATCCTCGACGCCCCGAGCGCGATACGGAACGTCCGGACGGCCGTTAAGCTCGGCCTGCCCGAGGACGCCGCTCTCCGCGCCCTGACGATCAACCCGGCGAAGATCCTCGGGCTCGAACGGCAGATCGGAAGCCTCGAACCCGGGAAGATCGCCAACGTCATCCTGACCAAGGGCCCTCTCTTCGACGAAAAGACGCAGGTCGAGAAGGTCTTCGTCGACGGGATCCCATGGAAATTCTGAGGAGCGCACCGATGAAGAGAACCCTGACCCTCCTCTCTCTCGCGGCCTGCGCCGCCCTTTTCGCCGCCGGTCCCGCCGCGGCGTCCGGAGGAAATCTGCTGATCAAGAACGGGACGGTCCTGACCGTGACCAAAGGGACGATCGCCCGGGGCGACGTCCTCGTCCTCAACGGGATCATCTCCCGGATCGGAGAGAACATTCCCGCCCCGCCCGGGGTCACCGTGATCGACGCCGCCGGCCGCTACGTCGTTCCCGGCCTCATCGACTCGCACACCCACATCGCCCTGGCCGGGACGAACGAAGGCTCGGAGGCCATCACCCCCGAAGCGGACACGGGGGCGGTCATCAACGCGGATGATACGGCCATCTTCACCGCCCTGACTGGGGGGGTGACCATGGCCCACACGATGCACGGCAGCGCCAACCCCATCGGCGGGCCGAACGTCGTCCTGAAGATGAAGTGGGGACGGCCGTCCGAGGAGCTCGTCGTTTCCGAAGCCTGGCGGACCCTCAAATTCGCCCTGGGCGAAAACGTCAAGCAGTCGAGCCGGACGATCGTCGCCGGTGGACCGCCGCCGCGCTACCCGCAGACGCGGATGGGGGTCAACGCCATCATGCGCCGGGAGTTTCTCCGGGCGCGGAACTACATGGCCGAATGGGACCGCTACGCCAAGCTGAAGGCTTCCAAGACGCCTCCGAAGACGCTCCTCCCGCCGCGCCGCGACCTCAGGCTCGAGGTTTTGGCCGACCTCCTTCAGGGTAAGATGGTCGCCCGCTGCCACGACTACCAGGCGACCGAAGCCCTCGAGTTCATGGGGCTGGCCAAGGAGTTCGGGTTCAAGATCGCCGCCCTGGAGCATGCCTGGGAGGCCTATAAGATCGCCGACGAGCTGGCCGCGGCGAAGATCGGCATCTCCGTCTTCGCCGACAGCTGGGCCTATAAGATGGAAGCCGCCGAAGGGATCGCCTACGACGCGGGGTACTGTTCGAAGAAAGGCGTCCTCGTCTCCATCAACTCGGACAGCAGCGAGCGCATCCGGCGCCTCTTCAACGACGCGGCCAAGACGATGAAATACGGAGGCCTCAGCGAAGAGGAAGCCCTCCGCCTCGTGACGATCAACCCGGCGATGCAGCTCGGCGTCGACACATACGTCGGCAGCCTCGAAGCGGGCAAGCAGGCCGACATCGCCATCTTCAACGAACACCCCATGAGCGCCTACGCCCGATGCGACATGACGATCGTCGACGGCGACGTCTATTTCGACCGGGCCGGGATCGCCCCGGCGCGGGCCGAGGCGGTGAAGAAAGGAGAGCGGCCATGAACCGCCGGTTCCTCGCGGTTCTTTCATTGTTCGTTCTGGCCGGGGCCGCTTGGGCCGGTCCCGCCGCGCCGCCAAAGACGATCGCCATCACGAACGCGAAGATCGTGCCCGTCACGGGCCCCGACCTCGCTTCCGGGACGATCCTGATCAAGGATGGGAAGATCGCCGACATAGGGGCCGGGATCGCCGTCCCGCAGGGAGCGGAGGTCGTCGACGGGAAGGGCCTGATCGCCTACCCGGGCATGATCGACGGATATTCCTTCCTCGGCCTGCAGGAGATCACGGGCGTCAACGCCACGGTCGACAACCAGGAAACGGGCCGGATCAACCCCCAGGTCTGGGCCATCGAGGCCCTGCGCTACGATTCCATGCACATCCCGATCGCCCGGTCGAACGGCATCACCGCGGTCCTCGTCGCCCCGACGGGAGGCCTGATCTCCGGCCGGAGCGTCCTGATCAAGCTCGACGGCTGGACGAACCGGGAGATGGTCGTCAAGAATCCCGCCTTCCTCCAGATCGAGCTGCCGGGCATCCGCAGCGGCCGGGGCGGCGGAGCCGGGTTCGGACAGAGGGGCGGGGGGGCGGGCCTCCAGACCACGGCGAGCCTCATCGCCGAATTGAAGGATCTGTTCGCGGCGGCCCGGGCTTACGAGAAGCGAAAGCTCTACGCCCTGAAGAACGCCGCCGTCGGACGGCCGGATTTCGACGAGACTTCCGAGTTCCTTCTTCCCGTTCTCAAGGGCGAGGTCCCCGTGATGATCTCGGTCCATGCCGACCGGGACATCCAGGCCGCGATCAAGTTCGTCAAGGAAGAAGGCCTCAAGGCCGTGTTCTACGGCGCGGAACAGGGATGGAAGGTCGCCGCCGACCTGAAAGCCTCGGGCATTCCGGTCATCATCAGCCCCCTCTATGCCATGCCCCCGGTCTGGGATGACGGATACGACCAGCTGTTCATGAACGCCGTCCGGCTCGCCCAGGCGGGAGTCAAGATCGCCTTCTCATCCGGAAGCGCGACCACGGCCAAGGACCTTCCGTATCACGCGGCCAAGGCGGCCGCCTTCGGGCTGGACAAGCGTGAAGCGCTCAAAGCCGTGACGATCGCGCCGGCCGAGATCTTCGGCGTCGCCGGAGAGATGGGAAGCCTGGAAAAGGGCAAAGCGGCCAACATCGTTCTGGCCGACGGCGACCTGCTCGAACAGCGGACGACGGTCAAGGCCGTGTTCATCGACGGCAAGGCCTGCGACATGTCGAACAAGTACACCGAGCTTTTGGACAAGTTCAAAAAGAGGTGAACGCCATGAGACCGAGCTTCACGAGACGGGATTTCATCAAGGGCGGGGCGGCCGTCGGGGCCGCCTCGTTGTTCGCTCCGGCCGGCCGGGCGCTCGCCGCCGATCGCCTGGCGCGGCCGGCCGCCCCGGCCGGAATGATGAGGATCGTGGCTTCGTCGAACGGCCTCCGGGCGACCGAGAGGGCCATGGAGCTCCTGCGGCAGGGGAGGTCCGTCCTGGATGCGGTCATCGCCGGGGTCAACATCGTCGAGGAGGACCCCAAGGACATGTCCGTCGGCTACGGAGGGCTCCCGAACGAGGACGGCGTCGTCCAGCTCGACGCGAGCGTCATGGACGGCCCGACCCACGCCTGCGGGGCGGTCGCCGCCATCGAGAACATCAAGAACCCTTCCAAGGTCGCCAAGCTCGTCATGGAGCGGACGAACCACTGCCTGATCGCGGGCGAGGGAGCCCTGCGCTTCGCCCTGGCCCACGGGTTCAAGAAAGAGGACCTCCTCACCGACGCAGCCCGGGAGGCCTGGCTGAAATGGAAGGAAGCCCTCTCCGACAAGGACAACTGGCTTCCCCCGCAGTCCGAGAAGCTCCCGCCCAGCCTGCAGGCCTACGTCTCGACCTACGGGACGATCAACTGCATCGGCCTGGATGCCGCCGGGAACCTGGCCGGCGTGACGACGACGAGCGGCCTATCCTGGAAGATTGCGGGCCGGGTCGGAGACTCGCCCATCATCGGGGCCGGGCTGTACGTCGACAACGAGGTCGGGGCGGCCGGCTCGACGGGCCTCGGCGAGGCGAATATCCGCAACCTGGGGAGCTTCCAGGTCGTCCAGTTCATGGCCCAGGGCATGTCCCCCGAGCAGGCCTGCCTCAAAGCGCTCGAGCGCACCGCGGCGAAGATGAAGCTGACCCCCCGGTTCGCCGACGCCCAGGGACGGCCCAACTTCGGGCTGAATTTCTACGCTCTGAACAAGAAGGGCGATTTCGGGTCCGCGGCGTTCACCAAGGGCGGGCGCTTTGCCGTCCATGACGGCGCAAAGAACTCCCTGAGGGAAGCGGCCGGCCTCTATCCCTGACCGGAAAGCGGCGCGGGAACCGGGGCTCAGCCTCACTCGAGGATGATCGCGGGGAACCCCCGCTCGGACAGAAGGCCCACCGTCTCCTCCGCTTCCAAGCGGGTACGGGCGGGGATGCGGACGCGGTAGGTGACCCCATCCGAGACGTCGGCCTCGAGCACGCGAACGCCGGCGAAATCCGTCGCCAGCGTCCTGGCCAAGGCGCGGGCCTTCTCCACGTCCGTGAACGATCCGACCTGGACCTCGAACCGGGCGGTCCCCGGGACGGATGGGGGGGCTTTCATGACCTCCAGCCGGACCGGAGCCGTGCCCGGTCCGATCATATCGAGAAGATAAGCCGCCGAATAGGACAGGTCGATGATCCGGCCGGCGGCGAACGGGCCGCGGTCGTTGATCCGGACGACGGCCGATTTTCCGTTGTCCAGGTTGGTCACCCGGACGCGGGTCCCGAACGGCAGGCTGTTGTGGGCGGCCGTGGCATCGTACATGTCGTAGGTTTCCCGGTTCGACGTCGTCCGGCCGTGAAAGCCCGGCCCGTACCAGGAGGCGATCCCGGTCTGCGGGGAGGTCAGCGCGGCCGGCGCGCGGCGGGAAGCCGTCCGGCAGCCTCCGGCCAGGAGGGCCAGGCTCAGGACGGCCGCCGCCGCGCCGGCCGCGCGCCAGGAGGAGGAGAGTCTGCTGCGCATTCTTCTTTCGGCTTTTCCTTTTTCCATTATCGCAGAGGGCCCCGGATTTGACCATCCCCGCGGCGGGTGATTCCCGGAGGGATTTCGCGATGCGGGGCCTCACCCCCGCCGATGAGGGGCTTCCGCGAAGGCGGCCCCCGGCGTACAATAGCCGCCGGCATGACCCACTTCCGCCGGGCCGTCCGCTTCCTTCCCGCGGCGCTCGTCTACGCCGGCATCATGGTCCTTTCGAGCCGGTCCGAGTTCCCGATCGAGGCGCCGTTCTCCTGGTTCGACAAGATCGTTCATCTTGCCGAGTTCATCCTGCTCGGCGGCGCTATGGCTTTCGCGGTTTTCGGCCGCGCCGTCGTCCTTCGCGGCCGGCGATCCTACCGGCTCGCCGCTTGGCTGTGGGTCGCGGGAACCGGCCTGGGGTTGTTGGATGAGGTCCACCAGATGTTCGTGCCCGGGCGGAGCGCCGACGCGGGCGACGCGGCGGCGGACGCGCTCGGCGTCGCCTTGGGGATCGGACTATATCTTGTGCTTCGTCGCCGCGCGGCCCGGCTTTAGGAAGCGGACGAGCTCGCGCTTGAGGATGGCCATGGCCTCGGGGACGCTCGCGGCCCTCTTGAACAACCCGGCGTCCTCGGCGGAAATGGCCCCCATCCGGACCATGGCTCCGATGTCCAGGACTTCGTCCCAATATTCCGGTCCGTAAAGAATGACCACGACCTCGCGCCGGTCGATCTTCCCCGTCTGGATGAGGGTCATGGTCTCGAAGAACTCGTCGAGGGTCCCGAAGCCGCCGGGAAAGGCGATGACGGCCCGGGCCTTTGAAATCAGCCAGAACTTGCGCATGAAGAAATAGTGGAAAGTGAAGGCCAGCTCGGGAGAGATATAGGGATTGAGCTCCTGCTCGAGCGGCAGGGCGATGTTCATCCCGATCGTCTTGCCTCCGGCCCGGGCCGAGCCCTTGTTGGCCGCTTCCATGATCCCGGGGCCCGCGCCCGTGCAGACGACGAAGTTCTTCCCCTTGGGCCGGAGGGGGATGGCCCATGAGGCGATCTGGAAGGCGAGCTCCTCGGCCTCGCGGCAGTAGCAGGCGAGGGGAGAGGGGCGGCGGGGGTCCGCGGAAGCGGCCCGGGCCGAGCCCAGGAAGAGGACGGTGTTGTTGACCTTCAGCCGGTCCAGCCGGGTCTCGGGCTCGAGGTATTCGCTCAGGATGCGGATCGTCCGGGCCGCGTCGGAAGAGAGGAATTCGGGGTTTTCATAGGCTTTGCGCGGGGCGGTCGTTTTCGGCATCGGAAGTCCTTTTCGTCCCCGCCATTCTAGTCCAAGCCTTCTTTGACTTCAATCGGACCGCTATGGTATTCATAATATTTCGCTTCGCGAAGGAGAGGACATGAATGATCCAGGGACTCTATGGCCGTCGATGGTCTATCCGGGCCGCCTGATCGTCATCGGTCGGGACCGGAGCGGAGAGAGCCTCGTCGTCGTTTACGCCGTGACCGGGAGGTCCCCCTCGAGCCAGGCCCGCGAGCTCGCCCGCCGGGGCAGCGCCGTCTGGACGCGGCCGACGGACCCCGACGTCCTGGCCAAGGGCAACCCCGATCTCCTCGTCTATCCCGCGCTCATCTTCGGCCGGGGGATCGCGGTGAGCAACGGGAAGCAGACCGCGGACATCGCCCTCGAAGGCGCGGCAAGCGCCGCGGCCGCCCTCGACTCCGGATTGAGCGGCTGGTCGTTCGAGCCGGACGCTCCGATCTACACGCCGCGCATCAGCGGCTGCGTCCTTCCCGGGGGCACCTCCGCCCTGAACATCATCCGCCGGGGACGGGACGGCGCCGCGGAGCGGCGGACCTTCGAATTCCTCCCCGCCCGGGGCAAGGGAAGGTTCCTCTCGACCTATGCCGGGGAAAACAGCGATCCGCTGCCGATCTTCAGCGGGGAGCCGATCTCGGTCGACCTGCCCGAGCCGTCGGCCCGGGCCATGGCCGCCGCCGTTGACGAAGCCCTCGCCCCGAAGTCCTGCGGGCCCGATTTCCGCGTCGCCGTCGCTTGCGCTTACGCCCGGATCGGCGACCTTTCCGGCGTCGACCTGGCCATCATCAACCATCACGAAAGGACCGATTCATGAGCGCGGACAAGCCGGCCGATCCCTCGCGGAAGCAGTATTTCACCAAGGTCAAGGAGGACTTCCCGGAGATCATGGACGTCGCCGGGCAGTCCTTCGTCAAACGGTTCTCCATGCGCTACGGCGAGAACCCGGGATACCCCGCCGCGTTCTACATCGAGGACAAGGCCGCCGGGCCCAACATGGCCACGATGTCGGTCCTTCAGGAAGGGACCAAGGGCCTGAGCTACATCAATGTCGGCGACATGGACCTCGGCCAGCGCTTGGCCCGCAAGCTGACCGCGGTCTTCCCCGGCCGGAAGGCCGCCGTCCTGATCAAGCACGAGATGCCGAGCGGGGTGGCCCTCGGGGAGACGCCCGGGGAGACCTTCGAGAAAGCCTGGAACGCGGACGCGCTCTCCAATTTCGGGAGCGTCGATGTCTTCAATTTCCCGGTCGACGCCGCCGTCGCCCGCTTCCTCGTCGAAAGCCCGCGGAACGTCGAGGTCGTCTACGCCCCCGGCTACGACCCGGACGCCCTGGAGATCCTGGCCGGCCGCAAGCCGCTCCGCGTGGTCAAGATGGGGGCGGAGCTCAGCGAGCCCTCCGAGGACAACGGGCTCGAGCTCAAGCGCGTCGCCGGCGGCCTCCTCGTCCAGAAGCGGTTCGATTCGAAGATCGTATCGCCGGAAGCGGTGGACGTCGTTTCCAAGCGGAAGCCGACCCCGTCCGAGGTCCGGGCCGCCCTCCTCTGCTGGACCGTGTCCTGTTTCACCCGCTCGAACGCCGTGGTGATCGGGACCGAAGACAGGATCCATGGGATCGGATCGGGCCAGAGGAGCCGGATCGACTCGGCCGAGAGCGCGATCAAGCTCTCTCTGCGCGGGTACGGACATCAAGGCTGCGTCCTGGCTTCGGACGCCTTCATGCCGTTTCCGGACGTCGTCGAGCTCGCCGCCCGGAGCGGGATCACGGCCATCATCTATCCGCTCGGCTCGGTCAAGGACGCCGAGGTCATCGCTAAGGCCGACGAGCATGGGATCGCCATGATCGTCACCCGGAAACCGGGAGAGACGGATTGCGAGCGTTGTTTCCTCCACCGCTGAGCCGCGGCCGATGAGCCTGGAAACGTATCGCAAGAAGCGGGACTTCAAGCGCACTCCCGAACCGCCGCCGCGGAAGGAAGCGGTCCGGGAGGAAGCGGCTCCGCTGCGGTACGTCATCCAGAAGCACGCGGCCTCGCGCCTGCACTGGGACCTCCGCCTCGAGGAAGGCGGCGTGCTCAAGAGCTGGGCCGTTCCCAAGGAGCCGCCGGCCGAGCCGGGGATCAAGCGCCTGGCCGTCGAGGTCGAGGATCACACGCTGGAATACGCCGATTTCGAGGGCGAGATCCCGGAAGGCGAGTACGGCGCCGGGACGGTCAAGATCTGGGACTCCGGGACCTATGTCCCGCTCGAAACCAAGCCGGGACTGAGGGTCGTCGAGATCCGGGGACGGAGACTCAAAGGCCCTTATGCCCTGGTCAAGATCAAGGGGCGGAAAGCGGGCGAAAAACCGTGGCTTTTCTTCAAGAAATGAACGCGGTCCGCCGGGCCGCGCGGCTTGCCCCGGCCCTTCTGGCCCTCATCGCTTCCTGCGCCGCCGGCCGTTCGGCTTCTCCGGGCCCGCGGGACGCCGGGTTCGACCGGATCGCCGAATCGATCCGGTTGGCGGGATTGAAAGAAGAGGGGGCGTACGGATTCCTCCGTTCCCTCTGCGGCCCGGGCCCGCGGCTGACGGGATCCGACGGGGCGGCGCGAGCGGTGTCCTGGGCCCGGGAAACGCTCGCATCCATGGGTTTCGCGACCTGGCTCGAACCGGTCACGGTCCAGCATTGGGTTCGGGGCGAAGCGGAAGTCGATCTTATGGATTCCGGAAGCTCGGGACGCGTTCCCTTGGCCGCCGCGGCGCTCGGAACGAGCGTCCCGACGCCCCCGGACGGATTGACGGCCAAGGTCGTCGAGGTCAGATCCTTCGAAGATCTCGACAAAGCGGGCGCCCGGATCAAAGGACGGATCGTTTTCTTCAACGCCCCATGGGACCGGACGCTGATGGACACCTTCCGCGCTTACGGCGAAGCGGCCTCATTCCGCGTCCGGGGAGCGTCCGAAGCGGCCAAACGCGGCGCGGTCGCGGCGATCGTCCGTTCGCCGACCGGCCGCTTGGACGACCATCCGCATACCGGGATCGTCACGTACGACCCCGAAGCGGCGCGCATTCCGGCCGCGGTGTTCGCGCAGATGAGCGGCTTCTACTCGTTCCGCCTCGGGGCCAGCGGCCTGGAGAAGACCTACAACGACGAGCTGGCCGGCCAGACCATCAGCCAGCAGGTCAAGGGCTTCGCCGACCTGCTCAACCCCCGGGCCGCAGGTCGGCAACCTCACCCTCACCGTGCGCGACGACCTGCAGCAGGTGGCCAAGGACGACGCTCGGCGCCCGCGAGGGCTCGGTCGTGGCCATCGATCCGAAGACCGGGTCGCTGCTGGCCTTCTGGAGCTTCCCCGTCCTACGACCCGAACGTCATCTCGTCGAACGACCTGACCGCGGCGGAGGCCGCCTACGACACGCTGCTGAAGGCGCGACGGGCAGCCGCTGCGGGCCCACCAGTACCAGGAGCGCTACTTCCCCGGGTCGACCTTCAAGACGGTCACCGGGTCGATCGGCGTCAACACCGGTGTCGTCACCATCGACTCGCCGTCCTACCCGGTGGCCACCAGCTACACGCCCCCGAAGCACCACCAAGTCGATCAGCAACTTCGGGGGCGAGTCGTGCGGCGGCACGCTGTACCCGATCCTGCGGGTGTCGTGTAACTCGGCCTTCGCCGAGATGGGCACCGAGACGATCGGTCCGGACAAGATGATCGCCGGCGCCGAGGGCTTCGGGTTCAACGCGAAGCCGCCGATCGACCTGCCGGCACCGGTGGCGTCGAGCTTCCCGACCGACTTCCGGCGCAACCTGCCCGCGCTGGCCCAGTCGTCGATCGGCCAGAACGACGTGCAGGCCACGCCCGCTGCAGATGGCGCTGGTCGCGGCCACGCATCGCCAACGGCGGCACGACCATGACCCCCCACGTGATGCGCGAGGTCCGCGACAGCGAGGGGGCGGTGGTGAAGCGCTACGACGTCAGCCAGTGGCTGCAGCCGATCAGCCCCGACGCCGCCGCGGTCATGAAGGGCGGCATGCTCGACGTGGCCGCCCGGGCACCGCGACCCGGCTGCAGATCCCCGGCTACGAGGTGGGCGGCAAGACCGGCACCGCCCAGCTCGGCACCGACCCGCCCGCCTCGCACACCTGGATCATCGGCTTCGCCGGCCCTCCGGGCGACCCGCAGATCGCCATCGCCGTGGTCGTGCTGAACCAGCCCGGCTTCGGCAGCGAGGCCACCGGCGGCCGGGTGGCCGCGCCGATCGCCAAGCAGGTGATGGCCGGCCTACCTGGCCAACCTCGACGCCGGCAACGTCCGGCAACTGACGCCGTCGGGTCTACCGTCTTCGGGTCGAGACGAGGGGAACGGCTACTACGGAACGGATTGACCGTGCTGGCCGCCGCGGTGGCATGGGCGACCTGGCGGGGGTCGTGGCCGGGGCGTGGACGAGCGACTGATGGGCTCGCCTACCTCCGCGGCGGCCTGGTCTACACCCTGGCGGCGATGACCTACGACACGGTCATGTGGATCGCGGTCGACGACCAAGGCGGTTATCATCCATCCGCGCATGCAGCGGCGGACGCCAGCTCAACCTCGACGAGCCGCACCTCGTCCCCTATCTGGGCGAGGTGGAGGTCCTGGACGGCTTCGAGGACGACGGTTCCCGCGGCTGCGCCCCCCGGCCCGACCGGTGACCCTGCGCCACCTCCTCACCCACACCGCCGGCTTCGGATACGACTTCGCCGAGGCCGTCCTGACCCGCTACGCCGAGGTCCGGGCTGAGCCGGCGTCGAACATCACGGAGGGCTTCCAGTACCCCTCCTGTTCGATCCAGGTGAGCGCTGGTGCTACGGCGTGAACATCGACTGGGTGGGCAAGGTGATCGAGGCCGTGACCGGTCAAAGGCTCGACGTGGCGCTCGGCGCCGCGATCTTCGACCCGCTGGCCATGGTCGACACGGGCTTCGTGCGGACGCCGGCCCAGCTCGAACGGTCCGCCGAGGTGCACCTGGCGCACCGAGGACGGCCTCGTGGCCATCCCGTTCGACCTCGCGGTGGACGACGAGTTCCTCATGGGCGGAGGGGGGCTCTACTGTGCGACGGTGGGGGACTACCTCCGCTTCACGCGGATGCTCCTCGGGGACGCTCGACGGGGTCCGGCTGCTGGCCCCGGAGACGGTCGACCTCATGGCCCGGGACCACGTGGATGTGGTCCCGGTCACCGGGTGGCAGTCGGCCAACCCGATCATGACCAACGACGTCGATCTCACCGTCGACGGGCCCCAGGGCTGGGGCCTCAGCTTCCTCGTCAACCGCGAAGAGTACACCACAAGGGCGTTCGTGGAGCCTGGCCTGGGGCGGTCTGGCCAACACCTACTACTGGGTCGACCTCGAGCGGGGGACGACCGGGGTGTTCGCCACGCAGGTGCTCCCGTTCTACGACGCGGCCGCCCTGGG
>CAWKFB010000018.1:0-133663 GCA_963848835.1 Candidatus Aminicenantota bacterium | reverse complement strand
GAGCGGGGCCGCGCCGCGGGCCTTCGCCGGGGCCGGCGAGCCCACGGGCGCGGGCCGGACCCAATTCCGCGTCGCGCCGGTCGACCCCGTCCGCGTCGGCTTTGTCGGCGTCGGGGGGATGGGCTCGGCCCACGTCCAGAATTACATGAACATCGACGGCGTCGAGATCAAGGCGGTCTGCGACATCGTCCCGGCCAGGGTCGAGCGCGTCCAGAAATGGTGCCGAAAGGGCCGGCCCAAACCGGCCGGATATTCCAACGAACCCTGGGACTTTAAAGCCTCTGCAAGACCGAGACGACTCGACCTGGTCATCATCGCGACGCCGTGGGAATGGCACGTCCCCGTCTGCCTCGCGCCATGAAGAACGGCAAGCATGCCGTGACCGAGGTCCCGGCCGCGATCTCCCTCGACGAATGCTGGCAGCTCGTCGAGACCGCGGAGCAGACAGGCCGACACTGCATGATGATGGAGAATTGCTGCTACGACGAAATCGAACTGATGATGCTGAACATCGTCCGGAAGGGAGTGTTCGGCGAGTTCCTGAACGCCGAAGCGGGCTACCTGCACGAGGTGCGCGACGTTAAGTGCTGCAAAACGGAGAGGGGCTGTGGCGGCGGCAGTTTGTCGCAGAAGCTCAACGGCAATCTCTACCCGACCCACGGACTGGGCCCGGTCGCCCAGTGCATGAGCGTCAACCGCGGCGACGCCTTCGACTATCTCGTCTCGATGAGCACTCCGACCCGGGGGCTCCACGAGTACGCGGTCGAGAAGTTCGGCCCGGATTCGCCCCAGGCGAAGGAGAAATACGTCCTGGGCGATGTGAACAACAGCCTGATCAAGACGAAGCTGGGGAAGACGATCATCCTCGTCCACGACACCAACCTGCCCCGGCCCTACTCGCGGGTGAACCTCGTCCAGGGGACCAAGGGGATCGCCCACAAGTGGCCCGACCGGATCTACGTCGAAGGGAAGGCGGCCAAGCCTCACCAATGGGACGATTTCGAGAAGTTCGCCGCCGAGTGGGAGCACCCGCTTTGGAAGGCGATTGCCCAGCGGGGCGAGGGCCGCGGGCACGGCGGCATGGACTACATCGAGGACTTCCGGCTCATCTGGAGCCTGCGCAAAGGAGAGCCGCTCGACCAGGATGTCTACGACGCGGCGGCTTGGAGCGCGATCGTCGAGGCGACCTGCCGGAGCGTGGCCGGGAAGGGACGCCCCGTCGAGATCCCCGATTTCACCCGCGGGGCCTGGAAGACCAACCCGCCCCTGGGGATCATCACCGCTTAAGCCGCGACGGCCATCATCCGCCTCCGAGCGTGAAATAGAACGCGGCTCCCCGGTTCACGGCGGCTTCAGCCCAGATGCGCCCGCCGTGGCGGGTGACGATGCGCTGAACGGTGACGAGCCCGATCCCCGTACCGGGGAACTCCTTCAGGCTGTGGAGTCTCTGGAAGGGGATGAAGAGCTTGCCGGCGTAAGCCATGTCGAAACCGGCCCCGTTGTCGCGAACGAAATAGACGCGCCCCTTTTCCGCCGGCCCCGCAGCCTCGGATCGGTTTTCGCCGGCCGGAACGAACGCGGGAGGCTGGACGCCCACCTCGATGCGGGCGGGCGCCCTCAGACTGGAAAACTTCCAGGCATTGGACAGCAGGTTTACCAGGGCGATCCTGAGCAGGTGGGCGTCGCCGGTGACGATCATGCCTTCGTCGATGATGAAATCGGCCCGCCGATCCGGATCGCCCTTTTGGAGCTCGGCCGCGATCTCCCGGGCCAGGGCGCTGAGGTCGACGGGCTGGAGCGAGGTTTCGCGGCGCGTGATTTGGGACAGGTCGAGAAGGTCGTTGATCAGCTGCCCCATGCGTCGGGCAGCTTCCTGGATCCGAAGGAGATAGTGGCGGCCCTGTTCGTCCAAATGGCCGGAATCGTGGGAGAGCAGGGCAGCGCTGAATCCGTCCATGGCCCTCAGCGGGGCCCGCAGGTCGTGCGAGACCGAGTAAGCGAAAGCTTCCAGCTCCTGGTTGGCGGCATGGAGCTCGACCGTCCTCTCCCTGACGCGCTTGTCCAGCTCGACGGCGTGGTTCTGGATCTCTTCGCGGAGCCGGGTTTGCTGGATCGACAGGGCCATCTGGGAGGCGATCGTCTCCAAAACGCGCTGATCGGACTCCGAGTATGCATCAGGATGGGGCGATTCGACGTTGAGGACGCCGATGATTCGGTTTCCGACCTTCAGGGGAACGCACATCTCGGAAAGGATGCCCTTGCGAACCTGGACAAACCGGGAATCGCCGCGGACATCGCCCAGCCGGACCGTCCGGCCCGTTTCCGCCACCCAGCCGGAGACGCCCTCCCCGGCGGCGAAGCGGTAGGAATCCGGCCGGATTTCCCCGGCTGCGATAATGGCGGGTCCGCGGGCCTGATCGCTGAGCGCAAACGGAACGAGCTCGCGGCCGGATTCGTCGAAGAGGAGAACGGCTCCATATTCGTGATGCAGCGTGGTCTCGATGATGGCGATCAGTTCCCGGGCCAGCGAAGCGGAATCGAAGAGGGATTGCAGACGCAGCGCGGCGCCGTGGATCGTCGTCAGCTCGTTGACGCGGCTTTCCCGGTCCGCTTCCGCCATCCGCAGGTCTTCGATCATGCTCAACAGCGTCCGGCGGGACCGGTTGGACACTTCCAAGGCGGCGCGCAGGTCTTCGCGGCTCGTCCGCAAATCGGTCTCCAGCCGTCTGCTCTCGGTGATATCGCGCGCGGACGAAAGGGCGCCTTCGACGTTTCCCGCTTCGTCCTTGAGCACCCGGCACCACCAGCCCAGGAGGCGTTTCTCGCCGTCTTTGCGGCGCTGCCAGCTTTCGACATAGGTCACGGTTTCGTCGCCTTCGAAGAGCGGCTGGACAACGGCATAGGTATTCTGATCGCCTTCGAAATAATCCGACGCCTCCCGGCCGAAAATGTCGTCGCCGAAAAACATGAGGCCCGCGCGATTCGCCCATTTGTACCTCTTGTCCCGGTCGACCTCCATAATGATGTCGGGAATCGCGTCGAGAAGGGCTTTCTGGCGCGTGGAAAGGGCTTTGAGGTCGCTGTCCCTTTGGCGCAGGGCCTGCATCGCCTCGAGTCGGCCGCGATAGTAGCGCGATCTTTGATGCCGCCACATCATTCCGAGGCCCAGTCCCGAGGCCGCGACAAGGGAAAAAAGAAGCACGACCGTCTGCCAGAAACGGCTTCGGACGGGCGCGTAGGCTTCTGCGGCGTCGAGCTTGGCCACGAGGAACCAGGGGGTTCCCGGAACGGCCCTTAGGGCGGCCAGGGTCCGGACTCCTCGATAATCCTCTCCCTCGGCGATGCCTTCCTGCCCCAGCGCGGCTTTCACGGCGGGAACTTCGGTCCGGGTGAGCGGGATCCGGAGGCGGAGAGCCGCGTCCTTATCGAATTTGAGACTATTCAGAAAGAGAACATCCTCGCCCTCCCGGCGGACAAGCAGGGTTTCGCCGCTGACCATGGATATGGGCCATTCCTGGATGAAGGGATAGAGAAAGGTTTCGGGCTTGATATGCAGGACGAGCAGCCCGATCGGCCGTCCCCCTCCGGTCTCAGCCCGTCCAGCGATGATGGGAACGAGAAAAGCAAGCCGGGGAGAGCCCCCCGGGGTATCTTCGTGGAAATCCAGGAACGCCACTTTTCCCGCGGACAGGATTTCATGGATATCGCCGGCGAGATGCTCGGGGACGGGCTCGGTCGAACCGGGAACGGAAAGGCGCTCAAGGCCGGCCGGATCCAGGAGGAAGAGTCGGTCATAGTGCCCGTAAGCCTGATAACCGCTCAGCCAGGATCGGAGCTCCCCCCGGATCCGGGCATCGCCCGGACGGGTGAAGAAGCGCCCCACGAGCTCGGCGAAGGCCGGATTCGAGAAGAAGACTTCCGCGTCCCCGAAGCGCTCCCGGCGCCATCCCTCCAATTGGTTCGTCTTGAGATCGGCGATAGATCGGATCTGGCTTTTCGTCTTCTCGAGGAATTCCTTTTTGAATCGACCGTAAGAAAAGGAAACGATCGCGGCGATTCCGGAGGCCATCAGGACCAGAACAAGCGCGAACAAGGCCGGGAAACGCTTTCCCGCCGGATCCGGAATGGGATCGGCCGAGCCGATTTCCGCCCGGGGGGGTTTCTTGAGGAATCGGAAGGGAAACACGGCAATCCCTCAGGGCTCCTCTGTGGCCGCGCTCGGGAACTTGGGCGGCTGCCCGGCCCTGGCCAGAAGATCGTTCACCTCGCGTTTGAGGTCGATGATGCGCGCTTCCCGATCCAAGGTGACCGCGTGCCACCGCCGCAGCTCGTCGAGCTGCTCCCGGATCCGTGTCTCCGACTGTTTTTGATCCGTGATGTCTTCGGCCGTGCCTTCATAGTAGAGAGGCCGGCCGTTCTCGTCCCTGACCAGGCGGGCGCTTTCGCGCACGTGGATGATCGAGCCGTTTCTGTGCTTCCAGGCGGATTCGCGGCCCTGGAACTCTCCTTCCCGCTCGAGGCGGTTCTGGAATTCCCGCCGCTCGTGCGCGGATCCGAAACCGTTCTCCGCAATATTGAGCCGCATGAGCTCGTCGACGGAGGCGAAACCCAGCATCCGCGCGAGCGCCGGATTGGCCATGATGATTCGCCCCTTGGGCGTGGTCCGATAGAGGCCGATGGTCGCGTTCTCATAGAATTCGCGGAACCGGGACTCCTTGATCCGCAGCTCTTCCTCGGCCCGGACTCGCTCCGTGATATCGATCGCGGTGGTCATGAAATAGAGCGGCCGGCCGTCCGGGCTCCGGCGCAGCGACGTGCTGACGTCCGCCCAGACGATGGAGCCGTTTTTGTGGAGATATCTCTTGGTGAACCGCGCCGATTCCCGTTCGCCGGAAAGAAGGGAGTCAAAGAATCCCTGGGCTGACGCGATTTCGTCGGGATGGCTGATCTTCCGCCAGTTCATATCGGCCATCTCTTCTCGAGAAAAGCCCAGCATCTCCGCGAATGCCCGGTTCGCCTGGACGGTCCCGGAAGGCAAGGTCATGGACTTCCCGACGATGGAATTTTCGAAAACGTATTTGAATTTGTCGTCGCTCTCCCGGAGTGCCTCTTGGGTCCGCTTGCGTTCGGTGACGTCCAGCGCGGCGAAGGTCAGTCCTTGGGAGAGATCCGAAGGGTCGATGGGGGCGCAGCTCACCAGGACATCAATGGCTCGGCCGTCCTTGCGTAGAAAACGGGTCTCGATGGAGCCCGCGCCAAATTCGGCGATCTGCCGTTGGAGGTCGTGTCCGGCGCGCTGGAATTCCGCCTCGTCCTGGTAAAGCATCCTCGCCGAACGGTCCAGGAGCTCGTCGCGGCCGTAGCCGGTCATATCGCAGAACTTCTTATTGACTTCCTTGAAAACGCGATCAACCGCCCAACTGATGCCGACCGGGGCGGCTCGAAAAATGCTTCGGATCCTCGCTTCGGACTCCCATGGTGCGCCGGCAGTTTCCCGCCGTGCGGCCGGATTCCGGATACCGTCGGGAGGGGGGAACGACGCGCGGCCAGAGGACGTGTCGGGAGATGTCATGTTTTCCCTCTTGACTTTTCCTTGCCGCCAAGGCGAAAGACTGCTGTCGATAAGTCTATTTGATTCTATCATATATCATTCCGACGGGAATTGCCAATCGATTGAAAGCGGATGCCGAGGCCGATGATTGGTGCCTGGAAGGCCAATCCGCCGCTGGGGATGGTTACCGCTTAGACAATCAGCATGCAGTCGCCGAAGGAGAAGAAGCGGTATTTCTCCCCGACGGCCTCGCGGTAGGCGGCGCGGATGAGTTCTTGGCCGGCGAACGCCGAGACGAGCATGAGGAGGGTCGATTTCGGCAGGTGGAAGTTCGTCAGGAGCCGGTCGACGACCCGGAATTCGAAGCCCGGCCGGATGAAAAGGGAGGTCGCCCCGCGGCCCGCTTTGAGCCGGCCTCCCCGCCCGGCGCTCTCGAGCGTCCGGACGACGGTCGTCCCGACGGCGATCACCGGACTTTTCCGGGCTTTGGCTTCATGGATCGCGTCCGCGGCCCCGGCCGGGATCTCATAGGTCTCTTCGAGCATCTTGTGCTCGTCCAGCTCTTCTGACCGGACCGGCTGGAAGGTGGCCAGGCCGACGTTCAGCGTGACGTGGACCGTGCCCGCGCCTTTCGCCGCGATCGCGGCCAGGATCTCCGGAGTGAAATGGAGCCCGGCGGTCGGCGCGGCGATCGCGTCGCCCTTGTCGGCGAAGACCGTCTGGTAGCGGTCGAGGTCCTCGGCCCGCTTCGATCCGTCCGCCCGAGCCCTCTTGATATAAGGGGGAAGCGGGGCGAAGCCGATATGCCGGAGGCGCGTCCTCACGTCCTCGTCGGCGAACCGAAGGATCCGCAAGCCCCCCTCGCCCGAGGCGATCACGGCGGCCGAGGATCCGTCGGCGAACTCGACCTTGTCGCCGGTCCGCAGGCGGCGGGCGGGCCGGGCCAGCGCTTCCCAGATCCCGGGCTGGATCTCCTTCACGAACAGGAATTCGATCGTCGCCGCGCCGCGCCTGGCCCATGTCTTCGCCGGAATGACCTTGACGTCGTTCAGGACGAGGAGATCGTCCTTTTCGATGTATACCGGAAGGTCGGAGAACCGGGCGTGGAGGAACGTCCCCGCCTTCCGGTCGACGACCATCATCCGCGAGGCGTCGCGCCGGGGCAGGGGAGCCTGGGCGACGAGGTCGGGAGGGAGGTCGAAATCGAACTCGGAGACGCGCACCGGGTGCACTCAGTCCGTGAAAAGCTTCTTCTGGCGGGAGGGAGCGGCGCGCCGTCCCTTCGGTGCGTCCGGGTCGTACCCGAGATGGGCGTACGCCCGGGGCGTGAGCATCCGGCCGCGCGTGGTGCGCTCGAGGAAGCCGATCCTCATCAGGAAGGGCTCGTAAATCGACTCGATCGTGTCTTTGTCCTCATCGATGGCCGCGGCGATCGTGCCGATCCCGACCGGTCCGCCGCCGAAGTTCTCGATGATCGTGGTCAGGATCTTGCGGTCCACGTCATCGAGGCCGACCGAATCGACTTCCATCCGGTCGAGCGCCGCCCGCGCCTCTCCCGCGGTGATGACGCCGCGTCCCTTGACCTGGACGAAATCGCGCACGCGGCGCAGGAGACGGTTGGCCACGCGCGGCGTGCCCCGCGACCGGGCGGCTATCTGGCCCGCCCCGTCCTCCTCGAGCATGATCTTCATCAGCGAGGCCGAGCGCATCAGGACCTTCCGGATGTCCTCGTCCTTGTAGTAGTCGAGGCGGTGGATGATGCCGAACCGTCCGCGGAGGGGGGCGGTCAGCTTGCCCGCCCGCGTCGTGGCCCCGACCAGGGTGAACTTCTTCAGGGAGAGCTTGTGGCTCCGGGCGCTCGGTCCCTGACCGATGACGATGTCGAGGCTGAAATCCTCCATGGCCGAATACAGAATCTCCTCGACCGAAGGAGGGAGGCGGTGGATCTCGTCGATGAAGAGGAGCTCCTTGGCCTGCAGACCGGACAGGATGGCCGAAAGGTCTCCGGTCCGCTCGATCACCGGTCCGGCCGTCGGCTTGATGCCGACGCCGAGCTCCTTGGCGATGAGGTAGGCGAGGCTCGTCTTGCCCAGCCCCGGCGGCCCATAGAGGAGGACATGGTCGAGATGCTCGTCCCGCTTCTTGGCCGCCTCGATGAAGATCCCCAGGTTCGCCTTGATCGATTCCTGGCCGATGAACTCGTCGAAAGTCCGGGGCCGGAGGGCGTCGTCGAAGACCAGGTCGTCGCGCGTCCGGACCGGGGTCAGGGCCGCGGTCAGCTTGATTCCCTTCTCGCGCATGGCGTCCCTTCCGTGCCTCAGAACTTGGCCAGCCGCTGGAGGCATTCCCGGAGCTGCTTTTCGAACCCGTCGGCCTTATGGGCCCGCAGGACGTCTTCGACGACCCGCTCGACTTCTTTCCGGCGGAAGCCCATGTTCAGGAGGGCCGAGACAAGGTCCTCGGTCTCCCGGGACTTGACGCCGGAGAGGATCGATTCCTTCTTCTCGATCTTGTCCGCGAGCTCCATGGCGATGCGCAGGGCCGTCTTCTTGCCGATCCCGGGGACGAGGGCGATCCGGGCGACGTCGCTCTTGTGAACGGCTTCGATGAGCTCCCCCGTGGTCATCCCGGACAGAACGCTCATGGCGATCTTGGGCCCGATGCCCGAGATCCCGATGAGCTTGAGGAAGAGCTCGCGCTCGTCGATGCTCGTAAAACCGAACAGGGTCAGGGCGTTGTCCGTGAGATGGGTGTGGATGTGGAGCGCGCAAGGCCCGCCTTCGTCGCCGAGCTTCAGGAAGGTCGAGAGCGAGACGGCCACGGCGTAGCCCACGCCATGGCAGTCGATGGTGACATGGCCGGGGGTTTTAGAGAGGATCGTTCCCCTGAGATAGGCGATCATGCCGCTCCATTTTAATGCATCAGGAGCGCCAAAATCAAAAGATGCTCCGGGATCGTCCAACGCTCACGTTGGAACCCTTCTGGTTCCCCCCCGAATTAAGGCGGGGCCCCCCCTCCTGATGTTCGCTTATGGACGATCCCTCCGCCGGAGAGATTTTCGGAATCGTTCGAATCGCCGGGGGGCGGAGAACCTTTTCCTCCGATTTGCGTATTCATTTACAGGAGAAAGACCATGAACGCATCCACCGCCAAGATCATCGGCATCGTCCTCATCGTCCTTCTGGCCGTCGGATTCCTGAAGTTCCTCGTCGTCGTCCCTTTCGGGATCATCGGCGGGCTGTTCCACGGCGAGCATCAGGATTGGTTCGACCGGGGAAATTCCTGGTTCTGGCCCATGGCCGGCTTCGGCGGCCTGCTCGCCCTGCTCTATTTGGCGGTGGCCATCTGGATCCTGTTCTGGGTTTATAAAGACGCCCAATCCCGCGGCATGAGCGGCGCCCTGTGGGTCATCCTCGTCTTCTTCCTCCACATCGTCGGACTCGTGGTCTATCTTCTTGTCCGTTCGGGGAATCCCGTCCGCAAGCCCGAGACTTCCCCGGGCGCTCCCCCCGCGCCGGCTCCTCCCGCGGCACCGACCGCCCCTCAGCCGCCTCCGGTCGCCCCGCCGGCCCCGACCGCCCCGCCCACTGCCCCGGATTGCACCAAATGCGGGCGCCCGCTTCAAAACGACTGGGTGGCTTGCCCGCACTGCGGGGAAAAACGCTGATCAGAGGCGGTTCTGGAAGAGCCGCGTGTTCATGTGGCAGAGGGCGCAGGAAAGGGCGTCCGCGGCGTCCTCTTCGACCGCCCCTTCGATCCCGAGCAAGGCCCGGATCATGGCGTTGACCTGGCCCTTCTCGGCCTGCCCATAGCCCGTCACGGCTTTCTTGATCTCTAGAGGCGAATATTCAAAAACGGGAAGCCCGCGTCCGGCGACGGCGACAAGGACCGCGCCCCGGACCTGGCCCAGGATCAGGGCGGTCTTGATGTTCCGGGAATAAAAGGGATTCTCGACCGCGGCTTCCTCCGGCTCGTGGCGCGCGATCAGCTCGTCGATGGTCGATTTGATCCCGAGGAGCTTGGCCGGGAGCTCGCCGGCGCGCCGCGGCTTGATCGTCCCGTAAGCGACGACGGAGGTGCGGTTGCCGACCTGCTCGAGAACCCCATAGCCGGTGGATCGGAGGCTGGGGTCGAGCCCGAGAACCCGCATCGGGGGCTGCGGCTCAGGCCGCGCCGAACTTGGCGATCTCTTCCTCGTCGATGTCGAAGTTCGATGAGACGTTCTGGACGTCATCATGTTCCTCGAGCTCGTCGACGAGCTTCAAGGTCTGCTGGGCTTCCTTCCCATGGAGCTTGACGTAATTCTGGGGGAGATACCCGACTTGCGATTCGGCGATCTCGATGCCGGCCCCTTTGACCGCTTCGAGAACTTTGTCATATGCCTCGGGCGTCGTGACGATCTCCCAGAGCGAACCTTCGTCCCTGATGTCCTCGGCCCCGGCGTTCAGGGCCAGGTCCATGAGCTGCTCCTCGGAGGCCTTTTCCTTTTCGATGTCGATGGAGCCCATCCGCTTGAACATCCAGGCCACGCAGCCGTTCTCGCCGATCCGCCCGCCGTTCTTGGAAAAGATGTGGCGGATCTCGGCGATCGTCCGGTTCTTGTTGTCCGAGACGATCTGGAGATAGAGGGCGATGCCTCCCGGGCCGTAGCCTTCGTAGGACAATTCCTCATAAGCCGCGCCCTCGAGCTGGCCCGTCCCTTTCAGGATGGCCCGCTTGATGTTGTCGGCCGGCATGTTCTGGGAGCGGGCGTCCGATACGGCTTTCCGGAGGCCGGGCGTTGTTGTCGGGATCGCCCCCGCCGGCGCGGGCCGCGACCGCGATCTCGCGAAGAAGCCGAGTGAAGATTCGGCCCCGTTTCGAGTCCGTCGCGGCCTTTTTATGCTTGATGGAACTCCACTTCGAATGACCGGACATGGGTTGCTCCTTAGGACAATTCTGCCGCCGAATTTTAGCACATCCCGGGCCGGGTGGCAAATCCCCCGGACCGGGTGTAAAATGGCTCCCGGGAGACGAAAAATGAAGATGAACATGGGTTCGTGGGACCGGGCGATCCGGCTGGTCCTGGCCGTGGCCGTGGCCATCCTCCTCCTGACTAAGGTCCTCCACGGGGCCCTGGCCGTGGTCCTCGGCATCGCGGCCCTGATCTTTTTCCTGACCGCCGTGTTCGGTTTCTGCCCCTTGTATTGCCCGTTCCGCCTCACAACGCGGGAAAAGACGACCGGATCTTGACCGGGCTTCCGAATCCCTCCGGCCCCGTCGCCGTGGCCATGAGCGGGGGGCGTGGCATTCGTCCGTTGCCGCGGCGATCCTCAAGGCCGAAGGCCGCGACGTCTTCGGCGTGACGATGGACCTCGCCGTCCTCCCGCCCCGCTTCTGCCGTTCCGAAGAGCTGCGCAGCTGCTGCGGCCGGCGGGCCGTCGACGACGCGGTGGCGGTCGCGGTCAAGCTGGGCATCTTGCACTGCGTCGTGGATTTCCGGCGGCCGTTCGAGGAACGGGTCGTGGCCGATTTCTGCGCCGAATACGCGGCCGGCCGGACGCCCAATCCATGCGTCCGCTGCATCAGTTCATCAAGTTCGGGCTCCTGTTCCAGCGGGCCCGGAGGCTCGGCGCCGAGGCCGTGGCCACGGGTCATTATGCCCGGATCGACCGCGACGCCGCCTCGGGGCGCTGGCTCCTCCGCAAGGGGATCGATCCGGACAAGGACCAGTCCTATTCCCTTCCCCTTGACCCAGACCGAGCTGGCCCGGACCCTCTTTCCCCTCGGCGGCCTGACGAAAAGCGAGGTCCGGGCCCGGGCCGCGGCGGCCAGCCTTCCCGTGGCGGAAAAGCCGGAGAGCCAGGAGATCTGTTTCGTCCCGGACGACGACTACGCCGGATTCCTGCGGGAGCGGTGCCCCGGAGCGTTCCGGCCCGGCCCGATCGTCGACGCCGCGGGCCGGGTCATCGGCGCGCATGACGGCATCGCCCATTTCACGGTCGGCCAGCGGAAAGGGATGGGGATCGCCGCGCCGCGGCCGCTCAACGTCCTCCGGGTGGACGTGGAACGGAACACGATCGTCGCCGGCCCGAGCGAGGCGCTGTACGGGAGGTCGCTCGAGGCGGGCGGGATGAACTGGATTTCGATCGATCGGCTCACCGGGCCCCTGGATGTCCGGGCGCGCATCCGGTACAAGCATGCCGAGGCGGCCGCCCGCGTCGAGCCGGCCGGGCCGGACCGCGTTCGCGTGGAGTTCGTCCAGCCCCAACGGGCGATCGCCCCGCGGCTAGTCCGTCGTTTTCTATGACGGGGACATCGTCGTCGGCGGAGGAACGATCGACAAGGCCGCGGATTAAAAGGTTCTGGCGACGGACAGCGCGACGCGGTCGCCCCCGATGTTCCTGCCGAAAGCGTTCAGATAAGCCGTGGTCTCTCCGTCCGGGGCGGCATCCTTCGTGTTCGCGCGCGTCCAGAGGAGTCCGAACGTGCATCCCCAGGCGTCCTTTGTCAGCCCCAGCCTGTAGTCGGTATAGTCGAAGAAGTCATTGTCGCCGCCGGAAGCCCCCCAGTAGGCGATATTGGCCGTTCCGGGGAAGTTGCATCCGCCGATATGAGCCTGAGCTTTAAAGCCGCTCCTCCCCAGGGAAACGTTCGCCGAAAGATCCAGATAATCGGCTCCTTTGGATTCGTTCACTCCGAACGCGCAAGGACTGATTCCTCTGGAATACTTCAACGACACCCCTCGGTAGCCGATCGAGCCGTAGATTTCCGTTGTGTGTGGCTTCCGGTAAGCGCCGACGTTTTCATAGCGGCCTGGGTAGAAATACTCGATCACCCCGATGTCATAGCTCCACGCTCCCCCGCCGAAGCTGTTCCTGAGGCCGGCATAGAAATCCCACTCCAAGCTGGCCGCGTTGCTTCGGTTCGGCGCATAAGGGCCGCCGACGCTCCCGGGCGAGGCCAGGGAAACCGGGGCCGATTTGATATTGGCGTTCTGGTCCGTGTACCAGGAGATGTTCGAGAGCCACATCCCGGCATAGAGCCCGTCGGCGAAGGAAAAATCCATGCCCCCCTGCAGCGCGGGATCGCCGTTGGTCTGGGACAAGCCGCGGAAGACATACTGGCTGACCAAAGAGAGATTACCGCTGAACGCGGTCCCCGGTTTCGACTCTTCGGCCGGGGCGGCATCGGCAAAGGCCAGGATGAAAGCGAGGCCCAGCGCCATCATCAGCCGTACGGCCGGACGATGTCTCATGAGGATCTCCTGTCGGCTAAGAACCGTCGATCGGGTTTAGGCGAGCTTCGGCTTTTCCAACCTCTCCCATTCCTCGATCCCGGCGATGACTTCACCCGCCGAGCGGAAATCCGCGAGGCGCTTCCGGAACTCGCGGTTCCGGGCGAGGCGGCTGGCCAGGGCCAGGTACTTGATCTGCTCGTCCGGTTTCTGGGCCGGGGAGAGGATGAGAAAAACGATCCCGATCGGGATCTCGGTCGGAGTGTCGCGAATGCCGAACCGGGTCACGCCGACGGCGACGACCGTCCGGTCGAGGCCCTCGATCCGGGCATGGGGGAAGGCGGCCCCTTCGTTGAAAAACGTCGTCCCCTGACTTTCCCGTTCCAGGACGGCCCGAAGCAACCCGTCGGCATCCCGGTCGATGTCCGGTCCGGCCATCGTTTCGACGAGCCGCCCGAGGACGGTGTCCTTGTCGACGGGCTCGTCCCAGACAACGATCCTCCCCGGACCGAGCACATCGGCCCAGAGATGCGGTTCTTCCGCCGGCGTCCCGGCGCGGCCGGATTCATCCGGCCTTCCCGCCTGGGCCCGGAGGGGGGGTCGATCGGGCGCTCCATCTTTGGTGTTCAGGACGGTCACGGTGATCCCGTTGGATTCCTGCAGGATTCGCTCCACGATTCCCGTCTTGCCGCGGATCATCTCCCATCGCGTCCGGGGCCGGGGGCTGCCGATGACGATGTGGCCGACCCGGTATTCCTTGGCGAACTGAAGGAGCGTTTGGACGATGTCCTCTCCCTTGTAGGTGAAGACGATCGCGCCGAGCTGCTTGGCCAGGGTCAATGTTTCGGAGACGACCTGGAGGGTCCGGACATCGATGGCCGTCGGCTCTTCGGACGGCGTCTGAACATAGACGGCGTACCAGTTCCGATTGAGCCGTCCGGCAAGCCGGGACCCGTAGCGAAGCAGATGCTCGCTGCCTCGGCCCCGCGAGCTCAAGCAGACCATGACCTGATCCGGGGCCGCGGATTCCTCCTCGGCGACCACGTCCCGCCGCCGGAAATCGATCTGGGAGGCGAGCTCGCGCAGGGTGAGCTCCCGCAGCTTGTCGAGGTTGGCCTTCTTGAAAAACCGCTCGAGGGCGAGCTCGATCCGCTCGGTCGTATAAACCTTGCCCTCCTTCAGCCGCTCGCGGAGGTCCTCGGCTGAGACGTCGACGCTGACGATCTGATCGGCTTCCGCGACGACGCTGTCCGGGAGCCGCTCGCGGACTTTGATCCCGATTTCGTGCTCCACCGTGTCGTTGAGGCTTTCCAGGTGCTGGATGTTGAGCGTGGTGATGACGTGGATGCCGGCGGCCAGGACGTCCTGGACGTCCTCGTATCGCTTTTCATTCCGGCTGCCGGGGATGTTGGTGTGGGCCAGCTCGTCGATCAAGGCGACCTGCGGCCTCCGCGCCTTGAGGGCGTCGACGTCCATCTCCTCGACGACGATGCCCCGGTAGGCGTGCCGGCGCCGGGGGACGATTTCCAGCCCGGCGAGGAGCCTTTCGGTCTCGACCCTGCGGTGAGTCTCGACGAGCCCGATGACGACGTCGATGCCTTCGTCCTTGAGCCGGCGTCCTTCGAGGAGCATCTGGGTGGTTTTTCCGACGCCCGCGGCGTAGCCGAGATAGATCTTGAGCCTTCCCCGCTCCGCGCGGCGGATCATCCTCAGGAACGTGTCGGCTTTGGCCTCTTCCGTCATCGGGCGAGCTTTCCTTCCAGATCCAGGTTGAGCCTGAGGACGTTGATCCTGGGCTGCCCGAGAAGGCCGAATGTCCGGCCTTCGATATGGGCATCGACTTTTTTCATGACCTCCGCGACGCTCCAGCCCCGGGCCCGGGCGACTCGGCCCGCCTGGAGCCGGGCGTTTTCGACGCTGATGTGGGGATCGAGCCCGCTGGCCGAGGCCGTCACGGCGTCGGCCGGAACGAGCGTCATGGGCGGAAGTCCGTTTTCGGCCCGATAGGCTTCGACCCGGGCCCGCACCGATTCCGCGAGCCCCTTGGAGAGCGGGCCGAGGTTCGATCCCCCCGAATGAGCGGCATCATAGCCCTGACCGGCCGCGGACGGGCGGGGGTGGAAAAAGCGGCTCTCCGAAAAATTTTGGCCGAGGAGCGACGACCCGACGACCTCGCCTCCGGCCCGAACGAGCGACCCATCCGCTTTTTCCGGGAAAAAAGCGCGGCCGAACAGCCAGACCGCGGCCGGATACGCTCCGCCCAACAGGACGGCGAAAAAGACGCAGGCCACGACCGCCGATTTCAGGTCTTTCGCGAATCCGTTCATGCCTCTCTCCGTTCAGACGAGTCCGATCCAGCTCACGACGAGATCGATCAGCTTGATCCCCGCGAACGGGGCGACGAGCCCTCCCAGGCCGTAGACGAGCAGGTTGCGGCGCAGGAGGATCGCGGCGGTCAAAGGCTTGAACCGGATACCGCGCAGGGCGAGAGGAATCAGGGCGATGATGATCAGGGCGTTGAAGATGACCGCGCTCAGGATCGCGCTCTGCGGAGAAGCCAGCTTCATGATGTTGAGCGGCTGGATCACGGGGAACGCCCCGACGAGCATCGCCGGGAGGATGGCGAAATACTTGGCCACGTCGTTGGCGATGCTGAAGGTCGTCAAAGCGCCGCGGGTGATCAGCAGCTGTTTGCCAATCTCGACGATCTCGATGAGCTTGGTCGGGTTGGAATCGAGGTCGACCATGTTTCCGGCCTCGCGGGCCGCCTGGGTCCCGGTGTTCATGGCCACGCCGACATCGGCCTGGGCCAGCGCCGGGGCGTCGTTCGTCCCGTCCCCGGTCATGGCGACGAGCCGGCCGGCCGCCTGCTCGCGCCGGATCAAGGCCAGCTTGTCTTCCGGCTTGGCCTCGGCGATGAAGTCGTCGACACCGGCTTCCTTGGCGATCGACGCCGCGGTGAGCCGGTTGTCGCCGGTGATCATCACCGTCCGAATCCCCATGGCCCGGAACCGTTCGAACCTGGCCCTCAACCCGCCCTTGACGATGTCCTTGAGATGGATGACGCCTAGGATCCGGGCCGTTTCGGCCACGACGAGCGGCGTTCCGCCCGACGAAGCGATCCGGTCGACGGCGTCCTCGACGTCGGCGGGGAACGGCCGGCCCAGCCATTCCCGGACGGCGTCGGCGGCGCCTTTGCGGACCTGCCGCCCTTCATAGTCGATCCCGCTCATCCGCGTCTGGGCCGTGAAGGCGATGAATTTCGCCTGCGGGATTTCGGCCGCCGAACGGCCGCGCAACCCGTATTTCTTGGCCAGGACGACGACGCTCCGGCCTTCCGGCGTCTCGTCGGCCAGCGAAGCGAGCTGGGCCGCGTCGGCCAGGTCCTCCACCCGGGTGCCGGAGGCCGGCAGGAACGCGATCGCCTGGCGGTCCCCGAGCGTGATCGTCCCCGTCTTGTCGAGGAGGAGGACGTCGATGTCTCCCGCCGCCTCGACGGCCCGCCCGCTCATGGCCAGGACGTTCGTCTGGACCATCCGGTCGATGCCCGCGATGCCGATGGCGCTGAGCAGGCCGCCGATCGTGGTCGGGATGAGGCAGACGAGGAGCGCCACGAGGACGGCAATCGAGAACGACAGGCTCAGGTACAAGCCGAAGAGCTTCAAGGTCATGATCACGACGAGGAAGATGATCGTCAGCGCCGAAAGGAGGATCGTCAGGGCGATCTCGTTCGGGGTCTTCTTCCGGCGGGCGCCTTCGACGAGCGAGATCATGTGGTCCAGGAAGCTTTCGCCCGGGTTCGCCGTCACCCGGACCTTGATCCAGTCGGAGAGGACCCGGGTTCCGCCCGTCACGGCGCTCCGGTCGCCGCCGGCTTCGCGGATGACCGGCGCCGACTCGCCGGTGATCGCCGATTCGTCCACGGAGGCGGCGCCCTCGACCACTTCGCCGTCGGCGGGGATGACCTCGCCGGCCTGGATGAAGGTAAGGTCCCCCTTCCGGAGCTCCTCGGCCGGGACGGTTTCCCATGTCCGGCTCGAGGAGGAGCGCTTGGCCATCGTTTGGGTGCGTGTTTTCCGCAGCGCCCGGGCCTGGGCCTTGCCGCGGCCCTCGGCCATGGCTTCGGCGAAGTTGGCAAAGAGAACGGTAAACCAGAGCCAGACGGCGACCTGGACGATGAAGCCCGGCGATTCGTTCGGCCCATGGAGCCAGATGGCCGCCGTAGCGAGGACCGCTCCGACTTCAGTGACGAACATGACCGGGTTCCTCGACAGTGTCGCGGGATGGAGCTTTTTAACCGCCGCGACCGCAGCTTCCCTCATTATGGCCTTGTCGAACAACGAACGTTTCTTGGCGATCATGGCCTGATATCCCTCAAAATACGATCGTCGAATGGGTCATCATGAAGTGCTCGAGAACCGGTCCGAGGGCGAGGGCGGGGAAAAACGTCAAAGCGCCGACGATCAGGACGGTCGCGACGAGAAGAATGATGAACAGGGTGCCCGTGACCGGAAACGTCCCGCTCGATGCCGGAACCTGCTTTTTCCCGGCCAGCCGGCCGGCCAGGGCCAGGACGGGGACGAGGAAAAGAAACCGCCCGATCAGCATGGCCAGCCCCAAGGTCGTGTTGTACCAGGGCGTATCGGTCGTCAATCCGGCGAAGGCGCTGCCATTATTGCCGGTCGCCGAGGAGAAGGCGAAGAGGATTTCGCTCAATCCGTGGGGACCTCCGTTGGCCAGGCCCGCCCGCCCCCAGGCGCTCGCGCCGGCCCAGGCGGTGAACCCGAGGATGTCGAAGATGAGGACGAGAAGGGCGAAGACGCTCAGCTTCACCTCGGCCGATTCGATCTTTTTCCCCAGATACTCGGGCGTCCGGCCGACCATGAGGCCGGCCAGGAAGATCGCCAGGATGATGAAAACAAGCATCCCATAGAGGCCGGAGCCGACGCCTCCGAAGATCACTTCGCCGAGCTGTATGTTGAGAAGAGGGACGAATCCCCCCATGGGGGTCAGGGAATCGTGCATTGCGTTGACGGCGCCGCACGAGGCGTCCGTCGTCACCGTGGCGAAAAGCACGGAATCGAATACCCCGAAACGGACCTCTTTGCCTTCCATATTGCCCATGGCGGGGTCCACGCCCAAGGCCCGGAGCCGGGGATTGCCTGCCGATTCCGCCGCCCAGGCGGCGAAGAGCCCCATCAGGAAAAGGACGGCCATGGCCGTGAAGACGGCCCAGCCGTGCCTCCGGTTTTTCACCATCCTGCCGAGATAGGACGTCAGGCCGGCGGGGATGAGGAAGATGGACAGGATCTGCAGAAAGTTCGAGAGAGGGGTCGGGTTTTCGAACGGATGGGAGGAGTTCGCGTTGAGGAAGCCCCCGCCGTTCGTGCCCAGCATCTTGATGGCCTCCTGCGAGGCGATCGGCCCCTGGGCGATCGTCTGGACCCCGGTCCGTTCCTTCGAGGCCGCGCCGGCGCCTTCCGCTCCCGAGGATGGCCCCTCCGGAGTTTTGGATTCGACCGTGACGGCGGAGGAATAGGGATGGAAATTCTGAATGACGCCCTGGGAAATGAGGAAAACGGCGAAGACGAAGGAGAGGGGAAGGAGGATGTGGAGCGTGATCCGGACGAGGTCCCTCCAGAAGTGGCCGAGGGTCTTGGCGCTCCGCCGGGCGAGGCCGCGGACGACCGCGGCCGCGACGGAGATCCCCACCGCCGCCGAGACGAAATTCTGGAAGACGAGCCCGACCATCTGGGAAAAATAGGAGAGCGTGAATTCGCCTCCGTAGCTCTGCCAATTCGTGTTGGTGGCGAAGCTGACGGCGGTGTTGAAGGCCAGGTCGGCGTCCGGCGGTCCGAAATGCTGCGGGTTGAGAGGCAGGATGTGCTGAAGCCGGATAACGGCATAAGTCAGGATCGTTCCGGCCGCGCTGAAGATCAACAGGGACCGCGCGTAGCGTTTCCAATCCTGCTCGTCGTCCGGCCGTACGCCGAGCGCGCGGAGGAAGAGCTTCTCGATCGGCCGCACCAGCGGCGAGAGCGGAGTTTTTTCCCTGGTCTCGAGGACTTTATAGAGGTATCGCCCGGTCGGCTTGGCGAGCAGCGCGAGGATCCCGAGGAAAACCGTCAATTCGATCGCTCCGTTGATCGTCATGGGGATCGTCTCCTCACATCTTCTCGGCTTTGAGGACGGCCCGGATCAAATAGATGATGAGGGCCAGCCCGATGGCTCCGACGACGATGTCCGGCACGGTCAGATCCTTTCGCAAGCGTCGGCGAAAAGCCCGCACAGCCCGAAAAATAACAGGATCATCAGGAAATAAACGAAATCGATCATGGCCGGGCCTCTTGATTCGAAATGCGATCGGCCCGTTTCAATGTGAAGGTGAAGCTGCTCCCTTCTCCGACCCGGCTGTCCACCCGGACCGTCCCCCCGTGGGATTCCACGATCTCTTTGACGATGGCCAGCCCGAGCCCGACTCCGGTCTCGGCTTCCGGGCCCGGGACCTGGAAGAACCGCTCGAACAGTTGGCCCAGGTATTGCTGCGGAATGCCTTTCCCCGTGTCCGTCACGGCGAAGGAGACGACATCCTCCAGCGCGGCGGCCCGGACGTCGATTGTCCCGCCTGCGGACGTGAAGCGCAGGGAATTGTTGATCAGGTTGGCGAAGACCGCCTGGATCTGGGCCGGATCCGCCCAGACGTCGGGGAGATCGATCGGGATCTGGGACCGGAGCGCGATCCCCTGGTCCTTGGCCCGGGCCTTGAACGGCTCGAGCGCCTCGAACGCGAGCAGCGCGGGCGAGACCGCTTTGAACGCCTGACTCGCCTTCCCGGCCTCCATCCGGCTGATGTCGAGGAGGTTGTTGAGGATACTGTGGAGCCGGATGCTATCGTCCCTCGCCGCCGCCAGGAGCTCGGCCTGCTTGGCGTTGAGGCTCCCGATGTTCTCCTCGAGCAGGAGATGAAGGGCCATCCGGATGGACGTCAGCGGGCTGATCAGCTGATGGGACACCGTCGCGATCAGCCCGCGTTTCAGCTCCTCCTGCTCCCTCTCCTGGGTCACGTCCTTGAGGATCAGGATGATCCCGGTCGGCTTGGCTTCCTGGTCGAGGATCGGGACGGCTTCGGGCCGGAAATAGCGCTCGACGCCACCGACGAAGTGCTGGATGATGCCGCCCTCGCCTTTCAGGGTCGCCGGGCGGCCGGTGTGGAGCGCCGCGCCGAAAATGTCTTTCATCCAGCGGAACGGGAGCTCCCGGAAGTCGAGCCGGGGCTTCAGCCCGAACGAGGCCTGGGCCGCTTCCGTGGCCACATCGACCTGTCCTTCCGGGTCGAGGATGGCCACGGCGTCGGGAAGGTTCTTGAACGCCTCCTCGGTGGCCCGCTGTATCCGGGCGAGCTTGATCTGGTCGATTCTCCGGCTTTGCCGAAGGGCGGCGGCCATCTCGTTGAACGTCTCGGACAGGAGGCCGATTTCGTCGCGGGAATGCCCCTGGACGACGAGCTCCAGGTTCCCTTTTTTTATCTCCTCCGCCGAGTTGATGAGCCGTCGGACCGGGCTGAGGATCCAGCGCCGGATGAAGACCAGGAACAGGACGGCCAGCACGAGGCCTCCCGCGAGGAGCCCGTACATCTGACGCCGGGCCACGGCGGCGCTGCGCCGGGCCCGGTCATTCTGGTCGTTCATGTTCTGCTGGTTCATCCGCAGGATCGCGTCCGCGGTTTCCTTGATTTTCACGAACAAGGGGAAGATCCGCTCGAAATAGGCGGCCCGGGCCAAGCCCGGAAGTCCCGGTGCCTTCAACATTCCGTCGAGGCTCTCCCGGTACCTTACGAACAGGTCTCGCAGCTCCCGGGCTTTTGGCCCTTCGTCCGGCAAGGTGATGTTGTTGAGCTCCGCTTGAAGGGCGTCCTCGAAGATCATCTCGTTCGTCCGGATGAGGTCCTCGCCGCGCCGGTCTTCGCCAAGGAGGACGAACAACAGGCCGCTGTCTATCCGCTCCAGGGATTCTTTCATGGTCTGGCAGGCTACGACGCTCCGGTAATTCTCCCGGAGGATGACGTCGATGGACGAGCCGAGCCGGGTGAGCGTGAGAATGCTCTGCCCCCCGATGATGATGATGATCAGGAGGAGTCCCCCGAATCCCAGAGAAAGCTTTTGTTGGAGTTTGAACATGCCGGCACCTTTCGCGCCCATAGAAGCGAACTTCGTGCCAAAAAGCGGGGAGGGATCTCTTGGGAGGCGTCCCGAGCCGGGCCGGCGGAGGATTGCAGATTTCAAGAATCGCGGAATTGGATCGTGATTTTTGCGCGGCGGCGCCGCCGCCTAGATGCCGTATTGCTTCCGCCTCCGCCAGAGCGTCGCCGCGTCGATTCCCAGGATTTCGGCCGCTTCCTGGAGCGATTTCGTCCTCGCCAGCACGCCGCGGATGTGTTCCTCTTCGATCGCCTCGATCGAAACGGGATCGCCCGGCCGGGCCCCTTTTGAGGGAGGGAGGCCGACGCATTCCCCCAGGGATTCCGCCCCGATGACCGGAGTCGGACTGAGGATCGCCGCCCGCTCGACGGCGTTGCGGAGCTCGCGAATGTTCCCGGGCCAGGAATGATCCTGGAGAGCTCGGAGGGCTTCGGGCGAAAAACCTTGAAAGGTCCGGTGGCCGGCCCGGCCGAAGAAGGCCAACAGCCGCTCGGCAAGGTCGGCGATGTCTTCGGGACGCTCGCGGAGAGGCGGGATGACCACGGGAAACACGTTCAGCCGGTAGAACAAGTCTTCCCGGAAGCGGCCCTCTTTGACCGCGGCTTCGAGGTCCTGGTTCGTGGCGGCGATGAGCCGGACGTCGGCTCTTCTGGTTTTCGGGTCGCCGAGCCGCTCGTATTCTTTTTCCTGAAGGAAGCGAAGGAGCCTGGGTTGCACGGACGCGGGGAGGTCGCCGATCTCGTCCAGGAGCAGCGTCCCCCCCTCGCTGGCCGAGATCCGGCCGGGATTGTCCTGGACGGCTCCCGTGAAGGCGCCCCGGACGTGGCCGAACAACTCGCTTTCCAGCAGCTCCGGGGAGAAAGAGGGACACGAAATCGTGTAAAAAGGACGAGCGGCGCGCCGGCTCCAGGCATGGATGGCGCGGGCGAGGACCGTTTTTCCGGTTCCGTTCTCCCCGCGCAACAGGACGGTCGTCTCGGTCGCGGCTACGTGCCGGGCCAGGTTCAGGGCGCGCTTCATTCCCGGGTTGGCGGTGGAAAGGTCGATTTCCGGGTTTAAGCGCCCGAGGTCCTCTTGGAGCGAAGCGATTTTCTCCTCGAGCCGGCGCATTTCGAACGCTTTGTGGACGGCGAGCTTGACCTGGGCGGGAGTGAAAGGCTTGGGCAGATAATCGGTCGCGCCGCGGCGCATCGCTTCGACGGCGGACGAGATGGAGGCGTAGGCCGTGATGATGATGATCTTGAGCCAGGGCGTCTGGGCGAGGAGGGCCGGGATCAGGTCGAGACCGTCGGCCGTGCCGAGACGCAGGTCGACGAAGGCTAGGTCGAAAGCGAGGCGGCCGGCTTCGGTCTGAGCGTCCCGGCTGTTGCTGACCGAAACGACCGAATGCCCGTCGCTCTCCATGGATACCGCGAGCGTCTTGCGGATGTTGAGCTCATCGTCGACGATCAGGATGTTCATTGCGCACGGCTCCCGGGAGACATTTTAGCACAACGGATCGCGTCCGCATGGAGTTCGTCCAGCCCCAACGGGCGATCGCCCCCGGCCAGTCCGTCGTTTTCTATGACGGGGACATCGTCGTCGGCGGGGGCACGATCGATCGGGCCTCGGCTTAGAGCGCGAGGGCGATCATCGAGATGCTGACGGCGGCGACGACGATCGCCCCGAGCAGCCCGACGAGGAGGGGTTTCCAGCCGATGCTTTTGAACGAGCGGAAGACCGTGTTCAGACCGATGCCCGCCATGGAAACCGTGATCAGGAAACGGCCGAGCCGCGCCATTCCGTCGACGTGCGCAGCCGTGAACGTGCCGGCCGTATTGAGTCCGGCCAGGAGAAAGTAGCCGATCAGGAACCAGGGAAACGCTTTCGCCGCGCTTCCCCGGCGCCATGCCCGCCCGGAGCCCGCCCCGGACGTTCGTGTCGTCCACATCGCGATCCCGAACGCCAGGGGGGCCATGAAGCAGTTCCGGACGAGCTTGACCGCGGTGGCCGTTTTCCCGGCCAGATCGGAGAAGATGAACCCCGCCCCGATGACCTGAGGGGTGGAGTGGATGGCCGTTCCGGCGAAGACTCCGAAGGCCGCGTCGCCCACGCCCAGGGCCTGGGCGATCTTGGGATAAAGTAGGATGGCGGCGAGTCCCCAAAGGGTGATGGTCCCGATGGCATAGCTCGTCTCCTCCTCCTTGGCCTTGATCAGGGGGGCCGTAATGGCGATGGCCGTCCCGCCGCAGATCGTCGTGCCGACGGAAAGGAGGGTCGAAAGTCCGGACGGGAGCCTGAACATCCGGCCGAGCGCGTAAATGACCACATAGCTGACCGCCATGGTCGTCAGGATGACCATCAGCATGCGCGGGCCTTGTGATTTGAGGTCACGGAAATTCAGCGTCGCGCCGATCAAGACGATGCCCGCGGCGAGAAGCTTCTCGAACGTCCGGATCCCGGGATGGAACACGGGCGGCACGAGCCCGCCATTCCGGGCCAGGATGCCGATGATCACGGCCAGAGCCGTCGCTTCGAGGGGATGCTTTCCGCCTGCCGTGACCGCGTTCGAGAGCGCGGCGGACACGACCGCCACCGCGAACATCAGCGCCCAGCCCGGGAAACGGTTTTTGATCATGACTCGGCGCTCTTCCTTGGCCGCTCATCCTACGTCATGCTTTTGGGAGAGTCAATGCGCCGGGCCGTTTGACAGGATCCGGAGGGCGGCCCATAATCACCCGCGTGATACATCCCTGCCGGAAGAAGGTCCTCCTGGCGTTCGGGGCGATCCTTTTCGCCGTCCTTTTGTTCGTTCCTTATCGTTCCGTCCGCGTTTCCGAAACGCGGCAGGGAGGTTCGAACCTGATCACCCGGACGACGACAAAGGACCGGGGTTTCCTTTTCCTTCCCCGCTTCCTCAAGGCCGTATCCATGAACGCCGCGGTCGCGAAGAAGGCCGTTCGCGAGACATTCCGCCTGGACGCGGCGCTCTTTGGGGGAGAGATCGCCGCGGTCCTCGTCCTGGGTGTTCTGGATTTCATTCTCATCTGCCCCAAAGGCCGGCCGCGGCGGCCGGGACAAGGATTTTGAGATCCCGTCTCACTCAGGAGCGATTGACATGGCCCATAAAGACGATAAAGCGGCCGGCCGAAAGGGCCGCATCGAGATCCCCGTCACCGGGATGAACTGCGCCGGGTGCGCCCTGAACGTGGAAAAGGCGCTCAAGGGCGTCGCCGGGGTCGAAAGCGCCGCGGTCAACTTCGCCACGGCCCGGGCGACCGTCCTGTTCGAGCCCCGGCTGACCGGACCGGAGGCGCTGGAAAAAGCGATCGTCTCCGCCGGCTACGGTGTCCTTCATGCCGGGGAAGGGGAGGAGACGGAGGACGCGGAGCGGAGTGCCCGGGAGCGTGAGTACCGGAACCTGCGGCGGAGCTTTTTCATCGCCCTCGGCTTCAGCGCGGTGATCCTTGTCGGAAGCATGCCCATGCTCTTTCCCGGACTGCCCCGCTTTCTTTCGGATCCCCTTCTTCTCTGGATCCTGGCGACGCCGGTCCAGTTCGGGATCGGAGCCAGGTACTACAGAGCCGCCTGGATTCAGCTCAAGCACGGCGCCGCGGACATGAACACGCTCATCGCCGTGGGGACGTCGGCCGCCTACTTCTACAGCGCGGCGGCGGTCGTCTTCCCCCGCTTCTTCGAATCGGGCGGGCTCAAGCCCGCCGTGTTTTTCGACACGTCGGCCGTCATCATCACCCTGATCCTCTTCGGCAAGGTCCTCGAAGCCCGGGCCAAGGGCCGGACGTCCGAAGCCATCCGGAAGCTCATCGGCCTCCAGCCCAAGACGGCCCGCGTCATCCGCGACGGCCGGGAGGTCGACCTTCCCGTTCGCGAGGTCGTCGCGGGCGACATCGTCGTGGTCCGCCCCGGCGAGCGCATCCCGGTCGACGGCGTCGTGACCCGGGGCCGCTCGGCGGTGGACGAGTCCATGATCACGGGCGAGAGCCTGCCCGTAGACAAGGCGGAAGGGGACGAGGTCGTCGGTGCGACTGTCAACAAGTCCGGAAGCTTCGAATTCCGGACCACGCGCGTCGGCCGGGACACGGTCCTGTCCCAGATCGTCCGTCTCGTCCGGGAGGCCCAGGGCTCCAAGGCGCCCATCCAGCGCCTGGCCGATGTCATCGCCGGCGTCTTCGTCCCGGTCGTCATCGGGATCGCCGTGCTCACCTTCGCGGTCTGGGCCGTCTTCGGCCCCAAGCCGTCGCTCACCTTCGCCCTCCTCAATTTCGTCGCCGTCATGATCATCGCCTGCCCCTGCGCTCTGGGCCTGGCGACCCCGACGGCGGTCATGGTCGGAACGGGCAAAGGGGCCGAGCACGGCATCCTGATCAAGGGCGGCGAGACGCTCGAGATGGCCCACAAGATCACGACCGTCGTCTTCGACAAGACGGGGACCTTGACGAAAGGGGAGCCCGACGTCACCGACGTCCTGGCCGCGGCGGGGGCGACCCGGGAAGATCTCCTGCGCACCGCAGCGGGCGCGGAGAGGACATCCGAGCATCCTCTGGCCCGGGCGATCCTGAAAAAGGCCGGGGAAGCCGGTCTGACCCCTCCCCGGGCGGAGAGCTTCCTCGCCCTCGAAGGCCTGGGAGTCGAAGCCCGTCTCGAAGGTCGCGAGGTGGTCCTGGGCAGCGAAAAGCTGATGAAGGAGCGCGGCTTCGACATCGCGGTCCTGGCCGCGCGCGCGGCCGTCCTCACGAACGACGGGAAGACGCCGGTGTATGTCGCGGCCGGCGGACGGGTCCTCGGCCTGATCGCCGTCGCCGATACGCTCAAAGAAGGGGGCCCCGCCGCGGTGGCCGGCCTCAAGAAGCTCGGTCTCGAGGTCATCATGCTGACCGGCGACCATCGGAATACGGCCGAAGCCATCGCCCGCGCCGCGGGGATCGACGCGGTCATCCCGGAGCTTCTCCCCGGAGACAAGGTCGGGGAGATCCGCAAGCTCCAGGCGGCGGGGAAGAAGGTGGCCATGGTCGGGGACGGGATCAATGACGCGCCGGCCCTGGCCCAAGCCGACGTCGGGATCGCCATCGGCTCGGGGACGGATATCGCTCTGGAGGCGGCCGACATCACCCTGATGCGGAGCGACCTCAACGGCGTGGCCCAGGCCATCGAGCTCAGCCGCCGGACGATCCGGACGATCAAGCAGAACCTGTTCTGGGCGTTCATCTATAATGTCGTCGGGATCCCCATCGCCGCCGGCGTCCTCTACCCGTTCTTCCACGTCCTGCTCAATCCGATGATCGCCTCCGCGGCCATGGCCGCGAGCTCGGTCTCGGTCGTCTCGAACTCCCTCCGCCTCCGTCGGGCTAAGATCTGAAAAAACGGGGCTCCCGGGGAAGAAGGTCCGGCGGCACGCCGGTTCCCCCGGCGCGGGAACCGGCTCGTTCCTCGGCTCGCTCTTCCCAGCCTGCGGCTGGGAATCCATGCCCGCTCGCCTCGGTATGTCCCCCGGACCTTCTTCCCCTCGCGCCCCGCAATTTCGGAGGGCTTTGCCAAAAGATCTGGCGATATCGGGCGAGAATCCTGCCGCGGGCAGATTTGTCAGATTCGCTTCGTCACCCTGACGAGGGTCCCACTCCGCTCATCTGCCAAGTCGCCCGTGCGGCAGGCCTTTTCTCGTTCGAGACGACCTTAGACGGTATGTGATGTAGAGGGGAAGGGAAACGGCACCCCGTTGCGCGGGGCTTCCCGTCGGAGCTCGGGACGCGGAGCTGGGATTTCCGGACGTCGCTCGAACCGCCCCTCCCCGGCTGCCTGGAGGAGTTCCAAATGAATCCAATATCTGGCCGCGCCGGTTTGATCCTCATCGATGTCGTACCGTGGCTTGGTCCTTCAAGACGGCCGAGACTTTACAAAATGGGGGTGAAGAAGGGGTACTTTTGGGGGAACCCGCGCGGGGTTTCCCTTGTGAGTCATAGCCAATTCTGAAAAGTTCTCCGAAGCGGAGAGATTGCCCCAAAGCGAACATCAGGAGGGGGGGCCCCGCCTAATTCTGGGGGGGAACCAGAAGGGTTCCAACGTGAGCGTGGGGCAATTCTGATCAGGACGCCTTTTCGGACTTTGATCTTAAATTATCTACCTCTCCTGCCTCCCCTATTACTCGGGAAGGACTGCATGTAGGCGTCCTTCCTTCAGGTCGGCGACGGGATTGCCCATAGCGAACATCAGGAGAGGGGCCCCGTGCTTCACGGGGGGAACCCGCTCGGGTTCCCCTTGTGAGCTTATGGGCAATTCCGGAGCGACATTTGACCGAGCCTATCAGAATACCGTAAAATAGAATCGAAAGTGGAGGCTTTAACATGAGAAAAAGGCTTATCTTCGCTTTGGGAGCGGCGCTCCTCATCGTTCTGACCTGGACGGCGCTGGCCCAGGTTCAAGCCCCGGACACGGCCAAGGATCCGGTCTGCGGAATGACGGTCAAGACCGCGACGGCCAAGTACACCTACGATTATAAGGACACGACGTACTATTTCTGCAGCGAAGGCTGCAAGACGTCGTTCTCCAAGGACCCCGAGAAATATCTCGCCCCTTCGGCCGCGCCCAAGGCGGGCGGCATGATGGGTCCGGGGATGGGCATGGGGCAGGGCATGGGGATGAGACACGACCAGGCCGGCGCGCAGGTCTCCCCGGATTCAGCCATCGATCCCGTCTGCGGGATGACGGTCAAGAAAGCGACGGCGAAGTACACATACGATTATAAGGGCACGACGTATTACTTCTGCAACGAAGGCTGCAAGACGTCGTTCTCCAAGGAGCCGGAAAAGTATCTGGCCAAGGCGGCCGAGACCAAGCCCGGCGGAATGATGGGCGGCGGGATGGGCATGATGCACGCCCAGGCCGGCCAGGCCGGGATGCCGGGGATGGGCGGGAGTTGCGCCTGCATGCTCCCCGACGTCGAGAAGAAATTCGAGAACACCCCGACCGGCGTCGTCGTCACGCTCACGTCCAAGAATCCCGAAACCGTGAAGAAGCTCCAGGAACACGCGGCGATGATGAAGGACGGCAAGTGCCCGATGATGGGCAAGGACCCGGCGGCCAAGGAAGGCGAAGCCGGCTGCCCGATGGGCGGAAGCTGTCCGATGAAGAAGAAGTGATCCGCAAGGCGCATTCGCTGGAGTCAGCCGGAGAGGAGAGCCGGGAAGATCCCGGATCCGTCGCGGAGCGGATCTGGAGGGACGTCGAGGCTATTCGAAGCCGCAGTCCCCTCGTCCACAACATCACGAACTATGTCGTGATGAACACGACGGCTAACGCCCTCCTGGCCATCGGGGCCTCTCCCGTCATGGCCCACGCCGCCGAAGAGGTCGAGGAGATGACCGAGCTCGCCGCCGCCCTGGTCATCAACATCGGGACACTCAGCGGGCCCTGGATCGAATCCATGCGCAAGGCGGCGAGCCGGGCCCTCCAGCTTCGGATCCCGGTCGTCCTCGATCCCGTCGGCGCCGGAGCCACCCGGTTCCGGACCGAAACCGCGCGGCGCCTGCTCGAAGAAACGCCGCCGACCATCCTCCGCGGAAACGCCTCGGAGATCCGGGCCCTCGCCATGAACGAGAAGGGGACCAAGGGCGTCGACAGCCGTCTCGGCTCGAGCGAAGCCCGGGAAGCGGCCGGGGCCCTGGCCAGCCGGTACGGCTGCGTGACCGTCGTCAGCGGGGCCTCGGATTTCGTCACGGACGGGACCTTCGCGGCCCGGATCGACAACGGACACCCGCTCATGTCCCGGGTGACCGGGCTGGGCTGCACGGCCTCGGCCCTGATCGGCGCGTTCGCCGCCGTCAATCCGGACCCATACCGCGCTTCAATTCACGCCATGGCCGTCATGGGCATCGCCGGCGAGATCGCCGCCGAGCGGGCCGAAGGGCCGGCCGGGCTCCAGGTCCGGTTCATCGACGCCCTTTACACGCTTGCGGCCGCGGAGATCGGGAGCCGGCTCCGCATGGAAGCCGATTGACCCGCAGATTCGATCCGCGCCTCATCCTGGTCACGGGCTCCCTCGCCGGCGGCCGCTCGCTCGAGGCGACGGTCGCCGCCGCCGTGCGGGGCGGGGTAACGGCCGTCCAGCTTCGCGACAAAGCCGCGCCGGATGACGACCTCATTTCCTTCGCCATCAAGCTGAAATCCCTGCTCGAGCCGCAGGGCGTGCCGCTTCTCATCAACGACCGCGTGCGCGTCGCCGCCGCGGCCGGAGCCGCCGGCGTCCATCTCGGTCAAGACGACGCGTCCGTGTCCGAAACCCGGCGCTTCCTGGGACCGGGGGCTTTGATCGGGCTTTCCATCGGGACGCCGGACCAGGCCGCCGCGGCCGAGGATCTCGACCTCGACTATTACGGCGTCAGCCCGGTCTTCGCCACCCCGACGAAGCCGGACGCCGGGACTCCGTGGGGCCTCGACGGCCTTCGCGAGCTGCGCCTCCGGACGCGCCGGGCCCTGGTCGCGATCGGCGGGATCAACGCGGCCAACGCCGCCGCCGTTCTCGAAGCCGGCGCGGACGGGCTGGCCGTCGTCTCGGCCATCTGCGCGGCGGAGGATCCCGAAGCCGCGGCCCGCTCGATCCGGGCCGTCATCGACGGGACGCTTTTCGTCCGGAGGGGGGGATCATGAGCGGCCTTTCCGACATCGGCGAGTTCGGGCTCATCCGGCGCATCGCGGCCTCTTTCGCCGGCGCCCGCCCGGCCGGAGCGGTCGGGATCGGCGACGACTGCGCCGTCCTGCCCTGGCGGAAGGATTCCCGGCTCCTTGTCACGACCGACCTCCTCGTCGAGGACGTCCATTTCCTCCGCGCCCGGATCGGCGCCCGCGACCTCGGCTATAAAAGCCTGTCCGTGAACCTGAGCGATATCGCGGCCATGGGCGGGCGTCCCTGGGCCGCTTTCCTCTCCCTGGGACTACCGGCCGGCACCGATCTCGCCTGGATCGACGCCTTCTTTTCGGGGTTGAGGCGGCTCTCCCGTTCCGCGGCCGTCCCGCTCCTCGGCGGCGATACGACCGCGACGCCGGGCCCGCTCGTCGTCAACATCGCCGTCCTCGGCCGGGTCCCTCCGTCGCGGCTCAAGCTCCGCTCGGGCGCGCGCCCGGGCGACGTCGTCTGCGTCACGGGGACGCTCGGCGATTCGGGAGGAGGCCTGCGCGTCCTTCTCGAAGAGCGGCCGCGCGGCCGGGAGGAGTCCGCCCTCGTCCGGAAGCATCACCGGCCGCGGCCGCATCTCGAAGAAGGGGAGTGGCTCGGCCGCCGCGCCGCGGTGACGGCCATGATCGACGTGTCGGACGGGATCGCCTCCGACCTGCGGAGGATCATGGAACAATCGGGCTGCGGCGCCGTCGTCGACCTGGATCGCCTGCCGGTGTCCTCAGCCCTCCGCCGCGCCTCCGCCCGCTACGGCTGGAATCCCTCCGAAATCGCGGCTTCGGGCGGGGAGGATTATTGCCTGATGGCGGCCGTTCGGGAAAAAGATTTCGGCGCCGTCGCCGCCTCCTTCCGCCGGGCCTTCCGGCGTCCGCTCGCCCCCATCGGACGGATCACTCCCGCCTCACGCGGTCTCGCCTGGTTGAGAGAGGGGCGCCCCGCCCGGCTCGCGGGCCGGGGCTTCGATCACTTCGCCGGGGCGGCCGGCTCCACGGAGGCCTGAAGGCCGGCCTTCCGCCTTTCGAGGATCTTCCTATATTCAAGCGGGTGGAGGGTCCGCAGCTCGTGCCCGGTGATCTTTCCGTTCAGCCAGATCTTGCTCATCGGGAAGACCTCGGGATTGAGGTGGACGTTGTACATGTGCCAGATGATGACGGCCAGGAAGGCAAGCATGGCCTCGTAGCCGTGGACGATGACGAAGATATCGTGGACCCAGAGGGGAAAGAGGGCGAGGGAGAGCTCCACCTTCCACATGAAGAACCCGCTGAAGATCATCACGAACGAGCCCCAGGCCACGGCCCAGTACTCGAACTTCTCGATGAAGTTGTAGCGGCCGAACTCGGGCTCCTTCTCGAAGAGGAGGCCGGGATGCTTGGCGAAGAACGCCTTTCCCACGCCCTGCTTGAGGAGGAACCGGGTGATCCCGACGTTGTGCCAAAAAAGCACCCAAGCATCCTTGATGTCCTTGAGCCCCGGCCGCATCTCCCGGAAGTTGGCCCGGCCGCGCTTCGTGAAGATCGTGTAGCAGACGTGGAAGACGATGTTGACGATGAGGACGACCGCGGCGATGCGATGGAGGATGCCCCGGACGTAGAAGGCGCTGCCGAAGTTGAAGATCGACTTGAAGATCTTGAACTCGCTGAAGATGAGGGGGAGGCCGGTGAGCATGAGCGTCCCCATCGAGAGGATGAGGAGGAGGTGCTGGAGGCGCTCGGCGAGGTTCATCCGGAGGAAGACCTCGTCGTCGCGGATGATTTCGGCGTCGGTCATGAGCGGCCTCGTTTTTTCGCCCGGCGGAAGAGGTCGGCGGCGATGAAGATGAGGAAAACCGAGATCATCGCGGCGATGATGATCATGTATAGGACCTTGGCGAAGTAGGACCCTTTGCTCTCGGCCTTGGCTTCGACGACATGGATCTTGCCTTTGGCGAAGTTGGCCCCCGCCCCGGGATGGCACTTCCCGCAAGTATTGGACATGTTGGCCGGATGGATGGAGGATTTCGGATCGGAGGAGATCCGGACGTCGTGGAAGCCGTGGCAGCTGGCGCAGTTGGCGACCCGCGTCTCGCCGAACTTCGAGGCCGTCCCGTGATAGGAAGCCGCGTAGCTCTTCAGCCGCGAGGTCAGGAAGCCGTATTGGCGGGCGAGGCGCTCGTCGTCGTGGCAGCGGGAGCAGACGGCGGCGACCCGGGTCGAGTAGACGACCGAATTGAGGTCCTCGGGCCCCTGGATGGCGTGCTCGCTGTGGCAGTCCGTGCAGACGGGGACGTCGGCCGAGCCTTTGACGTAATCCTTGCCGTGAACGCCTTCGAGGTAGCCTCTCCGGATCCCGGCGTGGCAGCGGCCGCAGGTGGCGATGATGTTCTTACGGGCGACCCGGCCGTCCGGGTCCGCGACGTTCTTGACGTCGTGATCGCCGTGGCAGGTGACGCACGTCGCCGACGTGCTCAGGCCCGACTTGGTCAGGACCCGGTAGTGGATGCTCTGGTTATAGCGCTCCACGAAATCGGCCCCCCTCTTGGTCTGGACCCGGCTGAGGTGGCAGCGCTCGCACGTGTCGGGGAGGTTGATCGAGTAGACCGAGGAGTCGGCGTTGTCCTTGGGCAGGATCTCGTGCGTCCCGTGGCAGTCCTTGCAGGAGACGATGACGCCGGGGTTCTCGGGATGGGGCAGCCCGTGGACGCTCTTCTTGATCGCCTCCATCGCCTCGCCGTGGCAGGAGTTGCAGGCGACGGGATTGAGCTTCTCGGCGTGGGGGAAATCCTTGACCCCTTTGAGGTCGGCGTGGCAGTCGATGCAGCCGATGTCGGCCTGGCCGTGGATGGCGCCTTTGAACTTCGTCGCGTCGACGAAGAGCGCCTTCCCGGCCGCGGATTTCATGTCCTTGTCGCCGTGGCAGGCGAGGCAGTCGTCGTTCGACGGACCGGCGAAAGCCGGGGCCGCGGCTCCGCCGAGGACGAGGACAAGGACGAGGACGAGGAGGGCGGTCCGAAGGGGGAGGCGGAGGACCTTCATCGCGACTTCTTTCCCCGGAAGCGGCGGATGAGCTCGGGGATGAACCACAGGCCCGTGACGAGGACCGAGGCGATGACGATCCAAAACAGGATCTTCTGGATGTAGTAGGGCGCTCCGGAGGCCGTCTGCGTGACGTCGCGATGGACCCGGGCCGCGGCGATCCGGGCCGGCATGCCGGGGTGGCAGTCGGTCTGGCCGCAGGTCTCGGCCAGGTGGGCCGGGTTGATGGAGGATTTCGGGTCCTTGGCCGGCAGGATGGCGTGGACGGTATGGCAGCTCGTGCAGCTCGCCTCGGCCTTGTCCCCGAACCCGATGGCGATCCCGTGGAAGCTCTCGATGAACGTCTTGATCCGGTCCTCGGGCACGCCGTATTTCTTCATGATGTCGGGCCGGGCGTGGCAAGTCGAGCAGGTGTCGGGGATGTTCTTCTTGGCCGTGGGCGATTGGGCCGAGTCCACGTCCGCGACGCGGTGCTCGCCGTGGCAGTCCACGCACAGCGGGACGTCGGGATTGCCCTTGAGCGCCTCGCGGCCGTGGATGCTTTCCTTATATTGATCGAAGACCAGGACGTGGCAGGAGCCGCACGTCCGCGGATCCTTGGCCTGGAGGTGGGGCGAGCCGGCGGCCTGGATGGTGTGGACGCCGTGGCAGTCCGTGCAGACCGCGGCGAACGAGGCCAGGCCCTTCTCGAAGAGGGCCTTCCCGTGGACGCTCTGGCGGTATTCCTGGTAGGGCGACTCGGCATGGATGTTGTATTTGAGGACGACGTTCATGTCGCCGTGGCAGCGGGAGCACATCATCGGGATGTTGGGCCGGGCGACGGCGGACGCCGGGTCCGCGGCCGGCTTGATGTTGTGCTTGCCGTGGCAGTCCCAGCACCGGGCGACCTCCTTGGTCCCCCGTTTGAAGTACGATTGGCCGTGGACGCTGTCGGCGTAAGCGGCCGGGCTCTCGCTCGGCTTCACCGGGACGACCTTCACGTGGCAGGCCGCCGTGCAGGTCGGGGGCGGGATCTCCCGCTGGGGTTGGTGAGGAGGCGCCGCGGCCCGGACGGCCAATCCGGAATGGCAGTCGAGGCAGGCGAGCCGGGCATGGACCGACCCGGCGGTGGTGGCTTCCCTATGGCAGTCCCGGCAGACCGGGACGGCCGTGGCCGGCTCGGCCGGCCGCGCTTGTCCGCCGGAAACCGGGCCCGCCAGGGCGGATCCCGCGGCCGCGAGGACGAACAGAAGACGGATCGTTTGTCTCATGAGAGACGCCTCCTCACGCGATCTCGGGAGGCCGGAGTCCTCCCTTGGGGAAGGACTCGGACCTGGACGGGTCGAATCTCGGCCGGCCTTACTTGCCGGGAACCGCGTGCTTGATCTTTTCCCAGGACGCGGCGAAATCGAAGGTCTTGTTGTGGGCGCTCTCGTGGCAGGTCAGGCAGTGGGCCTTGATCGCGTCGGCGTTGGCGTAGAGCTTCAGCCCTTTCTTGGCCGCCTCGGCCTTGTCCTTCATGACGGCCATGGTTTTGTAGTCGCTGCCGGGGCCGTGGCACACTTCGCAGCTGACGCCCTCGGCCTTGAGCGCCTCGGCCTTGTCGGCGAGCGGCGCGTGGCACTTGAGGCACTTGGCGTCGGTGAGCGGATCGGTCACGCCCAGGGCCTTGCACGCTTCGGCGGCCTGCGGGGAGCTCAGGGCGGAGAAGCTCTTGGAGTGTTTGGAAGCGTCCCACTTGGGGAACGCCATTCCGGATTTCTCGGATTTGTGGCACATGGCGCATTTCTGCGCGCCGATGTAAGTCGGAGTCTGGGCCAGGGCCGAGGTCGTGAGGACCGCGAACGCGAAGACCGCGGCCAGAATGATTACCTTCTTCATCATGTCCTCCTGAGGAATGAAACTCAGAGGGCTCCATTTTAGGGGAGACGCTCCGGATTGTCAATGGCGCGCACACGGGCCGCTGTCTTAGGCGCGGCCCGAGTGCGGCGGTAATGATGGGGACCCCCGCCGCCGGCGTCAGGGGCCCCAGGCTTCCTGGGGATCGCGTTCCGCCGTACTCGGCCGTGCGTTAGAACACGGACGAGTACGTTGACTTCGGCGCGCGACTTTAATAAACTCGGGTGCCGTATCCTCAGAGATGAAGGTCAAGAACTTGGATCAACGCGGATTCCCGCGGCTTGCCGCCGCCCTTGCGGCGTTCGCCGTAACGGTCCTCTTCGCCGCGCCGGCCGCGGCCCAGTCGAACGAGGACTGTTTCGCCTGCCATGCCGACCGGACCCTGACGAAGCAGCGCTCCGGCCGCACGATCTCGCTCTATGTCGACGCGGCCGCCGCCCGCAAATCGGTCCACGGTTCCCTCGACTGCATCGGCTGCCACGCCGACCTCGAGAAAAAGGAGCTCCCCCACGACACGCCCCTGAAGCCCGTCGATTGCGGGACATGCCACGACGCGGAGCAGAAGCTCTACAACGAATGCCGCCACGGCAAGGCCGTCGCCCGCGGCGACACGCTCGCCCCGACATGCCGCGACTGCCATGGCCGGCATGACATCCTTCCCGTCGCGGACCCCAAGTCCTCCGTGGCCCCGATGCGCATCCCCTTCCTTTGCGGGGGCTGCCACCGGGAGGGGACGGCCGTCCAGCGCCAGCACGAGATCCCCCAGGACCGCATCCTCGAGAACTACTCCGAGAGCATCCACGGCGAGGGGCTGCTCAAGCGCGGACTGACCGTCAGCGCGACCTGCACCTCCTGCCACACGGCTCACCGGATCCTTCCCCACACCGACGCCCGGTCGACGATCTCCCGGTCGAACATCGCCGCGACCTGCACGAAATGCCACGCCCAGATCGAGGCCGTCCACCGCAAGATCATCAAGGGTGAGCTGTGGGAGAAGGAGGCCTCGGTCCTTCCGGCCTGCGTCGACTGCCACCAGCCCCACAAGGTCCGGAAGACCTACTATACCCAGGGCATGGCCGACGCCGACTGCCTCCGCTGCCACGACAAGCCCGGCCTCGCCGCCTCCCGGGACGGGCGGCCCCTGACCGTGAATGCGGCCGAGCTCGGGGGTTCGCGCCACGCCAAGGTCTCCTGCGCCCAGTGCCACACCGAGGTTCAGGCCCAGTTGTCCCGGCCCTGCGCCAAGATCGTCTCCAAAGTCGATTGCTCCTCCTGCCACGCCGCCGTCGGGGAGGAGTTCCAGGGCAGCACCCACGGCCTGCTCGCGGCCCGGAGCGACCCGAACGGCCCGACCTGCAAGATCTGCCACGGGACGCACGGGACGCGCGGCAAGCTCGACCCGACGTCGCCGACCTTCCCGATCAACGTCCCGACCCTGTGCGCCCGCTGCCACCGCGAAGGCCAGAAGGCGGCCGTCGCCTACACGGGGGACGAGCACGAGATCACCAAGCATTACGCCGAGAGCATCCACGGCAAGGGCCTGCTTGAGAGCGGGCTCGTCGTCACGGCGATGTGCACGGACTGCCATACCGCCCATCACGAGCTGCCCCAGCGCGATCCCGGCTCGAGCGTCAACCCGGTGAAGATCCCGGACACGTGCGGCCGCTGCCATCACGGGATCGCCGAGCAGTTCGCGGAAAGCGTCCACGCCAACAAGACGGGGGCGACGGACAAGAAGTACCCGGTCTGCAACGACTGCCACAGCGCTCACACCATCCGCCGGACGGACGCCGACGGGTTCAAGATCGAGATCATGGACCAGTGCGGCCGGTGCCACGAGGACATCGCCAAGACCTATTTCGACACCTACCACGGCAAGGTCACCCAGCTCGGCTACACGAAGACGGCCAAGTGCTACGACTGCCACGGCGCCCACAACATCCTCCCCGTGGCGGACCCGAAATCGAAGCTGAGCCGCCAGAACGTCGTGGGCACCTGCCAGACCTGCCATCCCGGCGCCACCCGGCGGTTCGCCGGCTATCTGACCCACGCGACCCATCATGATCCGAAGAAATACCCCTTCCTGTTCTGGACGTTCTGGGGGATGACGGGGCTCGTCGTCGGGGTGTTCCTCCTGAGCGGGATCCACACCCTCCTCTGGCTTCCCCGCGCCCTGAAGATGAAGCGGGAGCGGAAGGCCCGCATCGCGCGCCCCCACGACGCCCCCGACGATCCGGCCCCTCCCGCTTCCGAGAGCCGATCATGACCCAAGTCCCGCCTTCCTCCGCTCCTAGGGAATTCCAGCGCTTCACCCGGTTCAACCGCGTCCTCCATGTCCTGATGATCATCAGCTTCATCAGCCTGGCCTGGACCGGGATGACCCTGAAGTTTTCCTATACCGGCTGGGCCCGGGTCCTCTCCCACGCCTTCGGCGGCTTCCAATCGGCCGGGGTCATCCATCGCCTCGCCGCGACGCTCATGTTCGGGATCTTCGGCGCCCATCTCTACGACCTGATGATCTACCGCCGGGCCAAGTTCGGCTCCGTCCGCAAGCTCCTCTTCAATCCGGACACGATGCTCCCGACGCGCAAGGACGTCCGAGACGCCGTCGGCTCGTTCAAGTGGTTCCTCGGCAAGGGCCCGCGGCCGTCCTACGGGCGCTGGACGTATTGGGAAAAATTCGACTATATCGCCGTGTTCTGGGGGATGGTCGTCATCGGCTCGACCGGGCTCTTCCTCTGGTTCCCCGAGTTCTTCACCCGCTTTCTCCCCGGCTCGCTCATCAACGTGGCCACGATCATCCACAGCGACGAAGCCCTCCTGGCGACGGGATTCATCTTCACCGTCCACTTCTTCAACACCCATCTCCGCCCCGAGAAATTTCCGATGGACATGGTCATCTTCACGGGGTCCATGACCGTCGAGGAGTTCAAGGAAGACAAGCCGGCCGAGTACGAAAAGCTCGTCGCCGCCGGAGAGCTCGAACAACACCTCGTCGAGCCCTATCCGCCGATCGTCCTCCGGGCCATCCGCTTCTTCGCCGGGGCGGCGCTGACCATCGGCCTGCTCATGGTCCTGATGATCGTCTACGCCATGGTCTTCGCCTACCGCTGAGGCCCGGCCTTCCGCGGCCTCCGTCCCGCCGCCCGCGCCCGTGGGGCCGCGCGGAAAAGTCCTCCTTGACTCGAAGCCAGGCCGGGCCGTATCATCTCCGCGGGAGGTGATGCCATGAAAAAAAGATATATCCTGGCCGTCATTCTGCTGCTCGCGGCCGCCGTCGTCGCGGACGCGGCCGTGATCAAGGTCAAGGTCGCGATCGCCAACGTCCGGTCCAAGCCGGACCTCGCGGCCGCGGTCGTCTCCCGGGTCAGCCAGGGGGCCATGTTCGAAGTCGTCCGCAAGACCGGCGCCTGGTACGAGGTTTCAGTGGCCGACAGCGCCGGGAGGCTCGTTCCCGGCTTTCTCAGCTTCGACGCCGTCGAGGAGATCGGCGGCGCGGCCGCGCCCGCCCAGCCGTCCGGGGGCATCCGGGCCGGCCAAGCGGGCGGCCAGGGGGGGCCGGGGAGCGGCGTCGCCCGTCCCGCCGCGGCGGGAGGCGGGGGAGGCGCCCGGTTCGATTTCAGCCTCGGCGGGGGCCTGGGGAACATCAACGGCGACGACTACAACGCCTGGGTCCGCGACACGGGCGCGTATTACAAGGACCTCAACGACGCCTACGCCGGAGAAACGGCCTTCAGCGACAAGTTCACATCCGACTGGCCGGAGATGAAATGGCTGATGAACCTCAAGGGCGACCTGATCTACCGGTTCAACCCCAGGTTCGGCGTCGGCCTCGGGTTCGAGTTCCTCTCGAAGACGAACTCGGGGGTCCTGAACGAGGTTTACAAGGATCAGAACTACCGGGTCGACAACAGCGCTACGACGTACTATCTCGAGACCGGGACCTGGGATTTCACCTCGGAATTCACGGACAAGCTCCAGGTCATCCCGATCACCCTGAGCGGCTACGGCTTCTTTCCGATCGGCCGGGCCGGCGAGGTCTACGCCTTCGCCGGGGTCGGATACTACATGGGCAAGCTCCGGCTCGAGGAGATTTACACCGAGACCTACGACGACGTCGACGTCTACTATCAGAACAGCGGCGTCCAGTACAACACCCGCAAGAACCAGGGCCAGTACATCGACACCTACGTTCAGGACCTTTCGAGCAACGGGCTCGGCTTCCACTTCGGCGGCGGCTTCTCTTATTCCGTCACGCCGATGATCCAGGTCTTCGGCGAAGCCCTCTACCGGATCGCGACGCTCAAGGATTGGACGGGCCCGATCACGGACGACTGGACCGACGAGTATTATTACGGATTCCAGACGACCGGCTACAACAACTATTCGGAATCGGGCTCGGACAGCTACACCGGCACGCTCTACCGGTTCACGTATGCGAGCGGCACGACGGGCAAGGACTACAACCGCCTCGGCTCTTATGAAGACACGCCGGCGGACGGGGACGGCAAATCCGGCTTCATGAAGGCGGTCGTCAACCTGAACGGGATCGCCCTACGCTTCGGCGTCCGGATCTCTTTCGGCCGGAGGTAAGCGGAACCGGGCTTCCAGGCGATCGGAGCGAATTTCGTCGCCGATCGGATACTCGAGAGTAAGCTAGGGCATCTCCGAAAAACTCCACCGGCGTAGGGATTGCCCCGGAGCGAACATTGGGAGGGGGACCCGGCTTCCGGGGGAACCGCAGAGGTTCCCGTGAGCGAGGGGCAATCCCGAAGCCTACGGCTTGCGCATCGTCCGGATCTTGAAGAAGAGGGCGACTCCGAACAGGGCGAGGAAGAACGTCGCCACGACGAGGCCGGACCGCCGGAACTTCGCCTCGCGGAGGGCCTCGGCGCCGGCCTTTTCCACCTCGGTCAGCACGGGATCGCTCTCGGCGAGCTTCCGCGAGACCTCGTCGGCGGACAGGCTGTGGACGAGGTTCGTGGCCGAGACGAGGACGGTCCGGGCCTCCTGGAGCTTGAACCGGGCGTCGCTGATCTCGACGCCTTTCCGCTCGGCCAGGTCGAGGGCGCCGAACTCCCGGTCGTAGCGGCCTTGGTAGGCGTCGATGGCGGCCTTGAGCGCCGCGGCCGCCGTGTAACCGGCCGATCCCTTGTCGTGGCACTGGACGCAGACGGATTTCTCGTCGGTTCCGAGCATCGCGGCCGTGGGCCGGACGATCTTGTGATTCCCGTGGCAGGCCTCGCACTCGGACTGGCCGACCTCGTCGAAGGCCTTCTTGTGCGGGCTCTTCGAGAAGAGTCCGCCCGCCGAAGGATGGCATTGCCGGCAGACCGAGGCGATCGACTGGACCTCGGGCGGCACGGCCCCGTGGTTGCCGTGGCAGTCGTTGCAGGCCGGCGCGCTCATGTCTTTCTTGTCGAAGAGCGCGGCGGCATGGACGCTCTCGCGGTACTGGGCGAGCTGGTTCGTCGGGATGCCGTAGGAGCCCATGACCGCGGCGTCGGCATGGCACTTGCCGCAGGTCTGGGGGATGTTCCAGGGGAAGGTGGGCGACTTGGGGAACTTGGCGTTCTGAATGTCATGGACGCCGTGGCAGTCGGTGCAGACGGCGACCTTGGTGTCCCCCTTTTTCAGCAGCTTCCCGTGCATGCTCGTTTCGTATTGGCTGAGCTGGTCGATCCGCAGGCTCGGGTTGTAGGTCCGCATGAGGGCCGCGTCGGCGTGGCAGCGGGCGCAGAAGCCGGGGATCCCGGCCTTCTTGGGCGCGCCGATGAACGTCCGGTCCATGGACTTCTCGTCGTCGACGGCCGGGTTGCCGCCGTGGCAGTCCTTGCAGCTCAGGCCGAACTGGACATGAATGTCGTTCTTGACCATCTCGGCCGAGACCTTGAGGCTGTCCTCGAGCTTCGCGTGGCAGTCGAGGCAGCTGTTCTTCTGGCCGAAGAGGGCCGCCGGGCCGAGGAGGAGGACGAGGGCCGCTCCGAGGGTGATGATGCGCGTGTTCATGGGCTCTCTCCTCTCAGATCTTCGGGGCGAGATAGGTCAGGGCCGTGAAGACGGCGATGTAGACCGCCACGACGACCCCGATCCAGGTGAACAGCGGGCTCTTCTCGCCCCGGGCCGCCTTCCGGTCGAGGTAGGGCGCGAGCAGCCAGAAAATGGCCCCGACCATGATGGCCAGGATGACGAGGACCTCCCCCTCGATGAACAGGACGTGAGCGGGAACGACCTTGAGCGTCGTGAACATGAAGGTGAAGTACCATTCGGGCTTGATCCCGAGCGGGGTCATGGCGAAGGGATCGGCTTTTTTCCCGATCTCCCAGGGGAGGAAGACGCAGACGATCCCGACGAGGACGAGGATGAACGTCCAGGCCAGGGCGTCCTTGAAAATAAAATCGGGGAAGAAGGAGATCTCCTTGACCTTGCGCTCGTCGATGCCGATCGGCTTGGACATGCCCAGGGACTGGACGAGCCAGACGTGAACGACGATGACGGCGAAGGCGGCGAAGGGGAGGATGGCGACGTGGAACCAGAAGAAGCGGGACAGGGTGGCCTGGCCGATGGCCGGTCCGCCCAGGACGATGGTCTTCAGCCACTTCCCGATGAGCGGGAACGAGCCGACGATGTCCGTCCCGACCCGGGTGGCGAAGTACGAGAGCTCGTTCCAGGGGAGAAGATAGCCGCTGAAGCCGAAGGCGAGGAAGACGACGAAGAGGACGAATCCCGTCATCCAGGTCAGCTCGCGGGGCTTGCGGTAGGCCTTCAGGAAATACGTCGAGAACATGTGGACGAAGAGGATGCCGATGAGGATGTTGGCCGTCCAGCTGTGGACCGAGCGGATGAGCCAGCCGAACTTGACCCCGCCCATGATGAACTGGACGCTCTCGTGGGCGGCGTCGATGGACGGGGTGTAGTACAGCAGGAGCATTATGCCGGTGGCGATCTGGATGCCGGTCAGGAAGAGGGAGATCCCGCCGAAATAGTACCAGAACGACTGGCTGTGCTCCGGCACCGTCTTTTTCTTGGCGAACTTGACGATCCCCGCGTACTGGAAGCGTTCGTCGAAGTAATCGAGGAGCTTTTGAAGGCGGGTGTTCATCGGGTCACCCCTTCCTCGAGACGACGATGTCCTCGCCCACGACGTCGACTTGGTAGGCCTCGAGCGGGGCGGGCGGCGGGCCGGAGATGACGTTCCCGGCCAGGTCGAACCGGCCGTTATGGCAGGGGCAGTACATCGTGGCCGTGTCCGCTTCGTACGTCACCGTGCAGGTCAGATGGGTGCAGGTCGCGGAGAAGGCCAGGAGCTTGCCGTCGGCGGTGTTGATGAGCATCCCCGCCGCCGAGCCGAACTTGAAGATCTTGGCCGCGTTCGGGGGGAGGTCCCCGACCTTCGCCGCGACGACCTTCTTCGTCACGGCCTCGGCCTGCTTGGGCGGGAGGAGGTACCGGACGACGGGATAGAGGAAGGCCCCCACCGTCGCCAGGAACGATCCGCCGAAGAAGACATTGACGAACCGGCGCCTGTTCATGTGTTCATCCTTTTCCCCATGATTTGACGGCGGCCAGGGCCTTGGTCAGCGTGTCCAGGACGAAGGCGCGGTTGTGGACGCCGAGACTCCCGTCCTGCTCGAATAGCCGTCACGGCCCGGTCGAAGGCGGCCGCCTGGGCTCTTTGCTCTTCGGAAAGCGCGCTCCGGTCGAGCCCGGCGAGGGCGGTCCGGGCGCTCTCCAGGGCCGACCTGACCGAGGCCTGCCACTCGACGAAGGTCTTTTCGTAGGCTTTATCGTGGCAGGCGACGCAGGCGGCCGGTCCCGGACGGACGACCGTCTTGCCCTCGCCGACGTGGCAGGCGACGCACTCGACCTCAGCCTCGGCCATGACGTCCCGGGGCGCCGTCCATCCCTGGAACGGCCCCCCGGCGTAAAGCGATTTCTGGAGGGTGTGGCAGCCGCCGCAGTCCTTTTTCGTGTCCTGGTGATGGCAGCTCGCGCACTTGGTCTTCGTCGCCACGAGCTCGCCATGCTTCCGGGCGTTCGAATGGCAGGTCGAGCAGGAGAGGTTCTGGACGGCGACGTGGTTCTTGTGGGGGAAGACCAGGCCCCAGACGGGCTTGGTGATTTCCTCGATGCCGGTGTGGCAGTTCAGGCAGACGTTGCCCGGCTTGGGCGTGGAGAACTCGGCCCGGTCCGGCCGGTAGGTCGAGCCGGCGGCCTTCAGGGCCTTGTCGATGCTGTCGAGGGAGGCGCGGAGGAGCTCCTGGGAATAGGAGATGTTGTGGACGCTCTTGCCCCGCTCGACGACGTCGTAGTTGAAGGCCGCTTCCTCGAGGAGGTTCTTCGCCTCGGCCCGGCCCGGCTCCCTGGCCGCCTGGACCTCGGCCGCGGCCTTCTTATAGATGATGTCCACGGCGGCGAGCTTCTTGGCCGTGGACGTCTCCCAGTCCTGGAGGATCCGGGCGAAGCCCTTCCCGTGGCAGGACTCGCAGGCCTCCTGCCGCGAGATGGAGGTCGAGCCCTTGACCAGACGGCCGCCGGTCTCCTCGTGGAACATATGGCAGCCCTTGCAGCTCAGCCCTTTCTCGAGCATGACGTTGGGCATCGGATGGTCGACGCCCTTGCCGCCTTCGCCGGTGTAGAGGATCTTCTGGGCCTGGTGGAGGTTGGTGTGGCAGGCCTGGCAGTCGGCGATGGCCTGGATGTCCTTGACGATCTTGTGCTGGATGTCGAGGTGGCACTGGTTGCACTCGATCTTGTTCTTGGCGATGTGGGTCGTGTGGACGAGATCGGTGTCGCCGTACTTGTCCAAGCGGTCCTGCTCGAAATGGCACTTGAAGCAGTTCTCCCGCGGTACGGCCCCGTCGCCGAGGATGATCTGGCTGTGGCACTTGTCGCAGGAGAAGCCCTTCTCGTAGACGGCGGAATGGTCGTAACGGCTCTTGTCCGAAGTCAGGAACTCCGGCTTGTGGCAGTTGACGCAGGCGCTGACCCGGGGCGTGTTCTCGGTCTTCTTGAAGTGGCAGAGGAAGCAGCTCGATTCGGTGACGGTGATGTGCTCGCCCTGGACGATCTGGGAGTGGCAGCTCGTGCAGCGGAGCTGTTTGCCCCGTTTCAAGTCCTCGAAATGGTGCTTGTGGTCGAAGGCGACGGTCTTGAACTGGACCGGTCCCTCGAGGAGCCGGCGGTCGTGGCAGCCCTTCTGCAGGCAGCTCTCGTCCTGGATCTCGGCCCATGGCTTGGATTTGAGGTACAGCTTCGTCCAGTAGCGGCCGACCATGACCAGGCCTTCCATCTTGGCCCGCAGCGTGTTGCGGATGCCGGGCGGATAATGGCAGACCTTGCACTCGGTCGTGCCGTGGGAGGAGGCCTTCCAGCTGTTGTAGAAGGGCTTCATGTAGTGGCAGACCGAGCAGAACTTCGACGTCGAAGTCAGCTCGACCGAGGCGACGAAGACGACGAGCAGGACGGCCAGGCCGATGAGGGCCAGCCGGAGGATCTGCTTCTTCGTCCTCTTCTTACGCATAGGAGTGGAGGCCGGCGAGGAGATAGTTCACGCCGAAATACGTGAACAGGGCGGCCAGGAAACCGATGATGGCGATGATCGCGGAGCGCTTGCCCTTCCAGTCCATGACGATCCGGGTGTGGAGGTAGAGAGCGAAGACGAACCAGGTGATCAGGCTCCAGACCTCCTTGGGGTCCCAGCTCCAGTAGGTTCCCCAGGCCTTGTAGGCCCAGACCATCCCGAAGACGAGCCCGCCGAGGGTGAAGAGGGGGAATCCGACCGCGACGCAGCGGTAGCTCACCGAATCCATCTCGGCTTTCTTCTCCGGGGTCTTGGCCGCGAGGTACATGATGCTGGTGATGAAAGCGACGGCGAAGAAGGCCTCGCCGAGGAGCGTCACCGAGACGTGGAGCCAGAGCCAGTAGCTCTGGAGGGCCGGGACGAGCGGCGTGGCGTCCTTGGGCATGAGCGGCGAGGAGGCCAGGGCGACCAGCCCGACGGCGATGAGCATCAGGTACGGCCCGATCTTCGGGATCCGGAACTTCCGGTCGATCCAGACGAAAGCCAGGACCGCCGCCCAGGCGAGGAAGGAGAGCGACTCGTACATGTTGGTGAACGGGGCGTGGCCGCTCTCGATCGTCCGGACGATCAGGGCGGCGGTGTGGAGGGCGAGGCCCGCCCAGGCCAGCACCGAGCCGATCCCGGCCGAGGCTTTCTTCTTCGTGAAGGCGAACCCGAGATAGAAGAAAGCGGACAGGATATAAAGGATGAAGACGATGGTGAAGAGTGTGGCTTCCATTACTTCGAGCTCCTCAGGGAGGCGGCGACGGCTTCGAACTCGGCCTGGAAGGCCTCCCGATTCTTTGACGCCAGCCCGCCCAGGGTGACGTCGGTCTTGTTCTGGACGTCTTCGAGGATGGCCCGGACTTCCCAAGTCGGCCAGTAGAAGGCCAGGCCGAGCCCGGCCATCAGCAGGATGCATCCCAGCCAGATCAGGGGGACGCCCTTGTCCCGGGTCGCTTCGACGACGGAGAACTGGCCCGCCTCGTAGGATTTCAGCTTGAAAGCCCAGTCGCTCTCCCGGGTCTTGTGCATCTGGTCCATGTCGGGGAAATTGGCGAAGATCCAGCCGGAGAAGACCTTTTCCGCCCCGGCGAACCCTTCGACCAGGGCGGCCGGGTTGTTCGGCTGGAGGGAGCGCGTCTCGGGCGCGTTGCCCTCCCCGAGGACGAAATCGGGGATGAAGCGGGCGACGCCGACGACGGTCCCGGCCGGATCATCGAGCGCGGCCCGCTCGCCCACCCGGAGCGTGAGCGTCTTGAGATAGGCTGGGTCGCTCTTTTTCCGGACCTCGACCGTGAGGGCGGGATTGTCCCAGTTCCAGCCGTAGCTCGACTGGTAGAACCGGAAGCCCCGGTGCTGGAGCGGGTGATTGACCTCGATCGTCTTCTCCGCGACCGGCTTCCCGGACTCGAGGACGGTCAGGGCGCTCTTCCAGTCCTTGACGTTCCCGTCGGGGTAGAGCTCGGTGGAGAACTTGTCGAGACGGATCTCGAAGCCCGCTCCGGGGACGGCGAGGGTCTCGCCCTCCCGGAGGGAGAGGTCGGTGCGCGTCCCGGTCAGGCCGCTCAGGATTCCGCCGGCGATGACGACGAGGAGCCCGAGGTGGACGACGTCCGATCCGAAGATGCCCAGGATCCGCTTCCGGCCCAGGACGCTCGTTCGCCCGTCCCGGGTTTCGCTCCGCACCTTGTAGCGGGCTTGGCCGAGCGCGCGCGTGACCTCGGCCAGGCTCGCCGCCGGGCCAGCGTTCCGCTTGAGCTTGTCCCGGACCTTCATCGCCCCGACGCTCCGGGCGTCGTAGCCCAGGGCCGGCCGGACGGCCCGCCGCCATTTGGGCCCGAGCCGGGTCAAAGTGCAGACGAGGATGTTCAGGGCGAACAAGCCGAGGAGGGCGAGATACCAGATCGAGTGGTACAGGCTCGTCAGCTGAAGCTTGGTGAGCAGGCCGGACATCTGTCCGTAGCGGGCCGCGTATTCCTCGGCCCCCCGTCCCTGGGGGATGAGCGTGCCCAGGATCGAGGCGGAGGCGAGGATGATCAGGAGGACGATGGCCAGCTTGACCGAGGAGAAGAATCGGATGAAGGCTTTCATGCTGTAATAATCCTTCCGGCCCGGGCCGGCGGGGTATAAAGGCGATCAATTATATCGGAATACACGGCAATCAACAACATTTTTTTTCCCATCACGACGAGGCGATTCTACCCGCGCCGCGGATCGAAGTCAAAAGCCGCCGTCCGCACGCGTCCGCACTCGTCCGCTGCTGTAGGCGCGGCCCGAGTGCGGAGGCAATGATCCCCAGGCAAGGCTTGGGGCCCCTCCTCCGCACTCGTCCGCTGTTGTAGGCGCGGCCCGAGTGCGGCGGCAATGATCCCCGTCAGAGCCCGGGGCCCCTGCCGCCGCCGCTTGCGCCGAGCGGAACACTCGGGTATGATACCCAATTCGCGGTCCCCGGTTAACAGCAGAATGAACTTGGCCAAGGCTATGCGGCATTGGAGTCTGAAATCCAAGGTCGTTTTCCATATCGTCATCCTCGGGACGATCTCGGCCGGGATCCTGGCCGCCCTGTACTTCACCACCCAGCGGAACGTCCTCCGCTCCTTCATCAGCCAGGAATCCGAGATCGTCGGCTCCCTGATCGAGAACAGCGTCTTCCTTCTCAAGAAGTGCGGACGGGTCCAGGAGACCGAAGCCGAGCTCCACGACCTGGCCGGGCTGACCGAGGCCGTCCAGTCCATCCGCATCCTCACCACCGACGGGCGGGTCTTCGCCTCGACGCGGCCCGAGGAGAAGGGGACGACGGTCCCGCCCGAGGAGCGGGCCCTCCTGGCCCGAATGCTCTCCGGCGACGCGCCCCACCGCGTCTCCTCCTCGCTATCCCAGGCCACCACGCGGAGCCGGGCGCTCATCCACAACAGCCCGGCCTGCTATTCCTGCCACGACGAGGAAAAGAAGATCAACGGGTTCCTCGAGGTGGATTTCGACTATGGCGAGGCCTCCGCGCTCCTCTGGCGGAGCCAGTGGAAGGGGATGGCCCTGGCCCTCCTCGCCCTGGGCGTCCTGACGTTCGTCATCCTCCGCTTGTTCGAGAAGCTGATCAACCGGCCGATCTCCCGGCTGAAGACGGCCATGGCCCGCGTCCAGGGCGGCGACTTCGACGTCAACCTGACCTTTGAGAAGGAGGATGAGATCGGCAGCCTGGGCAAGAGCTTCAACACGATGGTCGGGGACCTCCGCAAGGCCAACCTCGAGATCGAGTCGCTCTACCGGCAGCGCGTCGAGAAAGCGGAGCACCTGGCCGCCTTCGGCGAGCTGGCCGCGGGGCTGGCCCACGAGGTCCGCAACCCCCTGTCCGGGATCCAGGGGGCCCTGGAGATCATCGCCCAGGACGCTCCGCCCGGCGATCCGCGGCGCGAGATCTTCCAGGAGATGCTCGTCCAGATCGGCAAGCTCATCGCCGTCATCCAGGATTTCCTGAACTATGCCCGGCCCAAGCCCCTGAATATCCGGCCCGTCCCGCCCGGGCTCTTCGTCGAGAACGCCGTCCGGATGGCCCGGACCCAGACGGGCGGCAAGACGATCGAGTTCCACGTCCGCAAGCCTCCCGAGGGCGTCGTGGTGCCCGCCGATCCCGACCGGATGCAGGAGGTCATGCTGAACCTCTTCCTCAACAGCATCGCCGCGATCCGCGAGCGGGGCGACATCCTGGTCGTCATCCATCCCGGCCCGGGCTCCGACGTCCTGCGGATCCTGGTCGCCGATAACGGCTCCGGGATCCCGGCGGAGAACCTCGCCCAGATCTTCCAGCCCTTCTTCTCGACGAAGAAGGGGGGGACGGGGCTGGGCCTCTCGATCTGCAAGAAGACGATCGAAGCCCACGGCGGGACGATCTCGGTCCGCAGCCGGACCGGGAAGGGCACGACCTTCACCATCCGGATCCCGATGGGTCCGCCGGGGAGCGGCCATGGGGCGTAAGAAGGTCCTGATCATCGACGACGACAAGCTCATCCGCTGGTCCCTGCGCCACAAGCTGGGGGAATGGGACCTGGGGGTCATCGAGGCCGAGAGCGGGCTCGAGGGCGCGCGCCTCGCCGTCGAGGAATCCCCCGATCTCGTCCTCCTCGACATGAAGCTCCCCGACGGACGGGGAACGGATTTCCTGGACGAGATCCGCCGCGTCTCGCCCGACCTGCCCGTCATCATGATCACCGCCTACGGGATCATCGAGGACGTGGTCACAGCCATGCGCCGCGGCGCCTACGACTTCATCACCAAGCCGTTCAACGACCCCAAGCTCCAGGCGACCATCCAGCGGGCCCTCGAAGCGGCGGCGATGAAGAAGAAGCTCACGACCTACCGGGAGATCGACCAGAAGAAGTTCGCCCCCGGGCCGTTCGTCGCCACGGCGCCGGCCATGGTCAAGCTCCTGGAGATGGCCCGCCGGATCGCCGAGAGCGAGACGTTCATCATCCTTCTCCAGGGGGAGAGCGGGACGGGGAAGGACCTCCTCGCCCAGTCCATTCACGCCTGGAGCCGCCGCCAGGAAGCCCCGTTCCTGGCCATCAATTGCTCGGCCATCCCCGAAACGCTCCTCGAAAGCGAGCTCTTCGGCTATGAAAAGGGGGCTTTCACCGACGCCAAGGCCCGGAAGCATGGGCTGGTCGAGCTTTCGGACGAGGGGACGCTTTTCCTCGACGAGATCGACAGCCTCGGACCCGCCCTGCAGTCCAAGCTGCTCCGGTTCCTGGAGACCCGGACCTTCAAGCGCGTCGGCGGGCTCAAGGACGTCGAGGTGGACCTCCGCGTCGTGGCCGCGACCAACCAGGACCTGGACCGCCTGGTCCGGGAGGAGAAGTTCCGCAAGGACCTCTTCTACCGGCTCAACGTCTGTCCTTTGTCCCTGCCCCCCCTCGCGGAGCGGAAGGAGGACATCCTCCCTCTTGTCTGGCATTTCATCGCCATCTACAACCGGAAGTTCAATAAGGCGATCCGGGGCCTGGCCGCGGGCGCGGAACGCGTTCTCCTCGATTACGACTGGCCGGGGAACGTCCGAGAGCTCAAGAACGCCGTCGAAAGGGCCATGATCTTCGAGGACGGCGCCCTGATCACGGATGAATTCCTGCCGATCCGTTCCGGATCTCAGGGCCCGGCCGCGGCGGGAGCGGCCCTCGCCGTCCCCGTCGGGGAAGAGAGCCTTTCCTTGGCGGAGGCGGAGAATCGCCTGATCGCCCGGGCCCTGGAAGCCGCCGGCGGGAACGTCTCTCAAGCGGCCAAGCGGCTCGGGATCGGACGTGACAGCCTGCGCTATAAATTAAGGAAAAAGGACGGGGACGAGTCCTTCCCGGATTCGGAATAATCGCCCGATTTTGGATTTTTTTCGTTTCCTCGAGTATGGGTGAAATAAACCATGCCTGGGTCATTTCGCCCATATCGGTAACCACATTGCCGTTCGGAACGGTACGAAAACAGCCTTAAAGAATTTATATATTATTTATTATGAATACCTTATGAAATCATTCGGGCGTTTTTCGATTATGGCACAAATTTCGCTTAAGTTGAAGCGGGAAAAATGCCAGCCGCCAGGATTCTCGTTCTCGATGACGAAAAGCTGATCCGCTGGTCTCTCTCCCACATTCTCCGGGCCGAGGGCCACGAGGTCGATCTGGCGGCCACCACGGAGGAAGCGAACCGGCTGGCCGGCGCGAACTCCTATCAGCTCATCCTTGCCGATCTTGAGGTCTGCGAAGATCAGGCCAAGCCGTTCTTCGCCGCCCTGTCCCGGGACCAGGCGAAAGCCAAGGTCATCATCATCACCGCCTTGTCGCCCGACCTGGCCGAGAGGCAGCTGGGCGATTTCCGGGCCTTCCGGATCGTCGAAAAGCCGTTCTCTTCGGACGGGATCCGGAGCCTGATCAAGGATGCGTTGCTTTGAAATCCCCGATTCCCCTTATAAAGAAAGGAGGCACCCCCGTGCACACTCGAGGACGGAAGAACATGATCTCTCTCGCCCTCCGGATCGTCGGATGTTTGGGACTCGCCGCGTGCGTCGCCGTCATGGTCGCCGCTCGGCCCGCGCCCAACGCCTCGAGCCCGGAGAGCCCGTGCGCCGCCTGCCACGAGAACGCGGCGAAGGCGTTCGTCCACAATCCCCACAGCACCCTCGGCGACGCCGCCTGCGCTTCATGCCACGCCGGCGCGGACAAGCACATCGCCGAAGGCGGCGGGGAGACGATCTTCGCCTTCAAGGCGGCGGATACGCCGCAGGCCAAGACCAAGGCCTGCCTGACCTGCCATGCCTCCAATCAAGGCCATTACATGTCCGGCCCCCACGGCCAGGCGTCGCTGGATTGCACGACCTGCCATTCGGTCCACGGCTCGGCCGCCAAGACCCCGCTCCTGAAGGCCCCCGAGGCCCGGACCTGCGGAGCCTGCCACGCCGAAACGATGGCCAAGTTCGCCTTGAACGAGCGCCACAAGCTTCATGAGGGCGCGCTGGTCTGCTCGAGCTGCCACGATCCGCACGCCCCCGACGCCAACCAGCGCCTGGGCGGTTTCAAGCAGGAGACCTGCCTGAAGTGCCACACCGACAAGGGTGGTCCTTTCCTTTACGAGCACGGCGCCTCCCGGGTCGAGGGCTGCACCATCTGCCACGAGGCCCACGGCTCGCCCAACCGGCACATGCTCTCGACGCAGAACGTCGGCGACCTATGCTTCAGCTGCCATACGTTTTCCCTCGAGTGGCATGCCTCGATGAACGCCAAGACGACGAATTGCACGACCTGCCATTCGACGATCCACGGCTCGAACATGAGCCGGATCTTCATCAAGTGACGAGGAGGCCTCCGATGCGCCAAACACGAATCCTTCTCCCCGTCCTCGTCCTGGCCCTACTCGTCGCCCAGGCCCTCCCCCTGGCGGCCCAGGAAGCGGCCCCGGAAAAGAACCTGACCGGGACCTTCTCCTTCGGCTACCGGGCCGTCGACCAGAGCGGCGCGGCCAACAAGTACCGCGAGCACGTCAACCTGGACACGGGCATCCGGCTGTTCAACTTCAGCCTCAGCTACGTCGCTCCCGAAGGCCTGAAGAAGCTCTTCGACCGGATCGAGCTCGACGCCGTCAACCTCGGCGGCGATCCCTACGAATCCTTCGGGTTGACCATCAAGAAATACGGAACCTACGCCTTCACCTACAACCACCGCAAGAGCACGTACTTCTACGGCGACCTGAACGAGACGGCCGGCCGGCTCTTCGACCCGGTCCGCTTCAACTTCGACCGCGTCACCGACAGCGGATCGCTCAACCTGACCCTGCACAAGGCGGTCAATGTCTTCCTGAACTTCGACCGCTACACCAAGTCGGGAGACAGCGAGAGCAGCTTCGAGGTGGACAACGTCGTAATCGACGAGGACAAGCCGGTGTCCGAGAAGATGACCCAGATCGGCTTCGGCGTCGACCTCCATGTTCCTCGCTACGGCCTGGTCTTCGAGCAGAGGCACCAGGACTACGCGAACTCGAACAGCCTGTTCCTGGCCGGGACGATGACGTTCGCCTCGAACATCTCCTCGTTCAAGCTGAGCGCCCGGCCGTTCGACAGCCTGATCCTCCGCGGCTCGGCCCAGCTGAGCACGCTCGACTCCGACGTCAAGGTCCTGTCGGGGACGGGGCAGTCCGCCTCGGTCCTCGGATCGGGTTCCTTCAGCCGCAAGATCGACCTCTTCGACCTCGACTTGACCTACCTCTTGTTCAAGAAGCTCGCTGTGGTCGGAGCGGTCCGCTCCCACAAGTTCGACCAGAGCGGCGACCTGACCGCGGACGGAGTGACCGGCACGCCGGAATTCGGATTTAAGACCCTGGGCTTCGAGGGCGGCCTCCAGGCCCAGCTCAGCCCCAAGTTCTCGCTCACGGGCGGCTACCGCCATGAAGAGCGGAAGTTCACCGGCCCCGGCGGCGAGCACGGCGACGAGGCTTCGGAGACCGAGACCGCGGCGGAAAACCTCGAGACGATCAATTATACGGACTCGACCGTCCGCCGGGGCTTTTTCGGAAACCTGCGCTGGGATCTCAAGAACCTGAAGCTCACCGCCGATTATCAGCACGGCGACTATGACGATCCATACACGATGATCTCCCCGACCCTCTTCGACCGCTTCCGGACGACCCTCCGCTGGCAGATCAAGAGCTTCAGCCTCTCGGCCGGCTATCTCATGTCCCGGATCAAGAACGAGATCCCCGGCGGGGTGAACTACCGGGTCGTATACACGGACGACGACTACACCGACCTCTGGAAATCTTCGAACGACCAGTTCAATTTCCGGTTCACCTACACGGGGACCAAGCTCCACGGCTCGGTCGGATACTCTCTCATCGACTTCACGACCGATTCCTTGCGCTATATCGCCTACAACCCGGGCTGGTTGGGCGCGGGCGGCGAGTTCCCCTGGGCGATCAATTACGAGGGCAAATCGACCGTCCTCGACGCGATGCTCGCGCTCTCGCTGAGCGGGGGTTGGTCATTGGGAGCTTCCGCCAACAGCTACAAGAACTCGGGGACTTGGCCGATCGAGCGGACGATGTTCCGGGCCTTTGCGGAATACACGTTCCTGGGCGGTTTCGTCTCCCAGGTCAGTTACCGGTACTTCAACTTCAAGGAGAAAGATCAGGTGCTGATCCTCAAGAACAACTACTCCGCCGGAATCCTGGAAGTCTCCTTCGGATACCGGTGGCAGTGATCTCCAAGGAGGATGACATGTTGAAAAAACCCTACATCATCGGCGGGTGCCTGGCCCTGGCCGTCGTGATCCTGACTCTTGCCTTTACGAGCGGCCCCGTCACCGCCGCCACATACCCCAAGGCCGTCCTGGCCGAGCGGCTGTGGAACGGCTCGGGCCACGCCGACAAGGCGGGCGAGCCGTTCCGCCATTGGGACGGCGACGGCGCCGTGCCGACGGGCTGCGCCAAGTGCCACAGCCGGTACGGCATCATCGATTATATGGGCTATGACGGCACGACCCCGAACGTCGTGGACAACGCGGCCAAGACCGATACGACGATCGATTGCATGGTCTGCCACACGGACAAGAACAAGGGAACGCTGAGGACGTGGAACACGGTCGTCTTCCCCTCCGGGGCCGTCATAGGCGATCTCGGCCCTGAAGCGATCTGCATGGAATGCCACCAGGGCCGCGCCTCAACGGCGACGCTCGACGCGAAATTCGCCTCGTCCGGGGTCACGAATCCCGACGTCTCCAGTACCAAGCTGACCTTCTCGAACATCCACTATTTTGCCGCCGCCGCGACCCAGATGGGAACGAGGGCCAAGGGCGGATACGAGTACGCGGGCAAGGAATACGACGCCCGGTTTTCGCATGTCGTCGGTTACAACGCCTGCACGACGTGCCACAACCCCCATTCCCTCAAGGTCAACATCAAGAGCTGCGCCGGGACCTGTCATACCGGTGTCAGCGATCCCAAGGACATCCGCTTTGTCGGCTCGCAGATGGACTATGACGGGGACGGCGACATCGAAGAGGGCATGTATTACGAGGTCCAGGACGTGATGGAGATCGCCCTCCAGACGATCTACCGGTACGCCGCGACCGTTCTCAACAAGCCCATCGTCTACAACGGTGACGCGAATCCCTATTGGTTCTTCGACAACAACGGCAACGGGATCGCAGACGCGACCGATACGACCTCCTACAACGCTTTCTCCATCCGGCTCAACAAGGCCGCCTACAACTATCAAGTGGCCAAGAAGGATCCCTGCGGCTACGCCCATAACGGGAAGTACATCATCGAGCTCCTGTACGACTCGATCGAAGACCTGAACGTCGCCCTGGCCTCGCCGACCCCCCTCGGCTCCTTCAGCCGCGGGTCCGAGACAGCCGTGCCGACCGACTTGAGCGCGATGCACCGCGAGGACGAAGGCCATTTCAACGGCGGCAGCATGCCCTTCCGGGATTGGGACGACTCCGCGACCTATACGGTCTCGACGAGCTGCACGAAGTGCCATTCGGCGACCGGATTGCGCCGTTATCTGGAAGGCGGACAAGTCGCCTTGACGACCGGCGATCCCGTCTCGAACGGCTTCCTCTGCACCACCTGCCACACGGCCCCTCCCGCCCTCATCGACTCGCCTCCGGTCCTGTTCCTCTCCGGGGCTATGGTCGACCTGAGCCATGACGGCAGCAACCTCTGCCTTGTCTGCCACCAGGGCCGGGCGGCCAAAATCACCATCGATCAGGCCATCGCGGCCAAGCCGGCCGGGCCGTTCAGCGTCTCGAACATCCACTATTTCCCCGAAGCGGCCATGTTCCTCGGGACCGAGGTCCAGGGGGGCTACGAGTATCCCGGCAAGGTCTACGCCCGGCGCCAGGACTATCCGAACCATGGAGGCATGTTCAACACCTGCGTTCAGTGCCATATGAGCTCCGCGGTCACCGAACAGGACCACGCCTGGACGCCGCGGCGGCACAACCTTGCCGACCCGGTGAAGGAGAATTGCGTGCCCTGCCACGGCCAGGACATTTCCCAGACCTTCAAGGGCGGCGATCCGGAGAAGTTCGACTTCGAGCAGATCCGGCCCGGCAACATCCCCGACTATGACGCCGACGGGAACACCCGCGAATCCCTGAGTGACGAGATCCACGGTCTCGAGAACATTCTCGCCGCTCAGATCGAGGATTATGTCCTGAACACTTCGGGGACCGCGATCGTCTTCGACGGCGGGTACTTCTATAAGGACCTGAACAGGAACGGGGTCCTCGACGCGAACGAGAACACCAGCGGGAACCGCTACCAGGGCAACGCCACCTGGCTCAAGGCCGCGTACAACCTCCGGGTCAGCACGCTGGCCGAGCACGGTTTCATCCACAACGCCCGCTATATCGCCCAGCTCCTCGTCGATTCGTTCCAGAGCTGCGGCGGGAGCCTCGGCCCCTTCACCTGGCGGTAAGGTTCCGTCTCGAAGGACCGCGCTTTTTCCAGGGGCGGCATCGCAAGATGCCGCCCCTTTTATTGGTGCGCCCGGCAGGGCGCACCTGCTTTAGGGTGCAAGTCCCGAACACGCCTGACAGGAGGAAGTGTTAGCCGGACGGCAAGGGTGCCCGTTGCGAGGCGGGATCTGAAGGAAGCCGCAGGCAAAACGCCGGCCCGACGGACAGGAATCGCATTGAGGTAGCCGCGCGGGTTCGCCAGGGACTTGAAATGGAATGTTTCGAGGCGGCCTCAAAGCCGCGCGCGGAGGGGAAGGGGGTCAGGCGGTCTTCGGCTTGGCTTTTTTCTTGTTGATCGACTTGGCTTCGGAGATCGCCAGGATCTCGTCCAGCGTGATCCGTTCGAAATAATCCTTGAGGAGGATCGTCGCGGCCTTCCAGATCTCGTGGGTGGCGCACGTCGGGATCTTGTCGCAGAAGGATTCGTCCTCGACGCACTCGACCAGGCTGCACGTCCCTTCCAGGGCGTGGAGGATGTCGCAGACCTTGATCTCGGAGGGCTTGTGGGCCAGCGTGTAGCCGCCGCCCGCGCCGCGGATGCTCTTGACGAGCTTGGCGATCTTGAGGGGGATGATGATCTGCTCGAGATAGCGGATGGAGATGCCCTCTTCCTCGGAGACGTTCTTCAGGATGATGGCCTCCTGGCCGTTGGCGTAATGCCGGGCGAGGTTGACCATAAGACGGGTCCCGTAACGTCCCTTGGTGGATAATTTGATCATTTCCGACTCCTCAGCGGGCGGCGCGGAGCGCTCACGATGGTCCATTTTACCCGAGCAGAGGCGAAAAAGCAACATGAATTTATAGGAAATATCAATTTGCTTGGAATAATCAATTCGCGGGCCCCCGGGCTGCAGCCGATCCGGTCCGCTTTCCTTGACTCCCCCCGGAGGCCGGTTGTATCCTAAGCCTTCCGATTTCGGCTCAAAAAAAGGGAGCGTGTTATGGCCAAGGAAATCCTGCTCGGCGACGAAGCGGTGGCTCTCGGCGCCGTCCATGCGGGCCTGACCGCCGGCTATTCTTACCCGGGCACCCCCGCCTCCGAGATCATGGAGTATCTCATCCGCATTTCGGGCGGCGGATCGAAGTTCATCGCTTCCTGGTCGGTCAACGAAAAGACGGCCTTCGAGGAGGCCCTCGGGACGACCTTCGCCGGCAAGCGCTCCCTGGTTTCGATGAAGCATGTCGGGTTGAACGTGGCGGCCGATCCCTTCATGAGCGCCGCCCTGACGGGAGCGAACGGAGGATTCGTGGTCGTCGTGGCCGACGATCCGGGCATGCACAGCTCCCAGAATGAGCAGGACAGCCGCTTCTACGCCCAATTCGCCCAGATCCCCTGCTTCGAGCCGTCCGGCCATCAGGAGGCCTACGACATGACCCGGGAGGCCTTCGACTTCTCCGAGAAGACCGAGCTCCCCGTCATGATCCGTCTTGTCACCCGTCTTTCGCACAGCCGCGGAAGCGTCGCGACCGCGCCGCCGCGGCCCCAGAATCCCCTCCGCCTCGGCGACCGGACGCGCTGGACCCTGCTGCCCTCGAACGCCCGGGTCCTGTTCCAGGGCGTCCTGGACAAGCAGGCCGGCCTCATCCGCTATTCCGAAGCGAGCCCGTTCAACCGCCTCGAGCCGGGGCGCGGCGAGGGGGGGACGAAGGTCGGCATCCTCGCCTCCGGGATCGGCTATAACTACGTTCGCGAGTGCCTGGCCGACGCGTCCCAAAGCCCGCCGATCCTCAAAGTCGCGGTCGCGCCCTCGCCCGACCGTCTCATCCGCGATCTCGTGGACTCCGTGGAGACGATCCTCGTCATCGAGGAGGGCTTTCCGCTCATCGAGCGGAGCCTTCAGGGGATGTACGGCATCCCGGGCAAAAAGGTCCTGGGAAAGCTGAGCGGGCATCTCCCCTTGGCCGGAGAGCTGACGCCCGAAAGCGTCCGCGCCGCCCTCGGCCTCGCCCCGCTGGCCCGCCGGGCTATGGACGCCGTTCCGCTCGCCGGCCGCCCCCCCCAGCTTTGCATCGGCTGTCCCCACGCCGACACCTTCAAGGCCCTGAACAAAGCCATGGAAGGGGCGGACAAGGGCAACGTCTTCAGCGACATCGGCTGCTACACCCTCGGCTGGTTCGATCCCCATCACGCCGTCGACACATGCGTCTGCATGGGGGCGAGCATCGGCATGGCCAAGGGCGCGGCCGAGGCCGGCGTCCACCCCTCGGTCGCGGTGATCGGCGATTCGACCTTCGGCCACTCCGGGCTCACCCCGCTCCTGAGCGCGGCCGCCGTCGACGCGAACATGGTCGTCATCGTCCTGGACAACAGCACGGTGGCCATGACCGGCGGCCAGCCCAGCTTCGCTTCCGGCGAGCGGCTCATGCGGATGATCGAGGGGCTGGGGGTGGCCAAGGAGCATCTCCGGACGATCATTCCCCTCCCCAAGTTTCTGGAGGCGAACTCTACCGTCATCAAAGAGGAGATCGCCCATCCGGGCCTCTCGGTCATCGTCGCCGTCCGCGAATGCCTCGAAGAGGCGAAAAAGAAGAACAGGAGGGAGCCATGAGCGGGGTCCGCGCGCAGGACATCATCCTGGCCGGGGTGGGGGGGCAGGGCATCCTGTCCATCGCCTTCATCATCGACAGCGCCGCGCTCAAGGAAGGCTTCCACATCAAGCAGGCCGAGGTCCACGGCATGGCCCAGCGCGGCGGCGCGGTCCAGTCGCATCTCCGCATCTCCCGCGATCCCATCTGGAGCGACCTCATTCCCCGCGGCCGGGCCGACCTCATCCTCTCGGTCGAGCCGCTCGAAGCCCTCCGTTATCTGGATTTCCTCGCCCCGGGCGGCCGGATCGTGACTTCGAGCACGCCTTTCGTCAACATCCCCGATTACCCGGGCATCGCAGCCGTCCTGGACCGCATCCGGGAGGTCCCGGGCAGCGTCATCGTCGATTCCGAGGCCCTGGCCAAGGAGGCCGGGACGAGCCGGGCCCAGAACACGGTCATGCTTGGGGCGGCCGCGCGCTTCCTCATCGTCTCGCCCGAGAGCCTCCTCGAATACATCAACGTCCTCTTCGCCCCGCGGGGAGAGAAGATCCTGGCCCCGAATCTCAAGGCCTTCGAGCTCGGCCGCCGGGCGTCGGAATAAGGGCCGGACCATGGCCGTTTCCAAGGCTCCCGCGCCTCCCGACCGCATCTTCGCCCGGGCCGAGGCGGAAGGCCGGTCGTTTCTCTTCGAGCACGAAGTCTACGCCCTCCTCCGCGCCTCGGGGATCGGCGTCCCGAAGACCCTCTTCATCCGGACCGGAGGCGCAGTTTCGAAGCGCGGCCTCGACCGCTTCCCGGGTTCCGAGGTCGTCCTCAAGATCGTCTCGCCGCTCATCCAGCACAAGACCGATGTCGGCGGCGTCGTCTTCGTCCGAAAGAGCGTTCCCGCGGTGAACGCGGCCCTCCGGTCGCTCGTCCGGGACGTCCCGGCCCGTTTCCAGCCGGCCGAGCGGGAGGAGATCGCCCGGAGCATTCGCGGCGTCCTCATCTGCGAAAAGGTCGATTTCGCCAAGTTCGGGTTCGGCACCGAGCTCCTCATCGGCGTCCGGAATACGCGCGAGTTCGGTCCCGTCGTGACCCTCGGGGCCGGCGGCGTGGAGGTCGAATATCTCAACGCCCACATCAAGGACCGCCGGGCGGTGGCCATCGCTTCGGCCCACCATCTGAAGGAACGGAACGTCCCGGCGCGCCTCGCCCGGCTCGCGGTCCGGGCCAAGCTCGTCGAGCCGTTCCGCGGCCGCCCGGCCGTGCTGCGGCCCGAGGAATTGAGCGCGCCGCTTCTCCGCCTGGCCGCCCTGGCGGTCCGATATTCGCCCTTCCGGAGATCCGGCTTCGTGATCGAGGAGATGGAGGTCAATCCCTTCGTCGTCCGGGACGGCCGTCTTCTCCCGCTCGATGGCTTATGCCGCTTCTCCCGGGCTCATGTCGAGGTTTCCGGCCGGCCCGTCGCCGGGATCGGGCGCCTTCTCCATCCCGCCTCGATCGCCGTCATCGGCGTTTCCGAGAAGATGAACCTGGGCCACATCATCCTCAACAACATCCTCAAGATGGGCTTCCCGCGCGAAAAGGTCTTCGTCGTCAAGCCCGGGCTGGACGCGATCGAAGGCTGCCGCTGCGTCCCCGACGTCGCCTCGCTTCCCGGGACCGTGGACCTCTTCGTCCTGACCCTTGGGGCGGACATGTGTTATGACATCATGGCGGAGCTCACGAAGCGCGAGAAGGCCCGCTCGGTCATCATCATCGCCGGGGGGATGGGGGAAAAAGAGGGGGGCGTCCGCATCGAGGACAAGATCGCCGGCCTGCTCGCCGAAGGGCGGAAGCGGAAGGCCGTGACCCCGGTCGTCAACGGGGGTAATTGCCTGGGCGTCTACTCCAAGCCCGGGCGCTACGATACGACCTTCATTCCCGAGCACAAGCTGAGCTTCCCCAAGGTCGAGGGATCGAACCTGGCCTACGTCAGCCAGAGCGGCGCCTTCCTGGTCAGCCGGGTCAGCAAGCTCAAGCGCATCGAACCCCTCTATGGCATCTCGCTCGGGAACCAGCTCGACCTGAGGATTTCGGACTACCTCAACTACCTCGCCGGCGTGCCCGAGGTCAAGGTCTTCGCCGTCTACATCGAAGGCTTCAAGCCGGGCGACGGCCATCTCACGGCCGAAGCGGCGGCGCGCATCCTCAAGAACCCCGGCCGGCACATCATCGTCTACAAGAGCGGCCGGACGCCCGAGGGACGGCAGGCGACCTCCGGCCATACCGCCTCGGTGGCCGGAGACTATGCCGTCAGCCTGGCCATTCTCGAGGCGGCGGGCTGCATCGTCGCGGATACGATCGAGGACTTCGACAACCTGATCAAGTCCACGGCCGGCCTGGCCGCCAAGGCGGTCCGGGGGAACCGCGTCGCCCTTCTGAGCAACGCCGGGTTCGAAAGCGTCGTGATGGCGGACAACATCCGCGACGGCGATTCGCTCTCCCTGGCCCCGTTCGCGGAGGGAACGAAGGCCGCGCTTTCAAAGATCCTCACCCCGCTCGGGATCGACAAGCTCCAGGACGTCAAGAACCCGCTCGATATCACGCCGGTCGCCGACGACGCCGCCTTCGCCGCCTGCGCGGCGGCGCTTCTCGAAGACCCGAACGTCGATTGCGCCGTCATCTCCCCCGTGCCCATGACGCCCGCCCTGAAGACGCTCGCGCCCGGCCCCGGCTACGCCGAGAGCATTTACGATCCGGCGAGCGTGTCGTCCCGTCTCATCGCGCTTTTCAGATCGGCCGACAAGCCCTTCGTCGTCAACATCGACGCGGGGACGCTCTACGATCCGATGGTCGACCAGCTCGAGGGGGCCGGGGTGCCCGTCTTTCGCCAGGCGGACGAGGCCGTCCGGTTCCTGCGCGCGTTCGTCGCCGAGCGGCTCCGCAGGGCCGTGCTTTCTCCGCGGAAGCGGATTTGATAGAATCATTTTGATATGACCAGGGCGGGCCGGACCGTCGTCGTTCTTTTCGCCGCCGCCCTTTTAGGGAGGATCGTCCGAGCCGTGCCGCAGCCTCAGATCCTCGAGCCGCTGGTCCAGCTCCTTCCCGCCGCCGTCCAAGGCTGGACGCCGGTCCTCCCCGACGACCTCTACGATCCCGAGTCGATCTTTTCCTATATCGACGGCGCCGGCGAGGTCTATCGGGCGTACAATTTCCGTCATCTGCTGTCCCGGCGGTACGAAAATAAAAACGGACCGGGGATCACGGTCGATCTTTTCGACATGGGTTCGCCGGCGGACGCCTTCGGCGTGAACACCATGGACCTTGAAGGCGAGAACCCCGGGATCGGGCAGGGCGGGACGTACAAGGACGGATTGCTCTCGTTCTGGCGGGACCGCTATTTCGTCTCCGTCATGGCCGAGTCGGAGACGGCCGCGGCCCGGGCGGCCTGCCTCGAGATGGGCCGCCGGATCGCCGCGGCGATCGGGAAGGACGGGGCGCCGCCCGCCCTTCTCGGCGCCCTGCCTCCGGGCCTGGCCCCGCCGACGGCCGTCCGTTATCTCCACAGTCACGTCATTTTGAACCGGCATTATTTCGTCCACGCGGAGAACGTCCTGAACCTCGGCCCGGCCGTCGAGGCGGTGCTGGCCCGCCTGGGGGAGAAGGGACGCGGCGGCGCCCTCCTGATCGTCCGCTACCCGACCGACCGGGACGCGTCCTCGGCCCTCTCAAGCTTCGTCGCCGCCCTTCTGCCCGGGAGCGCGGCTTCTTCCGGAGCGATGACCGTGTCCGGAAAACGAGGCGCGGTCCGTCTCGCCGGGTCCATGTTCGCCGTTGTTATAGGCGCGGAATCCGAGGGTGCGGTCCAAGTCATCCTTGATAAAGTCGTCCATCAGGTCCGGAAAGGAGCCTTCCAATGAGCCGAAAGAAGATCACGCGCAGGGATTTCCTGAAAACCACCGCCGTCGCCCCGGTGGCCGGGGCGATCGGCTGCTGTTGCGCGGGCTCGACTTCGGTCGCCGCGACTCCCGTGAAGCCGGCGGCCGGAGGAACGGCCTCGGTCCAATCGATGGCCCAGGCCTCGCGCGTCGTCCTGGTTCGCGATTCCAAAGCCGTCCTCGAGCCAAGGAAGTTCGACGGGGCCGTCATCCAGAAAATGCTCGACGACGCGGTCACGACCCTTTTCGGCGTCAAGGATCCGGCCGCCGCGTGGCGGAAGATCGTTGGTCCTGGGGATACCGTCGGGATCAAGACGAACTCCTGGAAGCAGCTTCCGACGGGCCCGGAGGTTGAAGAAGCCATAAAAAGGCGCGTCCTCGAGGCCGGGGTGGCGGCCGAGAACCTGGCCGTCGCCGACTGGGGCGTGTACAAGAACCCGGTTTTCCAGAAGGCGACCGTCCTCATCAACGCCCGGCCCGCCCGGGTCCATTACTGGTCCGGGATGGGGAGCTGTATCAAGAATTACATCCAGTTCGTCCCGAAGCCGTCCGAGTATCACGACGACGCCTGCGCCGACCTGGCCTCGATCTGGTCCCTGCCCCACGTCAAGGACCGGACCAAGCTCAACATCCTGGTCATGCTCACGCCCCAATACCACAACATCGGCCCGCGGGGCTTCAGCGAGAACTATCTCTGGCCGTACGGAGGGCTGATCGTCGGCCAGGACGTCGTGGCCGTCGACGCGACCGGCTACCGGGTCATCCAGGCCAAGCGGCTGGAGGCGTTCGGCGAGGACCGGCCGCTCGAGACCTCGGCCCATCACATCAGCCTGGCCGACACGCGCCACCACCTCGGCCGGAGCGATCCGAAGAGCATCGAGCTCATCAAGCTCGGCTGGCCGGAGGGCGTCCTCGTCTGATGCCGATCTACGAATACCGTTGCCGGGCCTGCCGGAAGCGGTCGACCTTCCTGACCCTATCCGTCTCGGTCCGCCTCGAGCCCAAGTGCAAGCACTGCGGGAGCGTGGACATGGAGAAGCTCGTCTCCCGGATCGCCGCGATCCGGTCCGAGGAAAGCCGGATGGACAGCCTGTCCGATCCGGCGGCCTTGTCGGGGCTCGACGAGAACGATCCGAAGAGCGTCGCCCGCTGGATGAAAAAGATGGGGCGCGAGATGGGCGACGACATGGGAGAGGATTTCGAGGAGGAGATCGATCGGGCCGCGGAAGACGCCGGCGGCGCTGATGACGAGGGCGGGCCGGGGCAAGGAGAAAGCGGCGGGGCGGGGGACGATCTCTGATCTCAGGCGGCGCGGCGCGCCGGGCGTCTATGCTAGAATAGCCGGCAACCATGGTCCACAGGATCGTCCGCCTCTATCGGGAAGCTTATGCCGGCGTGCCCCGCGGAGCGTGGTTTCTCGCCGCGGCGGATTTCATCAATCGGACCGGATTCATGGTCCTCGTCTTCCTGAACATCTATCTGACCCGGCACCTCCATTTCTCCCTGCTTCAAGCCGGCCGGGTCCTGGCCGGATACGGGATCGGGGCGATCGCCGGCGGATACCTCGGAGGGTATCTGGCCGACAAGCTCGGTCCGCGGGTCGTCATGATCTCGAGCCTGGCCGTGAGCGGCGGGATCCTGATCGTCACGGCCTATGCCTCTTCCTATCCGGCGATGCTCGCCCTGATCTTCCTCTACGGCCTCATCGTCACCGCCCTCTTTCCGGCCAACGATACGGCCATGTCGCGGTTCTGCTTCGGGGAGATGAGGGCGAAAGGATTCGCCCTCAGACGGTTGGCTTCGAACCTGGGGATCACGATCGGGCCGGTCATCGGCGGCTTCCTGATCCTGATCGATTACAAGTGGATCTTCTGGGCGGACGGTTTGACCAGCCTGGCCGCGGCGGCGGTGGTCGCCCTGTGGCTGAGGATCCCAGCTCTGTCCAGGCGCCCCCCGGCCGGGGGCGGCGAGGAAGCGGCGGAGGGCGGCCCGGTCCGGTCGCCGTGGCGGGACCGGACCTTCCTGGTGTTCATCGGCTTGTTCCTCGTCGTCGCCACGGTCTTCGCCCAGATCTTCAGCACGTTCCCGCTCTATCTCAACGCCCGCTACGGATTGAAGGAGAGCCAGATCGGTCCGCTCTGGGCGGTCAATACGCTGATGATCGTCGTGATCGAGATGGTCCTCCTCCACAACCTGAGGAAGAAACGGGCCATGAGCCTCATCGCCCTGGGAACGTGCTTGATGGGACTCGGGTTCGCCCTGCTTCCCCTCGGCCGGAGCTTCCTCTTCGCCGCCTTCACCGTCGCCGTCTGGACGATGGGCGAGATCCTGATCATGCCCCTCACGGCGACCGTCGTCTCGAACCGGGCCAACGCGGCCTCGGCCGGGCGCTATCTGGGGCTCCTCAGCTTCGCTTTCTCCCTCAGCATGCTCATCGCCCCGCTCGCGGGCAACTGGCTGCTCGCTTCGGCGGGCGGGACGGCCCTCTGGGCCATCATGGGCGGCGCCTGCGCCCTGGCCGGCGCGGGATTCTGGATCATGCGCAAGAAGATGTGAGCGGGGGACGATGCGCTCCTTCCTTTGTTCCCGGCGAAGCCCGAAGGGAATGAACACGACAGGACGCGTCCGTTGGATGACTGTGATCCTCTTTCTGCTGGCCGCGGCCGCATGCGGCTCCTCGCCGACCGTGAAGGTCAAGGCGGGCGGCCGGCAGAGTCCCGACGATGTCGCCCCGCGCCGAAAGGGCGGGACGGCCGGGGTCCGCTATTTCGGGCCCGTGATCGGGGATTGCGCCCCGACCGGGGCCTTGCGGCCGGGCTTCGGGATCGATCTGCCCAGGCTCATGGCCGCGCTGAAGGCGATGGGGGCCCGCGATTATATGCATCTCGTCCGGGCCAGCCCGGTCCAAGCCGGGGGCTGGGAGGATTTCAAGCTCCTCGCTCCCGAATGTCAGGCGGCCGGGATCCGGCTGTGGCTCTATCTCGTTCCGCCGTCCGAGCCGCCGGCCCCGGAGCCGTTCGGCGCGGAATACCCGCGCTGGGCTTTGGAGTGCGCGGCGGTGGCGAAAGAATTCCCCTGCGTCGCCGGGATCTGCATCGACGATTTCAACGGAAACACGGACCTGTTTACCCCCGCGTATTGCCGGGAGATGATGGTCCCGGCCCGGGAGGTTTCGCGAAATCTGGCCCTGCTCGCAGTGAACGATTTCGCCCACGCTTCCTCCTTGGCCGAACACGTCCGCGAAGGCGCGATCGACGGCGTCATCTTCCCTTACTTCTCCCCCCAGAGGAACCATTCCGAAACCGATACGCTCATGCCCCAGACCGAAGCCTTCCGGCGCTGGCTCGACGACCTGTCAGGGTCCGGCGATCGAATGCGCAGGATCCCGCTGATCGTCATGATCTATGCCTCGAAGCACTCTCAAGCTCCGGACGCTCCGGGTCCGGCCTATGTCCGGAGGGGGCTCGAGATCGGACTGGAAGCAACGGGACGCGGGACTGGCCGACGGCGTCGTGACTTATGGCCTCCCCAAGGACCGTCCGGAGTTCGTTGCGGCCGTCGCCGCCGTCTACAAGAAAATCAAATAAGGAAAAAGGGGACGACACGGGCTCCCCGAAACCGGAGATCGAGTGCCTCGTCCCCCCATTTACATCTTTGTCCGGGTGATCTTGGCCACGAGGTTGGAGGTCGGATCCGGGCAGCGGACGTACTCGGTCGTCACGCCTTCCGGATCGACGACTTTCTGATAGGCCGTCTTTTCGTACATCCAGGGCAGGGTGGCGCCCTTCTCCAGGACGATCAGGAAGTCGTGGAGGCTCGAGAGCAAGCCAGGGGCAGATCTTGCCGATGTCCTGCGGGTAGGCGAACTTATCGCCTTTTTTATGACACCACGTGTCCGGCCGCGCCTCGAAGATCTCGATCTCGAGCTTGTACCGTGGTCCCCGAGGCCGCGGCGTCTGTTCCTGTCCTTCCAGGACGGACCCGGCCGCGAGCGGCGCGGCCATGAGCGCCGCCAGCCTGCAGCCGGCACTTCCGACGAATTCGCGTCTTTTCATCTTCTTCTCCTTCGCGGGATACCATCCCGCCGTTTCCAGGACCGGCTCAACGCGGGCCGAAGATGAGCGTGCCGAGGCGGACCAGGGTCGCTCCTTCCTCGATCGCCGCGCGGAAGGAATGGGACATGCCCATGGAAAGGCGCTTCATTTCGACTCCGGGAATCGCCGCGGCCTTGATCCGGTCGAAGAGCGCCTTCGTTTCGCGAAAATAAGGCCGGGAATCCTCGGGATCGCCTTCGAACGGTCCCATGGTCATCAACCCCTCGACCGTGACGTTGGGGAGCCCGGCGATCGCTCGGATGAGCGGCTCGGCCTCCGCCGGAACGATTCCGGCCTTCTGGCCTTCTTCGCCGCTGTTGATCTCGATCAGGATGGGCATGGTTTTGCCGGCGGCCCGGGCCCGCTTGTCGATCTCGCGGGCAAGGTCGAGCGAGTCGACCGTTTCGATCAGGTCGAAGATCTCGACCGCTTTCCTGGCCTTGTTCGTCTGGAGGTGGCCGATAAAGTGCCAGCGGGCTCGCCGGCCGACGGCCTCGAACGCGGCTACGGCCTCCTGGACATAATTCTGGCCGATGATCGTGACGCCCGCTTCGATTGCCTCGAGGACCTCGGCCGGGCTCTTCGTCTTGGCCGCGGCGACGAGCTCGACGCCCGAAGGGAGCTCGCCGAGGATGCGGACGACGTTTTCCCGGATGCTCATGGTCCGATAGTATCAAAAACGCCGCGACCGGGTAAACTCCCGCCGGCGCCGCGGCTCTTTATTCGCATCCCCGTTTTCGATAAGATAACCGGGTCCCTGCAGGCAGCAGACCATGACCAACATCCGCGAACAGCTCGAGGAGATCGAGGCGCAAACGCTCTCCCCCAAAGCCTGCCTCAGTCGGGCCACGAAAGGCCGCGCCCGCCCCGAGGCTCCCCATCCCTTCCGGACGGCCTTCCAACGCGACCGCGACCGCATCCTGCACTCCAAATCTTTCCGCAGGCTGAAGCACAAGACCCAGGTCTTTCTCGCCCCGTTCGGCGACCACTACCGGACGCGCCTGACCCACACCCTCGAGGTTTCCATGATCGCCCGGACGATCGCCCGGGCCCTCCGCTTGAATGAAGACCTCGCCGAGGCCATCGCCCTCGGCCACGACATCGGCCACACCCCGTTCGGGCACTCGGGAGAAGAGACCCTGGCCAAGCTCGTTCCGGGCGGCTTCAGCCACTACGCCCAGAGCCTCCGCGTCGTCGAGAAGCTCGAGTATGAGGGCAAAGGGCTCAACCTGACCTTCGAGGTCCGGGACGGCATCTCGCGCCATTCCAAGGGACGGGGCAAGATCCTCGACCGGAAGAAGGAGGACCTGCCGGCAACCCTCGAGGGCCAGATCGTGCGCGTCTCGGACGTCATCGGCTACGTCAACCACGACATCGACGACGCCCTCAGGGCCGGGATCATCAAGGACGCGGACCTGCCCAAGCACCTGGTCGGGCTCCTGGGACGCTATCATTCGACGCGGATCGACCGGATGGTCGTCGACGTCGTCGACGCGAGCCTCAAGGCCGGCCTCGAGCGCATCGCCATGAGCGACGAGATCATGAAGGCCGTGGTCGAGCTCCGCGATTTCCTCTACGAGCGGGTCTATTTCGATCCGTCCTCCCGCGAGGAGCTGCGTAAAACGGGTAAGATCCTCCGGGACATGTTCGGCTACCTCGTCGAGCATCCCGAAGGCTACATCAAGGATTACCCCGCCGGCGATCCGCTCGAAAAGCGGGTCGGGGACTTCATCGCCGGCATGACCGACCGCTACGCCCTGACCTTGTACGAGAAGATCTTCTTCCCCCGTTCCTGGCAGAGCTGAGTCCGTCGGACCTGTCCTGAAGGAGAAACTCATGAGCGACGACCGCGCTTTCAAGATCGAGACCAAGGTCATCCACGCCGGCGAGAGCCGCCCGCGCATCCTCGGGGCGGTCAGCCTGCCGATCTTCCAGACGGCCATGTACGAGTACGAGCCCGTGGCCAGCTATCACGACGTCAAGTACATCCGCCTGAACAACACGCCCAACCACCTGGCCCTCCACCGGAAGCTCGCCGCCCTCGAGAACGCGGAGGCGGCGGTCGTCATGGCCAGCGGCATGGCCGCCATCACCACGACCCTCTTGACCGTGCTCCAAGTCGGTGACCACCTTCTGGCCCAGAACTCGCTCTACGGCGGGACGCACGATTTCGTGACCCGGGACCTTGGCGGATTCGGCATCGCCCACGATCTCGTCGACGGCTCCCGGCCGGAAACCTGGGCGGCCAAGCTGCGGCCGGAGACGAAAGCCTTCTATGTCGAGACGATCAGCAATCCGCTCATCCGGATCTCCGACCTCGAGGCGGCCGTGGCCTTCGCCAAGAAGCACGGCCTCATCTCGATCATCGACAACACATTCGCTTCGCCTGTCAATTTCCGCCCGCCCGAGCACGGCTTCGACCTGTCCATCCACAGCGGAACGAAATACCTCAACGGCCACTCCGACATCGTGGGCGGCGCGGTCATCGGCCGGGCCGATCTGGTGGAGCGCATCCTCCACAAGCTCGATCATCTCGGCGGCTCGATGGACCCGCATGCCTGTTTCCTGCTCCACCGGGGCATCAAGACGCTGGCCCTGCGCGTCCATTTCCAGAACGCGAGCGCCCTGACCATCGCCCGGTTCCTGGCCTGCCATCCGGCCGTGGCCCGGGTCAATTATCCGGGGCTCGAAAGCCATCCAGGACACGCGATCGCCGCGCGGCTCTTCGACGGGTTCGGCGGGATGATGAGCTTCGAGCTCAAGGGGGGCGTAGAGGCGGCCGAGCGCTTCATGAAGAAGGTACGCCTGCCTCTCGTCGCCCCGAGCCTGGGCGGGGTGGAAACGCTCATGACCCGGCCGGCCACGACGTCCCACCTCGGGCTCGATCCGGCCGAGCGCCGCGGCTTGGGGATCTCGGACGAGCTTATCCGGCTTTCGGTCGGGGTCGAAGCTACCGAGGACCTGATCGAGGACTTCAAGCAGGCTCTGGCCTGAGGGAGGGGGAGATGCGCGCGGTCCGGGCCGGGAAGAGTCGAGCCTTGTGGGCCTGCGGAGCGCTTGCCGTCGTCTTCATCGCTGTTTTGCCTGCCGGCTCGCTTCACGGGGGCGAATCCGGCCGATTCCCGGCGGCGGTCCGCGAGATCGACCGCTGGATCGCCGCCAGCGCTGTCAAAACACCGGCCGGGCTGACCTGGCCGGCCGATCCGCGCGACCCGAAGAGCGTCGGGCTGAGCCTCTATTCGGGCGCGCCCGGGGTGGTGCTCTTTTATCTCGAAGCGGAAGCGCGGGCCAGGACGGCCGGCGAAGCCGCGCTCGCCGACGAGTTTCGGGCCAAAGCCCGCGGCGGGGCCGATGACCTCCTGGCCCATGTCGCCGACGCGAACCTGGGGACGGGGCTTTACGAGGGTGCGGCCGGAATCGCTTATGTCCTCGAAGAGATGTATCGGACGACCCTGGAGATGAAATATCGGGGGGGTTCTCTGGCCTGCCTCGATTTGATCACCGCGAAAGCCTTGAGGAAAGGAAAAGGCGTCGAGTGGAGCTCGACGACGGACATCATCAGCGGGACGGCCGGGACAGGCCTCACCCTGCTTTACGCGTACCGGCGGACCGGTGACAAGCGCTGGCTCGAGCTCGCGGCGGCCGCGGGCGAGCGTCTTCTCGAGCTCGGCCACGGCGAAGAACGGCGGCTTGGATTGGGCCATGGATCCCGGATACCCGCGCCTCATGCCGAACTTTGCGCATGGGACGGCCGGCGTTGGCTTCTTTCTCGCCCGGCTCTACGGCGCGACGGGCCGGAAGGAGTTTCTCGACGCCGCCCTGGCCGGCGGCCGGTATCTCATCTCGATAGCCCAAATCAACGACGATTCCTGCTTGATCTTCCACGACGAGCCCGACGGGAAGGATCTCTTCTATCTCGGCTGGTGCCACGGGCCGGTCGGGACGGCGCATTTCTTCTACGAGCTCTTCCGCCTGACCCGGGACGCGTCCTGGATGCGGCTCGTCGAGAAGCAGGCCCACGGCCTCATGGACAGCGGGATCCCCGAAAAGGAGACTCCCGGCTTCTGGAACAACGACGGGATCTGCTGCGGCCTGGCGGGCGTGGCGGATTTCTTCCTGAACCTCTACCGGCTGACGCGAAACGAGCACTACCTCGCCTTCGGGCGGCGGGCGCTGACCGTCCTCGAGCGCAAGGCGACGCGCGATGAGGCGGGCCGGAGGTGGATCCAGGCCGAGCACCGGACGCGGCCGGATTTCCTCCTTGCTCAGACAGGCTTAATGCAGGGCGCGGCCGGGATCGGGATCGTCTTGCTCCATTGGGCGGCCTTCGACGCCCGTCCTCAAGGCGAGCCGCGCATCAAGCTTCCCGATTCCGCTTTTTGATCCGTCCCGCTCCCGCCGGAAAGCCGCGGGGTGCTCTCGGTTTGTTGTCGGGGGTTCCGAAACGAAATATAATGATCCCTCCCCGCGGGGATCCATCGAACGAAAAGAGGAATCCATGAACCGTAGCGACGCCCTCGCCGCCATCGCCACCCGGCTCCGCATCCATTCGCTCAAGATGACCACCCAGGCCGGGTCCGGCCATCCGACGACCTGCCTGTCCATGGCCGAGATCGCCTCCTGTCTCTTCTTCAGCGAGATGCGCTACGATCCGGCCGATCCCGAGAACTGGGGGAACGACGAGTTCGTCCTGTCCAAGGGACATGCCGCGCCCATCCTCTGGGCGGCTTACGCCGAGGCCGGGATCATCGCTCCCGCCGAGCTCATGGACCTGCGCAAGATCGATTCCGTTCTCGAGGGGCATCCGACGCCCCGAATGAAATGGATCAAGGCGTCCACCGGCTCGCTCGGACAGGGCCTTGCGGTCGGGGTGGGGATGGCCGCGGCCATGAAGCTCGGAAAATCTCCCGGGCGGGTTTTCGTCGTCATGGGGGACGGCGAGTGCGCGGAGGGAGCGGTCTGGGAAGCGGCCAACGCCGGCGCCCATCTCGGTCTCAAGAACCTCTGCGCCGTCGTCGACGTCAATGGTCTCGGCCAGTCCCAGGAAACCATGGACGGGCGCGACGCGGGCGTTTTCGCCCGAAAGTTCAAGGCGTTCGGTTGGGACGCCCTCGTCGTCGACGGGCACGACATCGATTCCTTGCTTGCCGGCCTGGCCAAGATCGGGAAGGCGGGAAAGCCCACGGTCCTGCTGGCCAAGACGATCAAGGGGAAGGGCGTATCCTTCATAGAAGGGAAAAACGGCTGGCACGGCAAGCCGCTCAAGGCGGACGAGCTCGCGGCCGCCCTGGCCGAGATCGGGCCGATGCCCGAGGTGGATGCGGCGAAATACGTGCGGAAACCGAAGAAAGCGGTCCGGCCGAAAGCCGAGGCCCGCTTCGATTTTCCCCGGACGCCTTACACGGAAAAGACAGCGACGCGCCTCGCTTATGGAAACGCCCTGAAAGCTTTGGGGGCTATCCACGGCGACGTCGTCGCTCTGGACGGCGACGTCAAGAACTCGACCTACGAAGACCGGTTCTTCGAGGTCTTCCCGAAGCGGGCCTTCCAGATGTTCATCGCCGAGCAGGGCATGGCCGGCGCGGCCATGGGCTTTGCGGCCAAAGGATACATTCCATTCCTTGCTTCATTCGCGGCCTTCCTGACCCGGGCCCACGATCAGTTCCGCATGGCCGGGTATTCCCTGTCCAACATCAAGGTTTGCGGCTCTCATGTCGGCGTCAGCATCGGCGAGGACGGGCCGTCCCAGATGGGGCTCGAGGACCTGGGCCAGTTCCGGGCCATTCCCGGCTGCGTCGTTCTTTATCCGGGCGATGCCTTCGCCGCGGAAGCCTGCGTCGCGGAGGCCGCCCGACACCAAGGGATGTGCTATATCCGGACGAGCCGGCCCGCGACGCCCATCCTTTATACCAAAGAGGAAGCGTTTCCGATCGGCGGCTCCAAGGTCCTGCGAAAGAGCGGTAAGGACGCCGCTCTCGTCGTGGCGGCCGGGGTCACGCTCATCGAAGCGCTGAAGGCTTATGATGCCCTCAAGAAGGAGGGTATCGAAACGCGCATCCTGGACGCCTATTCCGTCCAGCCGCTCGATGCGCCCGGCATCCTGAGCGCGGCGGCCGAAGCGGGGAACCGCGTCGTCGTCGTCGAGGATCATTATGCCTCCGGCGGATTGGGCGAGGCCGTTGCCGCGGCGCTGGCCGGGAAGGCTAGTTTTCAAGCACCTCTGCGTCCGCGAGATGCCGCGTTCCGGCAAGCCCGACGAGCTCCTGGACGCGTTCGGGATCAGCGCCCGCCATATCGCCGCCGCCGTCCGCGGCCTGATTTAAGCAAAAAAAAAGGGGACGGGATGGCTCCCGTCCCCGTTCCAAGGACTTCACTAGGCGCGGGGATCACCCCGAGCCCTTTACTTCTTCTTCCGCAGGTAGATGTCCCCGTTGAAGTTCTGGATCTTGATCTCCGGCCCGCCGCCGTTGATCGTCCCGAAGACCGATCGGTCGAGCGAGACGCGGAACTTGGCCCCGTCCCGGCCCGTCGATTTCTCGGCTTCGGCCGGCATCGTCTTGAGGGCGATGTCGAAGTCGGTGTAGAGCTGTCCCATGTTCGACTTGATCCGGAAGCCGGCCTTGGCGTCGGCGGGGAGGGTCAGGTCGATGTCGCCGTTGAAGCTCACGAAGGACATAGGCTTGTCGGCGGAGAGGCGGCCGATGACGGTTTCGATGCTGCCGTTCGTCGTCGAGGCCGTGACCGGTCCGCTGACGTTGACGAGCTTGATGTCGCCCATCGCCGATTCGATCTCGATCTCGCCTAAAATGTTCTCGACGCGGACCTCATCGAGGCTCGCTCCGTTGAGATGGAGGGATGAGCCCGCCGGGACCCGGACTTCAAGGTCGTAGGCCCGGCGCCACGATTCAAGACGGATCTGGACGCGGTTGTCGTTCTCCTCGATGGCCAGGCCCGAGCTTTCGAGCGGGATCTGCTTCATGCCCTCGGTCTTGGCTTTCTTGTCTTTATCGGCCTGTTCTAGGGTGCCTGTCGCTCGTCCCGGGCGGGGCGTGCGCGCCGGGGGGGCCAGGGTGCCTCTTTCTTTCATCGCATCGGCGAAGGCCTCGCCGAGGCTTCGGTCGGGAGCCGGAAGCACTCCGAAGAATCCCGACTTGTCGCCGACCGCCTTCTCCCGGGGCGTGGCCGTGACCAGGACTTCTTTGCCTTCGTAACCGATCACCTTTAGGCTGCCGAACATGAGCTGGGCTTCGATGACGGCCGGCTTGGCCGGGTTGGTGAGGGGAACGGTCACCTTGTCGGGCTGCTGAGCCTGTCCCAGGGCGGCGACGCCGCCGAGGGCGACGACCGCCATTCCGATCCAGAGGGTCTTCTTGATGTTCATAGTGTTCTCCTTTTCTTAGCTGTTCTTCTTGATGATGATGTCGCCGTTGAGCGTTTCGCAGCGGATCTCGGGGCCGCCCTTGCCGACCCGGGCGCCCGTCGCTCCGCCGCGCTTGAAGATCGTCCTTCCGCCGGCCGTCTCGCGCGTGACGGGTTCGGCGGGGAGGTTGATCGAAGCGAAGTCGGAATAGGCTTCGCCGTGCATCGTCTTGAGCCTGAAGTCGGCGGCCAGGCCGTCCCGGAACGACGTCTCGACGTCGCCGTTCACGGTCCGGAACGAACAGGCGGCGGCCGGGTTTCGGGCGAAGCCGACGCGCACGCCGCCGTTCACCGTGTGGGCCCGCCCGGAGCCGGCCACGGATTCCATGAGGATCTTGCCGTTGACGTTCCGGACGTCGAAGTCGCCGTCGACGCCCCGGACGGTAATGTCGCCGTGGGTGACCGTCTTCACGGTCAGGCCGATCCGGCGGGGGACCTTGAGGACGAAGTCGTATTGGACCTGGTAGCCCAGATCGCGCTCGCGGATGCCCTGGCAATCCTGGGTCTGGCAGCGGAACGGTCCGTCGACGTAGATGTCGAGGCTGTTCCCCTCCGCTTTCACGTCCAGCTTGACCTCGGATTTGGCCCGGCTGAGCCGGTCGGTGCTCTTGGCCCGGATCGTCCGGCGGGCGACCATCTCGACGTCGGCGCGGTCGGTCCCCTGGACCTCGATCCCCCCGAAGACGTTGTCGACGATCAGGGTCCCGGGCTTGCCGGGATCGGCGAGCTTGAGGACGTTCCGGATCTCGTCCTTTTCCTGGAGCTTATAGGCCGTATCGGTGTCATCGTCCTGGCCCGCCGCGGCGAAGGCCAGTCCCAGGCCGAGGAGGGCGCAAAAACCGAGAAGGCGGAGCGGTTTGTTCATGGGGATCGTTCTCAGGACGTCAGGCTCTTGAGGCCGGCTTCGGCCTTCTTCCGGACGTCGGGAAGGACCCGTTCGTCGCCGATGAGGGTCTTGAGGGCTTCGACGGCTTTCCGCTCCCGGATCTCGATCAGGAGGTCGATCAGGGCGACCTGGACGACGGGATTCCCCTGCCGGCCGAGCGAGGCGACGAGCCCATCCTTCACCCGGGCGTCCTTAGCGAAGAGATAGAGGGCGTCGACGGCGGCGAGCCGGACATTGACGCTGGGATCGGTGTCGAGGGCCCGGAGCAGCGCTTCGATCGTCGGAGCACCCGGAGCGCTCATCTGCTCGCTATAGCTGACGCCGAGGATCCGCTCGGAAGAGGAGGGCTGGCGGAGGAGCGAGAGGGCCGTCGTCTGGCGCATCTCGTCGACCTGGCGCTCGAGCCGGGCGAGCTTGGAGCCGAAGGGGCCGGCCGGGCCGAGGAGCGTTCCGCCGGCCACGCCGGCGAGGAGGAGGGCCGCGGCCGCGGCGAAGCGGAAGGACGGCCGCTTCCGGGAGAACCAGGCGCGGAGGTCGATGATCCGGGGGCGGGAAGCTGGGGCGGCCGAAACCGCCTCCTTGGCGTCGAGCCCCTGTTTGTAGGCTTCGAGCATGGTATAAAAACGGTCCCGCACGGCCGGAGAGGGCTGCTCCGCGGCGAGGACGCCGAGCTTCGTCCACATCTCGGTCGTCCGTTGGAGCTCGGCGGCGCAGGCCGGGCATTCGGCAAGATGCGCCTCGAGGGCGCTTTTGCCCTTGGGCGAAAGCTCGCCGGTCAGGAATTCCGGCCAGAGGTCTTTCAAAGCATCACAGCTCATGGCATTTCTCCCGGGTCAATCCGGCATAGATCTCGCCGAGCTCCTGGACGGCCCGGTGGACCATGGCTTTGACCGTGCCCACGGGACATTCGAGCAGATCGGCGATCTCGCGGTATTTCATGTTCTGGAACCGGCTGAGGACGAGGATCTCCTGCTTGCGGGGGGAAAGGCGGGCAAGGGCCTTGGCCACCAGGGCGGCGTCCTCTTCCCGCGACATGCGCTCTTCCGGCAAGGGGGCGGCATCCATCGGCTCTTCGAATTGTTCGTCGAGGTTGAAAGCCGGCTTTTGGCGGCGGAGATGGTCGATATGGGCGTTTCGGGCGATTTTGAACATCCAGACGAGGAACTTGTCCTCGCCTCGGTAGCTGGCCCGGTACTTGAGGATCCGGGTGAAAACGTCCTGGACGAGATCTTCGCCGGCGGCCCGGTTGCCCGTAAGCCGCAGAAAATAATTGAATAACGAAACATGATGCCGCTCGAACAGGATGGCCAGCTTCTCTACCTGTCCATCCCGGACTTCCTGCATGATCTGATGGTCGGTCATCGTCCTCATGAGATAAGACTGAATTTGCCGGAAAGGTTACATTTTGCTCCAGAATCGCCCAACACTCAACGTTGGAACCCTTCTGGCGGATCGGGACGCCCACCGGACTATTATCTTTAATTCTCTACATCCCCTACCCCTTTAGGACTCGAGGGGACGGCAAGTAGGCGTCCCTCCTGCAGGAACGGCCCCCCCTCCTTCCGAATGGAGGGACGCTGACTTGCAGTCCGCCCCAGCTCCCTAGAGGCGGAAGGTGGGGTAGATAAAATAAGAGGGATCTTGGAAGCGTCCCGAAGGCGATCCCTCCGCAGGAGAGTATTCCTGATCGGGCATCGAGAGATCGATCCCCCCGTCTAAGGATCGCCCCTTGGACTTGACCGTTTTTCCCTCGATCATGAGCACGACGGCTTTTCGTTTCGCCCTCGTCCTATGGAGGACGCATCTCGGGACCGTGTACCCCTGATGGGGGAGAAGCTCGATCGTCTTCCCCTCGAGGTCGAGAAGGAGCTTCCCGCTCAGGACGAAGAAGAGCTCGTCTTCTTTATCATGTTTATGCCAATGGAACTCGCCTTTGAAGATCCCCAACCGGACGACGCAATCGTTGACTTCGGTCAGGTTGAAGTTGACCCATTTCTCCTTGTTTTTTCGGACCAGCGCAGCCGCGTCAATGATCTTCGACTGTCCGGATGCTTCGACCTTTCGATTCTTCAATTTTGGTCCTGTCATCGGAGAACGGCGGAGGCGCGGGCGGCGTCCCAGCTCTGGATGCCCAGGGCCGTCACCGCTTTGACCGAAACGGTCAGGGATTCGCCCTTTTTCAGCTGGAAGCCCGACAGCGCGGCGCGCGGCTCCTTGACGATGATGAATGCCGAGTCCGGCGCGGACGCGGGACCCGAAAACACGGCGTAGGCGACGACTCCCTTCTCCGGGCTCGGAGACCATACCGCCTCGGCCGAGCCGGCCTTGAGGTTCGCGATCTTGACGTCCTTGACCGGCATCGGGCTCGAAGCCAGCATCATGATCGCGGCCGTGTTGTATTTCGCGGCCTCGGTCAGGAGCTGGTGGTTCACCGTCTCGAGTAGGTCGGTCGGCTGGTGGTAATAAGGATTGCCCAGGACGGGATAGGATCCCAGGCCGCCGATGATGTCTCCGTACGCGTCGAAGAACGACTGGGCGTCGGTCGAGCGGACGTAGCGCGTGTCGTGCGTGATCATCCGGGAAAAGAGGAACGCCGCCGCGTGCTGGATGTCCCGGATGCCCGCGTTCGTGTAACGGATGGTGTCGTCGAGCTTGTGATCTTCCGTCCAGCCGATCATGTCGTTGTTGAGGTCGGCGGCGATCCGCCACTTCTTCTCCTGCGCTTGGCGGACGAACTCGCGGCTTCCGTAGAGGCCGGCTTCCTCGCCGGTGAAAAAGGCGAAGACGACTGTGCAGGGCAGGGGAGAGCCGGCCAGGACCCTGGCGGTCTCGAGGTTGACAGCCGTCACCGAGGTGTTGTCGTCCGCGCCGGGGCTGCGCTGGTTGGAGTCGAAATGCCCGCTCAAGACGTAGATGATCTCGGGATTCGCCGTCCCGCGCAGCGTGGCCAGGACGTTGGCCATCTTCGTCCCGCGGGTCTCGAAGGCCTGGATCTCGGGCTCATATCCGAAGGACCGGAGCTGGCCGGAGATGTATTCGATGGCCTTGGCGTTGCCCGGCATCGTGATATATTTCGAGTCGAAATCGAAGAGGGCCGCCTCGTGGTCGAAGATCTTCGTGATCGAGATGCGGTCCACGGCCGCCCGGACGGCGTTCCGGATGGGCGCGAACATCTTCTCGCCTTTGGCGCGCAGGGCCGTCTCGGCCTCGCGATCGGCCCGGATCCGGGCCAGGAGGTCTTCTTTCGCGACCTTCCGGCCGATGTCCACGATATAGACGCCCCGCTCGGAGGAGATCGTGTCCCCGTCGCGCTCCGCGCCGATCAAGACCTTCGTCCCGGACGGATCAGCCGTCCATTCATATTCGGGAGTGATCGTCCGGAGGGTATTGTTGTCGAAGAGGCGGAAGCTCGAGAGGGTTTTGATGTCGTAGACGTAGGACCGGCTGTGGCGGGGCTCGCCTTTCACGGCCAGGACGAGGTTCGCGTTCAGGAAGCGCGGCGCCCGATCGGGCTGGATCTCCCGGCTGAGCCGGACCTCGCCCTTGCCGTCGCTCCGGATATAGAAGATCTCCGTGTTACGGGTGTACGAGGTGTCGAAGACGACGCCCGATCCGTCGGGGGCCGGCGCCGCCGAAACGATCCTCTCCGCCGATTTTTTGAGGACGGAGGGAGTAAGGCTCCCCTCGAGCTTGAGAAGCTGGATCGTCCAATCCGGACCGTCCTGAGCGGTGTAGACGAGCGCCGATCCGTCCGTCGAGAGGACGGGCGAAGATCCGGAGAACGATTTCGAAGTCCCGTCGGCCAGATTCAAAACGAAGAACGAACGCGCGCCTCCGCCGCCGAAACCTCCTCGCGCCCCACCCGCGCCCGGCGCCGCACCGGCCGGCTTGGCCGCGGGAACGCCCCGAGCGGCCGCCTGGCCTCCGGAGGGCGCCGGTGAGGGAGCCGCCGGCTTCGGGAAGGGCGTCGTCGGCGCCGCGGTGTAAATCAAGTATGTCCCGCCCGGGACGGCGACCGGATTGACCTTGAATCCTGCACCGGATGTGATCGCTCGAACGGCGCCTTTATCCGAAACGGCGTAGATCTCGTTCGCATTCTCATCGGTTTCCCGGGCCCCGACGAAGTAGATCTCCCGGCCGTCCGCTCTCCAGGTAAGGGCGCTCTTGATATAGCCGTCGGCTTTGAAGACGCGCTCCTTCTTCGTCGCCAGGTCGATGGCGACGATCTCGGCAGATTTCGCTTCGAGCCAGGCCGCCTGGCGCTGCTTGGCCATCTGGGCCGTCCGATCGGGCGCCGGACTCCCGGAGATGGCATCGATTTCCTTGCGCAAAGCGGCGATCTCGGGAGTGACTTTGACCCGCAGATAGGCCGCACCTCCGAGGGTGGGGGAGAAGGTGAACGAAGTCCCGCGGACTTCGGCGATGATCTTCGACGGGTCGTCCAAAGCCGCGATCTTGACGACGGGCGCCGTCCGCGCCCCGGTCTCGAACGACGCAAAGCGCCCGTCGGGGCTGACGCGGATCGCGCGTCCGTCGGGGGCGATCTCGCTCGTCCGGTAGAGCTCACCCGTGATCAAGGCGATGCGGTCGAAGAACCGGCCGCCGTCCGCCCCCTTGAGCAGTGCTTCGAATCCGTCGAGGGCTTTGAGGAAATCACCGGTGTCCCAGGCCAGCCGGGCTTCGTCGAAACGTTCCAGGGAGGCGTCCGGCGCCGGAAAAAACCCGGGCGCCGACGGAGAGACGGTAAGAATCGCAGCGGCTATCAGGAAAAGGGGGACGAGACGCTTCATGCGGCACCTCACGTCCGCTGAATATATCAAAAAACCGGATCTCGCGCCTAGAAATGAGCTAAGATATCTTCATGCGATACGAGCACAAGACGGAGCCCCTCCTGCCGTTCAGGCGCTTCCTCGGCCGGCTTTTAGCCCACGTTTCGGTCGCCGTCCTGGTGATCCTGGCTTCTCTCGGGATCGGCGTCCTGGGCTATCACCATTTCGAGGGATTCTCCTGGCTCGACGCGCTCCTCAACGCCTCCATGATTCTGGGAGGGATGGGGCCGGTCGATACCCTCGTCACGTCCGGAGGGAAGGTCTTCGCCTCCTGCTACGCTTTGTTCTCGGGCGTGGTCTTCCTCGTCGTCGTCGGAATCATGATCGCACCCGCCGCTCACCGCCTGATGCACCGTCTCCACTTCGAGTCCGGGAACTTCCAAGACGCCGGCCCTAAGAAGTGAAACGGGGTCGCGTCTACAAAATTCAATTATGATACTCCGCGGGGCATTTCTTCTCAAAATTGAATTTTGTAGACGCGACCCCATTGTGGGCGCGGAATTTGACCGGTCAAAATTTCTATGGTAAGACAGCCCTATCATGGACGAGAGGTCCCCTCTCCGCCACCTCGACGCGTTCGCCGCGATCGTCGGCCGCGAACACGTCCTGACCGATCCCGACAAGCTCCTGGACTACGGGCACGACGAGTTCTCGCTCCGCGAGATCGCCCGCGTTCCCGAGGTCGTCCTGAAGCCGGCGTCCGCGGCCGAGGTCGCCGCCGTTCTCAGGCTGGCCGATTCGATCCCCCTCCCGGTCACCACGCGCGGAGGCGCGACCGGGCTGTGCGGCGGAGCCGTCCCGTCGCCGGGGGCGGTCGTCCTCTCGACCGAACGCATGAACCGCATCCTGGAGATCGACCCGGTCAACCTGATGGGCGTCGTCGAGGCGGGCGTGACGCTCCGCCAGTTCGAGGACGCGGTCGAGGAGGCCGGATTCTATTTCCCTCCCCATCCGGGCGAGGAAAGCGCCATGATGGGCGGGATGATCGCCACGAACGCCGGCGGGAGCCGGGCGGTCAAGTACGGAGTTCTCCGCAACTACGTCCGCGGCCTCGAGGTCGTCACCGCGACCGGCCAGGTCCTCACCCTCGGCGGCAAGCTGATGAAGAGCAGCACGGGCTACAGCCTCCTCCATCTCATGATCGGATCGGAGGGGACGCTCGGCGTCGTGACCAAGGCCGTGATCCAGTTCCTGACCAAGCCCGCCCTGACCCGCTCCCTGGTCATCCCCTTCGACGGCGTCGACGCCGCGATCGAGACCGTCCCGCGCCTCCTCCGCCGCGTCGTTCCCGTCGCTTTGGAATTCATTCCCCTCGACGTCCTGCGCATTTCGGCCGAGCATCTCCATAAGTCCTGGCCCTGCGGCCAGGGCGATACGCATCTCTTCATCATCCTCGACGCCTCGAGCGAAGACGAGATGGACCGCCTGTCCGAGAGCGCGGCCGAGGAGGCCCTCGCCGCCGGCGCGCTGGATGTCTTCATCGCCGACACGGCCCGCAAGCAGGAGGACGTCCTGGCCGTCCGGAGTAAGATCTACGAGGCGATCAAAGCCGAGACGATCGAGATCCTGGACATCTGCGTCCCGCGCTCGGAGATCGCCGGCCACGTCAAGTTCGTCCGCGACCTCGGCGAGATGAACGGCATCTGGCTTCCGACCTTCGGCCACGCCGGGGACGGGAACGTCCACACCCACGTCATGAGGGTCCGGCGCGCGGACGGCCGGTCCGTCCCGCTCCCGGAGACCGAATGGCGGGGCAAATTCGAGCGCGTCCGCGAGGAGATCATCGCCGACGGGGTCGCCCGGGGCGGTGTGATCTCCGGGGAGCACGGGATCGGGCTGGTCAAGAAGAAGCATTTCGCGGCGACCGTTCCCGCGGCCCAGATCGAGCTCATGCGCGCCGTCAAGCGCGCTTTCGACCCGCGCGGCATCCTCAACCCCGGCAAAATCTTCGACGCTTAGGAGGACCCATGATCGAGCGCATCACGGAGATCTATGTCGTCCTGGAGAATCGCCCCTCCCAGATCGGCGAGCTCTGCGCCCGCCTGGCGGAGAACGAGATCAACATCGAGGCCATCGGCGTCTTCCACGAAACGGCCAAGCTCTACGTCAAGAACCTCAACAAGGCCCTGAAGGTGCTGGGCAAGGAAAACTACATGACCGAGCTTCGCGACGTGCTTCTCTGCGAGATCGAGAACACGCCGGGGGCGCTGGCGGACCTGACCTCGAAGCTCGGCGACGAGGGCATCAACATCGAATACTGCTACGCGACGCTCCATCCGTCCGGCGGTAAAGCCGCCGTTATTCTCGACGTGTCGAAGATAGATGAGGCCGAGAGTTTGCTGAAAGGGTAGCTCCGGGATTGCTCAACGCTCACGGGAACCTCTGCGGTTCCCCCGGAAGCCGGGCCCCCCTCCCAATGTTCGCTTATGAGCAATCCCTCCGCCCGGCGAGTTTTTCCGAATTTGCTCAATGCTCACGGGAGCTCACCGTCCCCGATCGGCCTCGAGCTTGCCCCCAATGAGAATCCCGTAGCTGGAAAGAGTAGAGTTCTTTGGAAAAAGTGAGGAGAGATAGCATGAGTCGAAGGCCGTACCTATTCGTGATGTCCGTCATCCTCTTCGGAATCGTAGGGGCGGCGGCCGCGGCGCCGGCCGACCTCAAGGACCTGATCCGGCAGCTTTATCCCGTCCCTTCGGCGACCGGGAACGAGGAGCTCTTCGCGGCCAAGATCGCCGGGCTTCTCCCTAAAGCCGCCGTCGTCGAGCGCGACAACCTCGGCGGCCTCTTCGCCAGGTTCGGGACGGCCGGGGAGACGGCCCTGGCCGTCATGGCGCCGATGGACGAATTCGGCTATATCGTCAGCAACATCCTGCCCGACGGCTATCTCCAGCTCGACCGGCTCGGAACCCCGCCCGTCGGCATCTTCGACGCTTTCCTGATGGGCCACTACGTCGTCCTCTCGACCCGGGCGGGCCCGCGGCAGGGGATCGTCGTCGTGCCGGCGATGCATACGATGACCGCCGAGATGCGGGACCGGATCGCCAAGGGGATCAATCTCGACATGATCTATGTCGACGTCGGCGCTCGTTCGGAAGCCGACGCCCGGGCCAAGGGGATCGAGATCCTCGATCCGGTGACCTTCTCCCAGGATCTTACGGCGCTGGCCAATGATCGCCTGGCGGGAACGGCCCTCGGCTTGAAGACCAATGCGGCGATCCTCACCGCCCTGGCGGCCGCCGCGGGCGAAAAGACCCTTCCCCAGGCCACGGCCTTCGCCTGGATGAGCCAGACGCGCATGTCGGCGCGGGGCCAGCGCGCCGCCCTCGGGGCGGTCCGGGCCCGCAATCGACTCGCTCCCAAGGCCGCCCTCGTCCTCGGCACGATCGCCGCCGACCGGGGCGAGAAGAGCCCGGCCTTCGGAAAAGGGGTCGTCGTCATCCAGGCCAAGGAGGGCCCGATGAAGCTCCGCGACGCCGTGGACGCCGCGGCCAAGGAGAAGGGCTTTGCCCTTCAGCCGCGGACGGGCGGCGAGGGCTCGCTCCTGACGCCGTTCCTTTCCGAAGGAGCCGAAGCCCTCATCCTGGCCCTCCCGGTCAAGTTCGCCGGAACGCCGTCCGAAGTCGTGGACATGAAGGACGCGCGCGCGCTGTTCGACATTGTTTCGGACATCGTCCTGACGGGGAGGCTGAAATGAACGCCCGGCGGATCTCGTTCCTTGTCCTGGCGGCGCTGGCGGCCGTTTCCCTTCCCTTGGCCGCCCAGACTCCCTCCGATTGGGACCTCCTCCGCACGATCGTCATGATCCCCGGGGTCTCGAGCCAGGAGGTCAAGGTGATGGATTGGATCGCCTCGATGCTCCCCAAGGGGGTCAAGGTTGAACGGGACGCGAAAAACGACGTCTGGTTCACGGCCGGCTCGGGCAAGCCGCACATCCTCTTCGTGGCCCACGGCGACGAACTCGGAATGACCGTGGACAAATTCACTCCGCAGGGGACTGTCCTTCTCCGCGGCCGGGGCGGCTTCTTGGCCCAGTCCTGTGAAGCCCGGCCGTTCGTGATCCACACGGAGAAAGGGCCGGTCGAGGGCATCATGCTGCCCCGGCCGGATTACGACGCCCGGACCCCGCAGCCGTTCGCTCTCGAGCCATACGAGCTTTATGTCGGCGCGGAATCGGAAGCGGAAGCGCGGGCCCTGGGCATCGCCCCGGGCAACATGGTCATCTTCAAGAAGAAAATCGTCGACCTCGCTCCCGACATCCTGGCCACCCGGGCCGTGGACGACCGGGCCGGCTGCGCCGCGCTCCTCGCCGCGGCCCTCGAGACCGACTGGTCCAAGCTCAAAGGCCGGACGGTCACCTGCGCCTGGAGCGTCGAGGAGGAGATCGGGCTGAACGGGGCTTCCGCCATCGCCAAGGTCATCAAGCCCGACGTCGTCTTTGCCATCGACACCTTCGTCTCGACCGATGACTCCGCTCGAAAACAAGCGCTTCGCATATGCCAAGCTCGGCCAGGGCGCGGTCCTCCGCGTCTACGACAGCTCGATGCTTACGCCCAAGCCCGAGATCCGGAAGGCGGCCGCCCTCGCCGCCAAGCGGGGGATCCCGGTCCAGATCCGCAACAGCCGCGGCGGGAACGACGGCTCCGTCTTCATCGCCGACGGGGCGCTCGACATCCCGCTCTCCTGGCCGGGAGCGCACGCCCATTCGTTCGTCGAGAAGATCGTCCGGAGCGACCTGGACGCCCTGACCAAGCTGATCAAGGCGATCATCGAGGAGTGGAAATAAGCGGGCCGAAGATCCGGGCGAAGACGCGGCGGGGATTGCCGTAATAGGTTCAGGTCCGGCGCTTGCCGGTTCGCGAACGGCCATAAGACGGCCGCGGGGCTTCATGGACAAACGGTTTTGGCTGCCGCTCCGCATCCCAGAATTGGCGTGGTGAGACGATCGGGATCCCGCGGAACGATCCGAGGACGAGCAAATCTTCGTCTCCGGATATGATCCGGTCGGCCCGGGCGGCGACAGCCAAGCCAAAGATGTGGAGGTCGTCCGCGTCGCGGCATGATCCGGGAGGAATAGGAATCGGCTTATGAATCTTGGCGGTTCGCTGGAGGAGTTCGATGATTGCCGCCGCGATCGAAGGGGGGACGCCGATCTTCTTCAGCAAACCGTCGGCCAGCTCCCTCAGGATCTCAGTGCTGATAATGATCGTCTGCTCCCTGAGACAGAGCTCGAACACGGCGCTCGCCAGCCCATGGGAGGCATGGGCGGCGATCAGGACGTTCGTGTCCAGGACGATTTTCACGAGATGAGCCGGTAGACGTCTTCGTCTGTATAAATACCCTTAGTTTCGGAGTGGGGGAGGACCGCCTCACGCAAACGGCGGAACTCGATGATGTCCAGCTCCTTGCGGATGAAATCGCGGATGAGATCGCTTACGGGTTTGCCTTCCGCCCGGCTGGCGGCCTGCAGACGCTTCCTCAAGTCGGCGGGAAGTCGGACGGAAAGGATGCTGTTCATTCGGGGCTCCTGTATGACAATATAATACGTCTTTTGGTCCATGTCAACTTGGGATGGGGAATTCCTTTCTAGGCGTTCCTTAGATGAACTTGATGCGAATAAGGTAGATCTCCGAGCGGCCCGCGGTCCGGACGGGCGGGCCCCAGCCCTGCACGCCGCTCGAGACGAAGAAGTGGGTCCGGCCCATCTTCAGGTGCCCCCAGCTGAAGAGATACTGGCCTTTCGTGATCCAGTTGATCGGGAAGATCTGCCCGTTATGGGTGTGGCCGGAAAGTTGGACGTCCACTTCGGTCCGGCTGACCGCCTCGATGTCGCTCGGACGGTGGTCCATGAGGACGATCGGAAGATCGTCCGGGACCGTTCCGAGCAGCTCGTCGATGGACTTTCGTCCGCGCCGGCCGTCGTTTCGCCCAATGAGGGTGACGGCGTCGTCGAGCCTGACCACCGCGTCCCTGAGGAGCGTGACCCCGGATTGGGCGAAGAAAGCATCCCGGCTTCCTCCATAGCCTTCATGATTCCCGGGCACGCCGTAAACCCCGAAGCGCGCCCGGAGGAGGCGGAAGCCGGACTCGAACTCCGCCATCCTCTCCTCCCCGCCGTGACCTTCGAAGACATCTCCGCCGATAAGGATGACATCCGGGCGGAGGCCGTTCACCCGCTCGGCAAACTTGTCGAGGAATCCCGGGGCGGTGACGGTCCCGAGGTGGAAGTCGGAAGCGAAAGCGATCGTCATGCCCTCGAGCGCGGATGATCTCCTGGGGACCTCGACCGCGTATTCCTTGATCCGGACCGTCCTGAAGTTGATGATCCCCCCGATCATGACCGCGGTCGGAATGAGGAGCGTCACGGCCAGCCGAGCCCTGCGGAACTTGGCGGAGCGGGCTTTCTCCCTGGAGACGATCTTGAAAAGTCGGCCGGCTCCGATGAGAAGGTCGACGACGACGACGGTCAGGACGAGGTAGAGAAGAGCCGGCATGCCGTCATAGGCGGCGATTACAAGCCATCGCTTCGCCGGCCCGGTCGCGGCTTCCGCGAGCCGCCCGCCTACCGGGTAGGAGGCCACGAGGAGGGCGAACAGGAGCGTCGAGAGGGATTTTCCCCATTTCGACCCGACGAGCGTCCAGAGCCGCCAGGCGACATAAAGGAGAAGCGGGGCCAGGTAGAGATAATTTTGACTCTGATACATGGAAATCCGCCGTCGCGACCGTCCGACTCGAGCGGCGTTACTTGGCCGGAGCCGCCTCCTCGTCCGGGTATAACAGAGCGTTCAGGAGAAGCTTGTACGTGCCGTGCGATTGGGCCCGGTTCTGGGCGCGTATCCCGATCAGGATGAACCGCCCGGCCTTATACTTCGCGTCCACGACGGCCGCCTTGCGGGCGAGGTATTCCGGGCCGAGGAGCCAGCCGCTGACGAGGATGTCGTCCTGCGGATACGTTGCCACGACCTTGCGCTCCCAATCGAAGGCGGGCTGGTTCGTTTCGAGGGCCAGGCTGCCCACGAACATCGCCCCCGCGGACTTGGGCATGCCGTAGCCGATCGGCGTCTCGTTGTCGATGAGGAGCCGGACGATCGAGGTGGGGCAGAAGAACTGGGTCCGGGTGAGGCCGGTCAGGCCGTTTCGGGCCGGAGCGCTGAACGTGGTGATGGCGAAGTCGCAGGCCCCGTTGAGGGTGACGATGATGCCGCCCTTTTCGACGAAGTCGCGGAGGTTCGCGACGCCTTCCTGGCCGATGCCGCCCTGATATTCGGGCGGCATCCCGCCGCCCCGCTGGCCCATGCCGGCTCCCGCCTGAGGAGCGGCCGGCGCCGCAGGGGCCCCCGTCGCGGGAGCCCCCGTCGGCGCGCCGGCGGGCGCTCCGGTCGCGGCGCCGCCCGGAGCGCCGCCTCCCGCGCCGCGCTGGCCGCCTGTCGACCCGCCCGTCGTGCCGATGATCGCGCTCGCGCTGTCGTTGGCGAAGACGATGACGTCGAGGTCGGCCCGGAGGTCGGGCTTCTTTTCCTTCGTCCCGCGGATGTCTTCGTTGTGGAGCGTCTTATAGGGGATGCCGAGGTCGTCGAAAACGTAACGCGTCCAGCCCTCGTCGGCGTTGCCGCGCCAGGACTGGTAGAGGCCGACGCGATGGAACTTGAGAGGGGCTTTGGCCAAGTCGGCGACGTCATCGAGGTCGAGGACGCTCAGATGGTACTTATCGAGGAGCCCGGGGAGGATCTTCTTGACCTCGGGCGAATTCTTGACGATGAAGCTTCCGGCCGGGATCTCGATCCCTTTCTTGACGGCTTTCGTTTTCGTCCGCCAAGCCTCGGCTTTTCCGTCTTTGAGCAGGGCGAAGGCGACGGGATAGGAGACGTTCGCCCGGGCGTCCAGGAGGACGTATGCACCCGATCCGGCGCCGGACGGAACCTTGGGGTAGGGGACCTTGTCGATCTTTTCGAGCTTGGCTTCGAAGGGATCCATCAGCTCGTCGCAGGCGACGCCCATCTGGGCCGGAAGGGTCCAGCCGGCGTTGTCGTAAGGAGGCGCCGGGGGCCCGCCGGGGTATTGCCGCATGTCGGGGTATTTTTGCCGCTCGAGGATGGCCCAGGCGTAAGGCTTGTAGGGCTGGGCCATCTTCACCACGAACGAGCCGGCGGGGTAGATCTTGTCGGCGGCGACGAAATCGGCTTTGGCCTGATGGATCTCCACGCCGCCCATCATCAGGACGTCGAGCATCTTGAGGGTGGTCGGATAGTCGTGCTGCTTGGCCGGGATGACGAAGGCATAGGGCTGGTCGCGCTCGACCTTCTCCACGGCCTGCTTGTTCATCTCATAGAACGTGTTGAGGATGTCCTCGCGGTGCATGGCCGCGGTCCGGACGGCGCTCAAAGCGAGGACCTTGTCGTAGTCGACGATGTCCCTGAGGCGCCACCATCCGCCCGGCCAGGGATCGACGAAGTCCAGCCGTTTCTCAAAGAAGGAGTCCGAGATCTCGTTCGGCTCCATATGGATCGGCGAAGCCAGCCGGACCGAGGCGGCCTCGCTGAGGATGCCGGCGACGTTGTGGAGCCAGGGCGTGTCGTCCGAGGCGCCGATGTACCAGGCCGTGTAGCTCCGGCCGTTGACGACGCCGGTCATGCCCTGCCGGGTCAGGTCGAAGCCCATATTCGTGCCGAACAGGTTGACCAGGCGCCAAACGAGGGGATTGATGTTGGGAAGGGGCGGATCCATGTAGGGAGGGATGAAGAGCCGGGCCCCGTTCGAGCCCTGCTGGTGCTGATCGACGTGGATCTGGGGCAGCCAATCACGATACTCGACCTGGCTCTCCATCCTCGTCTCGACCAGGTTCTGCATGTAGTAGTCGCGGTTGTTGTCGTGGCCGGCGTAATAGTGATAGAGCCACGGCATCGAGCCGCCCTCGTACTGCGTCCCGAGGTATTTCTTGTACCAGTCCACGACCATCTGGCTCCCGTCCGGGTTCGTCGTGGGGAAGAGCAGGACGATGACGTCGGCGAGGGCCTTGTTCGCGTCGAAGAACGCTTTTCCCGTGACCAGCTCGTAGGCGAGCTCCATGGAAGCCTGGGAGGCGCCGATCTCGGTCGAGTGGAGCGAGCAGGTGATCATGACGATCGCCTTGCCTTCCTTGGCCAGCTTCTTGGCCTCCTCGGGCGCCGTCAGGCGCGGATCGCGGAGCTTGCGGGAGATCTCCTTGTAGCGGTCGACCTTGGCCAGGTTCTCGGGCGTGGAGATGACGGCCATGAACATCGGCCGTTTCTGGGTCGTCTCGCCGAGGTTGACGATCTTCATCTTGTTCGTCTCGGTCGCGAGCTTCTGGAAGTAGCCCGTGATCTGGGTGTAGTCGGCGAGCTTCTTGTCCGCGCCGACCTTGAAGCCGAGGAACTGCTCGGGGGTCGTCTGCGCGGCGAGCGCCCCGGCGAACGCGGCCAGGGCTAATACGGCCAGACTCAGGCGGCAAAGGGATCTTTTCATGGGGCCTCCGCGGTGGATGGAGATGGACATTCGAAATCCGTTTCTATCACTTGCTCCCGGACCTGTCAAGAACGCTCCAGGATCGCTCCGGGATCGCCCAACGCTCACGTTGGAACCCTTCTGGGGATCGGGACGCCCACCGGACTATTATCTTTAATTCTCTACATCCCCTACCCCTTCTAGGACTCGAAGGGGACGACAAGTAGGCGTCCCTCCTGCAGGAACGGCCCCCCCTCCGTTCCGAAGTGGAGGGACGCTGACTTGCAGTCCGCCCCGAGTCCTAGGGGCGGAAGGTGGGGTAGATAAATACGAGGGATATTGGAAGCGTCCCGAAAGGGGCGATCCCTCCGCCGGAGAGTTTTTCAGAATCGCCCTGCGCATCGGCAGGAAACCGGAAAAATCCGATCCCGCGACACGGCGCCGCCTGATAGTTGAAAATCGATTTGGGGCGCGAGGGGTGAGGGTTCGAGGGACATCTGGAGGCGAGCGGGCACGGTTTCCCGGCCGCAAGGCCGGGAAGAGCGAGCCGGAAGTAGAGCAGGTTTTCTCGCTGGGGAAACCTGCGTGCCCGAGAACCCTTACCCCGGGAGCCCCCTCCTTAGAGATTTTTCAGAGCGGGATCTTCATCATGGGCTTCCATGACGATGACCTGGCCCGGCTTCGTTTCGAGCTCGATCGTCTCCCGGCTCGCCTTGTCCCATCTCCCGTCGATGGTGAAGACGGTCTCGAACGGGTTGGCCATCCTGAGGCGGCCGCCCTTTTCGCAGACGATCCGGACCTCCATCACCTGGCCCTGCGTCCGCCGGGCGGAGACGAGGAAGGCGCCCTCGGCCCGGAGCGACTCGAAGGCGGCGTCCTTCCAGGCCGCCGGGATCGCCGGGAAGATATGGATCGTTCCGGAATGGCTCTGGAGGAGCATCTCCTGGAGGCCCGCGGCGAAAGCGAAATTCCCCTCCAGGGTGAAGGGGCGGTAGGTGAATTTCGATTTCCCGGACTTTTCGACTGGTCCCCGTTGGCGTGGAAGCTGTTGGGAAGGCAGAAGCACGTCGCGAACGTCCGGAGCGCCGCCGCCGCGCCCTCGCCGTCGAGCGCCCGCGCTTTGAGGTTTCCGAGCCAGCTGTAGGAATAGCCGCACCAGGCGTCAGGGCCGATCCTGTCGAGCGTCGCGAGCGTATCGCGGATGATCTTCCGATCCTTTTCCCCGTTGGCCGCGTCGATCAGGCCGAGGGGATGGAAGGCCATGAGATGGGAGAAATGGCGGTGCGACTCGGCGTAGGGGACTCCGGGCGCGAACATCAGGCCCGAATCCGGGTCGACGGCGAATTCCGGCCATTCGGCGAGGATCGCCCGCCATCGTTTCGCCTCCGCCGGCCGGCCGAGCTCGGCGGCCATCTCCGCCGGCGGTCTTGGAACGTCCAGCTGATGAGGGCCAGGTCGAAGTTGGTCGTTCGGGCGAACCAGGCCTTGGCGCTGTTGTCGAAGATCTCGGGGCTCGAGCTGAGCGGGGAGCTTGCCGCCGGCCGCGCGCGTCGCGCACCGAGAGCTGCGTCCAGGTGGACGGCGACGTCGCGGACCCAGGGATAGGCCCGCTCCTCGAGGAACGCCCGGTCGCGGCTGTAGCGCCAGTGCAGGTCGAAGTGCTGGGCCAGCCAGGCGCCCACGGTCGGGCCGAAGGAATACTGGATCCAGCCGCCCATCGGCGCGCCGTCGAGCGTCGAGACGCCCGGGACGTTGAGCCCGTCCGTCCCGAAATACGATTTCGTATAGTCTTTGAAGGCGGGCCGCTTCTCCCAGAGCCAGTCGAGAAATCCGAGCCCCTCTTCGAGATGGTTGCCGGTGTAGCACGGCCAGTAGCTGAGCTGCGGTGTTCAGGTCGTGATGGAAATCGCCCTTTCCAGGGCGGGAGCTTGCCGTTGTCGGCCGTCCAGACGGCCTGGAGCGAGATCGGCGGAGCGCCGCGCCGGGCGGCCGCACCGAACTTGTACTGTTCGAGATACCACTGTTTTTCGAGGACCTTGTCGGGGATCTCGATCGAGGAACGGGACCAGAATTCCCGCCACCAGGCGGCGCTGCTCGGCGAAGCTCGGCCCGAATCCGCGGCCCAGAGCTCCTCCCGGCGCGGCGGCAACGGCGTCCGGTTCGCCTCCGGTCTTCCGAGAATTTCGAGCTGATGCTCCAGACGCCCTCGATTGCCGCCGGACCGGTCGTTTTCCAGGCCACGGCGATCTCATAATGGAAGCCGCCCCAGCCTTCCTGGCGATAGACGATCCTTCGCTCGGATTCCTGGATCCGGCCTTGGGCGTAGCCGAGCCGGCCGAGGTCCTGGCCGCTGAGAGAATTCCCTTCCGATGTGTCCTTGATCTCTTGATAGGGAGGCATGAGGAGGACGGGCTTGAATCCCGCGCCGATTCCCGTGATCCGGAACCAGCCGTCGGGCTTCGCCGGCATGAACGAAGGCTTCGAGCTTGCGGCCGCCCGGCCAGACCACCACGGCCAGCGCCGTCCCGGACGAACAAACGGACGCTCTCGGGTTCGCCGAATCCGGCGAGATCGAACTCGATCGCGCCGGCGGGGATTTTGGTCGGGGCGGGATTCACGTCATAAGGCCGGTCGAAGCGGTCCTGGACGGCCTTGTAGTCGTTCCCCCGCCAGCGCTTCGAGACCCAGCGCCACGTCCACTCCGGACCTTTGAGGTTCTCCATCGGCCGCAGGTCCCAGAGATCGGCCCGGTCGAGGGAGAGGCGGACCTTCCCGTCTTTGCGCCAAACGAGCGCGCCGACCATCCCGTTGCCGAGGGGAAGGGCTTCGTCCCAGGTCTGGGCCAGCGTCTTGAAGACGAGATCGTGTGCGGCCGCCGGGACGACGACCGCTTGTCCTACGGCGGGAGTCGGGATGAAAATGAGCGTCGCCGCAAGGGTGGCGAGCCAGGAAGGCATTCTCATGGCACTCTCTCCGGGGGGACCCAGTGTATGGGAATCGCAGGGGAGAAGCAACCGCCCCGCCTGTGATAGAATCCCTTCCCTGAGGAGAAACCGAAATGCTGAAAGCGCTGGTCTGCTATCATACCCGGACGGGCAACACGGAAAAGATGGCCGTCCGCATCGCCGAGCGCCTGAAGGCCGACGGGCTCGAGGTCGACCTGAGGAAAGCTGAGGCCGTGGACGTGGACACCCTGCCGTCCTATCATTGCCTGGTTTTCGGCTCGCCGACGTACTACGGCTCGATGGCCTGGCCGCTCAAGAAGCTCCTCGACGAGAGCGTGAAGTTCCACAGGAAGCTGAAGGGCCGGGTGGGCGGCGCCTTCTCCTCCTCGGCCAATATCGGCGGCGGAAACGAAACGACGATCGACGACATTCTCCACGCCCTGCTCATCCACGGCATGATCGTCCAGGGCGAGCCGACCGGCGACCACTACGGCCCGGTGGCCATCGGCCGCCCGGACGAGCGCGCGTTCAAGGTCTGCGACCAGTATGCCCGCAACCTGGCCGCCCTTACGAAGAAACTTTTCGGCTGAGATTTAGTTCCTTTCCCGTTCCGTGGGCGCTGAGCCTTCTGAAAAACTCTCCCGCGGAGGAATTGCTCAGAAGCGAACATTGGGAGGAATGCCCGAAGCGCCCCCGGATATTCTTATTGATTTTCTACCCCCCTGCCCCCGAACTAACATCGGGGGATTCGTCGGCGCTTCGGGAAAGGTACAGAGGTTCCGTGAGCGCTGAGCCATTCCGGAGCTTATATAGCAATCCGTTCGCGAATATGATAAAAAATAGGTTCTGCGCGCCGCCGTCCGGCCCGCCCACAGGTGACCCATGAAGAGAACGACCAAGAAGCAGCTCAAGGAAGACGAGTTCATCACCGACGTCAACAAATTCTGGGACTTCATCCAGAAATGGCGGAAAGAGATCATGATCGCCGGCGCCGCCCTCGGCGCGGTGTTTCTCCTCTTCCTGGGCTTCCAGTTCCTCAAGTCGCAGCAGATCAAGCGGGACAGCCGGGAGCTCGGCCGGATCCTCGAGACCCGGGCCACCTTGGCCAAGAACCCGCAGAACGTCGCCGTGCTCGAGCAGGCCGCGGCCACGGGCAAGTTCGCCCGGGTCGCCGGCCTCAGCCTGGTCGGCCACTGGATCGAACAGGGCCAGCTCGACAAGGCCCAGGTCGCCCTGTCCCTGATCAAGGATACGCCCAAGGACTTCTTCTATTACCAGGCCCGCGACCTGGCCGCCCAGATCGCCATCCTCAAGGGCGACTATGACGGGGCGATCGGCATCCTGAAGAAGGTCGAGGAGGAGAAGCCCAAGGATTACGTCCTCGACGCCGTGGAATTCCACCACGCCGAGGCCCTGGAGAAGAAGGGGAACACCGTCGAAGCCCTGGCCATGTACAAGAAGCTCCAGGAGGAATACGCCCAATCGTACTACGGATACGACGCCTCGCTCAGGGCCCGGAAGCTCGAAGCGGCCAAGTAACCCGCCGCTTGTAAAATCGGGCGTTTCGACTATAATGTTTTTTCGATCTTAAGGAGGTCTTTTATGGCGTACAAGATCACGGAAGAATGCATCAACTGCGGCGCCTGCGAGCCCGAATGCCCCAATCAGGCCATCACCGCCGGCGACACCATCTACGTCATCGATCCGGCCAAGTGCACCGAATGCGTCGGCAGCCATGACTCGTCCCAGTGCGCGGCGGTCTGCCCCGTGGACGCCTGCGTCCCCGACCCCGAGCACGTCGAAGACAAGGACTCTCTTCTCGCCAAGTACAAGAAGCTCCACAGCTGATCCCGGCCCGTCGCCGAGAGCGCGAGCCTTTCCAGGAGTGAGCCGCTCACTCCTGTTTTTTTTCTCCGATGGACGACCCCAGCGCAATCCCTGAACCCATCCCCCCGCGGCGGTCGTTCTTCGCCAAGCCCCGGATCTGGCTGAACGCGGCCCTGTTCCTGCTGACCGCGGGATCGACGTTCTTCGTCGGCGTCGGCTGGAGCGCCAACTATCGCTATGCCGAGGCCCTCAGCCGGCACCCGGAGCTTGCCGGCGCCGTCCGGCCCTGGCGCGATCCCGCCGTCCTGGGCCTGAGCCTCTTCTATACGGTCGTCCTCCTCGGCATCCTCCTCGGCCACGAGATGGGGCACTATCTGACCTGTCGCCGGAACGGCCTCAGCGCCACCTTGCCGTTCTTCCTCCCGGCGCCGACGCTGATCGGGACCATGGGCGCCTTCATCAAGATCACTTCGCCGATCACCCGCAAGCGCCAGCTCTTCGACATCGGCTTGGCCGGACCGCTCATGAGCTTCGTCCTGTCCGTGCCCGCCCTGGCCGTCGGCTTGGCCTTGTCCAAGAGCGTGCCGGCTCTGCCTTCGGACGGGGCGCTCTACTTCGGCGAGCCGCTTCTGTCCAAGATCCTGATGGCCGTTTTCGCCCGGGGGAGCGGGGCCGGAGAGGACCTGATCCTCCATCCCATCGCCTTCGCCGGCTGGGTCGGGCTCCTCGTCACGGCCATGAACCTCTTCCCTCTCGGGCAGCTCGACGGCGGACACATCTCCTATGCCGTCTTCGGGTCGAAAGCGCGGCTGATCAGCCGCCTCTTCCTCGTCCTTTTCTTCGTCATGGGCATCTTCTTCTGGATGGGCTGGATCGTCTGGGCCCTGCTCATCCTCGCCCTCGGCCTGCGGCATCCGCGGACCTGGGACGAGTCGGCCCCCCTCGGCCGGAAGCGGACGCTGCTCGCCGTGTTCGCCCTGGTGATGTTCGTTCTTTCCTTTATCCCCGATCCCGTCCGGGGGTATAATGTGGGGGATCTGATCAGGCAGATCTGGCCATGAAACGCCCCCGGAGTTTTTCACAATTCTTGTGGAAAAGTTGTGGATATCGGGGGGACGCCGGAGCCCAATTGACGAGAATGATTGAAGATACGACGATTTGCACACATTCTCGTCATTGCCGATAAATAGTTTGTTATGAGCAACTTATAAATTTTTGAAAATAAACGAGTTGCGCCGGATCGTGGAACGGCGAGGAGACCGTGATGGAAAGATCCTTCGCTCAGATCAATGAAGCCTTCGACGCCCTGAAGGCGAAGTTCCAAGCCGGCGAAATCCCGCGCCAGGAATTCATCGACGAGATGAAAAAGCTCCGCATCCGCGACGATGAGGGCCGCTTCTGGATGATCGGGGCCCAGACCGGGAAGTGGTATTACTTCGACGGCAAGGATTGGATTCCGGCCGAGCCTCCGTCCCAGAAGGACAAGGCGGCCGTGTGCATCTATTGCGGCTTCGAAAACAAGCTCGAAGCCGCCGCCTGCGCCCGCTGCGGAGGGACGATCGGGGACGAGCCGACGAAATGCCCCGATTGCGGCGCGCCTCTGCGCAAGCCGTTCATGACTTGTCCCAAGTGCGGGACCATTCCCGGGGGCGAGACGGTGGAGACGCACCGCGAGACGCCTTTGATCCCGGTGACGCCCGTCCGGGTCGAAGTCCGGCGTCCGGCGCATTTCGAGACCGAACCGGTCGCCCCGGCGGCGGCCGAACCTCCGGCCGCGCCTCCGCCGGCGAGAACCGAAGCGCAGGCCGCGGCCGCTCAAGCCGCGCCGGGCGGGCTCGTGATCCGTTGGATCCAGCCGGCGTCTCTTTTCTTTTTCTGGGGCGTCTTCGGCCTCCTCGCCGGGATCATCGCCGGCGCGTTCGTCGGCGCGACCGGCGCTCTCATGGCCCAGCTCGGATTTCTGCCGGGTTCTCTCCTCCAGCTCCAGGGCACCCTCTTCGGGGCGCTCATCGACGCCGTTGCCGGAGGGATCCTGGGCTTTCTGGCTTTCGGCTCGGTGGCCTTCGTCTTCGGTCATCTGGCCAATCTCATCCTGGCCGTGATCGGCGGGATCGAGATCCGGACGGGGCGGCCCGAAGCGGCGAAGGCAAAGAAGAAGCGGAAGAGCGAGCGGCTGTCCCTTACGGCCGACTGACCGAGGCCAGGGCGCAGGCGATCTGCCCGAGCGAGATCGCCTCGTCATTAGGCGAGTAGAGCCGGGGCCGCAGCACCCGGAAACCCTTTTTTCTCAGCGCCGCGTTCAAGCGGGAGAGAAGGACCCCGTTCAGGAAAACTCCGCCCCCCAAGGCGACGATCCGGATCCCTCTCTCCTCCCGGGCGCGGCAGGCGATCCGCACGGCCGCCTCGGCCAGGGTGGCATGGAACTTAGCGGAGACGCGCCGGGGAGCGATTCCCCGCCGCAGATCCGCCGCGATTGAGGCGATCATGCCGTCGAACGAGACGGTGTAGGGAGGCCCCGGCGTCCCGATCCGGATCGGATAGGAGGCCGCTCGTCCCGGGGCGGCCGCGGATTCGAGGCGCATGGCCGCTTCGGCCTCGTATTCGTTCGTCTCCGGGGCCAGGCCCGTCAAGGCCGAAACCGCGTCGAAGAGCCGCCCGCAGCTTGTCGACCAGGGGGCCCGGATCCCCCGCTCGATCAGGGTCCAAACGGCCTGGGCCGAAGCGCGATCGATCTTCTTCATGGCGCCGATCGCGAGGGCTTCCTCCAGGGCAAAACCCGCCTTGTGAAGATGGGAAAGGGCCATGCGCCAGGGCTGCCGGGCGGCCCGGTCGCCTCCTGGAAGGCGGGCGGGATCGAAGAAGGCGAAACGCTCGAAAGAGCGGTAATCCGCGATCAGGAACTCTCCGCCCCAGGCTTCACCGCCCCCGCCGTACCCATAGCCGTCCCAGGAGATGCCGAGGACCTTCGATCCTGCGGGGAGCCCGTGCTCGAGCATCACGGCCAGGACGTGAGCGTGATGGTGCTGGACCTGGATGTGGGGCAAGCCGAGGCTCCGGGCGATGCGGGTGGAATGAAAATCCGGATGCATGTCCGATACGACAACGGAAGGCTCGGCGTCGAAGAGCTTGATGAGATGGGACGCGGTCTCCCGGAGATATCCCCGGTTCTCGTACTCGTCCAGGTCGCCCAGGAACTGGCTTGTGATGACGTATCCGTTCTTATAGATCGAGACGGTGTCCTTGAGCTCCGCACCGAGAGCGATGATGGGCCGTTTTGAGCCCAGCCCTTCGGGCGCCTTTTGCGGATACGGAACGTAGCCGCGGGCGCGGCGGACGAAGACAGGAAGTCCGTCCACGACCTTGACCACGGAATCGTCGGCCCGCATCTCGATCGGCCGGTCGTGGGTCAGGACGGCGTCGCACAAGCGGGCGAGGGCGGGGATGTCGTCTTTGATGATCGGCGCGTCCCGCAGGTTCGAGCTCGTAGCCACGACGAGCTCCAGGCGCTCGAGGAGCAAATGGTGAAGGGGCGTGTAGGGGAGCATGAAGCCGATCTCGGCCAGGTTCGGGGCGATGCCCGGGATGTCCCGCCGTTTTTTGAGGAGGACGATCGGCCGCCGTTCCGAGACCAGGGCCCTCTTTTCGGCGGGCGAGACCCGCGCCCAGCGCTCCACGGCCGTGATGTCGCGGGCCATCAAGGCCAGGGGCTTCGTCCGGCGGTTCTTGATCCTCCTCAAGCGGGCGACGGCGGCGGCATTGAGAGGATCGCAGACGAGATGGAATCCGCCCAACCCTTTGACGGCCAGGATCCTGCCGGCGGCGATGAGCCCGGCCGCGCGTTCGATCCCTCCATCGAGCGGCCGGCCGGTCTTCGCCTCGCGCAGGGAGACGGCCGGGCCGCAGACCGGGCAGGCGACCGGTTGGGCGTGGTAGCGCCGGTCATCCGGGTCCGCATATTCGGCGGCGCAGGCGGAGCACATCGGGAATCCGGCCATGGTCGTCCGCGGCCGATCGTAGGGGAGCGAGCGGACGATCGTGTAGCGCGGCCCGCAATCGGTGCAGTTCGTGAAGGGATAGCGGAAGCGGCGGTCCCGCGGATCGCGGACATCGCGCATGCAGGCCGGGCAGGCGGCGATGTCGGGGGAGATGAAGACGAAGCGCTCGCCGCCCCGGGATTTCCTGACCGTGAAATCCCGGTAGCCGCGAAACGCGGCGGGGCGGGCGGCCAGGGACTCGATTCGGGCCAGCGGAGGATGGCGCCGCTTGATCGCGGCGATGAAACCTTCGAAGTCCGGCCGGCCGGGCTTTTCGATATGGATCTCGACCCCTCGGCCGGCGTTCGTGACCCATCCTTTCAAGCCGAAGTCCCGGGCCAGGCGATGGATGAACGGCCGGAAGCCGACGCCCTGGACGACCCCGAAGATCTCCAGGCCGAGCGCCCGGCCTTTCATCGGGCCGCGCCCTTCGACGCGCGGCCGAGGGCGCAGCCGCAGGAATTCTGGCGATAGAGACCGTAGCGGCGGCTCAGCGCGACGCTCTTCTCGAACCCGCCTTGCTTTTTGAAATCGGCTTCGAGGAAGCGGAGGCCGTATTTCGCCGCGAGGCGGCGGCCGATCCGATTGATCACGGCGGCTTTTTTCCAGGGGCTGACGCTCATGATCGTGGTGAACTGAGGGAAACCGTTTTCGCGGGCCATGCGGGCCGTCCGGTCCAGGCGCAGGGCGTAGCAGACATCGCACCGGCGCCCCTTTTCGGGCTCATCGCGGAGGGCCCGGACCGCCCTCTCCCATCTCTCCCGGTCATAGTCCCCGGTCCGCAGCGGGAATTCCAGGATGCCTTCGACCTTCCGGGCTTCGGCCAGCCGCCGGTCGTATTCATCGGACGGATCGATGTTCGGGTTGTAGAAGAATCCGGTCACCCGATAGTCGGCCTGAAGAAGGGCGACCGCGTAGATCGCGTCCGGGCCGCAGCAGATATGGGCCAGGATGGCGGGTGGAGCGGCGGCAGGGGCCCCAGGCTTTGTCTGGGGATCAGGTTCCGCCGTATTCAGCCGCGTATTTGCGTCGCGGGTGAATGCCGCTTCAGAGGAATTTTTCGAGCTCATTCATCAAATGAAGGATGATCCGGTTGTGCTTATCGATCTGGACGTAGATGCCCAGGTAATCCGGGGCTTCGGGGCGCGCCTCATCCACGAGGCCGCCGAGAGCGGCGAACTGTTCGGCCTTCCTCTCCTCGATCGCCCGGAGCTCCTCCCGTCCGGCGCGGATCTTCCGCTCCGCCTCGCTCACGGATTTCTTCAGCCGCCGCTCTTCTTCACGCCCGCCGGGTCCGGTCTTCTTCTCCGGCCCATCCCCGGAGGTCCCGCCGATCTCGTCGAGCCGCTTGCGAAGCTCCAGGACTCCGGTCACGGTCGCCTGCAGCTCGGCCTGCCGGCCCCGGGCTTCTTTGTCGAGGATTGCCAGGTTGGCGTGGCAGGATTCATACGCCTCTCCGGGAAGCCGATCGGCCCAGGCCTTGCGGCCCAGGTCCACCAGGGTCTCGGTCCGGCGCCTTTGCTCCCGCTTCAGCTTGAGCCGCAGCTGGGCCCGTTTGACCCTCTTCTTGGCCCCGGAGAGGAATTCATTGACCCGCTGACGCAAACCCCGGTCGCGGAGGAAGATGAAAACGAAAAGCAGGACGATGACGCTCAGGAGAAGCCCGGCCAGCCAGTAGGGCAGTCCCTCCCGGGCGATCTCGGGGACGCCGGCGGCCTGGGCGGGAAGGGGCGGCGTCATCACTCAGATTCCGGCGTTCGGGTTCAATCCTTGATGAAAAAGAGGGACCGGAGATCGAGGGGGCTCGGGACGGGAGGCCGGTAGGACAGGATGGCAGACTCGACGAGAGCGAGGGCGGCGGGAAGGTTCTCGCGGAAGATCGGATCGATGTCCGCGGTCCGGTTGAAGAATCCGCCCGCCAGCTCGTCGATCGGAGGGAGCTCGATCGTGTAAGCGGGGATCCCGCTCGCGGCGTGGGCCCAATCCGTCACGTCTCCGTTCGTCACATAGAGGATCTTGCCGGCCTGGCCGACCTCGTAGACGCGGTCGTTGACCGCCTTGATCTTCCGGGCCATTTCTTCCCCGAGCTCGCGGAGCTCGGCGTCCTTGTCCGAAACGGCCGAATCGGAGTAGCCCCACGGATAGAGGATGGTCTGGGAGAAGCTGTGATATGAGATCAGGGCCCGGAAGTCCTTCCGCAGGAAGAGGTCGCGGACGGCCTGGGTCTCGGGCTCGGAAAACGCCGCCTTGCCCCGGAAATCCTCGGCCGCCGGGGCGCCGCTCGAGCCGACGTTGTCCAGGCCCCACTTGAACCCGAAATTCCGGTTCAGGTCCACGCCGAAGTATCCCTGGCCCAGGTCGCGGCGGTTCTTCCGCCAGTAGCGGTAGACGTGGATCGAGTATTCCAGACCGTCGGGGTTGACCAGGGGGACGATCCAGATCTCGCTCGCGTCGACCAGGCGCTTGATGTCCGGGTCGGAGGCGTAGTTCTCGAGGAGGTATTTGCCCAGGAGGAAGGGGACCTCGAGGGAGATCCATTCCCGGGCGTGATGGCAGCCGAGGAAAAGGACCTCGGCCTCCTCTTCCTCGAACGAGACGTTGTCGCTGATCTTGAGGGCGTAGATCTGCCGTTTTTCCAGGCTGTCGCCGATATCGAAGACTTTGGCGATCAGGGGGTACTTTCGCTCCAGGGCGAAGAGGTCGGTCTCGAGCTCGGCGTAGGAATGATAATCGCCGTTGCCCCCGCCCTGGGCCGCCCGGATCGCTCCGAAGCCGGGGAAGCGCGCCGTTTCCGCCGCATAGTCGATCCGGGCCCGGGCGAGGAGCTCGATCTCATTCAAGGTTCTTTCGGCGGCGGCCATCGAAGAGAGAGGCAGAGCCCCGAGAAACAGGCAGGCCGCGACGATGGTTATCCCCGCTGCCGCTCGTTTGCGAGACACGCTCTCAGTCCTTTTTCGGCCCATTATAAAACATAATGCAAGGAAAGTGCCAATTTGAGGATTCCCAGGCCGTTTCCCGAGCCAGATTCCTGTCCGACCAGCCCGCCGATGTCCATGCCGAAGCGTTTTCCCTGGACACCTGTCCCGAATGTGAACATGGCATAAGCCGAATTTGGATTCTGCGCCGGCTGGGGATCATAGATCCCTCCGATGCGGAGGGGGACGACGGCTTCCGAGCCGAAAAATCGGGCTTTCGTCCGGTATTCGACGCCGAGCCCGGCCTTGACGACATTCCGGAATTCCCGTGCTTGAGGGTCCCCGAAAAACGTCACGGTGTAGCCTTTCCAGAGGTCGGCCGTCGCTTCGGCGAAGAGATCGAGCTCGGGCAGCACGGATACCCGCAACCCGGCCCCGAACGCGGCGGGGATCTCGGCCGCGTCGTCGGCCGAGTCGGGGATGGTTATGTCGGTCCCGCCGGAGGGCGCCTCGTATCTCAAGTTGCTTTCGGACCGGATCTCCTTCCGATACGGAGTCCGGAAGACGATGGCGGCCTGGACCTTCTCCGAGATCTCGGCCAGGAGGCCGGCGTTCACATAGAAGCCGGAGAATGTCTGGGTTTTCCGGTCGGTGATCGTGACGGTCGGGAAGAAGGATGTATCGACGAATTGCCGCTCCAGGCTTCCCTGGACGGCATTGACGGCCGCGCCCAGGCTGAAGCGACTTCCGATCCGGTGAGCCGCGGCGAACTGCCAGGTCCGGAGGATCCCCGATTGGCTGTACTCGGCCTCATAATAGACGATCCCGTTGAATGTCCCCTGGACCGAGGTCGGCGGACGGTCGTAAAGCTCGTCCGAAAAAACGTTCAGGGCGAACGTCCATCCGCCGGCCCGGACGGACAAGCCGGCCGAGTCGAGACCCGCGGAAGCGAGCCTGGCATTCTCGTTCATGAGGATGACCCCGGTGTTGACCGGGCCGAAAGTATGGAAACCGGCGGACTGGAGATACCCGTCGACCGCCACGGTGATGCGGGGAAGACCGGAGAGCAAGGCGGGATTAGCCAGAATAGCCGAGGCGTCATGGCCGAAGGTCATGGATGTCCCGCCCCGTCCGAGGGCCGCCGCGGTGGCTAATGAAAAGGAATTCCAGGTCCGCACCGGAGCCTCTTCCTCGTACTGGCCGAGGACAAGCTGGGCAGATGCCGGGACGGGCCGGGCGAGCAGGAAGCTTGTCGCCGCGGCGACAAGGACGGCTCCGCGGAAGTTTCCCATAGCCTATTAATTCTATCGGGCGGGCAAAGCATTTGCAAATTCGGACCGGAAGTGCTAAAAAATGGGTTTTTGAAAGGACCTTTGAAATGACGGAAAAGAAACGCATCAAGATCTCCGGGACAGGCTTCTACGTCCCCGACCAGATCCTGACCAATGCCGATCTCGAGAAGATGGTGGATACATCGGACGAGTGGATCACCTCGCGGAGCGGGATCAAGGAGCGGCATATCGCCCGGGCCGACCAGGCGACTTCGGACATGTGCCTCGAGGCGGCCCGCCGGGCGATCCGGAACGCCCATCTCGAGCCCTCCGACATCGACATGATCATCGTCACGACGGTGACGCCCGACCAGCCTCTTCCTTCGACCGCCTGCTTCGTCCAGGCAGGCTTGGGGCTGCCCAATATCCCCGCCTTCGACCTGGCCGCCGCCTGCACGGGCTTTATCTACGGTCTTGCCGTTGGCGAGGGGATGATCCTCAGCGGAGCCGCCCGCCGCGTCCTTCTCCTCAGCGCGGAGATGCTGACCAAGGTCACGAACTGGAAGGACCGTTCAACCTGCGTTCTCTTCGGCGACGGCGCCGGGGCGGTCCTCCTCGAGGAAAGCCGCGACGAGTCCGGCCTCCTGTCCGTGTTCCTGGGGGCCGACGGCAGCCTCAGCCAGCTCCTCTACATCCCCGCGGGCGGGACGCGCTCGCCGGCGTCGGTCCAGACTGTGGCCGAAAACCATCACACCATCATCATGAAGGGCAATGAGGTCTTCAAGTCCGCGGTCAAGAGGATGGGGGAGTCGGCCGAGTCGGCCCTGAAAAAGGCCGGCCTGACCAAAGACCAGGTGGACGTCTTCATCCCCCACCAGGCCAACATCCGGATCATCGAGGCCGTCGGGGATCGGCTGAAGATCCCCCGGGAGAAGGTTTACATCAACATCGAACGCTACGGCAACGTCTCGGCGGCGACGATCCCCATCGCCATCCACGAGCTGAGGCAGCTCAAGCGGTTCAAGCCCGGCTCTGTGATGCTCATGTCCGCCTTCGGCGGCGGATTCACCTGGGGTGCCGCGGCCTACCGCTGGTAATCGGAATGTCGAGGATTTTTTCCCCCTTCGAAAAGGGGGATTGAGGGGGATTTTTTAATCAAAAATCAACTCTCCGAACCCCTCTTTTTCAAAGAGGGGAACCCATAGGAAAGCCTAAAGAGCTGCATCTTGATGGCGGCGAATTCCGATAAACTCTCCGGGCGGAGGATTGCCCTGCAGCGAACATTGGGAGGGGGGCGCCGGCTTCCGGGGGAACCGCAGAGGTTCCCGTGAGCTTAGGGACAATCCCGGAGCTCTTATTTTTCGGCGGCGAGCTTCGCGAACCACGCGAGAAGGGAGTCCTTGTCCATCGACGCAACCTGGGTATACCGGACGCGGCCCGTCTTGTCGATGATGAACGTCGTCGGAATGGCGTCGATCGGGCCGTAGTCACGAACGATCTTGTTCGTGAACATCGCCACCGGGTAGGTGACCGCGTTCTTCTGGATGAACGCCGGGACCTGGGACGCCGTGTTCGTATCGACGGAAACCCCCAGGATCTCGAGGCCGTCGGCCTTGTGCTCGTTGTAGAAGGCCACGAAGTCGGGGACCTCGGCCCGGCAAGGCGGACACCAGGTCGCCCAGAAGTTCAGGACGACGACCTTCCCCTTGAGGCTGTCGAGCGTGATCGTCTTCCCGGTCATGTCCTTGATCGAGAAGGCGGGGGCGGGCATATTCGGGACGATCTGGGCGGCAAGCGTCCCCGCGGCTAGGGCGGCCGCTATCGAAATAACGAGGATTCGTTTTTTCACGTCGAACTCCTTATATAACGGATTCTTTATATATTATAGCGCATGTCCCGGCAAAAGGGAAGAGGGTTTTGGGACCGCGCCCGCCGCTGCCGATCGGGGATGGTATCGCTCCTATCGCCTGGAAGCCCGCTTCCGCTCACCCCGCTTTTCTCGGCGGCTCACAACTTGCTTCCCGGCCTTGACACAACGGACGATCGCCGGGAAGCTTCGGACATGGTTCGCCGCCGGCTTCTTCCGAGCCGGTCCCCTCAAAAAGCGGGGTTCGCGGGCGACGGCGATATCTTCGCTCACCGTCCCCGATCGGCCTGGGCGGGCAGGAGCTTCGTATCTGGGCGATCGGCCTTGGGGTGCGTGTGCTCGGCGAGAGTACGACTCATCAAAGCGAGAAGCGCCATATTTTATAAAAAGAGAGTTCTCGAGGCAGCCGGGCAAGGGCGGTTCGAGCGACATCCGGAAATCCCAGCTCCGCGTCCCGAGCTCCGACGGGTAGCCCCGCGCAGCGGGGCCGCGAGAATGTTTGAGCACGTGACGATCTTCAAGACGTGAGGCTTATGACAAAGGGACTCGGTACGAGGAGACTATCGGGGCGCGGAGGGCGCAGCGCCTAGGAGCTCGAGTGACAGGCGGAGCGTCAGGATTTCCGGCCGAGCGAGACTGCTCTTGCCCGGCGTGCTGTCGGATCGTTACCCTTCGAACTTCTTGAGCATCTTGGCCCAGTTGCGGTCGACCGTGGCCTGGATCCCCTGGAGATGCTCGGGCTTAAGGTGGCGGAAGCGGCCCTGGAGCTTGAAGTACTCGTCGATCGGCTTCTTCTCCTTGACCTTGATCGTCTGGGTGTACTTCTCGCCGTTCTCGACCTCGTAGACGGGAAAGATGCCGTTCTGGACGACGAGGCGGGCCAGCTTGACCGCGTCCTCCGGCCGGCTCTTCCAGCCGGTCGGGCAGGGGGCGAAGATGTGGAAGAAGCGCGTCCCCTTGATGTCCTTGGCCTTCTTGGCCTTCTTGTAGATGTCCTCGGGATAGGCGATCGAGCCGGTGGCCAGGTAGGGGATGCCGTGAGCGGCCATGATCGCGTCGATGTCCTTCTTGGGACGCTCCTTGAAGAACTTGACCGGGGTCGTCGTCGTCCAGGCCCCGTAGGGCGTGGCCGAGCTCCTCTGGATCCCGGTGTTCATGTAGGCTTCGTTGTCGTAGCAGACATAGATGATGTCGTCGTTGCGCTCGGCCGCCCCGCTCAGGGCCTGGATGCCGATGTCGTAGGTCCCGCCGTCGCCGGCCCAGGCCACGACCGTGACGTCCTTCTCGCCGACCATGTCGAGGCCGGCCTTGACCCCGGTCGCGGTCGAGGCGGCGGTCTCGAAGGCGCAGTGGTAGATCGGGACGCCCATGCAGGAATAGGGGAACGGGCCGTCGATGACCGCCCAGCAGCAGGCCGGGATGCACAACACCGTCTGCGGGCCGAGGGCTTTGAGCAGGTAGCGCAGGGCCAGGTTGGCCCCGCATCCCTGGCAGGCCAGGTTCCCCGAGCCGACGAGCTCCTCCTCGGGGAGGGTCAGGGTGAACTTCTTGGGCTTCTTCATTTCTTCACTCCGATCCAGACGATGTTCTCTTCGGGAGCGTCATGCGCTTGCGTGTACTCGACGACTTCGCGGAACGTGGACGGGGTGATGTCGCGGCCGCCCAGGCCGGCGATGAAGCCGAAGACCGGAACGCCTGTATGACCGTGGAGAGCCGATTTGACCTCCTGAGCGAAGATGCCGTGATGGCCGTAAGAGATGTTCCGGTCGACGACGGCGATCTTCTTGGCCTTGGGCAGGACGCGGCGGACGAGGTCGAAGGGGAAGGGGCGGAAGACCCGCATGCGGAGGTTCCCGACCTTGAGGCCGGCGGCCCGCATCTCCTCGACGGCGACGTGGGCCGTGTAGCCGGCCGTGCCCGAGGTGACGAGGATGATCTCGGCGTCGTCGCATTGGTATTCGTCGGCGAGGGTGAGCCGGCGGCCGAAGGCGCGCTCGAATTCGAGCCCGGTCTCCAGGATCGCCGGGATCACCTTCTCCATGTCCTCCTCGAGCTTGTAGCGGAGCTCCATGTAGTTTTCCGGGCTGGTCAGGCCGTTGAAGGCGCACGGCTTCGTGGGGGTGAGCCGGGCGTAGGGCTTGAACTTGGGCAGGTAGGCGTCGACTTTGTCCTGCTCGGGGACGTCGACGACCTCGTAGGTGTGGGACAAAGAGAACGCGTCGAGGACGACCATGCTCGGGATGTACAGCGCCTCCGAGATCTTGAAGGCCTGGATCGTCGTGTCCAGAACCTCCTGATTCGAGGAGCAGTAGAACTGGATCCAGCCCGTGTCGCGCTGGGAGAGGCTGTCGTTCTGGTCGCTCCAGATGGTCCAGCCGGGGGCCATGGCCCGGTTGATGTCGCCCATGACGACCGGGTGCCGCCCGCCCGAGGCCCAGTGGAGCATCTCGTGCATCAGGGCCAGGCCCTGGGACGACGTGGCGGTGAAGGTCCGCGCCCCGGCCACGGAGGCGCCGATGCAGGAGGCCATGGCCGAGTGCTCGGACTCGACCTTGATGAACTTGGCGTCGAGCGAGCCGTCGGCGCACATCTCGGAGAGGAGCTCGACGACCTGGGTCTGGGGGGTGATGGGGTAGGCCGAGATCACCTGGGCCCGGGCCAGCATCGCCCCGTAGGACAGGGCGTGATTGCCCATGATGACTTTCTTCATTTCCGCTCCTCCACCATGGCGATGCACTTCACCGGGCATTCCTCGGCGCAGATCCCGCAGCCTTTGCAGAAGTCATAGTCGATGACCGGCCACTCGTCCTCGATCAAGACGGCCATGTCCGGGCAGAACTTCCAGCAGATGCCGCACTGGATGCACTTGGCGAGCTCGATCTCGGGACGGATGTTCCGCCACGTCCCGGTCTTGTTGTGGAGCATCGAGCCGAGCGACATAGGCATTTTCGGGACGTCGTCGATGGATTGGAAGACGATCTTCTTTGCGTCTCTCTTCTTCTTGGGCATGGTGCGTCCGTCCTTATTTCGCCGCCCCGGCTTTCTCGTAGGCCTCGGAAGCCGCTTTCTGGTTATCGGCCGTCTTGATCGGGATCGCCTCCCCGATGGCCGCGAGGAGCGAGTCGAGCCGGGTCAGGCCGAGGATGCGGATGATCGCCCCGACCATGGCCGTGTTGACGATGGGCGCGGCGAGCGAGCCGAGCTTGTTCCGGACCGCGATCTCGGTGGCGTTGATCGTGGCGACCTTGAACTTGGCCGGGAGCTTGAAATCGGCGGGGGCGCGGTCGGTGTTGATGATGATCCAGCCGCCGTCCTTCAGGCCTTCGGTCACGTCGATGGCGTCGACGAGGGTCGGATCGACGACGACGACGTGGTCCGGGGCATAGATGCGGCTCTTGTCGTAGATGTGCCTGGAGTCGATCCGGATGAAGGAGATCACCGGAGCTCCGCGCCGTTCGACTCCGAATTCGGGATAAGCCTGGACGTAGTTGCCTTCCTTGGCCAGCGCGTCGGCCAGGATCTTGGAGGCGACAACCGTCCCCTGGCCGCCCCGGCCGTGAAAACGGATCTCGATCATGGATGCTCCTTCCTGAGGCGTTCGAACGCGATGCGCATGACGCGGGTCTAAAGGGGGGTCCGGGACCGGGCCGCTCGGGGAGAGCGGAGGCGGGATCGCCTTTAGTGGTCTAGTTTAGGATGCCCCGCCTCCGCTGTCAAGAATCGCACGACCTTTACCGGCCCAAGGAGAGGACCGCCGCGAGATAGGACATGTTCAAAAGTCCGGCGAGCCTAAGGCTCTTTCCGGCGGCGTAGCGGGCCGCGTCGAACCGGCCGAGGGCGTAAGGATCGTCCCCCGTCCGGGCGACGCGCGACCGGCTCGAAAACGCCGCGCTGTAACCCGCTTCGCGGACGATCTCCATCACCTCCCGGTCGCAAGCGCCGGCGGGATAGGAAAACAAAGAAACGGGCCGGCCGAGGCCGTCTTCGATGATCCTTTTGGACTCGAAGACCTCTTTCCGGACATCCTCCGGGGCCAAGTTCGTCAGCGGAGCGTGCTTCCATCCGTGCGATCCGACGGAAATGAGCCCTTCGGCCGCGGCCTGCCGAAGCTCGTCCCAGCCGATCATGGCCCCGCCGGGGATGCGCGCGTCCGCGAGGGCCGGGATCGGTGCTTCCGCCCGGCCGATCCAGTCGGCGGTGACGAAGAAGGTCGCGGGGGCCGAATACTTGCGGAGAAGGGGATAGGCGGAGGTGAAGTTGTCCCGCCATCCGTCGTCGAAGGCGATGGCCGCGGCGAGCCGACCGGCCGGGCGGCCGGCCCGGATGTTTTCGGCGACCTCGGCCAAAGGGAGGATCGGAATGCCTCGGCGCCGGAGAAACCGGAGATGGGATTCGAAACACGCGGGCGTGACGGCGTAGGGGTAGCGGCGCGCCGCCAGAGTCTCGGAGACGGAGTGGTACATCAACACCGCGCAGCCGCGGACCGCGCCCAGGCGGCGCGGAACGGCATGAAGGCCGCTGAGGTAGAGGACCAGGCGGGCGGGTGTGACGGCGCGGCGCCAGGGAGAATTCGAGGCCTTCCGGGTGTCCAAGAGTTCCTGATTATAGGGGTCGCCGCGCTTCAGGACAAGAGGATCGATCAAGCTCCGATTCGCTTCGGGAGTCTCCCCCGCGGCGATGAGCCCGGAAGGAGGATGTTTCACCCCGGCAATCACCGAGAAGGACGATGGCGTTCTTTACCGCAGGCTTGATAGAATAAGAAGCGAGGAAGACTATTTGCGGGAGCGGGCGGCATGACCCAGCCGGACGAGAAGAGCGAGGCGGAGCCCGGAGGGGCGCGCTCGGGCGTTTCGGACGAGCCGCTCGCCCAGCGCGTCATCCGGAGCGGCTTCTGGGTCTTCGCCCTGCGGGTGTCCTACCTCGTCCTTTATTTCGCCCGGATCGTCATCCTCGCCCGGATCCTGGGGCCGCTCGATTTCGGGGCGATGGGGATCGCCCTCCTCGTGATGTCGATCCTCGAAGCCTTCACCCAGACCGGAACGCTCCACGCCCTGATCCAGAAAAAAGAGGACATCCGTCCCTATCTCGACCCGGCCTGGACGATCTCGGTCCTGCGGGGGGCCGTTCTCGGCGGCGTGATCTTCGCCGCGGCCCCGTTCGCGGCCCGCTTCTTCGCCGCTCCCGACGTCACTCCGATCATTCGCGGCTACGGGCTGGTCCTCCTCATCGGGGGCCTGGCCAACACGGCCGTCGTCGAGTTCCAGAAAAACCTCGAATTCCACCGCCAAGCGCTTTACAGCTTCGGGGGCAACGTGACCAACTTCGTCGTCGTCGTCGCCGCCGCCCTCGTTCTCCGGAGCGTCTGGGCCTTCGTCCTCGCCGACATCGCCCATCGGATCGCGCTCGTTTTCCTCAGCTTCAGGCTCCATCCGTACCGCCCGAAATGGTCCTGGCAGCCGGAGAAGATGCGCGAGCTCTTCAAGTTCGGCCGCTGGGTCTCGGGCTCGAGCGCCATCCAATTCCTCTCCACCCAAGGGGACGATATCTTCGTCGGCAAGGTCCTGGGGACGGTCCCGCTCGGGTTTTACCAGATGGCCTTCCGGATATCGAATACGCCGACGACCGAAGTTTCGGGCGTCATCGGCCAAGTCATGTTCCCCACGTACGCCAAACTGCAGGACAACAAGCCCCGGTTGAAAGAAGCGTATTTCAAAACGTTCCAGATCATGATCGCGCCCGCCTTCATGCTCATCGCCGTCCTCTTCGCTCTCGGTCCGGACATCATCCGGCTGATCCTGGGCGAGAAATGGCTGCCCATGGTCCCGGCCATGCAGATCCTCGCCCTGGCCGGAGCCGCCCGGGCCGTCACGGTGACGATCGGCGACCTTTTCTTCGGGATCGGCCGGCCGCGGACCCAGACCGGCTGGGAATTCGTCCGGCTGGCGGTCATGGCCGCCCTGCTCATTCCGTTGACGAAGGCTTACGGCCTTTCGGGGGCCGCGGCCGCGGTCTTAATCAGCCTTCTCGTCCCTCTCGTGGGGTTCGCCGTCCATCTCCGCGGAGCGATCGCCGCCGGCCGCTTCGAATTCGTCCGTTATCTCCTCGTCCCCGCGGCGAGCGGGGCGGCCATGACCGCCGCCGCCTTCGGGATCCGCGCCTTCGCCGGCGCCGGTATCATCGGACTCCTCGCCGCCATGATCGCCGGGGTCCTCGTCTTTTTCGGGACTCATTTTCTCCTCGAGCGGACGCTCGAGTACAGGATGATCGGCTTTTTCCGGGAGCGCGTTTGGCCGATGGCCCTCTCGCTGGCGCGGAAATTCAAGGGTTCCCGGGCCGCACCCCCGTCTGGCGGGCCTACCTCTTAAGGCCGAAGGCGGAGTAGAGGTTCTTCAACAAAACCGCGTCGGTCTCCCGGCTCGGGCTCTCGCAGATCACCAGGCCGGCGACGTCCATGTCCCTGATGGCGGCCGTCCACTCGTCGTAGCGGAAATCGGAATCGGCCAGGTTGAGGTGGCGGATCTCGCCCTTGAGGCCGTACTCGATCCCGCTCAGATGGATGTGAATGTCTTTGAGGGCGGGCTTTCCCAGCCTCTTTTCGACCTTCCGCAGGATCCTGTGGAAGTCGAGATACGTGTTGGCTTTGCCTTCGCGGGCATGGAGATGGGAGAAGTCCAGGCAGGGGGCGAGCCCGTCGACCTCCTGGCAGAGGGTCAAGACTTCGTCCAGGCTCCCGAACTGGGAGCCCTTGCCCATGGTCTCGATCCTCATCCGGACCGGGTTCCGCTCGGCGCGGAGGATGGACAGGACCTGGACGAGCTCGGCGCGGATGGCGGTCCTGGCCTTTTCGGGCGTGTTCATCCCGTAATAACCGGCATGGAAGACGACGGTCCGGGCTCCGCAGGCGTCGGCCGTGCGGGCGGCGCGGAGGAGAAAGTCCTGGCTCTGGAGCCGTTTGCCCGGCTCCGGGGAGTTAAGGTTGATGTAATAGGGAGCGTGCGCGCTTAGGGCGACATCGAGGGCCGCGGCCCGCTCACGGACCTTGGCCGCGGTGTCCGTCCCAAGCTTGACCCCGCGCACGAATTCGATCTCGAGGCAGTCGAGGCCGAGATCGCGGACGCGCTTGACCGCGGACAGGGTCGAGGTTTGCGGGGTCGTGTCCGGGATGCCGGCCGTCCCGAAGAGGAGCCGGTCAGCAGCGGGCGGCATCGGTCCCCGCTCCTCCGCCCAGGAATTCGGAGACGATCCGCATGGCGCAATAATCGCCGCACATGGAGCAGGCCGCCGATGCCGTCCTTCGTTTCTTCCGGACTTCGTCGAACTTGTCCGGATCGAGGGCCAGCTTCCGCTGGGCGTCCCAGTCGAGCGCCTTCCGGGCCCGGGACAAGCCGAGGTCGCGCTCCAGAGCGCCCGGCAGCCCCTTGACGATGTCGGCGGCGTGCCCGGCGATCCGCGAGGCCATCAGGCCGCTGCGGACATCTTCCGCGGAGGGAAGGCCGAGGTGTTCCGCCGGCGTGACGTAGCAGAGGAAATCCGCCCCGGCCGCCGCGGCCAGGGCGCCGCCGATCGCCCCGACGATGTGGTCATAGCCCGCGCCGATGTCGGTGACAAGGGGGCCGAGGACGTAAAACGGGGCTTCGTGGCAAACCCGTTTTTGGAGCTTGACGTTCATTTCGATCTGGTCGAGGGGCACGTGTCCGGGGCCTTCGACCATGACCTGGACGTCCCGCTCCCAGGCCCGTTTCACGAGCTCGCCGAGCGTCAGGAGCTCTTCGATCTGGGGCCGGTCGGTCGCGTCCAGGATCGAGCCCGGCCGCAGCCCATCCCCCAGGCTCAGGGTGATGTCATACTTGGCCGCGATCTCGAGGAGCCGGTCGAATTGGGCGTATAGAGGATTTTCCGCGCCATGGTGAAGGATGAGGGCGACATGAAAGGCGCCGCCCCGGGAGACAACATCAGCCACCCGGCCTTGTTCCTTGAGTCGGCCGATGGCTTTCGAGGTCAAGCCGCAATGGACGGTCATGAAGTCCACGCCCTCCCGGGCTTGGGCCTCGATCACCCGGAACAGGTCGTCCGCGGTCAGGGCCAGGATCGAACCCTTGCCGCGATGGCTTCGATGGCGGCCTGGTAGATCGGGACCGTTCCCACGGGGAGGGGCGTGCGGGCGAGAATCGTCCGGCGGATGTATCCGATATCGCCGCCGGTGCTGAGATCCATGAGCGTATCGGCGCCGTACCGAGGCGATCCGACTTTCTCGAGCTCGTCGGCGAGCGCGGAAAATCCTCGGACGTGCCGATGTTCACGTTGACTTTGGTCCGCAATCTTTTGCCGATGCCGAGCGGACGCAGCCGCGGGTGGCGCCGGTTGGCCGGGATGCAGACGCGGCCGGATGCCCGCCAGGGCCAGAAGGTCGTCGGGCGGGATCCCTTCTTCCCGGGCGATCCTCTTCATTTGGGGGGTCAGGAAGCCCGCGCGGGCCGATTTCATTTAGACATTTTTCCTTCTCGGGAAAGTTAGTTTAGCCGTCTTCGACCCGGATTACAACCCCCGGGGACGCCTCCTTGGAATTCGATCTCCCCCGCAAAGGTGGAGGGGGGCGGGGATAAAATCACCCAGGGATCATTCCCCCTGACGATTGCCACCTTGGAGGGCGCTTTTTATGATGATATAGGTGAAATCAGGAAAAACGACTGACAATATTTGTCTTAACTGACAAAAATTGTTAACCTGTCTTTTTCGGGGATTAGCGCCGCTAGGGTGGTCCGAGAAACCCATCGGCGGTAGCTTGCCCGACGCATATACATGAAAGACTTCGAAGCGATCTATCGCGCTGAGGGCCGCTATCACCATCAGCGGACCGGATTCCCGGCTTGGTGGAGCCATGAGAACTACCGAATCCTCGCCGGCTGGATCGAAGCGGGCGAACGGGTGCTCGATCTCGCCTGCGGCGACGGTGGATTGTGGCCCTACGTCCAGACCGCCGAGATCGTCGGGACGGATCTGGCGCCGACCGGGCTCACGCTGGCGCGAGACCGGCCGGAACTCCGTCGTCCGGGCGAACATGAGCTCCATCCCCTTTTAAGACGGGATCCTTCGATGCCGTCGTCTGCTCGCTCTCGCTTCAATACCTCCTTCCGGACGAATTGGCCGCCTGTCTCTCCGAGGTTGTCCGCGTGCTCCGGGAGCACGGCCGGTTTCTTTTCACTTACCCGAACGTCCGTTCCGGCGGCTCGCCGGATCCCTCTCACGCGGCCATCCCGCGCGCGTCCCCGGGACCGCGTCCTGGCGCGGGCGGGATTCCGCGAGCTCGCGATCCGCTCGATCTCTCCCAGGCTGCCGACGCTTTTCTTCCGTTGGAGCTTCAAACCGGGCCTGAAGGCCGTTTCCTATGCCTATTACCGGGCCTCGCGCGCCTTCGGCCGGACGATCCCCGGTCGTATCATTTCGCCGTCCTGAGCGAGAGTCCCGGATTCGAACCGTCAGGAGAACCTTCGTGAAGCGGATCATCGCCTTCGGCAAGCCTTGGCTCGGCGAAGAGGAAGAGCGGGCCGTCGTCGATGTCCTGCGCAGCGGCTGGCTCGCCCACGGCCCCAAGACCAAGGAATTCGAAGCCGCCTTCGCCGCGGAGGCCGGGACGAAGCACGCCGTGAGCGTCTCCTCCTGCACGGCCGCCCTTCATCTTTCCCTCCTCGCTCTCGGGATCGGCCCGGGCGATGAAGTGATCGTGCCGGCCCAGACGCACGTCGCGACGGCCCATGCGGTCCTTTATGTCGGGGCCCGGCCCGTCTTCGCCGACATCGATCCCCGGACGTACTGCCTCGATCCCGCGGACGTCGAGAAACGGCTGACGCCGCGAACGCGGGCGATCGAGGTCGTTCATTTCGCCGGCATGCCGGCCGATATGGACGCGATCCTGGCCCTATCCGAAAAGCGAGGCCTTTCCGTCGTCGAGGATTGCGCCCACGCCGTCGGGACCCGATATCGCGGCCGGGCGGCGGGATCCTTCGGCCGGACCGGATGTTTTTCCTTCTACCCGGTCAAGCACATCACCACGGGCGAGGGCGGGATGCTCGTCACGGACGACGAGCGGATCGCGGAAGCCGCCTTCACGCAGAGGGCCTTCGGCATCGACGTGCCCGCTTACTACCGGCAGAAGCCGGGCGTGTACGACACGACGCGGCTGGGATTCAACTACAGGATGACCGACATCGCCGCGGCGATGGGCCTCTGCCAGCTCCGCCGGGCAGGCGAAGGCCTGCGGCGGAGGACGGAGAACGCCGCCCGTCTATCGGAGAAGCTTGCCGGCGTTCCCGGCCTCGTCCTGCCGACGATCCCGGCCGGATCGGGGCACGGCTGGCTCTTCTACCAGCTCCGGGTGACTTCCGATTTCCCAATGACCCGGGACGGTGTGATCGCCCGACTCCGGAGCGAAGGGATCGGGGCGAGCATCTATTACGCCACGCCCGTCCACCGGATGAGCCTGTACCGGGGGCTGTTCGGTCTGGACGATACGGGTCTGCCCGAGTCGGACAGGGCCGCGGCCGAGACGGTCGCCCTGCCCGTCCATCCGCCGCTCGACGCCGGCGACATGGACGTCATCGCCGGGGCTCTCCGGGCCGCGGCCGGATGGGCCTGAGGAAAGAACGCCATGCCTGACGCCGAATCCGTCCTCATCACGGGGGGCTGCGGGTTCATCGGACATCACCTCGCCCTGGCGATGAAGAGACTCGGACGCCGGGTCACGGTCCTGGACGATTTCCGCTTCGAGCTGAAATACCCCGTCTATCAGCGCTTCATCGACGCCCGGTTCGCCCGGCTGGCGGAGGCCGGAATCCCCATCATCCGCGGCGACGCCGCCGATCCCGCCGCCGTCGCGGCCGCCCTCGAGCGCTCCCGGCCCGACCGGATCGTCCACATGGCCGCCATCGTTTCTTCGGCCGCCTGCGACCGCGACCCGCAGGCGGGCTACGAGACGAACCTCCACGCCACCCAGCGCGTCCTCGAGACGATCCGCGGCCGGAGCTCGATCCGCCAGTTCGTCTTCTTCTCGACGAGCATGGTCTACGGCCATTTCGCCTCCGGCTCCGTGACCGAAGCCAGTCCGCTCAATCCGATCGGCATCTACGGCGCGGCCAAGCTCGCCGGCGAGCACATGACCCGCGCCTATCACAACATCTTCGGCCTGCCCTATACCATCGTCCGTCCCTCCGCCCTCTATGGGCCGACCTGCGTCAACCGCAGGGTCGGGCAGATCTTCATCGAGGCCGCGATCCTCGGCCGGCCTCTGACCCTCGAGGGCGGGGGGGAGGACCTCCTCGATTTCACCCACGTGGACGACCTTGTCCAGGGTCTCGTCCTCGTCCTGACCCATCCCGCGGCCCTCAACGAGACGTTCAACCTGACGTTCGGGAATTCGAGGCCGATCAAGGACCTCGTCGCGATCCTGAAAACGCGCTTCCCGGACATCCAAGTGGAATCCAAGCCCTGGACCGAGACCGTCCCGCACCGCGGTACGCTCGACGTCGGCAAAGCCCGGCTCATGCTCGGTTATTCCCCCCGGATCCCGATCGACGAGGGCTATCCGCGCTACGTCGACTGGTACCGCGAGATCGGCTTCGCCGAGGCGATGGGGCGAAGATGAAGAATCACATCGTCGTGGGAGACCAGCGCTTCGGTTTCCACACCGGGTCCACCTTCCAAATCGCCCGGCGCTTCGCCGCCATGGATTACCGGGTCGCCTGGATCTCCTATTTCCTTTCACCGTTCCATTTCTTCGGGTCCCGCGACTGGAACGACTTCCGCGCCCGCCGCGCTTCGTGGCGAAGGGGAGGGACCGACGAAGAGGGGGGCCGGATCTGGGCCTATTCGCCGTTCACCCTTCTTCCGATCGTGGACAGCCTTCCCTCCGCTCGAACTGGGTGATCAGCCACAGCGACCGGCTGACCATCCCGAGGCTTTCGAAAGCCTCGGCCCGGAACGGATTCGACCGGGCCGACGTCCTCTGGGTGGACAGCTCGCGCTACTCGTTCGCCCTGGACCGCATCCCGCACGGCAAGAGCATCTTCCGCCCTTCGGAGGACATCACCCTCATGCCTCACGTGGCCCCGAGCTTCCTCCGCAAGGAGAAGGAGCTCATCGAGCGGGCCGACGTCGTTCTGGCCCACAGCCGGGTCATGATCGAAAGCTACAAGAAGCTCACCCCGCGCGAGATCATCTTTTTCCCGAACGCGGTGGATATGGGGTTCTTCCAGACGGCTCCCTCCGCCATCCCGGAAGAGTACCGGATGATCCCGCCGCCGCGGGCCGTCGTCCTCGGCGGCCTGTCCAATCCGCTCCTCTTCGACCAGGACCTTATCGCTCACCTCGCCGGGGCCCTGCCCGGAGTTTCGTTCATTCTCCTGGGCCGGGTTTATGCCGACGTATCCAGGCTCCGCGGGCTCGCGAACGTCCATATCCTCGGCCCGCGGCCCTACGAGACCGTCCCGGCCTATCTCAAGAACGCCGATCTGGGCATCGTCCCCTACCGGAAATGCGTCCATTCCGAGCGGGTGGGCGGCGACATGCTCAAGCTGTTCGAATACGCGGCCTGCGGCTTGCCGGTCGTGAGCATGGACTTCAAGGAGCTCCAACAGTTCGAGGCCCCGGTCATCCTCGCCTCCGATTACAAGGGTTTCGCCGAGGGAGTCCGACAGGGGCTCGCCGAGACCGATCCCTCCCGATTCATAGCTTTCGCCGAGGCGAACTCCTGGGCCCGGCGGTTCGCCGAGCTCAGAAAACACCTCGGCCTGAACGGGAGCGGGCCGAAGTCCGTCAACGAGACGGTCTCCATAGTCTCGCGGCTCGCGCTCCGGCCGAGGGTGGCCGTCATCCATCCCCAGATCAAGACCGGCGGGGGCTCGGAAGCCTGCGTCCTCCGGATCCTCGAGGCTCTGCATGAAGAACATGACCTGACCCTGATCACCTCGAACAAGATCGATTTCGCCGAGCTGAATGCCTTTTACGAGACCCGGCTCGGTCCCGAGGATGTCCGGACGGTCCGGGTCGCCCCGCCGCTTCTTCTACGCTCCGGTAACTGGTTTTCCGCCCTCCGGGGTTTCCGGCTCAACGATTATTGCCGCGCCGCGGCCGGGGACTTTGACCTGATGTTCTCGGCGTATAATCCGATGGATTTCGGCCGACCGGGCATCCAATATCTCCTCGATCCCCTGTTCAACACGCGCCTCCTCCAGATGCTCAACCCGACTCCTCGGAGATTGCGCCGCTGGTTCTACAAGGATTCGTTCTACCGTCGCGCCTATCTGAAGCTGGGGGAGCGGCTGTCCTCCTATTCCCCCGAAGCCGTCCGGCAGAACGTCACCGTCGTCGATTCAGACTGGATGGGAGGCCTCACCCGGGCCGCGCTCAAGCTCGAAACCCAAACGCTCTATCCTCCCGTTCCGGACGCGGCCCGGAACTCCCCGTGGGACAAGCGGGAGGATGGTTTCCTTTGCGTCGGACGGATCGTCCCCGAGAAGCAGGTCGAGCGGGCGATGAAGATCGTCGCCGCCGTCCGCCGCGAGCTCCCCGGGATCCATCTCCACGTCGTCGGCCGGGTGGGGGACGCCGCGTATTTCCGGAGCCTCCGCCGGCTGGCCCGTTCTTTGGGGGATTGGATCGCATTCGAGATCGAGGTCCCGGCGGCGCGCAAAGCCGAGATCCTCGCTTCCCACAAGTACGGCATCCACGGCAAAGAGAACGAACCCTTCGGGATCACCGTCGCCGAGCTGGTCAAGGCCGGATGCCTGGTCTGGGTTCCGCGCGGCGGCGGTCAGGTCGAGATCGTCGCCCACGACAGCCTGACCTATTCCGGGATCGAGGACGGGGCGGCGCGCATTCTGAGCGTGCTCAAGGACGAAGGCCGGCAGGCCGATCTGCGGGCCCATCTCGCGAGCCGGGCGAGCCTGTTCTCCCTCGGGAGGTTCGAGAGCGAGGTCAAGAGGATCGTCGCGAAGTTTTTCGAGGATCATGGACGCGCATCGGCATAAGCTCGCCTTTGTCGTCCCGACCAAGGACCGGCCGGACGACCTGAGCCGGCTCCTCCGGAGCCTGGCCGGTCAGACCGGTCCGGTTGAAGAGGTCGTCATCGTCGACGGGGGAGACCGGCCGCTCGGCCCGCTCGCCGAAGCCTTTCCCGGCTTGTCCGTCCGCGTCCTGCGCCACCGTCCGCCCTCGGCGACCCGGCAGCGCAACGTCGGGATCGACGCCGTCGGGCCGAAAGCATCGCTCATCGGGATCCTCGACGACGACTCGGTTCTCGTTCCCGACGCGGTCGAGGTGATGCTTTCCTTCTGGGACGCCGCGCCCGCCCGGCTCGGCGGCGCGTCGTTCAACCTGGCCAACCCACCCGGGCTCGTCGCCGCCGGTCTCAAGCATCTCCCCCTGGCCGAGTGGCTCGGCTTGTACAGCGCCCGGAAAGGGGCCGTCCTTCCATCGGGATTCCAGGTCATGCTCGACGGGGTGACCGAGAACCTCTCCGTCCAGTGGCTGCCTTCGGGAACCTCGGTTTGGCGGCGCCAAGTTTTCAGCGATTTCCGCTTCGATGAATGGTTCGGCGGCTACAGCTATCTCGAGGACCTCGATTTTTCCTACCGGGTCGGCCGGTCCTTCGGCCTGGCGGTCGTGGCCGCGGCCAGACAGTTCCACTTCCCGTCGCCGCGCGGCCGCCTGGGCGGATACGTTTTCGGCCGCCGCGAGGTCGCGAACCGCCTCTATTTCGTCCATAAGAATCCGGAGCTGTCCGTCGCCAAGTGCTACCTGGCGCTCCTCTTCCGGGCCGGGCTAAGCCTCGTTCAGGCGGTCCGCTGCCGGGAGGCCTATTTTCTTGAAAGGATGGCCGGGAACGTCGCCGCCCTTCTCGCCTCGCTCGTTTGAGATGAAGATCCTCGCCGCGGAAAAATACCATTTCGTGACCGGCGGCGCCTCACGGGTCTTCTTCGAGACGAACCGGCTGCTCGAGGCGCGGGGCCATTCCGTCATTCCCTTCACTGGCGCCTATCCCGAGAACCTCCCGACCCCGTACGCCAAGTATTTCGTCCCCCGTTTCACGATGTTCGGGGGCGAGGAGACGCGCCGGGCTTCCGCGGCAGGGATGATCAAGGCGTTCGCCGACGCCCTGTATGCCCGCGACGTCGCGGCCGCGGTCCGCCGGATCATCGCCGACCACCGGCCCGACGTCGCCCATCTCCACACCATCCTCTACCAGCTCTCGCCCTCGCTCATCGAAATCCTCAAGCGCCGCGGCGTTCCCGTCGTCCAGACGCTCCATGATTTCTCGCTCGCCTGCGCCTCGCGGTACCTCTTCGCCGACGGCGCGATCTGCGAGCGCTGCCGCGGCGGGCGGTACCAGAACGTGCTCCTCCGGAACTGCTGCAACGGAAGCCGCCCGGTGAGCCTGATGTCGTTCAGCGCCAGGGCCGTTCACGCCCTGTTCAAGCTCTATCCGGGCAAGGTCGATCTTTTCATCGCCCCGAGCCGGTTCGTGCGCGAGAAGATGATCGCCTGGGGCCTTCCGGCCCGGCGGATCGAGATTATCCCTCACTTCCTGTCGCCGGCGGCCCCCGCGCCTGACCTTCCCGCCGTCGAAGACGGGACCATCCTTTATGCCGGCTACCTCATCCGCCAGAAGGGAATCTTCACCCTTCTCCGGGCGATGGCGCAGCTGCCCCGGCTGCGTTTCAGGGTCGCCGGCCGCGGCCCCGAGGGGCCGGCCTTCGCGGCGGCCGTCCGAAGCCTCGGTTTGGCCAACGTCGAGATCCTCGGGTTCCTCGACGGCGATGCCCTCGCCGCCGCCGTACGTCGGGCCTCCTTCCTCGTTTTTCCATCGGAATCCTACGAAACGTTCGGGATGGGGATCCTCGAAGCGTTCCTCGCCGGGAAGCCGGTCGTCGCTTCCAACCTGGGCGCCTATCCCGAGCTCGTCGAAGACGGCCGGAGGGGCGGGCTTCTCTTCGAAGCCGGAAACGCGGAGGACCTCGCCTCCAAGATCGACCGGCTTTCCCGTGATGAAGCCGTCCGGACCGCGCTCGGCCGGTCGGGCCGGGTATACGCCCGCCGCGCCCACGGTCCGGAACTCCACTATGAGCGGCTCATGCGTGCTTACGAAAGGGTCATTGGACATGCCTGATCTGAGCCCCCCGTCGTCCCCGCCCCGCCGCAAGGTCCTCGTCTCCGCCTTCGCTTGCCATCCCCCGTCCGCCGTCGGCGCCGTCGGCGAAGAGAAGATCCTCGGTTCGGGCGAGTCGATCCTGGGCTGGAACCTGGTTAAGCAGATCGCCCGCTCGAACGACGTCTGGGTCATCACCCAGCTCCGCAACAAGTCCGGCGTCGAGCGGGGCAAAGCGGCCGGGGAGATGACGGGCGTCGAATTCCGCTTCATCGACTTCCCCCTCTGGCCGCGCGTGCTCTGGCATCATCAGATCACCCTTCATTTCTATTATTACTTCTGGCAGATCCGGGCCTGGCGGACCGCCTGCAAGCTCCATCGCCGGGTGGGCTTCGACCTGGCCCATCACGTCACCTTCGCGAATTACTGGATGCCCAGCTTCATCGGCGCTTTTCTCCCCGTCCCTTTCGTCTGGGGGCCGATGGGCGGGGGCCAAAGGACCCCCAAGGGATTCTTCAAAGGCTATCCTCTCATCGGCAAGCTCGAGGACATCGAGCGGGGCGTGAGCCAGTGGATCGGGCGGACCCTCCTTTGGTCGAGGCGGCGCTGCATGAAGCGGGCCCGGGCCATCCTCATCTGCAACGGAGACACCAGGGATAAGTTCCCCAAGAGATACCAGCCCAAAATCGAGGATTTTCCCGTCACCGGGATGGAAGCGGGCGACGCCTCGCTTCCCCTCGAGCCCCGAGAACCGGGCAGCCCCCTCAGGATCCTGACCTCGGGCCGGCTCGTCTTCTGGAAAAACTTCGCCGCCGCCGTCGAGGCATTCGCCGGATTCCTGGCCGGCGGAGCCGAAGCGATCTTCACGATCGTCGGCGAGGGCCCGGAATCCGGGCGGCTGAACGCCCTCGTCGACGGGTTGAACCTCCGGGGCGAGGTTTCCTTCGCGCCCTGGCTTCCCCAGAAGGATCTGTGGAAGTTGATGCGCTCGAGCGATATCTTCCTTTACCCGAGCCTTCGCGAGGGCGGGGGAGCGGTCGTCGTCGAGGCCATGGCCAACGGCCTTCCGGTCATCTGCCTGGATTCGGCCGGGCCGGGCTTCCACATCCAGAAGGGCTGGGGCATCAAGATCGCGCCCGTCGATCCGCCGTCCATCGTCCGCGGCATGGCCGAAGCGCTGCAACAGCTCGCCGCCGATGCGGACCTCCGCCGGTCGATGAGCGCCGCCGCCCGCAAGCGGGCCCAGGATGTCTATGTCTGGGACCGGCTGGGCGATCGGATCGAGACGATCTATGCTTCGATCGGGGAGAAGGGAAGGGGCTGAGAATGGCCTTCTGGCTGTCCGTCGCCCTGTGGGCCATGTGCTGGGGCGGCATGTTCACGGGCCTCTACAACATCGATAACCTCAGCTCGTCCGATCCGTTCATCTTCTTCCAGGCCATCCGGATGTTCTTCCCCATCGTGGCCATGTACGCCTCGTTCATCTGGATCCTGAAGGAGCGCCGGCGCTTCCCCTTCGCCCGGGACCCTCTCGGCTTCTTCTTCCTCTACGCCCTGGTCGGTCTGGCGGCATCGGTGCTTTTGACGCCCGGGGCCGGTTCGCGGCAGTATTCCCATTTCCAGGGCCTCTTTTGGGTCTCGGTCTATCTTTCCCCGCTCGTCGTCATCTGGGCCATCGTCGGAGAGGCCCGCGTCAAGGAACGCCTCCAGGCGGTCATCTATCTGAACTATGCCGTCTTCTTCTTCCTGACGTTCGCCCTCTTTCCGACCGCGGTCCGCATTTTCCGCGGCCAAGCCGCCTTCTCCGCGTTCTACACCCTGCCCTTCGGTTTCGGACAGGTGACCAAGAACGGCACGGCCCGCTACGCGATGATCGTCATCATCGTCGCCGCGATGCGGTTTCTCTCCGAGAAGCGTCCCCGCCGCGTCCTTTGGATCGGAGCCCTCGTTCCGGCCCTCTTCCTCCTGATGCAGACCCAATCGCGGACGGGGCTCCTCGGCCTCGTCGTCGTTTGCGTCCTCTACGTCTTCCTCCAGGGCCTGGATTGGCGCTATCTCCTCGCCGTCCCCGTCGTCGGGTTCATCGTCTTCGTCTCCGGATTCAAGATGCGGTCGGCCGGCCGGCTGGATATGCTCCTCGACCTGTCCGGCCGGGGCGGGACATGGGCCAAGGCCCTCGGGGAGGTCGGGAAATCGCCCTTCCTCGGCTGGGGATTCGACGCCGACCGGATGCTCCTCGGAGGGGAGCAGATGCACAACTCCTACCTCCATGCCCTGATCCAGACGGGGATCCTCGGCGCCCTCTCCTTCTTCGCCGCTTTCGCCGGCCTGTGGTTCGTCATCCTGAGGTCCGGGCTGATCCGGGCCGTCCGCAAGCACGCCGGGGCCGACCGGATCGTCCTGATGGAGTCCATCCTCATCATGGGCTTCCTGACCTCGCGCGGCTTCTTCGAGTCGACGGCGGCGTTCTTCGGCCTCGACCAGCTCATCGTCGTCCCGGCCATGGCCTACATCGGCATGGCCGCGACCGAGTCCATGGCCGAGGCGGATGCCGCCGCCCCCGACGCTGACGCCCGGGAGACCGCATGAAGATCGTCATCCATACCATGTATTACCTCCCCGAGTTCGGGAGCGCCCCGATCCTGATGAACGAGCTGGCTGAGTCCCTGGCCAAGCGCGGCCACGAGGTCGAGATCGTCACGACGCTGCCCCGCCCGCCCCACAACAAGGGCTATGAAGGCCGAATGTACGTCCGGGAGCGCCGCGCGCCCGGCTTCACGGTCAAGCGGACGCTGACGAATTTCACCGCCCATCACATCGGCCGCCTCATCGCCTGGTCGATCTACACCCTCTTCTCGATGGCCCACCTGGCCACGATCAAGCGGGGGGACGTGGTCTTCCTCCGCCTCCCGCCGCTCCAGCTCGGCGTGACCGGGTTCCTGGCCCGATACCTCCGGGGCGCCCGGGTCCTCCTCAACGTCCAGGACATCCATCCGGACCTTTCGATCGAGTCCGGGCTCCTCCAAAACCCCTTCCTGATCCAAGCCGCCCTCGCCTTCGAGCGCTGGATCTACCGCGTCCACCGGAACATCGCCGTCATCAGCGACGGCTTCAAGAAAAATCTGCTGGCCAAGGGCGTGCCGGCGTCGAAGATCTCGGTCATTCCGAACTGGGTGGACACGGATTTCCTCCGTCCCCTCGACAAGGACAATCCCGTCGCCCGCGCCTTCGGCCTCGCCGACCGCTTCGTCGCCATGTACAGCGGGACGATCAGCATCTCGAGCTACGAAACCCTCGTCCGCCTGCTTGACGCCGCCGTCCTCCTCCGGGACGACCCGAAGTTCCTCCTGGCCGTGGTCGGCGACGGATTCAAGGCCAAGGACCTCAAGGCCGAAGCCGAGCGGCGCGGCCTGGCGAACGTCGTCTTCATCCCCTTCCAGCCCTACGCCGACCTGCCCCGCCTCATGGCCTCGGCCGACGTCCTCCTTGTCCCCCTGGACAAGGAAAAATCGCTCCTGTCCGTGCCGAGCAAGCTTTACAATTTCATGGCCGCCGGCCGGCCGGTCCTTGGGCTCGCTGTCGAGGAGTCCGAGGTCCACGCCCTCATCGCCGGGTCGGGCTGCGGGACGACCGTTCCGCCCGACGACCCGGTCCGCATCGCCGCGGCGTTCCGCGCCCTCGCCGCCGACCCCGTCGGGCGCGAGCGCCAGGCCGCGGCGGGCCGGGCCCACGCCCTGGCCCGCTATTCCCGGGAGAGCGTCCTCGACGCGTTCGAGCGCCTGATGGAGAGGATGGCGTGAGCCTTCGACTTCTTTTTCTCAAGCGGCCGTTCGACGCGGCCCTCTCCGGGACCGGGCTCCTGCTGTCCTCGCCCTTGTGGCTCCTCTTTTCCGCCCTGATCAAGCTCGGGGACGGCGGACCCGTTTTTTACGGGCAGGAGCGGGTCGGCCAGAACGGCCGGATCTTCAAGGCCCTCAAGTTCCGCTCGATGGTCGTGGACGCGGAGAAAGACGGCCCGGTCCAGGCCGTCGAGCGCGATCCCCGGGTCACCCGGATCGGCCGCTTCCTTCGGGCGACGGCCATGGACGAGCTGCCCCAGCTTTTCAACATCTTCCGCGGCGATATGAGCTTCGTCGGCCCGCGGGCGCTCCGGCCCGACGAGAAGGAGGTCCGCGGCGATCCGGATACGCGGCGGATCGAGGACATCCCCGGCTTTCGGGAGCGTTGCGCCGTGCGCCCGGGCTTGACCGGGCTGACCCAGGTCTACCTGCCGGGAGAGACGCCGCGGCGGAAGAAGTTCCGGGTGGATAACCTGTACATCCGGAAGATGAGCTTCGGACTCGACCTGAGGCTGATCGCCCTGTCCTTCTGGATCACCTTCCGCGGAAAATGGGAATCCCGCGAGGACAAAGTCGCGCCGGGGCGGAAAAAGAATTGATTTTCTTGATAAAAGGCACTTATAATACGCGGAAGAGAAAAAGAGTCTAGGTTTCGACAGTGGAACAGGCGGACATTCTGATTGTAGGGGGCGGCCCGAGCGGTCTGCACGCGGCGATGCTCCTGGCCCGGAAAGGCTTCGACGTCCGCGTCCTCGAGCGCAAGACCGAAATCGGTGCCGACGTCATCTGCACCGGCATCGTGGGCAAGGAAATCTTCCCGGAGTTTGACCTCCGGTCGGATTCCGTCCTGCGCGAGATGCAGAACGTCCGGCTGGTCTCCTCGACGGGAAGCGAGATCCTCTACCGCCATCCCGAGCCGTTCGCCTGCGTCGTCGACCGGAGCGCCTTCGACCGCTCCCTGGCCGCCGGGGCGCGGGCCGCCGGCGCTTCGATCTCCCTCGGGATCTCGGCGAGCCGGTTCGATTGGACCGAGCGCGGGGTGAGGATCGAGGCCTTCGATCCGGGCGGAAGGCCCGTGCGGTTCGAGGGACGGATGGCCATCCTCGCCACGGGAATCGACAACCGCCTCAACGCGCAGGCCGGTCTCGGCGTGGCCGAGGATCATCTCTACGGGGCCCAGGCCGAGATCCGGACGGCGGCCGAGGCGCCGAGCATTTACGTGGGCCGGAGCGTCGCGCCCGGAGCGTTCGCCTGGTCCGTCCCGACCTCGGAAGGCCGGACGCGGATCGGCCTGGTCACGTCCCGGCAGCCTCGCCTTTGGCTGATCAACCTCATCCGCCGCTTTTTCCCCGAGCTCGGGGACCGCTTCCGTCCGGAGGACATCGGCGTCAAAGCCATCGCCCAGGGGATCGTTCCTCGGACCGCGGGCGACCGCGTCATCTCCCTCGGCGAAGCGGCCGGACAGGTCAAGACGACGACCGGCGGCGGCATCTACTTCGGCCTGCTCTCGTCCCGGATCGCCGCCCGCGTCATCGCCGCCGCGGCCCGGGACGGATCGTTTGACGCCAGACGCTTGGGCGAATACGACGTAGCCTGGCGCGCGGAGCTCAAGAAGGAGATCCTCGTCGGGCACTACGCCCGGCGGATCTTCGCCCGCTTCACGGACAACCAGATCGAGCGCTTGTTCGAGCTCGCCCGGACAGACGGCATCATCCCTCTCATGCAGAGCCAGGGCCGCTTCGATTGGCAGAGCAGGCTGATCCTCGACCTGGCCAAGAAGATCCCGCCCTTCAGCACCTTCGGCGCGATCCGCAGGAAGCTGACCCCGCTCGATCACCTGCCGAACTGATCGTCTCCCGGCGCCGCGAGCCCGGGGGAGGAAAGCCGTTTCTCAGACGATGAACCGAACGACCGTCCGCATCCTCGCCGCGATTCTCGGCCTCGCCGGAGCCGCGGCGACCGCCGCCGGGCAGAGCTATGAGGCTTTCCAGGCCGAGTGGACCCGGGTGACGGAGCATCCGACCTTCCGCCTGGGCCCGTTCCAGGCGTTCGCATCCTTCGCGATCCGACGGCTCGGCTACGGCGACAACATCTATTTCGAAGACCGTCCGGTGCGCGACTTCACCGCGACGCTCGTTCCCTCGCTGACGGTCTATCTGCCCATCCGCCGGAAGGCGATCTTCTATGTCCGGGAAAGCCCGGAATACACCTTCTTCCTGCGCGAAACCAGGATGAGGGAATTCACCAACGGCTACGGGGGAGGGGCCAAGGTCCTCCTCTTCAACCGGTTCGTCCTGTCGGGGGACTATCAGTTCCAGAGCCGGATCGAGGCCGTCTCGGTCGAGCTGGGGCGGCCGACGCGGGACACCCTGATCCGGACGTCCGCCGGACTGTATTATGAGACGGCCCGCCGGACCTCGATCGGGCTGACCGGGTCGATCGACAAGATGTCCTACGAGGACGTCTCCGCGGAAGGGGGCCAGATCGCCCTGTCCTCGCTCCTGGACCGGACCGAGCGGAACGCCGCCCTCGAGGTCTACTACCGGATCTGGAGCGAGGCCTTCTGGTTCGTCAAGGCCGGGGCGACGGATTACCGCTTCGCCGCTTCCGCGGGCAGCCGGGACGCGACTTCGGTCCAGGCGACGACGGGAATCCGCTTCCCGCTCCTCGGCCGCGTCTCCGGGACTCTGTCCGTGGGCTATAAGAAATTCGATCCCAAGGCGGCCGGGCGGGCTTCATACGCCGGGCTCGTCGCCGATTCGGAGATCGAGGCCCGGACGGGGCGGTTCGCCCTGAGGGCCGGGTTCGGGCGGGACCTCAGGTTCTCGTACTATGACGACGCCTTCTACTACATCGAGGACAGCTTTCGGACGGGGGGATCGTTCTATCCCGCCGGCTTCGTCCGTCTCGATTACGGCTACAACCGCGGCCGGCTGCGCTACCCACGCGTCGAGGCCGCGGATCCCGTCTCCGGAGCGACGGTCATCGATTCGCGGACGGATGATCAATGGAGCCATTCCGCGGCCCTCGTCTTCCGGGTCTTCCGGACGGCCGGGCTGGGAGTCCAAGCGACGTTCGAGCGCTGGACGTCCACCGTGCCCGGCTGGAACCGGGACCGGACTTATGCCGGGGTGTATTTGACGTCCCGTTTTTAAGCGGGGCGGATCGACGAGGAGTGAGCCATGAAACTGAAACAAGCGATCTTTTGGGCCGTTCTCATCCTGATCGCGGCCCCGGGGTTCGGCCAGGACGCGCCGCCGTCGCAGGCCGCCGTTTCGAGCGAGTACCGCATCGGACCGCGGGACATGATCGAGATCAAGGTCTTCGGCGACGACAAGCTCACGACGACGGCCCGCGTCTCGGCGGACGGGAAGATCACCTTTCCCATGATCGGCGAGCTCGAGGTCAACGGGCTGACCGCGGCGGAGCTCGAAAAGAAGATCGTCCAGCTTCTCGGTAAATGGTACCAGAATCCCGAGGTCAGCGTCCTGATCAAGGAGCATCAGAGCCGCCAGGTCTCGGTTCTCGGGGCCGTGGCCAAGACGACCTTCGTCGAGCTTGTCGGCCGCCAGACGCTCCTCGAGGCGATCACCGCCGCCGGCGGCATCACCAAGGACGCCGCCCGGGAGATCGTCGTCACCCGGACGCATGCCGACAGCTCGACGACCCCGATCCGGATCCCGATCGAGGACCTGATGTCCGATCCGAAGCAGAACATCCCCCTTGAGCCCGGCGACATCGTCTACGTCCAGGTCGACCGCGAGGTTTCGATCTACGTCACCGGCCAGGTCAAGTCCCCCGGTGTGCTGAAGGTCATGCGCTCGCGCCTGCCGACTTTGACGATGGCCATCGCCCAGGCCGGCGGGTTCACCGAGCGGGCCCGGGCGGGCAAGGTGATCATCCGGCGGACCGACGAGAAGGGGCAGGAGAAGACCATCGAGGTCGATGCCAACGAGATCTATAAAGGCCGGGGAAAGAAAAAGGACTTTCCCCTTCAGGAGAACGACGTCATCTTCGTCCCCGAGACGATCATCTGACGGACCGCCTCACCTTTGCGGGTGAGCCGGGGGGATGAAAAATCACCTCCGGATTCCCCGGGGGAGACGATGGCGGGCTCCGGGCAGGGGAGATATCCTCCGGGGTGTGAGCCGGATGCCGCGCGGCCGGAGTCCCATACCGGCGCCGATGAGAGAGAAATGAACGTGACCGCGACGACCAAACCGATCCGCAAGCCGGAAATCGACCTGCTGGAATACTGGCAGATCGCCTGGAAGCGGAAGTGGATCATCCTCTCCGCCGTGGCGATCCTCGTCTCCCTGGCGGCCCTGCTTTCCTTCACCGCCACGCCCCTCTACCGGGCTACGGCGACCCTTCTCCTCGAGGAGCCGAGCTCGAACCGCCTTACGATCCAGGACCTCCTGAACTCCCAGGGCGTCGGGTTCGCCGAAAGCGGCTCGTACCGCAACACCCAGCTCCGGATCCTGCAGAGCCGGACGATCGCCGAGCGCGTGGCCAAGAGGATGGACCTCGGCCGGCGTCCCGAGTTCAACTCGAACCGGGCGGAAAAGCAAAGCCTGATCCAGATGGTCAAGGGCCTGATCCGTATGGACTGGCTCTTCCCGTCCAAATCCTCGCCGGAGGGGAACGCCGCGGCCGCCGCCGAGGCCGACTCGAACGCCGCCCGGAACACCGACTTCATCCTCGCCGGGATGAACGTCCGTCCGGTCGATGGCACCCGGCTCGTCGAGGTCTCCTTCGCCTCGCCCCATCCGCGGCTGGCCGCGGACATCGTCAACACCCTCTCCTCGGAATTCGTGAACTTCTCCGTCGAAACGCGCTACGAGGCGACCCAGCAGACGTCGGAGTTCCTGAACGAATCGATCTCCCGGCTTCGCGAGGACCTGGCGACCAAGGAGCGCGAGCTCCAGAAGTACAGCGAGGAGAAGAAGATCCTCCCGCTCAACGAAAAAGAAAGCAATATCGTCACCAAATACGCCGAGCTGCAGAGGGCGGCCATGGGCGCCCAGGTCGAGCGGATCAACGCCGAAGCCAAATACAAGGCGATGGCCAAGCTTCTGATCGACGCCCTGCCCCAGGTCATCGAGAATCCGACGATCCAGGGGCTCAACGCGACCTACCTGGCGACCAAGGCCGACTATGAGGAGAAGATCCGGACCCTCTTCACCCCCAGCCATCCGGAAATGGTCCGGCTCAAGACGCGGCTCGACGGTCTGAAGGCTCAGCTCGAGGAGGAGATCCGGAAGTCGGTCGAAGCGGCCAACACGGCCTACCGGACCGCCCTGGACAAGGAACAGCGCCTCCAGCGCGAGCTCGAGACGGAAAGGGTCGACGTCTCCCGGATGAGCAACGACGCGATCCTGTCGGGAAGCCTCGAGATGGAGATCAAGAACACCCGGGAAACGCTCGACACGCTCGTCGGGCAGCAGAACGAGACGCTCGTCTCGGCCCGGCTGAGCGGGCAGATGACCAGCACGATCAAGGTCGTCGACCCGGCCCTCGTCCCCAAGGCGCCTTTCTCCCCGAACAAGAAACGGAGCCTCATCATCGGCTTCCTCCTGGGAGGCTTCCTGGGCCTGGGCCTGGCCTTCGTGATCGATTTCCTGGACAACACGGTCAAGAGCCCCGAGGACCTGGAGAAGCTGACGGGGCTTCCATCGCTCGGGATCATCCCCCATTTTTCGCCGAACGGGGCGAAAGAGAAGGGGCGGGGTTACTACAACTATTCCTACCGCTACCGGTCCGCCTACGGGGCCAAGGGCGACGCGTCTGCGGCCGAGCTGGCCAAGCTCACCGAAGTCGAGCTCATCAACCATCTTTTTCCCAAGATCTCAATCGCCGAGGATTACCGGACCGTCCGGACGGCCATCCAATTCTCCCGGTCCGACCTCACGACCCGGGCGATCGCTTTCACCAGCACCTCGCCCCAGGAGGGCAAGTCGGCCACGACCTCGAACATGGCCATCTCCTTCGCCCAGCTCGGGGAGCGGGTCCTCATCGTCGACGCCGATCTGCGAAAGCCCCGCCTGCACAAGATCTTCAAGGTCCGCAACAAGACCGGCCTGAGCGACGTCCTGACCGGCCGGGCGTCGGCCGAAGATGTCATCCAGAAGACCGCCATCGACAACCTCTCCATCCTCCCGAGCGGGCCCCATCCGCCGAACCCGGCCGAGCTTCTGAACTCGAAGCGGATGAAGGAATTCCTCGACAACGTCCGCCGGCGCTACGCGGTCGTCCTGGTCGATCTGCCCCCGGTGCTGGCGGTCATCGACCCGGTCATCGTCGCGGCCATGGCCGACATGACGGTCATCGTCGTCCGGATGGGCACCACGACGCGCAAGCCCCTGCGGCGCGCGATCGAGGAGCTCGGCCGGGGCAAGGCCGATATCATCGGGATCATCCTCAACGACGCCCGGATCCGCCGCTCGAGCTTCGGATCCTACACGCCGTACTTCCAGTACGAGTATTACCAGGACAAGAGCGAGGACGAATCCTCGGGCTCGAGAACCGAGACCCGGAGGTCCTGATCCATGGCCGCCAGCCGCTTTCGCTCCGCTCCCCTCGGGACGCCGGGCGAGCCGCCCTCTTCCCCGGGCCCGGCCCGCGCGGGCGAAAGCAGGGGAGGCGGCCGGCCCGCCCCGCGCGCTTCCGAGATCGGGATGCCCGAGACGGTCCCCGAGGAGCCGTCCTATGTGCCGGCCCCCGCGCCGGTCGAAGGGGACGGGCTTCCGCGGTTCGACAAGCGGGTCCGGACGATCATCGAGGCCGGGATCCTCGCCCTGGTTGCTTTCAGCCCCCTGCCGGCCGGATCCGTCAATCCCTGGGCGGTCCTCATCCTCGAGATGGGGACGGCCCTTCTGGCGGTTCTCTATTTCCTGATACCCCGGCCGCCCCGGATGAACAGCCATCTGCGGCCCAAGCTCAAGATTCCCGGGCTGGCCTTCGCCGCCTTCTTCTTCCTCTTCATCCCCTTCCAGCTGCTCCCCTTGCCCAAGGCAATCGCCCGGCTGGCCTCTCCCAGGGGATTCGGGCTCCGGGAGGCATACGTCCCGGGATTCGACGGGCTCAAGCGCATGACCCTGTCGCTCGCCCCGTGGAACACGGTCCGGGACGCTCTTCTCCTTCTCACCTGCGCCCTGGCGGGATACCTCGTCATCCGCGTCTTCATCCATAAGAAGCAGATCAACCGGCTGATGATCGTGATCATCTCCTCCGGGGTGTTCCAGGCCCTCTTCGGGCTCTCCCAGATGCCCCGAAGCTCCCCGAGCCTCCTCTTCTATCCCAAGACCCACAACCTGGATTCCGCGACCGGGACGTTCGTCAACCGGAACCATTTCTCCGGGTACCTCGAGCTCGTCATCCCCATCGCCCTCGCCCTCCTCATCTCGCGTATCGACCTGCTGTCGATGCCGGGAATGAAATGGCGGCGGCGGCTTTCGGCGCTGACGAGCCGCGGGACCGCCGGAAACGTCGTCCTGACGATCGGGTTCCTCTTCATGGCCTTGGGCATCCTGAAGTCCAACAGCCGGTCGGGCGTCGTCCTGCTCGCCCTGACCTTCCTCCTGTTCGCCGAGCTCATTGTCCTGACTTTCAGCCGGATGAAGCTGCGGCGGGCGTGGCTCCTCCGCGCCCTCAAGATCGGCATCATCCTCGTCACCCTGATCGCCCTTTATTCCGGCGTCGAATCCATGATCGGGCGGTTCTCGATCGACAACCTCCTCCAGGACGGCCGGCCGCGCTATTGGACGACGATCATGCGGGTGGTCAAGGATTTTCCGCTTTTCGGCACCGGACTGGGGACGTTCGCCCTGTCCTACGAGGCCTACGAAACCCTCGGTCTGCAGGGGATGTTCGACCACGCCCACAACGACTATCTGGAGTTCCTCTCCGAGCTTGGGATCGTCGGGTTCGCCCTCCTGTTCGCGGGCATCTTCTTCATCCTCGCCGACGCCTTCCTCGTCTGGTTCAAGCGGCGAAACGTCGAAGCCCGGTCGCTGGCCATGGGCGGGCTCGTTTCGATCGCCGTCATCCTCCTTCACAGCTTGACGGATTTCAACCTCCACATCCCGGCCACGATGTTCCTCTTCTCCGTCATCCTCGGCCTGACCTGGTCGACGGCCCATTACCGGAAGACCTGATATGATGAAGCGCGTCCTCGGGATCGGACTGGCCGTGATCCTGGGCCTTTGCTCCCTGATCGTGTACGACAGCGAGACGCGCGTCGAACGGGCCGGCCGGCGCACGTCGAACGCCGCCCGGGGGATCGAGATCCTCGAGGGCGGAGCGGGCTTCTTTCCCTGGAACGCGCGCCTGTGCCGCGAGCTGGGCTGGGCTTATTTCCAGTCGGGGGTCGGGCGCCTTCAGGACCCGGCCCCGCGCGACTCGGATTTCCGGACGTCCCACCGCTACTTCCTCCGCTCCCTGACCTTCAGCCCCTTGTCCGCGGATGCGCATTTTAAATTCGCCCAGGCCCTCCAGTACATGAGCTACTTCGACCTCGGCATTCGGGAGGATCCGCTGGAGGAATACAAAAAGGCGGCCAAGCTGTCGGGGGCCAACCCCCAGATCTACGCCGCGGCCGGGAAAGTCATGTTCGGCCGGTGGGGGACGCTCCCGCCCGAAGATCGGGAGTACGCCCAAGACATCGTCCGGACCGTCCTGAACGAGCAGCCGTCCGCGGAAGACATCGAGATGTTCCTCGGCCTCTGGGAGCTCAACGTGAAGGATCCCGCCGTTCTCGACAGGATCCTGCCCAAGGACGCGGACATCGACCGCCGGGTCGCCCGTTTCCTGGGCGAGCGGTCGCTTTCCCGCGACGAGCGCATCCGCTTCCTTTCCCAGGCCGAGGTCCTCGATTTCGGGAAGGCCCGCGAAGCTTTCGCCGCCGGCCAGTCGGCCATGGGCGGGCTGAAGATCGATGAAGCCCGGGTCCGTTTCCGGGAAAGCCGGGCGGCCCTCGACCGGATCACCTTCGCCCAGAACCTGATCGGCAAGGACATGATCGACCGGCTCAAGTACCGGGACCTCAAAAAATCCGTGCTCCTCGGCCTGGCCAAATGCTCGCTGGAGGAGACGCGGAAGCTCGACTCCGCCCTTTCCGACCTGACCGCATACCTTGAGCTCGAGGACAATGCGGGCGCGATCGGGGAGCTCGAGATGTTCCTCAAGGAGAGGAACATCATCGAAGGCAAGACGGATGTCAACGTCCAGGATTTCAACCGTTTCCTTTTCGAAGTCTTGATCGGGTTCAAGCAGAACCGCTTCCGCGAGATCATCCAGGCCGGCCAGTCGCTCGAGAGGAGCCTCCTCGTCATCCCCGAGGCGATGAAAGCGGACTATGTCCGCGTCCTCGGGCTCATCGGCGACTCCTACCGGAAGCTGGATTATCTCTACGAGTCCAACAGCTTCTACACCAAGGCCCTCGAAACGGGGGGCCCGGACGTCGGGCTCTTTCTCAAGATGCGCAAGAATTACGAGCGCCTCAACGACCGGGAACGCCTGGGGAGCCTGGAGAAAAGCATCCGGAAGCTTCTCCCGGCCGCCGAGGAGGACCTTTCCAAGCTCGTCCTGGCCAAGGACGCTCCTCTGGCAAGGGAGTATATCCTGGACGGCATGAAATTCGTCCTGACGATCGTTTTCGACGCTCCGAGTCCAAAGAGCCTCTGCCGCTCGTTTCCGTTCTCTATAACGGCCAGCTGGCATGGGAGGATTATCTCGACAAGCCGGAGCTCACGCTGGCCCTTCCCTCCGAGATCGGCCGCAATACCTTTAAGGTCATGGTCGAAAACAGGTCTATCAGATTGAAAAAAATAAAGATAACGGCAGACACGGGCGCGACCCGCCCGGATATCGGACTTTGATAACAGGGGGCACACGATGAATAACGAACGCCGGAGATACCGCTTGACACCTGGATTTTCGGAGCGTAGGATACTTTGGGCTAAGGTTAGGAGTTCTTCAATGATTAGAGGCGCTAAAAAAGGGGTTTCTGTCCTCGTCATCGGTGCATTTTTATTCGCGTGTCTGTCTATCCTTCCCCCCGCCGCGACGGCTCAGGCGATCGAGCGCGGCAACCTGGTCGGAACCATCGTCGACCGTGACGGCCGGACGCCGATCGGCGGGGCGGTCCTCAGGCTCCGGAATATCTCCTCCGGGGCGATCTACGAAAGCCCCGCGACGGACGCCCAGGGCCGCTTTCGGGTCGACGGTCTGAGCAAGGGCATTTACACGTACGGGATCACGACCTCGCTCGGCGAATTCAACTCGAACGAGCTCATCGGCATCCTGGCCAACGAAACGACCAAGATCTCGATCTCCCTCAATCCTTTTGAAAGCAATGTCCAGTCGGCCGTTCAGGAAATCCTCCGTACCCAGGCGGCCTCCCCGACCAACGAATCCGAGATCGGCAGGGTCATTCGATACGATCCGGCAACGAAGCGAGCCGATGTTTTCGTCGAGCGCGGCCTGCTCCAGGTCCGCGATCAGGTCCGCATCTACGGTCCGGCCACGAACTTCAGCCAGGACGTCGAAACCATGTTCCAGGGGCCGGACCGCGTCCGTCGCGTCATGGCCGGCCAGAACCTCTGGCTCCCGACGACCAAGCCGGTCCAACCGGG
>CAWKFB010000017.1:0-160422 GCA_963848835.1 Candidatus Aminicenantota bacterium | reverse complement strand
GCGCCTGCGCGGCGAAGGCGCTCGTCCTGTGCCCCTCGGAGCCATCCGCCCGCGTGTCAGCGTTGATGGGCGGGATGTTCGGGGGGGCACCGAATCCGAATCGCCTTCCTTGACGGTCTCTTCGTGCCGGTGCTACGATCCCGCTGCTCGTGAATGGAGGGATCATGAACTGCTCCAGACGGATGTTCATCAAGCAAATGGGAATAGGCCTCGCCGGGGCGGATACGCCGCGGAGCGACTCGCGGCCCAGCCGGCGAAGAGCCCGGGCGGTTCCGAAAAACTCCTTCGACGAATTCGGATCAGCCCGAACCGGCGCCGCTCGGCTTCGACCGGCTTCCTCTCTCCTGGTATCAGGATCGCGTCCGGAAGCTCAAGGAGATCGTCGCCGCCCGGGGCGTCGATGCCATCCTTTTCCGGACCGACGCCAATATCGTTTATTTTTCGGGGTGCTTCCGGTCCGGCGGTGAACGGCCGACCTGGATCCTCTTCCCTCTCGCGGAGAAGGACACGGTCTATTGGCATTCCCCGGGAATCGATAGGGACCTCATCACATCCTGGTGGTGTACGGAAAACCAATCTATTTCTGCTATCCGCACGCCGAAGGGGGATTCCCGAATAAGGGCGCGCTGGCCAAGGGCAAGCCTGTCGACCTCTTCGCCTGGATGCTGGAAGCCCTGAAAAAGCGCGGCATGTCGGAAAAAAGCATCGCCGCGGATTGGACCCTCGATCCCGCCCAGCTGAAGACCGCGGCCGCCGTCCTTCCGAATGCGCGCTTCACGGACATCGGCGCTGACTGTTTGAAGATGCGGATCATCAAGACTCCCGAAGAGATCGCCCTGACCCAGCGGGCCTTCCGCTACTTCGACAGAATCCACGCTTTCGCCCGGGACTACGTCCTCGAGCGGGGCACCGAGGCCACGGATTTCGAGATCGGGCAAGCCCTTCAGGCGTACGGCATCGGGCTCATGATGAAGGACGTCAGCTACGACGGAAAGCCGCACAAGGGCGTCGGGATGAGGTCACTTCACACTACGTGCGCGCCGGGGTCGCTTCGGCTTATCCTCATCCCAACCAGTTTTTTTATACCAAGGTCAAGCGCGGGGAACCTCTTTATATCAACACCGATATCAAGCTCGGCGGATATGGCGGCGAGTGCTACCGGAATTATCTCATCGCGCCCTGGACGCCCCATCAGGAAAAAATGTGGCAGGTCGTAGCCGATTCCGTCCGGATCATGGCCGAGGAAGCCAAGCCCGGCCGGGCTTGTTGCGATGTCGCCTACAAGGTCCACGAATACCAGATCAAGAACGGGATGCAGGATTTCATCTACCACCGGCCTGGCCACGGCCAGGGCCAGGTCGAGGAGGGCCACCAGCCGCCGTTCCTCAGCCTGGGCGACGAGACGTGATCGAGCCCGGAATGATGTTCAGCGTGGAGCCCGGGCTTTTCGACGTGAACAACGGCATCGGAATCAACCCCAGCGACAACCTGCTCATCACTAAAAAGGGCGGCGGTCCTGATGAGCCGCGTGCCCTATTCGAAAAGAGTGGAGCTTCCTCAAGCTCTGAGGGGCGATCCACAGTCCCGGGCCGACGCGGCGATCCTTGATTTCTCCTTTGGGCCGGGATAGTATCCTTTTCCATGACGCCCCCGTCGACCGGGCCCTCTCTCTCCGATAGGGTCGCCCGGACGCCCTCTTCAGCCACGGTGCGGATCGCCGATCTCGCCTCCGAGCTGAGGAGAAAGGGTGTCAAGGTCCTTGATTTTTCCGCCGGCCGGGCCGCGGAGCCCAGTCCGGACTACATCAATCAGGCCGCCGCCCGGGCCCTCCTCTCGGGCGACACGCATCAGACCATGGCCCAGGGCCGGCACGATTTCCGTGTCCGAGTCTCGGAGAAGCTGAAGCGCGAAAACGGCCTGGACATGGACCCGGACCGGAACATCATCGCCACGCTGGGATGCAAGAACGGGCTGACCCTGGCATTGTTGTCCATTTTGGACCCCGGCGATGAGGTCATCGTCGAGGATCCCTGCTTCGTCAGCTACCGGGCGACGATCGGCTTGTGCGAAGCCCGGGCCGCTGCCGTGCCGCTCCGGGCCGAGAACGCCTTCCGCTGGACGCGGGACGAGCTCGAACGGGCCGTCACCGAGCGGACGAAGGCCGTCCTGTTCTGCTCTCCGCACAACCCCTGCGGCGTCGTCCATACGGCCGCGGACCTCGACGTCATCGCGGGCGTGGCCTTGCGCCACGACTTATGGATCGTCGCCGACGAGATCTACGAACGCGTGACCTGGGGGGGGCGTCGGCACACGTGCCTCTCCTCGCGTCCCGGCATGCGGGAGAGGGTCGTCGGGCTGATGGGCTTCACCAAGACTTTGTCCATGGGCGGCTGGCGGATCGGGTTCGCCTACGGTCCGGAGAGCGCCGTCGGCGCCATGACGAAGCTGCAGCAGCACTTGATGACGTGCGCCGGGTCTTTTACCCAGGCCGGGGCCGCGTCGGCTCTGGCCGAGGATTATCGTCCCGAAGTCTACGCCCTCTGGGACGATTGGGAGAAGCGCTGCGCCTTCGTCGCGAAAGAAGTCAACCTCATTCCCGGATTGTCCTGCCGGCCTCCCGAGGGCGGATTCTACGCTTGGATCGACATCCGGGCGACAGGGGAGGGCTCGGCGGAATTCTGCGAACGGCTCCTGAAGGAGCGTCACATCGCCCTCGTCCCCGGCTCGGCCTTCGGCCCGGCCGGGGAAGGGTATGTCCGCATGACCTGCGTTAAATCTTGGGACGACCTTCGGGAAGGGCTCGCCCTGCTGCGGCAGGGGATCCGATGAACGCCGTCCTGCGGTCGCGGCCCGGGGCGCTCTGGAAAAGATATCTCGGGCTGGCGGTCGGGACGAAGATCCTGATCTTCATGGCCCTCGGCGTCGGCGCCGGAGCCCTTTTCGGCCGGGACGCCGCGGTCGTCCAGCCCCTCGGCGACCTGTTCATCCGCTTATTGATGATGGCGGCGATCCCCCTTGTCTTCTTCAACCTGTGCGGCGGGCTGACCGGCCTGACGGACGTGAAAAGCCTGGGCCGGATCACGGGCAAGATCGCCCTTTATTACGCCGCGACTTCGATCCTCTCCTTCACCCTCGCCCTGGCGGCGATGAGCTTGCTGAGACCGGGCGTGGGCTTCAAGCTGATCGGCGCGCCGCCGGCGGACATCGGCCGGGTCCCCGGGATCGTCGATGTTCTGGTCAATATGGTTCCGGACAACATCTTCAAGGCTTTCGCCGAAGGACAGATGATCCAGATCGTTCTTTTCGCCGTGTTGCTCGGAGTGACCATCCTCCTCCTCCCCGAGGCGTTCAAAGCGCCGTTGACGCGCGCCCTGGCGGTCCTGGCCAGGCTTTTCCGGGAGCTCGTCAAGCTCGTCCTGAAGGCCAGCCCGCTCGGCATCGGCGCGTTGATGGCGAGCGCCGTCGGCCGGTACGGCTCGGGGATGCTCGGCCCCCTGGGCCTGTTCCTCGGCGGCGTCTGGGGGACGCAGATCGTCATGATGGCGGTCTTCCTCCTTCTCCTCTTTCTCTTCACCCGAATGACGCCCCGCGCTTTTTTCCGTCGGACCGGTCCGGTCTACGCCACCGCCGTCGCCACCTGCAGCAGCTGGGCCAGCCTCGCCGTCGCCCTGGAGGTCAGCGAAGAGCGGTTGAAGCTGCCGAAGAACATCTATCCCTTCACCCTGCCCCTGGGCATCCAGATGAACAAGAACGGGACGGCGGTCATGCTGGTGGGGGTCCTCATGTTCACGGCCCAGGCCGCGGGCGTCCGGTTCGGCCTCGCCTCGATGGCCGCCATCATCCTGACCGGGTTGATCCTGGAGACGGGCTCCGGCGGCATTCCGGGCGGCGGGCTGGTGATCGCCTTGATCTTCGTCAAGGCCTTCCACCTGCCCCTGGAGGTCGCGGCCGTCGTCGGCGGCATCTACCGGCTCATCGACATGGGCAACACCACGACCAACATGATGAGCGATATGGTCGGCACGATCATCGTTTCGCGATCCGAAGAGAAGAGGGCCGGGACGGCGCTTCCGGCCTCGTGAGACGGGACACCGCGGGATCGGGGAGGGGACGGACATGAAGATTCGGGCCGCGGCGATCTCAGCGGCCCTTTTGCTCACCGCCGCCCTGGCGGCGGGGACGTGCCTCTCCCGGCGTCCGCTCAAGATCGCCGTCCTGCCCTGGCGGAACGACTCGCCCGGCGGCGCTTTCGACGCCGGCCGGACCGCCCTGCCGTACGAGGTCGTTCATCGATTGACTTACGTCCGGGCCCTGGCCGTCCGGCCGATGGAGACCGCGGTCCTTGATTTCTCGGGCGATCCCTTCGCGGGAAGGGTTCGGGACGATCTCGACGCGGACTGGTTCCTCGCCGGCTCCTATCGCCGCGAAGACGACGCCTTGTCCGTCGATCTCCGGCTGCGCGGCGCGCCGGGCGACGGCCCGGGGCGGAGCGTGACGATCTCCGTTCGCGGCTCACAGGAGGGCACCCTGCCGGCCCTGATCGCGGCCGAGATCTGCCGGCTCCTGAACGTCTCCTTGTCCCGGGAGGAGGAGACGAGACTGCAGTTCGACGCGCCGGCGCATCGCCCGGCTTACGATTCCTATCTCCAGGGCCTCGCCGCCAAGGTCGGCCCGCCCCCCGACCTCGAAGCGGGCATCCGGCTCCTGAAGAAGTCGGTCGAGCTGGATCCCGCCTTCGCCCCGGCGTGGTCCGCCCTGGGCGAATCGTATCTGCTCTATTCCGGCGAGGTCGGCGGAGCGAAAGGATTCTATCCGCAGGCGGAGGAAGCCTTGACCGCGGCGATTCGCCTCAACCCGGCCATGCCGATGACGCTTCAACAATTAGGCCTGCTTCGGACCAAGACCGGCGCTTCCGAGAAGGCGGTCGCCCTTTTCAAACAAGGCCTCGAGCTCAACCCGAACATCGCCGATTTCTCCGCCGGGCTGGGCTACGTCTATCGCTACGCCGGATGGATGCGGGACTCCATCGCACTGTATCGCCGCGCGGCCCGCCTGGACGCGAGCGCGAAGAACAGGATCGCCTGCCTCATGCAGATCCTGAAGTCGCAGATCTATCTCGGCGCCTATCGCCGGGCGGAGCGGACGTTCGAAGACGTCCTCGCGCTCCACGCCGGGCAGGGCGGCCGGGCGGATGAGAAAGAGCTGTTCTACGGCGGCGTCGTGCGCCTCTACGCCGGAGACAAGGACGGGGCCGTCCGGCGGTTCGACGCGGCGCTGGCGGCGGACCCGGAGAGCGTCTGGAGCGCGTTCGGGAAGGCCTATCGGGAGTCTCTGCTGGGCCGGCCGGACGCCGCCGCGGGCATCGCCGCCGGTCTCGAAGAGCGGGGCGATGTCGACGGCGAACGGAGATATCGGCTCGTCCACTTCTATGCCCTGGCCGGGCGGAAGGGGGACGCGCTCCGGATGCTCGAAAGCTCCATCGAGGCCGGATTTTTCAACGCTCCTTATTTCCGGAGCGACCCTTTGCTGGACGGCCTCAGGGACGAACCGGGATTCGCGGCTTTGTTGAAGCGGGCTGACGACAGACATCGCGCGTTCAAGTCCAACGGATCGATCCGATAACGGGGAGGGCGTCATGGAGCTGTTTTCGTTCATCAAGACCCGCGGCCCGGTTTCCGCGGCCGCCGCGCTGACCGCGGTCCTGGCTCTGCTGGCCTGCGCTCGACAGCCGCAGCCCGAGGAGCGGCCCTTCGTCATCGGTCTTCACGGCGGCGCGGGGGTGATCGAAAGGAAGGATATGACCCCGCAGCTGGAACGGGACTACCGCGAAGCCCTGGACCGGGCCTTGGACGAAGGCTTCCGGGTCCTGGAGGCGGGCGGAGGGAGCGTCGAGGCCGTCGAAGCGGCGATCCGGGTCATGGAAGACTCGCCTTTATTCAACGCCGGGAAGGGCGCCAGCTTCACCTCGGCCGGGACCAACGAGCTCGACGCCTCGATCATGAACGGGCGGACGATGAGGGCCGGCGCCGTCGGAGCCGTCCAATTCGTCAGGAATCCGATCCGCCTGGCCCGCCTGGTCATGGAGAACTCGCCGCACGTCCTGCTGGTCGGCGAGGGGGCGCTGGCCTTCGCCCGGGAGCAGGGCGCCGAGATCGTCCCGGCGGACTATTTCTACACGGACCGCCGATGGGAATCCCTGCAGCAAAGCATCGAGCAGGGCGTGCCCTTCGGCAAACAGACCGGGGGCCCGCCGAACGCCGCGGCCGCCTCCAAGAAGAAGGGGCCGGAGGAAGACCGGTTCGACACGGTGGGCGCGGTCGCGCTCGACAAGGCGGGGAATCTCGCCGCCGGCACCTCGACGGGCGGCCGGGTCAATAAGCGGCCGGGCCGGGTCGGCGACTCGCCGATCATCGGCGCGGGCTGCTACGCCGAGAACGGCACCTGCGCCGCTTCGACCACCGGACTGGGCGAAAAGCACATGGTCATCTGCTCGACCAAGGAGATCTCGGCCCTGATGGCCCACAAGAAAATGAGCATTCAGCAGGCCGTCGATGACGTCATCCTCAGGCAGCTCGCGGCCGTCGGCGGGGAGGGCGGCGCGGTCGCCCTGGACAAGTCCGGCGTTTTCGCTTCGGCCTTCACGGGCAGCGGCATGTACCGCGGCTTCCGGAAGTCGACCGGCGAAAGGGACCTGAAGATCTACCGGGAGGAATGAACGTCCGACGCGCGGCGCAACCCTAGCCTCTCTCTTTAGGGAGGTTAAGAACCGGGGGGGCGGATCCGGCGGGATCCCGCGGCTTGAGGCCGAAGAGGCGCCGGGCCGGATTCCAACGGCGGACGGCGAACTCGTACAGCCCCAGGGTGACGGCGAACGCCGGCAGGGCGATCAGAAGGTATTTCACCGCTATCGGGAGATTCGTGTGGACGACGAAATAGCCGATGGACAGGATCACAGGTTGATGGAGGATGTAGAACGGCAGGACGGCCTCGTTGGCGTAGGCCAGCCGACGGCTGTTGACGTTCGCGCGGCGCATCGCGAAACCGATGAACGCGAGCAGGTATGACCAGATGAGAAATCCCCCCGCGGCCATGATCAATATGTAGCCCGGCCGGTCGAGCTTCCATCCCCAATCCTCGATTCCCTTCGAGACGATCGGCGGCATGAGCGAGAGGACCAGGGCCAGGACGAGAGAAGCCCATCTTTGCCGGATGATCGCCCGCTGGATGCCGTCATCGGCGAAGATCAGGAAGCCGCAGACGACAAAGAGCGGGAACATGACCAGGCGGACGAGCGCTTCGGCCGGCGCCGGCTTCAGCAGGCCGAACGGATCCACCAAGCCGGCGACGAGGACGAACGGGACCGCCCAAAGGAAGATCCCGCCCCGCCGGGCGGAGAATCGGCCGAGAGGGCCGAGCGCGTGTTGGGCGGAAGGACGCTTCAACCAAGCGAACAGCGGGGTGAGGAAGAGAGTGAAGAGAAAGAGATATTCCAGATACCAGAGATGGACGCCCGTCCAGGCGAGGTCGCTCTTGAAGTAGCGAGGCAAAAACTCCAGGAAGGTGCCGCGGAAATCGCCATGCGTCAGGCGCTCCAGATAGATCTGCGGCGGAGCGAGGATGAGGATGCCCAGGGCCATGGGCACGAGCAGACGCAGGCCCCGTTCGAGCAGGAAGCGGGCGGCTCCGCCGGGACGCAGGGCGAAGAAGATGCTCGCACCGGAGACGGCGAAGATGAGCGGCATGCCCCACGGCTCGAAGAATCCGGTGAGGATGTCCGCCGCGGCGCTGGTTTGGGCGTTCTTGACGTGCCAGCCGTTGCTGTTGAAGAAGCGGGCGCTGTGATAAAAGAAGACCCCGGCGAAGGCCGCGACGCGGAGCCAATCCAGGTCGTATCTTCTCGCCGGGCTGCTCGCGGCCGGTTCGGCCGCCGCGATTTCATTCATGTCCACCCTCGTCGGGGCCGATGTTCATGGCGTCAGGGTCCTGTCCGCTGATATCGCCGAACTCAGGCCCTCTTTTTCATGATGTCAAGGCTCTCTCGCGGCGGCTTCGGCGGTTGGAGGGAGCGCTCGCGCAAACCGATTTCGAATCCAGCCGTATCGATATATAGAAACCATGAAAAAGATCAATTGCGCGCTCATCTTCGGTGCCGTTCTCTCCCTCATGGCCGGAGCCGGCTGGGTTCAGGGATTTTCGGCAAGCGCGGGCCAGGCCGCGAGAGGATCCGATATCGAGGCGAAGGTCGACGCCTACGTCAAGCCCTACCTCGACATCAAAGCCTTCAACGGCGCGATCCTGATCGCCCGGGGAGGCCGCGTCCTGCTGGCCAAGGGCTTCGGCATGGCGAATTACGAGCTCGACGTCCCGAACACGCCGCGGACGAAATTCCATATCGCCTCGATCTCGAAGACGTTCACCGCCGCGGCGGTCATGATTCTCGAGGAGCGGGGCGCGCTTAAAGTCCAGGATCCGCTGTCGAAATATCTCCCGGATTACCCGAACGGCGAGAAGATGACGATTCATCACCTCCTCGTGCACACGTCGGGAATCCCGAACGTCAACAATTTTCCCGAGTATGAGCAGTGGTCTCGCTTCCCCCAGACCCCCGCGAGCCTGATCGGATTCTTCAAGAACCGGCCGCTGAATTTCGAGCCCGGGGCGCGCTATGAATACAGCAACTCGAACTATAATGTCCTCGCCTTCATCGTCGAGAAAGCTTCCGGCCGGAGCTACGGCGATTTTTTGAGGGAGAGCATCTTCGATCCCCTCGGAATGAAGGACACGGCCCACGACGGCGATGCCGCGGCGCTGGTCAGGAACGCCGCTTCGGGCTACACGCCGGCGGGGTATGACGGTCTCGAGAAGACCCCCTACCTCGACTGGACCATCAAGACCGGGAACGGGTCGATCTACACGACGATCGGGGACCTCTACGCCTGGGACCGGGCCCTGTATTCGGAAAAGATCCTCTCGCGGGCATCGCTCGAGAGCGATCTTCACCCCCCACGTGGATGGATCCGTGGGCTACGGATGGTTCATCGGCAAGCGGCTCGACCGAAAGTGCGTCCGGATGAGCGGACGGAGCCCCGGCTTCCAGGGCGAGATCCAGCGTTACGTCGACGACGACGCCTGCGTCATCGTCTTGAGCAACAACTACTCCGGCGCCGCGAGCTTCATGATCGAGGATATCGCGAAGATCGCCTTCGGCGAGCCTTATGAAATGTTCGGCGTGAAGATGAACCTAAAGATCGATTTCGGGACGACGGCGGCGTACCTGGGGGTTTACAAGGGCGGTCCGGACTTTTTCCTGCCGAATGGCGTGCTGACCGTTCAGGAGAGCGGAGGTCATTTGGCCATGCGCTGGAGCTCGGGCGGATTATCCTGGCTCGTGCCGATGACCGGGACGCAATTTTACGACCGGACGTTCGGCGGCCGGGTGACGTTCGTCAAGGATGAGCGGGGGAGGATCTCCCATCTTCTTTACCGCTCGATGGCGACGGATTACAAGGCCGTCAAGGCCAAGTGAATCTTTCCCCTCCTCCTTGACCCCAGGCCGGCGAAAAAGGCGGCATTATGTGGTAAATTGTGGGGATGAGCGATCGGCCCAAGCTCCTTCCCGCGGTGGCGACCCTCCTCGGCGCCGCCACCCTGGCCCTGATGGGCTACGAAATGGTCCGCTCCGCGGCGTCGTCCATCTTCCTGGCCCACCATCCGGGCAGCCGGCTGACCGAAGCGCTGATCCTGGTGCCGCCGGCGATGATCGTCCTCACCTTCGCCGTCAGCTGGCTCCTCCGCCGCGTCGGCCCCTCCGCCACGTACGGCCTCACCCTGGTCGTTTCGGCGCTGCTGCTGGCCGGTGCCGCCCTCGCCGCCCGGGGCGGCGTTCCCGGCAGTGCTTTCGCGCTCTACGTCTTCGCCCAGGCGTATATCGTGCTGATCGTCGAGCAGTCCTGGGCTTTCATCAACAGCCTGTTCAAGACCGATGACGGCAAACGTTGGAACGGCATCATCATCGCCGTCACGACGGCGGGCTCGGTCACGGGCGGACTGCTCACCGGCCTGCTGTCCGAGCGGATCGGCTCGGAGCTCATCGTCGTCGGCGCCGCGGCCCTGACCGCCGCCGCGGCGTTGCTGAGCCGGCGGGCGTTCCGCAAGGCCGGACCGGAGCGGACGGCCGCCGACCGGCAGCCGGAACGGCTCGCCGACCACTTCGCCTGGGACCTGCTGCGGTCCGATCCCACGCTCGGCCGCCTGGCTCTGATCGTCGTCGCTTCGCAGTCGATCTCGGTCCTCTTCGACATCTCCTTCCACCGCAGCCTGCAGGCGGCCATGCCGCTCCAGGAGCCTCGCACGGCTTTCCTCGGCTACTTCTGGGGAGGCGTCAACGCCGTCGCCTTCGTTCTCCAGCTGGGGCTGTGTTCCCGGCTGCTGCGCCGCTTCCCGGTCCGGATCATCCTGGCCGCCATCCCGCTGTTGTACGGAGCCGCCGCCCTGGTCGGCGTCTTCTGGCCCATCCTCCCGGTGCTGGGAGCCGCCCTGTTCCTCTCGAAGACCGTGGACTACTCGGTCTTCCGGGCTTCCAAGGAAGTGCTCTACGTCCCTCTCCCGTTCACCGCCCGCTACCGGGGCAAGCTGACGATCGACGCCCTGATCTACAGGTCGACCAAGGGAGTGGCCTCGGGGCTGCTCAGTCTGGCCGGTCTCGTCGCCGGCGTCCTGCCGATGCGGCTCTACCCGCTCCTGGCCGTCGTCCTCGGCGGCTTCTGGAACCGGATCAGCCTGGGGATTCCGGAACCCAAACCGAGCGCCAAGTCCTAGCCTGCGCGCGCATTCGCATCAGCCCGGCCGGGGGCGGCGGTCCATTGAAATCCGCATTCCCCTGCGTATAAGATATCGTCTCGCGCACCGATCCGTCCCGCGATGAAGGAGGCGTCATGAAAAGAAACCGGCTGGCGGCGTTCCTCTCCGGCTTTGTCGTTTTGGCCGCGGTCCTCATCCTCGTCGGAGGGAGCGGCGGACCGGCCTTCGGCTCCGCGGCGCCCTCCGCGGGCCGCGAAGGCTATTATCGCTTCCCCGCCGTCCACGGCGATCTCGTCGTCTTCACTGCGGAAGGCGATCTCTGGTCCGTCGGCGCCGGGGGAGGGATCGCCCGGAGGCTGACGACGCATCCGGGTGTCGAGAGTCAGGCGGCGATCTCCCCCGACGGCGCGACGATCGCCTTCACGGCCCAGTACGAGGGGCCGACCGAAGTCTACACCATGCCGGTCGCCGGCGGGCTCCCGGTCCGGCGGACGTTCTCGGGACAGAGCGTCGCCGTCGTCGGCTGGACGCCCGAGGCGAAGATCATCACCTCCACCCAGAAGTACTCCGGCCTCCCCGACGCCCGGCTCGTCCTCGTAGATCCGGGCCGCGGCGAGACCGTCATTCCGCTCGGCCAGGCGGCCGACGGGGCCTTCGATCCCACCGGGAAGACCCTCTACTTCACCCGCCTCCCGTTCCAGGGCAGCTACACCAAGCGCTACGCGGGCGGAACGGCCCAGAACCTCTGGAAGTACGAGCTCGGCGGGACGGCCGAAGCCGTTCCCCTCACGGCCGACTACCCCGGGACGAGCAAGGAGCCGATGGTCTGGAACGGCCGCGTTTATTTCGTGACCGACCGCGACGGGATCATGAACCTGTGGTCGATGGACCTTAAGGGCGGCGGCCTCAAACAGCACACTTTCCACAAGGAGCTCGACGCCAGCTCGCCGTCCCTCGCCGGCGGCCGGATCGTCTATCAGCTCGTTTCGGACCTCCGCGTCTTCGACATCGCGTCCGGCAAGGACGCCGGGATCGACATCGTCCTGCCCTCCGACTTCGACCAGATGAGGGAAAAGTGGCTGACGCGCCCGCTCGAGTACCTGACCTCGGCCCACCTCTCACCGAGCGGCGACAAGGTCGCCCTGGTTTCGCGGGGCCGCGTCTTCGTCGCTCCCGCCGGCCCCGGCCGTTTGGCCGCTGTCGATCGGAAGGGGGGGGTCCGCCGCCGCTCGGCGCGCTTCATGCCCGACGGCAAGTCCGTCGTCATCCTCTCGGACGCGAGCGGCGAGTGGGAGTTCCAGCGCTTCCCGGCCGACGGGACGGGCGCCGGAGAAGCTCTCACCTCCGGCGCCAAGGTCCTCCGCTTCGACGGCTTGCCTTCCCCGGACGGCAAGCGGATCGCCTTCGCCGACAAGGATTACCAGCTCTGGGTCCACGACATCGAGGCCAAGACGACGAAGCGGATCGCCGTCTCCGATGCGGGGATGCCGTCGGACCTGGCTTGGTCCTACGACGGGCGCTGGCTGGCCTACGCCGACGGCGCGAAAAACGGCTTCAGCCGGGTCATGCTCTACAGTGTCGCCGCGGGCGAGACGACGGCGCTCACGGACGACCGCGTGGACAGCTACAACCCGGCCTGGAGCCGGGACGGCAAGTGGCTTTATTTCCTTTCCGACCGATATTTTCAGAGCGCCGTCGGGAGCCCCTGGGGGCCGCGCCAACCCGAGCCCTATTTCGACAAGACGACCAAGATCTACGCCGTGAGCCTGCAGGCCAAGGAGCGCTTCCCGTTCGCCCCGGCCGACGAGCTCCAGGGCGAGGTCAAGGAGCCCGCGGCCAAGCCGGAGGTCCCGGCGGAGAAGCCGGGCGAAAAGACAGCCGACAAGCCGGCCGAGAAACCGGCGGCGAAGCCCGAAAAGCCCGCGGTCCCCGAGGTCAAGATCGAGCTCGCCGGGATCCCGTCCCGGGTCCATGAGGTCCCCGTCCCGGCCGGGACCTACGGCGGTCTCGTCCTCAACGACAAATTCATCTTCGTCTCCGATTCCGAGAGCCAGGCCGCCGGCCGCCCCAGGATCAAGACGATCGAGATCGGCGCGCGAAACGTCCAGGCCAAGGTCCTGCTCGAGGACGTCCGGTCTTTCGAGCTGTCGGCCGACGGCAAGAAGCTCCTCTTCCAACGCGGTTCGGAGATGTTCGTCATCGATGCCGCCGCCTCCGCGCCTCCTAACCTCGCCGAAAAACGAGTCGACCTCTCCCGCTGGACCTTCCCCGTCGATCCGCGCGAGGAGTGGCGGCAGATGTTCGTCGACGCCTGGCGCATGGAGCGGGACTACTTCTATGACCGGAACCTCCACAACGTCGACTACGACGGCCTCCTGGCGCGGTACAAGCCGTTCGTCGAGCGGGTCAGCGATCGGGACGAGCTCAACGACCTTCTGGCCCACCTCGTCGGGGAGCTTTCGGCGCTCCACACATTCGTCCGGGGCGGCGACAGCCGCCGCGGGACCGAGTCCGTCACGCCGGCCTCGCTCGGGGCCAGGCTCGTCCGGGACGAGGCGGCCGGGGGATACCGCATCGAGCACATCTACCGGTCCGATCCGAACTACCTCGAGGTCGGCTCGCCGCTGGCCAAGCCTGGCCTTGGGATCGCGGACGGCGATGTCATCGTCGCCGTCAACGGGGCCCGGGCCCTGGAGGCGGCCGATCTCCCGCTCCTCCTCCGGAACACGGCCGGGACCCAGGTCCTTCTCGAGGTCAAGCCCGGAAAGGGCGGGGCGGGCTTCAAGGCCATTGTCGTCCCCATCTCGCCCGGGGCCGAGAGCGACCTCCGCTACGCGGAGTGGGAGTACACGCGGCGCCTCGAGGCCGAGAAGCTCGGCAAGGGCGACATCGGTTACGTTCACCTCCGGGCCATGGGCGGGGGCAACTATACCGAGTGGGTCAAGAGCTACTACCCCGTCTTCGACCGGAAGGGTTTGATCGTCGACGTCCGGCACAACCGGGGCGGGAACATCGACTCCTGGATCCTCGAGAAGCTCCTTCGCAAGGCCTGGTTCTACTGGCAGGACCGGGTCGGGGCGACGACCTGGAACATGCAGCACGCCTTCCGGGGCCACATGGTCGTCCTGTGCAACGAGTTCACCGCTTCGGACGGCGAAGCCTTCAGCGAGGGCTTCCGGCGCCTCGGCCTCGGCAAGGTTATCGGGACCCGGACATGGGGCGGGGAGATCTGGCTGAGCTCGAGCAACGTCCTCGTCGATCGCGGCCTCGCCTCGGCTGCCGAGACGGGGGTCTTCGGACCGGAGAGGGTCTGGCTGATCGAGGGGCACGGCGTCGATCCCGACATCGTCGTGGACAACCTTCCGCACGCGACGTTCGGGGGTAAGGATGCCCAGCTCGAGGCGGCGGTCAAGCACCTCCAGGAGCTCATCGCCAAGGACCCCGTCGAAGTGCCGAAGCCCCCGGCCTATCCGGACAAGCGGAAAAAGTAGACCGTTCAGGACGCTTCGAGAGGGAGGCCGGCAGGTCCGGCCTCCCTATTTCTTTCCGGCTTCCGCTTTCAGCTTTTCCAGCGACTTCTTGTAGTATTCCTTGATGGACTCGGGCGCGAGCTCGACGGCCTTCTCCATGGCTTTGACGGCCTCGGCCGGATTCTTCGTCTTCGCCAGGACGCCGCTCAGGGTCACCCAGCCGTAATATTGAGCCGGCTTGAGCTCGACAGCCCTCCGGGCCGCAGCCTGCGCCCCCTCGAGATTCTTCCCCTGGCCGCTCCAGAAGGAAGCATAGCTCGACAGGGCGTCCGGATCGCCGTTATTCTTGGCCGCATAGGCGGGGCCGAAGAGGCCCATGGCTTTGTCCTCGAGTCCCAGCTTGAGGTAGACTCCGGCCACCAGCTGCTGGAAATAGGAGTTGTCCGGCTGCATCGCCAGGGCCTTCTCGGCCATGGCCAGGGCGCTTTCCTTGTTGGCGTCCTTTCCGGCCCAGAAATTGGCGTAGTTGATCAGGTTGTAAGCCAGGTAATACACTTGGTTTTCCATGAAGCTCTTGCCGTAGACCTCGTCGGCTTTCTCCTTGTCGCCTTTAGCCAGGTAGAGCTCGGCCACGTTCTGGTAGGGGTCGGGGAGCGACGGTCCGCGTCGCGCTTTCTGGATCTTTTCGGAGAGCTCGACGCCTTTTTCGTAGGGGCCTTTGTCGCGGATGATGCGCGCCAGCCACTGTTCGATGATGGCCGGGTCCTCGGGAAACCGGGCCGCGTACTCCTCGAAGAACGGCCCGGCTTCCTCCTTGGGAGCCGTCCGGCCGTAGTATTCGGACATGCGCCCGTAGGCGTCCTTGGTGAGAGGGCTTTCCGGGTACTTGGCCAGGAAATCGCGGACGGGCTTGACGGTCGGCGGGTTCGCCGAGAGTCCCTGGGCCGCGACCTGCAGGGCGGCGAACTCGGTGTAGGGGACCGTCACCTTCGTCCGGTCGTTCGTGTAGCTCCCGGCCCGGCCGCCGGGATCGAGGGCGATGACCTCCTTGTAAAGGGCCATCGTCTTTTCGTTGTCGAAGCGGTCGGCCCATTTGCGGGCCAGCTTGAAGGCGACCGCCGCGTCCTTGGGGCTCTTGGCCCGGGCCGCGCTCAGGTCCTTGAACGTCTCGCCTCCGGCCACGATCTTGGCCAGCTTGTCCTGGAATTTCTCCGGAGGGGGGCCGTAGCCGACGGTCCAATCGACCTCGTCGCCGTTCCCGTCGAGAAACATTACGGTCGGCGTGGCGTTGATCTTGAACTTGGTGAAAACGGCGGTCCCGGCCGCCTCATCGCTGTCGGCCCGGAACATAACGAAGTTCCGGCCGAGGAAATCCTGGAACTTGGGAGCGGAGTAGAACTGCTGACCCAGCAGTTTGCAGGCCCCTCAACCCCCTGAGTAGAAATCGAGAAGGACGAGCTTCTTCTCCGTCTTGGCCTGGGCGACGGCCTCGTCGAGGGAGCCCTTGAACCAGCTCTGGGCCGAGGCCGAGACCGCGAAGGCGAGGATCGCGAGGACGAGCAGCGCTTTTTTCATTCTCCTGTCTCCTCCGTGCGAACGATAAGGGCATGCCGAACCCTTCATCCATAATACACCGACAGAGGGAAAAAGGTTACCGGCTTTACACGCTGGAGAAGTCATGTCATTCTTGTTTTTCATGAGGATCATCGCCCATCTCGACATGGACGCCTTCTTTGCCGCGGTCGAGGAGCGGGACAATCCCCGCCTTCGCGGCAAGCCGATCGCCGTCGGCGCCGATCCGCGCGGCGGGCAGGGGCGGGGCGTCGTGGCCACGGCCAACTACAAAGCCCGGGCCTACGGGCTCCATTCCGCCCTGCCGATCTCCTGGGCCTGGGGATTGTCCGAGCAGGCCCGCCGCCGCGGCCTTCCTCCCGTCGTCTTCGTCGCCCCGGACTTCGAGAAATATGTCCGCGCCTCGCGCGCGATCGTGGGCCTCGTCCAAGCGCGCGTCCCGGTCATCGAACGGGCCGGCCTCGACGAGATGTATATGGACCTCGGCTTTACGGGCTCCTATCCTGAGGCCGAGGAGCTCGCCCGCTCGCTCAAGGGCGAGATACGGGAGAAAGAAGCCTTGACCGCCTCGATCGGCATCGGCCCGAACAAGCTCATCGCCAAGATCGCCTCCGACGTCCGGAAGCCTGATGGGCTGACCGTCATCCTCGAAGAGGAAGCCGAGGCGTTCCTCGAACCGCTTTCTGTCAGGAAGCTTCCCGGGATCGGCCCCAAGACGGAGCAGGCACTCAACCGGATGGGGGTCCGGACGGTCCGTCAGCTCAAGACTTTGAACCCGGAGAAGCTCCGTGAGATCTTCGGGAAGTGGGGCGAGGGCGTCGACGAAATGGCCCGCGGCCGCGACGATGATCCGGTCGAGGAGTCGGGGGATGTCAAGTCGATCGGGGAGCAGGAGACGTTCCTCGAGGACACGATCGAAGCCGAGCTCCTCGCTTCGCGGCTCAAGGAGATGGCCGGGAGCGTGTTCGAGCGGCTCCGCGAGTCCGGGTTCGATTCCTTCCGGACGGTCGTCCTGACCGTCCGGTTCGCGGACTTCGAGACGAAATCGCGGTCCCGGACGGCCAAGGTCCCCCTGGCTTCGGTCCTGGACCTCTTCGCCGCCGGGTTGAGCCTCCTCCTCCCGTTCCTCGATTCGCGCGAGAATCCGAAGCGCAAGCGCATCCGCCTCATCGGCCTCAGGGTGGAAAAACTCTGCCGGGCCGAGGACGGCCTCGTCCTGATTTGATGCGGAGCGGCCGCCGCGGCGCGCTCCCTGATCGTCAGAAGCGCCGCGAGGCGCCGCCCCCGCCCGAGCGGCCGCCTCCGAACGACGAGCGTGAGCCGCTGGAATGCCCGCCGGTCCCCGACGAGGTGCTCGGAGAGGCCAGTCGGGGCGTGTCGTGCTCGCGGGTATCGCTGAAGCCGCAATTCGGGTTCAGGCAATTTCGGTCCTCCCGAACCCTTCCGCCGTGGCTGGTCGTGGCGGCGACCATGGTGGTCTTGGTCTCCTTCAGCGTCCGGCGATGGCACTTGGGGCATGCGGCGGCGCCTGGGAGCTTGACTGAGAGCCGCTCCTGGAACCGGCAGGACGGACAGGTCCAGACCTCATAGTCCATCCCTCCGGCCTTCTCTTCCGCCGCTTCCTCGACGGCGAGCAGGGCATCATCCTGATCTTCCGGAGTCAGGTCCATGGCCGCGCCGCACTGCGAGCAGGGGAGGCGGTAGGTTTCCAGCCGGCGGCGGAGCATGCGGCGGAAGTACCCCAGCCCGACCGTGACCCCGGCGGGCGAGAGGAGGGATAGAATCGTGGCGCCGAACGGACTTCGAGCGGCGGCCAAGCCGGCTGCTCCGGCGGCGGAACCCGTCCAGAGGAGAGCCGCCACGCCGTTGGCTCGAGAGATAGCCTTGGCTCGGGGGGCTTTGCCGCGAGTTTTCCGGTATTTTCCGTAGACGCTCCCCATGCCGAGCATTCCCCAGAGAGCGGCCAAGCCGGCGAGAATCAGCGGTCCCGCGGCCGATCTCTTGACGGCCGGGTCGGCCTCCGGTCCCGTTTCTTGCGCTTCGGGCCGGGCCATGATCGGCTGGGCGGGCCACGCGGCGGGGTCGCTCGTCTCGAAGGCGGTCCCCCCGGCGGCGGCGATTTTCGCCGCCGTCGCCTTGGCCACCGCGAAGAGACCCCTCCCGAAATCGTTTTTGGCAAGGAAAGGGACGCCTTCCTCGTCCAGAATCCGGCTCGCGAGGGCGTCCGGGAGGACCGGCTCGAGGCCGTATCCGACCTCGATCCGGACGGCCCGGTCCTCGACGGCGCAGAGGATCAGAACGCCGTTGTCCTTGCCCTTGACGCCGATGCCGAATCGTTTGAACAGCCGTTCGGCGAAGTCCTCGACCGTGGTTCCGCCGAGGTTCCGGATGGTGATGACCGCCATTTCGACCGTGGTGGCGTCTTTAAGGCGCCGGCAGACCCCGTCGATCAGGGAAACGTATTCGGCCCCCAGGATCGAGGCGTTGTCGCCCACGTAAATGCCTGCCGAGGCCAGCGGGTTGGGAACGTCTTCGGGTTTCTCCGCGGCCAAGGGGGAAAGTAAAAGGAGGATAGCAGTCCCGACGGCTAAGGCCGCGAGTACGATAGGGCTCCGACTGGGATTGTTCATGACGCCTCCCTGGCCCGAATGGTTATTCACAGGGGGGCATTGTATCGGGCGGAAAAGGAATTTACCATACCTGTGCCAATATGTAAGGATTCTTTATGATCCTGCCGCCGGCGTTCCCATTTCAGGGGCAAACGGCGTCGAAATCCTGGCCCGTTCTTTGCACGTCCGCTAAATGATGTTCCTCCCGAAGCGGACCATTGCCGCACTCCTGATTGTCGCCTTGGCGGCCGCGGGCGTCCTCGTCTTCGGCCAATCCGCAAGCAAGCCCGTCGCTCTGGCCGGCAAATCGAAATCGACGGCCGAAATCGAGAAGAAGCCGTTCCCCTGGCTCCTCGTGGGCGGGATCGTCGCCGCCGGGGTCGTCGTCGCCATCCTCCTTTTGAAGAAAAAGGATGACGCGACTCAGCCAAACACGCCGACGGGAAGCATCCGCGTCACGTCCGCTCCGCCCGGAGCCGGGATCTTGCTGAACGGCAAGGACACCGGCGCGGCCTCGGATACGACCCTCATCAACATTCCCACGGGACTCCACACGCTCACTTTGAGGCTTTCGGGATATGACGAGTACGAGCAGTCCGTCACGGTCGAGGCGGGGCGGATCGCCGAGGTCGCCGCGACCTTGAGCCCGTATTTAGTCAAGGAACCCGCGATGGTCCGCATTCCAGGCGGGATGTTCATGATGGGCTCCGAATCGAGCGAGGCCCTGGATGATGAAAAGCCTGTTCATCAGGTGACCCTCTCGAGCTTCGAGATCGGAAAATACGAGGTGACGCAGGCGGAGTGGATCTCCGTCATGGGCTCGAATCCGTCCATGTTCAAGGGCTCGCGGCTCCCCGTCGAAAACGTGACCTGGCAGGCCGTCCAGATCTATATCGACAACCTCAACGACATGACGGGAAAGCGCTACCGGCTGCCGACCGAGGCGGAGTGGGAGTATGCCTGCCGGGCGGGGACGACGGGCGACCGGTATGGAGATCTGGATGCGATCGCCTGGTATCCGGCGAATTGCGGCGGCACGACCCACGAGGTCGGCGGCAAGGCGCCGAATGCGTTCGGCCTCTACGACATGATCGGGAACGTGTATGAGTGGGTCCGGGAATGCTACGCTCCCTATTCACCGGAGCCGGCGGTCGATCCCAAGGGAAGCTCGGACTGCGATGAAACATATGGATTGTACGAGTTTCATCACATCGTCCGGGGCGGCTCGTGGACGCACGAGACGGTCTGCCTCCGCGCGCCGTTCCGCAGCATCCACTACCATCATTTCGACGTCCTGGGCTTCCGCCTCGCCCGCGACTGAGCGCCGCTTCGGTCCGGCGTGGACGGCGGCGGCCCGATGTGCTATTAATTCGGGTCGCGACGCGTTGAAATCAAAGAGGTCACCCGCCATGTCGAAAACAAAAGTGTTCATCCTTCTGGCCGCCGTGATGTTCGCCGCCCTCCCGCCCGCGCCGGGGCTCGGGCAGGGTCAGGCCCGCCGGGCCCCCGCCCCGCCGCCGGCGATCGACCCCATGCTGTACACCGCCGTCCCGTTGGTCGGCGTTCCCGACATAAAAGCGGAAACGGTCGTCGGCGAGCTCCCCCGGCTGCCGCGGACCATCCCGGCCGCTTATGAAGGGGGCGTCCAAGGCCCGGAAGTCCGGGTCGTTTGGCCGTCCCCCAAGGACAACGCCCAGGCGCTTTCCCCGGGCTCCTTCACCGTCACCGGAAAGGTCCCGGGCACGGCCTTCGAACCCAAGGCGGTTGTGACCGTCAAGGCGGCCTCGAAAACCCCGCTCGCTCCGGTCCGACAGGTCGAGCCCTTCCCGCTCGGCCAGGTCGTCCTGGACCGGGACACCCAGGGACGGGACACGCCGTTCATCAAGAACCGCGACAAGTTCCTCCGCGGCCTGGCGGCCACCGACCCCGACCGCTTCCTCTACAATTTCCGGGACGCTTTCGGGCAAAAACAGCCCGAGGGCGTCAAGCCGCTCGGCGGCTGGGACAACCAAACGACCCGACTCCGCGGCCACGCGACCGGGCATTATCTGTCCGCCATCGCCCAGGCTTACGCCGGAACGACCCACGATGAGGCCCTCCGGGCCGAGTTCCTCCGCAAGATGAACTATCTCATCGACACGCTTTACGACCTCTCCCGGAAATCGGGCCGTCCGGCGCAGGAGGGGGGACCCTCGAACCCCGACCCGACCGCGGTGCCTCCCGGCCCGGGCCGGGCCGGTTACGACTCGAACCTCCGGGCCGAGGCCATCCGGACGGATTATTGGAATTGGGGGCTTGGGTTCATCAGCGCTTATCCTCCCGACCAGTTCATCATGCTCGAACAGGGCGCGACTTACGGGACCCAGGACAGCCAGATCTGGGCCCCGTATTACACCCTCCACAAGATCCTCGCCGGGCTGCTCGATTGCTATGAGGTCGGCGGCAACGTCAAGGCGCTCGAGATCGCCAGGGACATGGCCGGCTGGGTTCACGCCCGGCTCAAGGTCCTGCCGACCGAGACGCGCATCAGCATGTGGAACCGGTACATCGCCGGGGAGTACGGCGGGATGAACGAAGTCCTGGCCCGCCTCTCCCGGCTGACCGGGGAAAAGCCCTTCCTCGAGACGGCGAAGCTCTTCGACAACATCAGCTTCTTCTTCGGCGACGCGGAGCGCGGCCACGGCCTGGCCAAGAACGTCGACACGATCCGGGGCAAGCACGCCAACCAGCACATCCCTCAGATCATCGGAGCGCTCGAGACCTACCGGGACACCCGGGAGCTCCCCTATTACCGGATCGCCGACAATTTCTGGAACATCGTGACCGGGAGCTACATGTACAGCATCGGCGGCGTCGCCGGCGCCCGCACCCCGAACAACGCCGAGTGCTTCACCGCCGAGCCCGATACGCTCTTCGAGAACGGCTTCAATCCGGGCGGGCAGAACGAGACGTGCGCGACCTACAATCTCCTCAAGCTCGACCGCCAGCTCTTTCTGTTCGATCCGGACGCCGGATTCATGGACCATTACGAGAGGGGACTCTACAACCACATCCTGGCCTCCGTGGCCGAGAGCGACCCGGGCAATACCTACCACGTTCCGCTCAATCCCGGGGCCCAGAAGCAGTTCGGCAACGCCAACATGGGCGGGTTCAGCTGCTGCAACGGCACCGCGCTCGAGAGCAACACCAAGCTCCAGGACACCATCTACTTCCGGGGCGCGGACGGGCAGTCCCTCTACGTCAACCTTTTCATCCCGTCCACGTTGAGCTGGCCCGAGCGGAAGCTCGTCGTCCGGCAGAGAACCGATTTTCCGTATGCCGACGCCGCGCGGCTCGAGATCGAAGGCGGCGGACGGTTCGAGCTCAAGGTCCGGGTGCCGCGCTGGGCCACCCGCGGCTATTTCGTCTCGATCAACGGAAAGCGCCAGGCGGTCCGGGCCGTGCCCGGCACTTACCTCACCCTGGGCAAGAATTGGCGCGACAAGGACGTGATCGAGATCCGCATGCCGCTCGGTTTCTCCCTGGATCCCGTCATGGACCGGCCCAACCTCGCCAGCGTCTTCTACGGTCCCGTCCTGTTGGCGGCCGAAGAGTCCGGTCCGCGGACCGACTGGCGTCCCGTAACCCTGGATATCCGCGATATCGGCCGGTCCATCACCGGCGATCCCGGGATCCTGCGCTTCAGCGCCGGGGACGCGGCCTTGAAGCCTTTCTACGAGACGTACGGCCGGTCGTCGGTCTATCTCGCCGTCACCTTGAAGTGAGAAGCCCGATTAGCGGCGGGCCTCGTCGAGCATAATGAGATAATTCTCGACCGGGATGTAGCTCGGGATCGAGTTGCCCGCTCCAAGGGCGAACCGCCCTCCGGGCGCGCAGGAATCGATGATTTTCCGGACATACCCCCGCAGGCCCTTCTCGTCCAGGGTGGCCAGCTTGTGGACGTCGACCCCGCCGAGAATGCAGATCCTGCCGCCGTATCTTCTCTTCGCCTCCCAGACGGGGAGCACGTTGTCCTGAAAAGAGTGCTTTCCGTCCACGCGGACCGTCTCGATCAGGTCGTCCATGATCGGATCCACGCAGCCGCAGGAGTGCATGTAATAAGGGATCCCGCGCCCGTGGCACGCCTCCGCGTACCGCTTGTGCCAGGGCAGGAAATAGCGGCGGACGTCGGCCGGGGAGATCAGCGTCTGGGTGTTGTAGCCGAAGTCCTCGCCCTGGAAGATGACGGCGATCCCCGGGATCTCGAGAAGGCGCCGGTTGTATTCGGCGATGATCCCGCCCAGCTTGTCCGCGACCGCCTTCACGAGGGCCGGGTCGTCGACGAGGTTGAGGCAAAGCCCCTCGAAGCCCATGAGCCGGGAGACATGCTCGAAGACGCCTCCCGCATGGCAGGTGAGGAAGCCCAAACCGTCCGGCAGATGCTCGCCGATGTAGCGGTGGATATAGAAATCGTTGTCGCCGACCATCGGCCAGGGGTACTTCTCGAGGTCCTCCCAGTTCTGGATCAAGCCCGGTTGGAGGCCTTGCCAGGCGCGGTTAGCCGCCTCGTTCCCGCGGGCCGTGTCGGGCGCGATATGCGAAACGGCGGGGAGAGGCAGGCTGATCTCCGCCCGGATGAAGTCGTAGCCCATGTGGTACCAGAAGGCGATCTGGTTATCAAGCCAGGCATTGACGGTGGCCAAGCTCTCCGCCGACATGTCCATTTGCCTGCCCATGTATTCGGTCTTGGCGGAGGTGTCCACCCAGCGGCGGCCCATCAGTTCTTCCAGGATAGGCCGCATGACGGCATTGTCGATCAGGTATTCCACGAGGGGGACCTTCTCCGGCACGACATCCCCCCTCATGGCGGCGAGGAAACGGCCGATGTCGGGTTTCGGCGTTTTCACCGGCACGCTGAATCGCGGCATCGCTGCAGGGACTCCTCGTCTGAGCTGGGATAAAGCCTAACCGCCGAAGCCGAGGATGTCAAACCGGGGCCGGGCCACCGTTTCCGAAGGCCTCCCGGCACATGAAAAGTCTCCTTGGTCATTTCTCGAGCGGTTGCGGTGCGAGCCGCCGTCTCCCGGCCGCGGCGAGGGCGGCGACGATTATCCACATGGCTGCAGCCCAACTGAGGTCGAGCGTCAGGAGATTCGCGGCCGTCATCGCGAGCGGGCTGAAGATCCGGACGCTGGCCGTGAGGCTCACGTGCATGAGCATCGCCACGAACAGGCTCCCCGTCCGGTCGTAAACCCACACCATGAGCATCCTGAAGCCCACCAGAAGCAGGAACGGATCGAGCAGGTAAGCGGCCAGGGAGAGCGGTCCCGAGGAGGTCCCGCTGGCCCAGTAGGCCGCGAGCTCGTGCCACACCGCCCATAGGATGCCCAAGACCAGCCCGGCGGTCAAGACGCCAAAGCGCCGCCTCAGCCGTGGGAGGACGAACCCCGTCCAGCCCAGCTCTTCGAAGACGCCGGCCGCGAGCCCTACGATGAGACCGAACATCAGATGAGCCGGCTTGTCCGCGGCTGTCAAGATGCCGGGGCGGAATACGGGGGAATGAAGCGAAAGGGCGAGGAGGATGGCCGCCAGCAGGAGAGGAGCGGTCAAGAGCGCCGCGGCATACCAGCGGGCGCCGACCCGCCCCTTGAACAGACGGGACCGGAACTCTCGCAGGCCTGCTTTTCCGCTCACGGCCGCGGTCAGGAGGACGCCCGAGACGCTCGGGCCGACGAGCATCGCAATGCACGCTCCGGCGAACAAGGTCTCCATTTTTTCCTTGGTCCCCGGGAAGCCGCCGGGCCCCAGGGCGAGGAGGAAACCGCCCCAGGAGAGGGCGAAAGTGAGAAGGCCGTAGGTCGAGAGCGGCCGCCGGCGGACAAAAGCCTTGATGGTCGTCATGTCAGAACCTCCAGAGGTACTTCGCGTCGAGGGTCAGGTCCGAAATGATCCCGACCGTCATGACCATGTACCAGCATATGAGACGTTTGCCGGCGGACGATTGGGATCGCCGCCGCGCACCGCCACGATACGGGAAGTCCGGGGCGGATTCGCTTCGGCCGGAGGGATGAAACGGGAAATTCTCTAGGTGATTGAAATCAATGGAAAAGGATGAGTCACAACGGAGGATATGTTACCACGGCGCCTGCCGGCCGGGCGGACGAATCCTCGGGCTTTCAAAGCCGGATATGAACGCTGATCTGCGCTCCGACGCCGCCGAGGTCGATCGTCGCGTCGCGGGACTTGAAATAGGTCGAGGACGGGGGTTTTGGGCTCTCGACCAGCAAATTCTCAAAGGTATACAGGTAGCGCAAAGACGGATCGAAATCGAATGCGTAGAGCCACTTTCCCGACGAGACGAAGGATTCCGAAGATGTCTTGTCGTTGTACCAGCCCAGGCCGTCCATCCAATCCCGGACGCGGGTTTGGCCGTCGATCGTTCCCTCGCCGGTCCAAGTGTTGAGCCGGAGGATCCGACCCGTGACTTCGACGCCGAGAGAGAGAGGTCCGGCCAGCTTGACCTCGAGGCCGAGCCCGGCCCGGCCGCCGAGCGCCTGGCTTCTGGCCGTCTCTCGGACCGTCGAGATCAGGTCGACGTCGTGCTCCGTGTGCGGCGCGTATGTGGAAAGCCCTTTGTCCTGCAGCGCGGCCGTCATCGAATAGATATGGTCGAGCGAAGCGAAGCACAGCTCGGCGCCGCCGTACGCGTAGACCGTGAACCTCCCGAAATCGTTGAAGAGATAGATGTCCGCCCGGACGGGGACGGCCCGGAACTTGAAATCCTGAACATAGGAGGCGTGATCGTCCTGCGAATACCCTGAGCCCTGGAGAAACTGGGCGATGCTGTAGGTGTAGGAAAAGGCCCCCTGGCTTCTCGAGCCGAAGAGATATCCGGAGCCGAGACCCAGGCCGACGTGCGGGCCGAGGCTCAGGATCAACTCGGCGCCGACCTCGGGAGCGGCCGGAAGCCGTTTCCAATCGAACGCGGCCTTGAAATGGTCCGTCCCGGCCAGGGAAAGGAATAGCGCCTGCGTATCCTTCCGGAGCGTCTCCAGGTCTCCGCCGGCCGGGATCCCGAATCCCCCCGTGAGCTTCAGGCTCAGCCGCGGGTATCTCGTTTCGGTCTCGGCCGCTTGACCGAGCGGCGCAACGGCCAGAAAAAAGAAAACCGAAAACAGGCCTCCCAACACGATATTCTTGCTCATTGTCGTTGTTTTCCTCGAAATCGTTCCGTGATGCTCCGGGCGACCCGGCAGTTCGCCGAGCTTAGGATGATGCGAAGGACCCCTCTAACGATCATGGATCGAACGCAATTTTGGATTTCATCCTCAATAAAATATTATATCATAGAGGAAATGGAGCCGGATCCGGATTGTGGAGCCTCCCTCGATCCGCCCCGATGAAGGACTCCTCGATCAGGAGAGGATCCCCGTTTTCACCCGCTCTCCGTTCTTGACATCGCCCGGGACGGCACTTATTCTTGTCCGCAGCGACGCCGATCATCACCGGTAGCCGGTTTTTCCCAGATGAAGCGGCGTCAAAAAGGAGGACATCATGCTCCAGGGAACGATTTACCGTTTGAACATCCCGGCTATCCTCGTCTGCGGGGCGGTCTCGCTCGTCATCGGCTTCATCTGGTACGGCCCCCTGTTCGGCAAGATATGGGCCGGATACACGGGTTGGACTGACGAGAAGGTCAAGACCGTCCCGGCGTCGCGCATGGCCCGGACCTATCTGCTGACCTTCGCGGCCGCGCTCGTCACGGCCCTCGTCTTGGATGTGCTCGCCTGGAGCCTCAACCTGACCAGCGTCTGGGGAGGTCTCAGGCTAGGTTTGTGGACCGGGGTCGGCATATCCGCCATGGCCTTCGCCACGACTCATCTTTTCGAGCACAAGCCCTTCGGACTTTGGCTCATCGTTTCGGGATACCAGATCGTTTATCAGACGGGCGCGGCCGTCATCCTCGCGCTCTGGCGCTGAGCCCGTCAGGCCCATCTTTCTTGAGGATGAAATGACCGTCACTGCAAAGATCCTCCGAGGCGGATTCTGGATTTTACTCGTTTTTGCCCTCGCCGCCGCTCCTGCGGCTTCGCCGGCGCGCGCCGTCGCCTCCGCGATCGGAACCGCGACGTTCGCGGCGTCCGATCCCGAGGGCTGCACGGTCATCGGCGCCGGCCGCGGAGCGACCGTCGACGGCTCGGTCCTCACGTCCCATACCGATGGCTGCTCCGAGTGCCGCATCCAGGTCATCCCCGGTCGGAGCTTTCCGAAAGGCGCGTCAGCCCCGGTTCATTGGGGGATGGCGTACTTCGGCTCCTCGGACGACCGCCGGCCGCTTCCGCTCGGTGATTTCGGCAAAGTGATCGGCCAAATCCCTCAGGTCGAGAGGACGTTCGGATATTTCCATACCGGCTACTCCCAGATGAACGAGAAGCAGCTGGCCATCGGCGAAAGCACCTGCTCGCAGCGGGCCGAGCTCGACGTCCCTTACGTCGAAGGCCTGACCCGCCAGATCATGACCGTCGAGCAGGCCCAGGTCTTCGCCCTCGAGCGCTGCACCGCCGCGCGCGAAGCGGTCAAGCTCATCGGCGGACTCGTCGAAAAATACGGCTTCCTGCCCTCCTGCGGTGGATCCGAAGCGCTCTGCATCGCCGATCCCCGCGAGCTCTGGGTCATGGAAATCTGCAGCGTCGGCCCCGAGTGGACGCCCGCGAGCGGCAAGCCGGGAGCGATCTGGGCGGCCCGGCGCGTCCCCGACGATCATGTCGTCGTCATCGCCAACTATTTCCGGATCCGCGAGCTTGATCCCCGGGACCCGGATGTGCTCGTCTCGCCCAACTACATGACGGCCGCCGTCGAACGGGGCTGGTACGATCCGAAGAGCGGCCGGCCGTTCCTCTGGCAGGAGGCCTATGCTCCCCCGATCCGGGAAGGCAATCTCAGCCGGATGTGGCTCGTCTCGAGCACGCTCGCTCCGTCGCTGAAGAGATGGCCGAAACGGTCTCTGAAGGACGCCGCCGGGCCGGGCACGCTTTACGCTCAGGAGATCGAGGGAGCGGCGTTCTACCCCTTCTCTTTCAGGCCGGAAAAGAAGGTTTCGGTCCAGGACGTCATCGCCTTCCAGCGCTCGACCTTCGAGGACACGATCTATGACATGACCTGGGACCCGGCCTGGATGGTCCCGGCCGGCGTGGGGAAGATGGCCAAGAGCCCCGTGGCTTCCTCGTTCATCCCGCCCGACCTCGAGCGGGTGCTGAGGATCCGCCATCACCGGACGATCGCCACCGAGGGTTACGGCATGGTCGCCCAGCTCCGCGCCTGGCTGCCCGACGCGGTCGGGGGCATCTACTGGTTCTACGTCGACAATCCATTCGTCAGCCCGTACGTCCCCGTCTATGCGGGCGTCGCCGATGTCTCGCCGCTCTACAAGACCTACGATTATTTCGCCTACAGCGAGGACTCGGCCCGCTGGGCGGTTGACTTCGTCGAGAAGCTCATGCTCCTGCGCTGGCAGGCCGCCGTCAAAGATTTACGCGACGCGCGCGATCCGGTCGAAAACGCCTTTTTCGCCGAGCAGTCCGGGATCGACGCCCAAGCCGTCGGGCTCCTGGAGAAGGACCGCGGCGCGGCAGTGAAATACCTGACCGGCCTCACGGTCTCCCGGATGGAGAAGCTCGTCAAGCTCTACCGCGAGCTCCGCCTGAAGCTGCTCACGAAATACACCGGCGACGGCGTTTGACCGCAGGGCCCTAAAATAAGAACGAAAACGAGGAGGGATCCATGAAATCGAAAGTCCTGCGGCTCCTGGTCCTGGCGCTCGTCGGGACGATGGTCGCCGGGACCGCGGCCGGCCAGCTCCCGAAAGAGACCGAGATCCAGAAAGCCCAGCGGATGAAATGGTGGACCGAAGCGCGGTTCGGGATGTTCATCCATTGGGGGCTTTATGCCCTGCCCGCGCGGCACGAATGGGTCAAGAACCGGGAGCGGATGACGAACGAGCAGTACCAGAAGTATTTCGAGCTCTTCAATCCCGATCTCTACAACCCGAAAGAATGGGCCCGGATGGCCAAGGCCGCCGGGATGAAGTACGCCGTCCTGACCGCCAAGCACCACGAGGGTTTCTGCCTCTGGGATTCAAAATACACCGACTACAAGGCGACGAACACGCCCGTCGGGAAGGACCTGATCAAGGAATACGTCGAAGCGTTCCGCGCCGAGGGGCTCAAAGTCGGCTTCTACTATTCGCTCATCGACTGGCATCATCCCGATTATACGATCGACCGGAACCATCCGCTGCGCGTCGAGAGCGACGCCGCATACGAGAAGCTGAACGCGGGAAAGGACATGGCCAAGTACCGCGAATATATGAAGAACCAGGTCCGGGAGCTGCTCACGAACTACGGGGAGATCAGCATCATCTGGTTCGATTTCTCGTTTCCCGGAAAGAACGGGAAAGGCCGGGCGGATTGGGATTCCGAGAACCTCCTCAAGCTCGCCCGGTCGCTTCAGCCGGGGATCATCGTCGACGACCGGCTCGACCTCACCGATGTGGAAGGCGGATGGGACTTCACGACCCCCGAGCAGGTCAAGGTGGCCCGGTGGCCCGAGCGGAACGGCAGGAAGGTCCCCTGGGAGACGTGCCAGACCTTCTCAGGATCCTGGGGCTATTACCGCGATGAAGCCACGTGGAAGAGCCCGGCCCAGCTCCTCGAGCTCCTCGTCGAATCGGTCGGCAAGGGCGGGAATCTCCTGCTCAACGTCGGGCCGACAGCCCGCGGGACCTTCGATGACCGGGCTCAGGCCAGCCTGAAGGCAATGGGGGATTGGACGCGGCTGAACGGCCGGTCGGTCTACGGATGCACCGAAGCCCCCGCGGGATTCGTCGCTCCGCCGAATACGCTGCTGACCTGGAATCCGGCGACGAACCGGCTTTACGTCCATCTGCTCGCCTATCCGCTCGACAGGCTCACCCTCACCGGCATGGCCGGCAAGGTGAAATACGTCCAGTTCCTCCACGACGCGTCGGAGGTCCGGATGAGCGCCGGGAGAGGGGAGGGGGCGGCGGACCTGTCGCTGACGCTTCCCGTCCGGAAGCCGCCGGTCGAGATCCCGGTGCTGGAGGTCTTCCTGAAATAGGGAGCCGAGTCCGCGCTAGGCCTTGATCTTCGTCCGGACCCAGGCCTGGGCGAGCTTGACCGGCTTCAGCTTGCCGCGGCGGCGGGCCATCTCGATGTAGGTCCGGGTGAAGGTCGCGGGGACGTCCCGCTGTTCCCCGTCCGGTTTCCGGACGAGGCCGAGGCTTCCCCCGCCGCAGGTCGGAACGCACAATCCGCAGCCGATGCAGCGGCCGGGATCGACCGCCATCACCCCCTCCGCGTCCCGGCCGAGAGCGTCCATCGGGCAGCGGGTCAGGCAGAAGCCGCAGTCTTCGCATTTTTCCCGGTCGAGGACGGCGCGGAAGGGCGAAGAGACGAAATCGGCCGGGAGCGGATGCTTCTTGATCGTCCGCAGGACGCCGCAGCAGCAGCCGCAGCACATGCAGATGTTGGAGATCTTCCGGGCGTTGCTCGGCTGGAGGACGAGCCCTTCGTTCTCGGCCCGCTTCAAGAGGGCAAGGGCCTCCTCGAGGCCGATGATCCGACCCATGCCGTTCTGCTCGTAGTAGTCGACGCCGCCGCCCATGATCAGACAGGCGTCCTCGAGCTTGTCGCACCCCTGGCCGGCGATCTTTCGCTCGCGGCGGCAGATGCAGGGGGCGATGAGGAAGCGGTCGCGCTCGCGGACGAGGTCCGCCGCCCTCTCGTGGGCGAGGATCTCAAGGCGCGTCGGAAGCGCCTGCATGACGGGGACGACCCGAAGCTGGGGCGTTTTTTTCCATGGGCCTTCCAGCAGCAAGGTGTCCATGTACTCGTCCATGTCCCGGATGAGCTCCGGGCTGAGCCGGGCGACCTGATATTCCCAGATGCCGATGACGTACTGATTGGCCATGTAGCGGAAGCCGCCGCCCTCGTCCGGCATCCGGTAGATCAGTCCCTTGCGCGACATCGCTTCGAGCCGCCGCGCCGTTTCGCCGATCGGAAGGCCGGCCCGGACGGCGACGGAGTCGGGTCCTTCGGGCAGGACGCTCAGCAAGACGGCCATCGCCGCTTCGTCCTCGGTGAAGAGCCGGCGCAGGATCCTGAGCTCGACGCCGCTCTGGGTCCGCGGAAAGCCGGCCGGGAGATCGTCGAGATGCGCGGCCAAGCGTCGGTAGATGTCCATCTTTTCCCGCACGGTGATCAGGATATCGATCCGGCCAGGGCGGCGCCCCAAGCTTTCGCCCGCTCGGCCTCGCCCTCCCGCAGGGGACCGTAGGACCCCTGGACCAGGAAACGCTGCGCTTTCATGCTTCGCTCCTTCTCAGTCGTTCGCGCCGGCCCGGGGCCGCGCCGGCGGTCCGGATATTTATACCATAGATCTGCGCCGGCCATTCGGAAACGAACGGCTTTCCGCCAGGAGCCTCCGCCCGCGGCGCGGGCGGGACCGGGGAACCTTATTTCGCGTGTTCCCAGAGGCCGAAGACGTTCCCTTCGGGGTCCTTGACCCGGGCGTACCAGCCCCAATCCTCGTAGGGCTCCTTCTTCAAAACCACCTTGCCTCCCGCCTTGATCACGCCGGCGACGGCCCGGTTGATCGAAGGCACGAGGACGACGAGGATGGGGGCTTCCTTTTTGGACGCCCGCCGGTACATCTCGCCGTTGATCGCGCCCTTCACCTTCGGGACCCAGTTGGCGTCCTCCGGAACGGACTGGATGCCGTACGAGCCGTTCCACGGCACGATCTTCCAGCCGAACGCTTTCTTGTAGAACGCCGCGGCCCGCTTCATATTGGCCACCGGCAGCTCGAACATGAATATCTTATTCATCACCCTTTCTCCTTTCCGATGATTTCATCCTCCGTCCCGGGCCGGACGTTTCACTCCGGCAGGACCTGCCCGAGCTCGACCGCAATGTCCCTCATGGCGTCGGACATGTCGAGGAGCGCCTTTTCCATGTCCTCGTGGAGAGCCGGCCACTCCGCATCCTCCGCGTCCGCGAGCTCCTCCGATTGGCTGCGGAGGCTCTTCAGCCGGGCGCGCAGATCGTCGATCCGGTTGCGGAACTCGCTCAGGTCGTCCCAGCCTGTGGATTCCATGTCCGTCTCGTAACCGTCGAGCGTTTCCTCGAAATCGGCGATCTGCTCCTCGACGGTCCCCGCGTAATCCTCACGCGACGGCCGGGGCAGGTTCAGGTCTTCGGGGCAGGGCTTGTCCGCCGTCGTCTTCGGCGCCTTGGACGCCTGCGTCTTTTTCGGTTTCATATCGTCTCCCTTCGTCTTCACTTCAACCTCTTCGTGGCCAGGAACTCCAGGCTCTTGAAGTCCTTGCCGTCCGGGGGAACCATGAAGATCTCGAACCTGTACTTGCCCTCCGCGAGGAAGGTCGTCACGGCGCGGATCTTCTGCATCTTCCCGGTCATGATGTCGGGCGACATCCCGGTCTGGGTCAGGGCCATGCCCGAGGGATCCAAGCCTCCCGTGACGACCGTGAACGCCGTGGTCGAGTCGTCGATGTAGAAATTCGTGTACGTGTTCCGGAAGAGATCGTAGCCGAGGATCTCCATCCCGGTCAGCTTCATCGTGCCCATCATGATCTCCAGCTTGATCTCGACGTACCGCCCGCCGAGGATGAGCTGGTTCGTCTGTGTTCCCGTGCTCGCTGCGGGCGGGTCCCCGGGCTTCATCCAGGATTTGACCTCCATGTCCCAAGTCCCGACGAATTTTTTCAGGAACTCGTGGGATTTTCCGGGCAGGCCGTATTTCATGAACATGTCCTGCATCATTTTTTCCGTCATGGGCTTGTCCTGCGGCGCCGGCTTCATGGACGCCCCCGCCTGGGCGAACGCCGGGGCGGAAACACATAGAGCGACGATCAAGACGGCCGAAAGAACGAGAGCGGGCTTTTTCATAATCTTCTCCTTAGGATGGAACGAACGAATGTGCGGCGCCACGCCGCGCTCCTTTATTTGGCAATATTCGTGCCAGCCGATCGGGAGCGCCCTGAGCCGGATCTAAGAGAAATGAACCCTGCCCTACCGTGGGAGCTCGCCCGGATTCCCGTTGAACAGGACGATTTCCCGCGCCTTTGGACGAATCCGAACGCCGGAATGCCCTTTGGGCCCCCTTTTTCAGAATGGGGCGTATTAAGCCGATTGGCATGATTTTTGGATTCTTTCAGCTGCCTCGGCATTTGGGAATCGCGGGTCGCCGCGGCTTTGCCGGGAAAAGGAGTCTCCATAATGCCCGAGCGGAATTTCCTCGAATCCATCCGAAAAAAAGTCGTCCTTGTTACCGGGGCGACGGGCGGATTGGGCAAAGCGGTCATCAAACGTCTCCTCGACGCGGAAGCCGTCGTCGCCGCCGTCTATCGAACCGAGGAGAAACTCCAAGGCCTCATCGACTCCCTCGGCGGAGAGAGAACGGCCCTGGGCGGATTCCGGGCCGATCTGACCCGGGAGGATGAAGTGTCCGAGCTTATCGGCGCCGTCCTCAAGCACTACGGCCGGATCGACGCTTTGTTGAACATCGCCGGCGGCTGGCGCGGCGGCGCCGAGGTCGCGGCGACCTCGCCGGAAGATTGGGCATATCTCCTCGACTTGAACCTGAAAACGGCGTTCCTGTGCTCCCGGGCCGTGCTTCCGGCCATGATCAAGGCGAAATCCGGCAAGATCGTATGCGTTGGCGCCCGCCAGGCCGTCGAAAAAAAGAACCGCGTCAAGAACGGGGCTTACACGGTGGCCAAGGCCGGCGTCGTCATCCTGACGGAAGTGATCGCCGCGGAAACGCTGAAGCACGGGATCACCGCCAACTGCATCCTTCCGGGAACGATCGATTCGCCCGACAACCGGGCCCATAATCCCGGGGCGGATTATTCGAACTGGACGAGCGCCGAAGCCATCGCGGACGTTGTTCTTTACCTCATATCGGACGCGGGCTCGGTCACGAGCGGCGCCGCGATCCCCGTCTACGGACTGAGCTGATGACGGGCCACCACTCCCAAGGAGGCGCGGATGAAGATCGGGGTCCTGGGCACGGGCATAGTCGGCCGGGCGCACGCGGAGAAGCTGGCCGCCCTCGGGAACGACGTGGTCATAGGGACGCGGGACGTCATCGGCACCATGGCGCGGCAGAACGGGAACGGCCGGGGGCTTCCTCCGATGGACGCGTGGCTTAAAGAGCACGCGCGGATCAGGATCGCGCCGTTCGCGGAAGCCGCGGCGGCCGGCGAGATCGTTATCGAAGCGATCGAGGGCGCAGCCGTCCTAGGAGTCCTGGGAAATCTCGGGAAAGAGACCGCCGGAAAGGTTCTCGTCGATATCGCGAACCCGCTCGACTTCTCCCACGGAATGCCGCCGACGCTTTTTGTCTCCAACACCGAATCCCTGGGCGAACGGATCCAACAGGCGCTCCCCAAGGCGAAGGTGGTCAAATCGTTCAACACGTTGAGCGCCTCCCTCCAGGTCGATCCCGGCAGCCTCGCCGGCGCCGACCACCATCTCTTCGTCTGCGGCAACGACGCGGAGGCGAAAGCCCGGGTTGTCGGGATCGCCCACGCCTACGGCTGGAAGGCGATCATCGACTTCGGGGACATCACGGGCTGCCGCGGCGCGGAGATGATGCTGCCGGTATGGATCCGGCTGTGGGGGATCTTCGGGGATCCGGCGTTCAACTTCAAGATCGTTCGGGGATGACCATGTCCGGATTCCCAGGCCGTATCGCTCTCGTCACCGGCGCTTCGGGAGGGATCGGCGGAGCGACGGCGGCCGGGCTCGCGGAGGCCGGCATGTCGGTGATCTGTCTGTCCCGGACTCCCCTCAGGGACGCGTCCCGCTCGGCCGGCGGGAACGGCCGGCTCGAGTTCCTTCATTGCGATTTGAGCTCCCCCGCGTCGGTTCGAGCGGCGGCGGAAGAGATCCGGAAAAGGACCGATCGCTTGAATCTCCTGGTCAACGCCGCGGCCGTTTTGATGGATAAGCGAACGGTGACGCCGGAGGGCCTGGAGCTGATGTTCGCCACGAATCACCTCGGCCCGTTTCTTCTGACGAATCTTCTCCTGGACCGGCTCGAAGCCGGAGCGCCCTCTCGGATCATCACCTTGACGGCGCCGTCGACGGTCAAGCCGGACCTGGGCGATCTTCAAGGGCAGCGGCGGTTCAGCGCGGCCCGGGCGTTCGGGGCGTCCAAAGCGGAGAATCTTCTCTTTACCTACGTCCTCGCCCGGAGGGGCAAGGCGCGCGGCATCACCGCCAATGCCTGCCATCCGGGCGTGACCTGGACTTCTCTTACGAAGCACGCTCCCCTCATGGTGCGGTTCCTGTCCCGGGTCGTTCTTCGCCCGTTTTCCCGGACTCCGGAGCGCGCGGCTGAGGGGGTGATCGCGCTCGCCGTCGAGGACAGGTTCGCTGCGGTCACCGGCGAGCTCCTTCACGACGGCAAGATCATCAAAGCCCCGTTCCAGGCCGACATCGACCTTCAGGAACGATTCTGGGCGGAGAGCGTCCGGCTCTCCGGCCTGGACAATTACGGAGGGCATCTTGACTGAAATGCGGGAAGGATCGACTTGGGCGGACCGGCTTCGGAGCCTCCTCCGGATCGTCGCCGCGGTTATGTTCATGCTCCACGGCACGATGAAGCTCTTTGCCTTTCCGGCCGCGGCCTCGAAGGCCGGGGGGACGGTCACCCTGCTTTCCCAGACGGGGCTGGCCGGCGTCCTCGAGACGTTCGGCGGCCTGCTCCTCCTTATCGGCCTCTTCACTCGTCCCGTCGCCTTCGTTCTGGCGGGAGAAATGGCCGTTGCCTATTTCCAGGTCCATCTTCCCCGGAGCTTCTGGCCGACTCTGAACGGCGGCGAGCCGGCGGCTCTTTATTGTTTCCTCTGGCTCTATCTGTCGATCGCCGGAGCGGGGCCGTGGAGCCTGGACGCGATCCGGAAGCGACGGACCGGTGCGAGGGCGTCCGGGCCTCCGTCCCGGCCCGTCGCCTGACCCCCCGGAGCTCCGAAGCAGGGTACTCTCCGCGTTCGGACTGTTTACATTCCCGGTTTTCTCCCATAAACTCTTGGCATAAAGGAGAAGCCGGATGCCCGGAGCCATAGATGTTCGGAAACGAGGCCGAGGCCGACGCATGGGGGCCGCGGCCGCCTCACTCTTCCTGATCGCGTTCGCCGCATCCGGCGAAGGGCGGCCGAACGGAGATCCGGCGGCGCGAAGCCTGGGCCGCGACCGGATGAGATCCGTCGTGCGCGAGCTCATCGGCTTCATGGCCATCCCGAATGTCGCGACCGATCGGAAGAACATCCTGCGCAACGCCGTCCATCTGGCCGGGATGATGCGGGACCGGGGGATCCCGTCCAGGATCCTCGAGATCGAGGGCGGCCCGCCTCTCGTCGTTGGGGAAATCAAAACGCCGGGTGCGAAAAAAACCCTCCTCATCTACGCCCATTACGACGGCCAGCCGGTCGATCCGACGGCCTGGACGGACGATCCTTGGAAGCCGGTCCTGAGGATGGGGACGATCGCCTCCGGCGCCAAAACAGCCGGACTCGTGGGGCTGTCGCCCGACAGGTCCGGGGAATGGCGCTTGTACGGACGGGGCGCGAGCGACGACAAGGGGACGATCGTCGCCGCCCTGGCCGCGCTCGACATTCTGAAAGAGCGGAAAAAGCCCCTCTCGGTGAACGTGAGGTATCTCTTCGAGGGCGAAGAAGAGCAGGGTTCGCCTCATCTCCAGGCTTTCCTTGTCGGCAAGCCGGACCTCTTCCGGGCCGACGGCATGATCCTGTGCGACGGTCCGGTCCACCAGACGCGTCGGCCCATGATCGTATTCGGGGCGCGCGGAGTCGTCGGGCTGGAAATGACCGTCTTCGGCCCGGACCGGCCCCTCCATAGCGGCCATTATGGGAATTGGGCTCCCAACCCGGCCGCGATCCTCTCCCGCATCCTCGGCTCGCTCCGGGCGGACGATGGGACCGTCAATATCCCGGGCTTCTATGACGACGTCCGGCCGCTGTCCGAAGAGGAGAGACAAGCCCTCGCGGCGGCTCCGCCCGTGGACGAAGAGCTCCGCCGCGAGTTCAAGCTGGGCTGGACCGAAGGCGGCGGGGTCCGCGTCGAGGAACGGATCATGCGTCCGGCCCTCAACGTTCGCGGATTGAGGTCGGGAAATATCGGTGCCAAAGCTCAGAACGCCGTCCCCGCCGAGGCGACGGCCTCGATCGATTTTAGGCTCGTCCCCGATCAATCTCCGGCCCGGGTCAGGGATTCCTTCGAACGGGCCGTCCGGGCGATGGGCTTCGAGATCGTCAACGGTCCGCTTTCGGAAGAGCAGCGCAAGCAGGCCCCCAGGTTCATTCAGATGACGTGGGAAGGCGGCTACCCGGGCTACCGGGAGCCCATGAGTTCCCCGTTCGCCCGGGCCCTCGTCCGGACGCTCGACGCCGCGACGGGGGGAAGGCTCGTCCAGCTGCCGGCTTCCGGGGGGAGCATCCCGATGGAGATGTTCGCCCGGGTGCTCGGCCTGCCGATCGCCCTCCTCCCGATCGCCAATCACGACAACAACCAGCACGGCCCGGACGAGAATATCCGGCTCCAGAACCTGTGGGACGGCGTCGAGATGCACGCCGCCCTGCTCGCCGACCTGGGGAAGAACTGGTGAGAAAACCATGCCGAAAAAGCTGCTGATCGGGCTCATCATCGTTCTCGTCGTCGCCGGCGCGGCGTTCATCGTCCTTTCCTCCCTCCGCTCCGATCCGGTCCCCGTCGCCGTCTGGATCGTCCGGCCGATGGCCATCGACGAGACCGTCACCGGCGTCGCGACCGGCTTCGTCGAGCCCGAGAGGCGGGTCAGCCTGCAGGCTGAGATCTCCGGCCGGGTCCTCGAGGTCCGGGCGCGGCGCGGGGAACGGGTCAAAGCGGGCCAGATTCTCGTCGTCCTCGACGACACCGATTTCCGGGACCAGCTCCGGACGCTTGACGCCGCGGTTCCGTTGTTCGAAGCGCGTCTCGCGGAAGCGAAAGTCCACGCCTCCCAGGTCCGGAACGATTTCGACCGGGCCCGCCGGCTGTTCGAGGCCGACTCGATGACCGTCCAACAGCTCGAGACGGCCAAGATGGCCCGCGACCTGGCGACGGCCGAGGAGTCGGCCGCCGAATCCGCGCTGAAACAGGCGCGGGTCCATCGCGACGTCGCTTCCGCGTCCCGCCGCAAGACCGAAGTCCGGGCCCCCTTCGACGCGATCGTCCTGGAATGCGACCTCGTCCCCGGCCAGATGTGGGGCGGGATCGCGCCGGCGGCGTTCGCGGGCGGCTCGCTGGCGGCCGCGGCGGGACGTCCGGAAGCCTCGGCCGCGGCCTCCGGGGCCGCGGCGCTCATGTCTCCCGGCGCGACGCTCGCCGCCTCCCCGGGGCAGCTCGAGCTCGCCGACGATCGGCGCATGTTCGTCGTGATCGACGTGGATGAGAACGATTACGGCAAGCTCAAGATCGGACAGACCGCGACCCTGGCCTTCGAGGCCGTCGGCCGGCGGGAGCTCGAAGGGAAGGTTGTCGAGGTCTACCCGTTCATTTCCCGGGCCCTGGACCAGAACCGGACGGCGCGGGTGAAGATCGCGCTCGGGCCGGAGCGCGTCGCCGGCGTCGTCCCCGGCATGTCCGCGAACGCCGAGGTCCTGATCTCCTCCCGGACGGCGGCCGTGGCGTGTCCGACGGCCTCGATCCTCGTCCGTCCCCGGGGCAAGTTCGTCTATCTCGTCGCCGGCGGGACGATCCGGGAGACCGCGGTCGAGACCGGCCTGTCCAATTGGGAGTGGACCGAGGTCACTTCGGGCCTCGCCGCCGGCGACCGGATCGCCGTCCCGCCCGAGAACGTCCGGCTCCAGGACGGCCTGCGCGTGGTCGAGCGGGCCCGCGAGCTCTGAAGAACGGCATGAGCGGCGAGCTCAACATCCGCGAGTCCGTCCGGGTCGCCTTCTCCGTCCTGGCCGAGAACAAGCTCCGCAGCGCCCTGACCATGGTCGGGATCGTCGTCGGGGTTTTCGCCGTCATCTCGCTCGTCTCGCTCGGCCACAGCGCCCGGGGCTTCGTCGGGGATCAGTTCGCCGGCATGGGCAGCAACCTCCTCATCGTCACGCCCGGAAAGCGGGAGACCGTGAACACGAGCTGGATCGTCGGGGCGGCCATCCGGCACAAGCTGACCTCGGCCGATTCCGAGGCCGTCCGCAAGCGCATCCCTTCGGTCGGCGGGACCGCGCCGGTCGTCTTCGGCTTCGGGCTGATCAAGTACGGGAGCGTCTCGAGGAACACCATGATCTCGGGCACGGGACCGGAATTCCCTTATGTCCGGGACATCTTTACCGAAGTCGGCCGGTTCCTGAGTCCGGACGACGTCGACTCGGAGCGGAGGATCGCGGTCCTCGGAAGCAAGGTCCGGACGGAAGTGTTCGGAAACGAGAACCCCCTCGGCAAATTCGTCCAGGTGATGGGGACGCAGTTCCGGGTCATCGGGGCCATGGAGGAGAAGGGGAGCACCTTCGGGGTCGATTTCGACGATCAGGTCTACCTGCCCCTGACCGCGGCCCAGCGGCTGTTCAACACGGACGCTTTGGCCGAGATCCTCGTCCGGGCCCGCTCGAGCGGCGAGGTCGGGACAGCCTCGGCGGCGATCAAGGAATTGATCAAGACGCGCCACAACGGCGTCGAAGACATCACCATCATCTCCCAGAATGAGATGCTCTCGACCCTCAATTCGATCCTCAGCACGCTGACCTTCACCCTGGTCGCGATCGCCGCGATCTCCCTCGTCGTCGGCGGGATCGGGATCATGAACATCATGCTCGCCTCGATCAGCGAGCGGACGCGGGAGATCGGCTTGCGCAAGGCGACGGGGGCCCGGTCCCGGGACATCCTGATCCAGTTCCTGGTCGAATCCGTCGTCCTCTCGCTCCTCGGCTGCCTGGCCGGGATAGTCTTGAGCTTCGGGGCCCTGGGGGGAGCGCGCCTCGCTTTCCCGGAGCTTCCCGTCGTGATCACGCCCTGGGCCGTCGTCCTGGCCGTGACGTTCTCGGCGGCCATCGGGATCTTCTTCGGGGTCTTCCCCGCCCGCCGGGCTTCGCGCCTTTCGCCGATCGAGGCGCTCCGGTCCGAATGAGCGCCCCGGGAAAGGGAACCCGGCGAGGCGGCTCAGCGGCTCCCGGCGGCCGAGATCAGGATCCGGAGCGCCGCGTCATAGTCCCGGAGGGTCACGGACCGCGTGCGCTTGCCGTCGCCGTGGGGCGAGATCTGTCCGGTATCGGTCTTGTGGGCGATCACCATGTCCAGCTCCGGCAGGATCGTGATGTACTGTCCGCCCGCTCCCATGCCGGTATAAGCCCTCTGAAAGGGCCCCGGCGAATTCGGCGCGTCCCAGACCCACCACATGGTGCCGTATCCCCAGCGGTTCCCCGTCCCGAGGGCGCGGCTGCCCGGCGGATTCATCTCGTTCAGCGGCGTGAAGAGACTTCTGATGCGGCCGATCCACTCCTTCGATGCGACGGGCTGCCCGGCCCATCGGCCGTCGCGCAGCATCAGGAGCCCGATTCGGGCCATATCGCGCGTCGATAGATACATGTGGTAGGCCGGGTACTTCGACCGCTTCAGGTCCCCGGATTTCCGCTGCTTGGCCCGGTCGAAATCCTGCATCCCGATCGGCCGGGCTAGGTCGGCTTCCAGGGCGTCGTAGATGTCCTTCCCCGTCAGGATCTCGAAGGCCGCCCCGGCGGCGTTGAAGTCCCAGTTGTTGTAGAGGAAATAGGTCCCCGGGCGCTGCGACCCGCGGGGCGGAGCGCTGGCCGTGCTGTCTCCCGAATTGGAGGCCGGGTGATAGACCCCCGAGCGGGCGGTGATCAGGTTCTCGATCGTGGCGCTGAGCTCGATCGGCATCAGCTCGTCGACCTCGGTCAGCCCGATGTCCTTGAGGGTCTTCCGGAGATCGATTGTTCCGTTCTCCACGTATTTCCCGTAGAGGATGGCCAGGACGCTCTTGCGGACCGAAGCCAGGTAGCTCAGATGGCTCAGGTCGCCGTATTCGAAGAGCGATCTTCCGCCGACGGAGACCATCATCGCCGTCGTGTCGATCGATTCGAGCCAGGCCCGCAGGGCGGCCAGGCGGGCGGACGAAAATCCGGCCGCTTCGGGTTTTTCGATGCGTTCCCAGGCCGGGCCGGGAAAGACCGGCGCGGCAGCGGGTGGAACTTGGGCCGAGGCCGGCGGGAGAGTCGATGAAAGGACTCCCAGAAGTACGATGCCGGCCGTCCAGGCGAGGAGGATCTTGGGCCGTCCCTTTGTTTTCATGACGGTGACTCCTTCTTTAGGGCCGCGATCGATCACCCGAGGGCGCGAAAGACCGCGACGGCGATCTCGATATCCTGAACGGCGACGCCTGTCAGGTCGGCGACGGTGATCTGGCCGTCTGATGTCCGGCCGGTCGCCTTGCGGGAGATGACGTCGCCGAGCTCGACGCACTTGTCCTCCGTGATCCGGCCCGCTTCGAGTGCTTTGTGGATCTCGCCGCGGAGACGGCATTGAGCGCGGCTGTCGGCCACGACCACATCGGCCCGGACGAGGATTTCCGAGTCGAGCTCCTGTTTGTCCGGCGTGTCGGATCCGACCGCGGTGATGTGGGTTCCCGGCCGCAGGTCGGCGGCGAAGAGAAGCGGCGATTTCGAGGGCGTCGCCGTGACGATGAGGTTGCATTCCCGGAGGATTCGGCCCGCGTCCATGGTCGTCTCCACGGCGAACGCGCGCGCTTCCATCTCGCGCTTATAAGCCTCGAGCTCGGCCGGGATCGGTCCCCAGGTTAAGACGTCCCGGCAGGCCGTGACGCGGGATAGCCAGGTCAGCTGTTGGCGGGCTTGGGTCCCGGCGCCGACGATGCCGATCCGCTCCACTTTCTTCGGGGCGAGATGCTTGGCCGCCACCGCGCCCGCGACTCCGGTCCGGACGTCGGTCAGATGGCCCTCGTCGAGAAGAACCGCGGCCGGCTCTCCGGTCTTCTGGTCGAAAAGAAGCATGCATCCGTTGCCCGAGGGCAATCCCAGGGCGGAATTGCCGTAGAATCCGGAGGCGATCTTGATGACGTAGAAATCATCTCCGCGGATGTAGCCGTATTTGATGTGGACCTCGCCCCGCTCCAGGATCAGCTCGCCGACCGGAGGGACGACCGCCCGGCCGGAGGAATAGGCGACGAAGCCGCGCTCGATCGCCGGGATGAGGTCGAGCGAGGGAAGAACCGCCTTGATCTCGGCGAGCGTCGCGATCTTCACGGTCGGTCTCGCGGTCCGGACTTATTTCGGCCCCAGCTCCGCGATCAGATCGTGGATCCGGCCGAGGGCCGGCTTCAGGTATTCGTGAGGCAGCCCGTAGCTGATCCGGACGAATCCGTCGAGCCCGAAATGCTCCCCGGGGACGATGAGCACTTTCTTCTCCTCCCGCAGCCGCTCGACGAAGCGGGTCGACGGGATGTCCAGACGGTACTTGACGAAGGCGATCGCCGCGGCCTGCGGCGGAGTGGCGCTGAGGACGCCCTTGTGCTCGGCCATCCATTGTTCGAGGACGGGGTAGCCGCGGCGGATGAAGCCGCGGGCGCGCTCGATGAGCCGGGGGCGGACGGCAGGGGAGAGGGCATAGGCGGCCAGATGGTTGGAAAGCATCGTCGCGCTCAAGGTCAGGTATTCGTGCCTCGACCAGAGCGCGTCGACCACGTCAGCCGGCCCGACGGCCCAACCGATCCTGAGCCCCGGCAGGCCGTAGGCCTTGCTCAGGCTCCCGACGGCGAGGACCTTTTCGTACTTCCCGTAGAAGGTGGGAGTCTGTTCTTCGGCCACGCGCTCGGCCCCGGCATAGACCTCGTCGGCGAGGATCCAGGCCCCGGTTTCGCGGGCGATATCGACGATCGCCTCCATCTCCTCTTTCTTGAGGATGTATCCCGTCGGATTGTTGGGATTGCAGACCGCGATCAGCTTCGTCTTTCCCGTCACGGCCTTCTTCAATCCCTCGAGGTCGGGCGCCCAGCCGTTCCGTTCGTCGAGGGTGAAGGTCTTGAGCGCGAGGCCGAGGTTCTTCGCCAGCCCCCAGATCTGCATGTAGTTCGGGAGCATGACCACGACCTCGTCCCCGGCCTTGACGACGCTCCAGAGGATGTCGTAGTTGGCCTCGATGGCCCCGACGGTCACCAGGACGTTGTCCGGCCCGGCGCCCGGATACATGGCCGCGATATTCTCGCGGAGCTCCGGGATGCCGTTGGCGTGAGCGTAATCCATCTCCAGGGACAGCAGGTTGGAGAGCGCCGGCGCGATCGTTCCGGAAGAGCTCTCGCAGGGTGAGAGGGTGGACCCCGCTCTCCGAGAGGTTGTAGTCGACGGCTTTCTCGAACTTGGACATCATCCGTTCCATGACGAAAGGCTGAAATTCGGGCATGATCGACCTCCGTTCCCCGGATGAGAATATTCCTGCACCCCGACCCGCGTCAAGGGGGCGCAACCTCCTTCGGCCGGGCGTATCATAAACGATGGACGCGGGAAGGCGATTCCCATAGAATGCCTTCATGGGGTATTCGCCGATCCTGGCGATCGTGACGGGGGGCCTCGAAATCGCAGCGGCGGCGTGGGTTTTCTCCGGCTTGAGCCGGGGCCGGAAGCGCATCCTCCGGCCGGTCGGAACGATCCTCCTCCTCCTGGCCGGGTATCAGTTCGCTGAAGTCCTGGTTTGCGGCCAGCCGGGGCTCAAGCTCTGGTCCGTGCTCGCTTATCTCGATATCACCTGGCTCCCGCCGCTCGGCTTGTGGCTGACGGCGCGGCTCAGCGGATCCGCCGCCGTCCCGGCCCGGGCGGCGGCGTGGGTCGAGACCGTCCTGGCTTTGGGATTCTCGGTCTGGATCCTGGTTCATCCCGACGTCATCAGCCGGTCGATCTGCGAGCTCGTCGTGGCCAAATATTATCCGACCGCGCCGTTTGACATTGCATATGGAGTTTTTTACCAGGCCGGGCTGGCCGGGATCATCTTCGGAACGGCTTACGGGATGGGCAAGACGCGCGATATGGTCCTCCGGAAGCATCTGGCCCTCCTTCAGGCCGGGATCCTCGGCTTCGTTCTTCCCGCGTTTGCCATCGGGCTTATGGCTCCCGAAGAGCCGGGGAGCCTGATGCCTTCGGTGATGTGCCATCTGGCCATCGTCCTGGCGGGCGCGCTGTTCATCATCGTGCTCAGGGAACGCCGGGCGCACGCCGGAGGAGCGCCGTCCGCGCCCGCGCCATGAGCCGGATTTCGCACCCCCATGGGCCGTCCGTCGCCTTGACACTCCGGGGGCGTTTCGCATATCGTAAGACACCCTCGAAGCCGTGACGGACCGCCATCCGGGCCGCCGATAAGAAACGGATTCGGGCCGAAAACAGGGAATATCGATCCAATCGGAGGAGGATTCATGAGCGTCCATAAAATCTTCTGGACAGAGACGGACGAAGCGCCGGCCCTGGCCTCGTACTCGCTTCTGCCCATCATCCGGGCGTTCACCAAGGGAACGGGAGTGGAGGTCGAGACGAGCGACATCTCCCTCGCCGGCCGCATCATCGCCAACTTTCCCGACTATCTGACCGAGAGCCAGCGGATCCCCGACAACCTGGCCGTGCTGGGCGAGCTGACCCAGAAGCCCGAGGCCAATATCATCAAGCTTCCGAACATCAGCGCCTCGCTTCCCCAGCTCCAGGAAGCCATCCAGGAGCTCCAGTCGAAGGGCTACAAGCTGCCGGATTATCCCGAGGATCCCAAAACCGACGCCGAGCGGGAGATCCAGGCCCGCTACGCCAAGGTCCTAGGCAGCGCCGTCAACCCCGTCCTCCGCGAAGGGAACTCCGACCGCCGCGCCCCGCTTTCGGTCAAGGCCTTTTCGAAAAAGCACCCCCACAAGCTTGGCGCCTGGAAACCCGATAACAAGGCCCATGTCGCGCATATGGCGGAAGGGGATTTCTACGGCCACGAGAAGTCCGTGACCGTCGCCGGGGGCGGCGATTTCCGCATCGAGCTCCGGGGGACGGACGGGACGGTCAAGGTCCTCAAGGACAAGCTGACGGCCCTCCCGGCCGAGATCCTGAGCGGAACGTTCATGGGCGTGAAGGCCCTGCGCAAATTCTATGCCGCCCAGATCGAGGACGCCACGGCCCAGGGGCTGCTCCTGTCGCTCCATCTCAAAGCGACGATGATGAAGGTCTCCGATCCGATCATGTTCGGCCATGCCGTCTCGGTCTTCTACCAAGACGCCCTGGCCAAGCATGCCGCCGTCCTCAAAGAGGTCGGGTTCAATCCGAACAACGGCCTCGGCGATCTCACCACCAAGATCAAGACCTTGCCCGCCGCCAAGCAGGCTGAGATCGAGGCCGACATCAAAGCCGTCTATACCGTCCGGCCGTCCCTGGCCATGGTCGATTCGGACCAGGGGATCACGAACCTCCATGTCCCGAGCGACGTCATCGTCGACGCCTCCATGCCCGTCGTCATCCGCGAGTCGGGCCAGATGTGGGGCGCGGACGGGAAGCTCCACGAGACCAAGGCCATGATCCCGGACCGCTGTTACGCCACGACGTATAAGACGATGATCGAGGACTGCAAGGCCCACGGCGCCTTCGATCCCGCGACGATGGGCGACGTCCCCAACGTCGGGCTGATGGCCCAGAAGGCCGAGGAGTACGGCTCCCACCCGACGACGTTCGAGGTCCCCTTCGCCGGCACGGTCCGCGTCGCGACGGCCGACGGTGCCGTCCTCATGGAGCACGAGGTCGAAGCCGGCGACATCTGGCGCATGTCCCGGGCCAAGGACATCCCGATTCAGGACTGGGTCAAGCTGGCGGTCAAGCGGGCCCGCGCGACCGGGGCCCACGCCGTCTTCTGGCTGGACCGCGACCGCGCCCACGACACCCAGGTCATCGCCAAGGTCGAGAAATATCTGAAGGACCATGACACGGCCGGCCTCGAGATCAAGATTCTGGCTCCGATCGAGGCGATGAAATATTCCCTGGAGCGGATCCGCAAGGGCCTGGACACGATCTCGGTGACCGGGAATGTCCTCCGTGATTACCTCACCGACCTCTTTCCCATCCTCGAGATCGGGACGAGCGCCAAGATGCTCTCCATCGTCCCGCTCCTCGCCGGCGGCGGGCTGTTCGAGACGGGCGCCGGCGGCTCGGCACCCAAGCATGTCCAGCAATTCGAGAAGGAAAATTACCTGCGTTGGGATTCGCTCGGCGAGTTCTCGGCCTTCGCCGCGTCCTTGGAGCACCTTGGGACAACCTTCGCCAATGAGAAAGCCAAGGTCCTCGCGGACACCCTCGATGCGGCCATCGCCAAGTTCCTCGACAACAACAAGTCGCCCGCCCGCAAGGTCGGCCAGATCGACAACCGGGGGAGCCATTTCTATCTGGCAATGTACTGGGCCGAGGCGCTGGCCGCCCAGGATAAGGACAAGGAGCTCAAAGCCCGGTTCGCCCCCGTCGCCAAGGCGCTCGCGGAAAACGAAGCCCGGATCGCCGCCGACTTGATCGCGGTCCAGGCCCGGCCCGTCGATATGGGCGGGTATTACCGGCCCGACACGGCGAAGGTCGCCGCAGCCATGCGTCCCTGCGCCCTGCTGAACTCGATCATCGACGCGCTCTGAGCCGCGGCGGCCCGAAGAGGGACGACGGGCGGGCGGGAATTTGCTTTGAGCGTTTGTGCGGAAGGCTGCTTCTATGATAAGTAGGACCTATCTGATCTATTCCCGAGGAGGGCATTCATGAAGAAATTCGCTTTGTTCGCGCTCGTCGTCTTCTTCGCCTTTGGCCTGGTCGCCTGCAAGGGCGGCGGAAAATACGCCGACGCCAAGGACGTCATGGAAAAATTCGTCGTCGGCAACGAGCAGTTCGTCGCCGCCCTGGACAAGGCCGCGAGCGCCGACGATGTCGCGGCCGCGCTGACCGCCGTGACGAAGGTCATGACTCAGCTGGGTCCGAAAATGAAGGAAATCGGCGAAAAGTACCCGGAGCTTAAGGACCAGGAAAATCCGCCCGCGGAGCTCAAGCCTCTGACGGACAGAGTCACCGCGGTCATGGGCAAGATGATGGGCGCCATGGGGAAGATGGGGACCTATGCTTCGGATCCGAAGGTCATGGAGGCCCAGCAGAAATACCAGGAGGCCATGGCGGCCATCCGGTAAGCGCGGCGGGCTTCGAACGATATTCACGGGAGAGAGTCATGGCTGAACCCTGGCTGGAACAAGGCGAAGAAATCGTCGGATCCTGGTCGGTCTTCATGGGCGATCCCAGCCCGAACTCGGAGAAGATCACGGGGAAGATCTATGTCACGGACAGATATGTCCGTTTTCAGGCGGGAATTTCTCTCGAGAAGAACGCCGCGGCCAAGATCGCCGCGGCTTACCGGGTCATCAATCCGGCCCAGCCTTTTGAGAAGCTGGCGGATCACGCGGCCATCCCGTTCGGCGATATCGGGGATGCCGCGATCGTAAAAAAGGGCTTTCTCCAGAAGGCGCTTCTTCTCAAGCTGAAATCCGGGGACGCGCTCGAGTTCCAGTTCGGGGCCATGTCCCCCCAGAAAGCCCTGGACGGGATCAAAGCCAAGCTCTGATCGGACGCGGCGCGCCCGGATTCCGGCCGCGCGCTCAAAGCGGTCAGCGGCCCCAATACGTTTTGAGGGCTGCGCCCATATAAGAGGACGGGCATGCCGTGACGGCTTCCGGCGGCCCTTGGATGACGAGCTTCCCGCCTTTGTCGCCTCCCTCCGGACCCAGGTCGATGACATGGCCGGCCCGGGAGATGAGCTCGAGATCGTGCTCCACGGCAACGATCGTGTGACCCGCGGCGAGGAGCTTCGCGAAGAGCCGTAAAAGCCGCTCCACATCCGTTGGGTGAAGTCCGCTCGTCGGCTCGTCGAAGAGATAGAGGGCCTTCCCGGACGGCGGATGGAGCAGCTCGGCGGCGAGCTTCAGTCGCTGCCGCTCGCCCGCCGAAAGCGTATCAAGAGATTGGCCGAGCTCGAGATAATCCAGGCCGATCCCGGAGAGAAGGGAAAGGCTTGCGGCGACCTTCGGCAAGCCTGATAGGGCTGTCGCCGCCTCCGCCGCCGTCATCCGGAGGATATCGGCGATCGTCCGCCCCGAGACGCGGACCTCGAGAACCCTGGGATGGAAGCGGTTCCCGCCGCAGGCTTCGCAGGGGACCGAGACGTCGGCCAGGTGGTCCAGGCTCACCGTTTCGCGGCCGGTTCCGCCGCAGACTTCGCAGCGTCCCTCGCGGGTGAGAAAGGAAAAATGGGATTTGCCGAGACCCCGCGCCCGCGCGTCCGGTGAATCCGCGAACAGAGCCCGAATCGCGTCGAAAAGGCCAAGATAGGTCAGGGGGATGCTCGCCGCGCTCTCGGGAGGGGCTTCGCTCCCGACCGGAATGATCCTCTCGAATCGCTCGAGCCCGCGGATGTCGGCGCAGGAAGCCGCCCGCCCGGCTTGGGCCGAAGCCAGGAGCACGTCGAAGACGAGGCTGGACTTGCCGCTCCCGGAGACTCCGGTCACGGCCGTCAGCACGCCCGTCGGGATCGAGACGTCGACGGAGCGGAGATTGTTCGCCCGGGCGCCCTTGATTTCGATCGGAGGCCCGGAGATTCCTTGAAGCGGGACGGGTGTCCGCGCGCGGCGGGCGAGATAAGGCCCGGTCACGGAGTCCGAAGACCGCTCGATTTCGGCGGGAGCGCCTTCGGCAACGATCCTCCCTCCGTTCCGGCCCGCGCCGGGTCCCAGGTCGAGGACGTGGTCGGCGGCCCGGATGACCTCGAGGTCGTGCTCGACGGCGACGACCGTGTTGCCCTCCGCCGTGAGCTCGCGGAGCATGCCGACGAGCTTCGCCGTGTCCCGGGGATGGAGCCCGAGCGTCGGCTCGTCCAGGACGAAGGTGACGCCGGTGAGCCTGACCCCGAGGAGCCCGGCCAGCCGGAGGCGTTGAGCTTCTCCACCCGAAAGGCCGCCGGAAGCGCGGTCGAGGCTGAGATAATCCAGGCCGACATCGCGGATGAGCCCGAGACGCCGGATGATCTCTCCCTGGACGGCGGCGGTCACGGCCGCGGTCCGGGCGTCCATCGGCGCGGCGGGACTTCCTCCGCCGGCAAAAAAGGCGAGGCTTTGCGCCACGGTCAGGGCGGAGAGATCGGCGATCCCGAGCCCGCGATACGTGACCGCGAGAGCGGCGGGATTGAGGCGCCGGCCGCCGCAGCGGGGGCAGGGTCCGTCCTTCATCAGAACCCGCATCGCTTCGCCGCGGCGATCGGCGTGCTTGCGTTCGTATTCTTCCGCGACCAGGGCGGCGAAGCCTTTCCAAGGGCCGCGGAAGGCGAAATCGCCCGCCCGCTTTCCCCGCCGATAGGACCAGACGATATCGTAGACGCGATCTCCGGTGCCGTCGAGGGCGGCGGACCGTTCCTCCGCGGTCAGGTCCGCGTAAGCCCTGGAAAAATCGAATCCGGCCGCGGCCCCGGCCGCCTGCAGGGCGGCGGCGTGCTGGCCGTCCGGATCGCCGTAGAACCGGCCGGTTTTCGTCCCGTCCATCGCTCCGGCCAGGAGGGACTTCTTCGGGTCCGTGATCAGCCGGTCCGGGTCGGCGACGGTCATCGTCCCGAGGCCCTTGCATCCGGGGCAGGCGCCCTGATCATGGTTGAAGGAGAACATCGACGCCGAGAGCGTCCGGCCGGTCCGCTCGGGAGGGGGGACGCCCGCGCGCGCGTACAACAGCCGGTAATAGTCGTAGATCTCGGTCATCGTCCCGACTGTCGAACGCGGATGGGACGCGGAGGAGGCGCGGCCGACCGCGACCGGCGGGGTCAATCCGCGGGCCGATGCGAAATCGGCCCGTCCGCCCTTGTCGATGAGCGCCCGCACGTAAGCGGAGAAGCTTTCGATGTACTTTTGCCGGGATGCGGCGTACAGCGTATCGAAGACAAGCGAGGATTTGCCCCCGCCCGATGGCCCGCTGACGGCCGTGAATTTCCGGAAGGGGATGCGGACGTCGATGCCGCGGAGGTTATGGGTCGAAACGCCTTCGAGGATGATCGGTCCTTCGGCGTCCGGACGGCCCCGAACCCCCGCCGCGCGGAGGGCTTCCGACGCGAATTCCCCCCGGAGCGCGCGCCCCGTCGCCGAGGCCGCGCAAGCCGCGATCGCGTCCGGCCTTCCGCAGGCGACGAGACGGCCGCCGTCTTCGCCGCTTCCCGGACCGAGATCCACGATATGGTCGGCGGCGCGGATGACGTCGGGGTGGTGCTCGATGGCGATGATCGTCCCGCCGCGGGAAACGATCTCCTGGAGGGCGGCGAGAAGGTGTTCGATGTCCGCCCGGTGCAATCCGGTCGTCGGCTCCTCGAGGATGATGAGCGCGGGCGCCGATCCGGCCCGGCGCAGCTCGGAGGCCAGCTTGATCCGCTGGGCTTCGCCGCCCGAAAGGGTCGTCGAACCCTGTCCCAGCTTGAGATAGCCCAGGCCGAGGTGCTTTAGGACCTCGAGGTCGGCCGCGAGCCGGACCGCGTCGCGGTAGAATGCGGCCGCTTCCGAGACGCTCATTTCGAGGACGTCGTGGATGCTCTTCCCGCGGTCCCGCACCGCGAGGGTCGCGTCATTGAAGCGGCGGCCTTCGCAGGCCGGGCAGACGACGTCTACGTCGCCCAGGAAATGCATCCCGATCTGGAGGAGGCCGGCGCCACGGCAGGTTTCGCACCGGCCGCCGGTCACATTGAAGGAAAAGCGGCCCTTCCCGAAGCCGCGGTCCCGGGATTCGGGCAGCGCGGCGAAGAGGTCGCGGACCCGGTCGGAGATCTTCGTATAGGTTGCCGGGTTGGAGCGCGGCGTCCGGCCGATCGGAGAGCGGTCGATCTCGATCACCCGTCCCACGGTCCCTTCGACGAGGACGCCGTCGGCGTCGGGACCGGGTCCGGATCGGCCTGTCCGGAGCCGCTCGGCCAGAACATGACGGACCAGCGTTGTTTTGCCCGCCCCCGAGACACCCGTGACTACGTTGAGGGCGCCGAGCCTGAACTCGACCTCCAAATCGCGCAGGTTGTGCAGGCGCGCCCCCCTGACGAGGATGCGCCCCGTTCCCGGCCGGCCCAGGGAATGTGCCGCTGGTTTCCTATCGCCGGCGAGAAAATCCCGGGTCGGGCTCGACCCGCGAGGGATCTTGAGGAGATCGCGCGCCGGGCCTTGATACAGAACCCTGCCGCCCTCCTCTCCCGGTCCGGGGCCGAGGTCGATCAGATGGTCCGCCGCCCGCATCACGTCCTCGTCGTGCTCGACGACAAGGACCGTGTTGCCGTTGTCGCGGAGCTCGCCCAGCACCTCCAGGAGCCGGGCGGTGTCGGCGGGATGGAGCCCCGCGGTCGGCTCGTCGAGGACGTAGAGCATGCCCCGCAGTCCGCTTCCGGCTTGAGCGGTGAGGCGGATGCGCTGGGACTCGCCCCCCGAAAGCGAGTCCGCTGCCCGGTCGAGCCGGAGATAGCCGAGGCCGAGGCGCTCGAGCAGGCCGGTCTTGCCGAGAATGGAGGCGCGGACGGCCTCTCCGGCGGCCCGATCGGCCGCCGGCGTTCCGAAATCCATGGCCCGGACGCGGGCGGCCAGATCGCCCAGGCTCAACGCGGAGAGGTCGGCGATGGAGCGGTCCTCCACGGTCACGCGGAGGGATTCGGGCCGGAGGCGGCGGCCGCCGCAGGCGCGGCAGGGGAGCGTCCGGGCGAAGCGGAGGATGTTGTCGTTCCGCTTGGACCTCAGGATCGTCTCCATCACCGGAAGGATGCCCTTGTAGAATCCTTCTTCGCGCGGCTTGGCCGTGATCCCTTTCCAGCGGAGCCGCGATTCGAGCGGATGCTTTCCGAAGCGGATGCGGACGCGGCCGCTCCCGTTGAGGACGATCCCGCGCTGGGCTTCGGTCAGCTCGCGCCAGGGAATATCGACCGAGAATCCATGGGCCCGGCAAACCTCGTCCAGCACCTCGATGGTGACCTGGGAATAGATGATGTAGCCGTTCGGGGTCGTCAGGGACAGCGCTCCCTGGCGGAGGGTTTTGCCGGGATCGGAGACGAGGAGATCGGGGTCGATGCGGTCCTCGACGCCGAGCCCGCGGCAGGCGGGGCATGCCCCCTCGGCCGAGTTGAAGGAGAACATCCGCCGCGAGAGCCGGATCCCCTCGGGCGCGGTTCCCAGGCGGGCGAAGAGGAGCCGGAGATCGTCGTGGATCCCGGTCAGCGTTCCGACCGTGGACCGGGGGCCGGCCGCGGCGGCCTTTTGGGAGACGGCGACGGCGGGGGAGAGGCCGCTGACCAGGCCCACGTCGGGCCGACGGAGCTTGCCCATGAACTGGCGGGCGTAGGACGAGAAAGTCTCGAGATAGCGGCGCCGGGCTTCGCGGTAGATGACGTCGAAGACGAGGGAGGATTTTCCCGAGCCGGATACGCCGGTGACGACGGTCATCCGGCCGTGGGGGATGTCGACATCGACGCCCTTCAGGTTGTTTTCGGCCGCGTGGCGGATGAGGAGAGAATGCATGAGTCTTGAAGCGACTTAAAATAACATCGGCCCCCCGTAGGGTCAAGGCGCGGATCGCCAACGGCTCCGGTTCCTTGACTTCGCCCGGCCTCTGGAATACTCATATGGATCGACTCGGGGAATCGAACCTGATCCGTCAAGGAGCTGAGATTCCGTCATGAAAAATGGGGCGGCTATGATGCGAGATTCCTTTGCGGGGGGACGGCCGAAGCGCGCGGCGGGCCTCCTTTTGGGCGGTCTATTCGCCCTCCAATCCTTTTCGGCCGCGGCCGGCGCGTCCCAAAGCGCGGGAAGCGCCCCTTGGAAACCGGCTCCCGCGCCGCTTCTCACGCGCTGGGCCAAGGACGTGGACCCGGCCCATCCTCTCCCGGAATACCCGCGTCCCCAGATGGTCCGTCCGGACTGGACCAATCTCAACGGGCTCTGGGATTACGCGATCGAACCCAAGGACGCGGCCCGGCCGGAACGCTGGGAAGGAAGGATCCTGGTGCCGTACCCCGTCGAATCGGCGCTTTCGGGCGTCCGGCGCATGATCGGCGAAACCGAGCGTCTCTGGTACCGGCGGATGTTCACCGTTCCGGCCGGCTGGCGGGGCAAGACCGTTCTCCTCCATTTCGGGGCCGTGGATTGGGAATCCACCGTCTGGGTCAATGGGCGTGAGCTCGCCTCCCACCGCGGCGGCTACGACGGCTTCACGGTCGACGTCACTCCCGCCCTCGAGCCGCAAAGCGAGCAGGAGCTTGTCGTCGCGGTCTGGGATCCGACCGACGCCGGGACGCAGCCGCGAGGCAAGCAGGTGCGCTCCCCCCGCGGCATCTGGTACACTCCCTCGACCGGCATCTGGCGGACCGTCTGGCTCGAGCCGGTGAACGGCTTCCGCGTCGACCGGCTCGTGATCACTCCCGATACCGACGCCTCCGAGGTGAAAATCCGGGTCCACGCGGCCGGCCGGACGACGCTCATGAAGGAGATCCTCGTCGAGGTCCTCGACGGCCGGAGCGTCGTCGCCTCGGCGCGGCAGCCTCTCGACGCGCCCGCCGTCCTCAAGATCCGCAAGCCGGAATTGTGGACTCCGGAAACGCCCTTTCTCTACGGACTGCGGGTGACGCTGTTCCAGGACGGCCGACGGGTCGACGGGGTCGAATCCTATTTCGGGATGCGCAAGATCTCGCTCGGGAAGGACAAATCCGGGTTCACCCGGATCCTTCTCAACGGAGAAGCGCTCTTCCAGCTCGGTCCGCTCGACCAGGGATTCTGGCCGGACGGGCTTTACACGGCGCCCACGGACGAAGCCCTCAGATACGACATCGAAACGGCCAAGAGGCTCGGGTTCAACATGGCCCGCAAGCACGTCAAAATCGAGCCCGACCGCTGGTATTACTGGTGCGACAAGCTCGGCTTGCTCGTCTGGCAGGACATGCCGAGCGGCGACGCCTTCATCCGCGACGACGGAGCCGACATCCAGAGATCCCCGGAATCGGCGGCCCAGTTCGAAAAGGAGCTCGAAGCCATGGTCCGGGGATTGATCAACCATCCCTCGATCGTGATGTGGGTTCCCTACAACGAAGGCTGGGGACAGTGGGACACGGCCCGGATCGTCGAGCTCATCCGGAGCTGGGACCCGACGCGCCTCGTCGACAACGCCAGCGGCTGGGCCGACCGCGGGGCGGGCGACGTGAGCGATATGCACAAGTACCCGGGGCCGGACGCGCCCAGGCCCGAGGACAAGCGGGCCATTGTCCTGGGGGAGTACGGCGGGCTCGGACTGCCCGTCAAGGGCCATACCTGGCAGGACGAGAAAAACTGGGGATACAAGAGCTTCGAGAATCCGGCCTCTCTGACCGAGGCTTTCCTTGCCCTCCAGGGACAGCTTCGCCTCCTTATCCGCTCGCACGGTCTCAGCGCGGCGATCTACACCCAGACGAGCGACGTCGAGATCGAGGTCAACGGCCTCATGACGTATGACCGGGCGCAGGTGAAGATGGACCGATCGGCGGTTGAGCGGGCCAACAAGCTTCTGACGCAAAGACCGGCCAAGCCGCCGGCCCCATAGCCGGCGTTCTTCGGTCCTCTCGAAAAAAGATCGTTCCATATTCCTTTTTTCAAAAAATCAGGCTTGACTTTATCTAATCTATCGGTTTTACTGATTAAGTAGGAATAGGAAATTGGAAAAGCGACGCGGACCTCGTTCGGTCATCGTCGCGTCCCGAATCGATAATGAAAACGAAAAAGCGATATATCGCCGCGCGGCAAGCGATCTGGCCGGGAATCCTGGCCTTCTTGCTCTTTGGGGCGACTGCAGCCCCGTTGGCCGCCCAGGAAGCAGCCCTCCTCATTTCTCCCGGGAAGCTCAGCCGCGCCCACTCCGACCTCTCCGACCTGACGAGCTGCGGCAAGTGCCATACGCCCGGAACCAAGTCGGTCGAGGAAAAATGTCTGGCCTGCCACAAAGACCTGGCCGCCCGGATCGCCGCCGGCCGGGGATTCCATCAGGATAAAAAGAGCGGCTGCGCGACCTGCCACCCCGATCATCAAGGGACGGACTTCGGGCTGATCGACTGGAATCCCAGGACCTTCGACCACTCCAAGACCGGCGCGCCCTTGACCGGGAAGCACACGACCGTCAGGGAGTGCCTCAAGTGCCACAACGTCCGGACCGCTCCTTCGACGAAGACGACGGTCTCCTACCTGGTCAAGGATACGCGCTGCTCGGGCTGCCACGACGATCCGCACAAAGGCCAGTTCGGCCCCCGCGATTGCTCGGTCTGCCATTCCGTCGACCGGCCCTTGAAAGAGGCGGACTTCGATCATTCCCGGGCCGCTTATCGCCCCCAGGGAGCGCACCGGAGCGTCGCCTGCCTGAAGTGCCATCCGGCGAAAAAGTGGAAAGGGCTGAAATTCGGCGCCTGCGCCGACTGCCATAAGGACCCTCACCTGCCCTCCTTCGGAAAAACCTGCGCCCAATGCCACAACGACGCGTCCTGGAAGTCCGGCACGCCCGGCCATGCCAAGTCGAAGTTCGCTTTGAAGGGCAAGCACGCGGCGCTCAAGTGCGCCCAGTGCCACAAGAACGGGAAGCTCGACAAGGTCCCCGGCGAAACCTGCCGGACGTGCCACGCGGCCGATCCCCACCGCGGCCAATTCGCGGCCGACTGCGCCGCCTGCCACGACGAAACGACGTTTAAAAAAGCGAAAACCGACCATCAACGCTCACGGTACCCGTTGACCGGAAAGCACGCCTCGGTGGCCTGCGCCAAGTGCCATAAAGCGGAAGAGGGGCCTGACCTCGTCCGGTACCGCCCGCTCGGGACCGCCTGCCTCGATTGCCACAAAGACATCCATCTTGGTCAATTCAATAAGGCCTGCGAATCCTGCCACACGACGGCGGGTTTCGGCCGCGCTTATTCCGCATTCGATCATCAGAAGGACTCCACCTACCGGCTGGAAGGAGCCCACGCGGCCCTGAATTGCGGCAAATGCCACACGAAGGAGGCGCCTCCGCCCGGCGGCGTGACGGCCGCGGCCGTCCGTTATCGTCCGCTCTCGAACGCCTGCGCTTCCTGCCATCGGGACGAGCACGCCGGCCAGCTCGGACCAAACTGCGCCTCGTGTCACGATGCCGTCCGGTTCAAGCCGGCCCCCGGCTTCTCTCACGAAAAGAGCGCCTTTTCCCTCAAGGTCTTTCACGAGGCGACATCCTGCGATAAATGCCACCCCCGCGCGGCGGCCGGAGAAACCGGCCGGCCCGGGCTTGTGATCCGCTACAAGCCTACCGCTTCGAAATGCTCCGGATGCCACCGGGCTTCTGATCACGCCAAAACCGAATATCCCCTGACGGGCCGCCACGCGGCCGTGGATTGCGCGGCCTGCCACACCGCCGAGACCCCGCGGCTCAAGCGGTCGCGGCCGCCGGGAGCTCTCCGGCCCGACGCCCAAGCCTGTTCGACCTGCCACAAGGACCCGCATCAAGGGGCATTGAAGGAAGCCTGCGCCTCCTGCCACACAACAGCCTCGTGGACCAGCACCGCGGTGTCCTTCCACCAGCAGACCGAATACCGGCTCGAAGGCCGGCACATCTCCGTTCCCTGCGCCTCGTGCCACCGAGACGGAGTGGTCAAGGGGACGCCCAAGGACTGTAACAGCTGCCACTGGATCCGGCGTCAGGACGATCCTTACAGGACCCGGTTGGGAGCCCAGTGCGAAGAATGCCACAAGCCGCTCGCGTGGACGGGGGCTAAGTGGGACCACGGCGCGCGAACCGGCCTCGCCTTGAACGGCCGCCACGCCTCGCTCGGATGTTCGAGCTGCCATAAGGGCGGGACTTTCGTCGGTACGTCCTCGGATTGCTTTTCCTGTCACCGTCAGGATTACGCCGGGACTCGGAATCCGCCGCACGCCTCGTCCGGCTTTCCGACCCTCTGCCAGATCTGCCACAATCCGGCCGACGCCGCCTTCACCCAGGGGAGGTTCGACCACAACGCGAGCTATCCGCTCGTCGGGACCCACGCCGGCCAGGCCTGCGCCGCCTGCCACAAGAACAACGTCTTTCGGGGAACGGCTCGGGATTGCTTCGGCTGCCACCGGCCCGACTACGAGCGGACCAAGCAGCCCGAGCACGCGGCCGCGGGGTTCCCGACGGTCTGCGAGGTTTGCCATAAGCCGACCGACTCCGGCTGGGACCGGGGATTCTTTAATCATGGCTCGGCCTATCCTCTCGTCGGCGTCCACGCCGCGCAGGCGTGCGGCGCGTGTCACGTGAACTCCGTCTACAAGGGCACCCCGAACGCATGCATCGGCTGCCATCGGACGGATTTCGACCGGACCCAGAATCCCGCTCACGGCGCGGCGGGATTTCCGACTTCGTGCGAAACCTGCCACAAAGCCGCCGATCCGTCCTGGGCCCGGGGCGTCTTCAATCATGCCTCGAAGTACGCCCTGGTCGGCGTCCACGCCGCCCAGCCCTGCGCCGCCTGCCACGCAACCGGGGTTTATCAAGGGACTTCACGCGACTGCTACGGCTGCCACCGGTCGAGCTACGATCAGACCAAGAATCCCAGCCACGCCGCCGCGGGCTTCTCGACGGCTTGCGATGCCTGCCATCGGCCCACGGATACGCTCTGGACCCAGGGGTCATTCAATCACGCGACCTCATATGCCCTGGTCGGCGTCCATGCCGCCCAGCCTTGCGCCGCCTGCCATATCACCGGAGTCTATCGGGGCACGCCGCGCGACTGCTACGGCTGCCACCGGTCGAGCTACGATCAGACCAAGAATCCCAGCCACGCCGCCGCGGGCTTCTCGACGGCTTGCGATGCCTGCCATCGGCCCACGGATACGCTCTGGACCCAGGGGTCATTCAATCACGCGACCTCATATGCCCTGGTCGGCGTCCATGCCGCCCAGCCTTGCGCCGCCTGCCATATCACCGGAGTCTATCGGGGCACGCCGCGCGACTGCTACGGCTGCCACCGGTCGAGCTACGATCAGACCAAGAATCCCAACCATGCCGCGTCGGGATTCTCGACGGCCTGCGACACCTGCCATCGGGCCACGGATACGCTCTGGACCCAGGGGTCATTCAATCACGCGACCTCATACGCCCTGGTCGGCCTCCACGCCGCCCAGCCTTGCGCCGCCTGCCATATCAACGGAGTCTATCGGGGCACGCCGCGCGACTGCTACGGCTGCCACCGGTCGAGCTACGATCAGACCAAGAATCCCAACCATGCCGCGTCGGGCTTCTCGACGGCCTGCGACACCTGCCATCGGCCCACGGATACGCTCTGGACCCAGGCCGGGCATCAATCACGCCGCGACGTTTGCCCTGGTCGGCGTCCACGCCGCCCAGCCCTGCGCCGCCTGTCACGTCAACGGGATCTACAAGGGCACGCCCCGCGATTGCTACGGCTGCCACCGGACGAATTACGATCAGACCCGGAATCCCAACCACGCCGCTTCCGGGCTTCTCGACGGTCTGCGAGACCTGCCATCGGGCCACGGACACGCCTCTGGACTCAGGGAACGTTCAATCACTCTTCGACGTTCGCCCTGGTCGGCGTCCACGCCGCCCAGCCCTGCGCCGCCTGCCATATCAACGGAGTCTATCGGGGCACGCCGCGCGACTGCTACGGCTGCCACCGGTCGAGCTACGATCAAACCCGGAATCCCAACCACGTTGCCTCCGGATTTTCGACGGCCTGTTCGACCTGCCATCGGGCCACGGACACGTCCTGGACGCAGGGGACGTTCAACCATACCGCCTTTCCCATCTCTTCGGGCCGCCATTCCGGAAACGCCTGCACGGCTTGCCATCCCGACGCGGCGAACTACCGGGTTTTCACCTGCCTGACCTGCCATACGCGGAGCTCAACGGACTCGGAGCATCGGGGCCGGTCGGGGTACGTCTACAACTCGGCGAACTGCTTCTCCTGCCATCCTCGAGGGAACCCATGATCGGCCGGGGGCGATGAAGGCGAAGCCGTTTTTCGCCGCCGCCTACGCGGCCGTCCTCCTCGGCCTGGTCGGCCTGAGCGTCTATGGCTGGGACTACTATACGGCCCCGGCCGCGAAAAGGGTCCGGCACGCCCTCCACCCGCTTCTGCGACAAAGCGGAACGCTGGGCCATCTGCTGGGGATCATCGGGGCCCTGTTCATGATCCTCCTCCTCGCCTACTCCCTGCGGAAGAGGCTGCGGTTCATGCGCGGTTGGGGAAACCTGGACGCTTGGCTGAACGTCCATATCTTCTTCGGCCTGGCCGGCCCCGCTCTCGTCTTGTTCCATGCGGTCTTCAAGATCGGCGGCCTCGTCGGCCTCTGCTTCGGTGCGATGGTCGTCGTCGTCGCGAGCGGCGTCGTCGGGAGGTACATCTACCGGATGATCCCCCGCTCCCTGTCCGGGATGGAGCTCAGCCGGATCGAGCTCGAGGCCGAGGAGATCCGCCTGACCTTCGAGATCCGGAAGTTCCTTCCTCCCGCCCATCGGTTCTGGGACCTGATGGCCGGGACGGACCGGGAAGGGCTCGGCGCCCTGCCGCCCCGGCGCGTTCGGGGCCCGCCTGAACAAAGTCCTCAAAGCGGAGAGGAGCGTCGAAGCCAGGGACCGGAAGCAGCTCCTCAAGCTGATCCTGGCTCGCCAGGGCTTGCTGCGGAGGAAACAGCTCCTCGAAAAAACCCTGAAGTTGCTCCATTTCTGGCATCTCTTCCACATTCCCTTCGTCGTCCTGATGTTCCTTCTCCTCGCCGTCCACGTCTATGTCACGGTCTCTATGGGGCACTGATGGATCTTCTGACCGACCATCGCGTCCTTCTCTTCCTGATCGGAGCGTTCCTCTTTCTCGTCGTCTTTCTCCCCTTCGTCCGCTGGGAGATCCGGAAGCTCCGGAGAGCCAGGCTCCTGGTCCACCAGATCGTCCCGCTGTCCGGCCTGTCGGAGGCGGATATCAGCCGGATCGAGAGCCGCCATCCCACGGGCCGGAAGATGTACCCGAGCATCAACCGGGGCGTCTGCGTCGGCTGCGGGACGTGCGTGCTCACCTGCAAGAAGAACAAGACGCTCGTGATCATCTCCGGGAAGTCGACCCTTCTCGACCCGCGCCTCTGCGACGGCTGCGGCGAATGCGAAAAGGCCTGTCCGACCGGAGCCAACCAGCTGATCGAATACGGTCAGAAGCTGAAGGTCCGCGCCCCCCAGATCGACGAGAACTTCGAGACCAACGTCCCCGGGATCTACATCATCGGCACGCTGGCCGGCGCGGGGCTGATCAAGGAATCGATCAATCAGGGCCGGGCGGTCCTGAACGTCATCATGCGCGGCGTCTTTCCCGCCCGTTTGCCCCATCTCGTGATCGTCGGGGCGGGCCCGGCCGGCCTTTCGGCCTTCCTGAGCTCGCGGAAGTTCGGCCTTCCGGCGACGTGTCTCGAAAAGGACGCCGCGGCCAACACGATCAAGAATTTTCCGAAACGGAAGATCGTCATGGCCGAGCCGTTGGACATGCCCCTGGTCGGTCCGATCTGGGTCGGCGACACGACCCGGGAAAAGCTCCTTGAGGTGTGGGACCGGATCCTGGAAAAGACTGCGGTCCCGATCATCACCGGGGCCAGGCTCGAAGCGGTCAGAAAGAAGGGGAGCGTTTCATCGTTTCGGCCGGCGGGCGGGAAATTCCCTGCGATAAGATCATCCTGGCCTTGGGAACGCGGGGCGAGCCCCGCAAGCTGAAGGTCCCCGGAGAAGACCTTGCCAAGGTGTTCTACATGTTGTCGGACGCCCAGGAATTCCGGGGCCGCTCCATCACGATCGTCGGAGGAGGGGATGCGAGCCTCGAGGCGGCGCTGGCCTTGGCCAGCCAGGGATGCCCGGTCACCCTCGTCGTCCGGGGGGAAGGATTTCCTCTGGCCAAAGCGCGGAACAGGGAAAAGATCGACGCCGCCGTCAAGCAGAAGACGATCAACGTTCGTTTCCAGAGCGCGGTCAAGGAGATCAAGCCCAAATCCGTGGTCGTGTCGACCGACGACCGCAGCGCTGAGATCGAGAACGATTTCGTCTTCATCATGATCGGGGGCGAGCTGCCCTATCCGCTGCTCGAGAAGATCGGCATCAACATCATCGAAAAGTCCGTCTGAATTTGTAGTAGAATACACCGATCATCCGATTCCGGAGGTGGCCGATGATGCGACTTCACCGATCCTCGATCGCCATGGCGATCATCTTCGTCTCCCTGGCCGTTCTTTCTCCCGCCCGGCAAAGCTCCCCGTCCGACATGGTTGCCAGGATCCGGGAGGAAGGCTTCCAGCGCTCCCAGGTCATGGACATCGTTGGCTATATGACCGACGTTCTGGGCGCCAGGCTGACCCTGTCCCGGGACATGCAGAGGGCGCAAGTTTGGGCCAAGGACAAGATGGAGAAAGTCGGGCTTTTCGAACGTCGTCATCGAGCCGTTCATGGATTACGGGGTAGCCTGGGACAACGAGTATTTCTCGCTCCACATGCTCGAGCCCGACTACCAGTACATGATGGGCTTCCCGCTCGCCTACACGCCCGGGACGAACGGGAAGATGACCTGCCAGCCGTGATCGCGGAGATCCAGACGAAAAAGGACCTCGAGAAGTTCAAGGGCAAGCTGAAGGGGATGGCCGTCCTGGCGTCGCCGCCTGTGGCCCATCGATCCCGCCGCCATGCCCCAGGGCGTCACACGGCGCACCGACGAGGAGCTCAAGCGGCTCGAGGAGACCGTGATCGCCGCCGGTGCCGGCGGCGAAGCCGCCCGTCCCGCCCAATCCCGACGTCGTCCGGCCCGAGGATAAGATCGCCTTCTACAAGGCCGAGGGCGCGACGGTCGTCCTTCAGTGCGACAGCGGCAGCGTTCGGCGTCGTCCGCGGCTTCGGCCGGCCGGGCGTGAACGCCGACCGCTGGTCGCGGGAGAAGGACCTCGCCTCGATGCCCCTCGTCGCAGGTGACGCCCGAGCACTACAACCGGATGGTCCGGATCCTGCGGCGGGGCATCCCGGTCAAGATCGAGGTCGAGGTGCCGCAACCGCATCGGCGACTCGGTCGAGAAGGCGGCCAACGTCATCGGCGAGATCCCGGGAACGACCTCAAGGACGAGGTCGTCATGATGGGCGCCCACTTCGACTCCTGGCACGCCAGCCCCGGCGCGAGCGACGACGCCGGCGGCTGCGCCGTCGCGCTCGAGGCGGCCCGCATCCTCAAGGCGATCGGCGCTCAAGCCCCGGCGGACGATCCGCGTCGCCTTCTGGGGAGGCGAGGAGCAGGGCCTCCACGGCTCGCGCGAGTACGTCTTGAAGCACTTCGGCGATCCCAAAGACCCGAAGATCGGGAAGAAGCCCGAGTACGACAAGTTCTCGGTCTACTTCAACCAGGACTACGGCGCCGGGCGCGTTCCGGGGCGTCAACCTGCAGGGCAACGAGTTCGTCCGGCCGATGTTCGCCGAATGGATGAAACCGTTCCGCGATATGGGCTTCACGACGCTCACGATCCAGAGCGTCGGCAGCACCGACCACGTCTCCTTCGACCGGGTCAACCTCCCGGGATTCCAGTTCCTCCAGGACCGGCGTCGGCTTCGGCGGCCACGCCAACATGGACTTCTACGACACCCTCCTGCCCGAGGACCTGATGAAGAACGCGGTCATCATGGCCGCCTTCGCCTACAACGCGGCCATGAGCGACGCCCGCATCCCGCGGAAGACGACGAAATAAGATTCATCCTTTGGGCTTGATGAATTCCTTGAAGGGCGGGTAGTCGGCGAGCGGCTCCAAGGCTAGATTGGGGTAGAGTCGGCCACCCGGACCGAAAACTTCCCCGCGGGCGATGGATTCCTGGAGGAGCTTGACGGCCTTTTCTTTTTCGCCGAGAAGCGAAGCGATGCACGCTTGGTAATAGGGGATCGAGCCGAAGAGATAGGGCCGTTCGACCTTGCCGATCTCGTCCGAGATCCTCAGGGCCTCCTCCCGGTCTCCCCGCTTGGCGGCGATATTCCCGAGAAAGGACAAATACCCGAGATTGTTCGGAAATTCCTTGGCCAAGGCTTCGTATTCCGTCTTGGCCTCGGCCCATTTCTCCGCTTCGTAAAAGCACTCGGCCAGGTTGCGTCGATAAGCCTGGGTCTTCTTTTCCGAATCGGGCCGGCCGCGAAGCCATTCGAGAGCCCGGTCCATGAACTCCAGGGATTCTTTCCGGAAGCCGTGGGCGCGGAGCATCCGGCCTGCTCCGACATAGTAAAACCGAAGATCATGGACCCCATCGGGGGGAAGAGTCTGGCTCTCCCGGATGAGGCGCTCGATCTCCTTAATCTTTCCGGACGCGGCCTGGGCGCGAGTTTCGTAGAAGACGGGCAACCGCCAGTCGGGATAATATTTCCGCGCTTGGCGCGCCACGGCCAGCTCTTTCCGATAATCCCCGAGCATGTGGTAAGCGAACGTATAAAAGGCCCAGTAGCCGATCCAATCTTTGATCATAGGGGACTCGGGATCGATCGTCTTGAGGACCTGAACGGCTTCGCGGGGGCGATTGATCCTGACCGCGCTCCAGCCCAGGCCGTAGGCGCTAAAGGCATGGGGGTCGACTTCGTAGAGGCGCTTGTCCGCCCTGTATTGACCGATCCCATCTCCTCGCAATTGGGCCTGTAGGCTTTCCAGAAGAATGACTTGCCAAGGAACCAATCGATCCTTGACGGCATCGATTTTGCGGATGACCTCTTCCGCTCGGGCATATTCGCGGAGATTGGAGTAGGCGATGGCCGCGAAAATGCGCGGGGTGATGAAATCCGGGTCCGCTTGATTGGCCTGATCGAAGAATTCGATGGCCTTTCGCCAATCGCTGCGATTAAAGACCTTCCATCCTTCCGCATAGGCCTGGTAAGCCCGAAGATTCGGGAATCGGATCAGGAATTTCAGAGGGACTTCCGCGTTGAGCAGGGCGGCCACGGTTCCCATGACCTTTTGCCGCATGGTTTCGATGATCTTGACCGGCTCCTGGACGGCGCCGCTCTCCGGTTCGACGGCGCTCAGGAGCCCTCCCTGAAGGGCGTCGTGGACCTGGGCGGCGAACCGCAGGGTCTCCGCTTCGAGGTAATAGGCTCCGGTGACGACCTTTCCCGCTTGAGTCGCCCGGGAGATCAGCCGGACCTTGTCCTTGTCCTCTTTGAGGCTCTTGAGCGCTTCGGCGTCCGGGACGGACGAGACGGCGACTCCCTGCATCTGCATCAATCCCTGGGTGATCCAGTCGGAGGCCATGAAACCGATGTTTTCGAGCTTTGGGTCGCCGGTCTTGTTCTCGAAGGGCAGGACAACGACTCGCTTCGGATCGACGGGGGGAGCGTGCGGCTTGAGCAGGACGAAGAGGCCGGCCGCGGCCAGCGCGGCCAGGACGGCCCCGGGAAGGATGAGCCTCCGCGGGGCGAACTTGAGCGTGATTTCCCGTGAGGTCGCGGTCTTGCGGACGGGGACCGCCCGCTCAGCGGCCGGGACGCCCTGTCCGATCTTGTCCAGCTCGGCGCGCAGGCCGGCGGCGCTCGCGTATCGCTTCTCCCGGTCCTTCTCCAGGCAGCGGAGGATGACGTGGCTCAAGTCCTCCGGAAGGCCGGGGTTGAGAGCTCGAGGGTCTTTCGGGAGCTCGCTCTTGTGTTTCACCCCGATCGTGAAAGGCGTGTCGCCCTCGAACGGCACGCGGCCTGTCGTCATCTCGTAAAGAACGGCGCCGAGGGAATAGATGTCCGAGCGCGGATCGACGTCCATCCCTTCCACCTGCTCGGGGCTCATGTACTCGGGCGTCCCGATCATGACGCCGGCGCCCGTGATCCCTTTCCCCGAAAGCGAGCGGGCGATGCCGAAGTCCATGATCCGGGCGTTCCCGTCCTCGTCCAGCATGATGTTCTGCGGCTTGAGGTCGCGATGGATGACCCCCAGCTTGTGGGCTTCGGCGAGGCCGTCGCAGACCTGGAGGGCGATCCCGACCGCCTGGCCCGGCGACAGCCGTCCCATCTTTCGGATGATCTGCTTGAGGTCCTCGCCGTGGACGTACTCCATGGTGATGTAGAGCGTTCCGGCGTCCTCGCCGAGGTCGAACATCTGGCAGACGTTCTTGTGGCGGATCTTGCGGGCGAGCTTCAGCTCGTTGGTGAAGCGCTCGAGGGCTTTCTTGTCGAGTCCGGCTTCGGGCCGAAGGACCTTCAGGGCGACCTTCTCGCCGACCTTGGTGTCCTGAACCTTATAGACGCGGCCCATGCCGCCGTGGCCGAGCTCTTCGATGACCTGGTAGCGGCCGGCGATGATCGCGCCGGTCGCAAGCTCGCGCTCGGAGGTCTGGAGGGTTTCGGTGACCTCCGCGGCCGGAAGCACCGTCCCGCAGCCGGAGCAGAAACGGGAGGTCTCCGGGTTGGAGATGCGGCACTTCGGGCAGGCGACGGGCATGGCCTCACACCTTCATCTGTTGTCACTCAGGTTATCAGGGATCGGGAACCGAGTCAACGAACGCTCCGGGCGGGCGCCCGGCCGGTCAGCGCTTAAGGGTCCGGTACTTCAGCCGGTGCGGTTGGTCGGCCGCCGTCCCGCGGCGCTTCCTAAGGTTCTCGTGGTACTCGGAGAAGTTTCCGAAGATCCACTGGACCGTCCCGTCCTCCTCGAAGGCCAGGATGTGCGTCGCGACGCGGTCGAGGAACCAGCGGTCGTGGCTGACCACCACGGCCGATCCGGCGAAGCTCGTCAGGGCATCCTCGAGGGCGCGAAGGGTGTTGACGTCGAGGTCGTTGGTCGGCTCGTCGAGGAGCAGCACGTTCGCGCCTTCGGAGAGGGCCTTGGCCAGGTGGACCCGGTTCCTTTCGCCGCCCGAGAGCGAGCCGACCTTCTTCTGCTGGTCCGTCCCGGAGAATCCGAACGAGGCGCAATAAGCCCGCGCGTTCATCGTCCGGCCGGCGACCGTCATGATGTCGGCTCCGCCCGAGATCTCTTCGTAGACCGATTTCGCCGCGTCGAGGGTCCGGGACTGGTCGGCGTAGGCGAGCTTCACGGTTTCGCCGATCTTGATGCGGCCGTTGTCCGGCGGCTTCCGCGCCCGTGATCATTCGGAGCAGGGTCGTCTTCCCCGCGCCGTTCGGGCCGATGACCCCGACGATCGATCCCGCGGGGATGCTGAAGGTCAGGCCGTCGATGAGCAGGCGGTCCCCGTATCCCTTGGACACGTCCTCGAAGGCGACGACGAGGTCTCCCAGCCGCGGGCCCGGGGGGATGGGGATCTCCTGCTCGTCCCGGACCTTTTCGAAGTCCTTCCCGAGCAGGTCCTCGTAGGCGTTGACGCGGGCTTTGCCCTTGGCCTGGCGGGCCTTGGGCGACATGCGGATCCATTCGAGCTCGCGGGCCAGCGTCCGCTGCCGGCGGCTCTCGGTCTTCTCCTCCACGGCCAGGCGGGCGCTCTTCTGCTCGAGCCAGGACGAGTAGTTGCCCTTCCAGGGGATGCCCATGCCCCGGTCGAGCTCGAGGATCCAGCCGGCGACGTTGTCCAGGAAATAGCGGTCGTGGGTCACGGCGATGACCGTGCCCTTGTATTCCTGGAGATGGCGCTCGAGCCAGGCCACGGATTCGGCGTCGAGATGGTTCGTCGGCTCGTCCAGGAGGAGGATGTCCGGCTCCATGAGCAGGAGGCGCGTTAAAGCCACCCGGCGCCGCTCTCCTCCCGAAAGGACGGTCACCGGCGTATCGGGAGGCGGGCAGCGGAGCGCCTCCATGGCGATCTCGAGATGGTTGTCCAGGTTCCAGGCGTCGTGGCGCTCGATCTCTTCGAGGAGCCTGGCCTGCTCGGCGCACAAGGCTTCCATGTCGGCGTCGGGCAGGGCGAACTTCTCGTTCACGGCGTCGTAGCGGGCGAGAATGTCGACGATCGGCTGGACGCCCTCCCGGACGATCTCGATGACGGTCTTGGCGGGATCGAGGTGCGGCTCCTGTTCGAGCAGGCCGACTGTATATCCTTTGCTCATGGCGAGCTCGCCGATGAAATCCTTGTCCACTCCGGCGATGATCCGCAACAGCGTGGATTTCCCGGACCCGTTCAGCCCGAGGACGCCGATCTTGGCCCCATAGTAGAAGCCGAGGGAGATGTCTTTGAGGACCTGGCGGTTGGGCGGATGGACCCGGCCCACCCCGCTCATGCTGAAGATGACCTGCGTATCGGAAGGCATGGAGCGATTGTACCCGAATCACCGGCCCTCTGACCAATGGAATCGATCGGAATTGACAGGATACCGGTTTCCCCATATCATCCGTTCATTCAAGGCGAGAGGAAGGGAAACGATGGAGTGCCCGAAGTGCCGCGCGGATAATCCCGATACCCTCAAGTTCTGCGGGGAATGCGGGGCGGCGCTCTCGGCCGGTGCCTCCGTTGCAGGCGCTTCCCTCCACACCGAAACGATGAAGACGCCCGTTCGAGAGCTCGTAACGGGCGCGACGTTCGCCGGCCGATACCAAATCATCGAGGAGCTGGGCCGCGGCGGAATGGGCCGGGTCTATAAGGTCTTCGACACCAAGATCAAGGAGAAGATCGCCCTCAAGCTCATCAGGCCGGAGGTCGCCTCGGATCCCGAAACCCTGGAACGCTTCTCCAACGAGCTCAAGCTGGCCCGCAAGATCGGGCATCGGAATATCTGCCGGATGTTCGACTTGGGCGAGGCCGAGGGCGCCCACTTCATCACGATGGAGTACGTCTCGGGCGAGGACCTCAAGAGCATGATCCGGATGAGCGGGATGCTCGGGATGGGGATGGTCCTGAGCGTGGGAAGGCAGATCTCGGACGGCCTGGCCGAGGCGCACAGCTTGGGGATCGTGCATCGGGACCTCAAGCCGCAGAACGTCATGATCGACAAAGGCGGCCGGGCCAAGATCATGGACTTCGGGATCGCCCGGTCGCTTGTCGGGAAGGGCGTCACGGGCGCCGGGGTGATGATCGGGACCCCGGAATACATGAGCCCGGAGCAGGCGGAAGCGAAAGAGGTCGACGCGCGCTCGGACATCTATTCCCTGGGCGTGATGCTGTATGAGATGGCGACGGGACGGGTGCCGTTCGAGGGCGAGACGGCGCTGAGCGTCGCCATGAAGCACAAGGGCGAGGCGCCGCAGAGCCCGAAGTCTTTCAATCCGTCCATCCCGGACGACCTCGCCGGGGTCATCCTCAAATGTCTCCAGAAGGACAAAGACAAGCGCTACCAGACGGCTGCGGAGTTAGGAGCCGAGCTCGAGCGGATCGAGAAGGGCATCCCGACGACCGAGCGGGTCGTGCCGGAGACGAAGATCAGCACGTCGCGGCAGGTCACGGTTTCCTTCACCCCGCGCAAGCTGCTCATCCCGGCCCTGGCCGTCCTCGCGCTCGGGGCCGCCGTGTTCGTCGTCCTCACCGTTTTACCCGGCAAGAAGATCGCTCTTCGGCCCTCCGCCAAACCGACGGTCGCCGTCGTGAATTTCGAGAACAAGACCGGCGACAAAAGCCTGGACAATTGGAGCACGGGAATCCGTGACCTTCTGATCACGGACCTGGCCCAGTCGAAATTCCTGAGTGTCCTGAGCGACAGCGATATTTACGGAATTCTCCAAAAAACAGGTCTCCTGAACGCCCCCTCGTATTCGACCGGCGACCTCGTCAAGATCGCGGACGAGGGCGGCGCCCAATACACCGTCCACGGGAGCTACCTCAAGACGGGCGCGGAGATCATCATCAACGCGACCTGCCAGAAGCCGCGCTCGCGCGACGTCGTCTCGCCCATCCAGGTGTCCGGCCGGAATTTCGACGAGATCATGGCCAAGGTCCATGAAATCACCCGGAAGATCAAGGCGGACCTGAACCTCACCCCGGCCCAGCTGGCCGGCGACATCGACAAGAGCATCGGCGACATCTCGACCCCGTCCGCCGAAGCCTGGAGCTACTACGTCGAATCCCGGAAGTATCATTTCCGGACGGAATACATGAAGGCGATCCCCCTCCTCCAAAAGGCCATTGCCATCGATCCCGAATTCATCGCCGCTTACCGGGCCTTGAGTTCCGCTTACAACAATATCTATGATTACCCCGAAGCCCGGAAGTACGCGGCGAAGACGCTCGAGCTCGTTCAAAAGTTGCCTGAAAGGATCTCGGAGAAGGACCGGCACTACTTCCAGCTCATGCACTACGCCTGGTACCGGCCGGAGCCGGAGTGGGGGAAAGCCATCGAAGCGGGGCGAAAGGGTCTGGAGCTCTATCCCGACGATCCGTTGTTCTGCTACCCGATGGCCGTCGTCTATGAAATGATCGAGGAGTGGGACGAGGCGCTGAAATATTACGAGAAATGCGTAGATGCCCGATATCGCTTCTCCGCGGCATACACGCATATGTCGGGAGTCTATCTAGCGAAAGACATGCCCCTCCAAGCCCAGGAGGTCCTGGAAAAATATCTCCGCGAGATCGAGAACACGGCGGCGGGCCACCGAGGCCTGGCTGATCTCCATATCAGTCAGGGGCGGCTCGACGACGCCGGCCGGGAGCTTGAGGCGGCCCGGATGCTCGGGCCGGCGGACTTGGAAAACAGGATCTTGTCCGGAAGACTCCAAATCTTCAGGGGCGATCTCGTCGGAGCGGAGGCGGAGTTTCGATCCATGATGAGCGAGAAGTCAAGGAGATCTGTGGCTGGGGGCGCGTTGGGCCTTTGGCATCTCGGTCAGCTGAAAGGCCAACCCGAGTATCTCGGCAAGGAAATGGCCGCCTTGATCGAACAGGCCCGGATCTCCAAAAACGGCGAGGTTGAATGGAATCTCCGTACGAGCCTGGCTCAAAGCTTTTTGGCCTATGGCCGGCCGGAGATGGCGCTCGAGGAATGCCGCAAAGCCTACGCCGTCGACGGCGGGAGATTGGATTTCGACTACAAACGGAAAGCGCTGCATCTTCAAGGATTCGTTTATCTCGGTTTGAGGCGGACGGGCGATGCCGAAAAGACGGCCACCGAGCTGAAAGCGCTCATCGAGAAGGGGATGAACCGGAAAGCGGTCCGTCTCTACGAGCATCTCATGGGCGCCATCGAGCTGGAGCGGAACAACGTCGTCGGTGCCATCGACTTCCTCGCGCGGGCCGTCCGATCGCTTCCATCCGGCCGTTACGAAAAAGACGCTTTTATGCTCGATACATTGGCCTCGGCCTACGTCAAGGCCGGGGATTGGGCCAAGGCGCGGGAGCAGTACGAGAACATCACGTTGCTGACGATCGGCCGGCAGAACTCCGGCGATATCTATGCCAGGGCTTTCTATAAGCTCGGGCAGGTGTTCGACAAGCTCAGCGATAAGAGCAAGGCGGCGGAGAACTATATGAAGTTCCTCGACCTCTGGAAAGACGCCGATCCCGGCTTCCCCGAGGTCGCCGACGCCCGGAAACGCCTGGCCGCGATCAGGTGAGCCGTTATTGAAGATTTGCGAAGGCGCAGACGGCCATTTGACCCGCCTTCCCCGCTGCGCTATATAACGTGAGTCCCGGCGCGTCTTTTGAGGGACAAAGGAGCGTAACCGTGACTGACAAACGCATCCGCAAGATGTTATTGATCGCGTTCTTGATCGCGGCGGGTTGGGGAGCTTTATCAACGGAGCTGCTCGGGCAGACCGCTCCCGCCGCCTCTCCGCCGATCGTCATCCGCCATGCCCGTCTCGTCGACGGAACGGACGCTCCTCCTCTCGCGGACGCCGCCGTCATCATCGTCGGCTCGCGGTTCACCTACGCCGGTCCCGATCGGGAAGCCGCCATCCCGCCGAACGCCGAGGTCCTTGACGCCAAAGGCCGGACCGTCGTTCCCGGGCTGATCGACGCCCATTTCCACATGAGCTACCCGGACACTCGGGAGCAGCCTTTCCTGCTCAACGAGTCGATCTCATCGTTCCGCGCGTCGTGGTTTCTGCATCGCCACTTGATGGGCGGGATCACCACGGTCATGGACGGCGGGGCCTACAAGAACGTCGGGGCCATGGCCAAGCGGGCCTTCCGGGACGGCTTTCTCGTCGGCTCGCGGCCGATCGTCGTGGTCGAGCGGATCAACGCCTCGGGAGGGCACGGGACGTCGCGCTTCCCGATGGCTTACGAGGCCGATGGTCCGGACGAGTTCCGCAAGGCCGTCCGCGTCCAGGTCCGGGCCGGCGCGGACCTGATCAAGATCCTGCCGCCCTATTCCAGGGACGAGCTTGCGGCCGCTATCGATGAGGCCCACAGACTTCGAAAAATCGTCGCCGTCCATTCCGGCTACCTGGGCGACCAGGTCGACTATGTCCGCTGGGCGGTTGAGGAAGGGGCGAACGTCATTGAGCACGCCTACGCCCTCCCCGACGACGTGATCAAGATGATGGGGGAGAAGAAAATCTACAGCGTCCCGACGATGACCGTCATGATCAAGAATCAGGGCCGGATTCCTCCGCCGGAAGAGATCCATCCGTACGAACGGATCTTCTTGAAGCTCAAGGAGGCCGGAGTCAAGATGGCCGTCGGCACAGACGCCATTTATGAAGTGAAGAAAGAAGACCCGGGCAATTATTTCGAGGAGGTCGAGCGGTTCGTGAAGCTCGGCTATACACCCCAGCAGGCCATCATCGCCGCGACGCGAATAGGCGCGGCCGTTTGCGACGCTGTGAACCGGCTCGGGACGATCGAGAAAGGCAAGCTCGCCGACCTGCTGGTCATCGATGGCGATCCCCTCAAGGACATCCGCGATCTGCGCAAGGTCGCGGTCATTGTCCAGGAAGGGAAGTGGGTTAAGAGATGAGCGCGGCGCCCAACGCGGAGTTCGTCACGACCGTCAGCCGGCTCTTCCTCAACACCTGCCGCGAATTTCCGAAGCCCGAGCTCCTCAAATCCAAGGTCGAAGGGACCTGGCGGGCGATTTCCACCGAGGAATTCGAGCGCCGGGTCCGGCGCCTCTCGCTCGGGCTCCGCGGCCTCGGTTTCAAACCCGGCGACAAGGCGGCCATCCTGGCCGAAAGCGGGCCCGACTGGGTCATCGCCGACTTCGCCATCCTCTGCGCCGGCGGGATCACCGTCCCCGTCTTTCCCACCCTCCCCGCGGAGCAGATCCGCTATATCGTGGAGGATTCGGAAGCTTCCGCCGTCTTCGCGGCCGGAGGCGTCCTGTGGGAAAAGCTCTCGGCCATCCGGCACCGGCTGCCCGCCCTGAAATGGCCCGTCTACCTCGGCGAAGGAAGCGCCCCGGGGGGAACGCCGGCCGCGGAGGTCATGGCCGCGGGGGCTAAGGCCGAAGCGGGCGACCCCGGCGCTTTCGAGCGCGGCGCCCTGGCTGTTTCGCCCGAGGATCTGGCTTCGATCATCTACACCTCGGGCACGACCGGACCTCCCAAGGGCGTCATGCTGACCCATCGGAATTTCGTCAGCAACGTCCAGGCGCTCGACCAGGTCGTCGACTTCAGCGACAAGGACATCATCCTCTCTTTCCTTCCCCTCTCGCACGTCCTGGAGCGGACAGGGTCGTTCCTGTTCCTCTACAAGGGTGGAACGATCGCCTTCGCCGAGAGCGCCGCGACGGTGGGAGAGAACCTCGTCGAGATCCGGCCGACCCGGATGGTCAGCGTGCCGCGCCTGTTCGAGAAGATCTACGCCCGGATCATCGACCAGGTCGTGACCGGCTCGGCCTTCAAGCGGGGGATCTTCTTCTGGGCGGTGAAGATCGGCCGCCGCGCCCTGGCCCACCGCCAGCGGGGCGAACGCGTCCCCCGGGGCCTCGCCGTCCGCCTGGGCCTGGCCCGGAAGCTCGTCTTCAACAAGATCCTGGTCAAGACGGGCGGCCGGGTGGGCTTCATGGTCAGCGGCGGGGCGGCCCTTTCGCCGGACATCACGGAATTCTTCCACGCCATCGGGCTGGTCGTCCTGCCGGGCTACGGCCTGACCGAAACATCCCCGGTCCTCACGGGCAGCACGCCGACGCATACACGGTTCGGCGCGGTCGGACAGGCCGTCCCCGGGGTCGAGCTCAAGATCGCCGAGGACGGCGAGATCCTCGCCCGCGGTCCCGGAGTCATGCGCGGCTACTACAAGAACGAGGCGGCGACGCGCGAGGTCATGGCCGGCGGCTGGTTCCACACCGGGGACATCGGCACGATCGACGCGGACGGCTACCTGACCATCACCGACCGGAAGAAGGACGTCATCGTCACCTCGGGCGGGAAGAACGTCGCCCCCCAGCCGATCGAGAGCCTCCTCCTGGCCAATCCATACATCCAGAACGCGGTCGTGGTCGGGGCGGAACGCAAGTTCATCTCCGCGCTCGTCGTTCCCGAGTTCGCCCGGCTCGAAGCCTGGGCCAAGGCCCGCGGGATCGGGTACAAGGACCGCGCCGACCTTTGCCGGCGGGAAAAGGTCGCCGCCTTCCTGATGGAGCAGATCGACGCGGCCACGCCTCAGCTCGCCTCCTATGAGAAGATCAAGAAGATCGCCGTCCTGGATCATGATTTCGAGCTCGAGGCCGGCGAGATCACCCCGACGCTCAAGATCCGGCGGAACATCGTCGAGCGGAAGTACAAGGACATCATCGACTCCCTCTACGCCGGATGACATGGAGAACAACGATGAAGAGAACCCAAAGGAGAGGGTATCCGTGACCAAGATCGGCATCGCGTCCATCGGGACGAGCGTCCCCGACAAAATCCTGACCAACGCCGACCTGGAGAAGATGGTCGACACCTCCGACGAGTGGATCGTCAGCCGGACCGGGATCCGGGAGCGGCACGTCCTCGCCCCCGACGAAGGCTTGCGGCCGCATGTCTTCCGCGCGGCCCGCACGGCCCTCGAGCGCGCCGGCGTCGAGCCGGCCGGCCTCGACTTCATCATCTCCTCGTCCATGATCCCCGACCGCTTCTGTCCCGCCCAGAGCTACGAGCTCGCCCATGATCTCGAGGCGAAGAAGGTTTTCTGCTTCGACCTCAACGTCGCCTGCACGGGGATGGTCTACGCCCTCGGACTTGCCGAGAGCCTCATCAAGAGCCGCGGGCTTGGCTGCGGCCTGATCACGGCCTCGGAGCAGATGACGACCGTGACCGACTACAACGACCGGGCCACCTGCGTCCTGTTCGGGGACGCGGCCTCGGCCCTCGTCGTGACGACCGCGGAGCCGTTCCACCGGATCATCTATACCGATTTAGGCGCGACGCCCGAGCTCTGCGAGGAAGTCGTGATCGGCGGGCTCAAGGATGTCCTGAACGATCGGCAGGCGAAGCTCTGGTTCCGCCAGGACGGCAAGAAGGTCTTCAAGTTCGCCCTGGAGAAGACCCGGGAGCTTTACGAATCCGTCCCGCCCAAGGCCGGGCTCCGGCCCGCCGACGTCAAGTACGTCATTCCGCACCAGGCCAACGGCCGGATCATCGAGGGCGGCGCGGCCGCCCTCCGGGGCAAGGCCGAGTTCATCTCGGTCATCGACCGTTACGGGAACACGTCGGCCGCCTCGATCGGGCTGGCCCTCCACGATTCCTGGGACCGCTTCAAGCCCGGGGAGATCATCATGCTGCTCGGCTTCGGCGGAGGGATGAGCTGGGGAGCCACCCTGATCGAGTGGTGAGGAGGGCGGCCAGCGGCCGTCGGCACCTGGGCCCTTCGCCCCTCCGCGTTGACACAATCGGGGCCGGGGCGTATATTGGCCGCTTATGCCGCCGACCGAACGTTCCGGACTGACCTCCAAAGACCTGCTGGCCGCGTATTTTACCATGGAAGCGGCCCTCTATCCCGAGCTCAAGACTTACTCCGGGGGGCTCGGCGTCCTGGCCGGCGATTTCGTCAAATCGGCGGCCGACCTGCGCGTTCCGATCTCCGCCGTGACCCTGCTCTATAACGTCGGCTACTTCGACCAGTCGATCCTGGACGGCCGCCAGCGCGAAGAATACAACCGGATGGACCCGATCGAGTACATGACCGAGCTCCCCTACACCGTCACCGTCGAGATCGAGGGGCGGCCGGTCAAGGTCGGCTGCGCCCGGATGTTCTATCTCGGCAATACGAATTTCCCCCAGCCGCTCTTCTTCCTTTTTACGAAAGGAAACGTCGGCCGGCCTTGGGACGACGAGATCACCGATAAGCTCTATAAAAACGGCCATAACGATCAGAATTACTGGCGGATCGCCCAGGAGCAGGTCCTCGGCCTGGCCGGGGTTCGGATGCTCCACCTCCTCGCCGAGCACGGCGAGATCACCCTGCCCCGGGTCTATCACATGAACGAGGGGCATGCCGCGTTCGCCACGCTTGAGCTGGCGAAGATCTACGGCTTCGAAGCGGCCAAGGCCATGACGGTCTTCACGACGCACACTCCCGTTGAAGCCGGCCATGACATCTTCGAATACGAAAAGATCCGGGCCATGCTCGGCCGCGACGTCCAGGGCGTCGACCTTCATGCCCTGGGCGGCCTGACCCGGCTGAACATGACCCGCCTGGCCCTCAGCGGCAGCCGGTACGCGAACGCCGTTTCCCGCCGCCACGGGATCGTCTCCCGGCGGATCTTCCCCCAGGCGGCGATCGACAGCATCACGAACGGCGTCCATTCGAGGACCTGGACATGCAAGGTTTTCAAGAAGCTCTATGACGAGCATTTCCGGCATATGGACGGCCGGTTGAACTGGCGGTCCGATCCGTCCCGCCTGGCCGACGCGGACAAGATCCCGGATGACGCGCTTCTCCAGGCCCACGTGGTCGCGAAGCGCAACCTCCTGGACGCCGTAAAGCGCGCCACCGGGGAAACCTGGGACGAAAACAAGCTCACAATCGGGTTCGCCCGCCGCTTCGCCACTTACAAGAGGGGCAGCCTCATCTTCTCTGACCTGGACAGGCTCATCGCCTCGGCCGGAAACCGGGAGGTCCAGTTCATCTTCTCGGGCAAGGCCCATCCCAACGACGAGCCCGGCAAGGAGATCATCTCCGACATCCTGCGCAACCGGGAAAAGCTCAGGGACCGGATCCGGATCGCCTTCCTGCCGAACTACGACATGTACAAGGGCCTTCTCCTCACCTCGGGCGTCGACGTCTGGCTCAACCTGCCGCGGCGGCCCTGGGAGGCGTGCGGGACGAGCGGGATGAAGGCCGCCCACAACGGCGTCCCGAGCTTCTCGACCGCGGACGGCTGGTGGGACGAAGTCCCCAAGGAGGCCGATGGCGAGAGAAGGGGAGGCTGGACGATCGGTCCCGAGCCCCGGGAGGACGATCTCGTCCACCCCGCCCCGGACGCGGCCGACTTCGAAAGCTTCTGCGCCCGCCTCGCCACGGACATCCGTCCGGCCTACGCCAACCCGGCCGCCTGGGCCCGGATGATGAAGGGGGCGATCCGCAACGCCTCCCATTTCAACACCCATCGGATGGTCAAGGAATACGTCGAGCGCGCCTACGGCTTGACTTTGGACGAAGCTCGCATCCAAGATATTGCGTGAAGAAATACCTCGCCCTCGCCATCCTGCCTCTCCTGTTCTTCGCCTCTCCGCAGCATTCACCTCGCTCCGGTTCCGTTCCCGGCCTTAAAGAAGCGGCCGCGGCCTGGGTGTCCCTCGGTCCGTATGGAGGATACGTTCGGGCCTTGGCCGTGGACCCGGCCGACGCAAGCGTCCTCTTCGCCGTCTGCCAGACCGGGCAGATCTTCCGCAGCGTCGACGGCGGCCGGACCTGGACGCTCCTCGCCGTCCGCGACGCGGCCCTCTACGATGTCGCTTTCAGCCCCTCCCGCCGCGGAACGATCTATATCGTCTCCGAGCGCGGTCTCCTCGTCTCCGCGGATCATGGGGCCCAGTGGACCGAGCGGCCCTTTCCGGAGGGCGGTTCGAGCGCGGCCAACATGAGGATCGATCCCGCCGACGCCGACCGGATCCAGGTCGGGGGGAGCTTGTGGACGCCCTCGAGCGGCTGCGCCGCCCTGTTCAAGTCGTCCGACGGCGGACGAACCTGGACGTCGAAGACCTTCGCTTGCGGCTCCTCCGGGGCATGCACCCGGATCGCGGGCGATCCCGCGGATCCGAACACCGTCTATGCGGGAGCGTCTTACAACGCACTCCCGAGCGGATCGTCCTCCAACAATCTTTACAAGACGACCGACGGGGGGAATACCTGGAAGGTCGTCTTCGCCGGTGCGGCGCCGATCGCGATCGCGGTCGATCCGCGGAACCCGCTCCGCGTCTTCGCGAGCGGGGGCTCGGGGGTCGGCGGCGGGATGCTGCGGAGCCTCGACGGAGGGGCGGCCTGGACGCGAACGAGCGATGCGACCGCACAGGCGATCATCTTCGACCCCGTCCAGCCCGACACGATCTATGCCGGCTTCGGATCGTCGTTCTACCGGACCTCCGACGGAGGGGCGACCTGGACGCGGTCGTCTCTCGGCTTGGATGGATTCTGCACCGACCTGGAGCTCGTCGGAACGAAGATCTTTTACGGGACCACAGCCGGCCTCTTTTTCAGCGACAACGGCGGCGCCCTCTGGCTTTCCGCGGGGCAGGGATTGAACGCCTGGAGCGTTCCATCCTTCGCCGCCTCACCGCTCGCGCCCGCTCTCGTCTTCTCCGCCGTCGTCTGGTATCCGCAAGCGGGCTATTCGAACGGGCTCATGTGGAAGAGCGAGGACGCGGGCGCGACCTGGTCGAGATTGTCCATCTCGCCTTCATCCCGCGATCCCTCGAACGCCCTGCTCGCCGCCGATCCTTTGAACCCGAATCGTGTCTTCCTCCGCGACCAGGACTTGTGGCGTTCGGAGAACGGAGGAGTGAACTGGGCCCGGCTGCCGGCCCGGAATTCGATGGACGACCTGACCGGTCTGGCGGTCAGCGACCGAACCTCCGGCTATCTCGTCCTGGCCGGCACCGGCACCCGTTATCCCGGCGCGATCCCGTACATGTCGTGCGAGAAATCCTTCGATGCGGGGTCGACATGGACCGTCCTTCCCGTGACGCTGGAGAAGAGCTCGGGCGCGGCGGTCGCCATCGACCCCCGGGACGGGAACTTCATCTATGCCGGCGGGGAAAAAGGCGGCCTGGGGGCTTTGTTCCGGAGCCGCGACGGAGGGGCGAGCTGGGCCGAGATCGACGGGAACTCCTTCGGAACGGATCCCGTCGCCGCCGTCGCCGTCGATCCCGAGAACGGGGACACGGTGTGGACCGGCACGGCCGGAGGGCTCTTCCAAACCCAGGACGGCGGAGGGCACTGGATCAAGACGGCCGCATTTCCCGTCCGGACGATCCTCGTCCTGGGCGCCGACCCGCGCCAGGTGTTCGCGGCCGGGCCGGCCGGGCTCTATTGGACCGGGGAAGCGGGGAAGAGCTGGACCGAGCTGGGCGGCGAGCTTCCTTCGCCGGCCGTGAACGGGATCCAGCTCATGCCGGACGGCGCAACTCTCTATGCCGCGACGCCGAACGGGATCTATCGGCGGACGATGTCGTTCCCTTCCCGCATCTACGCGCCTCTCGGGCCGAGCGGAACGAAGGTCGTGAACCGGTCTCTCTCTCAGAGCGAGACGATCCATGTCCTTCGCTGGAATCCGGACCCGAGAAATATGGGAATCGTCCGGTATCGGATCTACCAGGCCGCCGGGACGCGGCCGGGGCTTCTTTTATCGGATCTGCCGGCGAGCCTGAGGGAATATAAGGTCCGGAACGCGGGGTCCGGGCCGGCGAGCTATGCGGTCATCGCCGTCGACCAAAGCGGCCGGGAAGGAGCGCCGGCCCTTTTGACCGTCCGCTGACCGCGGCGCGCAAGCTTACGGCGTCTTGATCCGCTTGGCCGTCCAGGCCGCGGCCGGGCCGCTGCCGGCCTTGGCCGTTCCCGTGATGACGTCCCCCTTGACCTGTCCGGAATAATCCCGGACCGCGTTGGGGTTTTCTTCGACCGAGAAGGCGATCTTCTCTCCCTCGAGCTTGGCGCCCTTGAGAGGCCATTCTTTGCTTCCAGACTTGAGCGTGCCCTCGATCTTCTGGAACGTCTGGACCAGGGTCAGCTCCGCCTCGCCGCCCGCGGCCGTCCAGGACCACGTTCCGGCGACTTTGGCCGGGACGATCCAGAGATAGGCCGTCCGGTACTCGACGTCCGCGGTCTGGTCGGGCTCCCAGTCGTCCATGGTGAAGGCGTGCGAGACGACGCGCGTCCCGGGCTTGAGCTCGAGGATCTTCGGGCGGAGCCGCAGGTTCAGGTCGGGGAGGAGGTACATGGTCACGACCGTGGCCTTGCTGAAGTCCGTCTCGAAGATGTCGGCCTGGCGGAACGTGGCCCGGTCCGCGACTCCGGCCTCCTGGGCGTTCTCCCGGGAGAGGGCGACCATGTCGGGATTGTACTCGATGCCCATGGCCCGGGCGCCCCGCTTGGCCGCGGCGATGGCGATCCGGCCATCGCCCGAGCCGAGGTCCATGACGAAATCGGCGGCGGTGACGCGGGCCATGTCGAGCATGGCCGAGACGAGCTCTTCGGGGGTCGGGACCCAGATGACGTCCTTGCCCGCCTGGCCGACGGTCGGCTGGAATTTCTGCCCCTTGTCCGTCTGCTGGGCGGAGAGGGAAGCGAGGAGGGCGAGGACAAAGAGAACGGTCAGGGCTTTTTTGCTCATGGATGCGATTCTCCTGCCGTGGACATGGAACGAAGGGGGATTATAAGGCGGTCCGGCCCGGGACGCAAGATTGCTTCGGGATTTCCCAACGCTCACGCATGGAAGCGGGGCTCCCGGGAAAGAAGGTCCGGGGGCACGCCGGTTTCCCCGGCGATGAAACCGGCTCGTTCCTCGGCTCGCTCTTCCCGGCCTGCGGCCGGGAATCCATGCCCGCTCGCCTCGGTATGTCCCCCGGACCCTCTTCCCCTCGCGCCCCGCAGCTATTCTTGCAGGCGATTCCTTCGTTCCTCTTCCGAATCGCCGACGAATCCCCCAATGTTAGTTTGGGGGCGATTCGGGCAATCTTCAGCGCCGACGAATCCCCCAATGTCAGTTTGGGGCGGCCCTTCTATTTCAACAGGTCGATGGCCGTCCGCGGAACGAACCAGGTCTTGACGTCGGCGGGAGGATCGGCCCCGATGGCTCCGGTCGTGACGACGATCCCGCCGAGCTCGATCGTCTTCCCCTCGAATTCCGCCACGCTTTTGAAGACCGGAAGACGAACGGTCCGGCTTCCCCTGGCCGCGACGAGGACGGGATTCTCCGGGTCGGCCGCGTCGATCGCGACCGTGGCCCCGACGGCGGCGAATCCCGCCGCGGCCGGGACGAACAGCCGCGCCGTCATGTTGGCCAGGTTGAAGCCCAGGAGCTTGGAGACGTAGACGGCGATGTCGGTGTTCTGGACGACGCCGCCGAGGCGCAGGCCCCGGGGATGATGGATGAAGAGGGGGACATCGTCGCCGCCGTGATTCGTCGAGACCCAGCCGATCCCCGCCCGGCGCGACGCCGCCCGGGCCAGGAAGGTCTCGATCGGCTTCGCCGTCCGGGCCTTCACGAGGGCCTCGAATTCCTTGGCTTCCGCGGCGCTGAGCTCGGTCAGACCGAGGAGATCGGAGATGATCCCGCGGGCTTTTTCGGGAGCCGCCGGCTCTCCCGTCGTCAGGATCTCGGCCACTCGCGTCGCGCTGGCCTTGGCTCTTTCGACGGCCGAGAGGAAGCGCTCCATCGGCATGTCCGAGGTTTCCGGATTCCCGATGGTCAGCCCGCCCGTGACATGATCGGGAGCGATGATGACCGCGGTTTCGCCGTCCCGGCGAGCGAAGTCGAGGACGGCCTGGACGGCCCGGTCGAAGGATAAGACCTCGGCGGCCGTGGCCATCGCGTCGTTGGCGTGGGCGGCCCAGTCGACCTGGCTGCCCTCGACCATCAGGAAAAAGCCTTTCCCGGTCCGCGAAAGGATGTCGAGCGCTTTCCGCGTCATCTCGTCGAGGGAAGGGGCTTGGACCGTTTCGCGATCGATCTCCCGGCCGATGCCAGCCTCGGCGAAGGCCCCCCAGAGCCTTCCGGCGGGCGCGGCGGACATGGCTGCGCCGTCGGTGACATAGCGGTAACCGCGCTGCCGGAGGACCGCGACGAGGTCCTCCTTGTCCTTGCGCAGCCCGGGGTCGAGGTATTTCCAGCCGCCGCCGAGGACGACGTCCATGGATTGATAGACCTGCTGCTCCGCAAGGTGATTGAGGGCGCTCCGCTGGGTGTAGTGGCTCGAGAAGCCGGCCGGGGTGGCGTGGCAGAATTCGCTCGTGACGACGAGGCCGGTGGACAATCCCGACATGCGGGCCGCTTCGAGGACGGTCGCGAGGGGGGTCGAAGCCGTGCCCGGGACGAGGTCCGGAACGCCGGGCATGCCGGAGCGCTGCGGCAGGAGCGACACGTTGCGGGCCGAGGTCTTGAACCCCGTGGCCATGGCCGATGCCGCGGCCGCCGATTCCGTGATCAGGCCCGTCGACCAGTACGTCCGGACGAGGCCGCAGGCCAGGTCATCGAAGGTGAGGGCATTCACTCCGGTCTTGGCGAGCTTGTACCATCGGCCGAGGGTGGCATGAGCGACGCCCATCCCGTCCGGGATCATCATGACGACGTTCTTCGTCCGGATCTTCCGCAGCTCGCGCGGGGTGAGCCGGTCGAAGCGGAGGACGCCGTCCTGCCCGGAAGCCGGGGCGAGGTAAAGGGCCGTCGCGGCGAGAAGGAGGATCGAGGCGGCCGCGGTTCTCGTCGATCCCGGTTTGAAGCTGCTCATGTCGTCTCCCGATATAAAGCGGGATTATAGCCATTGCCGGTACGCCCTTCAAGGCGCTGTTTCCGCGCTCCCCCCGGATTGACACCCCGGGACCGGTGGGGTACAGTTCCGCCGGTCGGCGCAGCTCTCAGCCGAGGAGGACGCATGCAGCACACACGCGCGACACACGGACTTGTCACGGGATGTTCGGTCCTTCTGATCCTGACCCTGGTCCTGGCGGGAGCGTCCCGGCTCATGGCGGGAGAGGGTTCGGACGACCCCGAATCCCGGAAAGGCTTCTATCTCTCCGCCCAGGGCGTCCTGACGTCCGGGACGGAGTTCCCCCTGGATTTCTACACCTACAAGAGCATCGGAGGCGCGAACGTCCCCGATTCCCTCTACACGGGCGACATGGGCAAGTTCTCGTCGCGCCCCGGATTCGGGCTCGCCGTTGGCTACGAATGGAGGCTCAAGTTCCTCCGGATGGGGGCGGAGCTGGAGGGCGCGTTCGTCTCGCTGGCGGACGGAGCTGAGATCCTCCGCGACTCCGTCTATTACGGCGCGACCTACACCCAGGTCAACACCGAGCGGTCGTTCACCCAGAGCGGCCGGAAGCTCTCGCTCATCGATCTGTCCTTTTTCATCGGCGCGTTCCCCTTCCGCTCCTTCCCCCTCGGCTTCAACATCACGGCCGGGGTCGGATACGGGCGCCAGGCGTTCACCTCGCCCGCCTTCTCCGATGCCGTGTCTCGCGGCTTCAGCCCCAACAACGTCAAGAGCCAGACGTATTTCGACTTCGGCGAATACGGCGGCAGCGGCTCGTGGAGCCGCGGCTCGGTCATCTACTTCGTCGGGTTGGGCGCGGAGTTCGACATCTCCCCCCGCCTGAGCCTCCGCGTCGACTACAAGTACGTCGCCAGCTCGTATTCCCGCGAGGACGTCCTGATCAGCAGCGGCGTCGTCAACGTCTATATGGACAGGATGGATTACGAGTTCACCGTCGCCAACAAGTTCACGGCCGGGCTGAATTTCCGGATCTGAGGCGGGTTCGAGGTGCCTCGAATCGTAATGAACACGCCGCGCCGGCTCGCGGCCCTCGCCGGGGGAGCGGCCCTCCTGATGCTGGAGCTTCTCGCCGCCGCCGAGATCCGCATTCCGTCCGTCCCGCCCGCGATTCACGATGTCCGGCCCGGGCCGGGCGTCAAGGTTAAGGCGCTCTCGGATTATCTTCCTTCCCTGGCGAAAACGGCGGGCGACACGCCGGTCTTCATCCTCGAAGGCGCGGAGCCGGGTGGGACGGCCTTCGTCGCCGGGGGGACCCATGCCGGCGAAATCTCCGGAGAGATGGCGGCCATCCTCCTCGTGGAGCGGGCCCGGATCGCCCAGGGCCGGCTGATCGTTGTCCCGTACGCCAACAATTCCGCGATCACCTATCTCGATCCCAAGCCGCCGAACGGGGCGTCGACGTTCACGATCCGGACCGAGAACGGCGAACGGACGTTCCCGATCGGCTCCCGGCTCACCAGGCCCGAGGATCAGGGGGAGCCCGATCCGCCCCAGCCGAAGACCGGAGCGGAGACCGATTTTTCGCCCCGCAATCTCGACCGCCAGTATCCGGGCAAAGCCGACGGCAACCTGACCCAGCGGATCGCCTTCGCCATCGTCGCCCTCCTCAAGTCCGAGGCGGCCGACCTGGCTTTCGATTTCCACGAGGCGCCGCCCGGCAGCCGCCTGGCGATGATGATCGTCTCCAACCCCAAGAACATCGAGCTCGCGGCCGAGGCCTCCCTCGTCCTGGAATCCGACGATCTGAAGATGAAGATCGAGGAATCCTCGGCCGATTTCCGCGGCTTGTCCCATCGGGAATGGGGGGACGCCACCGCGGCCCGGGCTTTCCTTTTCGAGACTCCCAATCCGGGCATGGACCGGGCGAAGCCGGGCGATCCCGTCCGCGATCCGGTCTGGCCGCTCGAGAAGCGGGTCGGCATCCATCTCGATACCCTCCGGGCGATCGTGGACGCTTATAACGCTTCCGCTCCCGCCTCCCGCCGGATCGGCCTTCTCGATGTCCCGGCCCGTAATGATCTCCTCAAGGCGGGGCTGGGGGCGTTCCTGCGCCCGGGAAAATGACCTCGCTCCGCGCCGGGCTCCTTTCCGCCGACGCGATCCGCTCCAAGGTTGCGGGCACTCTCGCCTCGGCCGGGGAGGCGGTCCCTCCCGGCTCCCTCGCCGCGGCTCCCGCGGATCTTGTCCGCAGCCTGCCCGGATGGGTGGGAGCGTTCGGCCTGCTCCAAGCCGGGCCGGCGATCTATCTCTGGTGCGAGCCTCGTTTGGGGGCAGGGGAGTCGTTCCCCAGCCAGCTCATCCTGGACGTCCCGGGCGGCCGGTATTTCGTGGACGCGTTCGACGCCGGTTCCGGAGATCGGATCTCCAGGGAATCCGCCGCGGGCGGTCCGCTCGTGGCGGGGATCCCGGCCACCGGGAGTGCGATCCTTGTCTCGATCCGGCCCGCCTTCCGCTGAGGCGCGAAGACGCGGGCCGCGCTCAAGCCCTTTTCCGGACGCAGTCGTTTGAATTCCCGGAGAACTCGTGTTATAAGCGGGCCCGTGTCCAACGCCCTCCTCCGCACCCTTCTCATCGTCAATCCGGTGGCCGGCCACGGCAACGGAGAGAAAACGTTCGCGCGGCTGAAATCCCGGCTGCAGGACGAATTCCCCGGACTCGAGATCCGCCGGTCCGAGCGTCCCGGCCACGCCATCGAGATCGGCCGCGAGGCCGCGCGGGACGGCTTCCCCCGGGTTCTCTGCCTCGGCGGGGACGGGACGCCTTTCGAGGTCGTCAACGGCCTTTACTCCGCCGGCCGGCCGGCGCTCGTCCCGGAGATCGGACTGATCCCGGCCGGGACGGGAAACTCGTTCCTCCGGGATTTCGGCGTGACGACGCCGGAGGAGGCCTTGGACAGGATCCTCTCGGGCCGCCGCCGGTCCGTCGATCTCGTCGAGTTCGAGTGCGTCCGGGACGGCCGGCCCGCCCGCCTGTACTCCCTGAACATCATCGGCGTCGGCTTGATCGCCGACATCCTCAAGCTGACCAACGAGAAGCTCAAGCCGTTCGGCTCGTTCGGTTACAGCCTGGCCGTCCTGCTCCGGCTGGCCAAAGGAATGGACAACATGATCGAGATCGGGACGGATGGTACCGTCCGGACGGTCCGGAACAGCGCCCTGGTCATTTCTAACTCGAAATTCACCGGCGGCAAGATGAAGATCGCCCCGGACGCGGACACGGCCGACGGCAAAGCCGACCTCGTCGTCTTCCGCGGCGTGAACCGCCGCGAGATCCTGGCCATCTTCAGCCGGGTCTTTTCCGGACGGCACGTCGCCCACCCCAAGGTCGAAACGGCCCAGGCCGCCGCGATATCGATCACCGGAGACCCGCCCCAGCTCGTCATGGCCGACGGCGAGCTTCTTGGTGAAACCCCCCTCCGCTTGAAGGTCCTCCCGTCCGAGCTGACCGTCCTGGTATGATCCGCGCCCTCGAATCCATCCGCTCTCTCCTCATATGGATCGTCGCCCTCCCGGTTTTCGTCGTCGGCTGCCTTATCGTCCTGTTCGCGTCTTTTTTCCCCCGGGGCCCGGGCTTCGAGCGGTTGATCAAGCGCTGCTGCCGGATCGTTCTCCGGTGCTGCGGGATCCGGCTCCGGATCCGCGGGGAGGAGAACGCCGTCCCCGGCCGGCAGTATCTCATCATGATGAACCACGTCAATTTCTTCGATCCGCTCGTTTTCTATGCCGCCTATCCCGGCCCGGCCCGGGGGATCGAGGAGGAGTCGCATTTCCGCTGGCCCGTCTACGGCGCCGTCTTGAAACGGCTCGGGATCGTTCCCGTCGACCGGGCGAACCCGCAGAAAGCGAAGGAGAGCCTTCGCCGGGCCGCAGAGTTCATCCGGATCCGGCCGGCGTTTTCGTTCCTGGTCTTGCCCGAGGGCACGCGCTCTCCGGACGGGCGCTTGGGCCCCTTCAAGCGGGGAGGATTCATCCTGGCCGTCGAGGCGGGGATCGGGATCCTCCCCATGGTCCAGATCGGGGCCGAGCGGATCAACCGCAAGGGCAGCCGCCTCATCCGCCCCGGCCGGGTGGACATCGTCCTCGAGCCGGAGATCCCGTCGGGCGGCTTCACCCGGGAGGCCCACGATCCTCTCGTCGAAAACGTCCGCGCCGCGTTTCTTCACCACCTGTCAGAGTCATGATATAATTGAAAAATCCCTTTTCCGAAGGAGGTTCGAATCCATGATCGGTCGAAGATTCCTCTCGCGGATCCTGTTCGCGCCGCTCGGGCTGGGCGTCCTCCTGGCGTCCGCGGCGGCTCAGGATGTCAGCGTGGCGAAGCAGGTCGTCGAGCGCGTTCTTCCCAACGGGCTCAAGGTCCTGATCGTGGAGCGGCCGGAGATTCCGACCGTGCGCTGCATCCTCGCCTTCCGGGTCGGCTCGGTCAATGAGCGGCCCGGCATCACCGGCATCTCCCACATGCACGAGCACATGATGTTCAAGGGCACGTACACGATGGGCATCAAGCCGGGCACGCTCGATAAGGACACGGAATACAACCGCCAGATCGACGCCCTGGAAGAGGAGGTCGCCGCGGAGGAGGCCAAAGTCAAGGGCCGCGACGAAGCCAAGATCATCGCCCTCAAGAAGCAGGTCTCGGACATCATCGCCAAGGAGCGGGCCGAGACGATCGTCAGCGAGGAGATCTGGGGCGCGTACCAGGAGGCCGGCGGGACCGGGCTCAACGCTTCGACGGGCCAGGAGATGACCCAGTACTATGTCACCCTCCCCAAGAACAAGGTCGAGCTCTTCCTCGCCCTCGAGGCCGACCGGCTCCAGAACCCCGTCTTCCGGGAGTTCTACTCCGAGCGCGACGTCCTGGTCGAGGAGCGCCGGATGAGCGAAAACGGACCGGGCTTCTTCTTCCGGGAGCAGCTCCAGGCGACCTTCTACGCCGCCAGCCCGTACTCCTGGCAGGTCGTCGGATGGATGTCCGACCTGAGCCGGATCACCAAGCAGGACGTCATCGATTACCGCAACCAGTATTACCGGCCCGACAACGCCGTCCTCGTCCTGGCCGGAGGCGTGGACATCGAGCCGACCATGGCCCTCGTGACCAAGTACTTCGGGGCGATCAAGAATCCTCCGGGGAAGGCGCCCCGCGTCCGGACCCAGGAGCCCTCGCCGTCCTACTATAAAGAGACGAACGGGGCCGACTTCAGGCCGCCGTACGTCGAGAAGCGCATCCTCGGACGGGCCGCGACGAACCCCAGCGTGGAGATCCTCTTTCACATCCCGCCCATCTGGAACGACGACCTGGCGCCTTTGTCCATCCTCGGCCAGGTCCTCAGCTCGCGGACGGGCAAGATGTATAACGAGATGGTCCTGAAGAACGAGCACGCGACGAGCATCAGGGCCAACGCCTCGAACTCCGAATACGACGGCCAGTTCGGCGTCAGCGCTACCGCGCGCGAGGTCAAGAACGCCCCCGTCGTCCCTCTCGATCAGCTCGAGAAGGAGCTCTGGACGTACCTCGAGGACGCCAAGACCGTCCCCTGCGACGAGACCCTCCTCCAGCGGGTCAAGAACCAGGTCGAGGCCCGCTACCTCCAGAGCCTTCAGGGCACCGGCATCGCCGGCCAGCTGGCCCGGATGGAGGTCGCCTACCGCTGGCAGTTCCTGGACGATCAGTTCAAACAGAGCATGGCCGTCACGCCGGCCGACCTGATGCGCGTGGCCAAGAAGTATTTCACCCGGGACAACTGCGTCACGGGCGTCCTGGAGAGGGAGAGATAGCGGCCGCCCGCTCCGGAAAGGATATGATGATGCGCGAAAGAAAGGCTTATCAGCGGCTCCTCCTCGGCGGGATCGTCCTGGCCCTTGCGGCCGGGGCGTTCGCCCAAGCCCCCGTCGGACCGCGGCCGGAACAGTTCAAGTATCCGCCCCTGGATTTCAAGATCCCGAAGCCGGCCGATTTCCGCACGACGCTCTCGAACGGGCTCATCGTCTACATCGCCGAGGATCACGAGATCCCCTGGTTCAGCGGCTCCCTGATGGTCCGGACCGGACCCTTCCTCGAGCCCAAGGACAAGCTCGGCGTCGCCGGGCTGACGAATTCGATCATGCGCTCGGGCGGCACGACGACCATGACCGGGGAGCAGATCAACGAGCGGATGGACTTCCTGGCCGGGACGGTCACGGCGACGAGCCTGTCCATCCACACCCGACACTTCGACGAGGGCCTCAAGATCTGGATGGACATCCTGCTCAACCCGGCCTTCCCCGAGGACCGGCTCCGCCGCGAGAAGGACGCCGCCCTGCCGATGATCCGCAACCGCAACCGGAATATTTCCCAGGTCGCGGCGCGGACCTATGAGAAGCTCATCTACGGCGAGGACTCGCCGATCACGGCCGAGCAGACCGAGGCGGTCATCACCGGCATCGCCCGGAACGACCTTGTCGCCTGGCACAAGAAATACTGGGGGGCCAATAACGCCATCCTGGTCGTGTCCGGCGACTTCAAGAAAGCCGATATGCTGAAGAAGCTCGAAGCGACGTTCGGGAAATGGCGCAAGGCCGAGAAGGCCGTGCCGCCCATCCCCAAGGTCGCCCAGGCCTCCAAGGCGGGCGTCTACATGGTCCAGCCCGAGGGCCAAACGCCCAATCAGGGCATCATCCGGATGGGCCATCTCGGCCTCAAGACGGACGACCCGGACTATCCGGCCGTCGACCTGATGAACTATGTCCTGGGCGGCGGCTCGTTCTCCTCCCGGATCACCAAGATCGTCCGGACCGACAACGGCCTGGCCTACTCGACGAGCTCGAGCTTCGGCGGGGGCGGCGGAGGCCAGCGGGGCGGCGGCGGCGGGACCGGGGGCGGGATCCTCTATCCGGGGACGTTCACCGCTTCCTGCCAGACCAAGAACTCGACCGTCGTTTTCGCTTCCCAGCTCATGCTCGACATCATCGAAGGCCTGCGGGCCGGCGACATCAGCGAGGCCGACCTCAAGATGGCCAAGTCCGCCGGGTCAACGCCTTCCCCTCCCAGCCGATCTTCACCGACCTGGGATCGATGGTTCAGAGCTTCGCCTCCCTCGAGTTCAACGGCCGGCCCAAGGACTACTACGAGGGCTATGTGGCCAAATATGAGAAGGTCACGCTCGCCGACCTCAAGCGGGTGGCCCAGAAGTACCTCAGGCCCGACCAAATGGTCATCATGGTTGCCGGCAACATCGAGGAGTGCCGGGCCGGAGCGGACAAGCTCCTCCCGAACCAGGCGACGATCGACGCCATGGCGGCCAAGTTCGGCGGCCGCACGATCGACGGACTGGCCAAGAAATACGGTGACGGAACGGTCAACATCGTCAAGCTGAAATAACGACTCCTTAAGCGACGATTCTCGACCGCGGCCCGGGTTCCTCCGGGCCGCGGCTTTTTCTCAGCCTTCTCAGGCCGTCCGGAACGGTAATATCACCCCCTGATTTCGCCCCGTAAGGGGATAGCCATTTCCTGCGTATGCTATAATATCGATGATGATGAAGAGCTGTATCAGTATTATACAGTGTCAATTATATGGGCATAAGGTCGACTCAACTTCATGCGCAAGCACGTTCAGGGATTTCGCACCAGCTGAAGCAGGATAAGGAGAAAGTGGAATGAAAAGGACATCGGCCGTACGTCCCGGATGGATCCTGATCGCCTTGGCCTTTACCCTTGCCGGCACCGCCCTCGGCCAGCCGGCTAAGAGGTCTCAAACGATTTCCTTCCCCGCGCCGGGCATCACCCCGGTCAATATTTCGAACTCACCAACCGATTCGACTTTTGACTTTCCCGGGAACGGCAGCGCCCATCTATTGGGTGTGGACCAGGGCGGGAAAGCTTATGCCGTCTGGTACGAATGGCTGGAACCCCGCCGCTTTTATTTCGCCACGAATGCGAGCGGCGCGTGGTCGAAGCCGGTCGAAATCGAACAGCTGAACTTGAGCTGGTCCGCCGAAATGGGATTCCCCGTCTTGGCCGTTTCCCCGGGGGGACGCGTCCAGCTCATGTTTCACGATGGGCGCCCTCCGATGATCGACGCGGATATCTATCACCTCGCCTTCGAGGGCGGGGCTTGGACGGGAACGACCAACGTCAGCGGGGTCGCCACGGGGTCCAGTTGTTACGGCGGCGTCGCCGTCAATCCCGTCGACGGCACAACCTTCGTCGTTTGGGAGGAGAACCAGGCCGATGTCCCCGGCGAATGGCTCCTCATGCTGCGCTACCGGACGGCTTCCGGGCATTGGTCGAACATCCAGAGGCTCGCCGATTCCTCGCCTCTCGTATGGGGGTATCTGCCCAAGATCGCCATCGATGCCCGGGGAACCGCGCACATGGTCTACGGCTACGCCCACACCTCTACGCTCTGGTATTCGAAAAACGCCACCCCGACCAACCCCTCCGGATGGACGAATCCGATCCGGCTCAAGGAGACTGGGCTCGACTGGAGCTTTTTTTCCGTCGATTGCGACAACGCCGGAAATGCCTACGTCGTCTGGGACGATGTGACGACCGGGAACGCGGAGATCTTCATCCGGCGGATCGACGCCAACGGGATGGTCGGCCCCGAATTCAACGTTTCGGCGAGCCCGGCGGACTCGTCCGAGCCGGCCCTCGCGGTGAACCGGGCCACGGGTGACCTTCTCGTGGCCTGGACGGAGAGCGGCAACATTTTCGCCAATGCCTACCTCAACGGAGCCTGGTCCGGACCGGGGAACATCACAAACAGCCATAATCCCTGCATGCAGCCGTCCGTCGCCGTGGACCCGTCCGGAGGCGCCCACCTTGCTTACTCCTCCCAGGTCAACGGGAATTGGGAGATCATGTACCTGGCGCTCGCGGGCGGAATCACGGTCGTTTCCCCGAACGGCGCGGAATCGTGGTTTTCAGGCACCTCGCGCGATGTCACCTGGATTTCGTCCGGCGTCGCGGGGAACGTCAAGATCGAATATTCCGAGAACGGCGGCTCCTCCTGGTCCGTCGCCGCGGCTTCCGTCGCCAATACCGGCCTATACGCCTGGACTTTGCCCTCCTGTGTTTCGGCCAGCTGTCTCGTCCGCGTCACGAGCCGTGACGGCGCCGCGAGCGATGCGAGCGACGCCGTCTTCAGCATCGGCCCCGCGCCGACCGGCCTGATCCGGTTGAGCCGGACGGCCCTCGCTTTCGGCGCCGTGGGCACGAGCGCGGTTACGGCCCATCAGTCCGTGGTTGTGTCCAATGGAGGGACCGGCACGATGAATTGGACGGCTGTGTCCGACCAGGGCTGGCTGTCCGTCGCTCCCGCATCGGGGAGCGGGACGGGGACGCTGCTCGTGGGCGTCAATCCTTCCGGTTTCGGCGCGGGAACCTACACGGGTTCGGTCCGCGTCTCGGCGGCCAACGGCGCCAATTCTCCCCAGGCCGTCACGGTGGTCATGACCGTTTACAGATCGGGCGGCTCGGGGAGCCCCTTCGGCTCCTTCGAAACCCCGCTTGACGGATCGGTCGTGGCCTCGAGCATTCCCGTGACCGGCTGGGTCCTGGACGACGTCGAAGTCGCCGCGGTCAAGATCTACCGGACGGCCGGGCCCGGCGAGGCCTCGTCTCCGCCCGGGCTCGTTTACATCGGCGACGCCATTCTCGTCGATGGCGCCCGGCCCGACGTGGAGGCGGACTCATGCCGGGCTTGCCCTTCAGCTACCGGGCCGGCTGGGGATACATGCTCCTGACGAATTTCCTGCCCGGCAAGGGAACGGACCCGTGACGCTCGTGGCCGTGGCCTCGGACAAGGAGGGCCATCAGACCGAGCTTGTCCCAATCGAGTCGCGCGTCGCTCGCAAATCTATCCAGTGCGACAACGCTCACGCCGTCAACCCCTTCGGCACCATTGACACCCCCGCCCAGGGAGGAACCGTTTCCGGGGCCGATTACATCAATTTCGGCTGGGCTCTGACTCCCCCGCAGGCCCTGATCCCGGTCGACGGCTCCACGATCACGGTCTATATCGACGGGATTCCCGTCGGGCCTGCCACTTACAACCAGTACCGCTCGGACATCGCGGCGAACTTCCCGGGCTATCTGAACAGCGGAGGGGCCGTCGGGTATCGGATGATCGATACGACCACCTTGGCCAACGGCATCCACACGATTGCCTGGATCGCGGCCGACAACGCCGGACACGCGGACGGCATCGGAAGCCGCTTCTTCTCGGTGATGAACGCCGCCGGCGCCCCGGTCCTGTCCGGTCCGGCCGGTCTCCTTCCCGACATCACGGACCTGGCCGTGATCGCGGCGGACCCCGCCCCGATCCTGGTCCGGCGAGGCTTCGGGAAAGGCGAACGGCTCCCCCTCCATGCCGGGGCCGGGAATCCGTTCGAGATCGAAATCCGGGAAACGGGCCGCGTCGAGATCGGCCTCGACCGGGGGAGCGCGGGAGACGGCCTGGCGTACCGGGGCTACCAGCTCGTCGGGGGCGAGGTCAGGCCTTTGCCCGCGGGCTCGACCCTGGATCCGAAGCGAGGCCTCTGGACCTGGCAGCCGGGTCCGGGGTTTCTCGGAGCGTTCGACCTCGTCTTCGTGGCCGAGAGGAACGGCCGGCCCGTCGCCAGGACGTCCGTCCGGGTCCGTATCGCCCCGTTTTGACGGACTGCCGGGAATTGGCTGTCGCGTTTCGCGGCGCCCGTTGGAGGGGAGCGCCTCGCTCCCCCCAAGTTGACTTAGCCCTCTGATTGAATTACGTTATCCGCCTGCCCGCGAGGGGACGGGAGGAGGAGGGCGATCATGAAAGCAACCCGGCGGCGTTCGTTCATCCCGCTTGTATCGATCCTGGCCTTGCTGGCGTGTCTCGCCGCGTCCTGCGGCGGCGACGGCTCCGGCCGGCCGAACCTGGCCAAACAGCCGACTCTTTACGTGGTCGGGTACGCCCATCTCGACACACAATGGCGGTGGGATTATCCGACCACGATCCGGGACTATCTGACCAAGACCATGCGGGTCAATTTCGATTTCTTCGAAAAGTATCCGAGCTACCTGTTCAATTTCAGCGGGGCCCGGCGCTACGCGATGATGAAGGAGTACTACCCGGCGGAATATGAGCGGGTCAAGAGCTACGTCGCCTCCGGGCGCTGGTTCCCTTCGGGCTCGTCCTGGGAGGAAAACGACGTCAATTCGCCCTCGGCGGAATCGATCATCCGCCAGATCCTCTACGGCACGCAGTACTTCCGCCGCGAGTTCGGCCGGACGAGCGCCGAGTACATGCTCCCGGACTGCTTCGGCTTCCCGGCCTCTCTCCCGTCCCTCCTGGCCCACTGCGGCATCAAGGGCTTCTCCTCCCAGAAGCTCTCTTCGAGCTGGCAGCCTGCCGCCCAGGTCGGCGGACCGGAGTCGGCGGAGAAGACGCCTCCCGGGATCCCCTTCAACATCGGCGTCTGGGAGGGCCCCGACGGCAAGAGCATCCTCGCCGCGCTCAACCCGGGAAGCTACGGCGGCCAGATCACCTATGACCTCAGCCAGACGCCACCCGAGCCGCCCAAGCCGGAACCCGGCCTCTCCGCCCAGCAGCTCCAGCAGAGGGAACAGCGGTTTCGCTCTCTCGTCGATTGGCCGGCCCGGATCGATCTGAACGGGAAAGTGACCGGAGTCTACGCCGATTTCATGTACTTCGGAACGGGGGACACAGGCGGAGCGGCCCAAGAGTCGTCCGTGAAGCTCCTCGATGCCATCATCTCCGGAAAGAAGATCGCTCCGCCGAATCCCTATGCCCAGCGGGGGCAGAGAGGACAGGCCCCTCCGGCCGGCGAAGCGCCGGCGGCCCCTCCGGCTCCCGAGGTCTTCGTCGGCAAGGGCCCGGTCAAGGTCCTTTCCTCCACGGCCGAGCAGGTCTTCCTCGACATCAAGCCCGAGCAGACGGCGCGGCTCCCGCGCTATAAGGGCGATCTCGAGCTCATCAACCACTCGGCCGGCTCGCTCACGTCCCAGAACTACATGAAGCGCTGGAACCGGATGAACGAAGTCCTGGCCGACGGCGCGGAGCGGGCTTCGGTCGCCGCCGCCTGGCTGGGCGGCCGGGCTTACCCCCTGGAGCGTCTCAACCAGGCCTGGGGCCTGGTGCTGGGGAGCCAGATGCACGACATCATCCCCGGCACGAGCATACCCAAAGCCTACGAATACAGCTGGAACGACGAGATCCTGGCGGCCAACCAGTTTGGAAGCGTCCTGACGAGCGCCGTCCAATCCGTCGCCTCGACCCTGGACACGCGGGCCGAGGGCCTGTCCGTGATCGTCTATAACTCCCTTGGAATCCCACGGGAGGACATCGTCGAGGCGAAGCTCAAGTTCCCCGCGGGTCCGCCCGCGGCGGTCCGGGTCTACGGCCCGGACGGGTCCGAGGTCCCTTCCCAGCTCGAGTCGGGAGGGAAGGTCGTCTTCGCGGCCAAGGCGCCTTCCGTCGGCTTCGCGGTCTATGACGTCCGGCCGTCCGCGACCCCGGCGCCGTCGAGCCTCAAGGCGGACTTGGCCTCGCTCGAAAACGGGCGCTACAGGATCCGGATCGACAAGAACGGCGACCTGGCCGAGATCTTCGACAAGGAACTCAAACGGGATCTTCTCGCGGCGCCGGCCCGGCTCGAGATCAAGACGGACAACCCGCGGAACTGGCCGGCCTGGAACATGGACTATGACCAGCAGGTGGCGCCGCCGCGGACGATCGTCGGCGGGCCGGCGAAGGTCCGGATCGTCGAGAATGGGGCGGCCCGAGTGGCCCTGGCGATCGAACGAAAAGCCGAGGGCTCGACGTTCATCCAGACCGTCCGCCTCGCCGCCGGCGACGCCGGGAACCGCGTCGAGCTCGGCATGGACATGGATTGGATGACCCGGGAAGCGCACCTCAAGGCCGTCTTTCCCCTTGCCGCCTCGAACCGCGTCGCGACCTATAATTGGGACCTGGGGACGATCGAGCGTTCGAACGACTTCGACCGGCAGTTCGAAGTCGCCTCGCACCAATGGGTCGATCTGACCGATAAGAGCGGCGGCTTCGGGGCCACGCTCCTGACCGATTGCAAGAACGCCTCGGACAAGCCCGATGACAACACGCTCCGCCTCACCCTCATCCGCACGCCGGGAGTCCGGGGCGGATATCCCGACCAGTCCACGCTCGATCTCGGACATCACGCCTTCTTCTACGGCCTGGCCGGACACGCCGGCGATTTCCGCGCCGGCGGCACGGACTGGCAGGCTTTCCGCTTGAACCAGCCCCTGATCGCCTTCGAAAGCCCGGCCCATGCCGGGCCTCTCGGAAAGACATTCTCCTTTTTCTCCATCAATAATCCGCGGGTCCGGCTCCTCGCGCTCAAGAAAGCCGAGCAGAGCGACGAGCTCGTCGTGCGCCTGGTCGAGATGGACGGGAAAGCCGCGCCCGGCGTCTCCATCGAGCTCGCGGCTCCGGTCATCGCCGCCCGCGAGGTCGACGGCACGGAGATGCCGGTTGCCGATGTCCTGCCGGCCAACGGGATGCTGAAGGCGGACTTCGGACCCTTCGCGATCCGGACGTTCGCCTTGAAGCTCGGACCGGCGCCCGCTGCGGCCGCCGCGCCCGCGTCCGTGCCCGTGACCCTTCCCTTTGACCACGCCGCCGCCCGGGCGGACGGGGCCTCCGGGACCGAATTCGATGCCGCCGGGCGGAGCATCGCCGCCGAGCTCCTGCCGGGGGCCATCGACTTCGGAGGGGTGGAGTTCGTTCTGGGTCCGTCCGGCGGGCCGAACGCGGTCGCGGCGAAAGGCCAGTCCATTGCCCTGCCCGAAGGGAAATTCACCCGCCTCTACCTCCTGGCCGCGTCCGACGGCGACCGGAAAGCCGTCTTCAAGATCGATGGCCGTCCCGTCGAGCTGAACGTCCAGGATTGGGGCGGGTTCATCGGGCAATGGGACAACCGGAAATGGAACATCCGCGAGGAGCCTGTTCCGGCGCCGGCCAAGCCGCAGCCCGCGGCGGCGAAGCCGACTCCCGCCGCGCCGGGAGCCAAGCCCCAGCCGCCCCGGATGAGGACGGTCATGGAATATGCCGGCCTCACGCCCGGTTTCACCAAGCCCGCCCCCGTGGCCTGGTTCGCCTCCCACCGGCACCTTCCGGACGGGACAAACGATCTTTACATGTATTCATATCTCTTCGCCTATGCCATCGACATTCCCGCGGGGGCCCGGACGCTTGTCCTTCCGAAGGATGAGAAGATCAAGGTCCTGGCGGTCACTCTGACCGATGACCCTTGGGCGGTGAAGCCGGTCCAGCCCCTCTTCGACACGCTGGAGCGTCATTAGGAAGCGAAGGTCCCATGACGAAAGACGCCCCGAATCTCGACACGATCTGCCCCCTCATCGAAAGCGGGGGGGACCTCGAGAAGACAATCCGCGAGAGCGAGCGGATGTTCATCCTCTTCTACGCCTCCTGGTGTCCGTTCTCCAGGATGTTCCTGCCCTCGTTCATCGAGCAGGCCGCGAAAGGGGAGCCTTGCTACCGCCGTATCCTAGCCGACGAAGACGAGATCCTGACCCGGCGCTACGGCATCGAGGTCTTTCCAACGGTCCTCTTCTTCCGGAACGGCAAGGTGGAGCGGCGGCTGGACGGCGCCTACCATATCGGCCTGAGCCGGGGGCAGCTCGAAGAATTCATCAGCCTCTGCGGGCGCTGAAAAATCCGCGGCTGGCGGGCAACGAACGGGCCGCCCCGGGCGTTGTTTTTATTTGAATGTTAAAAAAACAACACCGCGACTTGACAGGGGTCGTTGCGAGTGCTAATATTTTAGCATGCTAAATAATTAGCATGATCGCGAGGGCGCCGATGACGAAAGACACGAGCCTCAGCCGAAGAGAACGGCAGATCATGGACATCATTTATGAGTCCAAGGAAGCCACGGCCCAACAGGTCATGGAGCGCCTTCCGGACGCGCCCGGATATTCGGCCGTCCGGGCCCTTCTCCGCGTCCTTGAGAACAAGGGTCATCTCGAACACCGCCAGGTCGGCCCGCGTTACGTCTACATACCCCGCTTGGCGAAGGACGCGGCCCGCCGGAGCGAGCTCCGCCACCTCTTGAAAACCTTTTTCGATAATTCGACCGAAGCGGCGGTGGCCGCCCTCCTGGATATCTCCGAGGCCAGCCTTTCCGAGGAGGATTATCGGAGGCTGGCCGAGCTCGTTCGAAAAGCCCAAGACGAAGGCCGGTGAGCATGAGCCCTTTTTCAACGGGATCGGGAATCCTTTGGCTGGCGGAATACGCCGTCAAGAGCACGGTCGTTCTCGGCCTGGCCCTGGCCGCGGCGGCCCTCGCCCGGCGTCGCGCCGCCTCCCTGCGCCATTTCATCCTCTCGCTCGCCCTGTTGAGCCTGCTCGCCCTCCCGTTCTTTTCCCTCGCCCCATTCGGCTGGGAGACGAGCGTCCTTCCGAGCCGGGCGGCGGGCTCCGCCCGAAGCGTCGATCCGGCCGCGGCCGGCCTTATGCCTCCCGTGGCGGCGGCTCCCCAAGCCGGAATATCCTCCGCCGCGGAAGCCTCCGAAGCCGGATTCCCGTTTCGGTTCGGGTCCGCCGGTCCGATCGTCGCCGGCGCCTGGGCGGCGGGGGTCGGGCTCATTATTCTTCGGCTCGCCGCCGGCCTCGTGGGGGCGCGCCGCTTGACCCGCGAAAGCCGGGACGTTGCCGACCCGGTCTGGCGCGTCATCCTCGAGCGGTTCCTGTCCGCGGTCGGCTTGAGGCGCCGGATCCGCCTCAAGTCCCACCGGGACGTCGCCGTTCCGCTGACCTGGGGCCTGTTCCGGCCGGTGATCCTGATCCCCGCCGGACATGGGACGTGGACGGACGACCAGCGCTCCTCGGTCCTCTTTCACGAGCTTTCCCACGTCAAGCGGGCGGATTTTCTGGTCCTCGTCCTCGTCCGCTTGAGCCTCGCGGCTTTCTGGTTCAATCCGCTGAGCTGGGCCGTCTTCGCCCGGATCCGGAAGGAGCAGGAGAAAGCCTGCGACGATCTCGTCCTGAGGGCCGGGGTCAAGCCGTCGACTTACGCCGCCAACCTGCTTTTATTCAAGCGCGCGGCGGGGTTCCGCTGGAATCCCTCCGCCGCTCTTCCCGGGCTCTTCGGCGGATCCTCGTTCAACGAGCGTTTAGCCGCCATCCTCAGACAGAGGCTGGCCTTTAAGGAGATCACCATGAAAACCAAGATCATGATCGCGTCCGCGATCGCCTGTGTCGTCGTCTTCATCGGCTGCGCCCGTCCCGCGGCCGCGCGCGTTCAGACGGCGCCGCCGGCGGCCGTCGCCGCGCCCGCCGCCCCGGCCGCGGAGCCCGCGCCGGCCCAGGAAGCGAAAGCCGCCGCCCGGGAAAAGAAGCCGGCCGCGGCGGAAGCCCAAAAGAAAGAAGCGGTCCAGCCCGTCGAGAAGAAATTCGACTTCGTCGTCAAGACCGATACGGAAACGATCCCGATCAAGATCACCGTCGCCGTGCCGGACCTCGAAAAGGACGGGAAGAGGATCGTCGTCTCGGCGGATCCCGAAGTCGACGTCCTCCGGATCAAGACCGAGCTGCCGAAGCTCGAGGAAAAGCTCCGCCGGGCGATCGAGATCCAGACCGATCCGGAGAAGGTCAAGGATATCATCCGGAAGAAGATCCAGATCGAGACTGACGCCGAGGCGGCGGTCAAGGATGTGATCCTCAAGAAGATCGAGACCGAGATCGGAGCCCGGGAGAAGGTCCGGGACGTCATCCGGAAGAAGATCGCCTCCGAGTTCGACGCGCAGAAAATGAAAGCGCTGACCGAAAAGATCGCCGTCGCCCCGAGAGCCAGGCTCACGGCTTTAACCGAGGACACGGCCGCCCTGCAGGAGCAGGCCAAGAAGATCCGGGAGATGCTGAACGAGGTCGAAGGAGAAGAAGCGCGACCTGGCCGACCTCGATAAAGCGGTGTCCGAGCTCGAGAAGGCGCTGGCCGACCGGGAAAAAGAGGGCGCAGGGAGATACCGGATCTCCGCCGCTCCCCGAGCCTGGACGATCACCAAGCCGGACGCCAAGACCGAGGTCCGGACGATCGTCAAGCCCGAGGTCGTGACGGTCATCCGGGAGAAGGAAGGCGGCGAGACGGCCGTCACCGTCAAGCCGAGGGCCCGGGCCGAGGCGCGCGCCGGCGCCCTGACCGTCCGAACGATCGAGGAGAACGGCGCGGCCACGGTTGTGGCAGTGAGCGGAAAAGGGAAGACGCGCGCGGATTTTGAACGGGCCGTCACCCAGCTGAAAAAAGACCTGCCCGAAGGCTTGACGCTCGAGCCCGAGTTTGACGAAGCCGGGGGGATCATCACCCTGACGGTCAAGGGCGCCGGGAAAACCGGCATCCCCGAGGACATCGTCAAGAAGATCGCCGCGGCCCTTAAGGACGAGATGGAAGAATAAGGCAGGCGTCCCGGCGCAGGATTACGCCAAATCATCGGCTCTCGGCCGGTGAGGTAATTCCTCTTCGACCGAGAGCCTCTCCCCTTAAGCTCACTTCTTTCCCGAGGGCAGGAAATTCTCCATGACCCAGAGCTCCGGCTTCTGCGGAGCCGGACCCGGGGAGCTGAAGGCGAGCCGTCGTCCGTCGGGATGGATGCTCATTCGTTTGAGGGTCATTTCCAAGCCGAGGTTCTCGGCTTCTCCGGAGTCCGCCGAAACGCGCCACAGGGATCCGGTATTCTTCTCTCCGATGGTGACGGCGGCCAGGATCGACCTCCCGTCCGGTGTCCAAGCGATCTGCCCTACGCTCGTCGCGCCGCCGAACTTATGAAGGTCCCGCGGGTCCCCTCCGCCGACCGGCATGATCCTCAGAATAACATCGAGCACCGGGTCCCAGGATCGAAAGAGGATCGCCAACTGCTTCCCGTCGGGCGAGACGGCGGCCCCGAATCGAGTTTCCCCTTGGGGGGCCCGGAAGAGCTCTTTTTCCTGGCCTTTTTTAAGGTCTCGGACCAGAAGGCGGCTGATCTTGTCTTTATTATTTCTGAGAACGTAGGTGATCGAACGCCCGTCGCGAGACCAATCCGCGGATTCGATCTCTTCCACATTGTTCGGCAGTTGGCATCGGAAAATCGTGGTGACTTGGCTTGTTCCCAGGTTGATCGAACAGATCTGGTCGTAGCTGTCCTCGGGTGTCGCCAGGAACAGCAGGGACGACCCCTCGGCCGACCAACGGAGTTGTTTGATAAAGGATATCTCCGGGCGGAATTCGCGATCCTTGCCCGTTTCGAGTGAGCGGACGCAGAGAACCGGCCGGACGCGAAACTGGATGCCGCGCTCGGAGACAAAGGCGAGGGACTTGCCGTCGGGAGAGTAGGCCGGCGAATGGGAGGAGCCTCCGAGATGAGGGATCGGGGCCGCCGGCGGATCGAGGATCTTTCCTCGGCCGGGGTCGAAGGGGATTGTATAGACGTTCTCGGCTCCCTTCGTGACCATGTAATAAAAAATCCCGTCCTTGGAAATGCCGTGAGGCCAGGCGTCTCCGATATCCTTCTTGACCAATTCCGGCTGCCCATCGGCCTTTCCATCTTTGATCCGGAGGACATAGGCGTCCAGCGCGCCCGTCCGATCGCTCGAGAAGAGGATGCTTTTCCCGTCCGGGGCCCAGCCGAAGAAGGAGTCGTGCGCGGGGTGCTCGACGAGAACATGTTCCTTTTTTCCGTCGATCGAGAGCAGGAAAACGTCGCAATTCGGCGGATCCCCTGTCTGGAAGGAATAGGCGATCCAACGGCCGTCCGGCGAAATCCGCGGAAAGAAGATCCCTCCGCGCCACTTGTCCACAGACTCGAGGTCCTTGAGGATCCGCAGCGATCCATCGGCCACCGAAACAAGTGCGATCTTTCCTCCGGCGCCGTACCACCTGACTCCTTTGACGTCCTCGATGTTGATCAGGATGGCTTTCCCGTCCGGCGTCCAGTCGACGGGCAGGGGGGCCTCGATCTCAGGGTCAGCCACTTTGTAGACTGTCCGAGGCGCCGGATCCTCCAGCGAGACAACGCGCACCTCGAGATCGTTCGGTGCCTGCCACCAGCCGTAAGCGATTTGTTTTCCATCGGGGGACCAGGCCGTCGTGAGGGCGAATTCGGGGGATTTCGTCCAAGGACCCTTATGGGTCAGGTTCCGCTCTTTTCCGGTCGCGATATCCAGGATGGTAAGATCGCCCGTCGTCCAATCCGTGCGGGCCAAAGACCTGCCGTCGGGAGATATCCTGGCCGTGATGTCGAGCTCGCCCGACCAGATCTTGCGAAGCGTCAGCCCGCCCTCGTTTTTTTCGGAAGGCATCTGAGCCCTCATGAGGGTTTTCAATTTCTCTCGAGCCTGCCGGACGGCTTCCGACTGCTCGGGGTAGTTGTCGATCACCTGCCGGAAGGCTTTTTCCGCTTCTTTTATGCCCAGCTTTTCATAGCAGAATCCCAGCCTCAGCTGGGCTTTGGCGGCGACATCGCGGTTTCCCGGAAACCGCTTCAGGATGTCCTGGTAGAGGCCGATCGCCTTCTGCAGATTCCCGCCGACCTCTTCTTCGTACAGGGCCGAGGTGTACAGCTGCTCCCCGATTTGACCGCCGGAGGCCGCGAGCGTCGTGCCCAGGATCAGGGCCAATGCGACGAGTCCGATCAGGCTGGTTCTCATGGTTCGTCCCTCCTTGAGGATGTCATTTCGAGAGGGACGATACACGAAGGGGAAGCGGCCCGCTTGAAGTCCGCGCCGCTTTTTTGTGAAGATTCCATGATGTCCGGCTCATCCGGCGAACTTGTATCCGACGCCCCGCACGCCCAGGATGTATTTCGGGTCCTGGGGATCGTCCTCGAACTTCTTCCTGAGCAGGGAGATGTGCTTGTCGACCGTCCGGGCGTCGACGTAGACGTCTTTCCCCCAAACGGCGTCCAGGACTTCGTCCCGGTGGACGACGCGGCCCCGGTTCCGGACCAGAAAGCGGAGCAGGGCGAATTCGAGCGAGGTCAAGAGGACCGGCGCGCCTCTCTTCGTCGCCTCGTACTTGGCGAAATCGACCTCGACGGCGCCGAACCGGAAGGATTCGGCCTCCGGTTGCGGTTCGCGGACCCGCCTGAGGATGGCCTTGATCCGGGCCAGAAGCTCCCGGGAGCTGAAGGGCTTGGTCATATAGTCGTCGGCTCCGAGCTCGAAGCCGAGGACCTTGTCGATCTCCTGGCTTTTCGCGGTCAGGATCAGGATCGGCGTCATCACCCGGTCCTGGCGGAGGCGCTTGCAGACCTCGAATCCATCCAGCTTCGGCAGCATGATGTCCAGGACGATGAGGTCGAAGGGCCGTTCGCGGGCCAGGGACAGGCCTTCCTGACCGTCCCGGGCGCAGGCAACCTCATATCCTTCGAGCTTCAGGTTGTCTTCGAGGGGCATCAGGATGCTTTCCTCATCCTCGACGATCAGGATCGTGTTCATCGGCGGCCTTCTTTCTCGCTCAAAAATGGGACCAGGATCGAAAAAATGCTTCCCTTCCCGACTTCGCTCTCGACGCGGACGCGTCCGCGATGCGCCTCGGCGATCTTCTTGACCAGCGTCAGTCCGAGCCCGGACCCCTTGACCGTCCGAGTCAATGCGTCGCCGCCCCGGTAGAACCGCTCGAAGATCCGGCCGAGGTCGTCCTTCTCGATGCCGATCCCACGGTCCTCGACGGCGAGGACCGCGAAGGGACCTTCGATCGAAGCGCGGACCGATACGATCCGCGAATCGCCGGAGTACTTGATCGCATTGTCGATCAGGTTCGCGACCGCTTGGGAGAGGGCCGTCCGGTCCGCGTCGACGGGCGGAAGAGGTCCCCGGATATCGAGTCCGATCTCAAACCCTTCGTGGCGCACCCGGTCCTGGATGTCCGCGACGACTTCGGTCAGAAGGGAGGAAACATCCGTCGGCCCGAAGGCGAATCCCGGCCGGCCTTCTTCGATCTTGGCCAGATTGAGGATGTTGTCCGTGAGATGCGAGAGCCGCTCGCTCTGTTCGAGCAGAACATCGTAATACCGCCGGCGCCGCTCATCGGAGGGCACCCGGCCCGACTGGAGCATCTCGGCCAGCTGGCGGATCGAGGTCAGAGGGCTTTTGAACTCGTGGGAGACCGTGGAGACGAAATCCGATTTCATCCGGGCGAGCTCGAGCTCATGGGAGACCGAGCGCAAGGTCAGGATCAGTCCGAAGACGAGGATCCCGGCGATGAGGAGGAAAATGAAGGAATAGAGCCCCCGCCGGGAAAAGAGAAACGACTTGATGAGCCGGGCCGGCGGCTCGCGGAATTCCAGTGTCCAGTCCGGAAAATTCGCGGGGGGATTCAGCTTGAGGATCACCGGCCCCGAGCCGGTCCGCGGGGCCGCCGAAAGGACGACGCCGTCGCGTCCTTTGACCTCCCACGGCGTTTCCCCCGGCGGAAAATGATCCCGCAGGGCGGGCTCGAGGACGGCACCCAGGAGCCGCTGGGGGTCGAAAATGATTCCCCACGCCGCGCCCGGCTCGCCGCCGGTCCTCCGTTCCGTGTCCTTGACCGAAACGAGGAAAAAAGAATTCCCCAACTCGAGAGACATCCGGACGAATCCGGAGGCGCGCGCTTCCTGAACGCGGGCGGCATTCAGCTTCGGCCGCAAGGCCGGGGCCGCTTTCTCCACGAAGGCGATCATTCTCTCCGTGGCGTTCCGCCGCTTTCCCTCTTCCGCTCCGAGCTCCTCGAACTCTTTGCGGCCCGGCGCGCCGTCGAAACCCGGAGGAAGGCCGGCCAGGAGCCCTTCGATGAGGCTCCGCGCGCGCAAGACGAAGAATTCGAACTCGGCCCTCTCGAGCGTCCATTCGGGACGGAGCAGGCCGCGATAGAGCTTCAGGGCCGACTGAAGGGCCCCGGGGATATCCTTGAGCTCCCGGGACACCGCGCACATTTCGAGGGCTGCCGACGGGCCGAGGGCCACGCTTCCGGGCAGGATGACGCTTCCATGCTCGCGGGCGATGATCTCATAGGTTGCCAGGGCTTCGTTGAGAAGCCCGGATTTCCTCTGGACCCGGGCCATGGCGTTCAGGATCATTCCCGCGAGAGGGCCGCTGTCGATCCTCTGAAGCGCCTTCGCGTATGCGGCTCGGGCCGCCGGAAGATCGTTTTCCCTGAATTCGAGCCGTTCGGCGTCGCTCACTCCGGCACTAGCGGCCGCCGATTCTGGATGAAGGGGACCGGGCCCCCGTTGTCCGTCGGGAACAAACAATCCTTCGGCGGCGGGGAAGCGGGCGGTTCCGGGCTCCTGCAGATAGAAGATTCGTTCGATCAACGGAAATCCGGCCGCCAGCCCTTCCAGGGCGGATCCGGTCGCTCCGTCGGGCGGACCGGGATGATCCTGAACGATCTTGGCCAGGGCCCCCTCGGCTTCCGCGATCGGGACTTCGAGCTTCTCGAAGACCTTGTCGGCGCCGCGCCGGGTTTCTTCAAGCCGTTCTTTCTCGACAAGGGCGCGGTCGTTCCGGATACCGCGAAAAGCCAGATACCCCAAAAGGAGGCTGGGCAGAACGATCCCGGCCCCGAAAAGCAGGATGATCCTGGGCCGCCGCTTCCCGCCTTCCATGTCCGGGAACCGTATCATCGATCCGGCTCCCCTCCTTGCCGCTTTGGGGATGCCTTGGTGAAGATTTCGAGAAATGATCGGGCGTCCGCTATTTCTTCTTCTTGCCGCTGACGTTGGCCTCGCCGAACTGGAGCGCGAGCTGGCCGGTGAGGGCGTCGCCGGCGACGAAAACCGTGAAGTTGATGTCCATGCCCTGTCCGCCGGCCCCGACGTTGACGAGGAAGGTCACCTTGGTCCCGTCGACCTTGAGGTTCTGCATCTTGACCTCGCCGGACTGACCGGTGAAGAGCCCGGCTAGCTCGCCCTTGTCCATGAAGAATTTGAAGACGAAGGTATAGGCCCCGTCGTCGGTCCGGACGTCCCACGTTCCCAGGACGTCCTTGTACGGGTCGTCCTTCTTTTCCTGGGCCGCGGCCGCGGGCAGGATCGATCCGGCGCACAGGGCGCAAGCCAAAAGAATCCGGGCCAGGGTATGGTGTTTCATCGTGACTCCTTCGTCGGGGAATCCCCCCGAATCCGCGCCTGAAGGGTCGCACAGGCCGTTCCAATTGTCAACGGGAGAGCTTCGGGATCGCCTATAAGCTCACAAGGGGAACCCGAGCGGGTCCCCCCCGCGCAAGGCGCGGGTCCTCCTTCCTGATGTTCGCTTATGGGCGATCCCGTCGCCGACATGAAGGAAGGACGCCTACATGCAGTCCTTCCCGAGTAATAGGGGAGGCAGGAGAGGTAGATAATTTGAGATCAAAGTCAGAAAAGGCGTCCTGATCCGAATCGCCCTTAGCTCACAAGGGGAACCCGAGCCGGGCCTTGGTTCGTTGACAGCCCTCTCCGCCCTCGCTATGATGGCATCGCCATGGGGGAGACCGTCGCGACCGTCGTTTGCCCGCGTTGCAAGGCCGAGATCCCCTCGAAAAGCCAATACTGCAGCAAGTGCGGACAGGCCGTTTCCGACGCCGCGGCGACGCTGACCATCCCCGGTCCGCTCGAGACGCGGCTCAAGGAGGAGCTCTATTTCGCCCCGGGGGCGTCTTTCGGCCCGAGGTACCGGATCATCGAGGAGATCGGGCGGGGCGGCATGGGCCGGGTCTATAAGGCCGAGGACGTCGAGCTCGGCACCGTCGTCGCCCTGAAGATGATCCGGCCGGAATATTCGTCCAGCCGGACGATGATCGCCCACTTCAAGAAGGAAACCCTGCTGGCCCGGTCCGTCTCCCATGAGAACGTCGTCCGGACTCACGACCTCGGGGAAGTCGGGCCCGTCCGGTACATCTCGATGGATTACATCAAGGGGGGGAACCTCGATGACCTGATCCGGACCTCGGGGCAGCTGAGCCCGGAGACGGCGTTACGGCTCATCGAGCAGGTCTGCGAGGCCCTCGCGGCCGCCCACGCCAAAGGGATCGTCCATCAGGACCTGAAGCCGCAGAACATCCTGGTCGACCATTCGGGCAAGGCCTATATCACCGACTTCGGACTGGCCCGCACGCTGTCCGGCCCTTCTCTCGAAAAGTCCGGAAAAATCTATGGGACCCCTCAGTATCTCGCCCCGGAGCAGGCGCGAGGGGGGAAGGCGGACGAGCGCTCGGACATCTATGCCGTGGGGGTCATCCTCTATGAGATGCTCACGGGCAAGCTTCCCTTCCGGGCGTCGACGATCGAGGGCTATGCCGAGAAGCACGCCTCAGAGGTCCCCGTCCCGCCCTCGAAGGTCAATTCCGGGATCCCGGCCGCGCTCGACCGCATCGTGTTGAAATGTCTTGAAAAAAAGATGGAAGACCGGTATCCGTCCGCCGGCGCTTTGCTCGAGGACCTGCGGGCTTCCCGGACCCCGGGCGGACCGGCCGTGCCCCGCTCGCGCCGGGCGCGCCGTTTCCGCGCCGGCCTGTCCGCAGTCGTGATCCTCGGCCTCGCCCTCGGAGGGATCTGGCTCGGGCTGAAAAAAAAGCCGATCCCGCCCGCCGCGGGGGATACGCGGGTCGCCGTGGCCGTCCTGTTCTCCGTCAACGCGTCCCAGGACCGGAGCCTGGACCATCTGCGCTGGGAGATCGCCGACCTGATGATCACCGGCCTGGCCCAGTCCAAATACCTCAGTATTCTGCCTCTCGACCGGCTCCTCCAAGCCCTGACGAAGATGGGCCAGCTCGACGCCGTCCAGCACGTATCGGGAACGCTGGATAAAATCGGCGCGTCCGAGAACATCGACTATTTCGTCCTCCCGAGCTTCGTCCGGGCGGGCGACAAGCTCTGGATCAGCGCCAAGATCCGTAAGGCGGATTCTTCGACGATCGCCGACTCGGCCGAGGCCGAGGGCAAGGCCGAGGACCTCCTGGCCATGGTCCAGGAGCTGAATTCTAAGGTCCGGTCCATCTTCATCACGTTCCCCGAGGATGCGGCCGGCGAATATCGCCGGGAGCTGGGCAAGATCACGACCCCCTCGCTCGAAGCGCTCGGCGCTTACGTGGAGGGTGAACGGCTTTTCGCCCTCGCCGACCACGCCGGGAGCATCCGCGCCCTGGAGAAGGCCGTCGGATTGGACCCCGAATACGCGATGGCTTACTGGAAATTGGCCGTCAATCACTCGTATGCGGGAAACATCGGCTTGGCCAAGGCCAATATCCAAAAGGCCTTGTCCTTATCGGACCGTGTTTCCCTCCGTGACCGTTATCTGATCCAGGGTTTCGCCGCCTTGCTCCTGGAGGAGACCCCCCTCAAGGCCATCGAAAGCTACAGGAGCTTGCTGGCTTCTTATCCCAACGATGAGTCGGGGATGTCCTCTCTCGGCTCGATCTACCGGAACATGGAAGAATGGGATGCGGCCGTCGAGCAGTACGAAAAGATCCTCAAGCTCTACCCCAGGCGCATGGCCGCGCACGAGAACCTGGCCTTCGTCTATACGGCCAAGGGATGGTACGGAAAAGCGCTCGATCTCCTGCAGGCCAGCGGAGGGATCTTCCCGGAGGTGCGGTTCTTCGCCACCCAAACGGTTTTGATCGAGATCATCCTCGGCCGATACGACGCGGCGGCTGAAGCGATCGGGAAGGATCTCGCCCGCGATCCGGACGATCCGGCCTCTCTCGAATTCCAAGCCATCCTCGAGCACCTGCGGGGGGATCTGACGTCGGCCCGAACCTCCTACGAACGCCTCAGGAAACGCGAGGGGGGGAGCGGGGATTTTCGGGGCCGGATCGGACTGGCCCGGATCGCGTTCCAGCGGGGCCGATATGGAGAGGGCCGGGACGAGATCCGGCGGGCGATCGATAACGCCCGGCGGTTGAAGCAGGAGTTCGGAGAGATCGAACTCCTTTTGGAGCTGGGGAACCTCCTCATCCGCGAAGGCCGCTTTTCCGAGGCCGAGGAAATCCTGCGTCCGATCATCGAGGCCTGCCGCAAGGCCGGGAGATCGTATAACCTCAGGCCCGCGCTGCATCTGCTCGGACTCGCCGAGGTCGGGCTCGGACGGCCCGATGAGGCCGGGACGGTGTCCCTCGAGCTCAGGCAGTCGATCGAACGATACGGAAACCTCAAACACATGAGATATTTTCATCATCTCCGGGGCAAGATCGCTCTTGCCGAAGGCCGGCCCGGGGACGCCGTCGATGATTTGGAAAAAGCGTGCGCCCTTCTTCCCCAGCAGCGGGAACGGTCGGATGAGCAGGCCTTCTTCATGGAGTCCCTGGCCGTCGCCTATGATCAAGCCGGGAATCTCGAGAAAGCCGCGAGCCTCTATCGAGAAATCCAGACTCTGACGACCGGGCGGCTGCGCTGGGGAGATCTTTACGCCCTGAGCTACTTTCGGCTGGGAATCCTCCGCCAGAAACAAAACGCGGCGGCCGAAGCGGCGGGCCAATTCGAGAGATTCGTCGAAATGTGGAAAGACGCCGATCCCGGCCGGGCGGAGGTCAGCGAGGCGAAGAGACGGATCGCCCTTCTCGGGAAAAGCCCGCGGCCGTGACGGCCGGACCCGCGGCCCGCCGCTTCTCCAGGAAACCCTTGGCGAAGATCTCCTTTTCCCGGCGCATGAATTTCGCCATTCCGCACGTCCGGGAGGCGATGATTCCCATTTCCCCGCTTAAAAACGCGGCGGCTACGGGGCAAACCCAGCACGACTCGATCTCGTCGCACATGACGCAATGTCTCTCCGGCGTTCGGGCGTTGGCCATCCAGAGCCCGGCGATGGCCGACATGACCCGGGCATAGATGGCCTCAGGGTCGCGGAGAAACGCCCCCACCTTGCCGAAGCCGTATTTTGTCCCGCCGGCGATCTTCGTCCTGCCGTCGAAATAATGGGGGAAGAGGAAGCACCCCCAGAGCCTTCCGTCCGCCGCCAGGGCCAGCTGCCCCCGGCCCGCGTCGCAGCTCTGGACGCCTCTCTCCGCCGTCTTCGCCATCTCGACCCATGGGATGTCAGCGAGACGATCGTATCGTTCGAGGAACCAGCCCCGAACCGCCGCGATTTCCCGCTTCAGGCGAGCGAGGGCGGAGGGGTGCCAGGGAACCTGGATGGAAACCCCGGCATGGAACCTGGGGACGCCGAGGTCGAGGATAAGCCGCACGGAGGATGCGAGATGACGGATCGTTCTCGCCGTGAAGACGCTGTTCGTTTCAAGGGCGATCTTCCGGTGTTTCAAGATCGCCGGGATGAGCGACACAAGCCGATCGAAGCTCCCGTCCTCCCGGCCGATGTCCTGGGCCCATCCATCGAAGCTCAAGAGGAGGTGGAAGGAGTGTTCGTCCAGGAACTCCAGCGCCTCCTCGGTCAGGAGAGATCCGTTGGTCGAGAGGGCGTAACGGACCCTCTTCTCTCGTCCGCGGTTCAACCGCTGGAGATGGACAACCGTCCGTCGCAGGGTTTCGTAAGCCAGGAGCGGCTCCCCGCCGTAGAAATTGACGGTGCAATCCCGGGTGAAGCGGGGAAAGAGGAAGTCCAGCGCTTCCGCGATCGGCGAAATTCCGAGATCGAGGTTTTTTCTGGCCTGATAACAATAGGAGCAGTGAAAATTGCAGCGATCGGTCAGGATGACCGTGAAGGTCGAAAACTCCATCGCCGGGGTCCGAAACCCGCCCGGAAACACGGACTTTTCCATGGAGGAACGAGCGTCCCTCGGCCGTCGGCATCCGTCCGGATGGATCAGATCGGGGGGAAGAGGGGCAAGTCATCCAGGCAGACCTGGCTCGACTCGAAGCCATAGATGAGCAAGAGGGCCTTCCCCATCGCGTTTCGCGCCTTCAGCAGGTCCGACATCATCGACACCGGAACCTCGGCTTCATTCAGGAACGTCTCGATCTGCTTGAAGTAGAAGGGCAGCCCCACGACCTTGGGGCGTCCGACCGCTTTCCGGGCCGAGGCTTTTTGCATCGTCTTTTTGTCCATGATCCCTCCCGCGCTTGATGACTTGACGTTGTTTCCCATCATCGAATAAATGAATCCCAAAGTCAATATGGAGAGGATTGACTCGGGGCGGACTGCCGGTAGACGTCCCTCCTATAAGCACGTTGAACGATTCTGAAGAACTCGTCGGCGAAGGGATCGTCCATAAGCGAACATCAGGAGGGGGGGCCCCGCCTAATTCGGGGGGGAACCAGAAGGGTTCCAACGTGAGCGTTGGACGATCCCGGAGCTTAAAGCTGGAAGCAGTAGGAGAACTTGATCAGGAAGACGTTCGTCGGATGGACCCCGAAGAGCCCGTCGAAATCCCGCCCGAAGTCGAACGATCCGTCCGTAAGGTATCCGGTCCGGCCCTGCGACCAGACGACGAAGAGGGCCGATCCGGGCACGTATTCCCAGCGCAGGACGAGGTTGGAGCGGAACTGGCGGAAGTTGAAGTCGGGATTGCCGAAGGAATAGTCGGCGGCCCCGTCGCCGTCCTCGTCCACGGAATAGCGCTTCGCCGCGGCGTCATAGGACGCCGTCTCGCCGAAAAGGCGGTACCGCGACGCGAAGACCTTCGCCCGGGAGTCGGTGATGCGCTTGAACTCGCCGTAGCGGCCGGCGGAAAGAAAGGGCATGCCGTAATACTGGATGGTCAGGTCCGGGGTCAGGCTGTAGCTGAGCCGGAGGGTCAACCCGAGCGTCTTCTGGTCGATCGTCCCGAAGAGATAGCGGGGCGCTCCGGCCATGGAGACGGTCCCGATGTACTGGAGGATGCTCCGGTTCGTCGAATACGAGGGATTGATCGAGACCTGGAGGGCGGGGCTCGGGATGATGGTCAGCCCCGGCTGCCAGCTCCAGCTGCTGGCTTCCCCGCCGCGCCGCTCGAACCCGTTCCCGAAGACGAAGAAGCGGAGCTTTTTCCTCGAGTCGGTCTGGAGGTTGAACCAGACCGAATATCCGCCGGGCAGGCGGAGCGACGGGCCGCCCCGGAGCGAGCTCGCGGCGAGCTGCTCACCTTGGATGTTGTAGCCGCCGCCGGCGCTCCAGTAGTTCTTGAATTGGACGTTGCCGTTGACGTTCCCGCCGGCGAAGATCCTCTCCCCGCCGAAATTCCAGCCCATCCACTGGTTGAGGTTCAGGCTGACCGAGCGGAACGGGCCGAACGGCTCGTAGATGCGGTAGCCCGCCCAGAAATACTGCATGGAGGTGTCCCCAGACCTCAGGTATCCGACGTCGTTGAGCTCGAGCCCGGGGGAGCGCCAGGAGAACCCGGCCACGTACATCAACTGGCCGCCGCCCGCCTTGCCGAACTCAAGGGTCCCGCCCGTGCCGCTGAGCGACGTCCGGCTCGGGTCGAGCTCGAGGTAATCGGCGTCCGGCCGCTGGAAATAGCGGGCGGACGAGCGCTGCGTCGCCAGGATGGCCGCCGGCGTCCCTTCCACGCGGCTGGCCACGGCCTTGAGCGAGACGTAATAGTTCTTGTCCTTCCAGCTGTGGTAGAGATCGATCCCCCCGGCGTACGCGGCGCGATGGAGGAAATCGAGGCCGTCGTCGGCCCGGCTGCGGTTGACCGCCGTCAGCATCCCGCCGACGATCGTCGCTCCGCGGTTGAAATCCTTCTGGGCCCGCAGGGCGAAATAGTTCGTCAGGGGCTCGACAGGCTCCTGCGACGTCAAGCCCCCGGAGAAGATCGACGCGGTCTCGCGAGAAGTGACGCTTTCGAGGACGCCGATGGAGATCCCCGAGCGGGTCTTGCCCGTCAGCTTGAAGGCGCCGAGGATCGAGGTCGCCTGGGGCATGTCCACGTATCCGTCGGCGGACGGCGTAAGGTGCGGATTCCGCCCGATCCGCCTCGAATAGAAGAGATTGTCCATGGAGAAGTCGCCGTCACCGCCCATGAGCTGATAGTGAAGGATGTTGCGCCCCTCGACGAAAAAGGGCCGCTTCTCCTCATAGAAAGTCTCGAAGGCGGTCAGGTTGACCACGGAGGGATCGGCTTCGACCTGGCCGAAATCCGGGTTGATGGTGAAGTTCATAGTCAGGTCGCTCGTGATCCCCACCTTACCGTCCACGCCGCCCTGGAGCGTCCGTTCCCTCCCCGTGGCGAACGGATTCCCGGGCACGGCCCGGTCGTACTGGAGGCTTCCGACCGTATACGGCAGGATCTCGACCTGGTGGGGAGCGGCCAGGCCCGACAGGCCTTTCAGCTCTCCGAAGCAATGAACGAGTCCGGACGTGTTCCGGGGGATGAACTGCCAATCCGAGGATTCATTGTTGCGGAACAGGGTCCGGCGGACCTGGAGCCCCCAGACCTGATCGTCCCGGGCGGCGAACTTGAGCTGCGACAAGGGAATGCGCATCTCGGCCGTCCAGCCTTCGGCGTCGACCGATGTCGCCACGTCCCAGATCGGGTCCCAGCTCATGTCGTCCCCGTTGCCGCTCGATTGGCCGTCGTTCGCCACGAGCTGGTCCGCCTTGACGCCCGCGGCGTTGACCGAGAAGATGAAGGCGGTGAGATGATCGAACAGGCTGTCGAAGCCGACGTCGATCGAGTCGCCGCCGGCCTGGTCGCGGCGGGCCATCCGGCGCTCGACCTTCCCCGGCTGGGAGTCGTAGGCCCGCACGCCCACGTAGATGTTCTTGTCGTCGTAGGCGATCTTGAAGGCCGTCTTCTCCGACGGCTCCCGTCCCTCGTATGGTTCGCTCTGGATGAACCCGTCCGACCAGGGAACCCGGGACCAAGCTTCGTCGTCGAGCTTCCCGTCGATCTCAGGAGGGGCGGATGCGAGGCGGGCGGTGACGTAGCATTTCTTGGCCGGCTCGGGGGCGGGCTTGGCTTTGTCCTGGGCCGCGGCGAAGCCGGCGGCGAGGAGCATGAGTGCCGGGAGCGCGGCCCGGCGGCCTATCTTGGATATGAGCATAGCACTTCTTTCGATTCAGAATTTCCGAATCCTTCATATATACTGGTTTTAGCGGTAAAAGGTTGACACCGAGCGCGCCGCGGCTATACCCTTCCTCCATGGAACCCTTGGACATCCTCGCCGCGCAGGCCCGGGACAAGATCGGTCCTCTCGCCCGCCGCGTCATTCGCAAAGCGAACGGCGCCTTGCCTTATGATTACATCGTCCCCAACGGCGTCTACGAGGAGCTCTGGGACTGGGACGCCTTCTTCGTCGGCCTGCATCTCATCTCGGCCGATCGTTCGCAGGGGATCTATCTCAAGAACTGGTGCCTGAATTTTCTCCGCCACGCGGAACCGGACGGCCATACCCCGGGCGGGATCCGGCCGTGGTCGGGCCGCGACGCGCGGCTCTATCACATCAAGCCTCTCATGGGCCAGGCCGCTTACTACGCCTCCCGGGCGCTCGACGATTGGGGCTGGGTCGGCCCGCTCTGGGAGACGATGGTCTCCGTCGTCACGTACCGGGAGCGGAAGATGGGAGACCCGGCCACGGGGCTCGTCAAATGGTGGGACAGCATGGAGTCGGGGGCCGACAACAATCCCTCCCTCGTCCGGCGCTACCACAACAGCATGGCCGCCCCGGACGTCAACGCCTTCACGGTCCTCGATTATCGAGCCATGGCCGTTCTCGCCGCGCGCCTGGGCCGCGCCGAAGACGCGCGGAGCTTCCGTGAGCGCGCCCGGGCCCTGACGGACGCGGTCAATGAGACCCTCTGGGATCCCGGGGCCGGCTTTTACCAAAGCTATGATTGCGTCGAACGCTCGCGCGTCCCGTGCATCGCGTATAGCGGGCTGGTGCCGCTCTGGGCGGGACTGGCTTCTCCGGAGCGCGTCCGGGCGGTCGTCGAGCGAAACGTCCTCGAGCCCCGGCGGCTGTGGTCGCCTCGCGGCGTCCGCTCCCTCGCCGCCGACGAGCCGCTCTACAACAATGCCAACGTCCTCAAGCCCTATTCCAACTGGCAAGGCCCGATCTGGCCGCACGCCAACTGGATGGTCATGCACGCCCTCCTCCGCGCCGGATACGCGGCGGAAGCCCGCGCCGTCGCCGAACGCGTGACGCGCCTCTGCCTCGACGACCTCGACCGGAACGGGATGATGCACGAGAACTATCACGCCGAGACGGGGGCGCCGCTGGCCGCGCCGGATTTCATCAGCTGGAACCTGCTCGTCGCCCAGATGATCGAGGAGGCCCGGGACGGCGTCTTCAAGCCCGACCCGGGAAAGACGCTCTGGGCGGACTGAGCGCGGCTTCGGTCCCGGCCGTCACTCGTAGCGCAGGGCGTCGATCGGATCGAGCTTGGAGGCCTTGCGGGCCGGATAGAACCCGAAGAAGATCCCGACCGATGCCGAAAAGGCGACGGCCATGATGACCGATCCCGGAGAAACGATGGCCGGGAATCGGGAGAAAATCGGGATATATTTGAGGAGCTTGGACAATCCCACGCCGAGGATGATGCCGAGGACCCCCCCCGTCAGGCTCAGGACGATCGCCTCGGCCAGGAATTGCATCAGGATATCCTTCTCCCGGGCCCCGATCGACATCCGGATGCCGATCTCGCGGATGCGCTCGGTCACCGAAACGAGCATGATGTTCATGATCCCGATCCCGCCGACGAGGAGCGAGATGGCGGCGATGCTGCCGAGGAGGAGGGTCATCGTCCCGATGGCGTTCTCGCGGCTTTCCGCGATCTCGGCCATGTTCTGGACTTGGAAGTCGTCGGGCTGGCCCTCCAGGATCTTGTGGCGGTCGCGGAGGAGCTCGATGATCTCATTCTGGGCCGCGGGAATGGCCTCGGCCGAAACGGCCTGGATGTCGATGGATTGGATGAAGGTCTGGCGCATCAGCCGCCGGCTGGCGGTGGTGAAGGGAACGCAGACGAGGTCGTCGCGGCTGCCCATGCCTCCGGCCTGGCCCTTGGACTTGAGCACGCCGATGACCGTGAAGGGGACGCGGCGGAGGCGGATGACCTTGCCGATCGGGTCGTCATCCTCGAAGAGGTATTGCTTGACCTGGGTCCCCAGGACGACGACCTTCTCCCCGCCGAGGAGCTGCTCCTCGTTGAAGAACGAGCCCTGCTCCATCTCCCACTTCCGGATTTCGGGGTATTTGTCGCTGACGCCCTGGATCTGGGTCCGCCAGTTCTTGTTCATGTAGATGAGCTGGGCTTGGGCGTTGATGTTCGGCGAAACCGCCTTGACCGAGGGACATTCCCTCTCGATCGCCCCCACGTCTCCGATTTTGAGCGAGCTTCGGCCGCCGAAGCCCGTCCGGACGCCTTGCATGCGGGCGCTTCCCGGCCGGACGAAGATGAGGTTCGAGCCCATGGCGTCGAAGCGGTCCTTGATGGCGCTCTTGGCCCCCGAGCCGATGCTGACCATGGCGATGACGGAGGCGATGCCGATGATGATGCCCAGGGCGGTCAGGAACGTCCGCATCTTGTTCCGGGTGAGGGCCCGCATCGAGATCCTCAGGATACGGAAGAGGTGGAGCATGGTTGGCTATCTCCGGATCTGATTCAAGAAACGACATTATAGCCCCGGAGGGCCGGGCCTTGTCAATTTTCCAGCAACAGTTCCCTTGAGCGAAGGGCGATTCCGAGAAACTCCCGAGCGAAGTGATTGCCCAAAAGCGAACATCAGGAGGGGGGGCCCCGCCTAATTCGGGGGGGAACCAGAAGGGTTCCAACGTGAGCGTTGGGCAATCACGGAGCGAACCTTGACAGAGCCGCGGCCGGAAGGTACCCTGTTAGGGCTTTTCGCCCGCTTCGCGGGCTCCCCAAGGCAGAGAGGAGTTGATATGAGCGATCCGAATTTGATTTTGACCGTCCCCTATGGCCTGATCGTCGCCACCGGGCTCGGCCTCCAGGGCTATGCCAAGCACCGGAGCCCCGGCTCCGGGAAATTCTTCCACGGGAAGACGATCATGGTCGACCTGGCCCTCGAGGGCGACCGGCCGGCCTTCAAATACCTGGACGAGGGCGGCTGGCGGGACGCGGGGGGCGACACGATCGCCGCCATCGCCGCGGTCCGGGCCGGCAAGCGGACCAAGACCGCCCTGTCCAACTACGGGTTCAGCGTCACTCCGCTCTCGGCGTTCAAGCGCCTCTTCCTGTGCAAGACGGCCGGAGAGCTCCTGGAGATGTCGGCCCCGGTTTCCATCATCACTTACACCAACCATGTCTGCCACGAGGGCCTGACCACGGAGCAGGTCGCCGGCGCCATCGGCCGCCCCTATTCGGGGAGCCGCAACGCGCGCACCTTCCTGGTCATCGAGCCCGTGCCGTTCCTCGTCATGACCAACCTGACCGCCGAGGAATACGGCTGGTACGCGACCCACCGGCCGGGCAAGATCTTCCGTCAGGTCCTCTTTGCCGAGCTCGGCGAGGAGCACCCCGAGGTCGTCGCCGTCAGCCGCTACGAGGAGGCCCGGGAGGAGCTGGAGAAGAAGCCTTCCAAGAAGACGAAGGTCATCGCCGTCGGGGAGTTCCTCGACGAGATCCCCTTCCGCAACTGGATCGGCTACCGCGGCGGCGTCCGGGGCGGGCTCTTCGCCGGCGACCGCAACGGCTTGTCCCTGTGGCAATTCCCGGCCGCGATCCCGCGGTCTTGGGACCTCCACGTCGACTGACCGGCAAAGGAAGCGCGAGTCATGATCCAAACGACGACTTTCGAATCCACCGCCTTGTGGGCCGTCTTGGGCATCGCCCTCCTGGGCCTGGCCTATGCCCTCTTTCTGCGGCGGAATGTTCTCCGCGAAGACAAGGGCACGCCCCGGATGATCGAGGTCTGGGAAGCCATCCGGCAGGGGGCGAACGCCTACCTGACCCGGCAGCTCCGGACGATCCTTCCCATCATCGCCGTCCTGACGGTCGCCCTGTTCTTCAGCGTGGCCGTCGTCCCGCCTTCCGCGGAAGCCCTGGAGCGCTTCCCGGGGACGTCCGAAGCGAACATCAAGCTCATCATCGGCTTCGGCCGGGCCATCGCGTTCATCCTCGGCGCCATGTTCTCCCTCCTGGTCGGCCAGTTCGGGATGCGCATCGCGGTTCAGGCCAACGTCCGGGTCGCCGCCGCCGCCCGGACGAGCTACGACAAGGCCATGCAGATCGCCTACCGGGCCGGGACGATCACCGGCATGCTGACCGACGGGTTGGGGCTCTTCGGCGGAACGATCATCTTCCTCGTCTTTCAGAAAGCCGCGCCCGACGCCCTGCTCGGGTTCGGCTTCGGCGGGACCCTCCTCGCCCTGTTCATGCGGGTCGGCGGCGGGATCTACACCAAGGCCGCCGACGTCGGGGCCGACCTCGTCGGCAAGGTGGAGGCCAGCATCCCCGAGGACGATCCGAGGAACGCCGCGGTCATCGCCGACCTCGTCGGCGACAACGTCGGCGACTGCGCCGGGATGGCCGCCGACATCTTCGAGAGCTATGAGGTGACGATCGTCTCCGGGCTGATCCTCAGCCTGGCCCTCGTCGCCATCACCGGCCAGGTCAAATGGCTCATCTTCCCCCTCCTCGTCCGGGGGATCGGCGTCTTCTCCTCGATCATCGGGACCTATCTCGTCAAGGGGAAAAAGGGCGCCCCGGGCGACGCGATGAAAGCCATCAACAAGGGATTCTATTCCTCGGCCGCGATCTGCCTGGCCGCCTTCGCCGTCCTGGCCGGTTTCTACATGCACGAGTGGCGCGCCTTCCTTTCGGTCGCGGTCGGCATTCTCCTCGCCGTCGCGATCGACGAGCTGACCAAATATTTCACCCACACGAAATACACGCCGGTCAAATCGATCGCCCGGTCGTCCCGGACGGGCGCGGCGACCCTCATCCTCTCCGGCCTGTCCGTGGGGATGGAGTCGGCGGTCTGGACGCTCCTCGTGCTCGCCGCGACCATCCTCTCCTCCGTCCTCATCTATTGGGGACAGCCCATCGCCTTCGTCCTTTACGGCGTGGCCATGACCGGCATCGGGATGCTCACCCTCACGGGCAACAACGTGGCCATGGACTCCTTCGGCCCGATCGCGGACAACGCCAACGGCATCGGCGAGATGGCCGGACTGCCCGACGACGCCCGGGAGCGGATGGCCGACCTGGACGCCGTGGGGAATACGACCAAGGCCATCACCAAAGGCGTGGCCATCGGCTCGGCGGTCATCGCCGCCGTGTCCCTCTTCGGCTCCTTCATCACGGACGTGACCAAGGTCCAGGTCCAGGAAGGCGTGGCCGCGTCCGCCCAGCTCTTCCAGACGGGGATCCGCATCTCCGAGCCGTTCGTCCTGATCGGCCTCCTCATCGGCGGGGCCATCCCCTGGCTCTTCTCCTCGCTGGCCATCAACGCCGTCTCACGGGCGGCCTCGCTCATCGTGGTCGAGGTCCGGCGCCAGTTCAAGATCCCCGGGGTTATGGAAGGCACGGTCAAGCCCGATTACGGCCAGGCCGTCGGGATCTGCACCGTCGCCGCCCAGAAGGAGCTCGTCGGGCTGGCCGTCATCGCCGTCATGATCCCGCTCATCGTCGGGTTGACGCTGCGGGTCGAGGCCCTGGGAGGGTTTCTCGGCGGGGTCATCCTGTCCGGGCAGCTCCTGGCCGTGTTCATGGCCAACTCGGGCGGGGCCTGGGACAACGCCAAGAAGCTCATCGAGGACGGCCATTACGGCGGCCGCGGCTCGGCCCAGCACAAAGCCGCGATCGTCGGCGATACGGTCGGCGATCCCCTCAAGGACACGGCCGGGCCCGCCCTCAACCCGATGATCAAGGTCATCAACCTGGTCTCGGTCCTGAGCGCGCCGCTCCTCGTCCATTTCAAGCGGATCTCGATCGGGACGGCCCTCTTCATCGCCGCGGCCCTGACCGCGGTCGTCGTCTCGGTCTGGTATTCCAAGCGGGCCAGCCGGCCGCGCCGAGCTTAAGTGCCGTCGGCTCCGAAGGGTACTTGCGGGATGGGTGCACCGTGAGCGTTTGGCATTTCTGAAAAACTCGCTGAGCGGAGGGATTGCCCCTAAGCGAACATGGGAGGGAGGACCCGCGTTTCGCGGGGGGAACCCGCTCGGGTTCCCCGTGAGCGTGGGGCAACCCGAAGCGCCCTTGACATAACCGGGGGGTCGTGAAGAATAAAACATCCCCCGAGAGGATGAACATGAAAAGAACGCTCTCCGCCGCCATCGCGCTCGCGGTCCTGTCCGCGCCGGCCTTCTGCCAGCAGATCTCCTTCAAGCTCACGGGGGGCTGGACCACGGTCCAGGGCGACGATTACAAGACGGCCGCCGCCGGACGGATTGGCTACCTTCGCGACGTGTCCACGAGCGTCAGCGGGGAGTACCGGGCGCTCACGAACGGGAGCAATTTTCAGGCCGAGATCATCACCCATTGGGGAAAACGCCTGGCGGTCGGCTTCGGCGGGGGCTATTACCAGATCGGCAAGAGCGACATGGTCACGGCCGTTTCCGCCGCCGCCGGGGGCGCGGTCACGGTCGATACGACGCTCATGCCCCAGCTCTCGGCCATCCCGTTCTTCCTGAACGCCCATTACAAGATGAGCCTGGGGAAAAAATTCGGCCTGGACGTCTTCGGCGGCCCGGTCTTCCAGATCGCCCAGTTCTCGAGCGAACGGAACGCGGCGAGCACGGCCGATCCCTTGACCGAGGTCGAAGCCTTCAAGGCCTCGGTCCCGACCGTGGGACTGCAGGCCGGCCTCAGCCTCAGCTTGTCCCTCGGCCCGGGGATCTCCCTCGTCGCCGACGGCCTCTACCGCTACGAGAAGGCCTACAATTTCGTGGGGAACTGGACCTATTTCGGGACGTCCTCGACCGGGACGACGGACGGAACGAGCTCGACGTACTATCTCTGGTACTATGAGCTCGCCGGGTCCAAGGGAACCTATCCGGTCGTCGGCTTCTTCGACGGGAACGGGCCCACGGGTGGCGGGGCGAGCAACGTCCGGAAAGCCGAATTCAACCTCTCCGGCTTCACCTTCACGGCCGGAATCAAGATCGATCTTTAAGATTCAGAGCCCGAAGCGGAGTCCCAGGCGCAGGACGGGTCCGTTCAGGCGGACATCCACGGGCCGCGGGGCGATCCATATCGCCAGGCCCTGATTGATCCAATCCACGATCGGACGGATCTTCTCATCGACCTGGGCCAGGGGGACGAGCGGCGCCGGGGTCGGAATGTCGTGGAATTCCAGGAAGCGATAGACCGCCTCGGCGAAGGCGCTCAGCCGGGCCGAGAAATGGACCTCGGCGCCCAGGCCGGCCTGGCCTCCCCAGCTTCTCCGGTGGACTTCCCCGGCCGGTCCCGGAAACTCCCCGAAATAGCGGCCCGCGCCGCCTCCGATGGTAAGGTCCCACTTTCTCCCGAGCGGGAGGGCGTAGACGAGGTCGAGGGTCGCGGCCTGGACGCTGAAATCCCGTCCCGCGGCCGTCTGCCCGTCGCTCCATCCAGACATGCCGTTCTTGCCTGACTGCATCCAATAACGGTCATCTCCGTGCATCCGGTCGTGGTTTTCTGACTTGAGGTAGCCGATCCCGAGTCCCACGCGGAGGGAGGCCGCGACCCTGTACTGGATTCCCAGCTTCAGGTCGGCCAGGCCTTGATGATCCTCGGTCCGGCCCATCCCCCCGGATGCGGCGAGGGAGAAGCGGGACATGGCCCGACCGCTCCGGCGCTCCTGAGCCGCCAGGCCCGGCGCTCCGAGGATGATGCCGAAAAGGACGGCGGCGATGACCGCCGTCCCGGGGAAGCTCTTATTCTTGGACATGCGCGTCTCCTTAGGGACAATATCCTACCATAGTTAGACACCGGCGGCTCCGTTTCCTTGGCGGTCCCGGGGCGTTACGTCTCGGGGCGCGGCGCTCGTCCCTGGACGGGGAGAGGGGCTTCCGCCCGCTAAGAGTTCCTGTGGTAAGCGGCCTCGAGCCGCTCCGCGTCCACGTCCGCGTCGAGGACGAGGACGGGATCGAGGGCCGTCCACAGGGCGTTCGGCCGCCGCCGGGCGATGCGGTGGATGTTCAGAAGGTGCCGGGCGCTGATGTTGTCCGTGGTGATGTTCCGGCCGCCGCTCCCGCACGCCAGGGTGAACGACGGGCTGAGCGTGTTGTAGATCCCCCCCAGGGCGCCCTGGGTCGAGGGCGTGTTGACCAGGATGCGGCCCGCGTCGAGAGTCCGGGAAAAATATTCGATCCGCTCCGGACGGTTGGAATAGATGACGGCCGTGTGCCCGACGCCGCCGTAATGGATGATCTCGGAACAGCGCCGGATGGCCTCGTCGAAGTCGTCGGCGACATAAAAAGCAAGGATCGGGGCGAGGATCTCCGCGGAGAGCGGAAAGTCGGGCCCGACGCCGTCCAGCCGGGCGAGGAGGAGCCGGGTTCCCGGGGGGACGGCGAAGCCGGCCGAGGCGGCGATGCGGGCCGCCGGCTGTCCCACGACCATCGGGGCCATGGATTCCCGGGAACGGTCGTAGGCGATCCGGCCGAGCTTCTCGACCTCGGCCGGGGAGAGAAAATAGCCCCCTTGGGACTCGAACTCCTCGACGACGCTCCGGGCCACGGCCCGCTTGACGACGATGGCCTGTTCGCTGGCGCAGACCGTGCCCAGGTCGAAGGTCTTGGACTCGATGATGCTTTCGACGGCGAATGGGATATCGGCCGAAGCCCCGATGTAGACGGGGACGTTGCCCGGTCCGACGCCCAGGACGGGTGTCCCCGAAGCGAAGGCCTTGCGGACCAGGCCGTTCGTCCCCGTGGCCAGGATGAGGGCGAGGCGGGGATCGGTCATGAGCGTTTCGGAAAGCTTGGGGGCCGGCTTTTCGACCCACTGGATGCATCCGTCCGGGGCGCCGGCGGCCCGGGCGGCCCGGCAGAGGACCGAGGCCGCGGCGGAGACCGAGCGCCGGCAGGCCGGATGCGGGCTCAGGACGAGGGGATTGCGCGTCTTCATCGCGATCAGGGCCTTGAAGATCGTCGTCGCGGTCGGGTTGGTGAAGGGGATGAATCCCAGGACGGGGCCGATCGGCTGGGCGATCTCGAGCAGCCCGAGCTTGGGGTCCTCGGAAACGACCCCGACCGTGCGCAGGCCGCGGATGTCGTCGTAGACGAGCTGGGCGGCGATGAAATTCTTGATCGCCTTGTCGCGCCAGAGGCCGATCCCGGTCTCCTCGTGGGCGATCCGGGCGAGCCGGACGCGCTCGGCCATGGCGGCGAGATAGACCGCCCGGACGACGGCGTCCGTGTCCTTCTGGGTCAGGTTGCGGAACGAGGCTGCGGCTTTGGCGGCCCGGTCCATGATCTCATCGGCTCGACTCATCGGCGACCTCCGGCCGGGACGCAGGGGTCCCGTCCTTTCCCATCAAGAGTGCGGGCCGGTTCCCGTCCGGGCTTATTCCGATAATATCGATCGAATATATGAAACGTCATGATAGAACATCCTTCGCCGGATGTCCAGATGTCCGGAGGACGCGGTAAGGCCGCCCCGGGGATGCGCCGATCCGGCTTCGGGGTTGAAGTCGGGCTCCCGACGCTTTATGATGGAAGAATGAATATGAGCACTCGCTGCCATCGCTTTCGCCGCATCGGCCTCGGGCTCGCTTTTGCCGCCTCCCTCGCCGTTTCGTCCGCGGCCCAGACCGTCGAATCCGGCGAAGCCCGGACCAACGAGCGCCAGCCTCCGGACAAGGTCATGGACGCCATCGGTCTCAAGGCGGGGATGATCGTCGGAGAAGTCGGTGCGGGACACGGCCGCTATACCGTCCACCTGGCCGTCCGCGTCGGCCCGACCGGCAAGGTCTATGCGAACGACATCAACGCCGGCGGTCTGGCCCATATCCGCGAGCGGTGCCAGGCGGACGGCCTCGAAAACGTCGAAACCATCCTTGGACGATCGGATAATCCGCTTTTCCCGGCCGGGAAGCTCGACATGATCTTTATGGTCCTGACTTACCACCATCTCGGCCGGCCGGTCGAGATGCTCAAAGCCATGGTCCCCAGCCTGAAGCCCGGCGCGACCGTCGTCGTCCTCGATCCCGATCCGGTCCGCGACCACGACCGCGGGCCGGAATCAACCTCCCGGGAAGAGATCGAACGGGACGCCGCGGAGGCCGGATTCGAGCTCGTTCGGGAGGAGACATTCCTTCCCCGGGACAATATCTTCATCCTCAAGGTCAAATCCTAGGAAAGGAAGAGCGTCATGAGATGGCAGGGAATGCGGAAGAGCGACAACGTCGAAGACCGGCGCGGGATCGGCGGTAAACAGCTCGCGATCGGCGGCGGCTTGGGCGGTCTGGTCATCGCCATTCTGTTTATGCTCCTCGGCGGCAACCCCGACGAGGTTCTCCAGAACCTCCAGCCCGGTCCCTCCGAGACGTCCGCCGCGGCCGGCCGGCCCCTGAGCGAAAAAGACAAAACGATGGGCGATTTCGTCTCCGTCATCCTCGCCGACACCGAGGATGTCTGGGGCGAGATCTTCAGCCAGGCGGGCCGGACCTACGAGGCCCCCAAGCTCGTCCTGTTCTCGGGCCAGACATCCTCCGGCTGCGGGTTCGCCAGCGCCGCGTCCGGCCCGTTCTACTGCCCCGGGGACGCCAAGGTCTACCTCGACCTCGACTTCTTCGAGGAGATGCAGCGCCGGCTCGGCGCCCCGGGGGATTTCGCCCTGGCCTATGTCATCGCCCACGAGGTCGGCCATCATGTCCAGAACCAACTCGGCGTGTCCGAGAAGGTCATGGCCCAGCAGCATCGTCTGAGCGAGGTCGAGTTCAACAAGCTGATGGTCCGGATGGAGCTCCAAGCGGACTTCCTGGCCGGCGTATGGGCCCATCACGCCCAGCGGATGAAGAATATCCTCGAGGAGGGCGATATCGAGGAAGGGATCAACGCCGCCTCCTCGGTCGGGGACGACCGGATCCAGAAACAATCGCAGGGCTATATAGTCCCCGACGCATTCACCCACGGCACGTCCGAGCAGCGCGTCCGCTGGTTCACCCTGGGCTTCCGGACCGGGGATATCAACCAGGGCGACACGTTCAACGCCCGGGTGCTGTGACCGCCGCTTTCAGGCGCGTCACCGCGTCCCTCGTCGACGGGATGGAGGTCCGACCATGCGATTCGAGAGAATGATCCGGGCGGTCGATGCCCACGCCTGCGGCGAGCCCGGCCGCGTCATCATCGGCGGTGTCCGGGACGTGCCCGGACGGACGATGTTCGAGAAGCGGGAGCACCTCCGGCTCCACGCCGACGGGCTGAGGAAGCTCATGCTCAGGGAGCCCCGCGGCTATCCCGCGGCCAACTGCAATCTCGTCCTCCCCCCGACGCGGCCTGAAGCCGACGCGGGATACGTCATCATGGAACAGACCGAGTACCCGGGGATGTCCGGGACGAACACGATCTGCGTCGCGACCGTCCTGCTCGAGACCGGGATGGTCCCGATGCGCGAGCCCGTGACCGACCTGACGCTCGAATCTCCCGGCCGGGCTCATCGGCGTCCGGGCCGAGTGCGCCGGCGGCCGGGTCACGAGCGTGACCTTCCGCAACGTGCCTTCGTTCGCCGTCCATTGCGACCGCTCCATCGACGTCCCGCACCTCGGACGGGTCGTCGTCGACGTGGCTTATGGGGGGATGTTCTATGTCATCATGGACGGCCCGTCGCTCGGCCTCCGGCTCGCGCCCGAGGCGGGAGGGGAGATCGTCCGCGTCGCCGAGATGGTCAAGGCCGCCGCGCAGGCCCAGCTTCCGGTCGTCCATCCGGAGCAGCCGGGGTTCGCCGGGATCACCATCGCCGTCGTCTCGGGGCCGCCGACCCGGCCGGACGCCGACGCCAAGAACGCCGTCGTCGTCTCGACGGGGACGCTCGATTGGGACCGGCCGGCGACCTGGACGGGTGCGATCGACCGCTCGCCCTGCGGGACCGGAACGTCGGCCAAGATGGCCGCCCTCCACGCCAAAGGGAAGCTCGGCTTGAATCAGGATTTCCGCCACGAGGGAATCCTCGGGACGGTCTTCAAGGGGCGCCTCGTCGAGGAGACGAAGATCGGACCTTATGCCGCCGTCGTGCCGACGATCAGCGGCCGGGCCTGGATCACCGGGATCGCCGATTACGTCCTCGAGGACGACGATCCTTTCCCCGAAGGATTCACGATCGGGGATATCTGGTAGGAACGGGCGCCCCGTTCCGGTGGATTACTTGATCCTGACGCCGGCGATCTCGATTTCCTGGGTCCGGAGGGTCGATTTCTCGAACCTTCCGGATTCCCCGCGGATGAACGTGATGACGAAAAGCTGTCCGCCCGGAGGAGTCGCCTCGAAGACGAGCTTCTCGGCGTCCCGGAGGACGAGCTCGGCGAACTCGTTCTCCTGGCCCTGGGGCGCGCCGTAGAGCTTCCCGCCCTCGACCCAGAAGTTGATGACCATGTCCTGGCCGTCGAAGTTGTAGCCGTATGCGCCGGCGATCTCCGTGTAGAGCTTGGCCGTGTCGACGGGCTTCTGGGCCTGGGCCGGCGGGGCTGTTTGGGCAACGGCGGCCGAAGCGCACAGGACGGCGGAGATGAGAGCGGCGAGGATGATCTTTTTTCGCATAATGGCTCCTTCGGGGCGGCGGGTCGGCTGAAGTCCGCCCTCTCCTTGTGATACGCTTACCGGACGGGAAAAGTTCTGCCGGCGCTTCCCGGCGCGGATTTGCGGGACGTGCGACTCGTAGAGTATCATGGCCGCCGACCTACGATTCCCATCCTTAATTGGAGGCGCCGTCCATGTCCCGAAGATTCCGTTTCGTCGCTTTCGCCGTCGTCGTTCCTTGCCTGGCCCTCGCTCTCGCCGCCCCGGCCCAGGCCCCTGTTCCGGCCGGGCCGACCGAGTACGGCCCGGTCCAGGGCGCCCTGGTTATCGCCGGCGGGGCGCTCAAGGACCCCGCCATCTACAAGAAGTTCATCGATTTGGCCGGCGGGCCCGAAGCGAAGTTCATCATCGTTCCGACGGCGGGCGGGAACAGGGACGCGATGGGCGAGGTGAGAGCCTACAAGGAAGAGACGGTCATCGCTCCGTGGATCGCCCGGGGGCTCAAGAACGTCAAGATGCTTCATGCGCACGACAAAAAGATCGCCGACACCCAAGAATTCGTCAAGGACCTCAGGGAGGCCGACGCCGTCTGGTTCGACGGCGGCCGGCAGTGGAACATCGTCGATTCCTACGCCGGCACCCGGACCCATGCCGAGTTCCACAAGGTCCTCGAACGCGGCGGCGTGATCGGCGGATCGTCGGCGGGGGCGACGATCCAGGGCGACTATCTCGTCCGCGGCGCGATCTCGGGCCCGGACGTAATGATGGCCCCCGAGCCCGACCACCAGAAAGCCTTCTGTTTCCTCCGCCGGACGGCCATCGACCAGCATATCAACACGCGCAACCGCTGGGACGACCTCATTCCGCTCATTAAAAAGATGCCCGATCTCCTCGGGATCGGGTTGTCCGAGGACACGGCCATTATCGTCCAAGGAGACCGCTTCGAGGTCATGGGGAAGTGGAAGGTCGCCGTCCACGACAACACCCGTCTTTACCAGCCCTGGGAAAAGCCGTATTACGTCCTCTCGGCCGGGGACGTTTATGACATGAGGGCGCGCCGGATCGAGAAGCTCGGGACCGGGGCCGCGCCTCCCGCTCCGCGCATCAAGAAGTAGGGGCGGTCCCCGTCAGGGAGATCCAGACCTTCCGCGTCCGCGGGCCGTCGAATTCACATAGGCAGATCCCCTGCCAGGTCCCCAGCTGAAGCTCCCCGCCGGCGACGATGACGCTCACCGAGGAGCCGACGAGGCTCGCCTTGACGTGGGCGGGAGAATTCCCTTCGCCGTGGGTGTAGGGGAGGGAATCCGGGACGGCGTTCCTCAGGGCCATCAGGATGTCGGCCTTGACGTCGGGGTCGGCGTTCTCGTTGATGGTTACGCCGGCCGTGGTGTGGGGGACGAAGACCGTGCAGAGGCCTTCGCGGATGTCCGCAGCCGCCGCGATCGCGGCGATTTCCCGAGTGATATCCACGATCTCTTCGCGTTTCCTCGTCCGGACATCGATGCTTTCCATGCTGGCCTCCCGGGCTCCAGGGTCCCTGGGCGCCCGCCAATTGCTAATTTTATGGAAATTCGCGGATAATGCCAGCATGCCCGGCGCTGGCCCCGGCCGGAGCGCAAGTTGCTGATTGATAGGCTTGGACGGCGAGCCTGGCGAAAGTTCTCATGAGGTTATCGAGTGCGCTTCTGTAGACGGATTTATCGTACGACATTGACTATGATCCTCTCAGTCTCGGCAATATCCGTATATAGCTTAAGCCCTCAAACGAAGTTCCTTGAGGGGATGAACACACGAGGCGACGTATTGAGCTTGAGGGAAGAAATATCCATCGGTGAATCCGGCCACGGTTACCAACTTCAAAGACCGATCAAAATAGCCGCGGATGATAAGGGCAATATCTACGTGTTGGACTCTAAGGCTGTTGAGATTGACGTATTCGATCGCACCGGCGAATTCGTAAGAAAAGTCGGAAGGTCGGGTTACGGTCCCGGAGAGATTGACGGAGCCAATGATGTTTTCGTCACGAATAACGAAATCGGCGTCAATTGCGGATTGCGACGCAATATCATTTATTTTTCCTTAAATGGGAAATATTTAAGGACCGTCAAATCGAAAATCATGTTCTCTCAAGCCGTCGCCGATTCCGAGGGCGATCTGTACGGGGTGATGTTCAGCGGGGCGGAGAATATGGGACCTGTGCTTCAATTGGTACGGTTCTCTCCGTCAAGCGGTCGCTATTCCGTTTTAGCGAATAAACGATGGAAAGAACCCGCGCCGTTTACCGCGACAATGACCTTGGCGTTATTAGGTGATGATAAAATAGCCGTTGGCAATCCCGATCGGGGTTATATCGTTCAGATCGTCAACAAGGCAGGGAGCGTGATCAGAGAAATCAAGAAGGAATCTAAGTTGATAAGAATACGCGAAGAAGAAATGAAGAAAATTGAAAAATATGGGCCATCTCCGTACGCACTGCCGAAATATTATGAGCCATATTATCGAGTCTTTGCCGCCGAACACGGAATTTTGCTCGTCGAAGTTCATGAAGGGAAAAATGATAAAGAAAATTTGATCCTGGATGTATTCGGCGATGACGGAAAATATTTTGGAAAAATCGGTTTAAACCGACCCATTGATTTTTTTTGGAAAAACGAAAGGTTTTATACTATCCAGGATGATGCGCAAGGTCTTCCCTCGATAAAGGTATTTTCAGTGAAATGGAACTTGAATTAATGATTTTAAAATACAAAACATCTCGAGAAAAAAGGTAATAACACGGGAAATGGGGAGCGATAGTTCCGCTTACGGTTGGATTCCAATCATTTTGAGGAGGGCTTCCTTGCGCACCGGCGATGGATGATGTGGGGTTCCTTTTCCTCTGATTTATGCCGCAGACAAAGGCTTGATTTGCTTGATCTTCTGGCCGAGGGAGCGGCCGGCGTCCCATAGATCTATCGCTCGCTGGGCGTTCAGCCAGAATTCGGGCGAATTGCCGAAGACGCGCGCGAGGCGAAGAGCCATTTCCGGGCTCACCGCGCGGCGCTCCCGCAGGATCTCGTTCATCGTCTGACGCGATACGCCGAGTGTCCGAGCCAGAGCCATGACGGTCAATCCATAATCGGGCAAAAAATCCTCGCGCAGCATTTCACCCGGGTGTGTCGGACGAATCCGTCGGTTGCCGGTGTTTGGTATGCTCATCATTGTCCTCTTAATGATAGTCCGTTATCTCAACGTCATAAGCGTCGCCTTTGTCGAACCGAAAACAGATCCGCCATTGGTCGTTGATCGATATAGCGTGGAAGCCCGCCCGATCGCTTTCGAGCGAATGCAGCCGGTTGCCGGGCGGAACCTTCAAATCATCAAGACGGGCCGCGTGGTCGATATATTCCAGCTTTCTGATGGCTCGCCGGACGATATCGGGCGGAAGCCGCTTGGACCGTCCGGTCGCGTACAGCTCCCGGGTCGCTTCGTCCGTGAACGTCTTGATCACATCCTACTTGTAAACTATCACGTGACACTTGTCAAGTGGGGGAAGACGTCCCGGCAGGCCAATGCAAGATCGGGTTCAAGTTCGGACTGTGAGCCGGATCAGCGCGAGATCCCCATCATCTTGAGGAGGACTTCCTCCCGCTCGGGCGAAACCCGGAAGATGTCCTGGGGGTATTTCCGATAGCTCAGGATGTCCTCATAGATGTCCGTGCTCTGGTACAGGTTCAGCCCGAACCCGGCCAGATATTGGAGTCGGAGATTCCGGTCGAGGTTGATCTCGCCGGTCTTGTACCAGGCCGCGAGGTCGCGGCTGCGGGCCCCGTACGTGGAGAAGAGCGCGACCGCGGACCGGAAGCCGACCTCGTTGATCGAGGCCAGGACGCCGCGGTGGTCCTCCCGGGCGAGCCGGTTCTCCAGCGCGTCGATATCGATAGCCGTCGGTCCGTCCGTGGCGAGCATGACGACGTCGTAGCCGAGCCCTGCGTTGTCGTTGCCCCACATCGTCCCCTCGGGAAAGACCTGGAAGAACGTGGCCATCTCGCTCTGGACCACGGCGGGCGTGCTCTCGTAGAGCGGGACCCATTGGGTGATCACCCCGCCCGGGTTCAGGCGGCTCTTGACGAGCTCGAAGTACTCCCGCGTGTACAGCGTCGCCGAGCCCTTGACCCAGGGGTGGATCGGGTCGGAGGTGATGATGTCGAACTTTTCCTTGGTCGTCAGGATGAAGTGCCGGGCGTCGTCGTAGACGACCTGGACCCGCGGATCGTCCAGGACATTGTAGTTCTGCGGCCCGAAGTAGCGGGCCACGACCTTGGGGATGAGCGGCTCGATCTCGCAGATGACGATCCGCTCGATCCCGGGATAGAGGACGAACGTCCCGGCCGTGATCCCCGCTCCGCAGCCGACGATGAGGACCGAGCGGGGGTTCGGGATGGACCAGGGCCGGGATGTGGCCGAGCATCCGCTCGAGCCGCATGTCGGTCGGATCGCTCGAGGCCTCGACCTTGCCGCTGACGTGGAAATTGCGGGTCCCGTCGGCGAGCTCGATGACGGCGACCGAGGAGTTCATCCCTTCCCCGACGTACAGGGGACTGCCGTAGCCGATCTTGGGGAGGAGGTTCCGGCCCCAGGCGACGAGCTGCCAGGGGATATTGGGCACGGTGAAGACGAGGATCAGGGCCCCGGCGATGAGCCCGGCGAAACCGAGCGAAGGAACGCCGGGCGCGCTCCCGGCGGCGGCTGGCTCCTGGGCCGCCGCGCCCCGCCGGGCCTGAGTCGAGGGCTTCAGGAGCGGACCGAGGGCGATCAGACCGGATGCCGCGGCCAAGGAGGATGAGCATCCGGTTGGAGTTCTGGGTTCCGATCAGGGGGATGAGGAAGACGCTGAACCCGATCGAGCCGATGATCGAGCCGATCGTGTTCGCGGCGTAGATCCGCCCGACGAGCCGGCCCGGATCCTGCCCTCGTGCCGCGGCCGCGGCCAGGGCGAGCGGGAAGCTCGCTCCCCAGACGAACGCCGGCGGCAGGACGGCCCAGAGGCAGCGGATCATGTCGACTTGGAAGAGGACCCAGGCGTTCTTGGCCAGGCCGCCGCTGATCGGCCAGTAGGGGAGCGACTTGGCGATCATGAAGGCCGTCCAGGCGACGCCCAGGGCGACGAGGAACTGGGCGTAGCCGAGGGCGAGCCGGGGGCTTCGGACCCGGCGGCCCAGGGCGGAGCCGTAGGCGCTCCCGAGACCCAGCCCCAACAGGAACACGGCCAGGATGATGGAGAACGTGTAGACGGTCCCGCCGAGCATGAGCGACAGGAGCCGGGTCCAGACCACCTCGGCGCCGAGCGCGGTCAGGCCGGACAGGGCGATCGTGACCTGGATGGAAAGCGTTCCGGGGGCGGGCTGGATCGAGACGGCGGCCGAATCCGCGCTTGCCGCCGGAGGAGTGTGCGGAGCCCGTTTCGAAAGGAGGAAAGCGACGAGGGCGATGACCCCGTTCACGGCCGCGGCGGCGAACGTCGCGGTCCGGACGTCATGGACGCGGAGGAGGTAGAAGCCGGCCAGGGCGCAGCCCGCGACCGCTCCGACCGTATTGCCGCTGTAGAGGAAGCCCAGCCAGGAAACGCCCGCCGGGGTGGATTCGACCCAGCGCGACACCGCGGGCAGGGTCCCCCCCATGAGGATGGTCGGCGGGCAGCAGGCAGAGGGCGCAGATGAGGCCGCGGAACAGGATGCCCAGGAAGCCCGGCCCGCCGATCGCGGCATAGATCGTGTCGACGAGGGGCATGGCCAGGAGGACGAGCAGGGCGATGATCCCGATGCCGAGCTCGATCAGGGCGTAGACCCGGAGGGGATGCCGCCCCTGCCCGATCTTCCGGGGCAGGAGAAGGCTCCCGATGCACATCCCGCCCATGTACGTGGCCAGGACCACGGCCAGGGAGACGGCCGTCGAGCCGACGACCATCTGGAGCATCTGGAACCAGACGACCTCGTAGACGAGGGCGGCGGCGCCGCTCCCGAAGAAGAGGAGGAGGATCAGGGGAAGATGACGGCGGGTCGTAGGCGTCTCTGTCATGCGAACATCCTATTCATCGGAAGGGCGGGATGCAAGGGGAGGGACTTAAAGAATGCGCTAGAATATTGAATAAACGAGACGGAATTGACGTGTTGAAGCCTCAATTGACGTCGGAAATAATCTAATTTGTTGACATACTTTTTATTGACTTTTAACACCTCCTTCGGCATATTCGTATTATTGGTGGGTGGTTTCAAATGTCCGTAAAAATGCGGGGCTTTCCTTTAATCGTAGCCATCGTTCTTGCAAATACGATATCGGCGGATCCACAAAACAGCGCTTCGAACAAGCCTCCGTTTATTCACAACGTCAAAGGAGTTTGGGGAGAGAATATTCCCGTTAGGCTTGAGCTCGTGAGGACGATTGGTGGTTTGAATGAAACCGATCCAAACCTCGCGTTTGGCGCGCCTTACGACGTGGTGCAAGATGCCTCGGGCTTTATCTATGTGTTGGATGCGCGCAATTCGCAAATCCAAAAAATAAGCCCTGAAGGGAAATTTGTCCTTACGATCGGAAGAAAAGGCCAGGGGCCCGGGGAATTTCAACGCATATTGTCTTTCGACATCGACGATGAAAACCGGCTTTGTGTGCCCGACATAATGGGCATGCGGATTCACTTATTCGCACCGAACGGGGTGTATCGAGGAGCCGTAAAGCTTTCGGAGCGAGCCATCGTCCAGATCCGGAGGCTAAAATCCGGAGCGTTCGTCAAGGGCGGCTCATTCTTCCTGGGGAGGCTTTTGACCGAGCGCGATAAGCTCCCAAAATTGCTCGAAATCCTCGATTCGGACGGCCGGCTTGAAGCCGCCTTTGGCGAAGGCACGGATTTCAAAGCAGCCATGGCAAATTCCCTTGCCAACAATTTTCGACTGGAGACCGACGGACGGGATAATATTTACATCAGCTTTTGCTACCAGAATAGGATAGAAAAGTATTCGCCAGAAGGAAAGCTTCTTTGGCGGGCTGACAGGCCGCTCGCTTATTCGACGGAGATGACCGACAAAGGCAGCGTTGAAGCCGATTCGCGGGGCAAGCTGGTGGATATCAAGGGCCCCCGGATGGCTACCGTGTCGCAGGGAATCGGCGTCGATTCGAATAATAGGGTTTGGGTCAATACATGGAACCGCCAGATAACAAAAGAAGAGTGGGGAGCCGTCGCACCCGTTGGAGGAGCCGGCCGTATTTCCATTGAGCCCGAAAATCTCAAAATGGACATCAACAGAATCGATGTCTTCAACGAAGATGGCGTTTTAATGGGGATCATTCCAATGGACCGCGCAGTTCACGGTCTAAGAATCTTCGGCGAAGACCTCTTCATTTGGGATGAAAGCGACGCCGTCGTCCATCATTTTAAGATCGTCGACCGCAAGATGGAGGCGCCCGCGTTTTGACGGGGGGCGAAACCATGGCGCTTAAAGAACACGGGAAGTATGCCCTGATTTCAGCGTTGATCATCATCGGGCAGGCGTCGGCGGCTCCGATGAGGTCGGCGCCGCAGAAAAATGTCGTATTTCATTTCCATCTTTTTGCTGCGGAGGCGGAGCCAGGGACCAAGCCGACCGAGATATCGATATTCACCGAAGAGACGGAGCCAAAACTGTCTCAGATTAAGGCTATTCTCAACAACGTTGGGTCTGATATTACGGCGAAGACGATCGATTACCTTCTGGAAAAATTCGATTTGAACGACGTGACCGAATATTTCGCCTACTCCGTCGGATGGGAAGGCAAAAGAGCGACCTACAACCATAACATCGAACAACGCTATCATCATTTTCACATGGTGCTTTCACCCGTTCTTATCTCCCCGGAAACACTCGAGCTTGGCTACACTCTCAATTATGGGGCGGAGGATCCGGTCAAATACGAAGAACGAATCAATAAGCTGAAGAAAGGTCAATACGAAAAGCCCGACTTCCGATGGGATACGATCGTTGAAACGAAATTCTTCCTGAACATCGATGGCCCGATATTGGCGAGTATTCCAGCCGGCGGGAAGACCTATTTTCTTTTAGTCTACGCACGGAGAAAGGGCGAGAAGCCGAAGGCGGTCCTCGCGACACCGATCACGCCTCCCAAAGAGCTCAACATGGTCATCCCCGCCTACCCAGAGGAGCTGAGGAAGCAAGGGATTCAAGGCACAGTCGAGCTCCGCGTCGTCACCGACGAGAGCGGATCCGTTGCCGAGATCAAGGTCGAGAGGCCGCTGCATCCTTATCTGGACTTCGCCGCAGTTCAAGCGGTGCGGGAAAGCAAACTCGCAGCAATCCGAATTCTGGGTCGTGACGCGCAGGCTTTTTACTTTTTCAGCTTCGTCAAGATGGATTCCGTCAAGGGAAGCCGTTCTTTCGTGCTCCAAGCCGTTCCCAAGCCCGGCAATCTATGGGGCGTCGAAAGCGCGAGGGTTTGGGTCGCGCAAAACGATGGCCGGGTCCTTCGGATCGAAATTCAGGGAGTTCCGGTCGAAGGATACGAAGACGTCCTCAACGACGGCATCCAGTTCAGAGTCAGGCCCTATCTCGTCACGACTCACGTGCTTATGGACAAGATAAAAATGGAATCCTGTTTCCGACGAGCTCGTCTATTCGAGTCGAATACCCTAGGCGGGGGGATTTCAGCAAGGATCGGACTCTCAAGCTGAATATCGATATCGCCTATGATAAATACAAATTCTTTGCCGTCGGAACCGAGACCGAAATAATTAGATAGGACAAAACACCCTTTCCCCCGAAAGCGGCTTTGCTTTCCCGCCGAGTGCCGATAAAATGTATGGGAATTCTCAATTCAGGAGGTCGTTATGAGAAAAGGGTTTATGTTCACCGCGGCGGTCGCCCTGATCGCGGCTTCGCTTTCGTTCGGCGGGGTCGTCCGGACGACCTCATCGCAGATCACGTTCAAGAAGTTCGGGACGTTCACGTCCACCCAGACCGAAAGGCTCTCGGCCGATAAGCGCTTCGCCGACTTGGACAGCGCCTTCAAAGGCCAGGGCATCCTCGGCGGGCATCTTCAAGGCCTTCTTCCCGACCGGGAAGACGTCCGAGCTCGTCGACCTGGGAGCGAGCTCGATCACGAACGATCGATCACCGGCGCAAGGAGTACACGGTCACTTCGATCGAAAAGTTCGTCGCGGACCGCAACAAGGCCATGGCCGCCCAGCAGCAGAGCAAGCCTGAGGCCCAGGAGAGCGACATCAAGATCGTCAAGAGCGAGTTCAAGGTCGAGGACACGGGCGAGTCGAAGGCCATCAACGGGTTCGATTGCAGGAAGTATGTCGCCCTCTGGACGGTCGATTGGGAGAACACGAAGACGGGGGACAAGGGGACCGACCGGCTCGAGACCGTCCTGTGGACCACCCCCGGCGACGCCCTCGGCGCCGCCCAGGCTGAGGAATCGGCCTTCTATTCCTGCCTACCTCAAAGCGATGGGCCTCGACGTGACCAAGCTCCAGAACGACGTTCTCGGGACGCAGTGGATCTCCCTCCTGGCCGGGCTGGATCCCGTCGGCGGCGGATCGAAGATGGACGCCAAGTCGGTCCAGGTCGCCCAGGAGATGGGGAAGATCCAGGGCTATCCGATCGTTACCGACGGCAAGTATTATCCAATGCCGAAGGTCAAGCCCCAGGAAGAGCCCCAGCCGACGACGGGCGGCGGCCTCCTCGGGAAGGCGGTCGGCGGCTTACTCAAGAAGAAGCCCGATCCGGAGGCTGAAAAGGCCCCCGTGATCGCTTTTTACACGGAAGTGAAGTCCGTCAGCGTCGAGACCGTGGACGCGGCCGCGTTCCAGGTCCCGGCCGGTTACAAGAACAAGACGAAGTAACCGCCATGGCCGTAAGAACCTCATCCGCGGTTTGGAAGGGGACCCTCAAAGACGGCGCCGGCACGATGCGGCTGGCCAGCGGCGCTTATGAGGGCGCCTATACCTATGCCTCGCGCTTCGAAGAAGGGAAGGGGACCAATCCCGAGGAGCTCGTCGGGGCGGCTCACGCCGGGTGCTTCTCGATGTTCCTCGCCGCCCTGCTGGCAAAGGAAGGCTTCACGCCGACGCGCATCGCCACGACGGCAACCGTCCATCTCGAGGCCGGGCCGACCATCGCCCTCATCGAGCTCAAGACCGAGGCCGAAGTCCCGGGTCTGACCGAAGAGGCCCTCCGTATCCACGCCGAAGCCGCCAAGAAGGGCTGCCCCGTGTCGAAGGCCCTGGCCGGCGGCCCCGAGATCCGGCTCCAGATCACGCTCGTCAAGTAACCGACCGAGGAGGCCGTCATGACTACGCCGCTTCGCCCCGCTCTTTATCGTCCTGGGCGTCCTGATCGGAGGCTCGTCATCGCCCAGGTCCCTCCCGACCGCTGTCTCGTCCCGCCCGCCCTCCGCAATCCGATCCTCCAGGAGTTCTCGGGCGAGCAGGCGTTCATGCACGTCCAGATGATCTCGGCCAACCGGGACCGCCAGCCTGCCGAGTACCAGGACGGCTACTATGAGACCGGCTACATCCGCGATATGGCAAAGCAGTACGGCCTGACCGACGTCCAGGTGGACTTCTTTCCGTCGCGCGACACGTGGGACGGGGAGGAAGGCGACCTCTGGCTGGTCAAGCCCGTCCTGAAGAAGATCGCCTCGCTCAACCAGGTCCCGACCTCGCTCGCGCCGGGCAGCATGAACGCCGACGTCGAGGCGGAGCTCGTCTATGTCGGCGCCGGGCGCGAGGCGGACTACGCCGGCAAGGACGTCAAGGGCAAGATCGTCCTCGGCAGCGGCTCTGTCGGCTCGGTCTTCGGCACTGCGGTCAACGTCCGCGGCGCGGCCGGAGCGCTCGGGACGGGCTCGCCCGGGATCAGCGGCAACGCGGCCGGCGCGACGTTCGATCAGATCGGCTGGGGGAGCGTTTCCCCGAAGCCCGATACGGGCGGGTTCGGCTTCTCCCTCTCGCTCCGGCAGTTTCTCGAATTGCGCGGCCTGTGCGAACGGGGCGAAAAGGTCGTCGTGCGTGCCCATGTCCGGGCCAAGACGTATCCCGGGAAGATGAACGTCATTTCCGCGGCCATCCCCGGGACCGATCCGAACGCGGGCGAGCTCCTCTTCGTCGCCCATGCCTACGAGACCATCGCCACGCCCGGCGCCAACGACAACTGCACCGGCGTCGCGACCATCCTCGAGGTGGGCCGGACGCTCTCGCGGCTCATCCGCGACGGGGCGATCCCCAAGCCCCGGCGGACCCTCCGCTTCGTCTGGGGCAACGAGATCTCGGGCTCGACCGCCTATATGAACAAGCATCCGGAGCTTCAGGACAAGCTCGTCGCGGCGCTCAATTTCGACATGACGGGGGCAAACCCCGTTTCGACCGATTCCTATCTCCGGATCAAGATGACCCCGGATGCCCGGCCGAGCTTCCTGAACGACCTCGTGGCCAACCTGCTCCAGTTTGTCGACCAGAGCGATGTGCGCACGACCCAGGGCAGGAACGCCCAGTTCAATTACCGGCTCTGCCCGCTGGCGACCATCACCTCGGGCAGCGATCATTCCGTCTTCAACGCCGGCGGCATCCCGACCATGCAGTTCAACTACTGGCCGGACAACTTCTACCACAGCAGCGGCGACCGGATCACCGAGGTCGATCCAACCGAGCTGAAGCGGGTCGGGTTCACAGCGGCCGCGGCTTTCGCCTACCTCGCCGCGGCCGACGCCCAGGAAGCCCGCGACCTGGCCTGGGAAGCGGCCGAAAACGGATCGAAATGGATCGCCGAGGTCGCCCGCCAGAGCGTCCGGCTCCTCGTGAAGGACCCGGAGAATGTCCACGAGGGGCATAAGGCCGCTCAGAACAAGGTCAATGGAGCCTTCGGCCGGGGCCGGGGCAGCGTCGAATCCGTCCGGAGCCTGAGCGCGGCGCCCGAGGTCGAGAGCCTGATCAAGACGCTCGGCGGCGGGCTCGAGGCGAACCGGCAGGCGGCCTTGAAGATGCTCGAGGCCGTTTACCGGGACCTCTGCTCGGAGCTCAAGGTGAAGCCGGCCGTCCTCCCGATGACGGACAAGGAGCGCGAGTACGCCCAGCTCATCCCGCGACGGAAATTCAAAGTTTATTCGCCGGAAGCTCAGAAGCTCGGCCAGGGCCAGCGCGGCGGGCAGCCACCCGCCCTGCCTTCGGGTAGGACCGGGGAAGCCCCGGCTCAGCCGCAAGCCAAGCCGCCTGTTCCCACGGAACCTCCGGCGAAACAAGCCGCGGCCGGAGTGCCCCCCGCTCCGGCGGCAAAGCCCGCGGCGGGCGCGCCCTCCGGCGCCCCGGGCGGTCAGCGCGGAGGCATGGGCTTCGCCTCGACCTCGACCAATTATTTCATCGACGGCAAGCGGAGCATCCTGGACATCTACAATGCCGTCCGGGCCGAGTGCGGGAACCTCCAGGTCGGAAGCAACGAAGGCAAATACGCCTACGTCCTCGGGCCCGAGTATCCCGACGTCGACATCGAAGCGGTGGCGAACATCATCCGGAACTTGGAACGGCAGGGCGTCGTCGAGCTCCTCAAAAAGAAATAATTCGGGGGACAGTATACGTAATTCCCTAATTAAAGATTGAGGGACATGATATCCTGCCGCCCTTCGGGGACAGGGAATCACGTCCCCGAGTTCAGGAATTACCTATTGTCCCCCGAATTCCGTTAGGGACGGCGGCGCTCGGCGCGACAGCGGTTGACATAGGGGGCGTCAGACGACCCGAAGAAATAGAATTGGTCGAACCGGTCAATGTGGATCCGGCTGCACCAGAACGGTAGGGGCGCCGATTCGATCTTCTTGTTTTCGGGATCGATCCTCCACAGGGCGCAGAGCTCGGATTGGGCGTGATCCCTGGCGACCAACAAATATTGGAATCCCTTAGAATCGACCGCAATGTCGTAACAGATCGGATATTTCGCGCCCTCGATCCTGAATGCCCCGGCGTTCCCCCTCTGCCCGAGAGGAATCGACTTCAGCTGGATGGGGGGCTGCCGATTGGCGATCGTCGGATTGTACTCGAAGGACGATAATTCGCGGCCGTCGGGAGCGAGTCGCTTAATGACAGGAACGAATTTCCTGGCCAGATGAAGGTTTCCGCCACGGTCCAAAGCGAATGATGTCGCCGCTTTCTCCTCCTCCTGTCCGGACACGAGGTCCATCTCGGCGATGAGCCGACCCTCTTTTGAGAACTTTTGGATGTTGTAATCGGATGCCGCGAGCCCGGCGAGAATCGAATCGTCAACGCTCAGGATCTTTGCGGGCGGATAACGTAGGGGATAGCTCCGCAGGATCTTTTTCTCCAACGAAATTGCGACGATCCTTCGAGTGCTCCTGGTGAATTCGAAGATAAAAAGGACGTCCTGGTCGTCGAAACAGATGCTGGCCGGCCCGTCGAGACGAAGAACTCCTTCCTTTCCTCCGATCGTTTCGAGATGCCGGCCGTCGGATGCGAAGACCTCAATGCACTTGTTCGTCGGATCGGCGACGTAGATTCGGCGCTCCTTGTCGACGGCGACTCCCGCCGGGTTTTTAAAAGTGACCGGGTCGTTTTCCGAGGTGCCCAAAGCGAGGTCGTGGACGAAGGCCAGATCGCTGAACTCGATCTTCGCGGGGCCATTCCCCTGCGCGCGGCCGACGGCGCTGGCGAGGAGGATCGATAAGATCGAGCCGAGGATTTTATCGAAATGCCGAAGTCGATCAATCTTCATCATTCACCCCGATCCGGGATCGGGCGATACCGGTAGAGGAGCCCGGTTTCCATCTGACTGAGAAAATAAAAGCGGCCGGACTTGTCGATCAGGAGGCGGCTGCACAAGAACGAGAGACTGATCACGCCAACCATCTTTCCGGACGGATCGAACTGGAACAAGTTGCTCGATTCGTTCCTGGCGAAATCCCTGGCGACGAGGAGATAGATCCAGCCGTTAGGGGCGACGGCGACGTCGTAGCAGAAAGGCTTGCCGATGACGTTGTTCCCCGAATCCAGGATGCCGTTTTCGTCGGGCTCTTTGTAATTGAAGGGCCGGGCACGATAATCGAAGCTCTTGACGAGATTTCCAGACGAGGAAAAAATCCTGATTCCTGGCCGAAACTCGTTCGCAAGGACGATCCCCGCCGCCGGATCGATACATGCGTTGACGCGGGTTTTCCAGAGCATCTCATTCGGGTCGATATCGTCGATCGTACCGACCTTATTGCCCTCGGGATCCGTCATATATATGTTCGCATTCGAACGCTTGTCCTTCGTCGCGATAGCCATCCGTTCGTCGATAAATCCGATCCCGACGGCGCTGTATGGGATCTTGATCTTTCGCTCCAAGGTAAGGACTTTCGACAAGCGGTACAACCACGGTTGGCGTAAGCCGGATTCACCGATGAAAAGCCGACCCGCAGGATCTACGGCCAGGGCCTTCGGATACGAAAGCTTGACGACATTATTCTTGCGCCCTCCGATCGTAGCAAGAAAAGCCCCTTCGGGATCGAAGACCTGGACCCGCTTGTTCCCGCGGTCGGCAACGAAAATCCGTCCGTCGTCATCGACGCACAGCGAGTAGGGATATTTAAAGACGTTATTGGGCGCCGGGCCGCTGCCCAACATCAGGTCGAGCGCCAAACGGACCGGTCCGATCGTGATCTCGCCTGCCGCCACATCGTAGCGTTGGGGAGCTGAGACGGCTATCTGCGAGAAAAGAATCGATGACCAATAGATGGCGAATAGAATTCCTGCGGCCCGGGCGCGCCGAACATGGTGTTGTCTCGACCCGGCGACCCGGGAAGGAATATAGCCGAGCATGTCCCGTACCCTCTGGCCGATAGTATGTAAGCGGATATCGATGTTGTCAACCTGTGCCGGACCGATGAGTTTGGGAATTGCGTATACTGTCCCCCTAATTCCCCTTAATTCCTTTCGTTGACATAAGCGTGGGGCTCGATTATTTTATGCCCGCGAGGCGCGCGGTCTCGAGGAGAGTCCCATGCCGCTCAGAAGATTCCGTCCCTTTCGCCTAACTGCCTTCTTTCTTTCCTTTCTTCTTCCAATGTTGCCGGCCTGCCGGTCCGGCTCTTCCCCCCAAAAGACGGATTCGGAAGCATCCGATCCCGCCGCCGCGTCCGCCCGCGAAGCCAAGCCGGGGTACGCAAGCCTCCTGTCCTTCTGGAAGGAGTTCCGCGAATTCCGGAAGCCCCGGGTGACGGCCGGCGTTCCGGACTACACGGCGGCGGCCATGGCCGCTCAGCGGGCGAGGATCAAGGAGTTCCGGGACCGGCTCGCCGCGTTCGACACGGCGGCCTGGCCGATCGCGGAGCGAGTCGATTATGAGATCGTCCGGGCGGAGCTGAACGGCCTCGAGTTCGACCACAGGGTTCTGCGGCCCTGGTCGCGCGACCCGACGTTCTACGCCGTTCTCGAGGGCTCGGGACCCGACGTCCCGGCCCGGGAAGGCGCCCAGGTCTTCGGTTGTCTGTGCCTCTCAGACTTCGAGTTCCCTCTCCGCGGACCGGCGGCCGAAGCCTTCCGTGAGAAGCTGGCCGCCATTCCCGTCCTCCTCGCCCAGGCCAAGTCCAATTTGACCGAGGACGCCCGGGATCTCTATATCATGGGGATCAGGCTCAAAAAAGATGAAGCCGCCGCGCTCGACCGGCTGGCCAAACGGCTGGCGGAATCGAACCCGGACCTCGTCCCGTTGGCCGAGTCGGCGAAGGCCGCGGCGGAAGACTTTCGCGCCTGGCTCGAAGGCAGGCTCCCCGGCCTCAAGGCCCCCTCCGGCATCGGCAAAAGCGAGTACGATTGGTATCAGAAATACGTCCATCTCGTGCCGTACACCTGGGAAGAGCAGGTTGCCATCGTCCAGCGCGAGCTCGACCGGTCCCTTGCCTATCTCAAGCTCGAGGAGCATCGCAACCGCCTCCTCCCCCCCCTCCCGCTGCCGAAAACCCGAGAGGAGCAGCAGGCGCGAATGACCAAGGGCGTGGCCGAGTTCTTCGCTTTCCTGAAAAGCGCGGAGATCATGACCGTCACGCCTCAGATGAAGCTCAGCGACCGGGTCGGGCCCCTCGTCCCGCCCGAGCGCCGCGACTTCTGGAGCCAGGTCGAATACCGCGACGTCCTGCCCCTGCGGGCCCATTCCGTCCATTGGCTGGAGAAGGAGCGCGAGCGGCACAACACCCATCCGCTCCGCGGCGCGCCTCTCCTCTACAACATCTGGGACAGCCGGGCGGAGGGGTTCGCCACCGCGTTCGAGGAGATGATGATGGGCGCCGGGATGATGGACCGGAATCCGCGGTCCCGCGAGCTCGTCTATATCCTCCTCGCCTTCCGGGCGGTCCGGGCTATGACCGACCTCAAGATCCACAGCAACGAATGGACGCTCGAAGACGCCGCCACATACGCCGCCCGGACGACGCCGCGCGGATGGATCGCTCCCGACAGCGCGGCGATGGCGACCGACCTGAAGATCTACCTCCACCAGCCCGGCTACGGAACGAGCTATGTGGTCGGAAAAGTCCAGGTCGAAAAGCTGATGGCCGACGCCGCCCGCCTGCGAGGGGAGTCGTTCGTCCTGAAGACATTCCTGGAAGAGATGTTCTCCAAAGGGATCATCCCCCAGTCCCTCATCCGCTGGGAGATGACCGGCCTCGACGACGAGATGAAAATCCTATGGAAGTGAGGTTCGCCATGAAAAGTCTCCAAAAAGCCTTCCTGGTCCCGGTCTATTTCCTCCTGACGCTGGCCGTCGTCCTGCCGGCTTCGGCCCTGGCTCAGCAGGCCCCGCCCACCATCGAGCAGTTCCTGAGCTACGCGTTCCCCTACGAGCTCGTTTCGGCCGCTAAAGCCGAGCGGATCGCCTGGCTCGAGTTCGAGCAAGGCAAGCGCAACGTCTGGACGGCCGCGGGGCCCGATTTCAAGCCCATCCGGCTGACGAGCTTCATGGCCGACGACGGGACCGACCTGACCAGCCTGGCCATTTCGGACAACGGCGCGGTCGTCGTGTTCGTCCGCGGGCATGACCCGAACCGCGAGGGCTGGGTGGCCAACCCGTCGCATTTCCCGGACGGGAGCGAGCAGGCGATCTGGGCCTGCCGGACCCTCGAAGCGAAGCCCTTCCGGCTCGTCGCGGGCGCCTCGCCGCGGCTCTCGCCCGACGGCGCGTGGGTGTCCTTCGTCAGGAGCGGGCAGATCTACGGCGCTCGCGTAGCGCCTACGGTGAAGCCGGCGCCCTATCCCGGCGCCGATGAGCTGAATCCGCTCTTCCGGACCCAGGGGACGAACTCCAATCCCGTCTGGTCGCCCGACGGCAAGCGGCTCGCCTTCGTCAGTGACCGCCAGGACCATTCCTTCATCGGAATCTATGAGCTCGCGGGACGGAAGGTGTCGTATCTCGCGCCGTCCGTGGACCGCGATTCGAGCCCAACCTGGTCGCCGGACGGGAAAAAGATCGCTTTCATCCGCCGGCCCGGCTCGTCGTTCGCCCTGATTCTGGCCCTGGCCCAGGCGCAAGCCGCCCAGCGGCAGGGGGGACAGCGCGGGGCTTTTGTTCCGGGCCTGCCCCAAACTCCGCCGACGAACCCCCAGGAGCCGGCCCCGGCGCCCCAACCCGTGACGAGCCCGGGATTCGTCCTGGCCAAGTTCGCCGACGGCCACATGCTCAACATCTGCATCGTGGACCTCGCCACCGGCGAGCTCGCCAAGGCCTGGCACGAGCCGCTCGACGACACTTCGTTCCGCCCGACGGGGATTATGTGGGCCGGCGACAGCTTCATCTTCCGGCAAGAGCGGAACAACTGGGCCCATTACTACGGCATCCTCGCCTCGGGCCCGGCCGACGCCGTCCCGTTCGACCTCACGCCCGGTGACGGTGAAGCCGAGTTCATCGGCCTGGCCCGGGACGGAAAGACGCTCTATTACACGACGAACGTCGGCGACATCGACCGGCGGCACCTCTGGGCGACGCCGACCGCGGGCGGGATCCCCGCTCCACTGACCAAGGGCGAAGGGATCGAGACCGAGGCCGCGCCGCTCGCGTCCGGAAAGCGGATTGCCGTCTTTTATTCCGACGCCAAGCGCCCCCGGGCCGTCGCCCTCGTGCCGGCCTCGGGTGGTGAGGCGAAGATCATCTCCCGGCCGCTCCCGGCCGCGTTTCCCCTCGAAGCCCAGGTCGTTCCGGAACAGGTCATCCTCAAGGCGGCCGACGGACTCGAGTTCCACAACCAGGTCTTCGTCCCCAAGGACATCAAGCCCGGCGAGCGCCGGCCGGCCATCCTCTTCACCCACGGCGGCCCGGGCCGGCAGATGCTCCTCGGCTACCACTACATGTTCTTCTACCACATGTCCTACGCCATGAATCAGTACTGGGCCAACAAGGGCTATGTCGTCATCTCCGTCAATTACCGCTCGGGCATCGGCTACGGGCGGGATTTCCGGATGGCCCCGAACCGCGGCCGGGCCGGAGCGTCCGAGTACCAGGACGTCTACGCGGCGGCCAAGTACCTTCAATCGCGCCCGGACGTCGACCCCGAGAGGATCGGATTGTGGGGGCTGTCCTACGGCGGGCTGATCACCGCCTGGGGCCTGTCGCGGAATTCGGACATCTTCAAGGTCGGGTTCGACATCGCCGGCGTCCATCAGTGGGGCGCCCTCGACCAGAACGACACCGCATTCAAATCGTCGCCGGCCTCGACCGTCGACAATTGGACGTCGCCCGTCCTCCTCGTCCAGGGCGACGACGACCGGAACGTGGCCTTCACTCAGCTGACCGGCCTCGTCCAGCTCCTCCGGGCCCGGAACATCTATCATGAGCTCATCATCTTCCCCGACGAGGTCCACGATTTCCTCGTCTTCGGCAAATGGGCCATGGTCTTCAACCGTGGCGACGAGTTCCTCGGCCGCTTTCTGAAGAAGTGAAAAACCGCGGGAGGACGGCGGGAGTGCATCGGCCCAGACGGGCGCGCGCCCTCGTCCTTCTGGCGGCCCTGTTCGCCGGCGCGGAGGGCATAGGCGCGGCCCAGGAGGGGAGCCCGGCGGAGAAGGTTAAGGAGAAGAACGGCTCAACGATCGTCATCCCCGTCCTGTTCTATTCCCCCGAGACGCGTTGGGGCGGAGGTGTGGGCGGGATCGTGACCTTTTGGCCGGGCGGGCGCGGTCCCGGCCGGAGGCCGTCCTCGGTTTCCTTCATCGGGACGGTCACCCAGAACAAGCAGTTCGAGCTCAGCGTCAAGCCGGAGCTTTACCTCGCCGGCGATTCGCTCATCGTCACCGGGAACCTGAGCTGGAAGAAAACCCCGTCGAAGTTCTTCGGCGTCGGTAATGACGCCCCGGCGGCCGGCGCAGACGCCTTTACGCCTCGCGTCCTCTCCTTTGAGGCGTCGGCGGCGAAGCGCGTTTGGAAAGCCCGGAGCGTCTTTGCCGGGCTCATCTATTATCTTTATGACAGGTGCACACTCGTGGAGCTAGATCCCGCCGGCCGATTGATCGAAGGGAAGGTCCCGGGGAGCGGGGGAGGGGTCACGAGCGGAGCGGGCGCGGTGGTGAAGTGGGATAACCGGGATAGCACGTTCTATCCTCGGAACGGGAATTTCCTCCAGCTGGCCGCCGTCGCCTATGGCCGCCTCCTTGGCAGCGATTTCAGCTATACCAAGGTCAAGGCGGACCTGCGGACCTTCATCCCGGTGGGGAATACGCACACGCTCGCCCTGCAGGCTTATCTCCTGTCCGTCTTCGGGACGGCCCCGTTCACCGCCCTGCCCATGTTCGGGACGGACAATACCATGCGCGGGTACTACGGCGGCCGCTTCCGCGACAACCACCTTGCGGCAGTCCAGGCCGAATACCGCCTGCCGCTCGTCTGGAAATTCAGCCTGGCCGGTTTCGTCGGGGCGGGCCGGGTCGCTCCCCGGTTGGGCGGCCTCGGGCTCTCCGGCTTCAAAGGCGTCGCGGGCTGGGGCCTGCGCTTTAAAGTCACCCCGGAAGGCGCTACTCTCCGGCTCGACTTCGGCTACGGCAAGGGCACGTCGGGGATGTACTTCACGGCAGGGGAGGCGTTCTAAGATGAAGAAGCTCGTCCGGGGGGATTTCTTCGTTCCCGGCCTTCTAACCGCGGCCAATCTGGGGCTCGCGCTCGCCGCGATCGGCAGGTTCGGCTGGTTCCGGGACGAGCTTTACTATGTCGCTTGCAGCGACCACCTCGCCGCCGGCTTTGTCGACCACCCGCCTCTTTCGATCTTCATCCTTAAGCTCGTCCGGCTCTTTTTCGGGGATTCGCTTGCCTCCGTCCGGCTCCTGCCCGCCCTCGGGAGCGCCGCCTTCGTCCTCCTCGCCGCTCTCATCGCCCGCGAGCTCGGGGGAGGGGGCGGGCGATGGGATTGGCCGCGGCGGCGGCGTTCGCCACGTCCAATTATTTCAGCTTCCATATCTATTCCATGAACCTGTGGGACCTCCTGATCTGGTCCGGCGTCCTGTGGATGCTCGCCCGGATGATCCGAACCGGAAATCCGAAGCTTTGGCTTTGGATCGGCCTGCTCCTTGGCCTGGGCTTCCAAAACAAGATCACGATCGTCTTCCTGTGCCTCGGCATCGCCGCCGGAGTTCTGCTCACCTCGCTCCGGGCGCACTTCGTAAAAGCCGGTTCCTCTGGACCGGCGTCGGCTTGGCCGCGCTTCTTTTCCTGCCGTATATCCTGTGGAATGCCGGCCAGGGCTGGGCCCACCTCGAGTTCCTCGGGAACGCATCCGCGGAAAAGAACACGCCGGTGACGCCGCTCGGGTTCATCGCCGGCCAGGTGCTCTTTCAAAATCCGCTGAACATCCTGGTTTGGGTTCCCGGACTGGTCTTTTTCTTTCGCCGGTCGGGCCGGCCTTTTCGATTCTTCGGCTGGGCGTTCGCGGCGATGTTCCTGGCGATGATGGCCCTCCAAGGCAAGAATTATTATCTTTCGCCTGCGTACCCGGTCCTGTTCGCAGGGGGAGCCGCGTTCTGGGAGTCGCTCAAGCCTGAGAAAGCGTCCCGGGCCTTCACCGCGGCGCTGACCGGCCTCATCGTCGTTTGCGGCCTGCTCACGCGGCCGATCACCCTTCCGGTCCTATCTTTGGACGCGACCCAGGCCTATTTCAAAGCGCTCGGTCTCGAGGGTTACGCCGAGGAAAGGAACGCGATCGGGGCCCTACCTCAACATTACGCGGACATGTTCGGCTGGGAGGAGATGATCGCGTTGTATGCCGGGGTCTACGAAAAGCTGAGCCCGGAGGACCGGGCCAAGTGCATCATTTACGTCCGGAATACGGCGAAGCGGGGGCGATCGATTTCTTCGGCTGGAAATACAGCCTGCCCAAAGCGACCTGCGCCCACAATTCGTATTGGCTCTGGGGCCCGCCGGAGGGGAAGACGGGCGAGGTGATGATCGTCCTCGGGACCGAGCATGATCTTGGGGAGAGCCTCGAAGACATCAATCCGTTCTTCGAGTCCGTCGAGCATGCCGGGACGTTCAAGCATCCCCTGGCGATGCCCTATGAGAACAACCGGCCGGTCTTCCTCTGCCGCGGGTTGAAGGTCACGATGGCCGAGCTCTGGGTGCGCGACAAGCACTTCATCTAATTCGGGGGACAGTATACGTAATTCCCGAATTATTCGGGCGTTACCAGAGCAAAAATGGCCTTTTCATCGGCGCAACTAAGGACCGTGTGCTTGAGTTTAATGTTATGATTAGGGATGGATCCTGAAGGCTGGAGCGGGTTCGATCGGGGGAAGAAGAATGGCCCTCATGAGGGAAGGATGGTCGTTATTCCTTCTGCTTTTAGTCGTCATCGCCGGCTTTATTTTCGCCGGCGGATCGCCGGTCCAAGAAACAGACCCGGAGCTTCGTAAGCTCTTTCGCATTGAAGCCAAGGAATTTCGGACGCCCGCCGGTGCGATCGAACTCGAGTCGATCCGTGCTTTCCCTCCCGGCGGCGATGAGCCCGACGCCATCTATATCGGGGCCGCCCAGAATTTTGCCGAAGACCGCCAAGGGCGGATCTTCATCCCAGATTGGCGTTCCGACGAAGTCCTTGTTTTCAACAGAAACGGAAAGATAGCGTTCAAATTCGGGCGGACCGGCCAAGGTCCAGGCGAATTCTCTCGGCCTACGAATCTCTACACTTGGGATGATCGGGTTCTAGTGCGTGAAGCTTCGACGAATAGATTCCAACTTTTCGATCTGGAGGGGAAATATCTCTCGGGCTTCGCGGCGTCCAAGAGCCATCATGATTTCTGCGTCCGCGGGGGAAGATCTATGCGGCCCCGATTTGGAATCGTTTTACCCGGCCCGCGTCGAAGATCGGGCTCATCGAGGTGTTGGATTTCCAGGGCAAGGTCTCGAACGCGTTCGGGTCCCTTCCGGACCTCCCGAAATACAATATTGAGGATTTGGGTTCGGTCCGGATGACAATCGCGCCCGATGGGACGCTATTCGTCGCCTTCCGGTTTCTCCCGATCATCCGTCGGTATTCTCTTGATGGGGCCCTGCTTGGCGAGCTCAAATTGGAGAGCGGCATCAGCGAAAAGATCGTCCCGATAAATAAGAAGATGTTTGAGCGAGCGGAGGCGGGAGGACAGTTCCCTTTCGGTTTCATCATCAATGCCATTTACGCGAATGAAGACGGCCTTTATGTCGCGACAGGGGCTTCGTATCGAATAGAGGTGCTGTTACTGGACATGAAGGGAAAGATCCGAGAGTATTATTACCAAAATAGGCGCTCGGCTTTGGGATTTTGCGGCCTCCTGGTTGGAAAAGAGGCCGGTCGAAAAGAGTTCTACATCCTCCGTACGTACCCCGAAGATAGTGTCGAGGTCTTCGCCGCAAAATAATTCGGGGGACAGTATCAGTCGTGTCCCAACGTTGAAAATAAAAAGCATTCTATTATGCACATAATGAACCAGATAATGAACTTTTCCGGCGTAATCGATTTGAACGCAAATTTAATATTCTTTTCTCGTAACTCCAATAATGCCAGCACATATATTCGCTTGAATCTCAACGTCGAGACACTACTGGGACAGTATACGTAATTCCCGAATTATTCCGGTTAACCTCCCGATCTTTATTTGACTTTCACGCTCGGTGAAACTTGGAGGTCGGCGATCGAGTTTCATGATATGATCAGGACGTTTTATAACGCGTAATACGCGTTTGATCGTGGATCAGAGAAAGGCTCTCATGAGGGGCGGCCGGTCATTTCTTCTCATTGCTTTGGTTGCCGCAGCCGGTTCTCTCGTCATAAGCGGATTTCCAGGTCAAGATACTTCCGCGGAACTTCACAAGCTCTTTCTCATTGAAGGCAAGAATTTTCGGACGCCCGCAGGCGCGATCGAACTCGAGTCGATCCGGGCTTTCCCTTCCGGCGGCGATGAGCCCGACGCCATCTATATCGGGGGCGCCAATAATTTTGCGGAAGACCGCCAAGGGCGGATCTTCATCCCCGATTGGCGTTCTGACGAAGTCCTCGTCTTCAATAGAAACGGACGGTTCTCGTTCAAATTCGGGCGAACCGGCCAAGGCCCTGGTGAGTTCCTTCGCCCGACGAATCTTTGCGTTTGGGAAGATCGCGTCTTAGTGCGCGAAGCTTCGACGATGAGATTCCAATTCTTCGATTTGGGCGGAAAATATCTCTCCGGCTTCATCGGGCCCAAGAGCTATCATGACTTTCGCGTCCGAGCGGGAAAAATCTATGCGGCGCCGATCTGGAATCGTTTCACCCGGCCCGCGTCGAACATTGGGCTCATAGAGGTGTTGGATTTAAAGGGTGAGGTCTCGAAGACATTCGGATCCCTTCAAGAATTTCCGAAATACGATTATGATGGCTTGAGTTCGGTTCGACTCGGCAATCGCGGGAGATGGAACGCTTTTCGTCGCTTTTCGATTCCTCCCGGTCATTCGTCGGTATTCGCTTGACGGCACCCTGCTCAGTGAGTTCAAGTTGGAGAGCGGCATCAGTGAAAAGATCGTGCCAATCAATAAGAAGATGTTCGAACGCGCGGAAGCGGGAGGACAGTTCCCTTTCGGCTTCATCATCAATGCCATCTACGCAAATGAAGACGGCCTTTATGTCGCGACGTCGGCAAATTATCGTTTTGAGGTGCTGCTGATCGATCTGAATGGAAAAATCCGAGAGTATTATTACATGAATAAGAGCTCCCCACTGGGCTGTTCCGGTCTCCTGGTTGGAAAGGAGGCCGGCCGGAAAAGAGTTCACCATCCTCCGCATGTATCCCGCAGATAGCGTCGAGGTCTTCGCCGCAAAATAATTCGGGAATGAGCGCTGGTCCCTCGAATTGACAGCTTTCGTTCGGGGCGGGATATATTTGCTCCTAAGAGCAAGGAGGTGACATGCCCAGCCATCCGAAAAGCCCGCACCTTCCCTTCGGCGACCACCGGACCGCGCCGTGGTACGGCCAGGACATCCTCTCGGTCAAGCAGTTCAACCGGGCCGATGTCGAATACATCCACGGCGTCGCCCACGAGATGCGGAACATGGTCGAGCGGATCGGGACCTTCGACCTGCTCAAGGGCAAGATCCTCGCCAACCTCTTCTACGAGCCCTCGACGCGGACGTCCTCATCGTTCATGGCCGCGATGCAGCGGCTGGGCGGGGCGGTCATCCCCATCAGCGAGGTCCGCTATTCTTCGGTGGCCAAGGGCGAGACCCTCGCCGACACTGTCCGGACCCTCGAGTGCTACGCGGACGTGATCGTCCTCCGCCACCCCGAGGTCGGCGCGGCCTCGCTCGCGGCCAAGGCCGCCCGCAAGCCCGTCATCAACGCCGGCGACGGGGTGGGGGAGCATCCGACCCAGGCCCTCCTGGACTCGTTCACGATCCGCGAGGAACTCGGCCGCATCGATAACCTGACCGTGACCATGCTCGGCGACCTCAAGTTCGGCCGGACGGTCCATTCCCTCTCCCGGCTCCTGACCCTCTTCTCGGGCATCAAGCTGCATTACGTCTCGCCCGACATCCTCCGCATGCCCGGGAAGTCATGGACGAGGTCGCGGCCAAAGGGATCTCCCAGACCGAGCACTCCACGCTGGACGCCGTCCTGCCCGAGACCGACGTCCTGTACGTGACCCGCGTCCAGAAGGAGCGCTTCGAGGACGTCGAGGTCTACGAGAAGATGAAGAGCGCCTTCATCATCTCCCCCGCGGTCCTCTCCCGCGCCCGCAAGGACATGATCGTCATGCACCCCCTGCCCCGGGTGACCGAGATCACGGTCGAGGTCGACGACGACCCCCGGGCGGCCTATTTCCGCCAGATGGAGTACGGCCTTTACGTCCGGATGGCCCTCCTGGCCATGGTCCTCGGAAAAGCCTGAGCGGATTTGACTTTGCGGGGCCCGCGGGCTATAATTTTCTTTAATTTTATACCATTCCTTTTCCTTTCCGAGGAGCGAGTCCCGCTACCCGTGTCCCCGGAAACGCATTCATAAGGAGGATGCTGATGGAAAAAAAGCCTTTCAACGCGTTTGAAATGGCCAGGCAACAGTTCGACGCCGTGGCCGAGAAGCTCGGTCTCGACCCGGCCACCCGCGACCTTCTGCGCGACCCGTTGCGCGAGTATCACTTCCTCGTCCCCGTCCGGATGGATGACGGCAGCACCCAGGTCTTCAAGGGCTTCCGCGTCCAGCACAGCGACGCCCGCGGCCCCTGCAAGGGCGGCATCCGCTTCCACCCCCATGAGACAGTCGACACGGTCCGTGCCCTGGCGATGTGGATGACCTGGAAATGCGCCGTGGTGGACATCCCCCTCGGCGGCGGCAAGGGCGGCGTCATCTGCGACCCGCACAACCTCAGCGACCGGGAGCAGGAAGGCCTCTGCCGCGGCTGGGTCCGCCAGGTGGCGATGAATATCGGCCCGGTCCAGGACGTTCCCGCCCCCGACGTCATGACCCACGGCCAGCACATGCTCTGGATGCTCGACGAGTTCGAGCGGATCCGCGGCGGCAAGTTCCCCGGCTTCATCACCGGCAAGCCTCTCGGCGTCGGCGGCTCGCTCGGACGGACCGAGGCGACGGGCTTCGGGGTCATGTACACCGTCCGCGAGGCCATGAAGGAGCTCGGGATCGACATCAAGAAGACGGTCGGCGCCTTCCAGGGCTTCGGCAACGTCTCCCAGTACGCCGTCAAGCTCTACGCGGAATACGGCGGGACGCCCATCTGCGTCTCCTGCTGGGACCAGGAGGACAAGACCTCCTACACGTTCCGGCGGCTCAAGGGGATCAACCTCGACGAGCTCCTGGCGATCACCGACAAGTTCGGCACGATCGATAAGACCAAGGCCCGCCAGGCCGGATATGAAGTCCTCCCCGGCGACGCCTGGATCGAGCAGGAGGCCGACCTCCTCGTCCCCGCCGCCCTGGAGAACCAGGTGACCGGGGCGAACGCGGCCAAGATCCATCCCCGGGTCAAGATCATCGCCGAGGGCGCCAACGGCCCGACGACCCCCGAGGCGGACGAGATCATCAAGAAGCGGGGCATCTTCATGATCCCCGACTTCCTCTGCAACGCGGGCGGCGTGACCTGCAGCTATTTCGAGCAGGTCCAGAACAACATGAACTTCTATTGGACCAAGGACGAGGTCCTGACGCGGCTCGACGAAAAGATGACCGCCGCGTTCAAGGCCGTTTCCGACTTGGCCCGGACGAAGAACGTCTACATGCGCGACGCGGCCTATATGATCGCCATCAGCCGGGTCGCCCAGGCCTGCCACTTCCGCGGCTGGGTTTGATTCCGGACCCCGACCGGCGTTATCGTAATCCGCGGGAAGCGGTCCTCCGGGGCCGCTTCCCGATCTTCCGCCGCGCGGGACGGTGAGCATGGATAAAAACCGGGAACCTGCCTCTTTTCCGATCGGCCCCCTCCGGGAGCGGGTCAAGGAGCTCCACTGCCTCGAGTGCATCGTCGTTCTCCTCGAAACGCCGGGCCTCTCCTCGCATAAGATCCTCCAGGGCGTCGTCGATTGCATCCCCTCGGGCTGGCAATACCCCGAGATCTGCCGGGCCCGGATCAAGTACCACAGCGCGGTCTTTTATACGGAAGGATTCATCGAGACCCGTTGGATCCAGCGCGTCGCCCTCCGGGCCAAAGGCGTCACCGTCGGCTCCCTCGAGGTGTGCTATTTCGAGAACATCTCCGCCCGCCGGGACGACCCCTTCCTGCTCGAGGAGCGCAAGCTCATCGAGCTCATCGGGGGGCGGCTCGGCCAGTTGATCGAGGAGTGGGAGGCTCAGGTCCAGCCGGGGCCCACCGGGCTCTGCCCGGCCGAAGGAGCGGGCAAATCCAAGGCCGAATGGAAGATCCTCATCGAGCTCCTCCGCGAGACCGATCCGATGCTCTACAAACGGGTCCTGCGGCGGCTGATGAACCATCTCCACTGGCAGGGCGTGCCCGGCGTCCAGGGGCTCCTTCTCCAGACCGTACCGGAGTCCGTCTCCGGCCGGAGCGCTTCCGCCCGGGACGAGAACCAGCCCCTGCCGGTCCAGAGCGTCGAGGTCGTCGACCGGGCCCTCGAAGAAGGCCTGGGGATCGCTTCGCTCGCCCTGACCGACAAGGAGCTGTCCTCCCTGATCAAGCAGTGGATGCGGCAGGACCGGCTCAATTTCTTCATGGTCGCCATCGAGAAGCGGGACATCTCGCTCCTCGAGATCAAGGAGATCATCAACCGCTTCGTCCGCTCCACCCGGGGCGACGAGCAAGCCCTCTCCCGCTCCGACGACCTCCAGGCCCGGATCGCCCTGATCCGCCGCTTCCTGAGCGAGCGGCTGGAGTTCATCCGCATCGCCCGGGACAACATGACCGTCCACGATTTCGGCCGCATCCTCAGCTGCGTCGTCGGGCCCAGCCAGGGGACGGGCAAGCTCGGCGGCAAATCCGCCGGGATGCTCCTGGCCGAGCACATCCTGGGCCGCAAGGCCCGCACGGACGCGGTCATCGGCGAATTCCGGGTCCCCGAATCCTGGTTCCTCACCTCGGACGGGCTGATCGATTTCATCCATTACAATTTCCTCGAGGACCTGCAGAGCTTCAAGTTCTCCCCGATCGAGGAGATCCGGAACAACTATCCCTACATCGAGCAGGTCTGCAAGCAGTCCTTCTTCTCCCCCGAGATGCTCGGCCAGCTGCGGATCATCCTCGACGACATGGGCGAGAACCCGCTCATCGTCCGCTCTTCGAGCCTGCTCGAGGACAGCAAGGGGACGGCGTTCTCCGGCAAGTACCGGAGCCTCTTCCTGGCCAACACCGGGCCCAAGGACGAGCGCCTGGCCGCCCTGGCCGACGCCATCGCCGAGGTCTACGCTTCGATCTTCAACCCCGATGCCATCCAGTACCGGGCCGAGAGAGGGCTCCTCGACTACTACGAGGAGATGGGCGTCCTCATCCAGCGCGTCGTCGGGACGCGGATCGGCCGGTATTTCTTCCCCGCTTTCGCCGGCGTCGCCTTCGGCAACAACGAGTTCCGCTGGTCGCCGCGCATCCGGCGCGAAGACGGCGTCCTGCGCATGGTCGCCGGGCTGGGGACGCGGGCCGTGGACCGCGTGGGGAACGACTATCCCGTCCTGATCAGCCCCGGCCAGCCGGGCCTGCGGGTCAACATCACGCCCGAGGACATCGTCCACTACTCCCAGAAGCAGATCGACGTCCTCAACATGGAGACGCGGCGCTTCGAGACCCACGACATCGACGCCATCCTCCGCGAGGTCGGGACGGATTTCCCCCTCTGGGACAAGATCCTCTCCGTCTACGACGGCAGCTCGGTCCGCAAGGCGAGCCGGGCCCTGAACCACCCGGAACGGGACCAGATGGTCGTGACGTTCGGAGGCCTGTTCGAATCGAGCGGGTTCATCAAGCAGATGCGCGAGATCATGCGCCTTCTCCGCGAGGCCTTCGGCATGCCCATGGACGTCGAATTCGCCCACGACGGCCGGAACCTCCACATCCTCCAATGCCGGGCCCAGAGCCGGCTCGAGGACGAGGACGTGACCGATGTTCCGGTCTCCCTCCCCGAGGAGAGGAAGCTATTCTCCGCCCGGAAATTCGTCACCTCGGCCATGATCCGGGGCATCCGGACGATCGTCTACGTCGATCCGGAGGGCTACGCCGGGATGGCCTCCCAGACCGAGATGGCCTCCGTCGGCGACGCCGTGAGCCGCCTGAACTCGCGGCTTCCGCGCCGCTCCTTCATCCTGATGGGGCCGGGGCGCTGGGGCAGCCGCGGGGACATCCGGCTCGGGGTCAAAGCGACCTACTCCGACATCAGCAGCTCGGCCATGCTCGTCGAGATCGCCCGGAAAATCGGAAACTACGTCCCCGACTTGTCCTTCGGGACGCATTTCTTCCAGGATCTGGTCGAATCCAACATCCGCTACCTGGCCCTCTATCCGGATGAGCCGGGCAACGTCTTCGCCTGGGACTTCTTCCGCAACTCGCCCAACAGCCTGGCCGAGCTTCTCCCGGAGTACGAGTTCCTGTCCCCCGTCCTCCACGTCATCGACGTCCCCGCCGTGGCGGGAGGTTCCGAGGTCGAGATCGTGATGAACGCGGATAGCGAGCTCGCCCTCGGCTATCTCACCGGCCGCTGAGAGAAATTCTCGGCGCCTTGACTTCGGGAGGGGGTTCCGATATTTTTCCGTCACATGGACGACGAAGAGAAGGTCCTGCTCCGGGCGCTGGGGGCCAAGCTTATCAGCTTCCGGAAGCGTCCGGACGGAGAGATGGAGGGGACCGGGCTCCTCAATCCCCTTATGAGGGCGGTCAACATCGTTCCGACCATGGCCTTCCAGGTCTATCTGTACCGCCGCTACAAGAACCTGGCCCGCTGGAGGGGAAAGAACGTCTCGAATACGATGGCCCCGCCCGACATGAGCGGTCCGCAGGCGCGGACGCTCTGGAGCATCCTCCGGTCGAGGCTCATCGGGTCCTATCGCCCGATGGCCATCAACTTCGCCGTGACCCGCGCCTGTCCGCTGTCCTGTCCCCATTGCAGCGCCGATTCCTACCGGAGCTCGGACCGGCCCGAGCTCTCGACCGGCGAAGCGAAGCGGGTGATCGACGAAGCGCTCGCCCTGGGCGCCTCCATCGTCGGGTTCACCGGCGGCGAGCCGCTCTGCCGCAAGGACATCTTCGAGCTCATCGGGCACGTCGACAAGAAGAAGGCCGTCACCTTCCTCTTCACCAACGGGCTGCTCCTCGACGATAAAACCATCCGTTCTCTGGCCGCCGCGGACCTCTATTGCGCTTATATCAGCGTCGACAGCCCCGATCCGGACGAGCATGACCGCCGGCGCGGCGTCCCCGGGCTCTTCGCCCGGAACGCCGCCGCGGTCGCCAAGCTCAAGGAGAACGATATCCTCGCCGCGGCGGCGTCGTTCGCCACCCGCTCCGGGACGGTCCGGGGCGAATATCGCCGCCTCCACGCCGCGACGCGCGACCTTGGATTCCAAAACCTCCTCCTTCTTGATTACATCCCAACGGGCCGGGCCCTGCGGGATACGGACGAGATGCTGACGCCGGAGCAGCGCCAGGAGATCTACGACTATTCGCTCGCCGTCTTCCGCGCGCGGAGCGTCCCGCCGGTCTCCGCCCAGGCCTGGCAGAACTCGCTCATGGGCTATCTCGCCGGGATCGGGTGCTTCGCCGGCAACCGGGAAATGTACATCTCGGCCTCGGGGGACGTGACGCCCTGCGACTTCACGCCCCTCTCCTTCGGGAACGTTCGCGAGGAGCCGCTCTCCCGGATCTGGCGGAAGATGCGGGCCCACCCGTCCTACAAGAACCGGTCCATGGGCTGTAAGATGCAGAATCCGTTCTTTCGGAAAGCGCTCATCGACGCCATCCCCAACGGGGCCGAGCTTCCCTATCCGATCGACCGGCTCCCCCGCGTGGATTACCGGGCGGCGGCCGCCCGTTGACTTGGGATCGCGTCTACAAAATTGAATTTTGTAGACGCGACCCCAGATTTTATTTTTTCGGTTTGACGATCCCGTCGTTGCAGGGTTCCCCTTCGTCCTCCAAGCGGGCGCTCTCGGGATCGACCGGGGGTTTTGTGCAAAAGGGGAGCGGAACCGCTTCCATCGGCTTTCCGTGGCACACGGGAGCCGGGACTCCCGGGGCAAAAGTCTTTTCCAGATGGCACACCGAGCATTTGTAGGTTTGATCGGCCATAATTTCTCCCTTTCGGTTCTTTTGCAGGCTACTTCTTCTCCAGAAGCTTCTTGAAGCTGTCCGGGTCGGTCTTGAAGTCCCGGGCCGCCTGCCCGGAGCGGACGATCCGGACGCTCTGGATGACGTCGTTCGGCTTGAGCTTGGCCAGGACGTCCTGGCCCGCGACCACCTTGCCCAGGGCGGGGTACCGTCCATCGAGTCCGGAAGCTTTCTTGAGGGTCAGGTAGAACAGGTTCGGCCCGTTCATGCCCAGGACCCCGGGTCCGTCGTGCTTCACGGCCGGATTGAGCTCCTTGGGGAGCGCGACGGCCGGGACCGATTTCTGGATGTCCGATACGATCGCGGCGTTGATCACGCTGCCCGAAACCGCGGTGACTTTGCCGACGGGCTGAGCGGGGGCGCGCTGTCCGCCGGGTCCTCCGGGACCTCCGCCCCGCTGGCCCGCCGCGGGCGGCTGGGCCGGCTGCGCCTGGGCGGGAGCCGCGGCGGCGGGCTGAGCCGGCGGCTTCGCCAGGGCCTGCGGGGGCGGCCCGCCCGGGCCGGCCGGGGCCTGCCCCGAGAAAGCCGTTGCGGATGTCGAACTCGGACTCGACCGGCTCGCCTTTCTCGACATAGCCCTTGATCTCGTTGTACTGGACCTCGGTCAGCCGGATGTCGGGGAGGACGGGCAGGTCGTCCCACTTCTGGACGAGTCCGTCGAGGGCCCGGATCGGCTCCTTGCTCAGCTGGATCGTCCCAAGGGCGCCGGCTTCATAGAGCTTCTTCGTCAGCGGCGACATCTGGTAGACCCGGCGGCCGTCGCGGGCCATGCCGTTGCTCTCGCCCGGGATGAGGACCCAGGCGCCCTTGATCTTGTCCTTGACCGCTTCGACCTGGTCCTCTTTCTCGGGGGCGATCGCTGCGGGGCCGCGCTGGACGCCCTTGGTTCCCGCGGTCATAGACGGCGTGCCGAAATAGAGGGATTTTTCGGCCGGCTTGATCATCTTGCCCGACAGGGCCCGCGGTTGAACCCGACCGGGACCTCGCCGACCTCGTCGAGAGCGGCTTCGACGCCCCACTGCTTGAACTGCCAGAGAGCCCAGGCGGTGGCGTTGTTGTAGGCGTCCGAGCCGGTGAACCGGCCGCCGAAGCGGTTGGTGATCGTGTCGAGCCAGGTCATAACCTTGTTGTCCGTCGTCCCGGGCTCGATGATCTTTTTCAGGACGGGATCGTCCTGCGACTGGGGGAAGACCTGGGCGGAGCCGGACGAAACGGATATGATCAGAGCGAGGAGAAGGACGAAGAGGGCGGAGCGTCGGATCTTCATGAAGCCTCCACGGAGCAGGATTGGGGTCCGAGGAGGATTTATAGCCCTTTCTCCTCGCTCTGATCATATCCGTTTCGTCCGGCTCCGCCCAGGTCTTCCCCCAGTCGCAGGACGATCCCGTCCTGAAAAAGATCATCGAGCTCGGGACGACGGACAACAAGGTTATGACCTGGCTCGACACGATCACCAACCGCTTCGGCGGCCGGTTCACCGGCTCGGACGCCTACAACAACGCCACCGCCTGGGCTCTCTGGCAGTTCAAGCAGTGGGGCGTCGAAGCCGCTCTCGACGAGGTCGGCGAGGTCCCGGTCGGGTTCAACCGCGGGCCCTGGTCGGGCAAGATGATCAAGCCGGCCGAAAAATCCCTCTATTTCGGCACGCCGTCTATGACCGCGGGAACCAAGGGCGTCCAGCGCGGCCCCGCAGCGATCGCCCCCGAGAAAGAGGACCAGGTCGAAGCGGTCAAGGACAAGATCAAGGGCGCCTGGGTCCTCATCCCGGGCGAGAGCAACGGCATGGCCCGCGACGGCCGCCGGGTCTACCAGATGTCGCCGCTGACGAAGAAGCTCTATGAAGCCGGCGCCCTTGGGACGATCCAGCTGAGCAAGGAGCCGATCCGGGCCCTCGACGGACTCGTCCAGAAGTGGGACGACCTGCCCGTCCTCCCCGACATCCGGCTGACCGAGGTCCAGTACAACGAGATCAAGGGCTATGTCGAGAAAGGCGAGCCGGTCGAGCTCGAGTTCGACATCCGCAACTGGTTCTTCATGGGGCCGGTCAAATATCACAACGTCGTCGCCTGGATCCCGGGGACGACCTATCCCGAGGAAACGATCGTCCTCGGAGGCCATTTCGACAGCTACGACGGCTCGACCGGGGCCGTGGACAACGGCTCCGGCTCGATGCTGGCCATGGAAGCTATCCGGATCCTGGCCGCCTCGGGGGCCAAGCCCAAGCGGACGATCATGGCCGTCCTCTTCGCCGCCGAAGAACAGGGTCTCGTCGGCTCGCAAGCCTGGCTGAAGCACAATCCGGCCAAGGAGCCCAAGATCGCGGTCATGTTCAACCGCGACTCGACGCCCGCGGCGATCGTCGGAGCCACCGTCCCGGCCTCATGGTACGCCGATTTCACGAAGATAGCCGCCCCGATCCTGACCCTCAACCCGAAGTTCCCCTTCGAGCTGCTGAAGACCGACTATCCCTCGGCCAAGCCCGAGCGGCCGAGCGGCACGGATTCCTCCTCCTTCGCCATGGAGGGTGTCCCGACCCTGAACATGCGGGTCCGCTCGGAATACCCGTACCAGCGCGCCTGGCATACCCTGCTCGACACCTACAATGAGGTCGTGCCGTACGCGGATTATCTCCAGCACTCGGCCCTCGTCTACGCCGTTCTGTCTTACGGCATCGCCAACCTCGACCAGCCCCTGCCGCGGAAGGGTGTCTTCCTGCCCGACGGGCTCTATGCCGACATCACCACGGCCGCCGGCCGGATCATCGCTTCGCTCGACTACAAGAACGCTCCCGTCCACGCCGCCCAGCTCATCCGGATCATCGAGGGCCCGTCGGGGCAGGCCCCGGCCGGCCCGGGCGGGCCGCCCCCGCAGGCCCTGGCGAAGCCGCCGGCTCAGCCCGCCGCCGCGGCTCCCGCCCAGGCGCAGCCGGCCCAGCCGCCCGCGGCGGGCCAGCGGGCGGAGGTCCCGGAGGACCCGGCGGACAGCGCGCCCCCGCTCAGCCCGTCGGCAAAGTCACCGCGGTTTCGGGCAGCGTGATCAACGCCGCGATCGTATCGGACATCCAGAAATCGGTCCCGGCCGTCGCGCTCCCCAAGGAGCTCAATCCGGCCGTGAAGCACGACGGACCCGGGGTCCTGGGCATGAACGGGCCGAACCTGTTCTACCTGACCCTCAAGAAAGCTTCCGGACTCGATGGACGGTACCCCGCCCTGGGCAAGGTGGTCGCGGGCCAGGACGTCCTGGCCAAGCTCAAGCCGAACGACGTCATCCAGAGCGTCCGGATCGTCCGCTCCGGGCAGGCGGCCCGGGACTTCAAGACCGACCCGGACAGCTTCAAGAAGCTTCTGGAGAAGAAGTAGCCTGCAAAAGAACCGAAAGGGAGAAATTATGGCCGATCAAACCTACAAATGCTCGGTGTGCCATCTGGAAAAGACTTTTGCCCCGGGAGTCCCGGCTCCCGTGTGCCACGGAAAGCCGATGGAAGCGGTTCCGCTCCCCTTTTGCACAAAACCCCCGGTCGATCCCGAGAGCGCCCGCTTGGAGGACGAAGGGGAACCCTGCAACGACGGGATCGTCAAACCGAAAAAATAAAATCTGGGGTCGCGTCTACAAAATTCAATTTTGTAGACGCGATCCCAAGTCAACGGGCGGCCGCCGCCCGGTAATCCACGCGGGGGAGCCGGTCAATCGGATAAGGGAAGCTCGGCCCCGTTGGGGATGGCGTCGATGAGCGCTTTCCGAAAGAACGGATTCTGCATCTTACAGCCCATGGACCGGTTCTTGTAGGACGGGTGGGCCCGCATCTTCCGCCAGATCCGGGAGAGCGGCTCCTCGCGAACGTTCCCGAAGGAGAGGGGCGTGAAGTCGCAGGGCGTCACGTCCCCGAGGCCGAGATGTACATTTCCCGGTTGCCGGCGAAGCACCCGATCCCGGCGAGATAGCCCATGAGCGAGTTCTGCCAGGCCTGGGCGGAGACCGGCGGGACGCTCCGCGCGCGGAAGACGGCGAGCGAATAGTCGTAGATCTCCTGGCGCTGCTCCGGCGTCAGCATCTCGTCCGTATCCCGCAGGGCCCGGCCCGTTGGGATGTAATCAAGAAGGAGGAGGTTTTGGAATCCAAGGTCGCGCGTCGCGCGGCGTGGAGGCGGCGATATTCGCCCCGGACCGTCCCGGAGCGGGTGGCGAACGACGCCGCCGCGGCGAGGATATCGTTCTCCTTGAGCTTGGCGACCGCGGCGGCGTTCCGGGCGAAGAGCCCGGGGACGCCGCGCCGGCGGTCATGCTCGTCCGGGATCGGGGCTGTCGACGCTGATATAAGCGCAATAGAGGTCCGCGGCGGCCAGAGAAGCGGTGGCTTATGCGTCGAGGAGCAGCCCGTTGGTGTCTTGTTGGCCGCT
>CAWKFB010000016.1:0-54692 GCA_963848835.1 Candidatus Aminicenantota bacterium | reverse complement strand
AAAGAACTGGGCCCAGTATCCGCTGGCCCGGTAGAAGGGGCCGCAGTCGCGGAGAGCGGCCAGGCAATCGGTGAAGTCGAGAAAGGCCGGGTCAGGCCAGTCAAACGCGTCCACTTCGGCCTGCGTTTCGGCCCCGGCCAAAGGCCCGGCTTCGCCGTGGAACTTCTTGTATTCGCGGGCGTCAAAGATGCCCCGGCCGGCCGGATGGCGGTAGCCCGAGGCGAAGAACTGAGGCGAGATCCAGCGGTAGTCGTCGCCGAGCTTGAGCCGCAGCTCCTCCTCGGTCTTCGTCCCGAAATAAGCGTGGTAGATCGGCCAGGTGTCGGAGTGAGGGTTGCCCAGCCAGAACCCGCAGCGATCGGCCGCCCTCCCGCCGACGATCGTCCGGACGCGCTCGCGTCCCGTCATGGTCACGCTCCGGGGATCAGGATTTGTCCCTGTTGAAGTGGGGCATCTCCCGGGGGATCTCGAACGAGAGCTCGACGAGCCCCGAGAGAGCGCCGTCGCGGAACCAGGGAGCCTGGAAGATGAGCTTCTTCTTGCCGCGCTTTTCGATCGTGTAGACGTTCGGCCGGCCCGAGGCCAGCTGCCCGGCGAGCTTGGTCCGGGCGGGCTCGGGGTGGCAATCCAGGACGTTTTTACCGATGAGCGCCGCTCCGCCGTCGGCGGCGAAATCTTCCTTCGAACGGTCGTTCATGAACGTGATCCGGCCTTCCGTATCGCAGACCGTGATCGCCCCCGGGAATTCCTTGGTCCAGTCTGGGGTCATGATCGGACCTCCTTAAGCGCGGATGCCGGAAGGATCCGGGACGAAAACGCTCAGTCCGTGCCGATGAGGGCCCCCGGGGCGGGGAGGTCATCGACGAACTTGCCCTCCCACCGGGCGATGACGGCCGAGGCCAGGCAGTTGCCGACGACGTTGATCGTCGTCCGAACCATGTCCACCAGCTCGTCGATTCCGAGGAGGAGGGCGATGCCCTCGATCGGCAGGTTGAACGACGCGAGCGTCCCGGCCAGGATGACCAGGGCGGCCCGCGGGACGCCGGCGACGCCCTTGCTCGTCAGCATCAAGGTGAAGACCATGACGAACTGCTGGCCCAGGGTGAGATGCACGCCGGCGGCCTGGGCGATGAAAACCGAGGCCAGGGACAGGTAGAGCGACGTCCCGTCCAGGTTGAAGCTGTATCCCGTCGGGAGGATGAACGAAACGATCTCCCGGGGGACGCCCATCGCCTCCATGTTCTGAAGCGCCTTGGGCAGGGCCGCCTCGGAGCTCGTCGTCGAGAATGCGATGAGGGCCGGCTCCTTGACCGCCCGGAAGAACTTCTTCATCGGGATCTTGAACAGGATCATGATCGGGATGAGGATCACGAAGAAAAAGGTCAGGGCGAGGGCGTAGAAGGTCAGGATCGAGAAGCCCCAGATTCAGCAGAACGGACAAGCCCTTGCTCCCGACGGCCACGGCAATGGCCGCGCCGACGCCGATCGGAGCGAACCGCATGACGATCCCCGTGAACTTGAACATCGTCTCGGCCAGGGAATCGCAGAAGTCGAGAAGGACCTTTTTCTTGGCGTGGACCATGCTCAAAGCCGCGGCGAAGAGGATGCTGAAGACCACGACCTGGAGGATCTCGCCGTCGGCGGCCGCCTGGAAGAAGCTCTGGGGAAAGATGTGGATGAGGACTTCGGCGAACGTCTGGGGTTTGGCGGTGATGCCCGCGACGTCCCCGCCGCTGAGATGGACGCCGACGCCGGGCTTGACGATATTGACGAAGAGCAGTCCGAGGAAAAGGGCGATCGTCGTCACGACCTCGAAATAGATGAGCGCCTTGAGACCCATCCGGCCGACGGTCTTGAGGTCGCTGTGGCCGGCGATCCCGACGACGATCGTGGCAAAGATGAGGGGGGCGATGATCGACTTGATGAGGCGGATGAAGATCTGGCTCAGCGGCCGGAGGGACGTCCCGACATCGGGAAAGATCGCCCCGATGAGAAGCCCCAAGCCCATGCCGACGAATATATAGAGAGTCAGGCGGCTCTTCTTTTTTCGCGCTTCGGCGGTCATGTTCGGTCTAACGTATCAGAACGCTGCTATACCTGTCAACGGAGCGCGGGGGCTTCGAGAGGAGAAGAACAGATAGCACGCCGGGCAAGGGCGGTCTCGCTCGGCCGGAAATCCTGACGCTCCGCCTGTCACTCGAGCTCCTCACGGGCGATCCCTTCGCCCGTTTGATCTTCCCAGATATGACGGCCGAAAAAAATCGCCGCGGGGCTACCCGTCGGAGCTCGGGACGCGGAGCTGGGATTTTCGGATGTCGCTCGAACCGTCCTTGCCCGGCTGCCCTAGACTCCACTTTTATTCGCCCCGACGCACCACCCGCACGCGCTTGCCCTGGTTCGCGCGGGCCTGACGATCGATCACTCGGTCGATGAGCACCGGGACGATTTCAAGACTCCCGCTTATCATCTACCCCACTTTGCTCCCATAAGGGGAGAAATGCCGGTTAGCGTCCCTCCAAGCAGGTCGGTCGAAGGTGACGAAGCGAACTCGGCCGAGTCGGTCCGCGTCAGGACTCGCCGAAGCCATCGCACGATTGATAAGTGCACGCTTCCGCCCACCCGCTATTCTCGGCGGGTCACAACTGCTCCTCGGCCTTGGCACGACGGACGACGCCGGGATACCAACGTCCTACGATCGGACATTGGGAGCGCGCGCCAGACCGTACGGACGACTCGGGCGATGAGCCGGGATCCTACCGACCGGGCGAAGGGATCGCCCGTGAGCGAACATCGCGGGGTGGGCCGTTCCTGCAGGCAGGGACGCCTCCGGGGCTGCCCGCCTCGAGATCCTAGGGCGGTAGGTGAGGTAGATCAACACGGCGGTGATCCTGGCGGCGGATATTCCCGGCCGCAGGCCGGGAAGAGCGAGCCGGAGAACGAGCCGGTTCCCTCGCGGGAACCGGCGTGCCCGAAACCCCCGGAAGCCCGCGTGATATAATCGAGCCCATGGAGATCATCATCCAGAGGGACGCGGAGGCGGCCGGCCTCCTCGCGGCCGGGATCGTCGCCCGGACGGTCCGCGAAAAGCCCCACGCCGTCCTCGGCTTCGCCACGGGGCAATCGCCGATCGGGCTGTACCGTGAGCTCGTCCGGCTGCACCGGGAGGAGAGGCTTGATTTCGAGCGGACGACGGCCTTCAACCTCGACGAGTTCGTCGGCCTCGAACCGGCCCACCCGGCCTCCTACCACAGCTACATGCGCGAGCACCTCTTCCGCCACGTCAATATCGATCCGGCGAGGATCAACATCCCCGACGGGCTCTCCGCGGACATCCCGGCGGTCTGCCGGGACTACGAAGACCGCATCCATTCCGCCGGCGGCATCGACATCCAGATCCTGGGGATCGGCACGGACGGCCATCTCGGGTTCAACGAGCCGTCCTCCTCCCTGGCCTCCCGGACGCGGATCAAGACCCTGACGGCCCGGACGCGGAGGGACAACGCCGAGGCCTTCGGCGGCGAGGACAAGGTCCCCCACCACGTCATCACCATGGGCCTGGGGACGATCATGGCCTGCCGGATGTGCCTGCTGCTCGCCTTCGGACCGGCCAAGGCCCATGCGATCGCCCAGGCCGTCGAAGGGCCGATCGCGGCCATGGTCCCGGCCTCGATCCTGCAGATGCACCCGCGCGCCGTCATCCTTCTCGACGAGGAAGCGGCCGCCGGGCTCCAGCGCTCGGCCTATTACCGCTGGGTCTACGAGAACAAGCCCGACTGGCAGAAAATCTGACGTCGGGCTAACCGCGATCGAGCGCCGGAATCGGGAATTCCTTCGACGGCCGGTGAGCCTCCCGGATCAGAACGCGCGCCCGGCGCGACAACTCGGGATGCTCTCCGCCGACGTCGTCCTGTTCCCCTTCGTCGAGCGACAGATCATAGAGCTCGAGCCGCGCTTCAGGGTTCTTGATGAGGTCGCGACGGAGCGCTTTCCAGCCTCCAGTCCGGACCATGACCTGCCCACCGTAGCCGGCGAATTCCATATAGAGATAAGGATGGGGCGTCTGCATGCCCTGGCCGAGCAATGCCGGCAGGAAGCTAAGGCCGTCGACGGCGGCCGGGATGCGTCCCCTTCCGCCGGCCGCGTCGAGGACGGTAGGAAGGATATCCTGGAACGCCGCGAGGTGGGCGCTCATTCGGCCCGGTCCGATCCTTCCCGGCCACCGGGCGATCAAGGGAACGCGGATCCCCCCTTCGTAGATCGAGCCTTTCGCGTCCCGGAGGGGCCCGGTTCCCCGAAAGAAGGGAGCATCGTACCCGCCCACGCTGAATGTTGAACCGTTGTCGCTCGTGAACAGGACCAGAGTGTCCCCGTCCAGACCCAGCTCCTTGACCAGGCTCAGAACGCGGCCGACGCTCCGATCGAACCGCGTGACCATGGCCGCGTAGGCCGCCCGGGGGGTCGGATGCGGGAGGTAGCCGTTCTTGCCGTCATAGGGCGTTTCCGGCCAAAGCCCGCGGTATTCCGCGAGCGAATCCTCAGGGACCTGGAGGGCGAGATGGGGCACGGTCGTGGCGTAGAAGAGAAAGAACGGGCGGCTCCGGTTCGCCCGGATGAACGCGAGGGCCTCTTTTTCGAAGAGGTCGGGCGCGTACCGTTTTCCCGTCGCGCTCTTGCCGTCGTTGCCTTCGATCGGCACCCGGTCCGCGTTCCGCCAGAGATAGGAGGGAAAGTGGTTGTGGGCATGGCGCTGGCAGTTGTATCCGAAGAAAAGATCGAAGCCCATCTTCTCCGGCTCGCTTCCCGATCCGGGATAGCCCAAACCCCACTTCCCCACCGCCCCCGTGGCGTATCCTTCGTTCTTGAGGAGCCGGGGCAGGATCGCCGCATCGGCAGGGATGGGGAGCTGGCCTTCCGGCTGGATCTCTTTGTTGTCGCGGATGAAAGCGTGCCCGGAATGCAGGCCGGTCATCAGGACGCAGCGTGAGGGCGCGCAGACCGGGCTTCCGGAATAGAATCGGGTGAACCGGGCGCCTTCGGCGGCCAGACGGTCGATGTTCGGCGTCCGGATCTTCTCCTGTCCATAGCAGCCGAGCTCGGAACGGCCCAAGTCGTCCCCGACGAAGAGGATGACGTTCGGCTTCGGACGCCCGGGCGGACCGTCCCGGAGAGAGGAAAAAGCGGGCTGACGGGAGGCCCACAAACCGGCTCCGGCCGCTCCGGCCGACTTGAGGAAATCGCGCCGCGTCGTTCGGCTCATGATCGCCTCTCCGCCGGGGATTTGTAGAGGCCGAAGGAGGACACGGTCGGGCTCGTCCGGGACTCTAGGATCGAAAGGCGGACGCGCCGGGCCGTTACGGCCGGGAACGTCAGGATCCGCTTATAGCCGACCGTCGTTCCCTGGCTGAACTGAAGCCAATCCGTCCCGTCCCACCGCTCGAGCGTAAACCGTTCGATCCTCTGGCCGATCCGGATATTTTCTTGAAGGAGGGCCCGGTCGAAGGTCCGCGCTTCCGGGAGATCGAGGTCGAAACGGGCCGTCTCGACATCCTCGGCGGTCGTCCAGTAGGTCGCCGGATCGGCATCGAGGATCGCGGCCGGGTCGAACGGCTTGCGCGTATTCGACGCCCGGATCTTGGCGTCCGCGGCCAGGTTCGTCTTGAACGTCTCGTCCAGGATCGCCCGCATCCCGGCGAGAGCGGCGGCGTCGTTCTCATGGATGAGCCCGCGTTTGTCCGGAGGGACATTCAGGAGAAGGACGCCGTTCCGGCCGACCGAGCTGAAATAGATGTCGACGAGCTTCGCGGGCGCCTTGACCCGGCCGTCCTCTTGGGCGTGATAGAACCATCCCGGCCGGATCGAAACGTCGGTTTCGGCCGGATACCAGGCCAGGACGCGCGCGTTCGCGATCTTCGCCCGGCTGCCGAGGTCGGGCCCCGTCATATCGCCCGCGGCAAACTGCCGATCCAGGGGGAATTCCTCCGCAGGATCGTAGGTCCAAGCGCGGGATCGGATCGGAACGGGAACGACGCTCCATTCGGTCTCCCGGCCGTAGCCCGATTCGGTTCCGACCCAGCGCGCGTCGGGCCCCATAATGGCGATCACGGCCTTCGGCTGGAGCTCGCGGATGACGGAGTAATAAGACGGCCAGTCATAGACCTGGCGCTTGCCGTTCGGGCCTTCGCCGTTCGCTCCGTCGAACCAGACCTCGGCGACACGGCCGTAGCCCGTGAGCAGCTCACGGAGCTGGCCGCGGAAGAATTCGTTGTATTTCGGCGTGTCGCCGTAACTCTGCTCATGCCGGTCCCAGGGCGAGAGATAGATCCCGAATCCGATCCCGGCCTCGCGGCAGGCGGACGCGACCTCGGCGACGACGTCCCCTTTTCCGCCCCGCCATGGGCTGAATCGGATGCTGTGCGCGGTGAGCTTGCTCGGCCAGAGGCAGAAACCGTCGTGGTGCTTCGCTGTGAGGATGAGCTGCTTCATCCCCGCCGCCTTGATCACCCGGACCCATTGCCGGGCGTCGAAGGCGGATGGATTGAAGAGCGCGAGATCCTCGGTGCCCTGCCCCCACTCCCGGTCGGTGAACGTGTTCATCCCGAAATGGGTGAAAGCGACAAGCTCGAGCTCCTGCCAGGACCGCTGCCGGTCGGAAGGGACGACGTTGGCCGCTTTGCGAACGATCGACTCGAGGGGCTCGTCGGGCTCGATGAGGACGACGTTGCGCATGGCGGGAGCGGCCGGCGCCGTTTGCGCCGAGACGGAGCGGCCCGGAAAAGCGGTGGCCGAAACGGCCGCGATCACGGCGAGACCAACAAAAACGGGGGACGCAGCACTCGTCGTACGCATTTTTCTCATTATTCCTTTGAAATGAAGCGCAACCATCTCATTTTATTCAAGATATCCTAATGGGGACAGAGTGCTACGTCCCCCTATTATTCTCATATTATTCTCATAGCATAATGCGGAAGGCGACAACGCGGCCGTCGGCATCGGCGGCAACGAAAACGCCAGCCCCGGCGGGTTGAAGAGAGAAAACGGCGGCTGGACCCAAATCGAGGATCGCCGCGGCCGGACCGTCGGCGCCGATCCGGTAGATCTTCCCGTTCTGCCCGCCGTAGATCACCGCGCCGTCCCGACTGAGGGGTTCGCAGGGGATAAGATCCCCGGGGCCGTGGGCGGGAGCTACGGTGCGGACGGGGCGGCCGGTCTCTGCGTCGAGAAACCAGAACTCGATCGATGCGGCTCTTGACGAGGACCTGTTTCTTGTCCGGAGTCATCGAGAGCGATTCCCAACTCGCGCATTTCGTCCGCCACTGCGTCTTGCCGGTGGACAGATCGACGGCGGACACGAATCCGTCTGGAGAGCAGACGAAGACGCGCTTCCCGTCCGAAGCCGGGGGGCATCCGGCGGGAGCATAATAGAAATTGTCGTTCTCGGTCCATTTCCACAGCTCGCGGCCGTCGGCGGCGGATACCGCGTGAAGCCGGGCATCCCACGATCCGAAGAGGACGGCGGGACCGGCGGCGAGCGGGCGCGATTGGATCGTGTCCGACGCCGCCGCGCTCACCCAGCGCCGCTCGAGAGACGATCCATCGAGGCAACAGAGCTTTCCGCTGACTGTGCCGGCGAGCACGGAGAAATCGTCCGGACCGGAATCGAGGAAAGCCAGGTCCGACGTGATCCGCTCCCCGACGCCGGCGGAGGCAAGGACCCGGCCCGTTTTGAGGTCAATCTTCGAGACGCGCCCCGAAGCCGAGGCGATGAAGAGGGAGCGGTCCCGGACGGCGGGCCGGCCGAGGAGAAGCTCGCCCGCATCGAACGTCCAGATCTCCCGGCCGGATGGGTCGAACGTCGTCAGGCGGCCCGAAAGGGCCTGGATCACCACCGCGTCCGGCGTCGCGACGGGTGCGGAGAGGAGTGTCGACTTCAGATCCGCCTGCCAGAGGACGGTCGCGCCGGGATGTTCGAAGCCCCGGCCCGTCATTTCGGGCGCGTCGGTCCGGCTCTTCGTGTCGATCCAACCGGCCGGCGAAGGTTCCCGCGATCCCGTCACGTCTTCGACCGCCGTAATGGCGGCAGAGTCGCGAAGGATCACATATCCCCAGGGTTGGGCGGCGCCGCGCGAGACGGAGGCGCGAGCCATCACGGCCGGGATCCCGGCCGGTCCGAGGAGTTGGGTTTTGTGGCCGTGGCCGCAGATGACCGTAGCCCGCCGCGAACGGAGGAGGTTATGGGCCAGGAACCAGTTGTCCACCGAATCCGGCGGGAAATGCTGGAAGACGAACACGGGCTGGTCCCTGTCGACACGCTCGAGGGACGCGGCGAGGAAGGCCAGCTCCTCCGGCGCGAGATGGCCGAATTCGCCGGTGCTCAGTCCGATGAAAGCGCGGCCGTCGCGCATGAAGAAGAAATGGTCGTCTTTGAACGCGCCGCGATAGCCCGCCAGGCCCCGGCCGATCCAATGGGCGTCATGATTGCCCGGGACGATGAACCAGGGGATGGAAAGCCCGCCAAGGAGGCGCTTGGCTTCGGCGAACTCGCCGTCGCGGCCCTTCTCGGTGATGTCGCCCGTGTGGACGACGAAAGCGAGATCCAGGCGGGCGTTGATCGAAGCGATGACGGCGGCAAGGTCTTCGCCGGCCGTCCCGGCGCCGATGTGGGTGTCGGTGATGACGGCGAACAAGAGATCCTGGGCCGCGCCCAGGCTGAGCGTGAGCAGGACGGCGGCGGCGAGGGTCGCGATCGCCGTTTTTTGTCTTTTCATTCTTCGAAATCGAGAAACGAGTGCCACGTCCCCCTAATAAACCCGGAACAGGGCGACGCCGTGGCGGCCGACGTAGGCATCAATGGCGCCTTCGAAGAGGCCGACGTCCTTCTGGCGCCAGAGGTCGCGCACGAGCCGAGGGCCTTTGAGCCCCAGGTCCTACCATCGGGCGGTGACCTTCTTCGTCCCCTCGCCGCGGTTGAAGAGGCCGACCGCCTTCGAGCCGTCCTCCATGTCCCTGGCCCAGACCTCGAGCTCGCCGTCGTTCGCCACGCGCCGGCCCGGCTTGCCCAGCGGGTCCTGGTCCACGTCGATCACCTCGTCATTGCGTCAGCAGGCTCAGCGTGAAGTCGTCCAGGCGGGTCATGTCGCCGCTGAAGATGAGCGGCGCGGCCACCAGGCACCAGAGCGAGACGTGGGTGTACTGCTCGTTCGGCGTGAGCGGCGTCGGCGCGGTCTGCCCCTTCCAGTTGCTCAGATAGCCGAGCAGCAGGTAGTCGGGATCGTTCCACGCCGCCGGGCCCGCCGTACTTGTGCAGGCTCGTTCTGGCGTAGACATCGAAGCCGTCGCGGAACAGCGCGCCGGGGATGCCCTCGAAGGAGCCGCCCAGGTCGCCCGCCGTGCGCCAGCTGTGCCCGCCGACCTCCTTGCCCCATTCCCAGACGTCGCCCATGCCGTACTGGCAGAGGTTGAGGACGATGTCGCGGGCCTGCTTGCTGCAGGATGTCGCTCATCAGCCGGTACGGCTTCTGCAGTTCCGCGCAGGCTCTGGTCCTTGGCGATCTTGCCGTACGAACACCAGTCGTACTTGAGGAAGTCGAAGCCCCACTCGGCGAAGCGCTCGCGCGTCCTGCTCCTCGTGCTGGTAGGCGGCGACGTGGCCGGCGCAGGTCAGCGGCCCCGGCGACGTGTAGATGCCCGCCTTGAGGCCCTTGGAGTGGATGTAGTCGGTCAGGGCCTTCATGTCCGGGAAACCGCGTGTTGGAGTTGATCTTGCCCTGCGCGTCGCGCGGCTCGCCCGGCAGCGTCGGGATCCGTCGAGCCGGGCTTCACCGACCAGCAATCGTCGATGTTCACGTACATGTAGCCGTGGTCGATCATGCCGCTGTCGACCATGGCGTCGGCGGCGTCGCGCATGATCTTGTCGGTGACGTGGTTCTCCCAGACGTACCAGCTGTTCCAGCCCATGTGCGGCGTGAGGGCCAGCGTGTCGCCGCAGACGATCTTGAACGGACGCTCCGCCCGCCCCAGGGCGTTTTGGGCCCGGAGCGTCATTCTGTATTCGCCCTTTGTCTCCAACGAGCCGCTGATCCTCCCCGTCGAGGAATCGACGGCGAGCCCGGCCGGAAGGCCTTCCACCGAGAAGGTCAGCGGCCTCTCCCCCGTCGCCGGGATCGTAAAGAGGACGGGCGAGCCCGGCCTCACTCCGAACACCTTGGCCCCGTTGATACGGGGCTCGGGACCCGGCTTCGGGGTCAGAGCGATCCTCGCTTCCGTCGCTTCGATCGCCCCGCCTGCCGCAGGCGGGGTCGCCGTGCCGGCCCGTGCCAGCGGCGCAATCGATAAAATAAGGATCAGAACGGATCGTATCATGACTTTCGCTTTGCGCATTCTCCCCTCCATGTTTATTCGACCGATTTCATTGTTTCATCAATAAACGCACTCCCGGGCCGCCTCGGCCATGGCGGCGAGATTTTCGACGGGAGTCTCAAAGAAATGATCCGAGGCCGAGCAGATGTATCCGCCGTCGCGGCCGACCGTCTCGAAGAGCTTCCGCACGGCGGCCCGGATCCCGGCCTTCGTCCCCCGGGTCAGAGTATTGAACTGGTCCACGCCGCCGACGAGGGCCAGCCGGCCCCCGATCTTGGCCGCGTATTCCCACGGCTCCTGGTTCCCTCCGATTGAGGGCGGAGCGAGCGTCTCAGAGGCGTCGGTCCCGTTGGCCGCGATCATCTCTTCGATCCCGCGCGTGCCGCCGCAGGTGTGATAGACGATCCTGAAGCCGCGGGCGTGGAGGGCGTCGTGCATGATCCGGTCATAGGGCAGGCAGAAATCGCGATGGATCGCCGGCGAGATCAGGGTCGAGGAGGCCGAGCCGCCGCCCGTCTCGATGAGGTCGAACTTCGCCCCCTTCATCCCCTCGATGAAACGGAGCTTCTTGGCCAGCAGGACGCGGAGGAGGGCGTGGACCCAATCGGGCTTGTCGATCGCGGCCAGGATAAGCGCGCTGATGTCGATGAGGCAGGCGGCATGCTGCCAGCAGCCGGCCTGGTCGCCCCAGACGAAGCCGCGGAGGATCCCGGCATCTCCGACGGCGTCATAAGCCCGCGAAACGGCGGCGAGGTCGAGCTTAGGAACCGGCATATAGCGCTCGATGAGGTCGAGGTCATCGTCGCCCTTGATCAGATATTCCGTAATCCAGGTCGTCTTCCGGTCGCCCTCGCTCTTGTAGGTCAACCGTCCGCCCGGCGTATCGATCTCATGATGGACGACCCGGTGGTCGGGATCGGCGCTGACGATCGTCGCCGCATCCCGCCACTCCGGGGTGTTGAGCTTGGTGAAATCCGCGTCGGCGAGCCAGAACTGGGCCATGGATTCGAAATACTGGATCTGAGCGTCCATTCCCACGGCCTGGAAGGCTTCGAGGTCGCGTCATCCCGTTCATGAGCGTCTGGAGATGGAAGGACTGCCACTGGTGGACGGATACGGGCAAGCGGTCGGGCTTTTCCCTCGCCAGGGCGAGGAGCATCCGTTCCTTGGAGGTCATGGGGCGGGGAGCCTCTTCATTACGGCTTATATAATTCCCCGGCCTAACGGGTGTCAAGGCCGCTTGCGGAAGCCGGATGGACGCGCTATCATGGAAGAACGCGGTCGCGTATCGCGAACTGGAGGGTCACATGCTACTTCTGAACATCGGTATCGCCGTCGCCATTCTGCTGATCATTCTCTTCCTCGCCGGCATCCGCATCGTCCGGCCGACCCATCGCGGCCTGATCGAGCGCCTGGGCAAGTACAATCGCTTCGCCAAGTCCGGGTTCAACTGGATCATCCCGGGGATCGACCGGATGTTCCAGATCAACATCACCGAGGTCATGGTCGACGCCCAGCCGCAGGAGATCATCACCAACGACAACCTGAACGCCCGCGTCGACGCCCAGGTCTATTTCAAGGTCAAGGACGACGAGCAAAGCGTCAAGAATTCCCAGTACAACGTCAATAACTACCAGTGGCAGATCGTCAACCTCGCCCGGACGACGCTCCGCAACATCATCGGCACGCTGACCTTGAAATCGGCCAACAGCGAGCGGGGCAAGATCAACTCCGAGCTCCAGAAGACGCTCCGTGAGGAGACCGGGAGCTGGGGCATCGAGATCGTCCGGACCGAGCTCAAGGAGATCGACCCGCCCAAGGACGTCCAGGAGACGATGAACAAGGTCGTCAAGGCCGAGAACGAGAAGATCGCCGCCATCGATTTCGCCACGGCGACCGAGACCATGGCCGACGGCGCCCGCCGGGCCGAGATCAAGAAAGCCGACGGCGTCAAGCAGGCCCGCGTCCTCGAAGCCGAGGGCGAGGCCCAGGCCATCAAGCTGGTCAACGAAGCGGCCAACCAGTATTTCGTCGGGAACGCCCAGCTCCTGCGGAAGCTCGAAACCGTGGAGAAGGCTTTGACCCACAACGCCAAGATCGTGATCCCGAGCAACACCCAGCTGATCAATGTCATCGGCGATTTAGCCGGGGTGACGCCGCTCGATAAGCTCGAAAAATAAAATCGCTCTTTCGGGCTAGCGGACGGAGGCGACGAGGTCCTTGAGGAAGTCGCCCATGCCCCAATTGTCGTCGTAGGTCATCCCGAGGCGGACGACGACGAGCTTCTGGGCGGGGAGGACGGCGACCGCCTGTCCCTGGTATCCTTCGGCCGAGTACATGTCCTCCGGCAGCCCGGGCAGAAGGCGCTTGGCCGGATCGCCGGCCTCCCCCCGGTTGAGCCAGCATTGGGCGCCGTAGCATCCGTTCTTCGCCGCCGGCGCCGGCGTCACGGTGAATTCCACCCAGCCTTCGGGGAGGACGCGCTCCCCTTGCCAGAGGCCGTCGTTGAGATAGAGAAGGCCGAAGCGGGCGAAATCCCGGGCCGTGGCGTAGACCTGGGCTCCCAGGACGAACGTCCCGGTCGCGTCGCAGTCGATCGTCGCGCTCCGCATCCCGATCCGGTTGAAGAGGGCGGTTCGGGGGAAGGACCAGTAAGCGCTCCGGTCGCCGATCGCCTGGCGGATGATCCGCGACAGGATCTGGGTCGTCCCGGTCGAATATTCCCAGCGGGTGCCCGGAGGGGCCAAGAGCTTCATGTTGGCGGCGTAGGCCGCCATATCCCCCTTGGTGAAGAGCATCTTGTTGACATCGGATACCGGATGCTCGGCGTAGGCCTCGTACCATTCGAGGCCCGGGCTCATGCGCAGGAGATGCTCCAGGGTGATGGCGTGGCGAGGGTCGGCAGGGTCGCGCCATTCGGGGACGGGCGCCGGCTCTTGGAGGGCCAGCTTGCCCTCGCCGACCAGGATGCCGACGAGGGCGGAGGTCACGGTCTTGGCGACCGACCAGCTGATGAGCCGCGTGTCGCGGGCGATCCCACTCCCATAGCGCTCGATGATGAGCTTGCCGTCGTGAACGACGAGGAGGGCCCGCGTCCGGAGGGCGTGATCGGGATTCGTCTCGGCGAACACGCGTTCGACCGCAGCGTCGAGACGGAGGCGATCGAAGGTCTCCGGGACCGGCGCGTCGCGTCGAGGTCGCCCGCCGGCCAGGCGATCGCTCCGGGATCGGCCGGCTCGGGCGCCGGGATGCCGGCCTTCCAGGACCGGACCTCGGCTTCCGTAACGCCGTTCAGGATCACCGATCCGAGCGGACCGAGGAAGACGGCCGTCTTCTTGAAGAGGCCGGTCCCCAGGAAGGAGACGGACACGGTCTTCTTATCGAGGTCGACGCGCGGCTTGAGGAGCTTGAAGAGCGGGTGAAAGCCCAGGTCCTCGGCGAGGAGGACCGCCTCGTCCCGGCCCGATAGGAACAGCCCGTCGCAGAGGATCTTGGCTTTGGCCCCGCAGCCGATCGGCAGCTGTTGGACCTGTTCCCGGTTGGCGTATCCGAGGACCGCAAGCCCGAGGGCGACAACGATCCAAATGCCGCGGCGGATCTTCTTTTTCGAGCTCGGTCGGACGCTCATATCCCCTCCCACACTAATAGACATCATAGGAAGGATCGTCGGGGACGATCTTCTTCCGGAAGACGCGGTAGACCCAGACCTGATAGCCGATGACGACCGGGATGAGGACGAGGGCGACGATGGTCATGATCCTGAGCGTCAACGGAGTCGATGAGGCGTTGAAAATCGTCAGGCTTGCCGCCGGATCGATCCGGGACCTCAGCAAGTCGGGGTAAAGCCCGATGAGACCGGTCGCGACGAGCGAACCGATCGTCAAAGCGGAAGCGGTGAAGGCGGCCCGGGCCCGCTTCTTCGCCGCGAAAACCTTGATCAGGACGAGCAAGACGACCGCGATGAGCGGCGCGACCATGAGATACGGCGCGGACAGAAAGTTCTTCTCGAGATCCGTCGACAGCGGCGTAAGGACGAGAAAAACCGCGGCATTCAGAGCGAGCGGGGGCCAGTATCCGTTCGCCAGCCCCAGGGCTTTCTCTCCCGTCTCCCCCTCGACTTTCATTCCCACCCACAAGGCGCCATGGACGATGAAGAGGGAGACGAAGAGCAGGCCGGTGATGAGGGAGTAGGGATTCAAGAGACCGAAAAACGAGCCGTGATATCCGGCGGCGTCGAAGAGGAGCCCGCGGAAAAAATTACCGAAGGCGATCCCGAGCAACGCCGGCGGGAGCAGGCTTCCCAGGAAGATCCCGGCGTCGCAGGCCCGGGCCCAGCCCGCGCTCGGCGCCTTGCCCCGGAACTCGAGCGAGACGCCCCGGATGATCAGGGAAAAAAGGACGAGAAGGAGCGGGGTATAGAGGAAGCTGAACATCGAAGCGTAGACCGCCGGGAATGCGGCGAATGTCGCCCCGCCCGCGGTTAAAAGCCAGACTTCGTTGCCGTCCCAGACCGGGCCGATCGAGCGGCGGACCGCCGAACGCTCGAGCTCGGACCCGCCCAGGGAAGGGTACAGGATGCCCGTCCCGAGGTCGAACCCGTCCAGGACGAAATAGCCGATCCACAGCACTCCCCAGAGAACGAACCAGAGGATCTGGAGGGTCATCGCGCCGCCTCCTCGGGACCTTTCTTCGCCGTCTTCGCCAGGAGGACGACGTCCGCCGCCGCAAGGAGCCCGTAGACGACGATGAAGCCGGCCAGCGAGAAGGCGACTTGGCCGGCCGAAACGGCTTTCGAGACGCCCTCGGACGTTCGCATGAGGCCGTACACGATCCAGGGCTGGCGGCCCATCTCAGTCACAATCCAGCCGAGCTCGATGGCCAGATACGGCAGCGGTATGACCCAGATCAGGATCTTGAGGAATCCCGGGCCCGTTTCGAGCCTCCCTTTCCGGGCTTTACGCCAGCCCAGGAAGGCCAGGAGAATGAACAGCAGTCCGAGGCCGACCATGATCCTGAAGCTCAGGAAAACGGGCCAGACCGGCGGCCGGTCGGCTGGGGCGAACTCCTTCAGGCCCTGGACCATGGCCGAGCCCTTGTGGTAGGACATCAGGCTCAATCCCTTGGGGATTTTCAGGAAATTGAATACGTTCCGCTCGTTCTTCGCGTCCGGCCAGGCGAGAAGGGTGTAGGGAGCGCCGGGCATGGATTCCCAGAACGACTCCATGGCCGCGAGCTTGGCCGGCTGCGTCTTGGCGACATTGACACCCTGCTGGTCGCCGAGAACGGCGACGAGAAGGGAGGCGGCCAGGGCGAAGACGGCGGCGGTCCGGAAGGACCGGCGGAAGACGTCGGTCTCGTTCTTGCGCAGGAGATGCCAGGCCGAGACGCCCATGACGAAAAAGCCCCCGCAGACGAATCCCGCGACCAGGGTGTGACCGAAGGTGAGCCAGCCGTACGTATTCCCTGCGAGCGCGCCGAAGTCGACCATCTCCGCCCGGCCGTTGCGCATCACCGCGCCGACGGGCTTTTGCATCCAGCCGTTGGCCAGGCAGATCCACAGCGCGGAGAGGCTCGCCCCGAAGGCAACGATTCCGATCGCGGCCGCGTGAGCCTTCGGGGAGAGCTTCTTCCAGCCGAAGGCCCAGAGTCCGATGAACGTGGATTCGAGGAAGAAGGCCGCGGTCGCCTCGATGGCCAGGGGCGCGCCGAAGATGTCGCCGACGGTCCGGGCGTATTCGGACCAGTTCATCCCGAACTGGAACTCCATCGTGATCCCGGTCACGACGCCCAGGACGAAGTTGATCAGGAAGAGCTTGCCCCAGAACCGGGCCATCCGGCGGAACGTCTCATCATGGGTCCGGACGTACTTGACCTCCCACCAGGCGATGAGCCAAGCCAGCCCCAAGGTCAGGGGGACGAACAGGAAATGAAAGGCGGCGGTCGCGGCGAACTGGATCCGGCTCAGGACGAGGGCGTCCATCTCACTTCCCTCCGTGGAACAAGGCGGAAGCGGGGATCGCTTCCTTGGCTCCGCCCGGACGCTGCCATGAGACGCGGAGGCCCTCTCCCCCCGTCTTGTTGAACATCCGGACGCAGATCCGGTGCGGCCCGGCGGCGAGGGCGGCGACGCCCTTCTTCTCGATCATGCCGTGCAGCCCGTCGTTGTCCACGAGAAGATCGCCCCCGAGGAACAGGCGGCTCCCGTCGTCGGATTCGAGGAAGAATGTATAGACCCCCGCGCTCGGGACTTTGAGGAAGCCCTCGAACTCGAGCCCGTAGCGTTCTTTTGCCTTCCGGGGCGCGAGCTCGACCGCGGGAAGGACGCCGGCCGCGGCGGGTTTGAGCTTGGAGAAGTCCGGGAGCGCGTCCCAATCGCCTTCGAAATACTGATAAGCGAGCCCGGGCATGAGGCCCGCGGCGCTCTCTGCCGGGCGCGGGGCGACCTTCTCGAACCGGGCCCGGGCGGCCCCGCTCACGGGCTTGCCGTCTCGGAACGCCCGGGCCGAGACGACGGCCGTCCCGGTCAGGTGCAGAAGGCCGGAAAGCCGCGGAGAGGCAGCGGTGGGCATCGCGCCGTCGATCGTATAGCGGATCTCGACGTTCTCCCGGCCCGACACGATCATCACCTCCAGCGTGTCCGTGAAGATCTCGGCCGCTGCCTGGATGACCGGAGGATCGCTGATGTCGGGCTTTCCCGCGACCGCGACCTCGACGACGCTGTCGGTCGCGTCGGGCGGCTGGGCAGGAACCGAGATGACCAACGCATCTTCGTCCCTGTCCGACTTCAGCGCCTTCCGGCCTGACGCGGTCAGGAGGGTGACGGATTTGGGCGCGTTCAGGAGTCCAGGGACGACGAGCTTCCCGTCCGCCGGCCAGTCGAAGACATGGAGATAGAGGCGCGTCCCGCCTGCCGCGGCCTTTTGGGTGCAGCGGCCCCAGGCGAGGCTCTTGAACGGGCTGGCCTGGGTCCCGTAGATCGCCTCGCCGTTGACCTTCATCCAGGCCCCGATCTCGCGGAGCCGGTCGATGCTCGGCTGGGGAAAGACGCCCTCGGCCGTCGGGCCGACGTTCAGCAGGTAGTTGCCGCCCTTGGAGGCGATGTCGACCAGCATCCGGACGATCTCCTTGGCCGACTTCCAGTTCTGGTCGTGGCTGTTGTAGCCCCAGTGGTCGTTCATGGTCATGCAGGTTTCCCAGTCCACGCCGGGGAGGCCGGTGGCCGGGATCTGCTGTTCGGGGGTGCCGAAGTCGCCCGCCGATTCCTTGTCCTGGGAGAACCCTTCCATGCCCGAGCGGCCCGCGCCGACCCGGTTGTTGACGATGATGCTCGGCTGGAGCGTCCGGACGTAGCGGTAAAGGTCCTTGCCGTAGGCCTCGGTCCAGGTGTTCTCCCACTCGCCGTCGAACCAGAGGACTCCGATCGGGCCGTAATTCGTGACCAGCTCCTTGAGCTGGGCCTTCATGTACTGGACGTAGCGGTCGAATTTCGCTCCCGCGGCCGGCCGGTCCTTTTCTTCCCAGGGGCGGCGGGGCAGGTAATCGGGGTGATGCCAGTCCATGATCGAATGGTAGAAGCAGAGGTTCATCCCCTGCTTCCTGCAGGCGTCGGACAATTCCTTCAGGATGTCGCGCTGGAACGGCGTGGCCATCACGTCGAAGTCCGTGTCCTTCGAATCGAACAGGCAGAAGCCGTCGTGGTGCTTGGAGGTGATGACGATGTACTTCATCCCGGCGTCCTTGGCCATCCGGACCCATTCGTCGGCGTCGAACTTGACCGGGTTGAACTGGGCTAGCGAACTTATCGTACTCGGCGAGCGGGATCTGGGCGTTGTTCCGGATCCATTCGCCGTAGTCCGTCTTGCCGTTCCACTCGCCGGCCGGGACGGCGTACAGGCCCCAGTGGATGAACATCCCGAAGCGGGCCTCGCGCCACCATTGCATGCGGGCATCGTGCTCGGCCTTCGTTTCGAGCTGGGAGGCGGAGAGCGGCCCGGCGGCCAAGATCCCAAGGATGAGTCCCAAGACGACGAACGCCGCTTTCTTCATGTTCCTCTCCTCCTCCTGCCGGACCGGAAAGCCGGTCCTTCCCTCCCGACGTCGAGCCGCTACTCGGCGGGGCCGAGATCGCGGCTCATCGCCTTGCGCAGCCCCCGAACCGAAATCCGGCCGTCCCGGCCGATCGAGACGACCGCGTAGCTGTTGTTCTCGGGACCCCGGCCTTCGATCATCCCGACGAGCGTGTAATAGGGAATGCCGCCCATTCTCTCGAACGCGCCCTCATGGCGATGGCCCTGAAAAACCGCCAGGACCTTGCCCGAAGATTCGAGGACGGCCCGGACGGCAGCCGCGTTCCTGACGTAATAGGATCCGCCTCCGTCGAGCTGCTGATGGATGAAGACGACGGCGCGCTCGGGACCGGCGGCAAGCGTCTTTCCGAGCCAGGCGATCTCCTCCGGCGGGATATTGCAGTCGTCCCAGCCGAAATCGCCGCGGTCATAAGGAGAGCCGTCGGCCTTGAAGTTCGCATCCAGGACGATGAAGCGGACGCCGGCCCGGTCGAAGGCATAATAGCTCCGGTCGCGGGCGATCCCCGTGTTCTCGACGAGGGAAAGAAAGCCGGCCTTCGTCAGGCTGTCGTGATCGTGATTGCCCAGGACGTGGAAGCGCGGGCCCCGGAACGCGGCGAACGAACGCTCGATCCGCCGGAGAAACTCCTCCGTCCGGGCCGGGACCGGCGGATCGTCCTGGTCTTTGAAATCGCCGAGCTCGATGAGGAAATCCACGCTTTCCGCGTTCATGAAGGCGACGCATTCGTCCATCTTGGCGGCGGATTCCCGATAGGGACGGGAGCCGCGCGGCTCGACGTCGGCGTAATGGGCGTCGGTCACGATGCCGAAGCGGATGGCGGGCGAAGGGGCGGACAGGCGGGCCGGCCCGGTGACGCACGCGGCAAGAAAGCCGAGAACGAGGAAAGCGGAAGCGGCCCGGGCGAGGAGGACGCGGCGGTTGGATCGAAACGCCATGGCGAACCGCCCCTAGATTAATTTATGGAATAAACCAAGTCAATTCGGGCGGAACCGGGACGGGTTCCCGGGTGAGCCGCGGGCAATTCGAAAAACTCAGCTAGCGCAGGAATCGCCAATAATTTTGAATTGCGGGGCGCGAGGGGAAGAGGGTCCGGGGGACATACCGAGGCGAGCGGGCATGGATTCCCGGCCGCAGGCCGGGAAGAGCGAGCCGAGGAACGAGCCGGTTTCATCGCCGGGGAAACCGGCGTGCCCCCGGACCTTCTTCCCCGGAAGCCCCGTATCAATGCGTGATCGATGGGCGATTCCGTAGTGTTTTTAGGAGCGGAAAATCTTCTCGACTTCCTTGACCGCGTTGGCCAGGGCTTCCTTCACTTTGGGCATCTTGTCCCGGCCGGTCTGGCGGGCTTCCTTGGCGATCATCCGGCCCATATCGGAAAGGAGGTGCATGACTTCCTTCATCTCGCCGCGAAACTCGTCGCTCCAGGGCCCCCACCATTCCTTCATGTTCTTGTTGATCTCCTCGGATTCCTTCTCTTTTTCGACGAGGAAAGCCTGACCCGCCTCCGTGATGGTGTAGACGCGCTTCCCGTCTTGGACGACGGCCGTCACATAGCCCGCCTCTTCCAGCCATTGGAGCGTCGGATAGACGGCGCCGGGGCTGGGAGCGTAGAATCCGTGGGATTTTTCCTCGAGATCGCGGATGATCTCATAACCGTGCTTGGGCTTGTCCTTGAGCAGCCCGAGAATGAGGTATTTGAAATCACCCTTATGGAAAAGCCTGGAGCCGCCGCGATGCCAGAAGCCGTACATGGACTTGTTGTGCATGTTCCCTCCTTAAGATATGACTTGATATTACTTGATATATCTTAATATAGACCCAAATCTTCATTTGTCAAGCAAAAAATCGAAAAAAATCCGGGTCTTGTGCCTTCGGATCATTTGTATAAGAATATCGGGCGATCGAGGAGAAACGATGAGACGGTTCGGCCTCTTCTTTTTCCGGTGCGCCTTTCTCGGATTGGTTCTCGCCCCGCTGAGCTCGGGCCCCCAAGCCATTCGCGTCGTCCCTGAATTGCGTTTCCAGGACGCGGGATATACGTATTATGGGACATGGCTGACGAGCGGCGGCATCCGGCCGGCGCGCTGGGAGCCGGGCGCCGCCGTCACGATCGACGCCTCGCTCCGCGTTGACGATGCGCACATCCAGGCGATCGCCGACGCGGCGAAGATCGTTCCGGACGGCTTCTGCCTGCTTATCACCGCGGAGCGGACCTTCGACGCCGGCGGGCATTTCCGCCAGGTCAACGACGAGAAGATGTCCACCCTCCTCACGCCCTCCGGTCTCGCCATCGAAGGCGGCGTCCAGGGCGCGTGCACGAACCGCTTCGGCTACGATTTCCGGACGCCGTTCGATCAATTCCGGACGGTCCTTTTCGGAGATTGCGAAAAGACCGAAACCGCCCGGCTGGCCCGGTTCCGCATCGCCGCGCCCCTCCCCGACGACCTTCCGCCCGGGGTCTATCGCCTCCGGCTCGATTTCGGGATCACCGTGAGGAACAAATACTACAGCCTCAACGCCGAAACCTTCGCCGCCCGGCCTTTCCCTAAAGGCCGCGCGCCCGAATCGCACCTCTATTCCGCCCCCATCCGGGCAGACGGGATCGGGACGGACGGGAACGCTGTCGACGCGGAAAACATCCGCCTTCGCGTCCCCTGGATCATCCTGAGCGACTACAACTCGAACGGATACCGGGGTGCCGTCGCCGACGAGGACAAGCCCTTCTTCGCCCTCTCCAACCGGAACCTCATCCCCGACGACGTCATCCTCCCCCGCTATAACGACTCGGGCGCCGCCCTCTCCTACTCTCTCGAGCCGCGCTTTCCGGCGGATACGATCGAGGAGAGGAGCAATATCCCCTGGAACTTCGCCTCGGGCGAGCTCGAGACCTCGATCGTCCAACCCGACGGCAAGACCGTCGATCTCGGAGCGACGCCGTTCGTGGGAGTGAAGAGCGGATCGCCCACGACCGGGAACGCCGCTCTTACGGCCTGGAAGCCACCCGCCTACGGCCTGTACACCGTCCGCTCGAAGGGATGGATCGCCGACATGTGGGGGAACGTTTATCAGGGAGGAGGGACGTACCATTTCTGGATCGCGCGCCGGATGACCCTCGCCACGGCCACCTTCCAGGGGATGGCCTATCCCGTCGGAGGCCGATACGGCCGCGATATCGCCTTCAATCCTCCCGTCCCGGCCGACGTCCAGATCGTCGCCACCCTTTACGTGAATTCCGATCCGAACGATTCCAGATCCATCTGGTACTGGGGCAAAGCCTCCCCCGGCGGGATCTTCGGCTCCGCCCAGGGCGTTCCGCCGCTTCCGCTCACCAGCCCGGGCGAATACGCCGCCCACATTCTGGCCACCTACACCGATCCCGACGGCCACCTCTGGGTTTCGACGATGCGCCACGCCGGGGTCGTCTATCCCTCCGACAGCACGATCGCCGCCCACGGCAAGAAGCTCTCGATCGGGGGCAAATACGTCGACCGGGGCGAGACGCATCTCGAAGGCTACACCATCCCCGGGACCGACACGTCCTTTCTCCAACACATCACCTTTCCCTATCTCTCGGGAGACGTCCTGCTCATCGCCAGCGAAGGACAGGGCGCGAACAAGATCGAACCCGTCCTGACCTTCGAAGACAAGACGCGCAACGATCCCTATCCGACCGGCATCAACGGCGTCGGCCAAACGAACCTCAGAATCCGGACCTCGAACGGCCTTTCGCCGCACATGTTCCCCGAATACATCACGGAATGGAACTATTTCTACGCCGCGGCGCCCCGGCCCGGGTTCATGTCCCGGTTCATCGTCGGGGACAACGGGCTCCGGGCCCCCTACTGGCCGACGAGCCCCAACAGCTTCGGCGGTCAGATCGGGGCCTCGGCCAACGGCGACCTCCCCGGCGACATCTATCGGCTGATCGGCGGCATCGTCATGATGAAAACGGGCGAAGCCCCGCGCTACGCCGGATATCTCTCGAGCGGCTTCCTTCTCCCCAAAGGAACGAACAACAATAGGGTCATCGCCGCGGGGTCGGAAAACGTCATCGGCCCGACCGGAGATCAAGCCCGCTTCTTCCTGGTCGGCCTCCGGCCGGGCATGGTCTATGAGACGGGTGCGGCCTGGGCCCCCGCTCTTCAGATCGATCCCGTCCTCCCGGTCAACATCTCCGCGGCGCTCGTTTATCCCGACGGCCGGACGATGAGCTGGCAGGGCGCCGCCGACGCCTTCGGCTCTTTCGCCGGAGCGCAGCGCGCGACCCTCGACGTGCCGGGGGTGTATCGCTACGCGCTCGAAGGCGAGTGGCAGGGTTTCCGGAGCGTCATGCCCGGCCTGCCGGCGGGCGGCGGAGCGTTCTATGTCATCGAGAAGGACAGGCCGGCCGGCGTCCCGGCCCTGGCCTTGAACGTGAGCGGACAATCCGCTTTCGACGCCTCCAAGCCGCTCACGATCACCGGCCGGACGACCGCGACGGCCGTCCATTACGCCATGCTCATCCCCGGCGCGGCTATCGAGGACGGCGTCATCGTCCCGTCCGGCGGCAAGTTCTCTTTCGTCTTCGATCCCGTCGCCATCAACAGAAAGGCCCCGACCTACGACATCGTCAATATCACGAACGGAAAGACCGAGCTGGGCAAGGTCGTCCATGTGACCTTCTTCGCCAAGGAGAGGGCCGCGGACGGGACGGCCGGGCACAGCTTTGCCCGCCTCGTCTTCCGCGGCAACAAGCTCTTCTTCGCCCGCCAGTGATGCTCTTCGGGACACCCTGCGGTGTCCCCCTATGGCCGCGGCGTGTGGACGCGCGAAGCCGAATCCATTAGAATTCCGGTTCCGCCCGCCCGGGAGGATCCGATGCCGAGAATGCGCCTGGTTTTAACCGTTGCGGCGGCCGCGGCCGTCTGCGTCCTCGCCGCTCACTCCGGCCAAAGAGCTCCGGAAGCGGACAAAGAGACCGATCCCCTGGTCCTGCGGAAGCTCGACTGGTTCCAGGACCAGAAGTTCGGGCTGATGATGCATTGGGGGCCGTACAGCCAATGGGGCGTCGTCGAATCCTGGAGCATCTGCTCCGAGGACGAGCCCTGGTGCCGCCGCAGCATCCCGGATTATGTCGAGTACAAGCGCCGCTACGAAGACCTGCCCAAGACTTTCAACCCGGTCAAGTTCGACCCGGCCTCATGGGCCCGGGCGGCCAAAGACGCCGGGATGCGCTACGTCGTCCAGACGACGAAGCACCACGACGGCTTCTGCATGTTCGACACGAAGCAGACGGACTACCGGATCACCGGGCCGGATGTGCCGTTCGCCAAGGACCCGCGGGCGAACATCGTCAAGGAGATCTTCGACGCCTTCCGGGCCGAGGGATTCGGGATCGGGGCCTACTTCTCCAAGCCCGACTGGCACTCGCCCGACTACTGGGCGCCGGATTGGGCGACGCCGGACCGGAACGTGAACTACGACACGGCCAAATATCCCGAGCGGTGGAAGAAATTCAAGGACTTCACCTACCGGCAGATCGAAGAGCTCATGACCGGCTACGGTCCGGTCGACATCCTCTGGCTCGACGGCGGCTGGGTCCGGCCCTACCCCGCCCTCCCCGAGAACCTGCGCGGGCTCATCAAACAGCCCTTCAACCAGGACATCGACATGCCCCGCATCGCCGCCATGGCCCGCGGCCATCAGCCCGGACTGATCGTCGTGGACCGGACGGTGACCGGCCGCTACGAGAACTACCGGACGCCCGAGCAGGAGGTCCCGGAGAAGCCGCTCCCCTACGTCTGGGAGACGTGCATGACCATGGGCGACTCATGGTCCTATGTCCCAAACGACCGCTACAAGCCGGCGAACCGGCTCATCCATCTCCTCGTGGACATCGTCTCGAAAGGCGGGAACTTCCTCCTCAACATCGGTCCGGACGCCGAGGGCGAGCTCCCGGCCGAATCGCTGAAGCGCCTGGCCGAGACTCGGCGCCTGGATGAAGGTGAACGGCGAGGCCGATCTACAAAACGCGGCCGGTCGCGCCTTACAAAGAAGCCAAGACCTGCTTCACCGTCGCTCGCCGACGGGACGATCTATGCCATCTACCTGGCCGACGAGGACGAGACGGCCCCGCCGGCGACGCTCCAGCTCTATTCGCACCGGCCCAAGCCGGGAACGAAAGTAGAAATGCTCGGATACTCGGGCGCGGTACCGTGGGAAGCCGCGGGCAAGGGCATGCTCATCCGGGTGCCCGACGCGGCCGTCAAGAACCCGCCCTGCCGCCACGCCTGGGCGTTCAAGATCAGCGCCGGTTCATGAGAGAGGATCGAAAGCCATGACGTTTCGGGATCGGACCCATTATTCCCCTGGAAGGCGATCTCTCTTGAAAGCCCTCGCCGCCGGGGCCGCGGCCTGGCTGGCTCCGGCGCTTCCGGGCGCCGCCCGGCCGGTCCGCCCCCCAAGCGGCCGCCCCCGCCTCGGTCTCGCAAGGACGGCATGCTGTATCGGCGTTTGGGCCGGACGGGGCTTCTCGTCTCGGAGGTCTCGCTCGGCGGAAGCCCCATGCCCGAGGAGCGTCCTTCTCTATCAGCTCATCGAGCGGGGGATCAACTACATCGACACTTCGGACACATATGAGAACGGCAACGGCGAACGGAAGGTCGGACGTTTGTTCAAGGCTTTCGGCCGCGACCGGATCCACATCCATTCCCGGTTCCACCTTCAAGGCCCCTGGACCGAGGCGACGATCATCGCCTCGGTCGAAGGAAGCCTCAAGCGCCTCGGGACCGACCATGCCGAGATCCTCGGCATCCACGGCGTCGAGGATCCGGCCCATGTGACCGACGAGCGCATCCTCGGCGCGTTCGAGAAGCTGAAGGCCCAAGGGAAATTTCGGTTCCGCGGGCTGACCTGCCACGTCAACCAGCACAAGGTCATCCCCGCGGCCGTCGCGAGCGGCCTCTACGACATGGTCCAGATCGGTTATAACGTCTTCGACATCCTGGAAACCGAGAAGGACGTCCGGACCTACAGCGATTATCTGGGCGAAAGCGGCATCCGCCGGCTCATCGATCTCTGTCACGGGAAGGACGTCGGCGTTACGGCCATGAAGGTCCTCAAGGTCGGCGGGCGGAGGCAGGACCTTCCGCCGGCCGCGAAGGGGGGCCCGTCGATCTTCCCGGCCATGATCGCCTGGGCGCTCGAGAATCCGAAGCTAGCCGCCGTCGTGACCGAGATCCTCGACGAAGAACAGATGGCCGAGGACCTCGGGGCCGTCGGCAAGCGGCTGACCCAGGCCGAGCGCGGGCTTCTCGCGGCCCACGTCGCGGCGCACGCCAAGACGGCCTGCCACCAGTGCGGGCTCTGCGAGTCCGCCTGCCCGTCCGGCGTCGAAACGGCCCGCATCGCCCGGAGTCTCGCCTATCTCGAAAGCTACGGGAAAGCCGGCCGGGCCCGGGCCGAATTCTCCGCTCTCGCCGAATCCGTCTCGGTCTGCCGGGACTGCGGCGCCTGCGAGCGGGCCTGCCCCTACGGCCTGGCCGTGCGCGAGCGGACGCGCCGCGCCGCCGCGCTCTTAGTATGATCGGAACCGTAACCATGCCCAAACGAATGAGCCGGTTCGTCACCTTCGCGTTGCTTTTTGCCGCCGAATTTTTCAATGCGAACGCACAAACATCAAGCGTCCCCTCGCCGCCTCAGCCATGGCTCCAGGGATGGGCGGCGACGATCGCCGGGGAGACGCTCGGCTATCATTCGCCCTACCCCGACGCCACGACGGCCCTCCTCTCGCGAGCGACGGATGGAAAAATGGCTGTCGAGTGGGAAACCCAGTCCGTCCCCGAGGGATTCTCCGCGCCCTTCGCCACCTTCGTCTGGATGTCCGGTCTGGCGACATTCAAAGGCGGCCACGCCTTTGCGCTTTCCCTCGACGGGAAGCCGTTCCTTTCGTTCCGCACCGGCAAGGACGCGTCCGAACGCGCTTGGCAGGTCCGCGGACCCGAGGGCTCCTCGCTCGCTTTCAAAACGACTCTCGTGGACCAGTTCCAAGAGCTCTTCGGCTTCATGTTCCTGACCGTCCCCCGGTCCATGCTCACACCCGGAAAGCCGCTCCGGCTCAAGGTCGTCGGGGAGGAGGCCGGGAGCAACGATTGGTTCATGGTTTTTCCGTACAAGCTCCAATCGTCGGTCAAGGCTAATGGGGAGCCGGCTCTCGTCCGCTCCGAAGGAGCGCTCCGCCAGCCGGTCCGCGTCGAGATCAGCCACATCGCTCCGCCGGCCGAGGCGAGGGTTTCGGCCGAGGGAGGCGGCCGCCTGACCGCGCGGCTCGAAACCGGCTACAACGCCGTCTATTTCCCGCTTCCCGCCGTCGCGGAGCCGAAGCAGATCGAAGTTTCCGTCGAGATCGCGGGGCAAGCCGCCGTCCGCCGTTCGGTCGATCTCCGGCCCGTGACGCGACGGACGATCTGGCTCCTCCCCCATTCCCACGTGGATATCGGCTACTCCGATCTCCAGGTCGTGGTGGAAAAGAATCACTGGAAATATTTCGAGCAGGCGGTCGAGCTGGCCCGGCGCTCCGCGAGCGCCCCGCCCGGCGCCCGCTTCAAATGGAACGTCGAGGTCCTCTGGGCCGTCGAGACCTATCTCCGCCAGGCGTCCCCGGCTCAAAAACAAGCCTTCGCCGACGCGGTCAAGAAAGGATGGATCGGCCTGCAAGCCCTGCCGGCCAACATGCTGACCGGTCTATGCGTTCCCGAAGAGCTTTTCCGGATGATGGAGACCGCTCACAGGATCTCAGGCGATTTCGGCGTGCCGATCGACTCGGCCATGATCACGGACATCCCGAGCTATTCCTGGAGCGTCGTCCCCGCCCTCGTCCAGAGCGGGGTCAAATATCTCTCGAGCGGCCCGAACTACATGCCCAATCACGCCGACGGCGGCGACCGGATCGGAAAAGCCCTGAAAGCTTGGGGCGACAAGCCGTTCTACTGGGTTTCGCCCTCCGGAAAAGAGAAGCTCCTCTTCTGGATGGCCGGCCGCGGCTACTCCTGGTTCCACGGCCTGAACATGGGCGACTTCGGCCTGCCCAAGCGCCAGCGGTTCTTCGACTACATGCGCGAGCTCGACGGCGCGGGGTATCCTTATGAGATGGTCCAGGTCCGCTACACCACGGGCGGCGACAACGGCCCCCCGGATCCGAAGCTGAGCGAAACGGTCCAAGCCTGGAACGCCGAGTTCGAATCGCCTCGGCTCGTCATCGCCACGTCGAGCGAGATGTTCGCCGAATTCGAGCGCCGCTACGGAGACAAGATCCCGCTCGTCCGGGGCGACTTCACCCCCTACTGGGAGGATGGGGCCGCCTCGACCGCCCGCGAGGTCGCCCTCAACCGAACCGCGGCCAACCGCCTCCTTCAGGCCGAAACGCTCTGGGCGACGCGCCGCCTGGAAAATTTCCCGATGGCCGAGTTCGCCGAAGCGTGGCGCCAAGTCGTTCTCTGGGATGAGCACACCTGGGGCGCGGCCGACAGCGTCTCGAATCCCGACGGCCTCAACGCGCGGACGCAGTGGGCTTATAAACAGGCTTTCGCCCTGGAAGCCGACAAGCGCTCGAAGGCGCTTTTCGATCGGGCGAAGGACGGCGGGAAAGACGCCGCCGCCGCGGAGTCCTTTGAAATCCTGAACACGAATTCGTGGGAAGCGACCGATCTCGTTCTCGTCCCCGCGTCGCGTAGCTCCGTCGGGGACAGGGTCAAAGACGAGAACGGCCGGCCGGTGCCGAGCCAACGCCTGAGCACGGGCGAGCTGGCCGTCCTGGCCGAACGCGTTCCCGGATTCGGCTCCCGCCGCTGCACGATCGAGCCGGGGCCGCCCCTGACCTCGGGCCGGGCCCGGGCCGCCGGGCCGAAGCTCGACAACGGCTCGATCTTCCTCGAGCTCGATCCGGCCGACGGATCGATCCGCGGGCTGAAATGGATGAAGGCGGGTAACGTCGAGCTCGTCGACCGCGCCGCCGGCCGGGGCTTGAACGCCTATCTCTATGTTCCCGGGCTCGATCCGGCCCGCGCCCGCGGGGTCAGGAGCGCCAAGATCTCGGTTAAAGAACGCGGTCCGCTCGTCGCCTCCCTCCTCGTCGCATCGGACGCTCCGGGCGCCCGAAGCCTCTCCCGCGAGATCCGTATCGTCAGCGGACTGGACCGGATCGATCTGGCCGACGTCATCGACAAGTCCGTGGTCCGGGACAAGGAAAGCGTCCACATCGCCTTTCCTTTCTCCGTGCCGGGCGGCCGGGTTCGCCTCGACCTCGGCTGGGGGATGATCCGGCCGGACGCCGACCAGATCGCCGGTTCGTGCAAGGATTTCTTCCCCGTCCAAACCGCGGCCGACGTGTCGAATGACCGGTTCGGCCTGACCTGGATCAGCCTGGACGCTCCTCTGGCCGAGATCGGCCGGATGACCGACGAGACCCGGCGGACGCAGGGAACGCGCGCCTGGAGGACCGAGGTCGGCCCGTCACAGACCATCTATTCCTACGCCATGAACAACTACTGGCACACCAACTACAAAGCCGATCAGGACGGGCCGGTCCTTTTCCGGTATTCCATCGCCCCCCACGGGCCCTTCCGCCCCGCGGAAGTCGCGAAGCGCGGCCTGGAAGCGGTCCGGCCGCTCGTCGTCGCGGCCCCCGCTTCTTCGGCGGCGGCCGCGCCCTTCGTCCACATCCGGCCGGCAAACGTGATCGCGACCTCTCTCGTCCCGGATCCTGCCGGCGAGGGAGCCTTCCTCCTTCGCCTCTACAATCCCTCGGACGCGCCCGCCGAAGCGGCGGTCTCCTTCCTGGGGCGCGACGTTCCGGGGCGGGTCCGCCTCGCGGCCTGGGAAAGCCGCTTGATCCGGCTTGCAAACAGGCCCGCTTTGGACTAAACTTTTTTCATTCGGTCCCGAAAGGACGGACAGAATGAAAACAGCGAAAGACATCCTGGAAAGCAAGGGCAAGACGGTTTGGTCGATCTCGCCGAAAGCGAAGGTCTACGACGCCCTGAAACTCATGGGCGAAAAGGAGATCGGGGCCCTGATGGTCATGGACGAGAAGGGTTCCGTCGTCGGGATCATCTCCGAGCGCGACTACGCCCGCAAGGTCATCCTGCTCGGCAAGAGCTCGAGGGAAACGCTGGTCGAAGAGATCATGACCCCCGAGGAGAAAATGATCTACATCAAGCCTCAGGGGACCGTCGAGGACTGCATGGTCCTGATGACCGGCAAGCACATCCGGCATCTTCCCGTCTGCGAGGGGGGGAAGTTCGCCGGCGTCATCTCCATCGGCGACGTCATCAAGTCGCTGCTCACGGAAAAAGAGGACCTGATCGAGCAGCTCAGCAACTACATCGCCGGCAAATATATGTGACCCGGCCGGCCCGGCCGTTCACAGAAGCAGCTTGACGGCCGCCCCCGCGGCGACGACGAGGATCGCCGCGGCGATCCCTCCGTTCCAAAGCCAGGCCTTCCATCCCCCGCGCACGGCGTCCGCCCCGAGATAGCAGCGCTTCGTCTGGAGCAGGAAGAAGCACAGGTACGTCACCGGCATCATCAGCAGGTTGAACGACGAGGTCAGGACCGGCACCCAGAACGGTAGCTTGGCGAAGGCCCCGACGAGGCCGACGTTGGCCAGCATGGTCGCCGCCTTGTAAGAGCGGCCGTGGAGCTCGAACCCGAACATCTCGCTCAGGACAAGCCCGCAGATGAGCATCTCGATGACGAGCGTCGTGAAGCACATGCCGAGAATGCCCAGGGAAAAGACGACCCGCCCGACGGTCAGGCCGACGAGCGGGGCCAGGGCGTGGGCGGCGTCCACGGCGTCGCGGACCGGAATCCCCTGGGCGTGAAGCGTATTGGCGCAGGCGATCGTGACCAGACCGGTGGCCAGGACGAAGGGGAGGAACATCGTCACGCCCAGGTCGAAGTTCTTGAGCCGCCGATGGTCCTTGCCCCAGCCCCGGGCGAGGAGCGTATAGGGATAGAGGAAGGTCATGTTGACGCCCACGGCGGCGCCGAGCATCCCCAGGACAATGGTGATCCCGTCCTTCGAGCCGGGGATCCTGAAGGCGAACAATCCGCGGAAGGTCTGTTTCCAGTCGATCCCGGTCTTGAGAACGACCAGGGTGAAGGCCAGGATCATGAACAGCAGCAGATATTTGAGGGTCCGCTCAAAGGCGCGCACTCCGCCGCGCCGGGCCCGGCCGTAGCTCCAGCAGACCGCCGTGCCGCCGGCGAGAAGGGCCAGGGCGATCGGAAGCCGGCCGATGTTCAACCCCGCCACCGCGAAGATGTCCCGAAGGACAGAGGTCCCGAGCGAATACTGGGGGAACTGCCAGACGATCGAGGCGAGGAGGACGCAGAAGCCCCAGAGATAGGCCAGGGCCGGGTGGAGCTTCTTGGCGAACACGTCGAAGGGACGGGCGCCGGTGGCGAGCGCCTGGTGGCCGATGGCCGCGAACACTATGACCCCGAGGAGCATCGCCAACGGCTGGACCCAGAGCAGATCGTACCCGTAGAGGGCCCCGGCCATAATGGTCGATCCGGCCGAACCCGCGCCCAAGGTCAGTGCGCTCTGGACCCAGCCGGGCCCCGCCAGCCTCCAATACCCCCGCCATCGCTGCCAGAAACGGGGCCGGGCGTCGACCGCCCGCAGATAGGCCCGCTCGGCTTCGATCGCGGCCGCGTCGCGGGCCTGGACGAGGGGAAAGCCGCGCTTGAGCTCGGTCACTTGAAGAGGATGCCCCTGAGCGTGAGGTCGTCGAACGACCCGGTATCGTCGAATGAGCCGACCCCGACCCGGCCCCGGGCGAAGGACCGGTCGCCGGCGGTCAGGATGGGGACCCGCATGTCGTCGAGATAGGCCTTGATCTCTCCAGTCGCGGCGTCGAACGTCACTTTGAAGGCGTGCCATTCCCGGTCGGTCAAACGGGCCTTAGACGTCCCGGGCGCTTCGCGGCTGATTCGGGCCCGGTCCGCGCCGTTGACGACGGCGATGACGTTGTGAAGATCGTCGCTCGAAGCGGAGAAATGGACATAGGCGAAGTGCGTCGGGTCCTGGAAGCCGAAGATGACGCACATGTCGCGTTGGGGGATCGAGGGATCGGCGGCGCACTGGAGCCGGCCGGCGAGCTCGAACGAGCCGACCTCATACTTGGACCAGAGCGACCACGACGTCGGCGCCCGGACCTTACCCGGCTCGCCCGGGGCGGTCAAGGCGTAGACGAGGTTCCCGCCCGCGGCCCGGACAGACCAGCGCGCCGGGTCGTTCGGCTCCCAGCCGTCCGCCCGGCCGGACTCGAAGTTCTCGGAGGCGAGGACCGGCAGGGGCCGCGCCCCGCGGTCCTGGGATGCGGCCGCGCCGAGGGCAAGCGCGGCAACAAAGGCAGCCGCTGCGGCGTGTTTCAGCATGGCTCGCCGGCGATCGAGCGGATCACGGCTCATGAGCGTCCCCCTTTCGGGAATGTCCCGCTTTTCCATTTCTGTTATAATTTAATTCCAATTCGCGCGGGCCGTCAAAGGTTTTCCCGGTCCGCTTGTCTAAACGGATGAATTTCTGGAGGAGGAAGAGATGCGCATCAAGATCGCTGCCGGATTCATCCTCGCCGTTCTCTGCCTGTGCGGCCCCGGAACCGCCGCTCCCGTCCCGGGAGGCCTGCTCGATATCAAGGCAGGAGTGTTCGTCCTCGGAGACAACGTCCCCTTCTTCAACAAGATCGCCGGTCCCGGCGACCTGGTCGCCGTCCGGCCGCAGAATCTCTTCCTCTTGCAGGAGATCACGGGCGGGCGCAAGGCCGTCGTCGTCGGCCTCCGGGACCTGCCGCATGCCCGGGCCATACTGACCCAGGCCAAGAACCTCGGAGCGACGACCGTGGGTCTCAGCCTCGAGGGAAATCCGGCTCAGCCCATCGGCCAGGATCTGCTGGCCAAGGCCGTCGCCTTTGCCAGAGCGGCCAAGAATGCCGGCTTCGGCTTTATCCTCATTCCCCGTCCGGGCGAACAGGGTTTCCGGCTCCAGCCTTGGCTGAGGCTCGTCGATGACGTCATTTTGCCCGCCCAGGGAATCCAGGCCAAGGACGATTTCGGACAGATCGTCGGCGGGATCATCGCCCGGATCAAGACCGCCGCCCCAAAGGTCAAAATCTGGGTTCAGGTCACGGTCAACCCGCCCAGAGACGGCACGCTCACGGCCGAGGCCGTCCTGGCCAAGATCGCCGAGATCTCGAGCCTCGCCGACGGGATCTTCATCGCCTACGCGCCGAAAAATTGGCCGACGGCAAAGACGGTGATCCTCAGCCTCAAGAACATCACCGCTCCAGCCGAATGACCGTCTGAAGCAGACAATTCGCCCCGTTCACGACGTCCCGGGGAGACGAATATTCCCCTGGGGAATGGCTGATCCCGCCCCGGCTGGGGATAAAGATCATGCCCATCGGCCCCAGGCGGGCCATGTTCTGGGCGTCGTGTCCGGCGCCGCTCGGCATGACCATCGCCGATAATCCCAGAGCCGCCGCGGCGCCGGCGATGAACGCGCACACCTCGGGGTCGGTCGGCGCGGGCCGGGAAGGCGGTAGGAGGGGCGTGAATGAGATCTTTATCCCCGTCGACCGCTCGATCGTCGCGGCTTCGCGGATGATCCGCTCGTAGAGGCTCGAAATAACATCCTCCGATAAATCGCGGAGTTCGACCGTCAGAACGACGCGGCCCGGAATGACGTTCGGGACGTTAGGCTCGACGAGCAGACGCCCGACCGTTCCGACGTGCGCGCCGGAACGGCTCGTGACGACGCGGTTCACCGCCAGGACGAGCTCCGAGGCCGCGATCAGCGCGTCCTTCCGTCCTTCCATGGGCGTGGTCCCTGCATGGTTGGCCGCCCCCTCGATCACGGCTTCGTAGCGCCGGATCCCGACGATCCCCTCGACGATGCCGATGTCCGTCCGTTCCGCCTCGAGCTTCCCTCCTTGTTCGATATGGAGCTCAACGTAAGCCCGGATCCGCTCCCCAAGGCGGGAAGCCCCGGGCAAACGGTCCGGGTCCCCGCCGATGGCTCGGATCCCTTCGCGGACGGACGCGCCGGACGGCCCCGGAGAGTCGAGCGCGGCTGCGGGGAGCTCGCCGATCATGGCTTTGCTGCCGATCGATCCGCCCTCCTCGTCGGCGAAGACGATGATCTCGAGAGGAAAACGACGGGCGAAACCGATTTCCCGGAGGACCTGGAAGCATTCCAAAGCCGCCACGACGCCGAGCGCGCCGTCGAACATGCCGCCGTTCAGGACGCTGTCGATGTGAGAGCCGAGAATGACCGGTGGCCCGGCGGCGGCAAGTCTGACCGGCGCGTCTCCGATGATGTTCCCCGCGGCGTCCACCCGGACTTCGAGCCCGATCTCCCTCATCCAGCCCATGACGGTTTCGCGTGCTTTGACGTCGGCCGACCCGAAGGCGGGACGATCGATCCCGCCCCCGGCGTTGCGCCCGATGCGGCCGAGCTCCTGAAGCCTCCTTTCGAGCCGGACGGGATCGATGCGAAGCGCATCCGGCGATCGCTCTGAGGAGGCCGGGACGGCGATCGAAACGCCCGCGGCGAAAACGGCCAAGAGAAGCGCTTTTCTGATCATGACGGCCTCCTTTGGCCCTGCCGGGAGGAGGATACACAATCTCCTTCTATCCGCGCAAGGACGATTGACTTCGTCCACTTGCTCCGATATAAGAGGAACATGATTTTCGGGGGCAAGGCGCCCATCGTTCAGCCATCCGAGAGGAGCACTCATGTTTAAAGGACACCCCAAAGGTCTGTACATCGCCTTCTTCGCCAACATGGGCGAGCGCTTCGGCTTCTACACCATGATCTCGATCTTCGTCCTGTTCATGCAGGCGAAATACGGCATGTCGACCGGCGCCGCCGGAGCCATGTACTCGACTTTCATGGTCGGAATCTATATCTTTCCTCTTCTCGGCGGTTTCCTCGCCGACCGCTTCCTCGGCTACGGCAAGACGATCAGCCTAGGCTTGATCGTCATGTTCGCCGGCTACATCATGCTGGCCCTGCCCACGGCCATGGAGACGGGCTTCGCCCTGATCGTGGCCGCTCTCGTCGTCATCTCGCTCGGGACGGGGTTGTTCAAGGGGAACCTCCAAGCCCTGGTCGGGAACCTCTACGACGATCCCAAGTACAGCGGCATGCGCGACCGGGCCTTCAACGTCTTCTACATGGGCATCAACATCGGGGCGATGTTCGCCCCGACGGCCTCGGAGGCGGTCTCGAACTGGGTCCTCAAAGCGGCCAAGCTGACCTACGACGCCCGCATTCCAGGCCTGGCTAACGAGTTCCTCAAGGGCAAGCTCGCCGACGCTTCGCAATACTTGGCCATCGCCCAGGGCCAGGACGCCGCGGTGACCATGGACACCCTCAAGGGCTTTTCCACGAATTACATCAACGCCCTGAGCAAATCCTATCACTTCGGGTTCGGGGTCGCCTGCTTCGCTCTGATCATCTCCATGCTCATCTTCTGGGGCTTCAGGAAGCACTACAAAGCGGCCGATATGACCGAGATCCAGAAGAAAAAATCCGCCGCCCACAAGGACCAGGTCGTCGAGCTCACGCCGGCCCAGACCAAGGAGCGCCTCGTCGCCCTCGGCCTCGTCTTCTTCGTCGTCATCTTCTTCTGGATGGCCTTCCATCAGAGCGCCGTGACGATGACTTTCTTCGCCCGGGACTACACCGTCCCGAGCGTCGGCAAGGCGACGAACCTGTGGTTCGACCTGGCCGGGCTGCTCCCGATCTTCCTCGCCGTCGTCGGCCTCGTCGCCCTGGTGCGCAGGAAGTCCGGCCCGCTCGCCCGCGGCATCGGCGGGGCGGCCTTCCTCGGCTTCGGTCTGCTGGCCTATTTCCGGTTCAGCGGCTATGCCGACATCAATCCTTTCATGCCTCAGCGGTTTCAGCACTTCAATCCGTTCTTCATCGTCGCCCTCACTCCACTCGTCATCGGCCTCTTCGCCTGGCTGAACAAGAAGGGCAAGGAGCCCTCTTCGCCGAGAAAGATCGCCATGGGGATGCTCATTACCGCCGTCGCGTACTCCATCCTCGTCCTGGCCTCGCTCGGATTGCCCAGCCCGAAATCGATCGGCGGGCAGGTCGCCCCGGTCGCCTCCCAGGTCTCAGTCTACTGGCTCATCTCTACTTATTTCATGGTCACGATCGCCGAGCTCTTCCTCAGCCCGATCGGGATCTCCTTCGTCTCCAAGGTCGCCCCGCCCAAGTACAAAGGGCTGATGCAGGGCGGCTGGTTCGCTGCGACCGCGGCCGGCAATTCCCTCGTCGGAGTCATCGCCTGGTTTTGGATGCGCGTGCCGCTTTGGGCCGTTTGGGCCATCCTGGCCGTCTGCTGCTTGCTCTCGTTCGCCTTCATCACCTCGATCATGAAGCGCCTCGAGCGGGTGGCGAAGGCCTAGCGGAACCCCCGTCGCGCGGAGGCCAATACTTCGCTAACCCTATATATTTAATAGGGTTTCGAGCCAATATTTTTCGAATAATCATTGACTTCCCCGGCTTTAAAAGGTAAGTTTCCTATCTTAAAGTCCTGGATGAAGGTAGGTGTCGATGAGCGTTCGCAGACGTACGTTCCTTCTCTGGACCACGACCGCGGCGGCGGCCGCCCTGGTCCGGCCCGCGAGTTCGAAGCCGCAAGCCGAACACAAGACTCCGGTTCCCGAGCCGAACCAGGTCGGATGCCTTGTCGACACGACCCTCTGCATCGGCTGTCGGAAGTGCGAAGAGGCTTGCAACTCCCGCAACAGCCTCCCCCGGCCGGAAGCCCCGTTCGCCGACCGGACCGTCTTCCGGGCCTCCCGCCGGCCGACGGACCGGGCCTTCACCGTCGTCAACGAATATCCGGGCGCCCCGTCCCGCGATCTGAACGACCGGAAGCAGACCTACGCCAAGGTCCAGTGCATGCATTGCCTGACCCCGGCCTGCGTCTCGGCCTGCATCGTCGGGGCCATGGCCCGGGCCGCCGACGGGGCGATCATCTACAAGCCGGAGATCTGCCTCGGCTGCCGCTACTGCATGGTCGCCTGCCCCTTCCAGGTCCCGGCTTATGAGTACAACGAAGCCCTGAAGCCCCGCGTCCGGAAATGCGAGTTCTGCTCGAACACGGCCGGAGCGACGGGCGCCAATCCGGCCTGCGCGGCGAGCTGCCCGACCGAGGCCCTGGTCTTCGGCAAGCGGGAATCGCTCCTCGCCCTGGCCCGCGAACGGATCAAGAGGAGACCCGACCGCTACCTGGATCACATCTATGGAGAGAACGAGGTCGGGGGAACCTCGTGGCTCTACCTGACCGGACGGCCCGGCCCCGAGGTCGGGCTCATCGAAGTGCCGATGAGCTCGCCCGCCCGCAAGACTGAAGCCATCCAGCACGGGATCTTCCGCTACGGCATCATCCCCGTCGCCTTTTACGGAGCTCTGGGAGCGATCATGTGGCGCAACCAGCGCAAGGAAAAGAAGGAATCCGAGGAGAAATCCGAGGGAGAGAGGTCATGAGCGGCCGCGCGCCCCAATCGGTCCGCCGGCCGTTCTTCACCCCTGGGACATTCATCCTGATCGTCTTCACCGCGGTCGGGCTGTCGTTCGGGCTGGCCCGCCTCTTCAACGGCCTGGCTCCCATCACCAACCTCAACGATTTCTACCCCTGGGGCATCTGGATCGCCATCGACGTCGCCTGCGGCGTGGCCCTGGCCGCCGGCGGATTCACGACCGCGGCCATCGCCGAGATCTTCGGCGGCCACAAGTTCAAACCGCTCCTCCGGCCGGCCATCCTGACGGCCTGGCTGGGCTATTTCATGGTCGCCATCGGGCTGATGTTCGACCTGGGGCGCTACTGGAACGTCTGGCGGCCCGTCTTCAACTGGCAGGGCAACTCCGTCCTCTTCGAGGTCGGGATGTGCGTCATGGCCTACCTCGCCGTCCTGACCGTCGAGATGTCGCCCGCGCTCATCGAGGGCCTCAAAGAGAGGATCGAGCGCCGGGAGTGGGGACACACGATCCTGGCCAAGGTCGAAAAGCCCCTCAACCTCGTCTATTCCTGGGTCAAGGCCATCCTCCCCATCTTCATCGTCGCCGGAGTCGTCCTCTCGAGCATGCACCAGTCCTCCCTCGGGACGCTCATGGTCATCGCCCCGACCAAGGTCAGTGCCCTGTGGTACACGCCCCTCATGCCCCTCCTCTTCCTCCTCTCGGCCATGATGGTCGGATTTCCCATGGTCATCCTCGAGTCCATCATCGCCCACAAGAGCTTCGGCAAGGAACAGGATCTCGGCCTCATCGGCTCCCTGGCCAAATACGTCCCTTACATCATCGGCGTCTACGCCGCCTTCAAGTTCGGCGACCTCATCGTCCGCGGGAAGCAGCTCAACTTCACCCAGCACGCCGACGCCACGGTCTTCTTCGCCGCCGAAATCGTCCTCGGCATCCTCGCCCCGCTCGTCCTGTTCTCCCTCCCCGCCGTCCGCCGCTCGCTCAACTGGCTCCTGACGGCCTCGCTCCTCGTCATCGGCGGCGTCGTCCTCAACCGGGTCAACGTCTACATCGTGGGCTACTACCCGCCGTTCACCAAGGCCCGCTATTTCCCCGCCATCGGCGAGCTCGCCATGACCGTCGGCCTGGCCTGCGCCCTGATGCTCCTGTACCGGTTCTTCGCCATCCACTTCCCCATCCTGGGCGGAGAGGCGAAGACCGCTCCGGTCCGGGCCGAGGCGCCTCACCGGCACGTCCCGGCCCTCAAGCCGGTCTGGACGGCGGTGTTCCGCGGAACGGCGGTCGCCTTCCTTTTCGGCTTCGTCGTCCTTTACTCGCTCGTTCACACCCAAGCCATCGAGGCTTCGGCCCAGGCGTCGCAGATCGTTCAATTGGCCAAGACCGTCCCCCGGCCGGCCTTGGACACGGCGGCCTTCACCCACTCCGCCCGGCCCGAAGCTTACCGGAACCTCTACATCCTCAACAGCCCGGAGCTCAACGGCAAGACGGACGACTATGAGCCCGTCCGGTTCACCCACCGGACCCACGAGGTCAACGCGGACAGCAATTGCGCCATCTGCCACCACCGTTATGCCATGGGGCCCGATGACCGGATCGGGGAAGACCTCAACGAGATGCACGCAGGCATCGAGGTCCGCATCCAGGGCGCATCCTGCCTGTCCTGTCACGAGGACCTGACCGAGAAGGAGTTCCGCAAATGCTCCCAGTGCCATCTCGAGTCGAACGAGCCGGATGATCCGGCCCGGATCGGGCTCAAGGGCGCCTATCATCGCCAGTGCATCGGCTGCCATGAGACCCAGCCCGACCAGGCCAAGGCTCCGACGGACTGCGGCTCGTGCCATCATCCCCTCGTCCCCGATCACAAGCCGCTCCTCGAGCTGAGAGGGCAGCTGTCCCTGCCCGAGGTGACGGCCCGCTGCCTCGCCTGCCACGAAGATACCGGAGCGGACATCCTCAAGACCGCCCACTGGAACTGGCAGGGCCCGACGCCCGCCCTCTCGGGCAAGGAACACAGCGCCACGATCGGGCTCAAGAGCACGATCGACAACTACGATATCAGCCTCGCCCCGAATCCCGCCATGACCTCGGCCTTCCACATCGGAGGGCCTCCGGCCGGCGGACGGAGCGGACGATCCCGTCAAGATCGACTGCCTCGTCTGCCATGACACCACCGGCACCTACAAGCGCGGGATCGCGGCCGCCTGGCTCGACATCCAGATGACCGCGGAGAAGATCGGCCGTCCGTCGCGGGCCAACTGCGGCTCGTGCCATTTCTACGGCGGCGGCGGGGCCGGGATCAAGAACGGCGATCTTTCCCCCGCTTTGGTCAAGCCGCGGCCCGAGGACGATGTCCACATGGGCAAAGTCGACATGCGCTGCCAGGACTGCCACGCCGTGAGCAAGCACCAGATCGCCGGCCTGTCGTTCAACGCTCCGGTCGTCGAGCGGCGAGCCGCCTGCGTCTACTGCCACGGTTCCGCCCCCCACGGCATCATCGGCGTCATCGGCCGCCATATCGATGATCACGTCAAGGCGATCGCCTGCGAAACCTGCCACGTCCCGCAGTTCGCCCGGTCCCAGCCGACGCAGATGTCGGTCGATTTCTCGACCGCGGGCCGGGATGTCGCCGCCCCCGCCCTCCAGTTCGACCGGCCGACCTACGACAAGCGGTACGGCACGCGGACCTGGGGCCGGGACGTCGTTCCGGTCTATCGCTGGTTCGACGGAAGCCGGCAATCCTACATCCTCGGCGACAAGATCGATCCGTCGAAGACGGTCGTCCTCAACGCCCCGCTCGGCGACCGGCGCAATCCCCGGGCCAAGATCACCCCGTTCAAGGTCCATCAGTCCGTCCAGCCCTACGACAGCGGGCAGAACATCCTGGCCGCGGTCAAGTTCGAGGACGGGCTGTGGAAGGATTACGATTGGACCAAAGCCGTCGCCGAAGGCATGGCCGCCGTCGGCAAAACCTTCTCGGGGAAGGTGGGGTTCGTCCAGACCGAGATGTATTCCTCCGTCCATCACGAGGTCCCTCCGGCGAAGAAATCGCTCGGCTGCGCGGATTGCCATGCGCCCCAGAACGTCGCCTGCGCCCGCTGCCACGCCCATGCCGCCGGGATGAACCAGCCCGAGCACACGCGGCGGGTCTATCCCGAGAAGACGGCCCGGTTCGATTTCAAGGCCCTGGGCTACGAGGGCGATCCGGCCCTCACGGGAGGCCGGTTCTACATGGACCTGCGGCGAGGCCTGCCGCCGAAATAAGCCGGGCCGCGCGAGGTCCTTCGAGGGGATTCGGTCTTTACAGAAGGTCCGCGGCCGGGTTATCATGGGGGGCGATCCGCCCATGAAAACACCCGTCTCCAGGCTCGCCGCTTCGGTCGCGCTCCTCGCCGCCGCCTGCCTCCTCTCCGCTCAATCCCGGGCCCTGCCCGAGAAATACCGCCTCTGGCTCGAGGAGGAGGTCGTCTACATCATCACCCCGACCGAGCGCCAGGTTTTCCTGGACCTCTCGACGGACCGCGACCGGGATTTCTTCATCGAAGCTTTCTGGCGCCACCGCGACCCGACGGAGGGGACCGAAAAGAACGAGTTCCGCGAAGAGCATGCCCGGCGCATCGCCTACGCCAACAAGCGCTTCCTCGGAGCGGGGAAACCCGGTTGGAAGACGGACCGGGGCAAGGTCTACATCATCCTGGGCGAGCCTCGGACCCAGCAGTCGTTCATCGGATTGTCCTCCGTCTATCCGTCCGAGCGATGGTCCTACCAGGGGATCGCCGTCCCGGGCATGCCCCAGGAATTCGACCTCCTCTTTTTTCAGAAGAACGGGATGGGCGATTTCGTCCTCTATCAGCCCGCCGGCGACGGACCCTGGAGCCTCCTCCCCACCTATCGGGGGGACATCAACGACTATTTCGCCTCGTACGAGATGCTGAGCGTCATCGAGCCCCAGCTGGCCCGGACCGCGATCTCCCTCATCCCCAACGAGACCGTCCAGACGGCGCCCTCGCTCCAATCCACGGTCCTGCTTCAAAGCCTGGAGTCGGCCGGCTACCGGAAGGTCGAGGACCTCTGGGCCCGGAAGTTCAAGGAGTACCGCAGCCTCGTCGAGGTCGAGTACTCGGCCAATTACCTCGACAGCGGCTCCCTCCTCCAGGTCATCCTGGATCCCTCGGGCGTCCCCTTCGTCCACTTCTCCATGCAGCCCCGGACCATTTCGGTCGCCGAGGAGGGGAACGGCGTCACGACGGACCTGACCTTCAACGGCATCCTCACCGATCTTCAGGGCCGGACGGTCTACCAGTTCGATAAAAAGGTGCCCTTCCGCTTCAGCCGGGAGCAGTTCGAGAAGCTCCGCCAGCGTCCCTTCACTTTCACGGACCTCTTCCCGATCGTCCCGGGTGAATACAAGCTCTCCGTCCTGATGAAAAACTCGGCTTCCAAGGAGTTTTCGACGCTCGAGGGCACGGTCAAGTTCCCGGCGGCCTTCCCCGCCCCGCGGCTCTCCCCGCTTCTCCTGGGGTTCAACGCCACGCGCCTCGCTTCGCCGGCGGCCGGGCCCAAGCCGTTCGTCGTCCGGGACGTCCAGATCTTCGGCGATCCCGAGTCGACATTCGTGGCCAAGGACACCCTCCATGTCTTCGTCCAGGTCCTCGGCCTCGGGCCGGGCCTCAAGGCCGAGGGCTCTCTCCGGTTCGTCGTGGAGAAGGACGGCCGGGAGCTCGAAGCCAAGCCCCAGGCCCTGGCCGGGAATCCGGACGCCCTGAACTTCATCGAGGTCTTTCCCCTGGCGAAATACACTCCGGGCTATTACCGGGCCGACGTCCTCCTCGTCGACGGAAGCGGAAAGGTCCTCGACCGCCAGGCCCGCGACTTCCAGATCGCCACGGCCGACGCGGTCCCCCGGCCTTGGGTCAATTCCCAATCGCTGATCGAACAGGGGGGCCCGGGGAGGATCGACCGGATCCTCGGCCGGGAGCGCCTCAACCTCGGCGATCCGGCCGGGGCTCTGCCCCGGCTCGAGAAGGCTCACGCGGCCGAGCCGCAAAGCCGCGAAAGCGCTTTCGACCTGGGACGGGCGCTCGTCGCCCTCGGCAGGCCCGGCGACGCCTGGGCCGTCCTCGAGCCGTTCGCCGCGGCCGTTAAAACCGATCTCGATTTCGCCGTTCTCATCGGGCGCGTGGAAATGGCCCTCGGCCGGTTCGACGAAGCGATCGTCATCTTCCGCGCCGCGCTCGACGGGTTCGGTCTGAGCACGATCGTCCTGAACGAGCTGGGCGAATCGCAGGCCCGGCTGGGCCTGAAGGACGAAGCCCTCGCGACGTGGAAGAAGTCGCTCGAAGCGGATCCCAACCAGCCCGCGATCAAGGAAAAGATCGCCGCTCTCCAGAAAAAGATGCCCTCCACGCCCGCCTCCCGATAGGAAAAAGCCGATCGCCTTAGGCGCCGCTAATATCCCGGCGTCTCCTCCGATCGCCTATTGACAATCTATCGCCCCATAAGTACAATCGATTGAGGCAAACGATTGTTCGAGCTAAAGGCGCTTCTTGAGTCGCTTCAGGGGTGGTCTGCCTTTTGTCCCTTATTTCTATTTAATAATCAGGAGGAGGCTTTATGCGCTTGAAGAAATTATCGTTCGCGATCCTGCTCGTCTTTCTTTTCGCCCTTTGCGCTGAGGCGCAGATCATCCAGACCGGAACCTTAAGCGGCACCGTCCAGGAAAAGGATAAAAGCACGCTTCCCGGAGTGACCGTCACCATCACCTCGCCGGCGCTGATCGCGCCCCAGATGTCGATGGTCGCCGGGGAGCGGGGATTTTTCCGCTTCCCCGCCCTGCCGCCCGGGACTTACAAGGTCTCGTTCGAGCTGACGGGCTTTCAAACCCTCGTCCGCGAGGGCATCCGCATCTCCGTCGGAGAATCGATGACGCTGAACGTCGACCTGGAGATGTCAACCCTCTCCGAGAGCGTCATCGTGACGGGCCAGTCCCCCACGGTCGACATCCAGAAGACGACGATGACGGCGTCCTATCCCAAGGAGTTCCTCACGGCCGTTCCCACTCAGCGGCAGCTCCTGGTTTCGTTCTTCTCCGTTGTCCCCGGCGTCGTCAGCGAGACCTACCACGGGGCGGCGACGAGCGACAACGCCTTCATGATCGACGGCGTCAACATCTCCGATCCCCTGACCGGCGGCCTGCTCGTCAGCTACGGCTTCGATATCATGGAGGAGCTCTCTGTCGACACCGGGGCCTTGCGGGCCGAATACGGCAACGTCCGCGGCGCGGTCGTCAACGCCATCACCAAATCCGGCGGCAACGAGTTCCATGCCCAGGCCGCCTATTATTTCCGCAACAAGGACCTCCAGTCCGACAACACCGAGGGCACCCCGTTCGCCGGGCAGTTCGTCGGGCTGAAGAAGGAATTCGACTGGAACCTGAACGTCGGCGGCCCGATCGTCAAGAACAAGGTCTGGCTGTTCGCCAACATGTCCTATTACAGCCTCGACCAGTACATCGACGGCTTTCCCTGGGACCAGTCCCAGGCGCTCCCCGTCGACAACTGGCGCTATTACCCGTACGGCAAGCTGAGCTGGCAGATGAGCGAAAAGGACAAGCTCGTCTTCTCGTACAACCACCAGAACATCCGCCGGACCAACCGCGACGCCAGCCGTTACCGCAACCCCGACACCACCTACTTCCAGAACAACCCGACCAACACCTTCAACCTCCAGTACACCCGGTTCTTTAGCGGCGACTTTTTCATGAACGCCAAGTTCGCCGTCGTCACCCATGAGCTGGGGTTCACGCCTAAGAACGACCTGATCGGGATCTACGACCAGGTGACCGGGTTCTACTCCCAGAGCTACGGCAACACGAGCATCACCAAGAGGCCGAAGCTCCAGTTCAACCTGGACGGGACCTATTTCGTCGACGACGTGATGGGCCAGCATGAGTTCAAGGCCGGGATCGAAGCCTGGTACGGCTGGGATAGCGCCCAGAACATCTACAACGTCGACCCTCGCTACGGCCTGAGCAACCTCATCTACCTCAGCTCCGGCGTGCCCCAGTACATCTATAACCGCACGGACTTCACCCGGGAGGACCGGAACATCATGATCGGCGGTTTCATCCAGGACTCCTGGCGGCCGACCTCCCGGCTGACCTTGAACCTCGGCGTCCGCTATGACCATCAGGTCGGGATCATCCCCGCCCAAGGCCAGAACCGGCAGCCCGTCGTTTACAACGGAGTCACCTATGACCCGCGGGTCCAGGACAGCTTCACCGCCCTGACTTGGGACACGGTTTCGCCCCGCTTAGGAGCGGCCTACGCCCTGACGAGCGACAACAAGACCGTCCTCAAGGCCAGCTTCGGCCGGTATTATTCCTCGGCCATCAGCAATTGGTTCGTCGGCATCAACCCCAACGGGGCGATCACCTGGCGCCAGGCCCTGAATCCCGACTGGACCCTCAAGGGCGGGATGTATTCGTTCAGCGCCTCCTCGGCGTCCTCGATCAATCCCGACCTCAAGGTCCCCTACGTCGACGAGATCACCGTGGGCATCGAGCGGGAGCTCTTCAAGGACGCCCGGCTCAGCCTACGCTACATCAAGAAGTGGGACCGCAACCAGATCGACGACGTGGACAAGAACGTGGTCGACATGACCGCCTTCGAGAACGGCGAGCTCGTCTGGACCAACTTCACTCCCTATTCCGTGATCGACCCCTACAACGGCCAGAACGTCACGTTCTACGACGTCACCAACACCTCCATCCCGACGTCGATGTACATCACCAACGCCCCGGGCGACAAGCGCGACTACGACGCCCTGGAAGCGACCTTCACCAAGCGCTTCTCCCACCGGTGGCAGATGACCGCGTCCTACGTCTTCGCCCGGGCCCGGAACCTCATCGGCCTGAGCAGCATGGGATCGACGAGCCTCTACAACAATCCCAACGTCATGATCAACGCCTATGGCCGCGATCCCCTCGTCCCGCCCCAGCAGCTCAAGATCCAGGGCACGTACGCCGGTCCCTGGGGGATCAACATCAGCGGATATTTCTATTCCTACGATGGGTACCCCTACACCCGGCAGATCCGGAGCTCCGACCTGGGCCTGAGCCTCAAGCAGGGGACGGTTACGATCAACGCCGAAGAGAAGGGTGATTCCCAGCTCCCCCGGCAGACCAACCTCGACCTGCGCCTGGAGAAGACGTTCGGCCTGCCCGGGAAGTACGGCCGGCTGTCCATCATGGTGGACATGTTCAACGTCTTCAACGCCAACATGGCGACCGGCATCGAAGTCCGGTCCAGCGCCCCGGCCCTCTTCACCTACGGCAAAATGACCTCGATCATGTCCCCCCGGATCATCCGCATCGGAGCCCGGTACGAATTCTGACCCCCCGCCGCGGGGCCCGGCCGGACCTCCGGCCGGGCCTCGCCGGCACATCCCCGGCGCTCCCCGAGCGCCACGAGAGGAGACCGACATGACCTCATCCCGTTTCTTTGATGCGAAGAAAGTCCTATCGTCGCTCGCCCTGGCCGCACTGGCCTTCTTCGTCCTGGCCGGAACGACCGGCTGCCGGGGAGACAATTCGGGCGCTCCGGCCGGAGGCGGCTCCCTCGGCGATCTCACCCGGCCTGCCGAAGGCAGGGCCATGCGGGCGACCTCGGCCATGCGCCTGGGCGAACTCCGGCGCGGGCCCAACGGCGAGCGGGAGATCGGCCCCCGCAAGTACGACCCGAAAGCCGATTTCAAGGGCGACACCGAAACCCAGAGCAATTGGGATAACTATACCGTCCCGCCCGGGGGAACCCACGTCCTGATGGACGAAAGCGGCCCGGGCGTCATCACCCACATCTGGATCACTTTCCTCGGCCCGGAGCCCCAGAACTGGGCCCCCCGAGGCTCGGCCAACCACCAGGAGCTGATGCTCCGGATGTTCTGGGACGGAGAAACCCGTCCGGCGGTCGAAGCGCCCCTCGGGGACTTCTTCGCCAACTGTTTCGGCGAACGGCGCGAAGTCATCAGCGTCCCCGTCGTCGTCGAGGACGCCGATTCCTACAACAGCTTTTGGCGGATGCCCTTCCGCAAATCGGCCCGGATCGAGATCGAAAACCAGGGGAGCCTCCCGTTCAGCATGCTCTATTTCAACATCGACTGGATCAAGCTGGAGGACCTGCCCAAGGACACTCCCTACTTCTACGCCCAGTACCGCCAGGAATACCCCGTTGCAAAGGGCAAGGATTACCTCGTCCTCGAAACGTCCGGCGAGGGCCAATACGTCGGGACCGTCATGGCCGTGCGCATGCGCAGCCCGGCCTGGTTCGGCGAGGGGGACGAGAAGGTCTATGTCGACGGCGAGACGAAGCCCTCGATCTGGGGAACGGGAACCGAGGATTATTTCCTCTCCGCCTGGGGCCTGAAGACGACGGGAACCCCCTACTTCGGCGTGCCCTTCTTCGATTTCCGGGGCATCGGAGGCCACACCAGCGCCTATCGCTGGCACATCGCCGACCCGATGCCCTTCGAGAAGAGCATCAAGGTGACGTTCGAGCACATGGGCTGGATGTCCCAGGACGAGAATCCCAAGTACGAGTCCACGAGCTGGAACGAGCGCGAGGACGACTATGCCAGCGTGGCTTTCTGGTACCAGACCGGCCGCCCGACGTTCACCGAGCGCGCCCCGGCCGCCGCGGACCGGAAGCTCCCCGACCTCGCCCGGATCGCCGTCAAGGCCGCCGACCTCCTCGCCTCGGCCCGCCACGGCGACGGCGCCGTTTCCAAGCGGACGACCGACCGCTTCAACACCGAGGAGCTCGTTTACCAGCCCCGGGCCGCCTCGGGCGGGTACATCGAAATCCCCTTCGAGGTCAAGGTCAAGGAGCCGCTCCATCTCATCGTCCGCGGCACGCGGACCGTCGACGGGGGCAGCTACCAGGCCGTCTTGAACGGAGCCAAGCTCGGCCGTCCGCTCGACTTCTTCGCCGCAGCCCCCGGCCGTCAGGAATTCCAGCTTCTCGACTTCTGGCCCGAGCCCGGGACCTATACGCTCCGGCTCGAGAGCGTGGGCAAGAACCCCCAGAGCGCCGGAACGGCCTGCACCATCGAATCCGTCCGGCTTCTCGAGCGGCGCCCCCGGGTCGCGGAATTCGGCCACGACAAGGACAAGGACTGGAAAAAAGCGCCGCAGCTTTACCGCTGATTTGAAATCTTTCGCCCCAGGAGCGTCTGTCGGGCGCTCCTGGGGCGCTTATGATCCGACTATGAGCCCGGCCGGCCCGGGCACCCCCGGCCTTCGGTTAGGAAAGCCCGGCGTCGAGGTCTGCGGCCATCTCCTCGAGGTCGGCCATGGCCACGATCGCCACGCCGACGAAAGGCCGGTCGATGACCCAGCGGATCGCGGCCGGAAGGGTCGGGCTTCCCGTCCCGGGAGGGGCGTAAGGGCCTCCCGAGCAGGTCTTCATCACCACGACCCCGAGGCCGTTTCCGGCCGCCTCGGCCAGCTCCTTCTCGACCGCGGCCTGGTCCCAGGCGTTCGTCTTTCCCGAGAGGCTGTGGACGTAGGCCCCTTTGTGATTGTACGGCGTCATGATGATGTCGAAGAACTTCGAGGCGTTGGCCGCCCGGAGAATGCCGAGATCGTTGTGACAGGAGAACCCGTGGGCCCGGATTTTGCCCTGGCGCTTGGCCCCGGCGAGGAAATCCATCACCGTCTCGTGCGTCAGGACCCTGAGGTCGGTCGCCTCGTGGACGAGGAGGATGTCGACGACGTCGGTTCGGAGGGCCCGGAGGCTGGCTTCGAGGTTCGCCTCCATGCCTTTCCGCTGGGCCGGCCAATCGATCGAGGCAAAATCGGCCTCGCCCGGCCGGACGAACATCTTGGACTGGATGACGACGTCCTTCCGCCGCCCCGCCAGGACGCCTCCCAGCATCCTCTCGTTGTTGCCGTTGAAATAAGTCCGGCCCGTGTCGACGAAAGTGATCCCACGATCGAGAGCGGCCTGGACGAGCGACGGTTCCATGGTCCGGGCGGCTCCGAAGCCCAGGGCCGTCGTCCGGATCCCGGTCCGGCCGAGGATCCGCGTCCGGAGCGTTTTCGCGGCCGGGGCCACGGGGGGAATGGGCGCGGGGACGCCCAGGGCGTCGGCGGCGACGATCCCCGCCAGCCCGGCCCCGGCCTTTTTCAGAAAATCCTTCCGGGTCATCCGCATGGACGGACCGGCCTCATTTCTTCTTCTTATCCATCTCGATCACCTTCTCGAGCCACTGGTCCATGTTCTCGAAAGGGAGCTTGCGGAGGGAGAGGATGTCCGCGGCCAGGTTGTAGCCCGGCTTTCCCGTCTCCGGATCGACGGCCGAGGGGTTGGCCCCGATGCAGACGAGCTTCAGCGTGTGCGTTCCCGGAGTGAACTCGAAGAGCCCGATCTTCCGCTCCCGGCCTTGGCCCCAGATGTAATCCTCGTGCTCGTTCTTCTTGTAGACATTATAGAAATCGAGGACCTTGTTGACTTTCTCGGGGGGAAGCTGGGTGACCTCGTCGATGGTGTATCCCCCCGCGATCTGGGACTCCCCGGCGTCGGTCAGCTCTTTGCCGTCGATATAAACTTTCCAGATTCCCTGATCCTCGCGGAGCGTCTGGAAAAGGGACATGGAGTAGCGGCCCTTCTCCTTCACGTCGAACGGAATCTCGATCCAGGAGCCGATCGTCTCGTTTTTGACCCGGAACCAGGGCTTGGTCCAGGTCACCCGGCTGTAGGGCAGGACCTGGAGCTCCACGCCGGACGACGCGCGGATCGTCTTGACGACCTGGGGCAGGTGGAGGACGATCTCGGGATTGACCCGCTCCTTGTAGGGCGGGAAGGGACACCACGGCGAAGCGACCGAGTCCTGGTACCAGTAGGACACGGACGACCAGTAATCCGGCCGGGGCGTGAAGCTGTCCAGGACGACTCCTTTGGAGTTCATGGCGAAGCCGCGCCGCTCGATCTCGAACTTGAGCGACTTCTTGAATATGACCGGATCGGCGATGTGCCAGCGGTAGGCGGTGATCCGGGCGTCGATCCCGCGCGGCTCGAAGATGGTGCAGCCGGTGAAGAGGGTCGTATGGACGCGCATGTTCCAGGCGTCGTTGAAATAGTCCTCGGTTCCCGTGCCCATGATGGAGGGCGTGGTTTCGCCGTCGAGGTAGAAGAAGTCGTCGCCCTCGCCGAACCAGTGCCCGATGGCGTTCTGGGAGGACAGGACGGTCCCGACGTAATGGCCCCGGCCCTTGCCGATGAAGGCCGTGTACGGCTCGCCCATCACCGGCGGATACTCCTGGTGGTAGCGGGCGTGGAAGTACATCATGTCCGGGGGAACGGCGTCGAGCTTGATCCAATCGATGTAATAGAAGATGCCGGCCGACTCCTTATCGGATTCGTTGGCGATGACGATCCTGGCTTCCTTGCGGAACGGCATCGGCCAGTAGCAGTTGTAGCCGCGCCCGTAGGAGCTGGCCTTGACCGGGAGCGAGTCGATGTCGGCCCGCATTCCGTTCCCCGCCCCGAAGAAGTCGCCGACGGGGGTCTCGACCGAGGGGACGGAAGCTCCGTCCCAGTAGATGCGGAGGACGACCGCGCGCGGATAGCGGATGTCCATCGAGTTGGCGATGAGCCAGATATGGGCGATCTTTCCGGGTCCCTTGAGCACGGCGACCGTCCGACTCTCGCCCTTTTCCAGGCGGATGGAATCGCCGTTCGCGGCCGGCTTGCTCGTCGAGGCCCGGGCGCTCGTGCCCTCTTGGGCCCGCATCAGGTCATTGAGGTCCTGGCCGGCGGCGGGCAAAGCGGACAGGGCCGCGGCGAGGACGGCCGCGGCGAGGACGGCGGGCTTGAGCTTGGACGCGTTCATGGTCACTTTTTCCTCTTTTCCATCTCGAGCATCTTGTCGATCCAGGCGTCCATGTTCTCGAAGGGGAACTTCCGCAGGGACAGGACGTCGGCGGCCATGTTGTAACCGGGCTTCCCGGTCAGCGGATTGACGGACAGCGGATTCGCCCCGACGCAGACGAGGCGGAGGGTGTGCGTCCCCGGGCCGAACTCGAACAGGCCGATCTTGGCCTCGCGGCGCTGGCCGTAGATGATGTCCTCGTGCTCGTCCTTGCGGAAGACATTGAAGAAGTCGAGGGTCGTGTTGATCCGCTCCACAGGCTGTTGGGAGACCATGTCCACGTCGTAGCCGCCAGGGATATGGGACTCCCCGACCTCATAGATCTCCTTCCCGTCGATGAGGACCTTCCAGATGCCCTGGTCCGTCCGCAGCGTCTGGAAGAGGGACATCGACCAGCGTCCTTTCTCCGGGATGGTGAAGGGGATCTCGACCCAGGAGCCGACGGTCTCGTTCTTGACGTGGAACCAAGGCTTCGTCCAGGCCGCCCGGCTGTAGGGCAGGATCCGGAGCTCGACCCCCGATGACGCGCGCATGGTTTTTATGACCTCGGGCAGATGGAGGACGATCTCGGGATTGACCCTCTCCCTGTACGAAGGGAAGGGGCACCATGGATCGGCGATCGTGTCCTGGTACCAGTAGGAGACCGAGGACCAGTTGTCCGGGCGGGAGCCCGACTCGGCCACGACCTCGCCCTTCGCGTTCATGACGTATCCCCGCCGCTCGATCGTGAACTTGAGCGATTTCGAGAACAGGACGGGGTCCTGGATGTGCCAGCGGTAGGCCGTGACCCGGGCGTCCGGAGAGCGGGGCTCGAAGATCGTGCAGCCCGTGTAGAGCCCGGTGTGGACGCGCATGTTCCAGGCTTCGTTGATGTAGTCCTCGGTCCCCGTCCCGATCACCGACGGCTTCGTCTCGCCGTCGATGTACCAGTCGTCGTCGCCCTCCCCGAACCAGTGGCCGATCCCGTTCTGGGAGGAGATGACGGTCCCGACATAGTGCCCCCGGCCCTTTCCGATGAAGACCGTGTAGGGCTGGCCCATCACGCCGGGGTATTCCTGGTGGTAGCGGGCATGGAAGTACATCACCACGGGCGGCGGCGCGGGCAGCTTGATCCAGTCGACCTGATAATAGGTCCCGGCCGAAGCGCGATCGGATTCGTTCGTGACCGTGATCCGGGCCTGCTTCTTGAACGGCATCTCCCAGTAGCAGTTATAGCCGCGGCCGAACGAGCTGACCTTGACCGGGAGGGAGTTGACCTCGGCCCGCATCCCGTTCCCGGCGGCGAAAAAGTCGCCGAAGGGGACTTCGACCGACGGGACGGACGCTCCGTCCCAGTAGATCCTCAGGACGAGGGCGCGCGGGAAGCGGATGTCCTGGGACCAGGGGACGAGCCAGAAGTGGGTGATCCGGCCCGGCCCTTCGAGCATGGCGATCGTCTTGGTCTCGCCCATGGCCAGGTCGATGGCGTCGTCATTGTTGCCGATGTCGCCGCTCGAGGCCCGCATGGTCCGGCCCTCTTGGGGATTCGTCAGGGCGGTCAGGGATTGGGAGGCCAGCGGGGCGGCCGTCCCTGCGGCGAGGGCGAGGATGGCGATGAGGATCAGGGTTCGTTTCATGGTCCGTCTCTCCTTCTCAGATCGAAATCGGTTTTGCGGTCCGGAAAGATCCTTCAGCGGACCGGGCTCAGGACCAGGCAGTCGATCCCGAGCTTGTGTCCGGCGGATTCGGCGTTCTTCCCGTTGACCGAAAAGGTCAATGTATTCAAGCCGGGCTTGAGCGGCACGGCGTCATAAACATGCTCTATGGGCGGCCAGACGTCCCGGGGGAACATCTCGACGAAAGCGCGGAAGAGATCGACCGGCGCGCCGGCGGGCGCACCGTTGACCGCCAGCTGGACGATGCCGTAGGCGGGCCCGCGGAGATAATGGACCTTGAGGGCGTACGTTCCGGCCGCCGGAACCGGGACGGAGAGCGAAACCTCCCCCGCCCCGCCCGAGTCGAAGGCCAGGTAATAGTCCCCGCTCTGGTTGGGCATCAGGAGCGTGCGCTCCGGCCTCCCGGCTTCGCCCAGGGCGCTCTTGAACCCGAGGACGCCGAGGTCCTCGGCCTCCAGGGCGCCGGCGACGTGCCAGCGGCCCTTGGCCGGGTCCCACGGCTCCGTCTGGATGAGCTTCCCGAGGCGGGGCCAGGGCTTGTGGAAACCTTTCTGGTACCAGAAGCCGAGGCTGGAGAAATAGTCGCGGCCCGTGTTGGGGAATTCGCTGATCCAGGGCCAGTGCTCGATCTCGAGCTTGAACGACGTGCGGAACGGGATCGGATCATCGACGTGGAAGCGGTACAGGCTCGTCCTTTGGCCGACGTCCCGGCCTTCGGAGACGGGGCAGCCGAAAAACGGCTGGCTATGGACCCGGAGACCCCAGGCGTCGAGGAAATAATCCTCGGTCCCGGTCCCGACCTCGGACAGGACGCCGTCCACCGTGATGATGTCATCCCCTTCGCCGAACCAGCCCGGGGTCCGGGATCGGTTGCCCATGACGACGCCGACGAAATGCCCCTCCCCTTCGACGTCGGCGAGCGTCACCGGCTTGCCCCGCTCGGCCGGATCGGTCTCGCGGAAGCGGGCGTGGAAATACCGGAGGTCCTTGACCGGTTGACCATAGTGCTGATAGTCGACCTGGTAGTAGAAGCGGTTCTGGTGGCGAAGGGGGACGTTCGTGTCCTTGAAGAAGTCGGGCGAGCGCAGGTTCGTCAGCGTCACCCTCGCGGACGCGTTGAACGGCATGTACCACCAGCAGTTCTTGGATTGGCCGCCGGAAGTGCACTGGATGGGCAGGCTCGAGATCGGGGCGGTCTGGCCCATGGCCACGCCGAAGAAATCGTTGAGAGGCGCTTCGACGCTCGGGTTCGGATTCCCGTCCCAGTAGATGCGGAGGATGAGGTTCTCGCTCCCGCCGCGGTAGGTCATCCAGATATGCGTGATCGCCCCCGGCCCCTTGAGGTCGGCCAGGGTCACTTCGCTGCCGTCGGGCGGGACCGGGATCGTATCCAGGTTGAGCCCGTTCCGGGCGAAGGAGCTCGACCCTGGCGGCGGAGAAGTTCTTCGGCTGGGCCAGGAGGCTCATGAGGTTGTCGGCCTGGAAGGGCGACTTGGGCGCCGGAGCCGGAACGGGCTCGGGAAAGAGGGCCCCTCCGGTGTGGAACGGCGGGGCCGGACCGAGCCCGGCCTGGCGGCCGGCGGCATAGGTCAGGGCCAGGGCGGCGACGGCCAGGACGCCGACGAGGAGGGTCGAATTCCGTTTTTTCATGGGGTTCTTCCTTTAGTCTTGATCGTGGGCATCATCGCCAGGGCACGGAGTTCCGCTCCGCTTCGGTAAGGGGAGGAAGAAGCGCCAGACCGGTTTCGGTCCGATGCCCTTCGGCGTCATGGACGGCAAATCCGAGCCCGACGGTTTTTTTCGTCGCGGCATCGATCTGTCCGCGAACGGAACAGCTGCCGTAACCGCCCCTTTTATCCAAGGCGACCATTTTGAAACCGAACAGCGGCCGTCCCTGGTGGCGATCGACGATCCGCTGGCAGACATACCGGCAGGCCTCCAGAGGAGAGCGGCCTTCGCGCATCTTCTCCACGGCCAGGAAGCTGGCGCTGACCTTGATCGATTCCTCGCCATGGCCGGTCGCCCCGGCGGCGCCGACGGCGTTATCGACGTAAAGACCCGCTCCGATGATCGGCGAGTCGCCGACCCGGCCGACGATCTTGAACCGGTGTCCGACCGTGCTGGTCACCCCGGCCATATCTCCCTTGGCGTCGAGGACGAGAACGTTGATCGTTCCCCCGCCCTCGGGCTTGAAGCGCTTGTCCGGCGGAAGGTAGTAATCCCGGTCGTTGAGGCTCTCCTTCCAGTCCCGCCAATGCGTCCGGGCCTCGTCGGTCAGAAGGTCCTCCTCCTTGAATCCGTGCATCTTCGCGAATTTCAGCGCTCCCTTTCCGACGAGAAGGAGATGATCTGTCCGCTCCATCACCAGGCGCGCGACCGAGCACGGCGTCTTGATGTTTTCCAAGGCCGCGACGGCGCCGGCGGCGTTTCCCCGGGCTCCGTCCATGACCGAAGCGTCGAGCTGGAGAAAACCCTCCTCATTGGGGTCCCCGCCGTAGCCGACCGACGGATCCCGCGGATCGAGCTCGGCGACGTTAACGGCTTTTTCGGCCGCGTCGAGAGAGGTTCCGCCTTTTTGGAGGACCTCCCAGGCGGCGGTGGTCACCGCCTCCCTCACATAAGGATTCGTTTTGCTGGTAACGATAAGCGGGCGGCGGAGGGGAGCCTGGCGGCCCGGTCGGGCGGAGAGCTTTCCGAAAACGGGCCCGGCCATCCAGGCGCCTGCGAGCCCCGCGAAGAACGAGCGGCGTTTCATTTCGTTGGCTGACATGGGATCCTCCTATTTTTTTGAGGGGACGTCCCAGTTCCCGATCCAGAGGGACGGATTACGGCTGTTCCCGTGCACGGACCAGACATCGAAGGAGCCCGGATTATACCGGCCGGGAGCGAGAAAGCGGTACTTCTGGCCCCAGGGATCGAGGGGGATGCGGTCGCCCTTGAAATAGGGCCATTGGCCGGCCCGGCTCGCCCAGCTCCGGTTGAGCTCCGCAGGGCGCATGATCAGGAGGTCGAGCGTGTCCGGATAGCGGCCCCAATCGCTGCGGAAGGCCTCGATGGACCGGGCCAGCTCGGCCACGGTCTTCTTCGCCTGGGCGATCTTCCGGGCGAAGAGGGCTTCTTCCTTCTTCAGA
>CAWKFB010000015.1:0-110081 GCA_963848835.1 Candidatus Aminicenantota bacterium | reverse complement strand
GGCGACGAGCGCGGCCGGGGCGCGGAGCGAGGCGTGGAGGGCGACGCGGGGAGCGGAGAGGTCCGTGATCGTCCCGTCGGCCTTAAGGATGAGGTCGGGCCCCGAAGCGACGACCTTGCGGATGTGAACATCCTTTCCCTTCCCTTCGAGGAGCGCGGAGATCCGGGCCGAGATCGGAACCTGGAGGGCCGGCATGAGCCAGGCGTTGTCCTCGGACTCGATCCTCAGGATGAGGGAGTCCCCGGACCGGCGAAAGGCGGCCCGGACGCCCTTGGCCAGGAACGTCCCGGCCCGGCCGAAATAATAGACCTCGCCGTCCTCGAGCGTGCCGCGCTCGATCGAGAAAGGAAGCGTCCCGAGGTCGATGGATCGCTTCCCCGCCCCCGCGTCGGTCTCGGAGACGCGCAAGACGGGAGACTCGACCCGGAGGCTGATCGAGCGGTCCCGGGTGAAGAACCCGAAGAGGGAAAAGCGGGCCGAAATCCGGCGGGCCGAGAAGAAGGGCGAAGCGGAGATCGTCCGGACGTCCTCGATGGACAAGCGGGGCGGGATGGCCGAGAGGCGGATCGGGCCGTGGTGGAACGATCCCTCGATGACGCTGCGGATCCGCTGGAGGATGACCCCCCGGACGAGGATCCCCGCGCCGGCCACGATGCCGGACAACGCCGCCAGAAGGACGACCGCGCGCAGCCGCTTGCTTTTCATTCCCTTCCCCCGGCCGCGGCGCCGCGGCCCGGGATTACCTCACTTCTTGACGAATGGCAAACCGGGTTCCTGACCCGGAATCATTTTCCCCCCAAGGTGACCTTGCCCCAGTCCTTGAGGAAGCGCTGGATGCCGATGTCCGTCAGGGGGTGCTGGATGAGCTTGTCCATCACGGAGAACGGGATCGTGCAGATATCGGCGCCGATGAGGGCCGCGTCGACGACGTGCCGCGGATGGCGGATGCTGGCCACGATGATCTCCGTCGTCAGGCGGTAGTTCTCGAAGATCGCGGCGATCTCCTCGATGAGGCCCATCCCCTCCTGGGAGATGTCGTCGAGGCGCCCGATGAACGGGCTGACGAAGCGGGCCCCGGCCTTCGCCGCGAAGAGGGCCTGGGTGGGCGAGAAGATCAGGGTCGTGTTGACCATGATCCCTTCCCCGGACAGGACCTTGATCGCCTTGAGCCCTTCGAGGGTGATGGGGATCTTGACCGCGATGTTCGGGGCGATCCGGGCCAGGGCCCGGGCTTCCGGGATGATCTCCGCGGACGCCGCGCGGACGCACTCGACGCTGACCGGGCCGGGCACGGCGGCGCAGATGGCCGGGATGAGCTCGTCGAACGGCCGGTTCTCCTTGGCCAGGAGAGACGGGTTGGTCGTGACGCCGTCCAGGATGCCCCAGCCGGCGACCTCCTGGATTTCCTTCAGGTTGGCCGTGTCAAGGAAGAACTTCATGCGAGGCTCCCTTCGCGACCCTCAGGACCGGGTTCGAGAGCGTGCCGATGCCCTCGATCTGGACGTCGACGCGGTCGCCGGACTCCATCGGGCCGATCCCGGCCGGCGTCCCGGTCGTGATGACGTCTCCGGGCAGGAGGGTCATGATGTTGGAAATGAAGCGGACGAGCCGCGGGATGGGAAAGATGAGATGCTTGGTGTTGGAGGACTGCCGCAGCTTGCCGTTGAGGAAGGTCTTGATGTCGAGGCTGGACGGGTCGAGGCCGAAGGCCACGCACGGCCCGATCGCGGCGAAGGTGTCGAAGGATTTCGCCCGGGTGAACTGCTTGTCCTTTTCCTGGAGGTCCCGGGCGGTGACGTCGTTGAAGCAGGTGTAGCCCAGGATGTACGGCTCGACCGGCTCGTCGTCGGCGAGGGCCGAAGCGCGCCTGCGGATGACCAGGGCGAGCTCGCCTTCGTAGTCCACGCGGCGCGACATCGGCGGGGCGATGATGGCTTCGTTCGGGCCGATGACCGCCGTGGACGGCTTGAGGAAGAGGAGCGGCTCGTCGGGCAGCGCGGCGCCGCGCTCGGCGGCATGGTCGAGGTAGTTCCGCCCGACGGCGACGATCTTCGACGGCTCGGCCGGGGCGAGCACCCGGACCTCGCCGAGGGGGAGGGTTTCCGCCCCGGGCTCGAAGTCCTCGAAGATCGAGCCGAGGACCGGCCGGAGCCGGTTCTCCTCGAGGAGCCCGTAGCGCGTCCGGCCGCCGTGCTCGAAACGGTAAATTTTCATGACGGCATCCCTTTGATCATCTCGGACACGACGGCCGAGCGGGGACCCGCGTTTCCCGCCGCGTCGACCGCGGTGACGGAATAGGAATAGGCCTTGTTCTTCTCCACGGTCCGGTCGGTATACGTCGTCTCGAGAAGCGCGTCCTTCGTCAGCCGGATGAAATCGCCGCTCTCCCCCTCCCGCCGCCAGACGTGATAGCCGGCCAGGTCCTTCTCCGCGTTCGCGTCCCAGACGATGGTGAGGAAATCGGGTCCGGCCGCGATCGAGATCCCGGCCGGGGCGGCCGGCGGGAAGGTGTCGGCCGGCTTGACCTCGACGGGGGACGAATCGTCGCTCTCGAGGAATCCGGCCGTCAGCGCCGTGGCCGAGCGGAGGATGTAGCGGTAAGCCTTGCCGAAGTCGAACTCCTTGTCCGAAAAGACGGTCCCGGCGACGGGAAGCGGCGTCCGCCGGACGAGCGTACCTCCCTCTTCGGCCCTGTAAACGGCCGTGCCCGGCGCGGCCGCCGGCGCGGAGCCGTCGAAATTCTGCGCCGCCGGAGTCCAGGAGATCTCGATCCGGTCCTCGAACACCCGCGTCCGGGGCGCGCTCGGAGGAAGAGGGAGGCCCTGGGGCTTGAAGGCGGCTTCGTTCGAAAATTCGGACAGCCGGTTTTTCTTCGATTCCCTGGCCCGCACGGCGAAGGCGAACAGCCGGCTTTTCCAGCCGTTCGGATCGATCGGATATTCCCAGGTCGAAACGACCGCTCCCGCCGCGGGGACGACCGCGCCGACGCGGCGGGCCCGGGTGATGAAATCGCCCGGAGCGAGCTTGAGAGGCGGCGGATCGGGCCGGACCTCGAGCCAGATCTCGACCTCGGCGATTCCGGCGACGGGCTTTCCGTCGATCGTCGTCGTGGGGTTCGTCCACTCGAGGAGGGCGCGCCCTCCCCGCTGGACCGCCTTGAGCGATTCGGCGGGCTGCGGGCGGAGGACGAGGGGCGGCTGGAGGGGGCCTTTCTTCCCGCAGCCCGGAGCGAAGAGCGCGGCGGCGAGGAGGAGCGAAACGGCGGTCCGGGAGCGCATCACAGGATGAACCGCCGCAGGTCCTGGTCCTTGACGATGTCCTTGAGCTGGTCCTTGACGTAGGCCCGATCGATGCGGACGCGCTTCGGGTGGATGTCGGGAGCGCGGAAGGAGACCTCCTCCATGACCTTTTCCAGGATGGTGTGGAGGCGACGCGCTCCGATGTCCTCGGCCTCCCGGTTGACATCCTCGGCGACCTGGGCGATCTCGTCGATCGCGTCTTCGGTGAACTCGACCGAAACGCCCTCCGTGGCGAGAAGGGCGACGTATTGCTTGATCAGCGCGTTGGCCGGCTCGGTCAGGATGCGGACGAAATCGGCCTTGGCCAGCGACTGAAGCTCGACCCGGATAGGGAAGCGCCCCTGGAGCTCCGGGATGAGATCGGACGGCTTGGCCACGTTGAACGCTCCGGCCCCGATGAACAAGACGTGATCGGTCTTGACCATGCCGTAGCGCGTATTGACCGTCGTCCCCTCGACGATGGGCAGGAGGTCGCGCTGGACCCCCTCCCGGCTGACCTCGGGGCCGTGCCCGGCCTCCCGGCCTGCGATCTTGTCCAACTCGTCGAGGAAGACGATGCCGGAGCGCTCGACCCGCTCGATGGCCAGGCGGTTGACGAGGTCCATGTCGATGAGCCGGCGCTGCTCCTCGTCGAGGAGATGCTCCCGGGCCTCGGCGACCTTCATCTTGCGCTTCTTGGTTTTGCCGCCCATGAACCCGGGGATGAGATCCTGCATCTGGATGCCGATCTCCTCGACCCCCGCGTTGGAGAGGATCTCGAACGGGGCCGAGGAGCGCTCCCGGACGTCGATCTCGACGACGCGGTCCTCGAGCTTGCCCTCGGCGAGCTGGCGGCGGAACTTTTCCCGGGTCTCCTGGAAAAGCTGCACCTCCTCCTCGGGGGTCGCGCCTTCGCGCCGATGCATGGGCGGGACGAGGAGGTCGAGGATGCGCTCTTCGACGTGCCCTTCCGCCTTGGCCCGGACCTCCTCGAGCTTCTCCTGGCGGACCATGTCGACCGCCATGCGGGCCAGGTCGCGGACGATGGATTCGACGTCGCGGCCGACGTAACCGACCTCGGTGAACTTGCTGGCTTCGATCTTGAGGAACGGCGAGGAGGTCAGCTTGGCCAGCCGCCGGGAGATCTCGGTCTTGCCGACGCCGGTCGGGCCGATCATCAGGATGTTCTTGGGCGAGATCTCGTCGGCAAGGTCGGCCGGGACGCGCTGGCGCCGGTAGCGATTGCGCAGGGCGATCGCCACGGCCTTCTTGGCCGCGTGCTGGCCGATGATATACTTGTCGAGCTCGGCGACGATGCGCTCGGGGGTCAGGTCCTCCTCGCGGTCGCGCATCCGGTCCTCGGCCGGCTCGAAGCTCTTCGGCAGCGGGATGGCCACTTAGAGCTCCTCGACGACGATCTCGCCGTTCGTGTAGATGCAGATGCCCGAGGCGATCTTGGCCGCCTCGAGGGCGATCTCCCGGGCCGGGAGCCCGGTATGGGCGAGCAGGGCGCGGGCGGCCGCGAGAGCGTAGGGTCCGCCCGAGCCGATGGCGATAATCCCGTCGTCGGGCTCGACGACGTCGCCCGTCCCCGAGATGAGGAACGAGCCCTCCTTGTCGGCGACGATCATGAGGGCCTGGAGCTGGCGGAGGGCCTTGTCCAAACGCCAGTCCTTGGCCAGCTCGATGGCCGCCCGCGACAGATTGCCCTTGAACTCATCAAGTTTTCCCTCGAACCGGGCGAACAGGGCGAAGGCGTCTGAGGTGGAGCCGGCGAAGCCAGCTAGGACCTGGCCCTTGTAAAGGCGGCGGAGCTTGCACGCCGTCTGCTTGAGGATCGTCTCGCCGACGGTCACCTGGCCGTCGCCCGCGATGGCCAAACGGCCGTCCCGGCGGACGCAAATTATCGTCGTCGAACGGATCATGCTTCTCTCCATATGTGCTTTATAATCATAAAGGAAGGGACAGGCCAAGTAAAGCAAAGCCGATCCGGTACTCGTCCGCTATTTTAAGCGCGGCCCGAGTGCGGAGGCGGGGGCCCCAAGCTTAGCTTGGGGGTCCGGTTCCTCCGTACTCAGGCCGTGAATAAGAACACGGATGAGTGCGGCGGCAATGATCCCCGGGCAAAGCCCGGGGCCCCTTCCGCCGTTGACTTCATCTCCGCCCTATGCTACTTCAAGAGATTCATGAACCGCGCCTCCGCCCTGCTCTGCGCCCTGCTCTTGGCCGGAGGACTCGTCCGCGATGCCACGGCCCAGGCGCGAACCGAGGAAAAGGAACCCCCGGCGAAGCCCGGGGAGACGGAGCTTGCCGAAACGGGGCCCCTTTACCGGAATAACGTCTTCCGCTTCCCGGAATTCCTGCTCAGCGTCCTGCCGGGAGCGGAATTTTACCCGGCCTTTTTCGAGAATTACGCTCCCGACGCGTCCTTTCTCATCGAGGAGTCGAACGGCTTTTCGCTCATCGACCCGCCCCGCGTCTATTTCGAGGGCGACTCGTTCACCCAGTTCGACTGGCGCCTCGACGGCTTCGGCATCGCCTCCGCCCTCGACACCGGCTCGCCCGGGATCATCCCGCCTCTCTTCGGAGTGTCCGGGTATCGGCTCGAAGGGGAAACGCCTTCGAGCCGCGGCCGCGGCTTCAGCTTTCTGTCGGCCGCCCCCGCGCGGACCGGCCATCGGATCCGTCTCTCCGGGGCCGGATCGGACATCGGGAGCTACATCCCCTGGGCCCCCCTGCTCGTCGAGCCGCACGCGACGAAGTTCGACCGGGACGATTATCTGTATTCCACCCGCCGCTCCCTCCTCGCCGGGCTCGGGCTGGACTACGCCTTCGCCCGCAAAGGGCGGACGTCCGACCTGACGCTGGCCGTCTCGGTCGCGGATGAGCGGCGGAAATTCAACGATTTCAGCGCCCGGAACCGGATGTTCACCGAGCCAGGGCGCCTGGCCGCCGTCGGGCTGAATTACGCCAAGCGCTTCGGCGGGGGATCGATCGGCTTCAGCGCGGTCATCAACGACCTGAAACGGGGACGCGCTCTGGCCGAGCTCGGCCGGTACCCCGCGGAAACCCAGGACAAGACCAAACAATCGGCGTTCGCCGGACTGAGGCTGGAGCTCCCCCGGTTGAGCCTCGGGCTCTCATATATGCGCGAATCGGAGCGCCTCCGGCCCGCGGAGGCGAATTTCTCCAAGGACCTCGCCGACAACGACGGCGAAGGCTTCTGGCCGTTCGAGCGATGGGGCGATTTCTCCGCCGACGTCGTTCGGATGGACGCCGAAGTCCCGGTCTTGGGCCGGACGGAGGATCGGGCGACGTCGCTCGACCTGTTCGCGGAGGCAAGGCTCGCCTTCCTTCGCGGGACGGAGCAGGCCTACGATCACAACGCGATCCGGTATGCCGGACTGCCGGAGCTCGTCGTCCTCTGGACGGGCGGAGGGTCCGAGCGGTCGAGGAACGGCCTCGCGATCGCGGGAGCCCGGTTCGAACACCGGTTCGGGGAGGGCTTCGCCCTCCTGGCCAAGGTCCAGGCCCAGTATTCGGCTGTCGCCTTCGAGTCGGGCGTCAACGACGTCCGCCAGCTCGCCCTGGGATTCGACGCGGGGATCCGGCTGTTCAAGAATCCGGAGATCACCGTCGCCTACGAACAGATGCCCTATGAGCTCCGCGAAAACGTCAACGTCTTCCTTGAGCGGAACGCGCCGGCCGGCCGGATCTACCGCTGGACCGATCCCGATGGCAACAAGACCTACGGACCGGGCGAGGAGGGCGAGCTCGTCGGAACGACGGGGGGGCCGTTCCACGAGGCGGTGGACGGGCTGAAAGCCCCGCTTCGGAAGCGGGTCCTGCTCACCCTGACGATGCCCCTGTCGAAGACGTTCGACCTGAGCGTAAAGGGGCTTTATAAAAGGATCGACCGGAACCTCGGCGTCCGTTACAAGGACGATTACGGATTCTATGAGGAGGTCGGCGGAACCTCGTATTTCTTCCTCGACACGCCGCTCCGCGCATTCGTCCTGGAGAACGACGCGGCGGGCAAGAAGCCTTTTTACGCCCAGCTCCTCCTTCAGGTCTCGAGCCGGCCGAACGGACGCTGGTTCTTCAACCTCGCCCTCCTCGCCCATATGGGCATGGGCCGGACGCTTTTCGGGAACGGGGCCGGGGCCAACGACATCGGCCTGCTCGGCGAATCGCTCGCCGACCCGAACGCCGCGATCAACGGATACGGCCGGGTGGACGGCGACCGGGCCTACATGGCCAAGGTCAACTTCGGACTTTTCCTGTTCAAGAACCTGACCCTCGGCGCGGACATCAAGTATCGCGACGGGACGCCCTTCGCCTTCCTCGATTCCTTCGTCCGGAACGGCCAGCGGATCATCGCCTACCGGACGATCAAAGGCGAGAACGATCGCGGAGTCAAGGGCGGACCGCGCAAGGACTATCTGACCGACGTCAGCCTCAAGCTCGCCTATTCCTTCACCCTGTTCGGTCTGCCCGCTTCGGCCGACGCGGCCATCTTCAACCTCCTCGACCTCGGGAGCGAGCTTTCGGAATACGTGTACGCCTCCCGCCGGTTCGCCAACGAGCTCCAGCTCCCGCGGAGCTTCCGCTTCGGCCTGGCTTTTTCCTTTTGACAAATCCCCGCCGATTGATTTAGTCTCCGGAAGCGGCGCTTTATTCCCCGTTCGCACTCGCCCGTGATCTTAAGCACGGGCGAGTGCAGCGGAACGGATCCCCACGCGAAGCATGGGGCCCCTGCCGCTGGAGGTCACATGGCCAAGAAGATCGACAGACGCACGTTCCTTTCCCGGGCCGCCCTGGCCGGTGTCTCGGCCGCCCTGGCCCCCAAAGTCCTGGCCGGTTTCGGCCGCGGACCCGCGGCGCAGGCCGCTCCCGCGATCGCCGACGTCGGCGTCGCCGTGGGCGCCGATTACGGCCCCATGACGGTCAAGGCCGTCGAGCTCGTTGGAGGGATGGCGAGATTCGTCGGCAAGGGCGCGCGCGTCGCCCTGCTTCCGAACGTCCAGAGCAAGAATCCGGGCACGTTCACCAAGCCCGAGATCCTCCGGGCCGCGATCCGGATGTGCAAGGAGGCCGGGGCCAAGGAGATCGTCTGCCTCAGCCTGCTCACGCCGGCCCACTGGGCGGGCGCGGGGCTGGACAAGATCGTCGCCGAGGAGGGAATCGGGCTCAAGATCGTGGCCGATGATCCGGCGAACTTCAAGATCGTCCCGGTTTCGGGGGGCGCGGCCCTCGCCGACCTCCGGATCGTCAAGGACCTCTACGACTGCGACCTGTTCATCAACCTGCCCATCACCAAGGACCACGCGGGCAACAAGTTCACCGGAACGCTGAAGAACCTGATGGGCCTCAATTCCCGGACGCACAACCGGGCCCAGTTCCACAAGCCCAACTGGCAGACCGACCCCGAGGCGATCGCCCACCTCGACACATGCATCGTCGACCTCAACCTGCCGCTCAAGCCCGCCCTCAACATCGTCGACGCGACCGAGATCATCCGGACGAACGGGCCGATGGGCCCGGGCGAGCTGATCAAGCCGGGGAAGATCGTCGCCGGGACGGACCGCGTCGCCGTGGACGCGACCTGCGCTTCGATCCTCGGCCTCAAGGCCGAGGACATCATCTCCATCCGCAAAGCGGCCGAACGCAAGCTCGGCCAGATCGACCCGTCGAAGTTCACGCTGCGGGAAGTCCGCCTCTGACGTGAAGATCCGGAAACGGGCGGCGGCCGCCCTGGGAGCGCGATCCTCCTGGCTATAGCGGCCGCGGCCGGCGGACAGGTCCTCAAGCCCGCGCCGGGGCCGAGCCTCGACCTCGCGCGCTTTCTTCCCGCGAAGGGCGCGGTGCCGGTCTGGACGGCGGCCGGAGGTCTCCAGATCTATAAAGGCGAGGACTCTGTTCCTGTACATCGACGGCGGAGCCGAGATCTTCCATGAATACGGATTCCGCCAGGTCATCGCCCAGGAATATAAGAACGCCGGAGGGAGGACCCTGTCCCTCGAGATCTACGAGATGGCCGATCCCGCCGCCGCGTTCGGCATGTACACCTTCAAGTCGAGCCGGCAGGGCAAGCCGGCGGACCTCGGCCAGGACGGGCGGATCGAGGATTACTACCTGAATTTCTGGAAGGGGCCGGTCCTCGTCACGATCACGGCCCTGGATGAAGCAGCGGGAGTCCGGGAGGGCATGGTTCCGCTGGCCCGGGCTGTGGACGCCCAGATAGCCCAGAAGGGCGAGCGGCCGGCGATCATGGATGCGCTCCCAGACGTTTGGACGAAGGCGGCGCGGATCGTCTATCTCAGGGGATTCATCGGCCTGAACAATATCCGCGTCCTCTATCCGTCCGACCTCTTCAAATTCCGCGAAGCCGTCGCCGTGGAAAGGGCCGGCTTCACGGCCTTCCTCTTTGGTTACGGGAGCGCGGACGAAGCGTCCAGGCGATTCGCCGAAGTCGGCAAAGCTTTTAAGGGCAGCCCGCTTTATAAGTCGGTCAAAACGCCGGCCGCGGGCGCGATCGAAGCCGCCGAAGCGAAAGGCGGCCGGCTCGCCGCCCGGCTTCTCGGAAATAGGATCGGGCTGGCCATTGTCGCCGCGGATGCGCCGCCCGGCACGACGCCGGAAGCGCTGATCGCCCAGCTCAAATAACGGAAAACTTTCGGGGCGATCGGCAGGTCGCCAACGCCATCACCGATATATTTTTTCTTGATCTGGTAGCGGATGATCGTCCGGTAGGCGGACGTATTGGGGCCGGTCTCGGGCCCGCGGACGTACTCTTCCTCGTGAGGCCCGGCGACGACGTACCCCTGCTCGGCGATGAACTTCATCAGCTTCGCCACCGTCGCGGGCTCGTCGGCGTAGGCGCCGACGTGAAGGATCTCCGCGACATCGCCGTATTCCCAAACCTCGATCTTCGCCCCCTCGGAGCCGGCCGGGAGCGTCGCCGAATCCGGGACGGGAAGCGCGTATAGGCCGACCCATTGGTCCTTGGGCGTCTTCGGATCGAGGTTCCAGCGGGCCCGGGGCGGGGACATCCGGGCGCCCGGGATGCCGAAGAAGACTTTAAAGAGGAGGCTGAAGGCCTGGCCGCCCGCGACATTGGGGTCGCCCTTGGCTTCAACGACCAGCATTTTCGCCGCGGGCTTCTTAACTAGGACCGGGTCTTTCATTTTTTCATAAGCGCTGAGGTCCTGAGGACCAGCCGAGGACAGTGCGGCCGGAACGCCCAGGAGCAAGGACAGGGCGATCAAGGATGCCGTGATTTTCATCTTATCCCTCCTCGTTCATTTTATATGAAATTGGGGGACGCAGCACTCATTTTGGGGGATGAGTGCTGCGTCCCCCAATTTCCCCTATTTCGGATGAATGAACCGGCCGGAGCGGGGCGGGACATCCTGCCCGTCGAACCGGACGGCCGCTTCGGAAAGGTTGGCCGCGTACCGGAAGATCCCCGCGGGTCCGCCCCAGGAATCGATGAGGTAGGAGTCGTCGTTCAGGAGCCCCCTGACGCGGACATGCCCGCCCCGCAGGCCGATAGCTTCCTCGAGCAGGTTCCTTCCCCATTCGTCCACGAGCTCGAGGTCGTCGCTCTCGATGATCATGTCGTCGAGCGCGCCGGCCGTACGGGCGTAGAGTTCCTTCTCTCCGTCGGCCAGGTCGATCTCGCGGCGCCGGATCAGAAGACAGTCCGGATCGTTGAGCCACCACTTCTTGTTCATGAAGGAGCGCAGGATCGGATTCCGTAGGGCATAAAGAGCGTTGACGCCGTCGAGCGGCGCCTTGGACGGATCCCAGAACGGCGCCGTATCCTCGCCGACCCTCATCCCGTCCACGAGCCCGACCGAAGGCAGGAGCGGCGCGCCGCAGCCGAGCAGGAATGACGGACCGATGGCGTCGCGGATGATCGCCAGGCCTTCGCGGTAAGCCTGGATCGGGGTCACCCGGCGCGCCCGGACCCCCGGCATCGCCGCGGCGAACGTGAAGTCGATCTTGAAATAATCGAAGCCCATGTCCCGCAACGCGGTGAACGTCTCGTGCAGCCCTTGCTTCGAGCCCGGATGAGTCGCGTCGAGGGCGTAGATCTCCTTCCCCCAGCCGCGGTAGCTCAGGGCCGGCTTTCCTCCCTCGGAGATCAGCCACTCGGGATGACGGGCCGCGAAATCGGACGAAGCCGCGGCGCTGAATGGCGCGGTCCAGATCCCGGCCCGGAATCCCGCCGCCCCGATGAGACGGGCCAGCTCCGGGAGCGCCGGGAATCCCAATTTGGGGATCAGCCAGTCGCCGATGTCCGATTCGTACCCGTCGTCGATCTGGAAAACCTCGAAGGGAAATCCCTCCCGGGCGATCCCGAGGTTTTTCTCCACGTCGGCAACCGTGAGGTTCGTGAAATAGTGATACCAGCTCGACCAGCCGACGGGATTCCACTCGCTCACCCGGACGCCGTTCGCCAGGGCCGCCCGGATTCCGTATTCCTCCAGGACCTGCTCGACCGAAGGCCCAGCTAGAAGAACGATCAGGGGCTCGAGAGGGACGGCGTCCGCGAACACCGTGTCGAAATATTCGACATACCCCGCGATCTCGCCGCCTTCGACGGCGAAATAGGGATGCCCGATCGTGGAGGCGAGAAAACCGGCCATCCCCCCGTCCCAGGCGACGAAATAATCGCTGACCAGCGTTGCGAGGGCGGTCTCCGGGATGGGCGAGAAGACCGGGCGGCCCTGCTTTTCCATCCGCTCGGCCAGGCCTCGGAAGCGTTCGCCTCTCTTCAACTTCTGCATGGGGCCCCAGGACTGCCAGTTGTTGACCAGGAGCTCGGCCGGGGCGGGGAATCGGCAGACTTCGATCGTCCCCGCCCGCCCCCGGATCGTTCCCTCGATCTTGAAACCGCCCTTGATCTTCTCGATCCGGGCTTCGACCCGGCATCCGGCGTCCGTCCCGAAGACGATGGTCCCCTCGGCCGCCGGCCGACCGAAAAACCTCACCCTTGGACCTCGCGCATCCCCTTTTGCGGCGGAAGCCTCTTGACCCGCTTGGCGATCTTCCTCCGGATCTTGTCATAGGACAACGGCGGCCCCGTCCGGATGTTCTTCCCGTCGACGAAGATCCCTTCGGAGATCCCCCACTCGAGGTACGTTTCCCGGTCGAGCGTCCCGATCTCCCGCCAGCGGACCTTGTCCCCGAACTCGGCGGCCGCCCGCTTCGCCCGCTCGAACGTGATGTTGCCCGATGAGCACCAGCCATGCCGGAATGCGGTGACGTCGACCGCTCCCTGGCCTGCCTCCGGCCGCTTCTTCTCCCGGATCCACTTCGGCGGCGAAGCTTCAGGGGCGAACGGCTTCCAAAGCAGGACCAGGCCGCTGAGCTTGTCGGCGTTCTTATAGCCCTGCTTCCTGAACCACGAGGCCTTCATCCAGAAGGGAAGGGACAATCCCCACACGACCATGCTTTTAGCGCCGCGGGATTTCGCCTCGTCCTCCGCGGCTCCCAGGAGGGCTCGGCCAATCCCCTTTCCGCGCTGGTCGCCGACGCCCTTGTTTTTATGGCCGTGGACCCAGATGCAGTGGACGAAGCAGGCATCCCGGCCCTTGGCGAAGCCTTGTTCGATGGGCACGAACTGGATGAAACCGAGGGACTTGTCGCCGTCGACGGCCAGCTTGACCCCCAACCCGCGCTCCTTCATGGCCCGGATCCACTCGGCCCGGTGCGGGCCGGCCTCCTTCATCTCGTCGGACCAGTCCTCCAGGCAGCAGCGGAAGATCTCCAGGTGCTTGTCGTCGAGGTCGATGATTTCCATGTTGCTCTTCCTTGCTATATATATTACATCGATTCTGGTATGAAAGAACCAAGATGAGAAACACTTTCGCCATTGGATGCGCCAGTTGGATAATCCTTGCCTCGCTCGCCTGCTCGACCGGCCCGGAAAAAGAAAAGGCGGACTGGCTGATCGATCCTTCGCCGTTCAAAGCGCGGATTTCCGCCTCTGCCGACGGAAAGACGCTCGCCCTCGAGAACGGTCTCGTCCGCCGGACGTTCCGGACCTCGCCGAATCTGGCCACCGTGGGCCTCGATCATCTCGTCACGGGCGAAGCGTTCGTCCGGGCCGTCCGGCCTGAGGCCGTTCTCGTCCTCGACGGGAAGAAAGTGAACGTCGGCGGGCTCCTCGGTCAGCCCGACCAGGCTTATCTGCTTCCCGAATGGCTCGATGCGCTCACGGCCGAGCCGGGGGCATTCTCCTTCACGTCTTTCGAGCAGGGAGATATCCAACCCCGCTTTCCCTACAAGCGCGTCCGCTGGGCGCCCGAGTCCGCCTGGCCTCCGCCCGGCCGGTCGCTCACCCTTCATTTTGTCCCCGCGTCGCCCGAATTCGAAGGGATCGCCGTGGACGTTCACTACGAGATCTACGACGGCCTGCCGCTTATCTCCAAATGGGTCACCATCTCGAATTCCCGGACGCGCCCCGTGCGCCTCGATGCCTTCATCAGCGAGACGCTGGCCGTCGTCGAGCCCGAGGTCTCGGTCGGCGACGTCGAGAATTGGGACCGGCCGAACATCCACATCGAGACGGACTATGCTTTCAGCGGGATGTCGCCGAAATCGGCATCGCGGACGGTTTTCTGGGAGGCCGATCCGGGCTTTACGACCCAGGTCAATTACGCCCTCCACACGCCCTGCGTCCTCGAATGCCGCCCGCCGCTCGGCCCGGACGCGGACATCGCCCCGGGCGGCACGTTCGCGACCTTCCGGACCTTCGAGCTCCTCCACGACTCGACCGACCGGGAGCGCAAGGGCCTGGCCCTCCGCCGGATGTACCGGACGATCGCCCCCTGGGCCCTGGAAAACCCGATCTTCCTCCATCTCACCTCGACGGACCAGGAGATCGTCAAGCGCGCCGTGGACCAGTGCGCGGACGTCGGGTTCGAGATGATCATCCTGAGCTTCGGGAGCGGCCTGGACATGGAATCCGAGGATCCCGCCTATATCGCCCGGATCAAGGAGCTCGTCGATTACGCCCACTCCAAAGGCATCGAGCTCGGCGGCTATTCGCTTCTCGCCAGCCGCCGCATCGACGAGGCCAACGACGTCATCAATCCTAAGACGGGCAAGACCGGCGGGGCGATCTTCGGCAATTCCCCCTGCCTCGGAAGCGTCTGGGGCGGCGATTACTTCCGCCGGATCACCGCCTTCATCGAACGGACGGGCTTCAATATCCTCGAGCACGACGGGAGCTATCCCGGCGACATCTGCGCCTCGACGAGCCACCCCGGCCATCGCGGGCTCGCCGACTCGCAGTGGACGCAGTGGCGGGCGATCACGGACTTCTACGCCTGGTGCCGGGACCGGGGCGTCTATCTCAACGTCCCGGACTGGTACTTCCTGGCCGGGTCGAACAAGACCGCCATCGGCTACCGCGAAGTGAACTGGTCGCTCCCGCGCGAGCGTCAGATCATGCTCGGCCGGCAGAACCTCTACGACGGGACCTGGGAGAAGACGCCGTCGATGGGCTGGACCTTCGTGCCCCTCGTCCAGTACCACGGCGGCGGCGAGGCGGCGACGCTCGAGCCGCTGGCCGAGCACCTCGACGCCTACGGGGCCCACCTCGTCCAGAACTTCGGCTACGGTGTCCAGGCTTGCTACCGGGGACCTCGGCTCTATGACACGGAAGCGACGCGGACCCTGGTCAAGAGATGGGTGGACTGGTACAAAGTTCACCGGGCGATCCTGAACTCGGACGTCATCCACATCCGCCGGCCCGACGGCCGCGACTTCGACGCCGTCCTGCACGTCAACCCCGCCCTCGATGAGAAAGGCCTGCTCCTTGTCTTCAACCCGACGGACGCCGCGCTCGAGAGGGAGCTTGAAGTCCCGCTCTATTACAGCGGATTGAACGAAAAGGCGCGCGTCCAAGAGGGGGACGGCCCCGTCCGGACGCTCCCGGCTCGACCGGGAGCGCCGGATCGCCCTGCCGGTCGCGGTCCCGGCGCGGGGCTTTGCCTGGTTCGTGATCAAGTGACGAGCAGGGCGCGGAGCGCGTCCGGCGACGTCACGGGTCGTTGGCAGGAGAAATTCGAGCAGACGTAAGCGGCCGCCGATCCCTCGACCATCGTCATGTCCTTGACGAAGGGCGCCAGGCGTTCGAGCGCGGCGTCGCCTTCCCGTTTGAACAGGACGACGGCATTCGGAAGATAGGAGCCGGCGATGACCCGCAGCAAATCCTCGGCGTCCTTTTTTCCGGGAATCCCGACCACGACGATCTCCTGCGATTGCCCCGTTGCCCGCTCCAAGGCCGTCATCCAATAGGTGAAAGCCGAGGGCATGCGCCCGATCGTCGCGGCAAAGGCGCCGCCGGTCCGGACGGCCTTCTCTTCCAGGGCCGGATCTCCCGTCATCCGCGCCAGTCTGAGAAGGATATCCATCATGACCGCATTCCCTGAGGGGACCGCTCCGTCGTAAAATTCTTTGTTGCGGATGGGGATCTCTGCCGCGGCCGTATCCGGGGCGAAGAAGAACCCGCCGCCGCGTTCATCCCAGAAATGAGCGATCGCCCTCCGGACCAAAGCGAGTGAAGCTTCGAGATAGAGGAGCTCGAAACCGGCTTCATAGAGCTCGAGCAGCCCCCACGCCAGGAACGCATGATCGTCGAGGAAAGCCGGGATCTTCGCCTCGCCGTCGACGAGACAGCGCAGGAACGACCCGTCCGTAAGGACGAGGGCCTCGAGGATCCGGCCTGCGGCCCGGGATGCGGCCATCAAATAGTCCGGCCGATCGAACGCCCGGGCCGCCCGGGAAAGCGCGGCGATCATAAGTCCGTTCCAGTCGGCCAGGACCTTCGGATCCCGGGCCGGCTTAGGTCGTTTTTCCCGGGCCGCGCGCAAAGCCTCCCGGATCGCGTTCAGCCGCGCATCAAAATCAGATTCGGAAAGGCCCATCTCCGCGGCCAGCACGTCAGGCCGCCCGGCCAGCGTCAAGACGCTCCGTCCCGCGCCGTCCTCCTTGCCTTCCGGACCGTGTCCCTCGCGGCCGACCTGGAAGATCCGGACAGCAAGATCCGCATCCTCCGGCGAAAGCGCCCGGCGCAGCTCCGCCTCGGTCCAGAGGTAGAACGATCCTTCCTCGCCCGCGGCGTCCGCGTCCTCCGAGGCCATGAACGCTCCATCCCCGCCGGTCAGATCGCGGAGGACGTACGTGAAAATCTCCTCGGCGACCGTCCGATGGAAGGCCCGGCCGGTCGCTTGGAAGGCCTCGGTATAGGCCATGGCCAGCAGCGCCTGGTCGTAGAGCATCTTCTCGAAATGCGGAACGATCCACCGCTCGTCCGTGGAATAGCGATGGAATCCGAGCCCGATCTGGTCGAAGATGCCGCCGAGGCGCATGGCCTCGAGCGTCTTCTCGACCATGTCCAGGGCGCTCCGGTCGCCTGTCCTTCGTCCGTAGCGCAGTAAGAAAAGGAGGCGATGAGGGACGGGGAATTTCGGGGCCGGGCCGAATCCCCCGTTCTCGGGGTCGAACGCGTCGGCCAGGCTGCGGAAGGCGAGGTCGAGAAGCCCCGCTTCGAGGGCCGGTCCGGCGCGATTCGGAGTCTCCTCCGCCTCGGGGGCGAGGGCAATCTCGGCCGCCGAAGCGAGGACGTCATCTCTCCGCGTCTTCCAGATCCCCGCGATCCGCGGGAGGAGCTCGAGGAGGCCGATCCGCCCGCGGCCGCCCGTCTTCGGGAAATACGTCCCGGCGAAGAACGGCTTCCGGTCCGGCGTCAGGAACACAGTCAGCGGCCAACCGCCGCTTCCGGTCATGGCCTGACAGACCGCCATATAATAATGATCAAGGTCGGGCCGCTCCTCGCGGTCGACCTTGACGGCGATGAAATCGGCGTTGAGCCGGGCGGCGACCGCTGCGTCCTCAAACGACTCCCGCTCCATGACGTGGCACCAATGGCAGGAGGAATATCCGATCGAGAGGAAGACCGGACGGTCAAGCCGCACCGCTTCCGCGAAGGCCTCTTCCGACCAGGGGAACCAGTCCACGGGATTGCCGGCATGCTGGCGGAGATAGAGGGACGTCTCCCCGGCGAGACGGTTTTTCGGCGCGCTGGAATCGGGGACCATGAACGGCATAGAATTATGGGCGAGGCAACAATGGAAATCAACCGGAAAACTTCCCTCAAAGGCCTTCAGGAGATCCCCGGGGTCGGCCCGAGCATCGCCCAGAACCTCTGGCGGCTCGGGATCCGCCGGGTGAGCGATCTGAAGGGGGCCGATCCTCAGGAGCTCTACGAGCGCCTCGGCCGGCTCGAGGAAACCAGGCAGGATCCCTGCGTCCTTTATGTCTTTCGCTCCGCCATCTATTATGCCTCGCACAAGCGTCACGACCCCGAAAAGCTCAAGTGGTGGAACTGGAAAGACTAACCTTTTCGCCCCGACCCGCATATTATCTATGTGAAAGACGGAATCCTGACCCTGGCCGGCCCGGTTGTCGGGGGCTGGGCGCCCGCGATCGGCGCCCGGAACGCGAACCCGGTGCCGACGGAACAGGCTAAAGACATCGACCAGATAACGGAAAAAGACGCCTTCTGGGGCCTCCTCTCTCCCTGCCGCGACAAGCTTTTCAACTACATCCGCAAGACACTCCGCTTCGCGACCGCCGCGGAGGATGTCTACCAGGAAACCGTCCTCAACGCCTTCCGGTATTTCAAGACGTTCCGCCGGGACAAGGATTTCGGGCCCTGGATCTTCGCCATCGCCCATAACGCCCTGCGCGACCATCTCCGCCGCGAGGCCCGGACATCGGCCGGTCCGCCCGTCGAGCGGCTTGGAGATGAGGACGACTCCCGGACGCGGGAGCTCGTCGGCGAGATCTTCGCCTACGCGGAGCGCCTCAAGCCCCGCCACCGGGAAGTCTTTTTCCTTTTCTATGACAGCGGCTTCAGCATCGCCGAGATCGCCGGCGTGACCGGCCTGCGCGAGGGGAACATCAAGCTCATCCTCAACCAGGCCCGGAACAGCCTGAAGACCGCGCTGGGAGTGAACCATGACTGAACCGAACAGGACCGAAATCGACGAGCGGATCGCCGCGCTCGTTAGGAGGGCGGACGCCGGGATTCCCGCCGGGCTCGAGGCGCGCGTCCGGACGGCGGCGGTCGAAGGGGAGCGGAAGCTGAGGGCCCGGCAGCGCGTCCTCCGCTGGTCGCTCGTTCCGGCGGCCGCGGCCGCGCTTATACTGGGTGTTTTCCTAGCCTCGCCGGTCGCGCGCAAGCCGGCCCCGACGGCGATTGCCGAGATCCGGACCGAGTTCGAGATCCCGGGCAAGAACATCAAGATCGTCTTTTTCCAAAAACCCGATTTCAAGCTATTCCAGGAGGACTGAGATGAAAATGAACCGAACGCTTTCGACCGTGTTTTTAATCTTCGCTTTTCTGGCGGCCGCGCTCGTTGCGCCCGCGGCGGCCGGGCAGACGACTCCGCCGGCCGAAAAGGCGGTCGAAGCCGTCCAGACGGCTTCCGTGAACGCTCAAACGCAGGCCCAACAGGTTCAGCAGGCCCAAGAGGCGGCCCTTAAGGCTCAAGAAGACCAGCGCAAGAGGATCGAAGCCGAGCGGAAAAAAGCGGAAGCCGAGCAGTACGAGATGGAGGGGCTGGTCAAGACCTATTCTCTGAAGTACGTCAACCCCATCGACCTCGTGAAGGCGGCGAAGTTCTACGTCTACGATTCGACGGCCTCCGGCAGCACCTTGACCGTCAGGATTCCGCGAAAATACGTCGCCGATTTCGAGGCCGTTCTCAAGAAGCTCGACGTCGAGAAGAAGAACATCCAGTTCAGGGTATACACGATCATAGCGTTGAAAGACGCTCCGGCCGAATCGGTAAAGTCTAACTTCTTGTCGGGGACACGGGACATTTCCAATCCGGATCTCAGGGCGGTCCTCGACCAGATGAAAGACCTCTGGAATTTCAAGTATTACTACGTCGACAACCCCTCTTTCCTCACGGTCAAAGACGGCGCGGAGGGGAATTCGACCAAGCTCGTCTCAGGGAGCATTAATCTGGATTGCGAGATGAGGCTCAGAAATGTCGAATTGCGGGGAGACGAACCCGGGAAACGGGTCATCGCCGCCGGGGCGATCACTCTCATTCAAACGACCAATACGGTGCGCACGGCTTTAATCGAAACGAGCGACATCACTTTCAAGGAGAAGGGCTATCTCGTCGTCGGGGTCAGCGGACTCCAATCCGGTCCGAGCGGCGCGGCCCTGATTCTTGTCATCAGCGCCGAAGTGAAATAGAGGGACGGGGCACTCGTTCCCCTCATTTCCCCTTTCCTTCCGGGGCCGGACGGACCGTCCGGCCCCTTTTTTTGTGCGCCTTGTTGGGGTCGGGTCTACAAAATTCAAAATAATTGAAGACCTGGCACCAGGAAATGTGTATGCGCGGCCGGCCCGTTTTTTCGTCACGGACGAGAAGATCAAGCGATATTACCTACCCTTGGCTACACCGTTGGCTACACCGAGGAGTAAGGAGAGAGCCCTTCTGAATGTCTCGATAGGATATTATTATTCGATCTTTTGACGGAGATACGCCTGCGTAGGGTGCCAGGTCTTCAATTTTATTGAATTTTGTAGACGCGACCCCATTATTCTAAGGTGGACGAACGAGGCCCAAATCCGATATAAAGAATCCTTACGGAGGGACCCATGCGCTCAACAAAACCCCTGCTTCTCGGCTGCTTCGCCCTGCTCATCGCTCTTGCCGCCTGCGCTCCCAAAGCCGCCGACCTCAAGGTCGCCGACCTGCCCGCCATCGATCCCGCGGCGGTGATGGAGCACGTCAAGGTCCTGGCCTCGGACGGCTACGAGGGCCGCGCCCCCGGCACGCGGGGCGAGGAGCTCAGCGTCGCGTACATGATCGACCAGCTCAAGCGCATCGGTCTCGAGCCCGGCAACACGGACGGGACCTATATCCAGAAGGTCCCGCTCGCCGGGATCACGGTCCAGGACAGCCCGATGCTCACGTTCACCTACGGCGGGGCGGTCCAGGCCCTCAAATGGAAAGACGATTACGTCGCCTGGACGAAGCGCTTCGTGGAGTCCGTCGACCTGAAAGACTCCGAAATGGTCTTCGTCGGCTACGGCGTCCAGGCCCCCGAATACTCCTGGGACGACTACAAGGGCGTGGATCTCAAGGGCAAGACCATGGTCGTCCTGGTGGGCGATCCGCCGGTTCCCGATCCGGCCAATCCCGCCGCGCTCGATCCCAAGGTCTTCGGCGGCCGGACGATGACCTACTACGGCCGCTGGTCCTATAAGTACGAAATGGGCGCCAGGATGGGCGCCGCCGCGGTCCTGATCGTCCATGAAACCGAGCCGGCGGCCTATCCCTTCTCCGTCGTTCAGAGCCGGGTCACCGAACAGTTCGATATCGTCGCCCCGGACAAGAACATGGGGCGCGCGGCGGTCGAAGGCTGGATCACCCTGGACCAGGCCAAGGCGCTCTTCGCCGGGGCCGGGAAGGATTTCGAGACGCTCAAGAAAGCGGCCCTAAATCGGGACTTCGCTCCGGTCCCCCTGGCCGCGACAGCCTCGGTCTCCTTGAAGAACGCCCTGAGGACGATCGATTCGCGGAACGTCGCGGCGCGTCTGACCGGAAGCGATCCGGCCCTCAAGAACGAAACCGTCATCTACACCGCCCACTGGGATCACTACGGGATCGGGCCGGAGATCAACGGCGACAAGATCTATAACGGCGCCCTGGACAACGCCACGGGCGTCGCCGGCGTTCTCGAGCTCGCCCGGGCGTTCAAGAAGATCAACCCGCCGCCGAAGCGGTCCATCCTCTTCCTCTTCGTCACGGCCGAGGAGCAGGGCCTGCTCGGCTCGACCTACTACGCCCTCCACCCGATCGACCCTCTGGCCCAAACCGCGGGCGTCATCAACATCGACGCCATGAACGTCTACGGCCGGACCAAGGACCTCGTCATCGTCGGCCTCGGCCTGTCCGATCTCGACGATTTCATGCAGGCGGCGGCCGCCGAGCAGGGCCGGATCCTCAAGCCGGACCCGACCCCCGAAAAAGGATCGTTCTTCCGCTCCGACCACTTCCCCTTCGCCAAGCAGGGCGTTCCCGCGCTCAACCCGGGCGCGCGGGACGGAATATCTCGGCCGCCCGGCCGATTGGGGAGCGAAGATCCGGGAAGAATACACGAAGAACGATTACCACAAGCCCTCCGACGAGATCCGGCCCGACTGGGACCTCAGCGGCGCCATGGAGGACCTGGCCCTCTATCTGGCCGTCGGATACAGGGTCGCGAACGCCGGGAAAATGCCCGACTGGAAGCCGGGAGCGGAGTTCAAGAGGAAATAAGACGGCCCGGCGCCCCCCCCGAGGAACCATGGCCCAGCTCCGCGGCAACCTCTCCCTGACCGGCCTGACCATGGTCGCCATCGGGGCCTGCATCGGATCCGGGATCTTCCTCAGCCCGTCGTTCGTCGCCGGCTATCTCTCCTCGCCGCTCCTGATCCTGCTCGTCTGGGCCCTGGGCTTGCCCACGCCCTGACGGGCTCGCTCACCTTCTCCGAGCTCGGGGCGATGTTCCCGCGTGCCGGCGGCCAGTACGCCTACATTAAGGAGATCTTCGGCCCCTTGCCCGCTTTCCTTTTCGCCTGGGTCACCTTCGTCGTGATCAACGGCTCGGGCATCGCCGCGCTCGCCCTGACCTTCGCCAAGTACGTCGCCTTCAACATCCCCCTGAGCGACAAGGGCATCCTCGTTCTCGGCGCCTGCGCCATCGCCGTCATGGCCATGATCAACATCGTCGGGACGCGCTATTCCGACCTCTCGGCCAAAGGATTCTCCACGCTCAAGCTCCTCGGCCTGGCCCTGATCATCGGCGTCGGCCTGGCTTTGGGCTCGCCGGCCCGGACGGGATTCAAGCTGACCTTCGACAATTCCTCCATCACCGCTCCCGGACTCGGCCTTCTCGCCGCGTTCGGGACGGCCTTCGTCGGCGTCTATTTCTCGGTCGGCGGCTGGCAGCACGCTTCCTATCTCGCCGGCGAGGCCCGCGACCCGCGCCGGACGGTCCCGCGGGCCATGATCCTCGGGGCGATCATCGTCGGCGTCGGCTACTGGCTGACCAATCTGGGCTACCTCTTCCTCCTTCCTCCGGACCGGATCGCCAAATCGACGGGCGTCGCGGCCGAGGCCCTCCAGACCGTTCTCCCCTTCGGCGCCATCCTCATCTCGGTCATGATCGCCCTGGCCGCCCTCGGCACGGTCGGGATCAACACCTATTCCTGCCCGCGGATCTTCTATGCCCTGGCCGACGACGGCCTGTTCTTCAAGGCGTTTGCCCGGGTCCACCCGCGCTTCAAAACGCCGGCCAACGCCATCGCCCTCCAATGCGCCTGGGCGATCGTCCTGCTCTTCTTCTGGGGGACGTTCGCCGACATCATCACCTATCTCGTCTTCATGGACGGGTTGTTCATGCTGATCATCGGCGTCGGGGTGATGGTCCTGCGGAAGAAGCGTCCGGACGCCGAGCGGCCTTATCGGACCCTCGGCTATCCGGTGACGCCGATCCTCTTCATCCTGATCACGATCTTCTTCACGGTGGCGACGCTCGTTGCCAAGCCGGTCCAGGCCCTGGCCGCCCTAGGCTGCATGCTCGCCGGCATCCCCTTCTACGTCTACTTCCGTAATCGGGGGACGTGACACTCATTTCCCGATTTCTGCAAACAAATTTTGTCAAGCTCAACAGCCTGAGGCTCAACAGACGAAATTTGTCAGTCGAAATAGGGAAATGAGTGCTACGTCCCCCTATTTTTTCTGTTGCGGTTGGGGCGGGCGGCGCCAGACGACGCTTCATGTTGTGCGCGCCCGCGCGTCTTGATCTCGGGGTGGACGTCGAGCTTGAGGAGGGCCGGCTTGTTGCCGACATCGATCGCCGTCGAGATAGACGAGCCTCGTGACCTTCTCCATCTTGGCGTAGTCGCACAGCTCCTCGACGTCGCGCTCGGTGTGATAATCGGGCGTTGTCCCGCAGAAGAACCAAACGGCCGGGATGCCGTAGCGGATGTACGGGTACTGGTCGCTCCGAAAGAAAAACCGGTTCGGCTCGCCCGGGTCCTCGTACTTGTAATCCATCTTCATCCGGACGGAACTGTCGTTCACGGCGTTGATGCTCTTGTCGAGCTCGCTCGAAAGCTTGTTCGAGCCGATGAGGTAGATGGCGTTCGGATCGTTCCGCGCGATCATGTCCAGGTTGAGGTTGGCGCTGATCCTGTCGACCGGGACCGGCGCGTGCTGGACGAAATAATACGCCCCGACGAGGCCCCGCTCCTCGGCCGTGTTCCAATGGAAGATGATCGAGCGCTTGGGCCGCTCGATCATGAGCGCCTTGGCGATCGAGAGCATGGCCACGCACCCCGAAAGGTTGTCGTCGGCGCCGGGGAACACCCGGCCTTCGCGCGTCGTCAGATGATCGGGATGGGCGCTGATCGTAACGTATTCCTCCCTGAGCTTCGGGTCGGTCCCCTGGACCCAGGCGACGACGTTCGGCGACTTCGTCGTTCGCTGATCGAACCCGATGGAAACCTCGACGGACTTGCCCGGCAGGTCGCGCGGGGCGATGGGCTGCCGGTTCCCGAGAGCGGCGAACCCCCGGCCCATCTCGTCGTTCGTGACCCCGAGCAGCTCCTTTCCGGCGTCCCAACGCACCTCGACCGTATAGAACGGCGCGGGCGGCGCGACCGAGGACGGCGCCCCCGCCGCAGCCCGGCCGGGTTGGCCGTTTCGACATTCAGCCAGCGGTACCGCTCCGCAACGTCGAACCAGAGATTTTTCTGGACGAGGTTCATCTCCCGCTCGTAGCTGATGATCGTGATCGTCCCGACCGCGCCCTTCGAGCGGAGGAATTGCGTCCGCGCGGCCGCGGATGCCGGACCGGGTTGCCCGCCCCCTCCCGCCGGGGCGCCCGGCGCGGCCTCCCGACGCGGTGCTTCGAGCAGGACGACGAACTTGCCCCGCAGGTCGATCTTCTCAAATACTTTGTCGTCGATCGGCGCGGCGTCGAGGGCGGTCCCGGCGAACGCGAGCCCGCCGGCCGCGGCCCACTCGCCGCCCGACCGCATCGTCGTGGTGAAGGACTGCGGGAAGCGGAATGTCTCCTCTCTTCCGCCTATCGTCAGCCGCAGTCCGGACTTGGCCGGCGACATCGTCGTGACCTCGACTGGGACGTCCTGGAAGAAGGACCCGTTCGGCATCAGCGGCTTGAGGCCGATCCGCTCCGCCTCCAGGGCGATGTATCTCGCGGCGATGTCGAGCTCGGCGGAGGGCGCCGGACGGCCGCGGAACTCCGGGGCCGCCAGGAACTTCATCCAGACCTTCATCTCGGGAATCGAGATGGCTTTCACCCCGCGCGCCTGGGCCGCGGCATCGCCGGCCGCGACTGCCAGGCTCAGAACCACCAACCCGACAGCAATCAGAGAGCGTTTTCTCATCTCCGTTCCTCCCTTTCCTCCCGGATCATTGGATCCGCTTGATGATGTGCCATCCGTACTTGGAGAACGCCGGGTCATAGACCGCCAGGCCGACCCCGCCGACGGGCAGGCCGAAGCTCACGTCGCCGAAAGCGCGGACCATGCCGCCGCGCGAATACTCTTTTTCCACTTTGTTCGGCGTGAGGTCGAAATTCGACATCTTGTAAATCCCCGGATATTCATCGTCCGTGTTCGCTTTAACCAGGGCGTCGAAATCCGCGCCGCCCTTGGCCTGCTCAAAGAGCTTGCCGGCCAGGGCTTCGGCCTCCTCCTTCGTCCGTGTGATCTTGGCGCCGTCCGGCCCGGGGATCGTGCCCTTGAAGGCGATGAGGATGTGCTGCACCGTCACCCGCTCGGAGCCCGTTACGCGCTCGACGTACTGGATCTTGACCGGGGGCTTGAGCGTCTGGCCGTCCGCCGGCTCCTTCTGGATCTTCCGCACGACGTCCATGCCCGCGACGACTTTTCCGAAAGCGGCGAAACCCTGCCCGTCCTTGTTGCGCTTCCCGCCGAAGTCGAGCTCGGGCTGGGGGCCGATGCAGAAGAAGAAGCTCGCCGTGGCGGTGTCGGCGCCGGAGCGGGCCATGGAGATCGTCCCGTCTTCGTGCCGGAGGCCGGTGACCGAAGTCCGCTCCAACAGGATGGGGGGAAAGCCTTTCGCGCCCGGAGGCATCTGCCCGCCCTGGATGACCTCGATCTTGACCGCGTCGTTGGGCTGGTTGTCCATCGTCACGGTCCGGTGGAAGACCGTGCCGTCGTAGAGCTTGGCATCCACGTACTTGAGAAAGTTCGCCGCCGTCGCGGGCGCCTTGTCGGCATAGACCTCGACGACGATGAGCCCCCGGTCGCTGCGGATGGCGACTTTGGGATTGTCGGCCGCGGCCGAAGCCGGACCGGCGGCGAGAAGGACCATACAGAAGAGGGCGGCTGCGGCGCCCGCGATTCGATGCGTTCTCATGTTCCCGCTCCTTTCGGGGCGACCGGCCCCTTCTTTTTCAGTATCGGACGAGCAGTTCGAACCGGACCCAGGCGTATCCTTGGGCCCCGGCGAAATAAAAATTCCCCGGCCGGAACTGCTCCCAGAGGAAATGTCCCTGGAGGTTCGGGCTGATGTCGTAGGTCAGCTTGAGGATACCCAGGTCGCCCCGCGTTCGTCCCGTCCCGCTCAGGAACGCCGTCGGCGCGGAACGCTCCGGGGCGGTCAGATGATGCCAGGTCAGGGCGAGCTTGACGTTGGCCGCCGGGGCGAAATTCAGCGTCCCGTAAAGCGAGGCGAAGTTCGTCCAGTAGGCCGGCCGGCTCTCCCGGGCGAACAGGTAGATGAGCGATTCGCTCCATTTCGGCCAGCGGCTGAAGGCCGGGTCCCAGCCTTCCATCCGGTCGGCCGTGTCCGGATCATCGCCGCTGAGATGGATCCCGCCGAAGGTCAGAGCGGCGGGAAGGGGGAACGTCCCCCCCGTTTTCCAATCGAGATGAAAGTGTCCGCCGAGCGCGCGCCGCCGAGCGTCGCCTAACGATCCGAACTGGACCGCGCCCTCCGCCGTCAGGGAGAGATCCGGCGTGAGCGGCCAGGCCGCCCGGCCGCCGGCGTTGGTGATCCCGGAGGACGGCAGGGCTTCGAAAGCCCTGATGTTCTTGCGAAAGAGATACCCTTCGAGTGCCGCCCGCCCCGCCGCGCCCGTCGCATAGACCCCGAACCCTTCTTCCGCCTGTTCGACCATCATCTGGCCGACGTCGTTGAAGACCGGCAGAAGCGTGTCCGTGCGCGGCTGGAAGACGTAGAACGCCATGACGCTCGTCTTCGGCCCCACGGCCCAATCCAGGCGCGCCGCGTTGAAATAGGCCGACCGCGATCCGTCGAGCGGACCGCCGTCGAAGATGATGAACCCTTCGCCCATCATGAGGTCCTGGCGGCCGAGGCTCACGCTCACGGGCAGGCCAAGCGGCTTGCTCCATTTGAGATACAGGTAATCGAAAAAAACCTCGTGGATGCCGAAGTTGCGCCCGAGGCGCGGGTCCGATTTGGGGGCGAAGTAATACCGGTTTTCGTTGGTCAGCCGCGCCGTCAGCTCGAAGCTTGCCGAAGGCCGCCAGCGCCCCATCAGGCTCGTCCGGAACCGGACATAGGCGCTGCTGTCCGTTCCGGAGTCCCGGAGGCTTCCGACGTTGTCCGACGCCTCTTCCCGGATGCGTTCGGTGAACGTCAGGGTGAATTTACGGGTCTGGGCCGCCTCCTCCGCCGCCGGCCGGGCGGACGCCGCGCCCCCAAGAACGCAGGCAAGGCTCGCCGCCGCGATCAGAGCGGAAGCGGCCTTCTTCAACGGCCCTCGACCGATCAGAGCGGATAAACGTGGAGCGACATGCCTTCAAGAGGCCGGGCCGCTCCCTTATAGATGTTCCAGTACATGTCCCGCGCCTCGGCCAGCGCGCTGTAGAGGGCGTGGGCGTGATCCGGGACGTGCGTCGCCAGGGTTTTCCCCGCGCCGTCGACCAAAAGGAGCTTCTGGCAGCGGTTGAGGATCCCGGCCGTGCCGATGCTCGAAACGGCGATGAGCTCGCCGGCCTTGACCCGGTCGAGGAGCTCTCCATAGGTCATGTGCCGCTCTTCGACTTTGACGCCCTTGCCCCGCAGGATGGTGACGATCCCTCCGATTGTGACCGAGGGGAGGATGAGGTCGCTTTCCGGGATCTTGACGACCGTCCCGTCCCGGAGGGCGAAGAGACAGCAGGACGAATCCCATTCCGTGATCTTGCGCTCGGCGAGGCGGCCGTGCGGATTGTCGTCCAGGAAGAGCGCGGAAGCCGCCCCCGGATCGATCCTCTGGGCCGCTTCGACGGCCTTGACGCTCATGACGTAGTTGATGCCGAGCTTCAGGCAGCCCGTCTTGTTGCCGGCCACGGCCCGGACGAGATTGGGGACGACGACGCCCGAGAACGGCTCGCCGAGATAGCGGTCGTAGCGAGCCACGGCCGCCCGGACAGAGGGCTGGTTGGGGAAGGTGACGCCGATCGATTCCTCTTCGTCCACGGTGAACGGCCTGAAATAGCCCTGCGCGCCGAGGGCGGCCATCTCCTCGAAGAAGGGCCGGGTCTCCGGGGCCCGGAAAAAGCGCTGGATGAAGAGGGTCTCAAGCTCGTCGGCGGACGGAACGAGCCCGGCCTTGGCGTCGCCGATGTTGAAGAGCATGGCCCGGCGGAGCCGCTCGAGATTCCGGCGCCAGTTCAGGAAGACGGCTTCGATCCCCCCGGCCGTCGGGCGGCAGAAGAAGCGGATCCCCTCGAAGGCCAGGAAGAGGGCGTAGTGGACCGAGCGCGAGACGGCGTAGACCTTGCTCCCGCTCGGGACGATGGAGAAGTCCTTGTCCGGAAGCCCGTATCGCATCTGATGGGAGGCCCAGTGGATTCCTTCGAATTTCGCCATCCGTGCGTCTCCTTTCCCGGTCGGGTCCGCGCCGCGGAAGGCATAATTTATCACAATCCAAGCCGTCCGCGTCAACGGCGGCGGAAGCGTCCTTCAGGGCTTTGACACGGAAGAGGGAATTCCACTAAAATCGGGCCGCCAGGGACGCTCGAGGGAAGGAGAATAACATGAAAAAGATCGTCCTCACCGCCGTCGTTTTCGCCGTCCTCGCCGGCGTGACGGCCCCCGGCCTTTCCGCGCAGACCGATATCTCCTGGAACTGGGGCGTGGTCACCGACAAAAGCTTTTCCTTCAGCCCGTTCCTCTGGACGACGGGCTTCACCTTCGACTTCTATCTCAGCCCAAGCCTGTCGTTCTCGCCCGAGCTCTACGCCGTCATCCACAACTTCGATTTCGGCGCCTTCATCCTCGCTCCGGCCCTCCTCCTCAACTTCCAGGGGCAAGGGTTCTTCATCGGCGGAGGCGTGACGAAGTGGTGGCTCCTCGGTTCGGACATCGAAGGCGGCCCCTCGAGCGACGCCGCCTTCAAGGCGAACGTCGGATTCCGGGGCTACGACATCAAGCTCACCCTCTTCACCGTGACCCCCTTCGACGCCTTTTTCAAGGACATGGTCGTCGGCGCCACCTTCGGCTTCTACTTTTAGGACCCGAAGAAAATAAGGTCCTTCGGGCTTTTATGTGGGCGGCGGAGACGTTGTCCCCATTTGCAAAAGGTAACATCGATATTTTCCCCCTTGCTGGCGCCCCCTCGGCGCTTCGCTGACCCTCCTTGGGCAGGGCTTGTGGCCCTGCCCAAATTAACCAAGAGGGATTGGATCTGTCCTCAAAGAGGGGAAACCCTAGAACACCCGGAAAGCCGACGATTCTAGTAACGGAACGCACCAGCCCGCCCAAAGAATCGTCTCGAACTTCCTATTAAATTCCACCGCGCATCATGTACCAGAACTTCCCCGTCAACTCATCGTATTTGCTCAGGATCGCCCGGGCGAAGTCGTTGGTATACTGGGTCAGATACTGGGCCGCCGTGAACGGCTCCTTGTCGGGCGTCTTGCTGGCCAGGATCTCCTGGTAGCGCTTCTCGACGATCGGGAGCTCGGCCAGGCCCTTCTCCTCGAACTGGCGGATCGTATCCTCCATCATCTTCTGGGCCTGGCCCCAGAGGACCAGGGACAGGCGATTGGCCGTTCTATAGGTCCAGGTCGCCGAATCCGTCCGGTAACGATGCTGGCCGTCGATGGCGAAGGAGGCCGGAAGCTCGGTTGTCCCGGCGAAGAGCGGGAAGCGGGCGCTCAGGCCCGGATTGTCCAAAGCGAACCAGCAGACGGTTCCGATAGCCGGCGGCAATCCGGCCCGGCACTGGAGGATGGTGGCGTAGGCGCAGCCGTTGATGGCGATCGTGCGCACCTGATTGACCGATCCGGGCTTGAGGGCGTTCGCCAACGATCCCAGGTTCCCCGACATCCAGGGATTGGCCAAGGGGCTGCGGACCATCTCGGGGGCCGCGGCCGGGGCGGCGGGCTTGGCGCCCGGGGCCGGAGGCTGTCCGCCGCGCTGTCCCATGGCCGGACGGCGCGGAATCATGAGGTTCTTGCCGGCGTCGAACTCCGTCCCGACGTAAGCCTCCCGGTAGAGCTGGAACATCTGCCGGATCGAAACCTTCTTGTCCGGCTTGATCGAGAACGGGAGCTCGGGCAGGTCCTGCGTCAGTTTAAGAGAGGGCGCCAGAGTGCTGAAGACGTAGAATTCGCGGGTCGAGTAGGGCTTGGAGCCCGGGCGGCTCGAGCCGTAGACCTTCCACCACTTGAACGGCTCGCCGCTCTTGGGGTCCCACCAGCCGTTGTCCTGGGCCACCTTGAAGACGTTCTCCGAGGCCATGTAGTGGTCGGGGTCCTTGAGGTTGATCTCGGAGATGCGGGGGATGTTGGCCGAGATGCCGACCTGATCGTCGGGGATGCGGACCGCGGCCCATACGCCGCCCTTCTGGAGCGGCCCTTCGCCCATGAACTCGCAATGCCAGACTTCCTTGGCGTCTGCGATCGTGATGCACTCGCCGCTGTCGCCATAGCCGTATTCCTTGATCAGCTCGCCGGCGAGCTTGATCGCCTCCCGGGCGGTCTTGCAGCGCTCGAGGATGATCCGCTCGATCTCCTCGATCATGAACATACCTTCCTGGTTGTAGAGCTCGCGGCGGCCGCCGATCGTGGTCTCGCCGATGGCCAGACCCGCTTCATTCATGAAGGGATAGGCGGCGTTGACGAACTGGTAGGTCTCCGCGGCCTGGGGGATCTCGCCCGTCTGGATCATTCCCCGGACGTCGGCCGGGTCCTCGGTGTGCATCTTGCCGGAGAAGATCTTGTTCTTCGCCTCGGGGGCGAACTTCTGGTGCGGGACGATGGTCAGCCAGTTCCGGTAATTCCCGTCGCAGGTATGGGCGGTCATAACCGAACCGTCCTCCGAGGCGAGGCGGCCGACCTGGATGCTCGTGCAGCCGTCGGGCTCGTCCGTCCAGACGTACGGCCGGGCCGAAGACTTGACCGCGGGGCCCTGGGCGGACACGGAGAACAGGGCCACGAAAGCGACAAGAAGAGGGATGAGGACAAGACGTTTCGAAAGACCGGACGGACGATGAAGCGGCATGGGCGGGCCTCCTTTAAGAAATCTCATTATTCATGAGGGCGGCCCTTTCTGTCAATTCGATTCGATGGCTCTGGGCCGGGAAACTTGCCGGAATCGGGCGCCGGGCTTATATTGAAAGGATGAAGTTCGTCCTCTGGATCGCGGCTGCGGGAGCGGCGCTCTTTCTTCTCGACCGGATTCTTCTCAAGATGGAATCCCGGGGATGGATTTATTACCGCCGGAAGAAGCCGAGCGGAACGACCCTCGGGAACGCATTCCTCGAGATCCAGAGCCTTATCGAGCCGTCGAAGAAAACGATCGTCGAGATCCGGAAGGAAGACAGGAAAGAACAGGCCGAGTCGGGCGAGCCGCCCGAACCGGGCGTCACTTCTTGACGCTGGCCAGCTCGGCGATCCTCTTCTTGTACGTCTCCTCGTCCTGGGCGCCCCAAACCTCGACGCGGTTCTGGAGCTCGAAATCTCCGAGGTAGCGGCCCGACGTCGCCGTCGGAGTGGCCTGCTTCCACTTGTTCGGCGGGTTGAAGGTGAAGCCGTACATGACGAAGAACCGGCCGAAGGGATAGTTCCAGACCTCGAGCGAACGGGCCTGGATGTCCTCGCCTTCCCGGCCGGTTGTCCCGGCGGCGGCCGCGCCGCCGACGTTTAAGTTCCAAGCGTCGTTGGTCGTGTAATCGCGGCTGGCCGGGCTTCCGTTCAGGAGATAGACGCGGGCCCGGTCGGTGTTCCAAGGCTGCTTCGAGTTTTCGTTCTTGAACTCATTGTTGATGTAGGCCATCCGGGTGTCGAACTCCTTTTTTGCAGAGGGGGAACGGACGGACCAGAAGAGCTGCTGGAATTCGAGGCGGGCCTCCGGCGTCATCGCCTTGTAGGCGTTCATCTCGAACTTCTGCATGAGGAAATAGTGCTGGGCGTACCACTCGTCTTTGGTGGGGAGCATGCTCGCGCCGCAGGCCGCGCCGGCGGCGACGAGCAGGAAAAGGCAGGTAATCTTGCGGGCTGTCATCGGAACCTCCCGGGCGAGCGCCCTGTTTGATGGCATATCGGCCTTTTATCATAGGCTCGGCCGGACGAGAAGTCAAAAAAGGGGGATTACGGCGCCTCTTCGTCGGTATCATCCGGCGCGACCGGCTCCTCCCCGACCCCGAGCAGGTCCCGGGCTTCCCCGGCCGGCAGCTCCTCGACGTCCCGGAGCTTGCGGTCCATGACCCGGGTCCGCTGCTGGGCGGCCTCGATGACCTTTCCGGCGTCCTCGAGCTTTTTGTGGACCCTGGCCATGACCTCTCCGAACTTCCCGAATTCGGTCTTGACCGCGCGCAGGACGCTCCAGACCTCGCTCGAGCGCTTCTGGATCTGAAGCGTACGGAATCCCATCTGGAGGCTGTTGAGGAGCGCCGCGATCGTCGTCGGGCCGGCCGCGATGACCCGGAAATCCCGCTGGAGGGCGTCGGCGAGCCCGGGGCGGCGGAGGACCTCGGCGTAGAGGCCTTCGGTCGGGAGAAAGAGGATCCCGAAGTCGGTCGTATGCGGAGGATCAACATACTTGTCCCGGATCGTCTTGGCTTCGATCTTGATCCGCGCCTCGAGGGCCCGGGCCGCGTCCTCGGTGGCGGCGGGGTCCGCGCGTTCCGCGGCCTCGCACAGCCGCTCGTAGTCCTCTTTCGGGAACTTGGCGTCGATGGGCAGCCAGACGACCTGGCCGTCCATGTCGTCGCGTCCCGGGAGCTTGACGGCGTACTCGACCCGCTCGTCCGCGCCGGGCCGGATGGCGACGTTCTTCTCGTACTGGTCCGCGGTCAGGAACTGCTCGAGGATGTTCCCGAGCTGGACTTCGCCCCAGGTCCCGCGGGCCTTGACGTTGGTCAGGACGCGCTTGAGGTCGCCGACTCCGCTCGCCAGCGTCTGCATCTCGCCAAGTCCTTTGGAGACGCGGTCCAGGCTTTCCTGGACGTTGCAGAAGGATTCCCGGAGGCGCCGCTCGAGCGTCGTCTCGAGCTTCTCGTCGACCGTCTTCCGCATCTCCTCCAGGCGCTTGGCGTTGTCGTCCTGGATCTGGATGAGGCGGGCCTCGACCGTCCCCTTGAGCTTGTCGATCTCCCCGGAGAATTTTTCGAGCTGGTTCTGCTCGATGGCGACGAGCCCAGCCAGCTGTTGGAGCGTCGAGTCGTTGAAGCCCTTGATCGAACCCGTCAGCTCTTCGCGGAGGGAGCGGCCCTGTTTCAGGTCCTCTTCGCGGCTCCGCGTCAGCTCCTCGCGGAGAACCCGCTCTCCGCGCTCCTGGCCCCTCTCGATCGCCTCGAATCGCGAAGCGAGCGGCGTCAGGTCGGCTTCGGGACGGCGGTCCGCCTTCCGGGAGAGGACGAGAAAACCGGCCACGACGGCGGCGAAAAGGACGAGGACGGCGATAAAAACGAGGGTCAAGGACATGGGAGGGCTCCTCCGCCGCCATTATACATGGAAACGGAGGGGCGTGAGGAGCGTCAGCGGAAGGAAGAGATCTCTTTTTTCAGCAGGGCGAAGAAAGGCTCCCGGGCCTCGAGCTCGACCCAAGGCCGATGGCCGCATTTTTCGAGGAGGATGAACCGGAAATCCTTCACCACGCGGGAGAGCGGGACGCTGACGCCTTCGGCCGGATGAGGATCATGATCGCCGTGGATGGCCACGACGGGGCAGCGGATCGATGCGCCGACCGCGAGAAGGCCGCAGGACTTGCGGAGGGCCCGGGCCTCGGCCCAGACGCGCTCGTGAATATGGAGGCTGACCTCGACCGGATCGTCGGCCGGGAATCCTATCCGGTAAGCGTCGGCCCGGGACATGATCTCGCCTAGGCGGGCGAGTGCTTCGTCCTTATTCTTCCCCGGCTCATCGGGATCATCCAAGAGCTCCATGAGGACCCCGAGCTCGCGGGATTCCGCCTCGGAGAGACGCGACATCCGATTCGGAAGGATCCGGGCGGCATACCCCTCCTCGAACGCTCCAGAAGAGATAAGAATGAGCTTCCCCACGTCCTCGGGAAACCGGGCGGCGTACATGAAGGCGAGCATGGCCCCCCAGGAAAAGCCGGCCAGGAAAACGGGCCGCGCCGCGCTCCGTTCGAGGATCCCGTGCAGCTCGGAGATCTGGCCGGCGATCGTGTCGGCGGTTTGGAGCGGCTCGAGAACGCCCCTGGCCGCGGCCAGCTCGCGGGCGACCGGAGCCATTTCCCCGGCCGCGCCGGGCCCGCCGTGCAGGAGAACGACGGAATAAGGGGCAGGCCCGTAGGCTCTCGGGTTCATTGGTGACTTTCGGGAGGATTCCATTTCCATCCGGCGATCTCGAGCGAACGATACCCTCCGATTCGGATGATGTCAATGCCGGTTTTAACGGCCTTCGGGAAGACGGCTATAGTACCCTAAAATGGACTATTGTCCCATTTTTTTAACACCCCGCTTGGGGCCTCCCCAAGAGAGCCGCGCTATTTTCCTGGCATGATATTTGCTGCAAAATCAATATAATAAGAATGTTCTCCACGCACGGGAGGTTCGAATGAAAGCCTATAAGACGGCCTGCCTTTCTCTATTGATCGCGACAACGATCAACTGCGGCCCGAACATGCTTCCGACCAAAGATGCGTGGTATGCCATGCACTATTTCATCATGCAAAAGTTCGAGAACGACGCTTATAAAGCGATGACTCCCGAAGCGCGCCTGAAATTCCAGGAGCTATTCTGGGCCGTCCGCTCCCCGGCGGTGAAGAAAGAATTCGATATTCGGATGGAATACATCAACAAAGAGTTCAAGAACGAAAACAGCTCACAACCCTGGAACACGGACCGGGCGCGGATTTATCTTCTTAACGGCAGCCCGGGGAGCCGCGATTATACGACCGACGATCGCTGGGGCGGCAATCCCGCCGGACGACCGACACCGGAAGGCTTGACAGACGACCGGATGGGCGAAGACGTTCAGGCGAGAACGATGGAGGTCTGGAAATTTCCCATCCCGGGAGGGTTTTTCGCTTTGTACGGGTTCGCCTTCAACAGGCCGAATAAATGGAAACAAGCCAATCCAAGCACGGTCGACGCCCGTTATGTCGGGCAGCTCGAGCTCCGAAACCGAAAGGAAGTCTGGGGCGCTCAAGACGAGGGAAGCTACAAGAAAAGGATCGCGGAGCTCATCTCGGGCAAGAATCAGAGGGCTGAAGCATTGATCGCGCCTCCTCCCGCGCCCGCCCAAACGAAAACCGACGTGGGACAGCCCTTCGACCTGGCCGCATTCCTCAAGACCGCGGCCGACTACTGCGGCCGGCTCGAGAGCGTTGCCCTCTATTTCACCTGCCGGGAGGAGATCCTCGAAAAAGTCGACCTGTCGCGGGACGCCGAAAAACCGCCCCCTCCGACGAACGCATGGGCGGTCAATCCGAGCGGGAAAGCCCCTTCATCCGGAGGGACGGTCTTTTACCAGACGTCGGCGCGGAGCAAGAACTCGCTTGTATACGACTATCAGTGCATCCGCAATTATCAGGGCGTCATCCGGGACACGCGGACGCTTATCGAGCAAAACGGGAAAAAGAAGCATGTTCCCGAGGCCAAGCTCGAGACGAAAACGTTCTATGTGGGGACCCCGTTGCTCGGGCCGACCGGTATCTTCGCCGAGCGGAACCAGAAGGACCTCGACTTCGCCGTCGTCGGAAGGGAGACGATCGACCGCAAGCCGGCCGTCATCGTCGAGGCCAAGCGGAAGCCGGGCCTGCCTCCTTCCCGGTTCCTCCTCGGAAAAGCCTGGGTCGATCTCGCGACGAACGAGATCCTGAAGATCGAATGGGACGAGAGCCGGGTCGGCAGCTACGAGATCTTCAAGGAACGCGGCGAAAAATACAAGCTCGATCCTAAGATCACGGTCGTCTCCGAGTTCAGCGTCGAGAAGAGCGGGCTCCGCTTCCCCACGAAAATGTTCCTCGAGGAAGCTTATCTCAACGACCGTGGCCGCAAGTGGGTTCGCGCTGAGACCACCGTCGAGTATACGGACTTTAAATTCTTCACCGTCGATGTCGATATCAAATAACATAGCTCAACGCGGGGGGGGAATGCGATGAAAGGCAAAGCCGTCGCCGGCTTTTTCTTGGCCGCGAGCGTCGCGCTCTTCGCTCCGGACATCAAGCCCGCCCAAACTGCGGCGGACGAACGGGGATGGACCAAGGTCCTCGACCTGGCGAAGAGATATTGCGCCCGGCTGGACAGGGCCGCCCTTGATTTTGTCTGCAAGGAACGGGTAAAGGAGGAATCCAACACCCGGCCGGCGCCGGTCGGAACGAAGGTCTATCCGAGCTCTTTATACACCGGCCGGGACGGGGCGATGAAAACCGCGGCCGCCGCCCCGGAGCACTTCAATACAGTGGTCTTCACTTATGATTACATGTTCGTCCGCAAGGGCGGGGAGGTCAAGGAGAAGCGCGACCTGGTGAACAAGAACGGGGAGGAGATCGAGAAGAAAGACGTCGGGATCGAGACGCGTCATTTCAAATTCAATGAAATCTTTTTCGGCGCGTCGACGCTCCTTGGCGAAGCCGCGACGGCGGATCATGTCTACAAGTTCGTTGAAAATGATAAGATCAAGCGCGAACCGGTCGTCGTCGTATCTTGCGAAACCAAACCGGAGAGCGCCCGCAAGGTCCTGACGGGGAAGGCCTGGATCCGGGTGAAGGACGGCGCCGTCCTCCGGATCGCATGGGATCCGGAATCGTTCGGGGACTATCAGAACGTCCTCATCCTTGCCGACGGCTTGGGTATGAATCCCGCCATAGCCTCCGAGACCGAGTTCGGTATCGAGCACAACGGCGTCCTGTTCCCGACGCGCGACCGGACCGAGGAAACTTATAAAAAGGGCTCGATGTCCTTCACCCGCTCGATGGTCACGGTCACGTACGACAATTACAAATTCTTCACCGTCGAAACCGGGATCGAGATCAAGTGAACATTCCGGAACCGTCGAACCAGCTCCTCTGAGCGGAGGCCGTCCTCAGAACCGGCCGGCTCCGGGATTGAGTCCGCTTCAGTGTCCGCGCGAAAGCGCCCCGGCGCGAATTGACAGCCCAACAGACGGCCGCTATAGTGGAACGGGGAATTATTTACACATGGCCGAGAGTCGGGAAGGGACGCTGACGCAGGAGATCCTGCCCGCCGGGACTTCGATCGCCCACTATATCATCGACAAGGCGGTCGGGGCCGGGACGACCGGGGTCGTCTATGTCGCCCGCGACCGGGACCTCGACCGGACGGTCGCCCTCAAGTTCTTGTCGGCGTTCCTGGCCGGGAACCGGGAATGGCGCGACCGCTTCCAGCGCGAGGCGCGGGCGATGGCCCGGATCAGCCATCCCAACATCGCCACGATCTACGACATCGAGGAACACGAGGGACGCCTTTTCATCGCCATGGAGCATGTCGAGGGCGGGTCCCTCGACGATTACCTGGCCGGTCACCGCCTCTCGATCGAGGAGGCCCTGGAGCTCGCCGTCCAGATCAGCGAAGGCCTGGCCGAAGCCCATCATCACGGGATCGTCCACCGCGACATCAAGCCGTCCAACATCCTGGTCAGCGGGCGCGGCCGGGCCAAGATCGTGGATTTCGGGCTGGCCGCCTCCCTCCGCCACGACCCGGCCTCCCCGGCGAACACGATCGTCGGGACGGTCCACTACATGTCCCCCGAACAGATCCAAGGCGGCCCGACCGACATCCGCTCCGACCTGTTCTCGTTCGGGGTCGTCCTGTACAAGCTCTTCACCCGGAAGGCGCCCTTCGCGGGGCGGACGATCGACGAGACCTTCAAGGCCATCCTGGAGCGCGATCCGGTCCCGATGATCGAGTACTCGGCGGGCATCCCCCTCGAGGTCCAGCGGATCGTGACCAAGCTTCTCAGTAAGAACCTCGAGCTCCGCTACCAGACGGCGGATGACGCCCGGACCGACCTCCGCTTCGCCCTGGAGGCCGTCCTGACCGGGCGGGCCCAGTACGTCGGCCGGAAGAAGGAGTTTGCCCGCTCGATCGCCGTCCTCCCCCTGGCCAACCTGAGCGCCGACCGCGACCAGGATTATTTCTGCGACGGCATCGCCGAAGAGGTCCTCACCGCCCTGACCAAGGTCCCCGGCCTCCGCGTCGCGGCCCGGACTTCGACCCTTCCGTTCAAGAACAGCACCGAGGACATCCGGGAGGTCGGCCGGAAGCTCCACGTCGAGACGCTGCTCGTGGGCAGCGTCCGCCGGGCCAACGACCGCTTCCGCATCTCGGTCCAGCTCATCGACGTCCCGACCGGATACCACCTCTGGTCCGAGCGGTACGACCAGGAAGCCCACGACATCTTCGCCATCGAGGACATGATCGCCCAGAGCGTCGTCCGGGCCCTCAAGCTCATCCTGAGCGAGGACGAGCGCCAGACTCTGTTCAAGGCACCGACAACGGATTCCCTCGCCTATGATTATTATCTCCGCGGCCGGACGTTCTTCCACCAGGGCCGGCGGAAAAGCCTCCAGTTCGCCCGGCAGATGTACCTCAAGGCTGTCGAGATCGACCCGAAGTACGCCCTGGCCTTCGCCGGGATCGCCGAGTGCGCGGCGATGCTCGTGCACTACTACGGGCAGACCAAAGAGGAATATCTGGCCGAGGCCGACGCGGCGAGCCTGAAAGCCGTCGAGCTTGATCCCGCCCTCGGCCGGGCCCACGCCGCGCGGGGATTCACCCTCTGGCTCCTGGATCGCTTCGAGGAGGCCAAGAAGGAGTTCGAGACGGCCATGCGCCTCGACCCGGATCAGCCGGAAGCGCCCTATTTTTACGGCCGGGCCTGTTTCCAGCGCGGCGAGATCGCCCAGGCCGTGAAGCTCTTCGAACAGGCGAGCCGGACCCGGGAGAATCACGAGGCGCAGTATTTCGCCGCCCAGAGCTATGCGGCCCTAGGCGACGAAGCTTCGGCCATGGCCGCCTACCGGCTGGCCTTGCGGGCGGTCGAAAAGCACGTCGAGCTCAATCCCGACGACGCCCGGGCGTATACGATGGGCGCGGTCGCGCTGTGCCGCCTGGGCGAGCGCCCGGCGGGCCTGCAATGGGCCGAGAAAGCCCAGGCCATCGACCCGACCGACCCCGGCATCCAGTACAATGTCGCTTGTCTCTACGCTTTGGAGGGGGAGGCGGCGCGGGCCATCGAGAGCCTGGACGCCGCGGTCAAGGCGGGGTTCGCTCACAAGTCCTGGGTCGAAAAAGACCCCGACCTCGATTCCATCCGGGATGACCCGCGCTTCAAAGCCTTGAAGTGGCGGGAATAGCGTCCGGCCTTCAGCTCTCCTGGGCCAGCAGGTCCTTGACCTTGTGGAACGTCTCCAGGATGCGGTCCACCTGGGCGTCCGTATGGGTGGCCATGTAGCTCGTCCGCAGGAGCGACATCTCGTTCGGAACGGCGGGCGGAACCGCCACGTTGGTGTAGATCCCGGCTTCGAACAGGATGTGCCAGGCCTTGATGACCTTCATGATGTCGCCGATGATGATGGGGATGATCGGCGTCTCGGACGGCCCGACGTTGTAGCCCATGCCGGCCAGCTCCTTCCGGACGCGGTCGGCGACGGCGTTCACCCGGGCGACGCGCTCCGGTTCCTGTTCGATGATGTCCAGGCAGGCCAGGACCGTGGCCACGTTGGCCGGCGGCAGGCTGGCGCTGAAGATGAACGGCCGGGCGAAGATCTGGATCCATTGGACGACGTCCTTGCGGCTGGCGATGAACCCGCCGACCGAGGCGAAGGACTTGCTGAACGTGCCCATGACCATGTCGACGTCCTGGGGCCGGCCGAAGTGGAAGCCCGTGCCCCGGCCGCCGCCGAGGACGCCGAGCGAATGGGCGTCGTCGCAAAACAGGCGGGCGCCGTATTTCTGGCAGATGGGGATGATCTCGGGGAGACGGGCAATGTCTCCGGCCATGCTGAAGACGCCGTCCACGACGACGAGCTTAGCCGGGCCCTCGGGCAGGCTCTGGAGGAGCCTCTCCAGGTCGGCCGGGTCGTTGTGCTTGAAATGGCGCGTTTCGACCTTCTTCAAGCTCCGGGCCATGCGCACGCCGTCGACGATGCTGGCATGGACCTCTTTATCGGTGATGATGATGTCGCCGGGGTCCATGATGGCCGGGATCGAGCCCAGGTTGACCTGGAAGCCCGTGCTGAAGACGAGGGCGGCCTCCTGGCCGGTGAACTTGGCCAACCGCTCCTCGAGGTCGATGTGGATCTGGAGCGTCCCGTTCAGGAAGCGCGAGCCCGTGCAGCTCGTCCCGTAGGTTTCGATGGCCTTCATGGCCGCTTCCTTGACCTTGGGATGGTTGGACAGGCCGAGGTAGTTGTTCGAACCGATCATGAGGAGGCGGCGGCCCTTGATGATGACCTCCGGGCCTTCGGCATGCTCGATGGGGATGAAGAAGGGGAAGGTCCCCGCCTCGATGAGAGTGTTGGGATTGGTCGGGTAGCCGTATTTCTGGGCGACACGGGGATCGCTGTAAAAACCGGCGCATTTTTCGAAAAGGTCCATGACTCTCTCCTGAAAGGGCGCTTGATCCCGTATTTTACTCATTTCCGGCGCACTTGGCAACCTTTTCGCCTCCCGGGACGCCTTGCAATCGGCCGGGACGGGCGATATTATTCCGCCCATGAAGCCTAACCGGCTGAAACAGTACCTTCTTTCGGGGGTTTCGTTCGCCATTCCCTTCGTCGCCAGCGGCGGCATCCTGATCGCGATTTCGATCGCCTTCGCCCCGATGACCCCGACCGGGCCCGATTTCTCCCACGCCCCGTTCCTCAAGCTCATCAACGAGATCGGCTCGGCCGCCTTCGCCTTCCTCATCCCCGTCCTGTCCGGCTACATCGCCTTCGGCATCGCCGACCGGCCGGGGCTCGTCCCGGGCTTCGTCGGCGGATACATCGCCGGCCAGGTCGGGGCGGGATTCCTCGGAGGCCTGATCTCGGGGCTGCTTGCCGGATTCCTCGTCTTCTGGATCAAGAAGCTCAAGCTACCGACCTACCTCCGGCCGATCATGCCCATCCTCGTCATCCCCGTCATTTCCTCGCTCATCGTCGGCTTCGTCATGTACAAGATCATCGGCGCGCCCATCCGGGATGTCATGGCCGTGATCCAAGGCTGGCTCGAGACGATGAACACCGGGAACCAGGTTCTCCTCGGGGTCGTCCTCGGCTCGATGATCGCCTTTGATATGGGCGGTCCGGTCAACAAGGTCGCCTTCTTCTTCGGGGCGGCCATGATCCAGAAGGGGAATTTCTCCGTCATGGGCGCCTGCGCGGCGGCCATCTGCGTGCCGCCCCTCGGGCTCGGCCTGGCTACGCTCCTCGACCGCTCCCTCTGGACCGCCGAAGAAAAGGAGGCGGGCCTCGCCGCCCTGGCCATGGGGGCCATCGGCATCACCGAAGGGGCCATCCCCTTCGCCGCGGCCGACCCCCTGCGGACGATCCCCGTGATCATGGCCGGCTCGAGCCTGGCCTCGGTCGTGGCCATGCTGGGCAAGGTCGGCGACCACGCCCCGCACGGCGGGCCGATCGTCCTTCCGGTCGTGGACAACCGCCTCGCCTTCGTCCTGGCCATCCTGGCCGGGACGCTCGCCGTCGCCTTCCTCATGACCCTCATCCGCCGGCGGGCCGCCCGCCGCGCCGCCGCGCTCAAGGACAAGGAGGCCGCATGAAGCTCGTCGCCGTCACCGCCTGTCCCACGGGCATCGCCCACACCTACATGGCCGCGGAGCGCCTGGAAAAATCCGGGCGGAAGCTCGGTCTCGAGATCAAGGTCGAGACGCAAGGGGCCATGGGCATCGAAAACGAGCTCGGCGACGAGGAGATCCGGGCCGCCGCGGCGGTCATCTTCGCCGTGGGCATCCCCGTCCGGAAGCGGGACCGCTTCGCCGGCAAGACGATCATCGAGATCGGCGTCCAGGACGCCATCAAGAAGCCCGACGAGATCCTGGCGAAGATCAAGGCCGACCTTGGCGGCTGAGCGCTCGTTCGTCTTTCCCCTTCCCCTGGGCCTTCACGCCCGCCCGGCGAGCCGCATCCAGCAGGCGGCGGCCCGGTTCCGTTCGAAGATCACCTGGATCAACGCCCGGACCGGCGTCTCCGCCGACCTCCGGAGCACCCTCTCCCTGCTCACCACGGACACGCAGCCGAACGATCCCTGCCGTCTCGCGGCCGAGGGACCCGATGCAGCTGAAGCCCTGGCCGCCTTGGCTCGCTTTATCGAGGCCGAGCTGCCGATCCTCGAAGCCGCGGATGCCGCGCCGCCCGCCCCGGCGCCTTCCGGCGCGGACATCCCCCGCGTCCTCGAGATCGAGAGAGCCCTCTATTTCAGCGGCCTGCCGGCGTCGGCCGGGATCGTCCGCGGGCCGGCCCTCCTTCGCGATCCGGCGCTCGAAGCGGATCTCGAGGAGAGCGCCGCCGGCAGGTCCCCGGCCGAAGAATCGGCCGCCTTCCGGGCCGCGGCGGCGTCGCTCGAGAGCGATATCAAAGCGCGCCGGGACGCCGCGACCAACGCCGTCGAGCGCGCGGTCCTCGATGCCCATCGCGCCATCCTGAGTGATCCGGCCTTTGCCGCTTCCATCGATGAAGCGATCCACCGCGGCGGCCTGAGCGCTGCGGGCGCCGTGGCCCGGGCTTCGCGCTTCTTCGCCTCGGCATTGCGAGCTTCCAAGAGCGCATATTTGCGCGAGCGGATGGCCGACGTCCGCGACATCTCCCATCAGCTCATCGCCCGGCTCTCAGGAACAGAGGGTCCCGGTCCGATCGCTTCACCTCGCTGCGCCGTCCGTCCTCGTCGCCGCGGACCTTCCTCCCTCGGAATTCCTGTCCCTCGACCGGACCCGGCTTATCGGCCTGGTCCTGGAGAACGCCGGGGCCACGTCGCACACGCTCATCCTGGCCCGGGCCCGCGGGGTCCCGGCCGTGGCCGGCATCCCCGGCCTCCTGGACCGGCTTCAGCCGGGCGAAGAGATCCTCGTCGACGGCGGCCGCGGCCTTCTCATCCCGTCGCCCGCGCCGGCGGTCGTCCGCTATTTCGATAGGGACAAGGCCGCGCTCGAGGAAAAAGCCGCCCGGTTCCGGACCGAGTCCGGAAGGCCCGGCCGGACCGCCGACGGCCGGCGGATCGAGATCGCAGCCAACATCGGGCATCCCGAGGAGCTCGCTCCGGCCTGGGCGGCCGGGGCCGAGGGGATCGGGCTGTTCCGGACCGAGCTTCTCCTCCTCGATCGAACCGCCCCGCCGAGCGAAGAGGAGCAGACCGAGCTCTACTCCCGAATCGCTCGCGCCGCGGAGGGCCGGCCGGTCATCATCCGGACCTTCGACATCGGCGGAGACAAGCCCATCCCCTACCTTCCGCTGCCCGCGGAATCCAATCCCTTCCTCGGCTTTCGCGGCATACGAACCTACGACCGGTTCGGCGATCTCATCCGCGCCCAGCTCCGGGCCATCCTGCGCGCCGCCGTCCACGGCTCTCTCAAGATCATGTTCCCGATGGTCGGGGCGGTGGAGGAGATGATCGCGGCCCGGGAGCGTCTGGCGGGGATCCGCGCGGAGCTCGAGCGGGAAGGGCTTCCCCACCGGGCGGATGTCGAGATCGGGATGATGGTCGAAGTGCCTTCGGCGGCCCTCCTCGTCGACCGGTTCGCCGACCATGCCGATTTCTTCAGCATCGGATCGAACGATCTCCTCCAGTACGCGATGGCGGCCGACCGCGGGAATCCGTCGGTGCGGGCCCTGGATCAGCCGCTCCACCCCGCCTTCCTCCGCCTGCTCCGGATCGCGGTCGATGCGGCCCATGGGCGAGGGAAATGGATCGGCCTGTGCGGAGAGCTGGCCGCATCGCGGCGGGCCCTTCCGCTCCTCGTCGGGCTCGGCTTCGACGAGCTGAGCATGGGGGCCGCGTCCGTGCCCGAAACGAAAGCCCGGCTGCGCACCCTGGACGCACCGGCCTGCCGCGGACTGCTCGAAGCGGCCCTCGCTTCGTCCCGCGCCTTCGACGTGGAAGCCCTCCTCTCCGCCTTCGCCTCCCCGTCCGCGGCGGAAGAGCCGATCGTCCCCGCTCTCGTCAGGCTCGGCGCCGATTGCCGGTCGCGGGCTGAGGCCCTGGCCGAGCTCGCGGTCATGATGGAGCAGGCCGGGCGGACGGATGACCGGACGGCTTTCGAGCAAGCCCTCTGGCGCCGCGAAGACACCTTCTCCACGGGCATCGGATTCGGGGTGGCAATCCCTCATTGCCAGACGGACGCGGTCGGCGGGGTCTCGATCGCCGTCCTGCGCCCGGCCGCCCCTATCGCCTGGAGCGCCGCGGACGGAGACCCGGTCGATCTGATCGTGATGCTCGCCCTCCCGGCCGGAGGAGCCGCCCAGGAGCACTTGAGGCTTTTGGCCCAGATTTCGCGCCGGCTCGTCCACGACGAATTCCGCGAGGCGCTCCGGGCGGCCGCGAACGCGGATTCCGTCATCCGGATCCTCAAACCGTCGCTTTCGGGGGGGAGGCCGTGACCGGCGAGCGGCGCAACCAACGCCGGCCGGCCGAAGTTTCATTCAGGAATGACGCGCGCCGAGCTTGGCGCGAAGGGGCAGATATGAATAAAAAAATACCCTCTCTCAAACGCATCGCTTCGAGAGGGGCTGCGGCCGTCCTCGTCCTGGCTCTGTCCGGATGCGGCACGATCGACATCCCCAGCACTTGGCGGACCTCCGAGATCGTCGTCGACGGGCGCTCCGGAGACTGGGGCGGCCATCTCCGCGTCGTGGAGAAGACGCCCTATGCCGTCGGGGTTCTCAACGACGGCGAGTTCCTCTACCTGTGTCTCAGGGGCGACGCGGCCGCCGGCGCGGGCAGCTTCGAGCGGACCGGCTTGACCGTCTGGCTCGATCCCAAAGGCGGCCAGCAACACTTCATCGGCATCCATTACCCGATCGGGATGGACATGCCGGGGTTCCCTGCCGAGAACAAGCCGCTGAACGACCCCTCGATGGGCGAGCGCCGCGATAAGCCCCGCCAAGAAAACGCCCCGGAGGTTCCGGAGGAAGTCGAGATCCTCGGGCCCGGGCGTGATGAATCGACCCGCCTGAAGCGCGGGGAGCTCAAGGGCTTCGAAGTGGCCCTGGCCGGCTCCCCCGGGGGTTTCGTCTATGAGCTGAAAATCCCGATCAAAACGGGCGAGAGCTCACCCATCGCGGTCGTGGTCCCGCCGGGCGGGGTCATGGGGATCGGGTTCGAGCCGGGCGAGGTCCTGGGCGGGATGAGGGGTGACCGGGGCATGGGCGGGATGGGAGGAATGGGGGGGGTACGGCGGCCGCGGCGGGATGCCGGGCGGTCCGGCCGGGATGGGCGGCGCCGGGAGGATGAGCGGGGCCGAGGCTTTCCGGGCCTGGCTCAAGGTGACTCTGGCGAAACCCCCGGCCGCGCCGGCCCCAAGTATCCCGTCTCATTAATCCCTTTCACCCGGGATTTCCCTGAACAGGCGGGGAAAACGAGCGCATCTATTATAGGAAAAGACGCCGCGGAATTCGAGCCTCAATCCGGCCCGGGCGGCGGCGCCGCGACGGGCTTGACAGAGGATCCGATTATATGAAAATATGTTCATACGAAGACATTAAAATGAAAGAGATCGTCCGCATCTTCAAGGCCCTTTCCGACCCGACCCGGTTGAGGATCTTCGTTCTCCTGATGCGGCGCGACCTCTGCGTCTGCGAGCTGATGTACGTCCTGGATATGCCTCAGTCGCGGATCAGCCACCAGCTCAGGCTTCTCCGCGACGCCGATGTTGTCGAGACCAAGCGCGACGGGAAGTGGATCATCTACACCGTCCCCGGCCGGGTGAAGAAAAGCCTGGAGCCGCTGCTCGCGGGGGCGTCGGGACCGGAGTTCGACGCTTCCATGGCCGACGACGCCGCGCGCCTCGGATTGTGCCTTAAGGAAAATGTCCGCAGAACCCGCGGCCCGAAAACGGGACCTCGGCGGGTCAGGCCGGCAAAAGGACCGAACCGGGATCAAGGATCGAGGAAGCTATCATGACGATCACAGTCCTGGGACTCGGCTGCCCCCGATGCTTTGAGCTCGAGCGACGGGCGCGCCGCGCCGTCGAAGAGCTCGGCGTCGACGCCCGGGTCGAGAAGGTTTCGGACATCCGGAAGATCGCGGCTTACAGGATCACGGCCGTGCCGGGGCTCGTCATCGACGACCGGGTGAAATGCTCCGGCCGGATCCCGTCCATGGTCGAGATCAAGACATGGATCCGAGAGGCCGCGCCGGCGGCCCCGGCCGAAACGAAATGAGCAAAAAATGAGAAATCGCCCGAAGCTGGGGAGAACGGCCATCCTCCTTCTGACATCCCTCTGCGTTCTGGGCATAGCCTGCGGCCCGGGCCCTGAGGAGGCCATGGCGGCCCAGACGTCGAAAGAAACCGCGGCCGACGGGATCGTTCTGGTCACGAACAACCTCGCTATCGATTTCTCCAAGCACCTGGTCACGTTCATCGAGCTCGGGGCGGACAAATGCATCCCCTGCAAGGCGATGCAGCCGATCATGAAGGAGATCGCGGCCGAGTACAAAGGAAAAGTCCAGGTCGTCTTTTACGATGTCTGGAAGGACCCCGAGCCCGCCCGGAAATACGGTATCCAGCTCATCCCGACCCAGGTCTTCATCGACCGCACGGGAAAAGAGGTTTTCCGTCACGTCGGGCTGTTCCCCAAAGACGAGATCCTGAAGATGTTCGCCGAGAAGGGGATCCTCTGAGCCAAATGGGCCGAAACCGATGAACGGGATCTTCGGCGACATCTCGGCGCTTATCCAGTCCAATCCCTGGCTGGCCGTCGTCGCCGTTTTCGTCGGAGGAGTCGCCACGGCCTTGAATCCCTGCGTCCTGGCCATGATCCCGCTGATGATGGGGATGGTCGCCGGGTCGAAGGAATCGACGGGATTCAAAAGAAACTTCGTCTTCTCCCTGTTTTTTGTTCTGGGGCTCTCGGTCACGTTCACGGCCCTTGGTCTCATTTCCGCCCTGATGGGGAGGATGTTCGGTGACGTGGGCTCGTTCTGGAAATACCTCGTCGCAGCCGTCTGCCTGGTCATGGGCCTCCAGCTTCTCGGGGTATTCAAGCTCGAGCTTCGCCTCCCGCAGGTATTCAGCGTCAAGAAAAAAGGGAAGCTCGGAGCCTTTCTTCTGGGGCTCTTGTTTGGGATCGTTTCGACTCCCTGCGCCGTCCCTATCCTGGCCGTCATTCTTGCGTTTGTCGCCCAAAAAGGAGACATCGCCTATGGCGGATTGCTCCTTTTCGCTTACGCCCTGGGCCACTCCCTGCTCGTTTTGATCGCCGGGACCTCGATGGGCGCGGCCAAGAGATTGATCGAATCTCACGGGCTGCGTAAAGCGAACGCCGTCCTGCAAAAGATCGCCGGCGCAGTCATAATTCTCGTCGGGGCGTATTTTGTTTTCGGATTGCCCTGAGGACCCATGCCAAAGAAACGCATCCTGTTCATCTGCGTCCACAACTCGGCGCGATCACAGCTGGCCGAGGGCGTCGTCAACGCCTTCCATGGGGACCGCTTCCAGGCCTTCAGCGCGGGATCGGAGCCCACCCGGGTCCACCCCCTGGCCATCCAAGTCCTGGCCGAGATCGGGATCGACATTTCCGGACATCGAGCGAAGAGCATCGACGAATTCGCCGGGCAGTCCTTCGACTTCGTGGTCATGGTTTGCGGGGATTCCGAGGCGGAGTGTCCCTTCTTTCCCGGTCCCGGGGAACGGATCCATCATGGTTTCCCGGATCCCGCGGCCTGCACGGGAACGGAGGTCGAGATCCGGACCTGCTTCCGCCGCAGCCGGGACGAGATCCGCGCCTGGATCGAAGAGCGATTCGGTGCCGCGGACAAGGAGCCGAAATGAGCGAAGACGTCCTGGAATTGACGGTCGATAAATTCATCTTTCGTTTTCCAGAGGGACTCTATTACGGCGACGACGGGCTTTGGCTCCGCTTCGAAGGGAACCGGGCCCGCATCGGCCTCTCGGATTTCATGCAGCAGCGAAGCGGGGACGTGACCTTCGCCATCCCGAAAGAACGCGGGACGATCGTCCGTCCGGGAGATGAGGTGGCCGTCATCGAAACGATCAAGGTCAACCTCAGCCTGTTATCCCCCATCGCGGGGAAGGTCGTCGAGACGAATCCCGAGCTCGAGACCGCCCCCGAGCTGGTCAATCAAGATCCGTACGGACGGGGCTGGCTCTCCGCTCTTGAAGTCGCGGACCCCGAGGCCGCGAAACGAACGCTCAAAACAGCCCGCGATTATATGTCCCTGGCCAAGCGCCAGGCCGAAGCCGAGGTTTCGCGATGAGCCGAAAGATCCCCGTCGTCGCCTGCAGCGGGATCGGCAAGGCCCTGGGCGCCGCGGCACGCGAGGCGGCCTTTGTCCTCGTCGAGGACCTGCGCCCGGCCGAGGCGAAAGTCGTCGCCCTGGCCCTCCTCGTCCTCGGCGACGACGAGGCCGGACGCGAAGTGGCCGGCGCGACGGCCGTGGCCATCGACGGCTGCAAGCTCGAATGCGCCGCCAAAGGGCTTGCCAGCGCGGGCGCCGGGGATATCCGAAAGATCGCGATCTTCGACGTCCTCCGGCGGCATCGCGGGCTCAAGCCCGAGGGCGTCTGCGACTTGAATCCGGACGGGATGAGCCTCGCCCGCGCGGCGGCCGAAGAAGGGGCCGCGATCGTCGATGAGCTCAAAGGGAAGGACGTCCATGCCTGAGCTTCCGAGAAAGAAGATCGGGCTGATCTCCTGTTCCGGGGAGGAGCTTCCCGAAGGGACGGTCACCCGCCGGGCGGTTCGGAGAGTGCTCGAGACGCTCCGGCCGGATGACACCGTTACGCTGTGCCTGCCGCTTTTTCTGGCCGGCGGCGAGGGCGAGCGGGCCTTCGCCCGGCATTACCCGACGATCGCCATCGACGGATGCAACAAGCGCTGCGCGGCGCTGGCGACCGAAAAATACAGCGCCAAGCCGGCCGCATCCATCGTCGTGACTGAGATCGCCGGCGAGGCGCCGTGCGCCGGGATTGGAACGCCACGTAAGCTCAATGAAGCCGGATTGCGCTTGGCCGAAACCGTCGCCGGGATGATCGCAGCGGAAACGGATCGCCTGCTCAAGAAGAAACCACAAGGACGGTGATGACCAAGACCGAGATCTACGAAGCCTCCGTCACCTGGACGGGTGGGCATCGGGGCCATTTGAAATTGGGCAACGGCCCGGAGATGGACTTTTCGGCGCCGCCCCAATCGCACGGAGAAGCGGGCGTCCTGACCCCCGAGGACGCCTTTGTCGGCGCCGTCAACACGTGCGTCATGCTGATGTTCCTCTGGGGCGCGGAACGCCATAAGCTCACCCTCGCCTCGTACGCATGCCGGGCCGAAGGGACGAAGACGATCGAGCTCGATCGGACCGAGATCTTCAGCCGCGTCGTCCTGAAACCCCGGATCGTCCTGCGGGCGGCCGGAGAGGATCCCGCGGCTGTGACGCGCCGGGCGAAGCGGGCCCTCGATTCGGCCCGCAAATACAGTCTCGTTGCCAATTCGATCAAGAGCGAGCTCGTCATCGAGCCGGAAATCGTCATCAGCTGACCATGGCTCATAGGAAATTGAAAAGGAGCGCCGAATGACCCCCGGAAATCCCAAGCTCAAGTTCCTCGACCGGTATCTGACCCTGTGGATCTTCCTGGCCATGGCCCTCGGCGTCGGGCTCGGCTATCTCGTCCCCGCCGTCGTCGGCTTCATCAACAAGTTCCAGAGCGGCACGACGAACATCCCCATCGCCATCGGCCTGATCCTGATGATGTATCCGCCGCTGGCCAAGGTGAAATACGAGGAGCTCGGGCGACGTCTTCAAGAACGTCAAGGTCCTCGTCCTGTCCCTTGTCCAGAACTGGATCATCGGACCGCTCCTGATGTTCGCCCTGGCCGTCATCTTCCTCCGCGACAAGCCGGAATACATGTTCGGCCTGATCCTGATCGGCCTGGCCCGCTGCATCGCCATGGTCATCGTCTGGAACGACCTGGCCGAGGGAGACACGCGAATACGCGGCCGGGCTCGTCGCCTTCAACTCGATCTTCCAGGTCCTGTTCTTCTCCGTCTACGCCTATGTCTTCATCACCGTCTTCCCGACCTGGCTCGGGCTCGAAGGGGACGGCGGTCAACATCACCATCGCGCCAGATCGCCGAGAGCGTCTTCATCTACCTCGGGCATCCCGTTCCTGGCCGGCATGATCACCCGTTTCACCCTGCTGAAGCTCAAGGGACGGACTGGTACGAGACGAAGTTCATCCCGCGGATCAGCCCGATCACGCTCATCGCCCTGCTCTTCACCATCGTCGTCATGTTCTCGCTCAAGGGCGAATTCATCGTCAAGATGCCCCTCGACGTCCTGCGGATCGCCGTGCCGCTCCTGATCTATTTCGTGATCATGTTCCTCGTTTCGTTCTTCCTGAGCCGCAAGGCGGGCGCGGATTATCCCAAGACGACAACGCTGTCCTTCACCGCCGCGAGCAACAACTTCGAGCTGGCCATCGCCGTCGCCGTGGCCGTTTTCGGGATCAACTCCGGCGAGGCGTTCGCCGCGGTCATCGGCCCGCTCGTCGAGGTCCCGGTCATGATCGGCCTGGTCAACGTCGCCCTCTATTTCCGGAAACGCTATTTCACGGCCGCGGCTGCTGCACGCGTCTGAGACGGGATCCGCGGGCATGGGCGAAGGAGGATCGATGAGGGAGCCGGATGAGCTCGGGGAGCGGAAACCCATCCCTTCGGCGCGCGTCGTCCGACGCATGCGCATCGAGAAAAACGGCGGACTGACCCTTCCGGCCCGGCTCGCCCGCAAGCTCGGCGCGAATCCGGGCGAGCGGATCGAGATCGTCGAGGAGCGGGGCCGGATCGAGCTTCGCCCCAACATCCACAGTCTGGCCCGCCTCTACATCGAGCCGACCACGCGCTGCAACCTGGCCTGCCAAACCTGCATCCGGAACACGTGGGACGAGCCGATGGGCGACATGAACGAAGCGACCTTCGACCGCATCGTTTCCGGGCTCGATCATTTCCCCCATCTCGAGACCGTCATGTTCGGCGGTTTCGGCGAGCCGCTGGCGCATCCGCGAATCCTGGAGATGGTCCGGGCCGTCAAGACGCTGGGCCTCGGCGTCGAAATGACGACCAACGGCACGCTCCTCGAGGGCGCGACGCTCGAAGGCCTCGTCCGGAGCGGCCTGGACCGGCTCTGGATCTCCTTCGACGGCGCGGATGAAGCCCGGTTCGAATCGATCCGTAGAGGGGCTCGCTTCCGGAGCGTCGTCGGCAATCTGGAGCGCCTCCAAAAGCTCAACAAAAAGAGAAAGCGGCCGCTGGCCGTCGGGATCGCCTTCGTCGTCATGAAAAAGAACATCGACGACCTCGTGGCCATGGACGAGCTGGCCCGCTCGATCGGCGCCGACCGGATCATCGTCAGCAATGTCCTCCCCTACAGCCCGGAGATGGAAAAGGAAATGCTCTGCCAGCTGACGCTGACGACCGATACGTTCACCTTCGTCCCCGGGAAGACGGAGATGAGCCTGCCGCGCCTGGACATCAGCCCCTACACGCGCGAAGCCGTGCTCAAGCTCCTCCGAGGCTACATGAACCTGAGCATCATGGGATCGAGCATCTCCGCTCCGTCCCGGTCCTGCCGCTTCGTCGCGGAACGGGCGACATTCATCCGCTGGGACGGCCGGGTCAGCCCCTGCATGGGCCTCCTCCATCCCTACAAGACCTACCTCTACGGGAACGAGAGGCGCGTGACCGATTACGCCCTCGGCGACATCCGACGCCGGACGCTCCGGGCGATCTGGAATTCAAAGGAGTACCGGACGTTCCGGGAGCGCGTCCGGGCGTTTGATTTCTCGCCCTGCCACATCTGCGGCGGCTGCTCGCTCGTCGAAGAGAACAAAGAGGACTGCTTCGGAAGCGCCTTCCCGGCCTGCGGCGCCTGCCTGTGGGCCCAGGGCGTCATCCAGTGCCCCTGAAGCGGCGGCCGGGTGCTTCCCTCGCTCCACCCGCCCGATAGAGCATAAGTCTGGCACGTTTCTTGAAGAGGAATACGTCGACTACCGTTTCTACTGGAGGTCATCGATGAAAAGCAAATTGATGCTGTCCGCCATGCTCGTCGTCTTCTTGGCCGCAACGGTCGCCTACGGGCAACCTTATCGGATCGTGGCCAAAATCGACTTTCCGTTCACGATCCAGGGGAAAGTCCTGCCTCCCGGGCAGTACGAGTTCTCCCGAGCCGATCAGCCCAGCTTCTTCAGAGTGACGGACGGCTCCAAGAACAGCACCATGGCCCCGATCATCACCCGGATCGCGGGTGATACGCATATGACACCCGAGGATGCTCACGTCGCTTTCGACAAGGTCGGCGACGCGTATATTCTCTCTGAGATCTGGATCCCGGGCGAAGATGGATACCTGTTCACGACGACGAAAGAAGCCCATACTCACAAGGTCATCAATATTAAGCGCTAATCCTGTTTTTCGAGACGGAAAATCCACCGTTACCAGCCCTAAAAAGAGAACGAAATCCTGCCGGGGGGGATTTTTTCTCCCCGGCTTCCTTTTTGCTTTGTTGACAAAAAAATCTCATTAATGGCAGAATGGAAACACGTCCGCGGCTCCCGGAGCCGGAAGCAGGAAAGGGACGCCGGGCGTCCTGAAAGACGGCCATGACGAAGGCGAACTGTCGGCACCGCTGGAAGATGGTCAACCTCCACGGGGGCTATCTCGTCGTCGAAGGCTGCTTCCACTGCCGGCAGAGGATCTCCCAATTCTCGGAGGAGCCCGCCCCGCCGATCGACGACTACCGCGAGGGGGAGCACTTCTGGAGCCACCTCGGCGACTCCCAGGCCTCCAAGTTCGACCTCGAGTGCGAGGCCTGCGGGGAGACGATCCCCCTCCGCGACGTGATGGCCACGATGCTCTGCATGAAGTGCGATCCCGAGTGCGGCGTCTACAAGGCCGGGGAGCGCGACGGGGGCAAGAAGTCTTGGGTCTACGTCGCCCTGTGCTCGAACACCTCCCACGCCGGAGGCGCCTGCGTCACCGCGGACGGGATCCGGGCGATGAACGAATACTTCAACCAGGACCTCCATGACCCGGAAAAGAAGATCATCGTCGTGGCCTGCTCCCTGCGCCGGTCGGTCGACACGTGCCAGGGGGTCGTCCTCGCCGACGTCGGCCTGACGGATTTATACTGAGGGGAATGCCATCATGAAAGCCTCGGAACTGGCGGCGAAAGCCGGGCTCAAGTCCTTCAACGCCTGCGGCGACAAGGAGATCAAGGGCGTCTACATCTCCGACATGGTCAGCGACATCATCGGGATGGGAGAGGGCAACCTCCTCCTGACCCTCCAGACGCACAAGAACGTCATCGCCGCCGCCAACCTGGTCGACGTGGCGGCCATCGTCTTTTCGCGGGGGAAGGTCCCCGCCGACGACGTGATCGCCCTGGCCAATAAGGCCGGGATCGGACTGCTGGGCTTCGAGGGAGACACTTGGACGCTGGCCAAGAAGCTCTATGAGCTCGGCATCCGCTAAGCTGCGCTTCATATTTCGGGTGGTTTCATAAATAGGGTTTCCTGCGCCCGGCGCAGGCCGACGGCAATGATGATCCATATCATGAAGGGTGATCCATGCCGCGCAAAGAACCCCGTACGCTGACGATGGAGATGGACGGCCGGAAAGTCTACTTTCCGGAAGGCGTGACCGTCCACCGGGCCGCCGCGCTGAACGGCGTCGACATCCCCTCCCTCTGCTCGCACAAGGACCTCTCCCCCTTCGGCGGCTGCCGGCTGTGCATCGTGGAGATCGACGGCCTCCGCGGGTATCCCCTCTCCTGCAACACGGCCGCGGCCGAGGGGATGAAGGTCCGGACCTCCTCCCCGGAGCTCCTCGAGCTGCGCCGGGAATTCCTCAAGCTCATCCTGAGCGAGCACCCCTCGAGCTGCCTCATCTGCGACGAGAAGGCCCGCTGCGTCGACTACCAGGGCACGATCCGCAAGTCCGGGATGACCACCGGGTGCCGCTTCTGCCCGAACGACGGGACCTGCGAGCTCCAGGCCCTCGTCGAGAAGCTCGGGATCACCGACATCGACTACCCCATCCTCTACCACGGCTACGAGCCGGAGCACGACGATCCCTTCTACGACCGGGATTACAACCTCTGCATCCTCTGCGGCCGGTGCGTCCGGATGTGCCAGGAGGTCCGGGGGAGCGCGGTCCTGGCCTTCACCTTCCGCGGCCCCAAGGCCAAGATCGCCCCGGCCTTCGGCCGCGACCACAAGGAAGCGGGCTGCGAGTTCTGCGGCGCCTGTGTCGACGTCTGCCCGACGGGCGCGCTGGCCGACAAGGCCTCCAAGTGGGACGGCCGCCCCGACGGAACCCAGGTCTCCACCTGCCCGTTCTGCGCGATCGGATGCCAGATCGAGCTCAGCCACAAGAACCGGCGCCTGACCAAGGCGAAGGCCGGCCCGGATCCCGAGGTCAACGACGGGCAGCTCTGCGTCAAGGGCCGCTTCTGCCAGCCCGAGATCGTCCACCACTTCGACCGGGCCAAGAAGCCGATGCTGAAGAAGGGCGAGTACTTCCGCGAGGTCGGCTGGCCGGAGGCGATGGAAAAGGTCGCCGCCGAGCTCAAGGGGATCGAGCCCGACGCGTTCGCCATGCTCGTCTCTCCGGACCTCACGAACGAAAGCCTGTTCGCGGCTCAGAAATTCGTCCGGGACGTCCTGGCCAGTCCGGCGATCGATTCCACCGGCCGGGCCGAGCTCGCCGGCGGGCTGGGCCTGTGGGCCAAGCTCTTCTCTCTTCCCATCTCCATCAAAGCCATCGCCAAGTCCGACGTGATCCTGGCCGTGGGCCTCGACAGCCGCTTTCGACTTCTCCGTGGTCGGGACGAAGATCCGGCAGGCGCTCGACGCCGGGGCGCGGCTTGTCGCGATCGATCCCCGCGAGGGCAACCTGGCCCGCGCGGCCGACACGTGGCTTCGGCCCCGGCCCGGCACGGAAGGGGAGATCCTGAGGTTCTTCGCCGCCCGGCTGTCCGGTCAGACCGCCGACCTTGCCGCCGTCGCCCGCGATTCCGGCCTCGAAGCGGCCGGCCTCGACCTGGCCCTCGAAACGCTGGCCGCGGCCGGCGACCTGACGGTCGTTCTCGGCCCCCAGGTTTTCCACTACGGCCTGACGGGACCGCTCGAGGAAGGATTGCTCGCCCTCGCCGGCCGCCCGTCGGTCAATTTCATCCCCCTCTATTACGGAACGAACGCGCGCGGGGCCATGGAAATGGGGGCCTTCGCCGAGCTCGGCCCGGGCCTCGAGCCGAGGCCGGAGGCGCGCCCGTTCCTGGCCGATCTCAAGAGCGGCGCCCGGCGGCCCAAGGTCCTCTATCTCGTCGGCGACGTTCCTTTTCTCGACCGGCCCGACTGCGATTTCCTGATCGTCCAGGACACCTATCTGCCCTCGTTCAAGGTCGACGCCTTCCTTCCGGCCGCGTCGTTCGCCGAAGCCGAGGGGACCCTGATCAATGTCGAGGGCCGGATCCAGAACGTCGCCCAGGTCGAGGACCTTCCCGAAGGAGCGGTGACCGGCTTCATGAGGCCGGATTGGCTGATCTTCTCCGACCTCGAAAAAGCCCTGGGCGGGACTTCGATGAGCTATCACACCGTCCGGGACGTCCAGGCCGAGATCCGCAAGATCGTCCCGGATTTCGCCCCGGGGAACCGCAAGCCCAGGAGGATGAGGCCCGGCCTCGTCCTTCCGATCGAGCGCCCGGCCGCCGCAAAGCCAGGAAACGGCGGCGGTTTCACCCTCGTCGCCCGGCCCGCCGGATACCGGCATCGGGGCATCGACATCTCCTCGAAAGTCGCCGGACTCCGGGAGCTGGCCCTCGAGGAGGGCTTCCGGATGAACCCGGCCGACATCGGCTCGCTCGGGCTCAAGGACGGCGACACGGTCGTCCTGACGCTCGGAAACGGGGCGCCGGGCGTTCGGGGCGCGGTCAAGGCCGATCCGGAATGCCCCGCGGGCGCCGTTTATTTCACCCGGCCGGTCGTCCTCGGCGGGCTCGGCCACCGGCGAGCCCTCGCTTCGCTCTATCATCTCGCTCACAACCCGGTCCCGGTCGGCGTCTCCGGCGCGGGCGCCGAACCTGCTTGAGGCGGAGACAACGAATGTACAGGATCGTCGAACGACGGATGATCGTCCCGAACATGCACGAGCTCATCGTCGAAGCCCCCGAGGTCGCTCAATCCGTTCGGCCGGGCAACTTCATCATGCTCCGCCCGGACGCGCTCGGGGAGCGCATTCCCCTCTCCGTCGCCGATTGGGACAAGGAAAAGGGCACGGTCACGACGATTTTCATGCAGGTCGGCGGCACCACGGCGAAGCTGGCCCGCCTGAAAGCCGGAGACTCGATCCCGACCTTCGTCGGACCCTTGGGCCGGGAGACCGAAATCGGCGCGTTCGGGACGGTCCTCTGCGTCGGCGGATGCTATGGCATCGGATCCATCTTCCCCGTCGCCCGGGCGATGAAGGAGGCCGGCAACCGCGTCTATGTTCTCATCGAGGCGCGCAGCTCGTACCTTCTCTACTGGGAGGACAAGCTGGCCCGGGCAGCCAACGGCCTGTTCGTCATCACCCGGGACGGGACGCGCGGCAAGAAGGGCCACATCGACAAGATCCCCGAGCTCCTGGCGGGCGCGGGGGTCGTCCCCGACCGGGTGATCGTCAACGGCTGCACCTTCCAGATGATGCGGGTCTCCGAGGTGACGAAGCCGCACGGCTGGAAGACGGTCGTCAACATGAATCCGATCATGATCGACGGGACGGGCATGTGCGGCGTCTGCCGGCTCACGGTCGGCGGAAAGACGAAGTTCGCCTGCGTGGACGGGCCCGATTTCGACGGGCACGAGATCGACTGGGTCGAGTTCCTGGCCCGGAGGAAGGGCTACAACCCCGAAGAGGTCGACCCGCTCCGCCATACCGGCTGCCTGTCCCGGTTCTAGGCGCCCGGCCTTGAGAAGCTGAAGAGGAGTCCGAGAGTGGCCGAAGAGATCAAGGAAAAGAAGAAGCTCAAGCTCGAGCGGATCCATATGCCGAAGCAGGATCATATCGAGCGGGTCAAGAACTTCGACGAGGTCGCCCTCGGCTATCCCGTCGAGGCCGCGGTCGAGGAGGCCTCCCGCTGCCTCAACTGCAAGAAGCCGCTGTGCAACCAGGGCTGCCCCGTCGGGATCGACATCCGCGGCTTCATCGAGCTCATCATGGCCCGGGACTTCTCCGCCGGGGTCAAGAAGATCAAGGAGACCAACGCCCTTCCCGCCATCTGCGGCCGGGTCTGCCCGCAGGAAGAGCAGTGCGAGAAGATGTGCGTCCTGGCCAACAAGAGGCGGCCCGTCGCCATCGGGCGGCTCGAGCGCTTCCTGGCCGATTGGGAAGCCGCCCGGGGCAGGATCGAGGTCCCGGTCATGGCCCCCAAGACGGGCCGGAAGGTTGCCGTGATCGGGGCCGGCCCGGCCGGGATGACCGTGGCCAACGACCTGGCCCTGCCACGGCCACGAAGTGACCATCTTCGAAGCGCTTCACGAGTGCGGCGGCGTCCTGATCTACGGCATCCCCGAGTTCCGCCTGCCCGAAGGCGATCGTCAAGCGCGAGGTGGATTATGTCCAAAGCCTCGGGGTGAAGATCCGTCACGGATTTCGTGGTCGGGAAGACGCGCACGGTCGACAAGCTCCTCGAGGAGTTCGACGCCGTCTTCGTCGGCTCGGGGGCCGGCCTGCCCTGGTTCATGGAGATCCCGGGCGAGAACCTGAACGGCGTCTATTCGGCCAACGAATACCTGACCCGGGTCAATCTGATGAAGGGCTTCCGCTTCCCCGAGTACGACACGCCGATCAAGCGGCCGTCGCGGGTGGCCGTCGTCGGCGGCGGGAACGTGGCCATGGACTCGGCCCGGACGGCGTTCGCCTCGGCGCCGACGAGGTCCATCTCGTCTACCGGCGGAGCAAGGCCGAGCTCCCCGCCCGAGCCGAGGAAGTCGAGAACGCCGAGGAGGAAGGGGTCATCTTCGACCTCCTGACGCTGCCGGTCGCCCTCCACGGCGACGATCACGGCTGGATCAAAGAGATCGAATGCCTCCGCATGGAGCTCGGCGAGCCCGACGCTTCGGGACGCCGGAAGCCCATCCCGGTCAAGGACTCGAATTACCGCGTTCCGTTCGACGCGATCGTCATGGCCATCGGCAACGGCCCCAACCCGCTCATCCCGATGACGACGCCCGGCGTGGAGATCAACAAGAAGGGCGGATTGGCCGCCGATCCCAAGACCGGCCGGACGTCCCGGCCGAACATCTGGGCCGGCGGCGACATCGTCCGCGGCGCAGCGACCGTGATCAGCGCCATGGGGGACGGCCGGATCGCCGCCGCCTCCATGCACGAATATCTCATGGCCCTCGGCGAAGGGAAGGCAAAGACATGAAGCTCTCGGAGATCCGTGATCTCCTCGGCTGCGAGCTTCTCACCGGCGAGGAGGACCTCGGCGCGGACATCCGGGAGGTCGTGGCCTCGGACGGGATGAGCGAGATCCTCTCTTTCGCCAAGTCCGGCGAGCTCATGATCACGGGGCTGATCAACATCCAGTCCATCCGGACGGCCGACATCGCCGGAGTGAGCGCCGTCCTCTACTGCCGGGGCAAGCGGCCCGACCGCAAGGTCATCGAGTTCGCCCGACAGAAGCGGATCCCCGTCCTCGTCACGCCGATGGTCATGTTCGACATCTGCGGCATCCTCTACGCCAAGGGCCTGAAAGGGGTTTCCTGACCGCCATGGAACTCCTCCGCGAAAGCTACGAGATCCAGGGCCGGAACTTCGAGAAGGCCGGGGAGGTCTCCGGCGAGATCAAGGTCATCCTCCGGGACCTCGGAATCGAAGCCGGCCATCTCCGCCGCCTGGTGATCGTGGCCTTCGAAGCGGAGATGAACGTGGTGATGTACGCCCGCAAGGGCTGGATGACGCTCGTCGTCACCGACGACGACATCCGCCTGGAGACCAGGGACGAAGGGCCGGGCATACCGGACATCGACCTCGCCCTCCAGGAGGGGTATTCGACAGCCTCGGACGAGATGCGGGAGATGGGCTTCGGGTTCGGGATGGGGCTGCCGAACATGAAGAAGAACTCGGACGAGTTCCGGATCGAATCCGAAGTGGGCAAGGGGACGTCGGTCTACACGACGATCAGGCTGCCGGACCATGGGTGAGCTCAAGCACGGATTCCGGATCGACGCGGACAAGTGCCGCGGCCGGATGCGCTGCATGCGGACCTGTCCGACCCGGGCCATTAGGGTCAAGAACGGGAAAGCCCAGCTCCTTCCGGAGCTCTGCATCGACTGCGGCTCGTGCCTGATCTCCTGCCCCTCGGGGGCGATCGGGGCGACGACCCTCTCCTTCGCCGAACTCGACCGGTTCCAGTTCAAGGTCGCTGTCGCCTCCCCCGCCCTCTTCGCCCAGTTCGGAGCCGGCGACACGCCGGAAGCCGTCGGCCAGGCCCTCCTCGACATCGGCTTCGACGCGGTCTGGGAATACTCGGTGGACATCGAGCTGATCGACCGGGCCATCGCCGCCTTTGTAAAATCGTGGCCCGGGCCGTTCCCCCTGATCTCGAATTCCTGTCCGGTCGTCGTCCGGCTCATCCAGGTCGCCTATCCGACGATGATCGAGCATCTCATCCCGATCGAGGCCCCGCGCGAGATCGCCGGCCGCGAGCTGAAGCGGCGGTACTCGCAGGAGCTCGGGATCGCCCCGGACGCGATCGGGGCGATCTATATCACCCCGTGCCAGGCCAAGACGATCTCGATCCTCCAGCCCGCCGAGGAGGAGAAGAGCTACCTCGACGGGGCGGTCGGGATCAGCCAGATCTACAACGACGTCCTGACCCGCCTCCGGGCCGGGACGAAGCCCGACGGCAACGGCTCGAAGAAGTTCTCCTTCGCCGGGGAGCTCTTCCATTGGGGAGCGGGGGAGGGCGAGTTCCCCAACCTCTCCCGGGAGCATTACCTGCCCCTCACCGGCCTGACCGACATCATCAAGGTCTTCGACGACCTGGAGAAGGGCAAGCTCCGGAACGTCGAGTTCCTGGAGTGCCATGCCTGCCAGGGCGGCTGCGTCGGCGGGAACCTGACCGTCGAGAACCTCTATGTCGCCCGGAGCAAGAACCTCCGCCTCGTCGCCAGCATGCCGAACAACATCAAAAAGTTCGAGGAGGAGGTCCGGCGGCGCTTCGCCGTCGAGGATTTCAGCCTCCGCCGGAGCCCCAAGCCCCGCAAGATCGAGGGCGAGTCGGTCGACCTCCGCGAGCGCGTCTTGAGAAAGAAGAAGGCCGACGACCTCCACAAGGCCCTCCCCCAGCTCAATTGCGGACTGTGCGGCGCCCCGACCTGCAAGAGCCACGCCGAGGACGTCGCCGCCGGACGGGCCGGGATCGCCGACTGCGTCTTCCTTTCCCCCGAGCGGCTCATCGAGCTCCGCTCCCTCTACATCGGACATCGCGCCCCAGGATAAAACCATGAACGAAATGAAGAAGGACGTCATCCCCCTCCTCCAGAAGGCCCAGGCGGAGCAGGGGTTCATCTCGCCCGAAGCGATCAAGACGATCTCCCGGGCGCTCAAGGTCTCGGAGAACGAGATCTACGGCGTGGCCACGTTCTACACCCAGTTCCGCTTCAAGCCGCCGGGAAAGCACAACATCAAGGTCTGCCTCGGGACGGCCTGCCACGTCGGCGGAGGGCAGAACTTCATGGAAGTCATGAAGACCGACAAGAACCTCAGCCACGGCGATATCACGCCGGACGGCAAGTTCAGCCTGGAGCGGGTGGCCTGCCTCGGATGCTGCGCCCTCGCCCCGGTCGTCGTGGTCAACGAGGAGGTCCACGGCCGGATGAACCGGGTCACGTTCACCAAGCTCCTCGAATCGCTCGAGCCGCCGCCGGACGCCGAGGCCGAAGCGCCCGCCGCCCCGGAAGGGCGGGAGTGAGGTCCCGATGAGCGTCCAGGAAGAGACCGTTCGGAACGTCCCCTCGGGAGCCGCGACCGGGACCGTCCCGCCGCAGCGCGTCCGCATCCTCGTCTGCGAAGGGACCGGCTGCGTCTCCTCGAAGGCGCCCGAGATCCGGGCGGCCCTGGAGATTGCCGCCAGGGAGCTTGGCCAGGAGGAGCGCATCGAGATCGGCTTCACCGGCTGCCACGGCTTCTGCCAGAAAGGCCCGATCGTGGTCGTCGAGCCCGAAGGCTTCTTCTACTGCCGGGTGAGCCCCAAGGACGCCAAGGACATCGCCCAGGCCCATCTCGCCGGAGGAGAGCCGGTCAAGCGGCTCTTTTACCGCCACCCCGTGACCAAAGAGGTCGTCCCCTATTACCGGGACATCATGTTCTACAAGAAGCAGCAGCGGGTCATCCTGCGGAACTGCGGCAAGATCAATCCGGAGAGGATCGCGGACTACGAGGCTCATGACGGGTATCAGGCCCTCCGCAAGGCCGTCGGCTCGATGACCCCGGCCGGCGTGGTCGAAGAGGTGCGCAAGGCGGGCCTCCGCGGCCGCGGCGGGGCGGGTTTCGCCACCGCCACCAAATGGGAGGTCTGCCGGAAGCAGACGGAAAAGACGAAGTACGTCATCTGCAACGCAGACGAGGGCGACCCCGGCGCCTTCATGGATCGGAGCATCCTCGAAGCCGACCCTCATTCCGTCCTGGAAGGCCTGACCCTGCTCGGCTACGCCATCGGCGCGTCCAAAGGCTATATCTACTGCCGGGCGGAGTACCCGCTCGCGGTCAAGCGCGTCCGCATCGCCCTCCGGCAGGCCCGGGAGCAAGGCTATCTCGGGAAAAGGATCCTCGGCTCGGACTTCGACTTCGATGTCGAGGTTTTCGAAGGCGCGGGCGCGTTCGTCTGCGGCGAGGAGACGGCCCTGATCGGCTCCATCCAGGGCTCGCGCGGGATGCCGCGGAGCCGCCCGCCGTTCCCGGCGGAAAAAGGCTTGTGGGGGAAGCCGACCGTCATCAACAACGTCAAGACTCTGGCTTCGGTCCCGGTCATCATCTCCAAAGGATCGGACTGGTTCGCCTCGATCGGCACGGAAACGAGCAAGGGCACGGCCGTCTTCGCCCTGACCGGAAAGATCGCCAACTCCGGGCTGGTCGAAGTGCCGATGGGCGCTCCGCTCTCCACGATCATCTACGACATCGGGGGCGGCATTCCGAACAAGAAAACCTTCAAGGCCATTCAGACCGGCGGGCCGTCCGGGGGCTGCCTCCCGGGAAGCCTCCTCGAGCTGCCGATCGACTTCGATTCGCTGAAAGAGGCCGGCTCGATGATGGGGTCCGGCGGTCTCGTCGTCATGGACAACGACACGTGCATCGTGGACGTCGCCCATTTCTTCCTCTCCTTCATCCAAAGCGAGTCGTGCGGCAAGTGCGTCCCCTGCCGGGTCGGAACGCGCCACATGGTCGAGATCCTGGACAAGATCCGCTCGGGGAAAGGGACGGAGGAGGACCTGGCGAAGCTCGAAAAGCTGGCCAAGATGGTCAAGCAAGGCTCGCTTTGCGGGCTAGGACAGACGGCGCCCAACCCGGTCCTGACGGCCCTTCGCTACTTTCCGGGCCGAGTTCGTCTCCCACGTCGTGGACAAGCGCTGCCCGGCGGCCGCCTGCCGCGAGCTCGTGACCTTCCGGATCATCCCCGACCGCTGCACGGGCTGCCAGATGTGCGTCAAGGTCTGCCCGACGAAGGCCATCAGCGGGCCGCGCGCCCAGGTCCACAACCTCGACCAGTCGAAGTGCATCAAGTGCCGGGCGTGCTACGAGATCTGCCGCTTCGACGCCGTCGCCGGAGACGCCATCATCCTGGTTTCGTAAGGCGTTCCGGTAAGCTTCGGCGGTCCCGTCAGCGGCCGGAGATGCCCTTGAGGGCGCCCTCGATCAGCCGGTAAGCGGCCCTGAGGGAAATCCCGTCCTTGTCGCGTTCGCCGAAGGGGAGTGAGGCGACTCCGATCGCCCCAACCTTGGGATGGCGGAACATCCGCTCGACCGCGGCCGCGAGCTCCGGGCTCGTCGGGCCGAGGGGCACGCTCAGGGAATGGCCGCGGACCTCGGACGGGTCGAGGACATCCATGTCGATGTGGACATAGATGATGTCCGTGAGGCCGGCGAGCCTGTTCATCTGGGCGTCGATTTTTGCCGAAGAACGGCGCAGGTCATCGACGGATAGGAACTCCGCATCCGAGCGGTCGAGGAGCTCCTGCTCGAGAGGATCGACGTCGCGGAGCCCGCCATAGACGATGTATCTCGTGGGGAGGGCCGGATCGAGCCCGGTTTTCAGCCGAATGCGGGTGAGGCACAATCCGGCCGCGGAGGCTACGTCCATGCCGCCCAACATTCCACTCAAGCTCGTCTCCGGGGTGTTGAAGTCGGCGTGAGCGTCGAGATAGACGAGTCCGACGCGGAGAGGCTTTGGGGGAGACCCCAAATGCTGCAGCCCGGCCAGCATCCCCAGGAGGTCCACGCAGTTGGTCAACAGGCCGATGGTCAGGCCTTCATTCAAGCGGCCCGCGGATACGAGCCGGCCGATCTGGCGGCTCTCGAGAGCGTCGCGGTTCCACTCGCCGTATTCCTTTTCTTCGGCGGCCGTCAGCTTGACCGTTTCGGTCCCGGAAACGGCGAATCCATGGCGGCTCAGGATGCCGGCGAGACCGCTCTCGGCCATGACCCGAGGCCCTTCGGTATTGTTCCGGACGATCCGGGCTTTTCGGCCTTGCTCCGGCTTCGCAGCGACGGCGCCGATCACCAGGATCGATCCCGAGAGAATGATGGCGGCGATTCTCATGCTCGCGGCCTCCTTTGTCCGGCTCTTCCCCTCCATGTTAATGGAGATCCGCCGGGGAGACAAGGCGACGGCTTGGCCGGAAGAAATTTGCCCCGCCCGCGCTCTTTTGCTACCATGGATCCAATCGGAGTCGGTTTCTGCGGAGGGTGGTCATGTCAGAACGTCGATCGCCGGCGCGCGGCTTTTTCGGACTTTCGGTTTTCACTCTGGCCCTTCTCTTAGGCCCGCGATCCGCTCCGGGACAAACCGGGGTCCAGGTCGTCAAGAACCCGAAAAAGCCCGCTGCCGTCGCCGGACAGCCCTCGTCGCTGACCTTGAAAGAGGACCTCGTCATCGGCCTAACCGGAGGAGCCGAAGGCGATCTCTTCGCCGACCTCCGCTCGGTCGGGGTGGATGATCAGGAGAACATCTGGACCCTCGACTGGGAGGACATCAAGGTCCGCATCTTCGACAAGACCGGAAAGCCGCTCATCACCTTCGGGAAGAAGGGCAAGGTCCGAAGGAGCTCCAGAACCCCGGCCGGATGATCGTGTCCGGCGACGGAACAGCGGCGATCATGGACCTGAACAAGCTCGCTTTCTACACCCGCGACGGCGCGTGCCGGAAGGAGCTGTCGCTGGCGAAGATGCGATCGTTCCGGATGAAGTTCGACCGGAGCGGCTTCATCTATCTCGATTCCTGGGATTACGGGCCAGACCCGGCCACAAAAACCGTCAAGCAATCCTACAAAATCACGAAATACGACGGCGATCTGAAGCTCTTGAAAACTTACCCCATCGCCGAAGAGACGGCCACGATGGGCTCACTGAACCTCTTCACGCCGATCCTGTACTTCCACGTGACCGGGGATGACGACATTATCTGGGCGATGACGTCCGCATACGAGTTCACCGTCCTCAATCAGGACGGAAGACAAATTCGGAAGATCACCAAGGATTACGATCCAAGGCGGATCACGGCGGCCGACGAGAAGGAGCTGTTGAAAGAGCGGTTCGGAGATCAGCAGATCCCGGCTGGGATGAAATCATCGTTCCTCCGGCCTACCCGCCGCTCGTCCATTTCATCGGCGACGAAAAAGGGAGGATTTATGCCCGGACGACCGAGCCGGACGGCAAAGGCGGAACGTGGATCGACGTCTTCAATCCCGATGGCCGATACATCGCCCGGACATCGCTCCCCGAAGACGAGATGATTTTCATCGTCAAGAACGACAAGCTGTACGTCCTGTTGTCCGAGGACGCGGAGGGCCGCCCGCTCGTCAAGCGCTACGCGATGATCTGGAAGTAGACCCTATTTCGTCCGGGGCGACGGCTGGCGCTCCCCGTCGCTGTAGATACCGATGAGCTCGACGGCCCTTCCGTCTTTGACGACAAACTCGACCCTGAAATCGTCCAGGCCCTCGACCGCGAAGAGCGTTTTCGTCATCGGGATCATCTTGGTGACCGGCCCGGTCCGCTGATAGAAGAGCCGGCCGTTCTCGAAAGTGACTTTTCGCTCGCCGTAAACGCCGACGAAGATCTTCAAGTCGGCTTCGCTGAGGCTCGGAGGATCGGCTTTCGCTTTCAGGCCGGCGAGGATCCACTCGAATTCGCCCTTGCGTTCGGGCTCGCCGGCTTTGGAAGCGAGCTTCTCGAGGGCCATGGCGTACGCCCGATCGAAGGCCTCCGCGGCGGGGACGGCCACGTCAGGGACGACGCCCGTGCCTTCCCAGTTGGTCTTGGAGACCGGATTGATGGCCCGGGCGAACGGAACCCGGAGGATGAAGTCCTTGGCGACGATCATCGGCTCGGTCGGATGGGCTCCCCCTCCCGTCGTTTCGCCGATGACCACGGCCCGCTTCAGGTTCTTCATGTTGTAGGTGAACTCCTCCGCCCCCGAGAACGTCCGGGCGCTGGTGAGGATGTAAAGGTCCGCGCCGGACGCCCGCGGCCCCGGAACGTAAGGAAGGGTCCAATAGTTTTCGGTCCGGTCCGTCGCCCGTGCGTAGAGGTCGTTCAGATGCACCGGCTCGTCAAAAAAGTATGAGCTGATGAGCTGGATCTGGGCCGGATCTCCCCCGCCGTTCTGACGAAGATCGACGATCACGGCGTCGCAGTTGGCCAGGAAGTTCATTGCCGCGACCGCCGTCTCTCCGGCCCGGTCGGGCGAGGCGAACATCCGGAAATCGAGATAGCCGATGTTGCCGGGAAGCCGTTCCACCTTGCGGAAGCCGAAATTGTCCCGCTTCGCCGCGGCGAGCTGCCGTTCTCGGACTTTCCGGGCTTCGTCCTCGCTTTGGCCGGCCAGGCGCCTGATGTCCTCGGCCATGAGGGGAGCGTAGGCGAAGCCGATATGCCCGTCCTTGCTCATCGAGGTCAGGATCTTTGAAACGGATTGGGCGAATTCCGCGGCCCGGCTCAGCTTTTCGAATTCGCCGTTTTTGAGCCGGCTCCGAAGCGCGTCCGCCATTTTCTGGGCGGTCTCGAGGAAGATATAGTTTTTCACTAGGAGTCCGGAGATCTCCTCGACGATCGTTTGTTTCGCCGCGGCATCGAGCGCCGGGGCGGCCGGCGCTTGGGCCAGGGCGCCGAGGCCGGTAAATAACGACAGGATGAGCAGGGCCATCGCCCCGCGGAAGGATTTTCGCATCATCAGCCGCCTCCTGTTTGGATAAGCATGGGATTATCGGCGCGGCCGTGAGGCCCGCCGTTTCTGACAGGGAGTGAGTCCCCGGATCAGCAGATCGGCGATCCGGGTCACTTGCCCTTCGACGTCGTCCCGGCGGCCGAGCTCCCGGGCCGACAAGCTGAAGGGAAGGAGCGAGTTCGTGCTTTGAATGAGGGCGAGAGAAGCGGCCTTGGGATCGGGACAATCCAGAGCGCCGGACCGGACGCCTTCCCGGAGAACCCCCTCAAAGACGGCCGCTTCGGAGAGGAAATGCTTCGCCCGCCGGGCCAGGAGAGCCGGTCTCACCGCCGACAGGAGGTCGTTGAGGTTCCGCGAATAATCAAGGACGCTGTCGAAACGGAAGAGCACGCGTAGGCGGAGCATCTCCCGGAGACGGCCTCCCGGGGACCCCGAGGCCGCAGCGATCTCCCTGAGCCTGACGGTCAACCTCTCCGCGATGCGGTCGATGTGGGACAGGATCAACTCCTCTTTACCCGGAAAATGGAGATAGATCGTCCCTTTCCCGATCCCGACCTGGCGGGCGACGTCGTCCATGGTCATCTTCCGATAGCCGTACCGGCCCAGGAGGCCGTCCACGGCGTCGAGGATCAGGTCCCGGATGTCCGCGCGTCTGGCAATGTGTCTCATAGTGACTTATGACCATTATTGTATTCCGGTCATTCAGATTCGTCAAGAGTGTTCAGGCCGTTCTCGATCTCCGGAAGGATCCCGGGCGCCGGCCATGAAACAGGAGACCCTGAAAATCGGGGACATGATACCCTGCCGCCGTTCGGGGACAGGGAATCACGTCCCCGAAATCGGGGACAGAGTATTGTGTCCCCCATTTTTATTATAAGATATCCCGCTCCGCAGGAATCGACCGATGAAAAGCCCGTCCCGCGCCCTGGGTGTGCCGGCCATGGCCGCCGCGGCCTTCCTCTGGAGCGTGGCCGGGCTGTTCATCAAGATCATCGACTGGCATCCCCTGACCATCGCTGGCGTCCGGAGCCTCATCGCCGCGATCGTGATCTTTTTCTTCCTCAAGAAACCCCATTTCCACGGGTCTTTTCCGCAGGTCGCCGCGGCCCTCTCCTACGCGGCCACGATGATCCTGTTCGTCTCGGCCAACAAGCTCACCACCTCGTCGAACGCCATCATCCTTCAATACATCGGGCCGATCTTCACCGCCTTCCTCGGGGCCTGGATTCTGAAAGAGCGGGCTCGGATCGAGCATTGGATCGCGTTTCTATTCGTTGCCGCGGGCATCGCCCTGATGTTCATGGATAAGCTCGGCGGCGGCCGCCTGGCCGGCGACCTGCTGGCGCTCCTGTCCGCTCTCGCCTTCAGCCTGACCTTCATCTTCATGCGCATGCAGAAGGACGGGTCCCCCCTCGAATCCATGCTCATGTCTCATGTCGTGACGGCCGCGATCGGCCTGGCCGTCTCGCTCTTTCTTCCGGCTCCGCATTTAACGGCGAAAGCCCTCGTCTCGGTCGCGATCCTGGGAATCTTCCAGGTCGGCTTGGCCGCCGTCCTCTTCGCCTACGCCATGAAGCACATCTCGGCCGTCACGGCGAACCTTGTCGCCGTCATCGAGCCGGTGTTCAATCCGCTTTGGGTCTTCCTGGTCCTGGGCGAGGTTCCGGGGGCAAGATCGATCGCTGGCGGCGTCGTGATCATCGCCGCCGTCACCGCCGCCTCGGCCGTCAACGCCCGGCGGTCGGCCGGATCGACACCCGTTACTTGATCTCGGGGATCCGGCGGGTCAGCTCCGCCCAGTCGTCCCCGATCGCTCCATGGATCAGCCGGGCCACTCCCGTAAAGGCGGCCTCGGGAAGAAGCTGCCGCCAGAGGCGGGTCATATTCTCCCGATCATCTGTGCCCCAAAAGGGGAAACAGCCAGCCGATGGCTTCTGGGAAGCGCTGCGGGGGGACCTTCTGGGCCATATTTCCGATAATGGTCGCTTGGCTCGTCATCGGCACGCGCTCGTTGAAGATCCGATAAAGATGGGCCTCTTCTTTGTTGAGGTGGTGGGTCAAAAAGAAGCGGAAGGCGGACGTCTCGCGCGCCGCGGCGAGCGGATCGGACTCGGTGACCGCTTTGTGGAGCGATTCGGACAGAGCATCGAGGCCGCGATGATCCCGCTCGTAGGCTTCGGCCACGAGCGGGGCGACGCCTTCGAGGGCCGGGAAGACGAATGCTTCTTCTCCCTGAGCATGCCAGTCGAGGATCTCGTTGAACAAGGAATGACGCTTTTGGACGAGGTCGAAGCTCCCGCGCCCGCGGGCGGCCTCATCAGCGGCCGCGTCCATCGCGGCCATGTCCTTACGGAAGGCATTATGAAACGCTCGGATCGCATCCAAAGGAACGGCCATGGCCCTCTCCTTTCCTTTGCCGAATCTGATCCCATGATAGCCGGGATGGCGCCGCGCCGCAAGAAAAAGGTCGGAGACGCAGGGGGCCGTGCCGAGCAGGCCGAAAAGGAAGGAATCCATTGACGAAAACCTGCCGGCTGCGATAGATTATCCGGGACCTCGATCCCCGAGAGCTCCGTCATGGCCATCCATTTATTCGAGCTGATCAAACATCCGCACCAAACCAGCATCCTCTTCCCCGAATCGAAGGCTTTGACGAAGACGGTCATTCAGATGGCCGAGATCTCGAAAGCGACGGCCGTCGTCGAGCTCGGGCCGGGGCGCGGAGGATTCACGGAGCAGATCCTGAAAAGCCTGCCTCCGGGCTCGAAATTCTTCGCCCTGGACATCAACCGCGTCTTCGTCAAGCATACGCGAAAGAGATGCCCCGGGGCGACGATCGTGCACGGGAATGCCCTGGACCTGAAAGACCATCTGATCGAACAGGGCATCACGAGCTGCGATTCGATCGTCAGCGGGCTCCCCTTCTCGGTTTTCGAAACGGAGCTCCGGGAAAAGGTCTTGAAGGCCGTCGAAGCGGCGCTCTCGCCGGGCGGGCGGTTCGTGACCTACACGTACGCGCATCGCCTGAAATCCCTGGGCCATTCCAAAATGATGCGGATCTTCTCCTCGGTCTTCGATACGCTGGACAGGTCGCCCCTCGTCTGGAAGAATATTCCGCCGGCCTACGTCTACCGTGCCACGAAAAAACGCCGCGCTTGAAGCGGCATCCCCCTACCGGTCTCCCAGCACCAGCCGGACCTTATGCGTGCCGCCGTCATCGGCGAGCGGGATGGAACGGGGATCGACCGGCGCGCCGTCCAAATCCGCTTCGGCGATCCCCCGGCAGCGGCGGGCGGGGTTCGAGACCGCGATCTCATAACGCGTCCGGCCGAAGCGCCAGACGATCGAAAAGCCGGGCCAGGACGCAGGGATGCAGGGATCCATCTCGAAGGCCGGGCCCCGGCGCCGGAGCCCGAGGATGCTCTCGAGGCCCGCCCGGTACATCAAGCCCGCCGATCCGGTGTACCACGTCCAGCCGCCGCGCCCGGCGTGCGCGGGATCGGCGTGGACGTCTCCGGCGATGACATAGGGCTCGGCCATGTAACGCCCGACGTCGGCCGCGGTCCGGGTGTGGTTGACGGGATTGAGCATATGGAAAAGCTCCACCGCCTCGTCGCCGCTGCCCAGCCGGGCCATGGCCATGACGACCCAAAGGGCCCCGTGCGTGTACTGGCCGCCGTTCTCGCGAACGCCGGGAGGATAACCCTTGATATAGCCGGGATCCTGGGCGGAAACGTCGAAGGGCGGGGCGAGGAGCAGAATGACCTGGGGCCCGCGCTTGACGAGGTGGGTGCGGACGGCGTCCATGGCCCGCTCCGCATAGCGCACCGGAACCGCGCCCGAGAGGACCGCCCACGCCTGGGCGACGGCGTCGATCCGGCACTCATCGTTCTGGCCCGAGCCGAGAGGCTTTCCGTCGTCGTAATAGCCGCGGCGATACCACTCTCCGTCCCAGGTCTGCTCCAGCATGCTCCCCAGCCGGCGGGCTTCGCCGCGGTAGCGTTCGGCCCGGGCCGGGTCCCCCCGCGCTTCGCAGAGCGGAGCGAACTCGCTCAGGACCGTATGGAGAAAGAATCCCAACCAGGAGCTTTCTCCGCGCCCTTCCCGCCCCACGCGATTCATGCCGTCGTTCCAATCCCCGCTCCCCATGAGGGGAAGACCGTGGGCGCCCGCGTTGAGGCTGCGATCGATGGCCAGCAGGCAATGCTCGAAAATCGATCCCTTTTCGGTCGAGACGCGAGGGTGGATGTAGGCGTCCTGTGCTTCCGGTGCGAGGGGCGGGGCTTCCAAGAAGGGCACCCGCTCCTCGAGGACACGCGCATCTCCCGTCGTCCGGACATAATGGGCCGCCGCATGGGGGAGCCAGAGCAGGTCGTCGGAACAGCGCGTCCGGGTGCCCCGGCCGCTCGGCTCGTGCCACCAGTGCTGGACGTCGCCTTCGAGGAATTGCCGGCCGGCGGCCCGCAGCAGGTGTTCGCGGGCGAGACCCGGCCGGGCCAGCGTCAAGGCCATGACGTCCTGAAGCTGGTCGCGGAACCCGAAGGCGCCGCTCGGCTGATAATACCCGGAACGGGCCCACACCCGGCAGCTCAGGTCCTGATAGAGCAGCCAGCGGTTCATCAATAGGTCGAACGAGTCGTCCGGCGTATGGACCTGGACCGAGTCGAGGATATCGTCCCAGCTCCGGCGGACGGCTTCCCGGGCGAGGACCGCGGCCACGGCCCGGCCGTGCCGGCCCGCGAGCGCGCGGACCTCATCCACATCCTTCCCCTGCCCGGTCAGGAACGAGAGGCAGGCGGGTCTCGCCCGGCGCGAGCGTGACGGAGACGTGCAGCGCGGCGCAGGGATCGAGCCCCGCGCCGAAGCGGACCGGCAGGAATTCGCGGCGGAGCCCCGCCGGTCGGGCGAGAGAGCCGTTGCGGCCGAGGAACGCCAAGCGATCTCCCGTGGCCGAAACGAGCTTTTCGCTCGCCTGGGCGAACGCCACGCGCCCGTCGAATTCCCGGTTGTACGGATTTCTGGCCAGGACCGCCCCGGTCGCGGAGTCGTGCTCGGTCACCACATGGGTGCTCTGGCCCGCTCGCGGCGGCCCCAGCACCCACTCGGTGTAGGCGAACACGCTCAACCGGCGCTCCCGTCCGGTTTCGTTCGTCAGCGCGAGCAGCGAGAATTTTACCGGGTCCTTCGCCTCGACGAAGACGTCGAGATCCTGGGTCAGGCCGCGCGAGACGCGGGAGAAGCGGGTCAGGCCGGCGGAATGCCGGATGACGAAGCGACCGTCCTCCGCCGCGCGGCGCATCGGGCCCGGCGTGGGGGACCAGGCTTCCCCGTCTCCTCGTCGCGGATGAAGAGCGCCTCGGCCGTGCGGGTCGGTCACGGGGTCGTTGGCGAAAGGCGTCAAGCGGTTCTCGCGGCTGTTCTCCGACCAGGTGAAGGCCGCCCCGGAAGCCGTGACCAACGTCCCGAAGGAAGGGTTGGCGATGACGTTGGCCCAAGGGAGGGGCGTCTCCTGGTCCGCCTCGAGGACGATCGCGTATTCGCGCCCGTCGTCGGCGAAGCCGCCCAGGCCGTTGGCCAGGACGAGCGGGGGGACCGCCGCCTGCGTCTGCGGCGCGCCGGCCGGGCCCGGCTCCGGAGACGGCCTGGACTCCTCCGGCTCCGGCCAGCGGTGATCGTGCCGGTTGAGCTGGCCGGCCAGATCTCCCCGCTCGCCGCTCAGGACGGCGCGGGCCACGGCGGAAAGAAGAAGGCGCTCGGCTTCGCCCATTCGATCCCCGCGGAGGAGATACGTCCCGCCGGGCCGATCCTTCCAGGTCCTCCAGGGGCCGTTGTCCAGAAGGGTGGTCAGCAAGGCGTGCATCTCATCGAGATAGCTCACGGGGTGCTCGTTGAGGATCACGACATCGGCGCTCAAACCCTTGAGCCGCCAGTACTCCTGAGCCTGGAGGACCTGACGAACAAGAGGCACGTCGTCCTCCTCGACGACCCGGACGAGGAGAATGGGGAGGTCGCCCGAGATGCCGTGGGGCCAGAGGCCTTCCTGGCCCAAGGTGCTGCGGGCCAGGACCTCCGGGCTCGCCCGGAGCGAACGATCCGCGTACAACACCCGGGACGCCAGCCGTTCGAAGAGCACGGCCTGCTCGCTCGAGATGCCGAGGTGGCGGAGGCTGATCTGCGCGTGGGCGTAAGCGAGGGCGAATGTTCGCGCCGCGGCGCTCGGTTCGTGGAAGCGCTGGGCGAGGGCCAGGGCCGTCTCCCGGGTGGACGCCATCCCCGTGGCGAAGGACAGCCTCATGAAGCCTCCCGGCGCGAGGCGGATGCGCTGGCGGAGGCTGACGACGGGATCGAGCACGAATCCGGTCGTCCCCGACAAGGAGCGGCCGTCGAGGGCCTGGGGATTCTCCGGACCGCGGCCGCGTCCCAGGAAGCGGGCCCGGTCCGTCTCCCATTCGACCGGCCCCTGTTTCCGTCCTTCGATGCTGAGGGCGTGGACCGCCCAGGCGCCCGGCTCGTCCGGGGAACGCGTCCGGCGATGGCAGATGAGGGCGGCGCTTTCGGGGAGATATTCCGTCTCGACGAACAGCTTGCCGAAAGCCGGATGGGCCAGGTCGTCGGCCGGCGGGGCGAGGACGATCTCGGCATAGCTCGTGATCTCGATCTCGCGGGGGCGATCGCTGTGGTTGGTCACCGCCAGGCGCCGGACCTCGACGTCGTCCTCGTTCGAGACCGCGATGTCGAGCTGGCTGGTGATGTCGTCATCGCGGCGGCGGAAGGTCGCCTTCTCGGCGAGGAACGTGACCAGGTAATCCTCCGGCTCTTTCTCCGTGGGGTGATACGCCGCCGACCACACCGAGCCGCTCCGCACGTCGCGCAGATAGAGGAACTGGCTCCCCGGATCGCGGGTCGGGTCCTCCCGATGCCTCGTGACCGCGCGGCCCCGGCAGAAGCTGGCCCCGCCGCCCGCATTCGTCACAATGGCCGTGTAATTGCCGTTGGACAGGAACAGGGCGTGAGGAAACGTCGTGTGCGCCGAACGGAAGCGGCGAACGGCCTGCGCGGGCAGCGGTCCGGACACCCGGGTCTCTTCGACCGGCCGCGGCTGGGTGATGGCCGCCAGGCGCGGAACCCGCTCCTGCAGCAGCAGCTCCGTGGCCTGCACGCGCGGGTCGGCGTGAAAGCGCTTCACCATCGGATCGCCGAGGAGCACGTTGGCGAGGGCCACGAGGGTCATGCCCTGGTGATGGGCCATGAAGGCTCGGACCACCGTCCCGCGCGGGCGGCCCGGCTTTTTCGCGGCGCTCCCGGGCTCCTCGGCCTTTCCGTGGGTGTAATCGATGGATTCATAATAACCGTACGCGCCTGCGAGGCCCTCCCCGGCCAGACGCCGCAGGTTGCGGGCGGCCTCCTTGGGATCGACCAGGGCGGCCAAGGCGGTCGCGTAGGGAGCGACCACCAGCTCGTCGCCCAGGCCGCGCTTCAGGCCGAGGCCGGGGATGCCGAAAGCCTTGTACTGAAAGTTGCCCTGCCGGTCCTCGAGATTGTAGGCCGACTCCGAGATCCCCCAGGGCACGCCCCGGCCCGCCGCGTACTCGATCTGCCGCCGCACGGCCATCCGGCACGACTGGTTGAGAAGCGTTTCCGGAAAGCTCCGCATGAGGAGGAGGGGCATCAAGTACTCGAACAGCGTGGCGCTCCAGGACAGGAGGGTGGGAGCTCCCTGCACGCCGGTGACGAGACGGCCCAGGTGGAACCAATGCGTTTCGGGGAGGTCTCCTTTGGCGATGCCGATGAAGCTCGTCAACCGCGATTCCGAGGCCAGAAGGTCGTAGTAAGAAGCGTCGAGCTGACCCGGCCCTTCGGCGGCGGCGAGACGATAGCCGATGGAAAGGATCCGGCGGAGCGGATCATAGAGGAAGCGGAAGTCCATCCCGTCCGCGAACCGGGAGGCCCGGCCCGCCAGATCGAGGAGGTGTCGGGGGAGATCGGTGACTGCCTGGGGGAGCCGGCTCACCTGGCGCAGCCCTTCCGCCAGAGTCCAGAGCGCGCCCGCGAGATTGCCGCTGTCGACGGTGGAGACATAAGCCGGCGGGAGGGGCGCCAGGCTCTCCGTATCGTACCAGTTGAGGAGGTGCCCATGGAAGCGCTCGAGGCCTTCCATCGTGGTCAGCGCGGCGTCGATCCGGGCGGCGAGCTCGTCCGTTTGGATGAAGCCGAGATCGTGGGCGGCCAGGGCGGCGAGAAGTCCCATGCCGATGTTCGTCGGTGATGTCCGGTGGGCCGTCCGGGGCTCCGGCGTTTCCTGGAAGTTGTCCGCGGGCAGGCCGTGGTCGTCGGGGCCCATAAAGGCCTCGAAATACCGCCAGGTGTTCCGGGCCAGATCCCGGAGAAGCGCGCGGTCCTCATCCCCAAGCTCGACGCGCGGCGCTCGAATGGGCCGGCTCAGCGCGTAGGCGATGAGCGGCGCGGACATCCACAAAGCCAGGACCGGGACGGCCGCGGGGAGCGCGGCTGGGCGCGCCAGCACGACCAGCAGAAGGCCGCTCAAGGCGATGAGCGGGCTCGCAATCATCTCCACTAGATAGAGCCGGGCCCGCGTCCGCTGGGCCTTGCCGGCCGCTCGGGCTTCGCCGGCCGCGGCCGTCTCCCATTCCAGAAGCCGTCGCCGGGTCGCCACGAGGCGGATGAGCGTCAGCCCGATCGCATGGGTCCTCTCGTAAGCCTGGGAGGCCAGGAGGGCCAGTTGCAGAATCACCTGAGCGAGGACGGTCTTCCCCTCATCCCACGCGGCGCGGAGAAAGACCAGCCACGTCTGCTGCGGCCGGGGGCCCGCGGCGGCTTTCAGGAGCAGAGGATAAAGGGGAAAGGCGAGGGCGGCCGCGACGGCGGCTGTCCAGATCTCCGGGCGGCCCGGCAGGATCGTCCAGGCCAGAAGGAGCAGGGCGGCTGTCGCGGGCGGCACGAGGCTGCGCCTCAGGTTGTCGAAGATCTTCCAGCGCGAAATGAGGGGCAGGCGGTTGCGCTTCAAGCCCGCGCGGCTCGGGACCCAGGGAAACAACCAGCGGAGGATCTGCCAGTCCCCCCGCACCCAGCGGTGTTCTCGCCGCGCATGGGCGAGGACGCTCGCGGGATAGTCGTCCACCACTTCGACGTCCGTGACGAGCGCCGTGCGGGCGTAGATCCCTTCGAAGAGATCGTGGGAGAGGAGGGTGTTCTCGGGAACGCGACCTTCCAGGGCGGCCATGAACGCGTCCACGTCATAGAGCCCTTTGCCCGTGAAGCTCCCCTCGCCGAACAGGTCCTGATAGGTGTCCGAAACCGCGGTCGTGTAGGGATCGACCCCGGTGTGTCCGGCGTAGAGGCGGGCGAAGAGCGACCCGGCGGCGCTGGCCATGGTCACGCTGACCCGGGGCTGGAGGATCCCGTAGCCTTCGGTGACGCGCCCGAGACGAGGGTCGAAGCGGGGGCGATTCAAAGGATGGGCGATGATGCCGACGAGCTTCTTCGCCGCGTCCCGCGGAAGACGGGTGTCGGAGTCGAGGGTGAGGCAGTAGCGAACGCCGGGGAGGATTCCCGCGTCGCCGACCTGGACGGAGAAGCTCGTGTCCGAAGCACCGCGCAGAAGCCGGTTCCATTCCTCGAGCTTCCCGCGCTTGCGCTCCCAGCCCATCCAGGCGTTCTCTCCCGGGTTCCACCGGCGCGCGCGATGGAAGAGGAAGAACCGATCCGCGCGCCCTTCGCCGTAGCGAGCGTTCAGGGCGTCGATCCCCGCCCGGGCGGCGGAGAGGATCTCCTCGTCGCCGGCCATCTCGCGGGAGGGGGCGTCGACGAAATCGCTGAGGATCGCGAAGTGGATGCGCGGATCGAGGTTTCCCAGAGCCAGGACCTCGACGTGCTCGATCAGCCGGGCCACGGCGGGCACGCTTGTCAACAGCGTGGGCACGACCACCATGGTCCGCGCGTTGTCGGGGACCCCGGCGGGGAATTCGAGTCGCGGAAGGCGCATCGGCGGCGCCCAATGGGCGGCCAGGCGTTGGACCAGGGCGATCGCCACATCGCTCGCCGGAAGCGACAGGAGCAGCACCGCGGCGGCCCGGAGCCAAAGCGAGGAGCCCTGATCGTGGAGATAGGCGAGCCCGAGGACGAGCGGGAGAGCGGTCAAGAGTCCGATCGATCCGAGATAGACGGCCGTCGCGTGGGCGAACACAAAACGCCGCGCCCGCCGGGCGAAGCGGGGCTGATAGCCGACGGAGGCCTCGAAATCGGGGCGGCCTTTGCCGACGAGGTAGTAGCCGACGTGGGCCGCGCGATCCTCCGCCTGACCGCTCTCCACGGCCCGCCGGGCGCTTTCGACCGCCCGCAGAGCCACCTCCATCTGGGCCTCTCCGGCAGGCGCGGACAGCTCCTCCACGGCCTGGCGGTAGCCGTCGCGGCTCAGGAAGTCCATATTCCCGTAAACCCCGGCCGGGTCTCTCTGCAGGACGCGCTCGACGAGGCTGACGGCTTCGAAGTGCTGGCTCCAGTCGAGCGCGGAGCAGAAACGGAGGCTGGTGATGACGTTCGCCACAGAGACCTGGGCCGCGGCCTGGCGCTGATGCTCGTTCCTCAGCGCGTCCTCGGTGGTCATGTTCTGGGCGGAGAGGTGCGTCTCGACGGCGGCACGGACGGCCGAAAGACGGGGGCCGTACTCGCGCAGGCGTTCGAGGAGCTGATGGACGTATCCGGCGTGGAGCTCACTCGGCAGGGGCGGCGGCGTCCCCTGGCCGGCGGCGTCGATCCGGGCCACGTAGGCGTCGGCCTCCCGGACGGCCGCCCGGTCCTCGAGCATCTCTTCCGCGAGCCGTCTCAGATTCTCGATGAGGGCCAGCTTCAGCATGCTCGGCCAGGCCCACAGCTCGCCGATCGTGAGCGGGGCGGCGGCTTGGAAGCTGTTCATGAAGCGCACGAGCTGCGGCCGGTCCAGGCGGCTGTCGCTGTGCCGGATGATCTCTTCGGCCAGGGCATAGATGCGCGCGTGGCCGGCGAGCTCCCGCAAATCGAGCTTGGGCAGCTCGCGATAGTAGCCGAGGGGGAGGTTTCGGCGCGCGTTGAGGACTTCGGAGGCCACGAGATGGTAGTTGTCGAGGAGCCATTCCGCCGCGGGGGTGACGCTTCCCCCCCGATGCACGTCATCGGCCAGGGTGACGTAGGCCTGGCGCAGGACGCGGGCGTTGTCCTCGAAGCGCGGAAGGATGTTTTTCGCGGCCTTGCGTGGATTCGGATTGAGGGCGAATCGGACCGCGAGACCTCGCGCCCTCTCCTCCAGCTTTTCGATGCTCAGGAGCTCGTCGCGCAGGGGCTTTTCAGGCGGACGCCGGGAGCGCCGGCCGAGCCGGCGGAAGAGCCCATTCAAGACGGGCGTCCTTCCGGCGCGTCATGGCCCTCGAAATCCAAATGCATACAGGCTCCTTGATCGACAGGAAAAAGCTGTGGATGGCTTGTGTCTATTATAGGGGAGGAATCCCGATATAACAACCGCCGGGCAAGACCGGACAAGATCGGACTAGGCGACGAAGCCCTGATGGAGTATAATATCGGATTCTGTCCGTTCATTCCGGACGGACAACCGATCCCCAGGAGCTTTCGTGCATAGAAAAGACTTACGCAACGTCGCCATCATCGCCCACGTCGACCACGGCAAGACGACCCTGGTCGACGCCATGATGCGGCAATGCCACTTGTTCCGCAACATCGACCAGATGGGCGACTGCATCCTCGACTCCGGCGACCTCGAGCGCGAGCGCGGCATCACCATCGTCTCGAAGAACATGTCCCTCGTCTGGAAAGGCGTCAAGATCAACATCGTCGACACCCCCGGCCACTCCGATTTCGGCGGGGAGGTCGAGCGCGTCCTCCGGATGGTCGACGGAGTGCTCCTCCTCATCGACGCCTCCGAAGGCCCCATGCCCCAGACCCGGTTCGTCCTGAAGAAGGCCCTCGAGCTCGGCCTCCGGCCGATCGTCGTCGTCAACAAGATCGACCGCCCCGACGCCCGGATCCATGAGGTCATCAACGAGACCTTCGACCTGTTCGTCGAGCTGGAGGCGAGCGAGGAGCAGCTGGATTTTCCGATCGTCTACGCCTCGGGCCGGGAAGGAAAAGCGGCCCTCGACCTCGAGAAGCCGCCCAAGGATCTGATCCCGCTCTTCCAGTCCATCCTGAAGAACGTTCCGCCGCCGAGCTGCGACAAGCGAAGCCCTTTGTCGGCCCTGATCACCAATATCGCCCATGACGACTACATCGGCCGCCTGGGCATCGGCCGGATCTTCAGCGGCCGGATCGAGCCCGGCGACCCGGTTGTCGTCTTTTCCGCGGGCGGCAGGGAATCGGCGGGCCAGATCCAGAAGCTGTTCGTCTTCGAAGGATTGGAGCGTAAGGAAACGGAGGCCGTCGAGGCGGGCGAGATCTTCGCTTTCGCCGGCATCCCCGCCATCACCATCGGCGACTCTATCGGTGACCCCGAGAGGCCCGTCCGTCTCGACGTCCTCTTCATCGAGCCGCCGACCGTCTCCATGATGTTCATGATCAATAACGGCCCGTTCGGCGGCAAGGAGGGCAAATACATGACCTCCACCAAGCTGAGGGAGCGGGTCCAGAAGGAATTGCGCACGAACGTCTCCATCGCCGTCGAATGGAATGAGTCGCCGGATCGGTTCACCGTCGCCGGGCGGGGCGAGCTGCAGATCGCCGTCCTCATCGAACAGATGCGCCGCGAAGGCTACGAATTCCAGGTTGCGATGCCCCAAGTGATCACCCGCCGGGACGGCGACCGGGTCCTCGAGCCCTACGAGACCCTGGTCCTGGACGTGCCGAAGGACAATGCCGGCACCGTCATCTCCATGCTGGGCGAGCGCCGGGGCCAGATGGAGAGGATGATCGATCTCAAGGGGACATACGTCCGGCTGACCTACACCGTCCCCCTGCGGGGCCTGTTCGGCTTCCGTTCGGAATTCCTGAGCCAGACCCAGGGGAACGGCGTCATGGCCCATACCTATCTCGGCTATCGCGAGGAAGCCGGGAAGATCCCCGGGCGCCGCAACGGCGTCCTGGTCGCCGATCGCACAGGCACCGTGGCCACATATGCCGTTGCCAACATCCAGGACCGCGGCCGCCTGTTCGTTTCGCCCGGAGACAAAGTCTATGTCGGCCAGATCGTCGGCGAAACCCAGCGCGACGAAGACCTGACGGTCAATCCTACCAAGGAAAAGCACCTCACGAACATGCGCTCTTCCACGTCGGATATCGCCGCCAAGATCGACGTCCCGGTCAAGATGGCCCTGGATCAGCTCATGGATTACATCAACGACGATGAGCTGCTCGAGGTCACGCCGCAGTCCCTCCGCATCCGGAAGAAGATCCTCGACTTCAAGGAACGGAAGCGGGCGAACCGCGACGCGGCTTGATTTAAATCCGCTCTTTGAGGACCTTCCACAGCCGGTCCCGCCCCTCGCCCGTCACGGACGAATAGGGAATGAAATCGTAGCTCTCGGGCAATCCCAGCCCTTCCCGCAGCCGACGGAGGGCGCCGGCGCGTTCGCTCATTTTAAGCTTGTCCACCTTCGTGGCCACCACGATGGGAGTCCGTCCTATGGACAAGAGCCAGGCGATCGTCTGCTTGTCGAGCTCGCTCAGGACCCGGCATTCCACCAGTAAAAATAAAGCGCGCAGCGGTTCGCTCTCATCGATATACCGCTCGATCAACGGCGCCCACTGGGCCTGCAGCGTCTTCGACGCCTTCGCGTATCCATAACCGGGGAGGTCCACGACCATGAAGCGCGCCAGCCGGGGATCGTCGCTCGTGACCTCGAAAAAATTGATCAAGCGGGTCTTCCCGGGCGTGCGGCTGACCTTGGCCAGCCCCTTGCGCTGAAGGAGGGAGTTGATGAGAGAGGACTTTCCGACGTTCGACCGCCCGATAAAGGCGGCTTCCGGAAGCCCGCCGTCCGGAAATTGACCGGGCTCCGAACAGCTCTTGATGAATTCCGCCGTGAGGATTCTCATGTCGTTTGTTTTTCGATTTGAGTGGATTCCGATTTCGCCGCTGTGTCCATGCCCGCTTTGAGGTCCAGCCTCTCGCGGTACAATTGTCCGATTTCCGCCCCGAAGATGAATAAGACCGATGAATAGTATATCCAAAAAGCGATCACGACGACGAACGTGTAAGCGCCGTAGATCCTGCTCAATGAGGCGAAGTGATAGAGATAATATCCGAACACTCTCTTCGCGATCTCCCAGAAAACAGCGGCCCAAAAAGCGCTCACGGCCGGGACCTTTCGGCTGGGCTTGGCATACGGGATGAAACGGTAACAGAAATAAAAGGTCACGAAGATGATCAGGAAGGAAACAAGGGTGATGAAGAGATGCTGCCATCCGCCGTATTGAAAGAATTTGATCAAAACCCACTCCCGCGTGACGTTTTTCAACACGTCGATCGCGGGAAGAACGACGGTCGCCATCAGGATGAAAAAAACGATGAAAAGAACCATCCCGAAATCGCGGAGCTTCCCCACGACATCGCTTTTAGGCTTCGTGATTCCGAAGATATTGTTGAGGATCGTCCTCATGCTGCTGAACAAGCCGCTGGCGGCAAAGAGCAAGCCGAAACCGCCGATCAGTCCGGCCAGAGTCTTGTATTCGAAGATGTCCGTTATGCGCGAAAAAATGATCTGCCTGGCGTAATCCGCATATTCCTGGTACGGGACGGCGGTGTTGATGATGGAGTTGAGCTGCTGTCTGACGGATTCGGCTTGAGACAGGCTGCCGAGGATCGAAAAAATGACCAGAACGAAGGGAATGATGCACAGGAAGAGCGAAAAGGCCAGGCCGCTCCCAAAGAGGAAAACATGATGCTCGCCGGCGCGGCGGTACAAGCCGCCGAGATAATGCTTGAGAAAAGCCCAGACGGCGCGCGCCGTCGGAAGCTGAACGAACCCGATTTTCCTGCTTTTCGCCATCCGCGATTATTCCCTTGCCGGAATCATCTTAACCGAAGAGCGGCCGGGACGCCACTTCGGGAAACGGAGCCGAATATTCGATCCCGCGCTAGAACGCGCGGACGGCGCGAACCCGCCGGGGGAAGTCCTTGTCGTCGTAATGCCGCCGAAGGCCGTTGTCGGCGAAGTCCAGGTGATCCGCCATATCCGCGGTCCGCTGGGTCGAAGACCAATAACAGACATTGTCCGGAGCGCCGGCGGTGGCGAAATCGCCGAGTCCGGCGAGCTTCAGATGGATGTACATCTGCGCCAATTCGTCGGTCGAGGGGAGAAACCAGCCGCCGATCCCGTTCCATCGAAAATCGGCGCACAAGCCGGCGGCCGAACCGGGCGTCGCGCAGGCGGCGAGGATGTCGCGGGTGTTCTGCCGGCCCGACCCCACCTCCACGCCCCGCGCGCCAGGGATCAACGTCCGGAAGCAGCCCCACGGGGCGCCCGAGCTCTGGTCGAAGGGTGCCGCCTCCAAAAATCTCCAACCGTCCTTCTCATAATTCGGATTCACGAAGAAGATCAGCCCGCCGGCCGGGCCGATGTCCCCGGGCGCGTACTCGGCTTTGGACAGCCAGACGCTCATCTCACTCGCGCCGCGATTGGCCCACAGATAATATGGGATGAGCCTCATCGGTTTCCGTTCGGACCTCGGGTCAGCGATGTTCCGGGCCTTTCCGTCGATGACGGTGACCCCGCCGAAAAATCCGGGGGCGAAAGAGGGCTTAAGCTCATCGTTGGGGTCCGACAACTTTGTGAGCGCGTGCCCGCCTTCGCAATCATGTCCTTCGGCGCAGAAGACGATGGGCCCGCGCTCCACGGCCATGCGGCCCCGGTCTTCCCGGACGTTCGGATGAGCGGCGACTTTTTTAACGTCAAAAGGAAGCTCCAATTCCACGATATCGCCGTCTTTCCAAATTCGATTGAGATTCGCGTATCCGAAGCGGTCGACCGCATAAGCGGCTTTTTCGCCGTTGACGGAAATGGCGGGCGGATCGCTCCGTTGGTCCAAGTAGGAGTACAAGTCGCCGGGGACCGGCTGATTTCGCGCCCAGCCGGGGATCCTCAGCTTGATGTTCGCCGAAAGCGGTTCTCGGGCCGAGAGGGCGATTTTCGATTTTCCTCCCCAGGGCATTTCGCTTTCCACCGACAGGCCCATCTTTTTCCCGTCGACGTCGAAGGAGGCCGCGCCGGAAACGTACAGGTTCACGTAAATCCCTTCTTGGCCCTGGGCGTAAATGTATCCAGGCATGGAGGCCAGGAACCTGACGAGATTGGGAGGACAGCATTCGAGGGAAGCTGTCGCCCATCGGAGGTCGCGCCCATCGCCGGCGCTGGCCAACCGGTTCACGTAGAAAAAGCGGTCTCCCGAGGCCGAGACGCCGTCAACGGCGTTGTTGTACATCGTCCGTTCCATCACGTCGATGTATCCGGCCTCCCCGGTCGCCAGAAACAGCTTGTGGTTGAACGTGATGAACATGAACGCCGCGCAGCTTTCGCAATACGCCGAGAGGTTGGGCAGAGAATACGGCCGGCCGAATCCTTCGTTCCCGGTGGACCCGATGCCTCCGGTGATGTGGAGCTTGGTCCCCACGACGTCGAGCCAGATGCGCCGCGCGGCTTCGAAATAGCCTTTGAGCCCCGTCAGCACGCCCACATCCGCCAGGGACACCATCAAGGAGGCGGCATTGACGGCATGGCCGACCCCCTCGCTCTGCTCCAGGACCGGTTTGTAAGACTGATTGTGCCGGCTCCGGTTCACGGAGTTTTCCGCTCCGCGGGTGTCGAGATAGAACTTGGCCAGATCGAGATACCGCTTCTCTCCGGTGGCCCTATAGAGCTGCACGCAGTTGATCGCATCCCGCTCGCCGCCCGAAAAGGGAGGCGGCGCCGCCTTGTAAGCTTCATAGATCCGGTCGGCGGACCTGACGGCGATCTCCAACAAATCCTTTTTTCCCGTCGAAGCGAATCGGGCCGCGGCGACTTCGAAGAGACCGTTGCCGCCGCTCACCCGCGAGTCCCGCGCGGCCATGATTTCTTGAATCCTAGCCTCGACCTGCCCCGCCAATTTCGCGTCCGGGAACATTTGAAGCGAATAGATCGCCGCTTCGAGAACGTTGTTGCTGAAGGGCCTTCCCGACTCGACGGATTTTTGGATTTCGAACGGGATCGTGACGTCCGCGTTGAGCTTGATCTTCGGCTGCCAATATCGATCCCGGATCGCCACTTCGGAAAAGCGCTTCGGCCGCCTGGGGTAATCCGCGTTGGGAACATAGGCGGCGCCCGAGAGCCGGGAATCGGCTTGGTTTCGGGAAGACGCTTGCGCGGGCGAAGGCCCTTTCGCGGCCGCGGCCAGCACGCCGGCGCCGGCCGTCTTGATGAAATCCCGCCGGGCGATCTTATGATCCATTTGGTCTCTCATTTTACGAGCTGGAGGCGCAATCTTCCGATGGCATCATCCGCCAATCTAGGACGAAATCCTCCTCGAGTCAAACGAGTCACGAACGCCCCCGAGAAAAATCGTTGTCAAACGGGATGAGCTGAATTACCATGAAAGCAGAAATCTGGAACGAAGATCAGGCCGCGCAAAGGATTCTGAGACGACCGGGGCCGAAATGACACACACCATCGAGATCATCGAGTACACGGACCCGTATTGCACGTGGTGCTGGGGATCCGAGCCGGTGCTCCGGCACCTTCAAGAAGCTTATGGCGACGCGCTGTCCATACGCTTCGTGATGGGCGGCCTCGTTGAGGACAGCAGGACGTTTTACGATCCGCTGAACAAGATCGGCGGCGGCAACTGGCTGCAGTCGATCGCCGATCACTGGGTCGAGGCATCACTCCGACACGGCATGCCGGTGGACGTGACCGAGTTCGTGAAAACCCCGCTCACTTCGACTTGGCCGTCCAACATCGCTTACGAGGCGGCTAAACTCCAAGACAAAAGGCTCGCCGACCGTTATCTGCGTCGTCTTCGCGAGGCAGCGGCCACGGAGGGCAGGGAGCTTGGCCGGCTCGAGGTTCTTGCTGCCCTAGCCCAAGAGGTCGGCCTGGATCATGAGCGGTTTATGACGGACTTCCAGGGAACGGCTCAAGACGAGTTCGCTCGCGATCGGTTGGAATGTCATCAGAGAGGCGTCCATGGCTTTCCTGCGTTCCTCATCACTCTTGATGGCAAAGAGCGACGCGCCAGAGGCTATCGCACTTTCGAGCAGATGGCCGGCATCATTGACTTGCTCGCCGGCGAACCCCTCGAGCGGCGGAAGCCTGACTTCGATGACATGAACGTGCTCGTCTTCGTCGAGAAGTACGGGAGCGCGGCCGTCCGTGAGGTCTCGGAGGTCTTCGATGTGTCCAACTCCCAAGCGAGGGAGGCGTTGGTCCGTCTTGTAGGTAGTGGTGTCTTGGTGCTTCCGGAACCAGGCCTGCTGTACCGGACCCCCGAGACGGCGGCATGCGATGCCGTAACCGGCCGATGTTAGTATGATCTTCCCCCGATTCCCAGGGTGAGGATAAGGAGCGTCCATGAAGGATGAGAAACGACGGTTAGGCGCGACAGTCATCACCGGCATCATTTTTGGCCTGTGGCTGAGCCTGACAGGATGCAAGAATCAGATCGAGGCTTCTGCGAAAAGCGATGGAGCGCCATCCATGGCGGAGAAAAAGGAAGGGCGGAATGTGAAAGCCCCTTGCCGGGCTTTGGAGACGTTCAAAGAAGAGGTTGTGGGATTCTCCATAAAGAAGCCGGCGGGCTGGCGGCTCATGTATATGACGGGGGCCATCTTCATCGTTAAAGACGCCGATGCCCGGGAAGGCGTTCTCATTTATCCGGTCAGGCCGCGCCCGGGGTTTTCCCTGAAAGAGTTCTTTTCGAGCTCCACGAGCTTTTTGAAGAATTCAGCGGCTCCTCCGTCCAGGATCGAATTTTCGGATTTTTCCTTTAATGAAAACACGGCCGGAGCGGCCCTCTCGGGGTCGAGCGGGGGAACGCAGATCGCGGGCGCCGCTTCGGCTTTCCTTTCGGGGCCGGACTACGTCTTCACGCTGACCTGGACCCCGAAAGACGGGCTGGCGTCGCAACAGGAGCTGTTGAAGTGCGTCGCCGACAGCTATCAAAGAGGCCCGGGGCAGCCTCTCGTGAGGTTGAGCGGATCCTATTTCGAAACGATGGCCCCGAAAGGCTGGCGGATCGCGGAGGAATCCTCGAATGGGATCCATTTCTCGAATCTCTCCGGTGATGCCGGCGTCACGGTCGGATATCTCGATTTCGGCGGTGATGTCCAAGCGATGACGATTCCGCGCCTCTTCGATTCCCTGACCAAACCGTGCCCTCCGGGGCAACAGCCATGTTTCAGCTTCGCCAAAAGCTATACGCTCTTGGCGGCCATCGACGCTCCCGACTTCCAGGACAATATGGGCCGGACCTGGAAATCCAGGGCGGAAGAATTCGAGGCCGTCCTGGCCGATGCCCGAGCCTCGAAAGCCCACGGGATCCTGACCGGCATGGTCATGGGCGGGCGGCACATCACGGGCTTGTACGGCTGGATGGTCGTCACCTCGACGAGAGCCTCCCGGCCGGAGACCTGGGAGCGGAACTCGGCGGCGACGGCCATCGTCCAGGAGAATCTTAAGATCATCAAAGCCAGCGAGTTGATCACGCGGAGAATTCTGCCCCGGAACAACCCCTATGACTCCTCATCGATCATGGGGCACTGGGATTACGCCAATCGGGCCGATGCGTCGATTTCGGCAAAAAGGCAGGAAGCCATCATGGGCTACGAGACGTTCCACACCTCGACCGGAGAACGGGTGGATGTTCCCGTCAACTCGATTCCCGGCGGCGGCCAGCCGCTCTATTACAACCCTCAGACGAACACGACCTGGGGCTCCGCGTTGGAGCCGCCGCCGCTCGGCTATGATCGGCTTATACGCAAATGAGATTCCGGCCGTCGAGAACCGGCGCGAGGAGGACGGCGTGAAAAAGCTCCTTTGGCGGGGCGCCTTCCCCATCCTGATGGCGATTCTGGCCGTTCCATCCCCGGCCGCGGAAGACCTCGGCTGGCTTCAGCCCGGAGTCCGGATCTGGTACGTCGGGGCCGTGGGCGAAGTCACGTTCAACTCCAACGCCCAGGAAGCGGACTTGATCGCGAAATTCGAGAACGGCTCGGTTTATGTGAGGCAACAGCAAGCTCTGGTCAATTGGACCTCGCCGCTGCCGTCGACCGAATGGATCAACCCCGACCCGAACAGCGAAGGCGTTTTCTGGATCCATCCCTCGCGCCTGAAGGCCATGAACGTGAGCGACATCGTCTCCTGGCTCGGCAAGAACCGCAGCGTCAAGGCCCGGACATCCTACACCTTCTCGACACTGCCGTTCCTGAAGCTGCTGCCGATGGAGGAATTGTTCTCGATCAGCCCGACCCGGGAAATCGTCATTCTGATCGACGCGAACGACGCGAGCGGCGGCGAATATTATTTCGACGTCGAGACGGGCCTTCTGGTCAGCAAGACAGAAGCGCTGGGCGGCACCCGGACGATGCTCTCCATCGCCGAAATCAATTACTCGTTCACTCTGCATGCGGCTTATCCCGAAGATAACGGGCCTCACACGGCTTTCGCCGGGCGTTTCTCGGGCGCCCGGTCGGACTTCCTGGACAACCAGGGGTTCCGGCTGGACAGCATGGTCATCTCCCGGCACGTCGGGGGCCTGCTTTTATCCCTCAACGCGAACCTGATGAATGTTACGACCGGGCAGTACTATCCTTTCGACAACTATCTGGCCTATGACTTTTTCCAGAACACGGCGAAGATCCGTTCGATCACCGTGGAGGATTGGCGGACGAACGGCGATCATCTTTTCTGGTGGATTCCGCCCGCCCACCTGACCAACGCCAAGATCCGGGTCTGGGACCAGGACCTGGCCAACGGCGGGACGGCCGGCGGAGTGACGACCTTCTCGACCGCCGATCTTTCGCAGTCCGGATTCCCCTCCCTTTCGTTCGACGCCAGGGGTTATCTGACCGACATGACCGTCAACGTGCCGGCCATGCAGATCTACATCGATACCCGCCTTGCCCCGAGCGGAAGCGCGCCGAACGGCGCCGTAAACGCGTTCGCGACGACCAAGAGCATGAGGGTCGACGGACTTCAGTATTATCTCGAACAGATGACTCCCGGCATCCCCCAGGGACAAGCGCCGAGCATCAAGAAGCATCCGGCTTCGCTCAATATTTTCGCCGGGCAAACGGCGGAGTTCACCGTGACTACGGACGGCAATCCGCCGCCCGCCTATGAATGGCGGAACAACGGGACCGCTTTGAGCGATGGCGGAAGGACTTCGGGAAGCCGCACGCCGACACTCACCATCACCAACGCCCAACTCTCGGATTCCGGAAAATACTCGGTCTTCGTCTCGAATACCCAGGGAAACGCCACGAGCTCCGAGGCGATATTGTCGGTCACGCTCACCACGCCCGTGATTTCCCTGTCGAGGTCGGGGCTGCGATTCGCGTCTTCGACGGCGGGCGCTTCGACGTCGGCCCAATCCGTCATCATCGGAAATGCGGGCGGCGGGACGCTCGCCTGGACCGCGACGCCGTCCGCGGCCTGGATCACGGCTTCGCCCGGAAGCGGGACAGGCGGCGGGACGGTCGCGATCGGGATCGTGGCCACGGGACTGGCGGCTGGGACGTACACCGGGTCGGTCGATTTCACAGACCCGAGCGCGGCCAACTCGCCCCAAGCGGTCACGGTCAGTCTGAGGGTGTTTGCGGCCGGGGGAACGACGGCGCCCTTCGGAGACTTCGCCACGCCGATCGACGGGGCGCTCAACGTCAGCGGGGCGATCCCGGTCACGGGCTGGGCCCTCGACGACATCCAGGTGACCAAAGTCGAAATCTGGCGGGATCCGGTCCTTTCCGCCGGAGAGGTCGACTCGCTCTACTATATCGGCGACGGGCTCTTCGTCGAGGGCGCCCGGCCGGACATCGAGACGGGCTATCCGGACTATCCGTTCAACTATACGGCGGGGTGGGGCTACATGCTGCTGACGAACTTCCTTCCGAACCAGGGGAACGGAACCTATAAGCTTTATGCGATTGCCACGGACAAGGACGGACACGTCGTGACGCTGGGGACGAAAACGATCACCTGCGACAACGCCCATGCGGTGAAACCGTTCGGGACGATCGACACCCCGGCCCAGGGAGGAACCGCCTCGGGGAACCGGTTCGTCAACTTCGGCTGGGTCCTGACGCCGATGCCGAAGACGGTGCCGAAGGACGGGCACCTGATCACGGTCTATGTCGACAGCGTCCTGCGGGGGAACCTCAGCACGCCGCCGAACCTCTATAACGCCTATCGTGTCGGACGTCTCGAACAATTTCCCGGGCTTGAACAACACGGGCGGGCCGGGAGCGGCGGAGGTCCGGTCGGGGCGTTCTTCCTCGATACGACGGGCTACGCCAACGGGGTGCATACGATCTGGTGGATTGCCTACGACAACGACGGCCAGGGGGACGGGATCGGCTCCCGGTACTTCTCGATCGCCAACACGGGAGGATCTCAGGAGCCTGCACGTGCGGCGCAGGAAGCGGCGGATACGGAGCCATCCTCTCTTCCGGTATCCTTCTCGCCGGTCCTGGTCAAGACAGGATATGATCTCATCGCGGATTTCCTGCCGCGGTATCCAGACGCGAAAGGCGTCATCCGGATAGAAATCCCGGAGGTGAACCGGGTGGAGATCGAGCTCGGGGAAGGAGCCGACGCGGCAGCGTTCAAGCCAGGCAGGGCGCGGTTCAGCGGGCGTATGGTCGTAGGGAAGGAGCTCCGGCCGCTCCCCATCGGCTCGACCCTGGATTCACGGACCGGCCGCTTCTCCTGGATGCCCGGGCCGGGATTTCTCGGCGATTATCGGCTCCTGTTCATTCAGGACGGGGAGGGAATCCGGCGCGGGATGACGGTCGTGGTGCGTATTCGGCCCAAGCTGTAAAATATTCGGAGCCTTTGGTGTAGGCGGCCGTAGGAAGGGAGCCGTTTTTGGCCCCGCCGCGGGAAGCATCAGGCCGGCACTTAGAAAATCGCGCCTCGTCAAAGTCGGTTTCATGGCAGACTCCCGATCGCTCCAGCCGCTTTAGCCGGCCAAGGCGTTTCAGGCCGGAAGCCCGGAATCTGAACGCAGGTCAGGACGAAATGGATCTCGGGGGAAGCGAGGACCAAGCGCATCAGCCGGGAAGCTTCATCCGCCGGAGGATGTCCCGGAAACGGGGCTCGCTCCGCAAGAAGTCGAAGATCGGGTCGACGCTGATGTAAGGCATGTTGAGGTCGCGGATCTCGTAGGCTTTTTCCAGCCAGTCCAGGGCCTCGCGGCGATCTCCGGCCCGCGTGAAGAGGGTCGCGATCTGCCAGGGCGTGACATAGCCCGTCTTGGACCGGGCGACGAATGTCTCGGCGACGCGCCGCAGGGCGGCCGGATATCCGCCGTCCTTGAAGCCGAGGGCGAGCGCTTGGGCGGCCTCATGATCGCCCTTGGCTTCATAAGAGGCGGTCCAGATCTCCAGCGCCTCCTTGTCCATGCGTTTCATGTGATAGGCTGTCCGGAGCGTCGAGAGCGTGATCGCGTCGCCGGGGGCCTTCGCCAGCGTATCGCGGAGCCGGGCAATGGCCTTGTCGTACTGGTGGGCATAGATGAGGTCCATGGCATAGAGGCCCTGGAAGAGCGGATTGAGGGGATCGAGCTCCAGGGCCCGGTCCGCCTGAACCATCGCCTCTTGAGGCCTCCTCATAATATTAAGGAACTGGGAATAGTAAATGCGCGGTTCCGGGTATTTCGGGTTGAGCTCGATGGCCCGGCGGAAAGCCCGCTCGGCCCCGAGCCAGTCCCAATCCACCCAAGTGCTGATTCCGGCCAGGATGAAATGGATCTCGGCCAGGGAGCTATCGAGCTCGAGGGCTTTCAAGGCGGCAGCCTTGGCCTTGGGAGTCGCCTCGTTCGGGGAGATGAAGCCCTGCTGCATGTACCCCATCCAGACGATGGCGATCCCGGCGTAGGCCGGAGCGTACTCGGGATCATGCTCCAGGGCGGTCGCGAAAAGCGGCAGGGCCGCGTCCAGGCCGGAGCGGCTGAGCTTGTACCACTCGAACCGGCCCTTGAGGCAGGCGTCATAGGCCGCGGGATCGACACGGCGGGCCTTGGCGAGTCGGGCTCGGTCCTGGGGCGAGAGCTGGACCTGGAGCTCACCCATGATCGCCGAGACGATCTCGTTCTGAAGCGACAAGACGTCGCGGAGATCGCTTTCGTAGCTCTTGGCCCAGATCTGCGCCTCGGTCGCGGGATCGACGAGCTGGGCGGTGACGCGGACCCGGTCGCCCGAACGGACGACCGCGCCGGTGATCAGCCGGGCGACGCCGAGTTGGCGGGCGATTTCGGCCATGGGGATCTTCGTCGCCCGAAAACGCATCACCGATCCCCGGGCGATCACCCGCTTCAGGCCGCTGAGCCGGCCGAGGTCCGTGATCAGCGCTTCATGGATACCCTCGGAGAAATAGTCCTGGCCGGGATCCCCGGAGAGGTTCTCGAGGGGAAGGACGGCGATGGAATCCGCCGCCCCGGCCCGGCCGAAAAGGAGGAAGATCCCCGCGACCGCGGCGAGGACGAGGACTCCGGCCGCGACGGCGATCCCGAAGTTCGTCCTCGTCTTCCGGAGCTTGGGCGTTCTCCTCCGCGGCCTGGGCCGGGCCGGCTCAAGGCCTTCCGAGACGGCCATCAGATCGGCGATCATCTCCTCCGCCGACGCATATCTCGCCGCGAGGTCCTTTTCCATCGCCCGTTCGATGACGGTCTCGAGCGACCCGGGGATGCCGGGCCGCCCGGCCGAGACCGGCTGGGGGCGCTCTTTGAGGATCGAATGGAGGACGGCCAGATCGTGCTCTCCGGCGAAGGGCAGCCGGCCGCTGACCATTTCATAAAAGACGACCCCAAGGGACCAGATGTCGGTCCGGTGATCGACCTTTTCGCCGCGGGCCTGCTCGGGGGACATGTAGGCGATCGTCCCCATGGTCTTCGGCTCCGCGGTCAGCTGGGTTCCGCCGCTGATTCGGGCCAGGCCGAAATCCATGATTTTCGCCTGGCCATTGGCCATGACCATGATGTTCGCGCTCTTGATATCACGATGGACGATGCCCTTAGCATGGGCTTCCTTCAGGCCCTCGGCGACCTGGAGGGCGAGGCCTAGGGCCTCTCCAACCTCCAGAGGGCCCCGGGCGATCCTCATCTTCAGGGTCTCCCCTTCGACGAAAGCCATGGAGATGAACATCCGGCCTTCGGCCTCGTCGATCTCGTAGACCGTACAGATGTGGGGATGATCCAGGGCCGCGGCGGCTTGGGCCTCCCGGGCGAAGCGCTCCTTGGCCTGCGGATTGTTGGTCCATTCCCAGGGGAGGAACTTGAGGGCGACCGTCCGCTTCAGCTTTTTATCGACGGCCTTGTAGACGATGCCCATCCCGCCCCGGCCCAACTCCTCCAGCATCTCATAGCGGCCGGCAAAGACGGCGCCGGGAGACCATCGGAATCCCGGCGTCTCGACGGTCTTCGTGAAGGATCCCCCGACGGCGGAATCGTATCGGGTTCCGCATTTGCCGCAGAAGAAGCTGTCGTCGGGATTTTCGTGATGGCAGTCCGGGCATCTCATGCCGACGTCCGATCAGGCTCGTGGCCCGAAGATTATCACCGGAACATGGGCGAGTCAATGACACCGCGGCAAGCCGCGGGGTATCAAGAGCCCGGATTCTCCTTCTCGCCCTGGCTCCGCACGGAAGCACCTAGGCTAGCGTGTCCTGGGCGAGGATCATCCTGTCGCGGACAGCCAATCCGTAGGCGCACCGGAAGGAGCACGAGGAGCAATCGCCGCACCGGATGTCCCGAACCGGCGGGGGCAGCTCGAGAAAGCTTTCGCGAGCCAGCGCAAACTGACCATAGCCTTCCGCATAGGTCAGGAACCGGAGCACATCCGGAACCGGAACGCCTTTTTCACAGACTCCCCCGCAATGGCCGCACATCCGGCAGTATTTCGAGCTGATGCCGGCGAGCCGCGTGGTCAGCAGCTTCTCGTCCTTCTCCGTATACGGTTCCGCCATCGCGCGGAGGTTTTCATCGAACTGATCGTGACCGGTCATGCACACGATCGCCGTATCCACCGCTTCGTTTTGGAGGGCCCATTTGATCGCGGCGACCGGAACGCCTTCCTGGCTGAGACGCTCGCTCAAGGCCGCCGAATCGGCGCCGTAGAGCCGGTCTCCCCGCTGCACGCGCGTCGTACCGCCGGCCATGGTTTTCATGACCACGATCCCGAGACCGGCCTTTCGAGCCGTTCGAATGGCCTGCGTCATATCGGTTTTCGGGGCGTCCGGATTGGTGTTCTGGCCGGCATCGACCGACCGCATGGCGAAGTTATAGGTGGTCAGGACGACGTCGGTCTGCCCGAGCGCGGCAAGGTGGGCCAGCATTTTGTCCATGTTGAAGTGAGTGCTGACTCCGGCAAAGCGGATCTTTCCGCTTTGTTTCGCGGTCCGCTGCGCTTCGAGCAAGTCGTCGGTCACCTCCGCCGGTTCGTTCTTGTTGTGAAGGTACCAGATATCGAGGTAGTCCGTCCCAAGCGCGCTGAGGCTCGTGTCGAGGTCCTTGAGCAGGGCCTGTTTCGTCCTGCCCTGGCTCTTGCTGGATATCATCACGTTCGGGCGCACCTTCTTCAGCGCGGCGCCGACCATCCTCTCGTTGTTCCCGTTCTGATATCCGCGGGCGGAATCGAACAGATTGATCCCGAAATCGGCCGCGCGCTCGATCACGGATGGATCCGAAGTCGTCATGCAGCCGAAAGCCAGAGATGTCACCTTCAGACCGGTCTTGCCCAGTGTCCGGTAGGCCAGTTTTACCGATTCCATCCGGGCCGGCTGGACGGGCTCCATGATCCATCGGCAAGGACGCGGAGTCCGGCCGCGGGAAGCACGAGGCCGGCACTCAGAAAATCGCGTCTTGTAAAAGGTCGGTTTCATGGATAATCAAGCGGGAGGATGTGGGAATCGAACCCACCCAGCCCCTTCGTCAGAAGCCGTGCTGGATTTGAAGTCCAGAGGGGCCACCAGGCCCCATGCCCTCCCGTCGGCTGAATGATGGTAGTCCCGTCCGGGAAAGGGTGTCAAGGAGGTCCGCACGTCACGAAGCGGCGGCAACTTTCCGCCGGCGCCGATCGTCTATTCAGTTGAAATCCGATGTGGAGGACCGTCCCGATGAAAAAATCTCTTTTGTCCCGGCTTCGTTAGCCCTCGCGGCGTTCGCGATCCTTTTCATCGGTCTGACCAGGCCGCCGTGCGCGCAAACGGCCCCGGCGCAACGGGCCGAAATCCTGATCCTCGGCGCGTATCACATGGCCAATCCGGGTCGCGACATCTTCAACATGTCGGCGGACGACGTGCTCTCGCCCAAGCGGCAGGCAGAAATCGCCGAGCTGCTCGAAACGCTGAAGCGATTCCGGCCGACGAAGATCGCCGTCGAGTCCACGGTGTACGAAGACCGCCGCCCGAAGCAATACGCCGAGTACCTGGCCGGCAAGTACACGCTCACGAGCAACGGAATCGAACAGGTCGGTTTCCGGCTGGCGAAGGAGCTGGGGATGAAGGCCATCTTCCCGGTGGACATCGACGGCGAGTTTCCCATGCAGCGGGTTGTCAATTACGCCAAGGCCACGGGGCGGTCACAGATCCTGGACCAGCTGATGGCCGAGATCGGCGAGATGGTCAAACGGCAGGATTCCTACCTCAAGTCCCACAGCATCCTCGAGACACTGCTCTATATGAACGACGACCAGCATGTCGCCGAGGACATGGGATTCTACTTCCGCGAAGCCCGCCTGGGAGAGCCGGGGGACTATGCCGGACCGGACCTCGTGACCTCATGGTATCAGCGGAACATCCGCATTTACAACAATATCGCCCAGCTGATCGAATCTCCGAACGAACGCGTGCTGGCGATCTACGGGGCCGGCCATCTGGGCTGGCTGCAGCAGATCGTGGCCAACGATCCGGGCCTGAGAGTCAGAAAATTGTCGGAGTTTGTCGGGCCCAAGACGAACTGATTATCCTGTCGCCGCGGATCTCGGCCAGCCGCTTCCGTATAACGTCCTGGTTCGGATCGAGTGATAACGACCGCTCCCATGCTTCCCGCGCGGAGGGAAGCTCACCCAGCCGGAAATGGCATTCGCCCGCGGCGTTGAGGATCCTCGTCGTCAATCCCGCCAGGGCCAGGTTTCTTCGATAATGTTCCAAGGCTTCCCGGAACTCACCCAGGGCCAAGCAGGCATCCCCCAGGGCGGCGAAGAACTGGTCGTCGGCCGCGGCGCTCGCCTGGAAGGGCAGGAGAAAGGACTTGGCTTTCGCCGCATCACCTTTTCCCGCAAGGACCTTGGCCAGGGCGAGAGCGAACTTGAGAGAAGCCGGCTTCCTCTCCAAGGCCGATCCGAAAAGCGCCTCGGCATCGTCCGCCCGGCCCGCGGCCAGGGATTGCGATCCGAGGATGAAAGCGTATTCCGGATCGTTCGACGGCGGCATGACCCGGGAGACGATCCACGGCCGCGAAATGTCCGGAAGCGCCGTGATGCCGAAGTTTTCGGTCCGGGCGGCGAGCTCGGCCCCGCTCGGGTCGAGGAGCGAAACCCTCAGCTGGTAGTTCGCGGGCGAGAGGTCCGCGAGGGCGATCTCCTCGACCGCATCCGTGCCGCCCGAGCCGGGCAACGGCTTCCGGCGGCTCAGGACCTCGCGGCCGTCGCGGAAGACGACGTATTGGAGAGACCCCCGCGCCGCCAGATCTCCTCCGAGCCCGAAGATCTGGACGGCGGCGACGAGCGTCTCGGAGCGGAGGAAATTGTTGCCGGCCTGGCAGCTGATCTCGTCGGAGCCGAGCTTGAACGGCTTGTTGTAGGCCGCCGGGGGAGGAACGGCCTTGCGCTTGTAGCCGAGCTGGAGGTTCCCCATCCGCAGGCGCGACGATTCCGCCGGGATCGCCACCGAGGCTTCGAGCGAGGTGAACTCCTTGGACACCGTGTTCTTCATCAGGACGCTCAGCGTGTACTCGCCCGGGATGAGGGGGATCATGTCCTGAATCTCGATCGAGGCTTTGCGGATGTCGTCCACTTGGCTCCGGTCGAAATCGAGCGGGATGTTCTTCTCGTACTGGAAGATCATCCGGCCCTGGGCGTCGCTCACGCTCCCGTTGAGAGTGAAGCTGATGCGGTAGGAGCCGCCTTGGGTCAGGACGGACAGGCGCTTCGGCTCGATCGAATAATGGGCGAAGAACGTCCCGGCTGCGTCGCGGAAGACGCCGATCACGGCGTCCGAGGAGATGTAGTTGGCCGAATATTCCACGTCGACGAGGCCCCGGTATTTGAGCAGCGAAGCGGCATATTTCGAGTCGACCGTCCGCTCGGGCAGGGAGCCGATGCGGGCCAGGAGCTGTTCCGAGGACAGGCTCGGCCGGCCCAGGATCGAGAGCTCATCCGGGAGATAGGACAGCGAGGCCTGGGCCAGGCGGGCGTCGTATTTCCTCAACCGGCCGTAAGCGTTCTCCGCATCGAACGGATCGCCCTGGTAGTTCACCAGCAGCCGGCCGGGGCCGTCCTGCATCGGGCTGTAGAGGACGTACTCCCCGAGGCCGTCGCGCCGGAAAAATACGAGTTGAAAGTGGGCGGGCAGGCCGCCCTTGGACTCTCCGTCGTACGACCAGATCTGCGAGGAGAAGACCGTCCCCTCCCCTTCCATGTACGAAATGTCCCGCGGCGGCCCGAGGAGGATGTAGTAACGCCCCCGGTCGGTCATCCAGCCGGGGCGGGTCGTGTCGCGGCTGAAATACGTGTTGGCGTAAGCGAGGCGCTTGGCGTGCTCGTCCTTGAACTCGTTCCCGGGGATCTCCGGCGTCGGGTCACGCTGGCGCCAGAACGCTTCGATGAACAGATCCCGCTCCCGATCGGACGACAGCTTCAGAAAAACGTCCCGCTCCACGTCCGTGATGATATAGGCGACTTCGGCCTTCAGCCAGCGTTCGTGGGCGGGGGACATGGGCGCGGGGGCCCGTTCCTGCCCGAGGGCCGTAAGGACCGAGGCCGCGAGGCCGAAGAGCAAGACCGGCAGAAGACGAGCGGCGAACCTTCCTAGGACCACGCGGAGCCTCCGATCTCTTTCCTGAGCTTTTCGATGACGCCCTTCACCTCGGCGATGTCCTTGGCGAATTTCCGGGCCGGGGCCGTCCGGACGAATTCCTCGAAGACCCGAAGCGCGTCCTTCTTCCGGTCCTGACGGAGATACGCCCGGCCGAGATTGTACAGCGCGTCGGACAGGCCGGGATCGATCGAGACGGCCTTTTCCCAGGACCCGATGGCCGCGTTCGCTTCGCCCCGGCGATAGGCGACGGCCCCCAGCCCGTTGAACGCCGAGGCGAGCCGGGGATCCAGCTCGGCGGCTTTGGCGTAGGCGGCGCCGGCCGCGTCATATTCCTTGAGGGCGAGGCGGGCGTTTCCCAGGTTGTTGAAGGCCATCGCCTGGCTCGGATCGAGAGCGATCGCCTTCTCGAATTCCGCGATGGACCGCCGGACGTCCCCTTTGCGGAACAGGCTGACGCCGAAATCGTTGCGGACCTCCGTGTCGTCGGGCGCGGCCGCGGCTGCGTCCTCGAGAACGGCGAGGGATTCATCGATCCGGTCCGATTCCTGCAGATACAACCCGAGCCGGGACGCCAAAGACGGCGTCCAGAGGCCGGCGGAGATCGCTTTTTGAAGAAGGGCGACGGCGTCTTCGATCCGCGCCATTTTGTAGAGATTATAGGCCGCGTACTCGTACGCCTGGGCGAACCGGGGATTCTTTTCCAGGATGTCGCGGAATCCCGCCGCGGCCGCTTCCAGGCGCCCGGCCTCCGAAGCCAGGACCGCCTCGTTGAAAAGGTTGTCGACGGAGGATCATCGACTTGGGATCGGGCGGGCGGTCCGACGCCGGGACGGCGTCGCCGCCCAGGTAACCGAGAGAACGCAGCTTCTTTCGCGCTTCGGCGTCCAGCGCTTCGGGAGCGGCCGGCGCGGCGGCGTCCCGGCTGAACTTCGGCCAGGGACTCCTTCAGGCGCTTGGCTTCCGCGGGAAAAGCGGAGACGACATTCTTCGTTTCTCCCGGATCGGTCCGAAGGTCATAAAGCTCGGACTGGGGGGCTTCGATGTATTTCCAGGGGCCCGAGCGGATCCCGGCCAGGGGCGCCCAGCGTCTGTCGAGCCAACCGGCCTGGGATTCGAGATAGATCTCCCGGCCTTCGAGATCCGGCCCGACGGCTTTTTTCGACGACCTCAGCACCGGTGAGAGGGAAAGCCCCTGCATCTCCGACGGAACGGGAATGCCCAACAGGTCGAGGATCGTCGGCGCGACATCGACGAGATCGGCCGGACCGTTGATCGTCCGGCCGGGCGGAATGAGGCCCGGGTGGGCCAAGATCAAGGGAACGCGGAGCGTCGCGTCATAGACAAAAATGCCGTGGGTGGCCTCGCCATGCTCTCCGAGGGATTCGCCGTGGTCCGCGGTCAAAACGACGAGCGTAGCGTCCAGCGCCCCGGAAGCTTCGAGGCCGGAGAGAAGCCGTCCCAGGGCGGCATCGGCGTAAGCGATCTCGCCGTCGTATTCCCTGCCCCGATATCCCGCGGCATAAGGAGACGGCGGCTCGTAAGGGGCATGGGGATCGAAATAATGGACCCAAGCGAAGAACGGCGCGGCGCTCTTTTGCCCGAGCCAGGCCGAGGCCGCGGCGTTGACATCGTCCGCCTTGCGTTCGACGAAGGTCAGATCGCGCGAGGCATTCCGGCTGCCGTAATGATCGTCATAGATCTCGAAGCCGCGGTCGAGCCCGAAGCGCGAATCGAGGGGGAACGCCCCGACGAACGCCCCCGTGCGGTAGCCTCGCTCCCTCAGGATCTCGGCCAACGTCCGGCGTCCGGACTGCAGGCGCTGGCCGTTGTTGCGCGCCCCGTTCGACGGCGGATACGTCCCGGTCATGATCGCGGCGTGGGCCGGCAAGGTCAGCGGGGCCGGCGTGAACGCCCGGGCAAAAAGCGCCCCGCGCCCGGCCAGGCGGTCGATATGGGGCGTTTCGATGCGCCCATACCCGTAAGCGCCGAGATGATCGGCCCGAAGCGTGTCGATCGTGACGAGGAGGACGTTCGGCCGATCGGCCGCGGGCGCGGCGGCAAAGGCCGCGGCGCAGAAAGCCAGGCCGAAGGCCGCCGGGACGAAGGCGCGCAGGACGCGGCGTTTTTCCGATCGCACGCAGGGTATTTTAACAGAAACGGAGGAAGGCGGGAGGGGAATGAAAGCGGCGCCTTAAAAAAAGGGACCCGCCCCGGAAGGCGGGTCCCGGAACGAACGGAGCGAAGCTCAGCCCCGGACGATCAGATCGCCCACTTCAGGCCGAGCCGAAGAATGCGCGGCGCCAGGATCGAAGTGACCGCCTGGAACGAGCTCCCGGACTGGCTGTTCCAGCCGAGGGTCGTGTAGGAGTTGAAGAGGTTGAATCCGTCGAACATCAGCTCGATCTTGCCGAACTTGCCGATGTCGAAGACTTTGCTGAGCCTGAGATCGAACATGACAATGTCCGGGTAGCGGCTGTCCCCGACCTTTTCGGTCTGGACGCTCACCCGGCCTTGGTTGAGGAGGCTCGTGGACGTGTTGAAATACCGCTGGATCGGGTATCCCGACCGGTAGTTGAAGAACGCGCCGAGGTAGAATCCCCAGGGTAGGTCGTAGCTGCCGCTGGCCTTGATGATCCAGGTCGCGTCGTTCCAATCCACCGCGCCGTCCTGCATGATCCGGTTGTTCGGATCGTCGACGGCCTCGACAGGCAGGGTGACTTTTGTCTTCCCGTACGACACGGAGCCCATGAACTGCCACCCTTGAGAGTACCGCTTGTTGACCGTGAACTCGAGTCCGCTGTACCCCGTTTTGTAGCCCGGCTGTTCCGTGATGTAGATGTCGGAGACGCCGACCTTGTCCTTGGCCAGGTTGTAAACGGAGAGCTGTCCGCCGTCGTCCGAGGTCCCGACCGTCCCGTCCGGCCCGGGATCCTGGACCTTCATCTCGGTGTAGTCGGACGGGCTGACCGCCAGGTTATCCGACCGCCAGAACCGGCTCGTTTCGCGCCAGATGAAGTTCAGCCCGATCCCGAAGTTTCGGGCCACCTTCATCTCGTACCCCCCCACGAACTCATTCGTGAAGGGCGATTTGATGTTGGGATCGATCTTGGTCGTCTGGGCGATGCTCGTGTACTTGATCGAGCCGAGCTCGCTCGTCTGGGCCATCTTGTCGCCGTTCGCGTCCGTCCAGCTGTAGTCGATCTCCCAGGTCCCCGTGGCGATAGCCCGATAGGCGGGATCGTAGCTCACCTGGTAGGCGTAGCGGGCGAAATGGGCTTTGAAGACGCTGTTGCCGTTGTCGAAGAGGTCGTAGGTGACGCCGAGCCGCGGGGACAGGGTCAGGAAGGAGACGATGCCCTTTATGTCGTCCTGATGGCGGACCTGGGGCGCCGTCGTCCGGTTGGCGTAATAGTAATCGGTCCAGGGATTGGACCCGACGTCGGAAGCGTTGATGTTCATCCGCGTGTCGTCGAGCCGGAGGCCGAGGGTGAACGTCCAGTGCTTCTTCAGGCTGAAGACGTCGCTGACGTAGCCGGAATAGACGACGTCGGTCTGGTTCCAGATGACGTCGCGGTAGGTCCAGACCTGGTAAGCGCCCGTCCGGTCGGCGTTGTCGAAATACAGGGAGTGGTTGCCCGGGAATTTCCGGGTCGTGCTGAAGGGGGCGTTCGAGTACTCGAACCCGACCTTGACCTCGTGCTCTCCGCCGAGGAAGTCGTCGGCGAAATAATTGGCGTAGGCGTTGGCCTGATAGCGGTCGGAATAGTACCAGCTGTACTGATAGTAGGACGTGTTCCAGCCGCCCGTGATGGGCGTCGTGTAGTAGATCTTGATGGACGGGCTGTTCATGTCCACCGACGCCTGGGGCCCGGTCTGCCACCACATGTCGTTGATGCCCAGCTTGAAGTTCAGGAGGAGGTTCGAGCTCAGGGTCCAGGTGTCCTCGAGGTGCCAGAACCAGGACGGCGAATCCTGGACGAAGGTCGTCTCGGCCGGACGGGTGTAGCTCCCGCCGCGGTAGGGCATCTTCTTGTTGTCATAGTAGGCCCAGCCCATCAGCTTGTTGTTGTCGGAGAGCTGGTAGGTCAGCTTGAACGTGCCGTGCTCGAGCTTCGAGTATTCCGTCTGGAGGACGTTGTTCAGGGTGAAGCCGATGATGTAGCGGCTGATCTCCGTATCGCGGTACGAGCCGTAAAACCAGAGCTTGTCCTTGATGATCGGGCCGCCGATGTCGCCGCCGTACTCGAAATAGTAATCGAGCGGGTTGCCCGTCCCGACGTTGGCGTACTTGGGATCATTCTTCGGGATGCTCTGGGCCGACTGCAGCTTGTCGTTCTCGCCGTAGAGGCTGAACCCGCCGCCGAGCTTGTTCCCGCCGGACTTGGTGATCATGTTCAGAACGACGCCGCTGTTCAGGATGTCGGCCGTGTGGGCGCCCGTCGCGACCTGGATCTCCTCGAAGGCGTCGAAGTCGAAATACATGGCCGAGGCCCCGTTCATGGCCGCGTCGACCATGTTGACGCCGTCGATGTTGTAAGCGGTCTGGCTGCGCAGCGTTCCGTGGGCGTATCCGCTGCTCTGGCTTCCGGACGTGCTGCCGCCGACGTTCTCCGCGCTCATGGTCATTCCCGGCGCCATCTGCATGATGACCCAGGGATCGCGGGCCGTGGGCAGCTTCTGGAGCATGACCGTCGTGAAGTTGGCCCCGATCGTCGAGGTCTTGATATCCACGACCGGAGATTCGCCGATGACGGTGATGCTCTCCTGGACGGCGGAAACGTCCAGGATCACTTTCAGGGTGCTCGTCCTCCGGAGAAGGACGGAGACGCCCTTCTGGGTGAGCGTTTGGAAACCGCTCAGAGTGAAGCTGACGTCATAGGATCCGACGGGGACGAGGACGAAGCGGAACGTCCCCGCGGCCGTGGTCGTCGTGGCCATGGGCCGGATCAAAGCCGGCCCGGTCAGGTTGACGGCCACCCCGGGAAGGCCGGATCCGTCCTTATCCACGACCGTCCCTTCGACGCCGCCCGTCTGGAGAGGATCCTGGGCGGCCAAGAAGGGGACGAAAAGCGCGAGGAAAAACAGAGAGAGACCGATTCGTTTCATGTGAGGCTGGCCTCCTCGGATGGATGGGGGAAGCGGAAGGATCCGCGCAACGCGCAACGCCCTCCTAATCCCATGGGGTTCAATTATCACACGCTTTTTCCCCTGTCAAGCGACCGGGGAAGGAAGGCAGCGGCCGATCCAAACGCGTCATCCTTCGACCCGGGTGACCGTTTCCTTATAGACGATGCCCCGCTCTTTCAATCCGTCCAGCAGGAACGTCACGCAATCCGGACGCGAGCCGATATATTCCGGGACGATGAGTCCCTTGCGATCATATAATCCCCGGGCCACCATCCGCAAAGCCATGGTCGCGGTATAACCGGTCGTTCGGGCCATGGAATGGGTCCGGGTCGACGGATCGTACCGGTCGAAAAGATCATACGTCGTGCGCACGCGCTCGCCCGCCGAACGGCCTTCGACCATGACCTTCATCACCGTGATATCCCGGTCGTTCTCGTTCAATTTCCACTTGGAGAAGAGGAGCTTCGAAGTGACGTCTCTGGGGCGGATCCGGACGCCGTTGACCTCCACTTCGTCTTGGCTGAAAAAGCCGCTTTCCCGGAGCACGGCGATCTTCTCGATATGCCCGGGATATCGGAGGGTCTTTTCCTTCATGTTCCGCGCCGGGATCGTTCGGGCCAGGGTCCTCAAGCCGTCCGTGTTGAAAGCCTCCAAGGTCCCGATCCCCGGGACGTATAAGAACTCCGGATCCGAAAGCGCGGGCCGGACGACCGGCATGCCGTTCTCGATGGAGCGGGCGGGGCGGACATATTCCTCGATCACGTCGGCGGGCGAGAAGCCCGCCTTGTAATCGTACGGCCATTCCCGGATCTCCGGCAGGCCGCCGACGAAGATCATGACGGAAGAGATCTCTTCCAAACGGTGGCTCGCCAGTCCGGTCAAAATATTGGACATCCCTGGAGCGACCCCGCAATCGACGATGGCCGTGACCCCGTTTTCAGCGGCGGAATCTTCGAGCTCGAACGGGTCTTCGGGAAAGAAGGCGATATCGACGACGTTCTTCCCGGCCCCGATGATCGCTTTGAGGACTTGAAATCCCATGAAACCCGGGACCGCGCTGAGGACGAAATCGAATCCCGCGACGAGATCCCGCACCTCTCCCGGCCGGGAGAGATCCTTCCGGATCGTCGCTATGCGCCCCTTTTTTTCCAACGCGCTCAGCGCCGCCGGCTCGATATCCGCGACGGAAACGTCGAAAAAAGGATCCGCCGCCAGATCGACGGCCATCGGGCCTCCGACGAGCCCGGCTCCAAGAACGATGATTTTCATATTCTTCTCTTTTCTTCTTTTTCGCCGAAATCAGAAAGGGAGGACAGGCCGACGAAAAGACCTTGGGGCGAAAAAGGGACGGATTACAGGCCGCTGAAACGGTTCAGGAACCGGACAAGATCGGAACGGTTCTCACGGGGATCGCCGTAGATCCTGGTCCCGGGGAGATGAAGCATGCCCTATTCTAAGCGCCGAACGAATCCGCCGTCAAGCGCGGACGCCCTCTGGATCAATTGTATTCCCGTTGATCCCGAAACTATTATAGAATAGCGCCCGCCGCTTGTGGGGCAGGACCCGGATGAAGAAAAAGCGCGACTTCAAGCTCCCGCACACCCTGGTCTTGATCTATCTGCTGGTGATCGCCGTCTATGGCCTCAGTCTCGTCGTCCCCTCCGGCGAATTCGAGCGCGTCGAAAAGACGGTCCAGGGCCAAACACGGATGGTCACCCTGCCGGGCACGTATCAGGCCCTGGACAAGAAGCCGCTGGGACCACAATGGCTCCTGATCGCGCCGATCCGGGGTTTTCAGGACGGGGCCCTGATCATTTTTCTCATCCTGATCTTCGGCGGGACCTTCGCCATCCTCGGAAAGACCGGGGCGATCGAAGTCGGCATTCAAAAATTGGCCCTCTTCTTCTCCCGGAACTCCCGGTTGAAAAAATTCGTCATCCCCATCCTGATGATCGTCTTTTCCCTGGCCGGCGCGATCTACGGCATGGCCGAGGAATCGATCCCCTTCGTCCTCATCTTCATTCCCCTCGCCTTGTCGCTCGGGTACGATTCCATCGTCGGCGTCGCCATCCCGTTCCTCGGTTCGGCCGTCGGCTTTTCGGCCGCTTTCTTCAATCCTTTCACCGTCGGGATCGCCCAGGGGCTGTCGGACCTCCCTCTATATTCCGGCCTGTCCTATCGGCTGATCCTGTGGCTGATCGCGACGGCGATCGCCATCGTCTTCGTGATGCTGTACGCGGCCCGGATCGCCAAAGATCCGACCCGAAGCCCGGTTTATGAGATCGACAGGAGCCGCGGCCTCGCGCCCTCGCTCGATCCCGACAAGCAGCTCTCCTGGGGCCCCGCGCAGAAGCCCATTCTCCTTCTCCTCGGCTTGGGAATCGCGCTCCTCGTCTACGGGATCCTGGCCGAAGGCTGGTATATGGAAGAGATCGCCGCCCTTTTTCTCGGCCTCGGCCTGATTTCGGGCCTCCTGGCCCGGGTGCGGCCTTCGGAGATCGCGTCGCTTTTCATCGCCGGGGCCAAAGACGTCATGAACGTGATCCTCATCATCGCGGGCGGCCGGGCGATCCTGATCATTCTCAAGGAGGCGGTCGTTCTGGATTCCGTGCTCCGATTCACGGCCGGCGTCATCTCCGCCGTACCGGGACTGGCGACGGCCTCCATGATGTTCGTCACCCAGGGCATCATCAATTTCTTCATCCATTCCGGGACCGCCCAGGCGGCGCTGACCATGCCGATCATGGCCCCGTTGAGCGATCTCGTCGGGATCACCCGGCAGACGACGGTCCTGGCTTTTCAGCTCTGCGAGGTCATCAACCCGATCCTGCCGACGTCCGCCGTGACCATGGGCGTTCTCGGCGTGGCCAAGATCCCCTGGGAGAAATGGGCCAAGTGGTTCGTCCCGCTGATGATCGTCCTCATCCTGTTCAGCTTACTCGCGCTCATCCCCCCGGTCCTCAGCCATTGGGGCCCGTTCTGAACTCCTCGCGGCGGACCGTGACCCGCTCGAGCCTGTCCATCAGCACTTCGACCCCGATGCCCGGCCCGGTCGGCACGGTCAGCGTCGAGTCGGGATTCAGGACGAACTCGGGCGCGACGATATCTTCCCGAAAGTAACGCTTGCTCGCCGATATGTCTCCGGGTAAGGTGAAGTTCGCGAGCGAGGCCAGGGCGACGTTTCCGGCGCGCCCGATCCCCGACTCCAACATCCCTCCGTGCCAAACGGGGATATCCTTCGAAGCGCAATAATCATGGATGGCCGTGGATTCGGCGAAGCCGCCGACACGCCCCGGCTTGATGTTGATCACGCGGCAGCTGTTCAACTCGAGCGCCGCGCGCGCATGGGCCAGGGAATGGATGCTTTCGTCGAGGCAGATGGGCGTCTTGAGCTCGCGCTGCAGCTTGGAATGGTCGTAGATGTCCTCGTAGCTCAGCGGCTGTTCGATGAGCAGCAAGCCGGCGTCGTCCATCGCCCGGAAGACGCCGATGTCGGTCAGCTCGTAGGCGGAATTGGCGTCCACCTGGAGAAGGATGTCGGGGTAAGCGCGGCGCAAGGCCTTGACCAGGTCGATGTCGCGGCCGGGCGCGATCTTGATCTTGATCCGACGGTAACCCTCGTCGAGGTGGGCCCCGACCTTTTGGACCAGGGCTTCCGGGCTTTTTTGCAGCCCGACGCTGACCCCGACGTCCACCCGATCCCGGCTTCCGCCCAGCATCTTCGACAGGGAGACGCCCTTCGCCTTGGCCAGCGCGTCCCAGAGGGCCGATTCCAGGCCCGCCTTGGCCATGCGGTGTCCCCGGAACTTCGTCCAGAGCGCGATCGCGTCATCCGCCCTGGCGATCTGTCGGCCTAATACCGCCGGGATCAGGCATTCCTCGAGAACCGGCCAGGCGGTCTTCACGGTTTCAGAGGAATAGAGGGGCTTTTCTTCGACGACACACTCCCCCCAGCCCGTGACGCCCTCGCCGTCGACCCGGACCATGATGTGGTCTTCATAGGTTTCGACGCCCATAGACGTCTCGAACGACGTTACCAGCTCCATCCGCGTGTGGCGGATCTCGATCCGTTCGATGCGCATGAAACTCTCCTTGGTTTTCAGGGATTCAGGACTTTCCGCGTTCTGAGGTCGAATCTGGCGCCGGGCAGCAGGACGTGCATGACCGCGCCCGTGAGGCCGACGATCCTGCCCGGCGTCGCCGAGACCTTGGCCGGGCCGGGATCGTAGACGATGACGTCCTTGTCCCCGATCACCTCGAAGGTCTCGTCCGGATTGAAGATGACGGCCGTGGCCTCATCGATGCCGATCCCCAGCAATTTGGGATTCTCCGCGACCAGGCTGATCAGCCGATTGTGGCGCTTGCGCGTGGCGAAGTGCTGGTCGACGATCACGGTCTTGAGGAATCCCAGGCCGGGAGTGGTGATCGCCATTCCCGCTTCGAGGGTTTCGAACTCGTGTCCGGCCGCGGGCGGGCGCTTCTCGTCCCCGGTGATCATGATTTCGCTCATGATCGCCGCGCCGGCGCTCGTGCCGCCTATGACCGCGCCGTTCTCATAGATCTCGAGGAGTCTGCGGTGGACCGGGGTGTCGAGCAAAGCCTTGGTCACCCGGGCCTGGTCGCCTCCCGTGAAATAAACTCCGCCCGCGCCATCGAGGACCGCGGCGGAGCCGGGCAGGAGAGCCCGTTCGCGGGTCATATTGACGCTGACGACGCTCTTCACCCCCAGCTTCTTGAGCTCGTCGACCATCGCCGCGCCCGATTCGTCCGGCGCGGCCCCCGCCATCGGCAGGACCACGATTTTGCCGCTCCCGAACCCGGCGGCGAGCTCGACGAACCTCTTCATCATGCTTTCCGAACGGCTCCCTCCGCCGATGACGAAGAGATGCCCTTTGGGCATGGCTTGGACGAACAGGGCGGACCCCAGAAGCATGATCCCGAGAAGCCAGCGGCTTCTTTTCATGGGATTCTCCTTGATGCGGAGCCGTTTCGCGACCGCTCTCCTCCCGACATTATATGAAATTCATCTCTCGGGCGGTGAAAAAAATATCTAAGGCTGTCCGGCGAATTTTTTGAGGAAAACGACGAGCCCCCCTTTTCGAGGACCCCGGAAGGTCAGGAGCGTCTTCCGAACGTCCTTGTCAAAGCCGTCCGGTTAATTTTATTTTTTCAATTCGACGACCAGATTATGGGCCTCGGAATTCCCGACGTTCTCCGTCGCGTGCGCCCCCGCTTCCATCCAGAGGGTTTGCCCCGACTTGAGATCGACTTCGCGGCTCTTGCCGTCGGAAAACGTCAATTTGAATTTGGCGTCATTTTGGACATGCACGACATGATCGTTCGGGTGAAGGTGCATCGGCGCTTTTTCGCCGGGCTTGAGCCGAATGTCCAAAACCCGCACTCTCTCGTTTTCCATCAGGAGCTTGTAGGCATTGGCGGCCGATTCCAAAACGTCCGGGACTTTTTCCATTTTTTCCTCCATCATTTTCAACCGAATAAAATCAAGAAACATGCCAAATGGCCGGCCTAATCCGCCTGTCGTCTCCAGGGCCATGTTGGAGGCGGCCCGCGGATAGAGCCACAGAATCACCTGATTTTGTTTTGCCCGACAGGACAGCGTCCTTTCTTAAAGGACGATAACGATTCGGCGGGCGCTCTCCTCCCGGCCTCCGTCCCTTTGACTCACTCCGGTTCCGGGGATAGGATGATTTCGGGAGAACCCGCCCATGACATTCCTTTCGCGAACGATCGTTCTTATAACCTGCTTTCTCATCACTCCGTTGGTTCCAAGGATTGCCGCCCAGACCAGGCCCGGGCGTCAACGGACCGATCGAACATGTGTATTCGGAAGCCGGCGGAGTGAAGCTCAAAATCTTTGCCTTCACCCCTCCAGCGCCCGCGGCAGCGAAACCTCGCGCGGCGATCGTTCTTTTCCACGGCGGCGGCTGGGTTGGAGGCGATCCGCAGTGGGCGTTCACTCGGGCGCAGCATTTCGCCGAACGCGGCGTTGTGGCGTTCGCCGCGCAATACCGCTTATCGGATGAGAAAACCGGCGTCACGCCGCTCGAGGCCATGGATGACGCGAAAGCGGCCATCCGCTGGATGCGGGCAAACGCGGCCTCGCTGGGGATCGATCCCGGCCGCATCGCCGCCTATGGCTGGTCGGCAGGCGGGCATTTCGGCCGCCTGCGCCGCGATCTTCGATGAGACCCCAGCCGGAGAGCGCATCAGCGCTTCTCCAAACGCCCTGATCCTTGTTTCGCCCGGCGTCTCGCTTGCGACCGACAATTGGGCCGCACACGTCTTGGGAAAGCGGGCCAAAGCCGCCGACATCTCGCCGGATGAACATGTGAGAAAAGGGTTGCCCCCCACTTTGGTGCTTCAGGGATCTAGCGACACCCTGACGCCGCTCGCCGGAGCGAAGCGGTTCCGCGACCGGATGCTCGCCGCCGGAAACACGTGCGAGCTGCACGTTTACCAGGGATACGGGCATCTCTTCACGCCGGCGGGGACTCCCGATTTCAACTGGCCGCAGCCGGACCTCGCGATCCAGGCGGATTCGATGGCCCGGGCAGACGGATTCCTGAGGGGCCTCGGTTTCATGCCGCCTGATCCGTTTCCGCTGCGGCCGATCGGGCTCCGCTGCGAATCCATCGAAAACCCGGCCGGGGTCGACGTCCCTAAGCCGCGCTTGTCCTGGAAGCTCGAGAGCGATCATCGGGGACGCCGCCAATCCGCTTACCGGATCCTCGCCGCATCGACCAGGGAAGCTATCGACCTCGATTCAGGAGACCTTTGGGATTCCGGCCGGATCAATTCCGACGAGACTCTCGGGATCCGTTACGCGGGCAAGCCCCTCCACATCTCGCAACAAGTCTTCTGGAAGGTCCGCGTCTGGGACCAGGACGGCGCCCGTTCGGCATGGAGCTGGCCCGCCATATGGATCATGGGCATCCTCGATCCAGCCGAATGGAAAGCGTCTTGGATCGGCGCCAAGACCGAATCGGAAACGCTCCGCCTCAGGCGCGATTTCCGCGCCCCGACCGGCCTTCGCCGGGCCGTGGTCCACGTCTGCGGCCTGGGCCAGTACGAAATGACCATCAACGGCCGCCGAGTCGGCGAGGACCTCCTCACTCCCGGCTGGACCAAGTACGACAAGACTTGCCTTTACGACACCTACGACATCACCCAATTTCTCCGCGAGGGGGACAACGCGGTCGGGCTCCTTCTCGGCAACGGCATCTACAACGTCAAGGGCGGCCGCTACATCAAGTTCAAAGGTTCGTTCGGGCCGCTCAAGGCCATCGCCCAGATCCGGCTCGAGGACAGGACGGCGCGGTCGAGATCATCGGCACGCGACGCAGACTTGGCGCGTCCACCCCGGACCGATCACTTTTTCCTGCGTCTTCGGGGGCGAGGACTTCGACGCCCGGCTCGCGCAGAACGGCTGGGACGGGCCTGGATTCGACGGCTACGGATTGGGCTCCGGCCGTCGTCGTTCGCGGCCCGGGCGGGAAGCTCCACGGCGGGTCCGCGCGCCGCCCCGCCGATCCGCGCCTTCGAAACGCTCAAACCCGCATCCGCGAACGGAGCTCCGCCCGGCGTGTCGGTCTATGACCTCGGGCAGAACGCGCCGATCATGCCGCGCCTTACGGTCCGCGGCCCGGCCGGCTCCATCGTCCGGATCATCCCGGCCGAGCTCGTCAAGGACGACGGGATCGGTCGGATCCGGTTCCGCCGGCGGCGGCGCGGCCTACTGGCAATACACGCTCGCCGGCAGCGGCCCGGAGAACGTATTCCGCCAAGTTCTTCTATCACGGCAGCCGGCTATCTCCAGGTCGAACGCCTGCCCCGCCTCGCCGGCGGCGCCCTTCCCGTCGTCGAATCCCTCGAAGGCGTCGTCGTCCACTCCTCGTCCGCGCCCGGCGGCGATTTCGCCTGTTCGAACGATCTCTTCAACCGCATCCGGACGCTCATCCGCTGGGCCCAGCGGGCCAACCTCATGAGCCTCATCTCGGACTGCCCGCATCGCGAGCGGCTCGGCTGGCTCGAGCAATATCACCTCAACGGCCCGTCCCTGCGCTATGAGTGGGACCTTGGCCCGCTTTTCGCCAAGACGATGACCGACATGGCCGACTCTCAGCTCCCGAACGGCCTCGTGCCCGACATCGCCCCCGAATACACGGTCTTCAACGGCGGCTTCCGTGACTCCCCCGAATGGGGCAGCGCCTATGTCATCGTGCCCTGGCAGCAGTACGAGTGGACCGGCGATTCGAC
>CAWKFB010000014.1:0-282898 GCA_963848835.1 Candidatus Aminicenantota bacterium | reverse complement strand
CTTGTTCGGATCCTGGATTGATTCTCTCACACTTTCCCGCGGGCGGGGAGCCTGCGTCATCCGGGTGAATCCTCTCCCCGCCGGGTTCGAAGAGATCGACTGGAAGAACGGTTGGCCGCTCGTCGCCGGCCGGAGGCTGGTCATCTACGGTTACGGGATAAAATGAATGGTCCTTCAGGCTGTGTCCCCTTTTGAGAAGAGGGATTAAGGGGGGATGCGCATTCCGTCCCTTCTTTTTTTTATTTTTAGGAACGGAATGCTTCCAGGGGGCTGGCGCCCCCTCGGCGCTTCGCTGACCCCCCATGGGCAGGGCTTGTGGCCCTGCCCAATAAAACAAAAAGAAAAATCTCCCCTGACTCCCTCTTTTTCAAAGAGGGGAATCCATAGAAAAGCTAGAAATGCCCATAAATCATGAAGGGATGCTCGTCCTGCCAACCTCTTTCCCGGCCGGTCCGTCTAGCATATGAAGACGATGGATCCGACAACAGATAACCGGCTGGCGGAGCGGCTCACTCGGGGCGAACCCGGGGCCTTCCGCGAGTTCGTCGAGGCGTACAAGAAGCGGATCTACGGGCTGGCCTTCGAGCTGACCCGCAACCACGCCGACGCCGAGGACGTCTCCCAGACCGTTTTCATCAAGATCTTCCAGTCCATGGAGACGTTCCGCGAAGGCGGAAACCTGAACGCCTGGATCTACCGGATCTCGGTCAACGCCGCCATCGACCATCTCCGGAAGCGGTCGTTCTTCCCTGCCGACAAGGCGGCCGAGCTTCCCGAGCGCCCCAGCGCGGACCCGGGCCGGGCGGCGGAGCATGCCCAGCTTCAGGCGAAGATCGAGGCCGCCCTCGACCGGATCTCGGAGCGGGAAAAGACGGTCTTCGTCCTCCGCCATTATCACGACCTCAGCCTCAAGGAGATCGCCGAGGCCCTCGGGCTGACGGTCGGCGCCGTAAAGTCGTATCTCTTCCGTTCGATCAAGAAGCTGCAGCGGGAGCTGGGCGTCGCGCCGGCCCCGTCCGAGCCTGGAGGCTGACCATGAGCGGCTGCAAAAGAATGAAGGAAATGATCTTGGCGTCCTTGTATGGGGAGCTGCCTCCCAAGGAGGAAGAGGAGCTCTCGCGTCACCTTGACGCCTGCCCCGATTGCCGGGCCGAGCACGAGGCCATGGCCCGCACCCTCCTGACCATGGGGGCCAAGACGGCCGCCGATCCGGGGGCCGCGTACTGGGACGGCTATTTCGATAAGCTCGAGAAGCGCATGGCCGCGGAGGGGGTATCCGCCCCGGCGACGCGCGCGGCGCGGGCCTCGGCGGCTTCGGAGAAGCCTGTCTTTGGGAGGAAGCTCTTCCCGCGCTGGGCCTTCGCCGCCGCGGGCGCGATCGGGCTCATCGCCGCCGGGATCCTCATCGGCCGGCTGACGATCGAGCGGCCGGCGCTTGTCGCCCGAACGCCTTCGGCTTCCGGGGAGGCCGCGGTCGTCCCGGCCGCGGGATTGTCGGGCCGCGCCTCGCGCTATCTCGGCCGGTCCAAGGTCATCCTCCTCGCCATCGCCAACTTCGATCCGGCCGTCAAGGACATCGCCGGCCTCAACCTTCCGGTCCAGAAGGCCATGTCCAAGGACCTGGTCAGGGAAGCCGCCGGCCTGAAGGACGACCTCCGGGCGGCCGGGGACCGCCGCCTCGAGCGCCTGGTCGGGGAGCTCGAGACGATCCTCATCCAGATCGCCAACCTCAAGTCCGCGACCGACCTGCCCGGCGTCGAGATCGTCCAGGCGGGCGTCGGCCTCAAGGATATCCTGTTCAAGATCAATCTTTCCGAAGCCCGGAGCGCCGCGCCGGAGGCCAAGCCGCCGGCGAAGCCGGCCGCCCGGATCTGACCAAGGAGTGAACGCATGAAAAAGCACGGAATCGTCATTATCATCGGCCTCGCTGCGATTCTCGCCGGATTCGTCCCGGCGGCGGGCGCGGGGACGGGCGGGGTTCGGCCGTCGTCGGCGGCGTTCGTGGCGCCCGGGTTTGAAGCCCAGACGCCGGACGCCAAGGAATACCAGGCCGCCTATCTCCTCGTCCTCGAGGAAAAATGGGAGCAGGCCGGGCCGGCCCTCGAAGCGTTCATCAAGAAGTATCCCTCGAGTCCCTGGGTTGTGGACGCGAAATACTGGTCCTGCTATGTCCTCGACGAAGGGGACGAAGCGAACGCGGAAGACGTCTTCAAAGCCTACCAGGCGTTCGTCAACGCCTATCCCGAGAGCGAGTGGGCCGACGAAGCCCGGGCCAAGATGATCCGGATCGGCCGGCGCCTCGTCGAGCGGGGACGGCGGGAGTATGAGGCGATCATCAAGTCCATAGAAAAAGGCGGGGACGACGAGGTCGCCCTGGCCGCGCTCCAGGCTCTGGCCGAAAGCGGCGGCGAGAGCTCTCTCCAGACGCTCTTCGAGCTCTACGACCAGAGCAAGAGCTCGCGGATGCGCTCCCGGATCGCCCTGGTCCTGGGCGACATCGAATCGCCCAAGGCCTTCCAGAAGCTGACCGAGATCGTGGTCAAGGATCCCTCGCCCTACGTCCGCTTCGACGCGCTCCAGGCCATCACCGAGAAGAAGACCCCGGAGACGATCCGCATTCTCAAGGACATCGTCGAGAAGGAACCGAGCCTCGAGTCCAAACGGACCGCGCTCGATGCCCTGGGCGAGATGAACGATCCGACTCTCATTCCGTTCCTGAAGCAGATCGCCCTGACGGCCGCGAACGAAGACATCGCCGAGTCCGCCGTGAACGCTCTGGGCGAGATCAAGTCTAAAGAGGCGGGGGCGGCGCTGCGGGAGATCGTCACGAGCGCCAAGTCCTCTGACGTCCGGCAATCGGCCCTTCATATGATCTCCGAGCGGAAGGATCCCGAAGCGCTGGCCCTTTTCCAGAAGCTGGCTACGACGGATCCGGACGAGGACATCCGCAGCCAGGCCCTGATGAGCATCGGGGAGATGAAGAGCAAGGAATCGCTCGCCGCGCTCAAGGCTGTCCTGGCCGCGGCGAAGGACGAGGAGTCCAAGCGCGAGGCGCTTATGGCCATCGGCGAATACGGAGGGGCTGAGGCCGAGAGCATCCTGCTGGCCGCGGCCCTGGCCGGAGGCGACGAGGAGACGGCCCAGGCGGCCGTGTCGGCCCTGAACGCGGCCGTCGGCGAGTCGAAGCCGGAGGTTTTCCTCCAGATCTTCAAGACGGCCAAGTCGGCTGAGGTCCGGCAGATGGCCCTCTCGGTCATGGCCGAATCCAAGGGGAAGGCGGCCGTCCAGACGCTGAGCCAGCTCCTGAAAGAGGAAAAGGACCTGGAGATGAAGCAGGAGATCATCTCGCTCCTGGCGGAAACCAAGAGCGACGAAGCCGTGGCCGTTCTCCTCGACACGGCGAAGAAGGAAACCGACGTCGATGTCCGGACGGCGGCCGTGTCCGCTCTCGGGCGCATTAAAACCCCGAAAGCCCGCGAAGCGCTGATGGAGATCCTGAAGAAGAAGGACGCGGACGGGTCCGGCCGCTGAGGAGAGGACGATGTCCGTCCGACCATCGAAATTTCGTCGGGGGAGCGCCCAGGCGGCGCTCCTGATCCTCGGATTCTTTTTAATCGCGGCGCCGGCCTTGACCGGGGCCCAAGTCACGCGACATCCGGGTCCCTCCGGCGCGCTCGGCGAACGTTTAAACTGGGCGTTCGGTGAAGCGGCCAAGAGCGGGGCGGGCAAAGGATTCTGGGCCGCTTACGGCATCCGCAGGCTGATGGGCGAGCATTCCCAGTTCGGCATGAACATGGATTGGGGGAACAACGGGGCGCCTTCTCTCGATGAGCTGATCTACGGAAAGCGGAGCCTGGTCGAGAAGCGAGTGTCGAACGCGATATCGCCGTCCGGCGAGAGCGCCGGGCCGGAGCGGAAGGTCATCAAAGAGGTGGCCCTCCTGCTCCACTATGATTCCCCTTCATCGCGGAAGCCCCGGGAGATCGCCGCGGCCAACCTCGAGTTCTCGCCCTCGCTCGACGGGCTCCCGATATTCTGGCTCGGGCCGGCCTCGGACGAGGAAAGCTTGCGCCTGCTTCTCGGATTCTATGCGGCGGGCGATGCCGAAGAGTTCAGGTCCAACGTGATCCACGCCGTTGGACTGCACCGCAAGCCCGACCTCGTCGTGCCCTTCCTCGAAAAGATCATCGCCGGGAAAGAGACGGAGAGCCTCCGGGCCGACGCAGCCGCGTTCCTGGGGGAACAGCCCGATCCGCGGGCTCTCGAGATCCTGAAGAAGACGGCGTCGTCTGACGCGTCCTCCGAGGTCCGCGAGAACGCGATCGACGGGCTGATCGAGATGGAGCTTCCGGCCGCCGCCGACGCCCTGATCGAGTTCGCCCGGCGGGGGAAGGACAAAGAGGTCCGGAACGAGGCGATCAACGGGCTCGCGGAGAAGGCGACCAAGGCGACGATCGCGGCCCTAGAAGAGCTGGCCTACGGAGACAAGGATGTCGAGATCCGGAAAGAAGCCGTCGAGGCCCTGGCCGATCTGCCGGGGAAGAGCGGCCTGCCGTATGTGATCAAGGCGGCCAAAACGCACCCGGACAAGGAAGCCCGGATCGCCGCCATCGAAGCCCTGGGCGAGTTCCACGACCCGGCGGCGAAACAAGCACTTCTCGAGATCATCAAAAAGCGGTCCTGAATCGTTCGCAGCTGCCTGAATAACCCTGGCCGAGCCGGTTGACCTACCGGTTGACTGATGGTTGACATACAGGCCGTTGTTCGGCGAACGAACAGCCCGCAGCTTGGATCTGCTTCAATCGGCGATCTTGATCCGGGCCAGAAACTGTGTCCCGTCGGCGTCGGGCCGGGCCAGCAGAGCATAGAGCGAGTCGCCGTGGACATTGACGATGTATGGATGGACGATCTCGAATTCTCCAGGATCGAGCTTGACGGTCGCCAGGGGTTTCCCGTCGGGTGAATAAACGAGCCAGGAGATCTCTTTCGTCTTTCTGGCCAAGTTGTTCGAGACGAGGATGATCCTTCCGTCAGGATCGATGCCCAGCCCGAGATAATAGGGGTGGAACTCGGGGAGGCGGATCTTGTCCCGGTTGGCGACGATGACCTTCTGGTATCCGTACATCGCCTTGGCGTCCTTGGGATCGGGTTTCTGGACATATTCGAGGTGATCGAATCCGATAGGAACCCGTTCTATTCCGATATTGAAGGAAGACAGCTTCTTTCCGTCGAACGAGTAGAAAGCGATCTCGGGGCTCTTCGAATAGGAGACGAGAAGCCTGTCGCTCCCGGCCCGGGCCAGATATACGGCCCCGTCGAATGGATCGATTCTCATGAAGATCGGCGATTGGGGTTTTTCGTCCGTGAATGAAGCGATGTCCTTTTCCGTCCCCGTCGCCATGTCCTTGATCAGGACGCGTAACTTCTTGACCCAGGGCGTCGAAGATTGGTCCTTCGAAACCAGCGCGATCTTTCCATCTTTGAGCGCGGCCAAAGCGATGACCGGCTCGCTTGCGGAGATATCCGGGCTCTCGATTTTGGCGGTCTTCATGAACTGGCCGTCCAATCCGAATTGGCTCAGCCGTCTGTTCCCCTCTTCATAGATCACGAGCGACTTTCCATCCAGGATATCGAATCGTACAGGTCCGTTGAGATCTCCGGGCCCCTGTCCCATCCGGCGTCCGAACTCGGCGATCTTGGCGCCGGCGGCATCGAAGCGGTAGACCACCGCGTCGGCGTAAGCCAGCTTGAAGAAGCTTCCGTCCGGGAGGAAGGCCATCTGCTTGTCGAAAGTCGCCTTGAACATCATGTCCCAGCTCGTCTTGACGCCGAAGCTCGGGTCCGGGACGAGCTTGATTTCGCCCTTTTTGTAGGCGGTTAGGAGATCCGCGGGCGCGCCCGGCGCGATGAAGAAAGCAAGAAAAACGACGAAAAGGGCTTTTTTCATGAAAGCTCTCCCCTGAAACAGCCTCTGTCCTGAATACGACGCGATCTCCGTGAGCGTTTATCCTTCACTCGCTCCCGGGAATTCGGGAATTGCGTATACTGTCCCCCTAATTATTTCTTCAGCCAAAAGCGCTCGATCTCCTCGAGGCTCTTGCCTTTGGTCTCCGGGAGCACGCGCCAGGTGAAGACGAGGTTGATGGCGCACATCGCCGCGTAGATCCAGAACGCGGTCCATTCGTGGAGCTTGTCCGCGATCACCGGGAACGTCAGCGAGACGACGAAGTCGGCGATCCAGAGCGAGGCCGTGGCGAGGGCCATCGCCCGCCCCCGGATCCGCGTCGGGAAGATCTCCGAGATGACCACCCAGACGATCGGCCCGAGGGTCATGGCGAAGAAGGCGATATAGAGCAGGGTGAAGAGAAGGACGAGCCCGCCCGAAAAAAGCTGGAACTTGAACGCCGCTCCGAGGAGCAGGAAGGACACCCCCATCCCGGCGCTCCCGGCGACGAGCATGGGCTTTCGGCCCAGCTTGTCGACGAAGGCGATGGCGACGAACGTGAACAGGACGTTGACGACGCCGACGATCGCGGACTGAAGGAGCGCCGCCCCCCGGGCCAGGCCGGCCGCTTCGAAGAAGCGGGGCGAATAATAGATGACCGCGTTGATCCCGGTGATTTGCTGGAAGACGGCTAGGACGATTCCGACGAGGAGGGCGGTCCGGAATCCCGGCTTGAGCAGCTCTCCGAGCTTCCCTTCTTCGAGGGTCAGGGCGTCGTGGATCGCCGCCGCTTCCGCCGCCGCCGGCCCGGGCTCGTTGACCCGGTTCAGGACGACGAGCGCCTCCTCGCCGCGGCCCTGCTTCAACAGCCAGCGCGGGCTCTCGGGCACGCCCAGGACGAGGAGGAAAAAGAGGACCGCCGGGGCTGCGCCCGTGGCGAACATCCAGCGCCAGTTGGACGCTCCGGCGCCGACGAGCAGCCAGCTGACGAGATAGGAGATCAGAATGCCGCTGACGATGGCCATCTGGTTGACCGAGACGAGGGCCCCGCGGATCTTCGCCGGAGCGATTTCGGATATGTAGAGGGGCGAGACGATCGAGACCGAGCCGATGGCCAGTCCGCCGATGAAGCGGAAGATGAGGAACTGGACGAGGTTCTGAGGGATGGCGCACCCGAGCGACGAAACGAAGAAGAGCACCGCCGAGATGAGCAGGAACCTCTTTCGCCCGAGCCGGTCGCTGGCCGCGCCGGCGACGAGCGCCCCGGCCATGCAGCCGATGAGGACGATGCTGACGGCCAGCCCTTCGCCGAACGCCGTGAGATGGAACTGGTCCTTGAGGAAGCGCGTCGCTCCGGCGATGATGGCCGTGTCGAAGCCGAAGAGCAGGCCGCCCAGGGCGGCGACGATCGAGACCGAGACGACATACGCCCGCTTACTCATGGAGCTCCTTGACCGCCTCGAACATCGCGACGACATTGGCCGCGGGCACGTTGCCCTGGATGTTGTGAACGGCGTTGAAGACGAACCCTCCGTCCTTTCCGAAGATCTCCAGCCGCTTCAGGACCTCGGTTCGCACCTCTTCCGGGGCGCCGAACATGAGCGTCTTCTGGGTGTCCACGCCGCCGCCCCAGAAGACGAGGTCCTTCCCGAACTCGGCTTTGAGCTTCTCGGGCTCCATGCCCGCCGCCGAGCACTGGACGGGGTTGAGGATGTCGAACCCGGCTTCGATGATGGCCGGGATGATGCAGCGCACGGCGCCGCAGGAATGCTTGAACGTTTTCCATCCCGTGTGGGCGTGGATCCAGTCGTTGACTTTCCGGTAATAGGGGACATAGAGCGAGCGGAACGTGTCGACCGAACAGAAGGTCGACGTCTGCGTCCCGAAGTCGGTGCCGCAGACGAAGACCGCCTGGACCCGGTCGCCGACGCGCTTGCTGATCCGGGCCAGGTTGGCCAGGGCGATTTCGGCCTGCTTTTCGAAGACGGCCCGGACATAGCCGGGGCGGGTGAGCGTCGAGATGTACCACTCCTCGATGTCCCGGATCCCGCGCGGATGCTTCATGAACGGGCCGGGAACGAGGGCGATGTCGCCGAAGGCGAGCCCGCCGAACGTGGCGATGACGCCCCGGCCGGTGGCCGCGGCGGCTTTGGACGCCGCGTCGAAATAATCCAGGTCGCGCGTCCGAGACCGGGCCGAACTCCTCGAGGTTGTCGGCCGGATCGAGCCTGGACTCGTCGATCGGGTCCTGGCGGACGATCGTGTCGAAGAAAAATCCGTCCTTGGGCATCCGGGCCGAAGGGGACACGCTCCGGTCGCCTTTGGGGAAGACGAGCGTGTCGCCGTTCGCGTCTCGGGTCGTTTCCATTTCCGCGGACACGAGAACCTCGAGCCCGTTGTCGAGGCGCCACGGCTTCCAGGCCTCGTTCCGGTTCCCGAACATCGTCTCGGCCGCGTAGACGCCCTCGATGTCGATGCCCAGCGCCCGCTTGAGATCCTCTTCGATGAGACCGAGCATCTGGTAGGGCTCATGAACCTTGACCGGACGCTTCTCGAGGCCGTAATGATCGCGCAAGGCGGCGACGATGTTGACGTGGATCCCGGTCACGGCCGTCCCCCCGAAATCGACCGGGACGCGGTCGGGCTCTTTATGGCCCAGCGCTTGGATCAATCGCTCTTTCGAGGTCATATCGCACCCCTCAGATCAGGAACCGGCCGTCTTTAGTGATCTCCCGGCCGTTGACCCTGAGCGTGACCTTGTCCACCAGGGCGTCGTAGTGGTGCGGACTCGCGTTCTTCCCGAGGCCGTAGGAATCCCCGATGGCGAAATGGACGGTCCCGAAGGCTTTCTCGGCCTCGAGCATGTTGGGGCAGATGTGCGCCCCGCGGTTCGTCCCGATCCCGAACTCGCCGATGATCATCCCGGTCGGGTCTCCCGCGATGTTGGCGACGACGGCCTCGACCCCCAGGCCCGTCCAGCGGGCGAGCTTCCCCCGCTCGAATTCCATGACTCCCCGCCCGAGTTTGTCGTCGATGAGGCTTATGATGAGGCGCCCGTTGAACGTTTCCTCGATCGGGGCCGTGTAGCACTCCCCGGCCGGCAGGTTGCCGTGCGTTCCCTTGCGGCCGATGTCGCCGATGTCGCTGTGCCAGGCGCGGCCCTTGACGCTGAAGGCGATCTTCGTCCCGACGGCGTTCTCGACCTCGACCCGCTCCGCGTTCCTGACGATCTTGATGATCCGCTTGGTGAACGCCTCCATGTCGGCGAAGTCGACGTTGACCAGCCTCTCCATCATGTCCCGGGTGATCCCCGGCATCATGCAGATCCGGGAGTTCGCCGTCGCCGTCTTGACCATGTAGCCGCGGAAGGGCTTCTCCTCGATCCGGGCGTCGAGCATATAGGCGACGGCCTTGGCCTGCTTCGCCAGGACCTTGAACAGTCTCGTCGGGGCGACGATGGGGCGGAGAGTCTCGGTCATCAGATAGGTCGTCGTCTCGGCGCCGGCTTTGCGGGCCTGGGCGGCGATCGCCTCGGCGATCTCGATCTTTTGCTTATCGGTGACAAGAAGGAAGCTCTCGCCCGGCTTCAGCTTGAGGGCTTGGAACACGGCCTTTTCGGCGGCTTGATCCAATCTGTTCATGGTCCCTCCTGGCGTTCGGGTCGATCCCATCGCGCGCTCCGGCGAAAGGGCGGACCGCGTCTACACTTTTGCCGTTTTCGGGCCCCCTGTCAAGGGGGCTTCGGAATCGCCCAACGCTCACGGGAACCTCTGCGGTTCCCCCGGAAGCCGGGACCCCCTCCCAATGTTCGCTTATGGGCGATTCCTCCGCCGAGAGAGCTTTTCAGAATTTGCCCATAAGCTCACGAGGGGAACCCGCGCGGGTTCGTTCCTTTCCCGAAGCGCCGGCAATTCCCCCGGTGTTAGTCCGGGGGCAGGGGGTAGAAGAACGATAAGGAAATATGGAGGCGCTTCGGGCAATTCTCCTGCAAGAGGGACGCTTTATGGAAAGCCTCTCGTGATTATCTTGACTTGGGTCGGATAATAAATTATTAACTTCCGAATAAAGGAATCCAACATGCCGATCCTCACTCGCCGTCAACTCTTGTCCCAAGGTCTCGCGGCAGGCCTCGGTGCCTTGATGGCCCCGGCCTGCTCCCGGTTCGTCGGCTCTTCCGGCGCGGTTTCGTCCCGCCGCCGCCCGAACGTCCTCTTCATCGCCGTCGACGACCTGCGGCCTCAGCTCGGATGCTACGGGACGCCGCTGATGAAAACCCCGAACATCGACGCCCTGGCCGGGCGGGGGACGCTCTTCAGGCGGGCCTACTGCCAGCAGTCCATTTGCAACCCCTCGCGGGCCTCTCTTCTGACCGGATTGCGGCCGGATACGACGCGCATCTATGACCTGCAGACCCATTTCCGGGTCAACATTCCGGATGCCGTCACGCTGCCGGAATATTTCAAGCGGAACGGCTACCGGACCCAGGGGCTCAGCAAAATCTTCCACGGCGGTTTGAACGATCCTCAATCGTGGACCGATCCCCATTGGCAGCCCCGGGCGGCCACATATATCGATCAGAAGATCCTGACCGAGCTCGAGGAAGACACGCAGGCGGCCCTGGGCCGGGGGCAGTCCGTGGAACGGACGCCGCCCGTCACCGACCCCAAAACCGGCTTGGTCCTCAAGCTAGGGAGCCGCGTCGCGGTCCACGGCCCCGTCTGGGAAAGCGCGGATTGTCCGGACAACGAGCTGACGGACGGCAAGACCGCCGACAAGGCCATCGAGCTCTTGAACGAATACCGTCTCAAGGACCAGCCGTTCTTCCTCTGCGTCGGTTTCATCCGGCCGCACCTGCCGTTCGTCGCGCCCCGGAAGTACTTCGACCTGTACCCGCCGGAAACGATCCGCACGGCCGTCAATCCTTTCGCTCCCGAGGGGGCGCCGGCTTGCGCGTTTCCCCTCCCGGAAGAGCCGCGGGCTTACAAGGACATGCCCAAGGAAGGGCCGATCTCCGAGGCGAAGCAGCTCGAGGTGATCCGGGCTTATTATGCCTGCGTCAGCTATGTCGACGCCATGGTCGGGCGCGTCATCGGCGAGCTCGACCGGCTGGGATTGCGCGATAACACCGTCATCTGTCTCTGGGGCGATCACGGATGGCATCTAGGAGAGAACGACGTTTGGGGCAAGATGACCAACTTCGAATGGGGCACCCGCGCCCCGCTGATCATCTCTTCACCGGGCCAGCGCCGCCAAGGCGCGAGGACGGAAGCGCTCACGGAATTCGTGGACATCTATCCGACGCTGTGCGAGCTTTGCGGCCTTCCCCTGCCCGGAAACCTGGAGGGGGCCAGCCTGGTCCCTCTCATGCAGAACCCGGAACGGCCCTGGAAGAAGGCGGCCTTCTCGCAGGAGCACTCGCGCCGCAAGGGGATCTTCGGCAAGACCATGCGGACGGACCGGTACCGCTACACGGAATGGTTCTCACCCGATAAGGCGTTGGTCGCCCGCGAGCTTTACGATCACGAGCGCGACCCGAACGAAAACGTCAACCTCGCCGTGAAAGAAGGGAGCGCCGGGCTCGTCGAAAGCTTGAGCCGGCAGCTTCACGCCGGCTGGAAAGCCGCCCGTCCGGACTGAACGATTCGTACGATTTATTTTTCGGGGAGGGGCCTTCTCCTTGCGTCGAAAGCCCCTCCCCATTCCATAGGGAGGTCAAAAACGCGTTCTTGGGCCCAAGGCCGACGGCCTAGGCGTCGCGCCGGCGGGCTTCGTCGATGAAGGCCCGGATGTTCGCGGTGGGGACGCCGCCGGGCACGGCTCCCCCGACGGATAGGATCACGCGGGAACGGTCCTCCAGCCCGTCAATGAGCGCCCGGACGGCTTTCCGAAGGTCTTCGGGGGTGCCGTCGGCCAGGACGTCGCGCGGGGGGATATTGCCGAGCATGGTGATTTTGCCGCCGGTCGCCCGCTTCAGCTGATTGAGATCGGTGTCATAGGCCATGTTGAACATATTGACGCCCATCTCGGGCAGGAATTCCAGGGATTCGGCGCAGAGAGCGTCGTTGTGGAGGAACTTCACGGAGACCGGGAAGTCGAAGAGCGTCTTGAAGCTCGGGAATCCGAACTCGCGGAATTGCTCCCGGCCCATGAACCCGATGATATCGTCGAGAAGCAGGATCCCGTCCAGCGTGGGGATGGTCTCGAGCTGAAGCTCGAGCCAATCCTTGAGGAAGCGGGTGACTTTGTCGACGAGGAGATGGATCTCGTCCGGGTGCATCATCATCTCGGAGAGGAACTCTGTGGCGCCCATCAGGAAGGTCGCGATGTTGAGCGGCCCGCGGGACACGGCGAAACGGAAGCGATGGCCCTTCTCCTCGATCCGGGCGCGGTTGAGCTTCAGCCGATTGAGCATCAGGGGCGGCAGCCCGTCCGTCTTGGGATTGGGGACGGGAAGGCTCTCGATGTCTTCGACGGTCCGGATGATCTTGTGGGCGAAGGGGAGGTCGTTGGCCGGGAACGAGCACCGGGCCCCGAAGGCGGACGGCTCCGTGCACATCCCATACTCGGACCAGAATCCGGGCAGGAACATGACCTCCGGAAACGTCTCAATCGCCTCGAAATTGGCCCGCCTCCAGACCTCGTCGCTCGAGAAATAATCGATGATGTTCGCCCCGTACCACTGGGGGAGCCAGGGGCTGTCGATGATGAGGCCGAGGGGCAGGGGATCGAGGACCTCGCCGGCGATGACTCTCTTGATGTCGGCCCATTCCCGGTCGGTCATGGTCTCGCTCCTCGTTTCTCAGGAAGACGCGAGCGCGTTCAGGAATTCGACCGCGCCCTGAGGGCCGGGCGAATAGAAATCGGCCCCGATCCGTTCGCAGAACGCCTGGGTGACGGGAGCTCCGCCGATCAGGATCTTCGTCTTCGGTTCCCGGGCCCGGATCTCTTTGACGACCGCGGCCATGGCCTGCATGGTCGTGGTCAGCAGGGCGCTCAGCCCGACGGCCGCGCCCGGGTGCCGGGCGATGGCCGACAGGAATTTCTCCGGGGCGATATCCACGCCGAGGTCGACGACCTCCCAGCCGGCTCCTTCGACGCTCATGGCCACGAGGTTCTTGCCGATGTCGTGCAGATCGCCCTTTACGGTCCCGATGATGAACGCGCCCTTTCGCTTCACCTCGCCGGACTGGAAGTAGGGCCGGAGATGAACCATGACCGCGCCGTTGGCCTTAGCCGCCATCAGGAGCTCGGGGACGAACACGACGCCTTCGGAGAACTTCTTCCCGATGCGGTCCATCCCCAGCTTGCAGCCCTGGATGATCTCCGCAGGCTTGACTCCCTGCCGGAGGGCTTCGGCCGTCAATTCGTCGGCGCCGTCCTGGCCCTTCATCGCCGGAGGATAGGGGGAAGACCGGTTGATCTTCCCCTTTTCCACGGCGACGGCGATCCTTTCGACGAGCTCGTTCATCGCGGCTTCCTTCGCACTCGAAGATATCAATTCTTGATCGAAACCTCCAGGGTTTGGCCGGCCTGGAGGGTGATGCCGTCGGAAAGGGCGAGGATCAAGCGTCCGCTTTCAACGGAATACTTCGCCCTCAACGCCCGTCCGTCCGCCCGGACCTCGACCGCCGCGGGTTTGGCGTTTTCGGCCAGGGCGAAGGTCAGCCGGCGCAGCGGGAGCTGACCGGATTTCAGGGCGATCTTCTCGCTCTGCCCCGCTCCGTTCCGGGTTTGCTCGAATAATCCCCAGCCTTCCGCGGCGGAGAAGAAGGAGACGTGGTCCTCGGGCTTCCAGACGGGAGCGAAACCGATGGCGCCGGCCGGCCCGTCGACGGTCTCTCCCTGACAGGCGATGAGGAGCGACCAGACGCTCAGCGTCCGGGCGTAGAATTTCCCGGCCATGTCGTCGCCGTACGGATTGCCGCTCGTCCCGAGGCCGCTCCAGGGCGTATTCGCCAGGCCGGTCCGCAGCCTGCCGTCGGCACGCTCGTGGTTGGCCCGGGTGAGAGCGAAGGCCTCCTCAAGCTGGCCGTTGAAAGCCATCAGCCCGGCCACGGCGTAGGTGATGCACACCTTGACCTCGTCGGCGTGAAGCATGGTGAATTCCGGCGCCGGCCGGCCGCCGCGGGGCCAGGTGCACTGGACCATGGCCGGCTCCTCATCCTTGACGAATTTGCGCGGGAGCTGCTCGAAGCCGTAGAAATCCGTCCGGAAATTGTATTTGAAGAGGGACGACATCGCCGACTTGACGTGGTCCCGGGGATAGATCTGTCCCAGATCGGCCAGATGGGCCCACCATTGGCCCAGCATCTGGTCGGTGTAGCATCCCGTGTTGTAGTCCTTCCGGGGAGTCTCATCGGGGATCTGGATGAAGTATTCGCCGTTGAACAGCTTTTCGTCCTGGTTCTTGGCCCCGACCCGGAGGATCTTCCGGTAGCGGGCGGCCGCCGCGGTCTCGTTCTTGAGGAGGGCCATTTTTTCCGAGGCCGCCAGGGCGGCCAGGTACATGCTCCCCATCCAGGACGAGGTCCCGCCATGGGAGCTGTCCATGCCGTGCTGCGGGCCGGCGAGCATTCCGTCCTCGTCCTTGTCCCAGCCGGCGATAAGAAAGTCCATGGACTGCTTGATCTTGGGCCATCGCGGGTCGAACCAAGCGCGGTCGGGGCTGAGAAGATACCCGAGGTAGGATCCAAGGATGGAGTGGCACTGGCCATCGAAGGCCTGGAACGTCCGGTTGGCCGGCTGGCCGAGCCGGACGGGAAGCATCCCCTCCTTCGTCATGTTCTCGAGCTCCTGCTCGCGCATCTTCCGGTAAAGCGTCGGGAACATGCGGGCGAGGGTCTGGACGTAACCCCAGACGTGCGTGGCGTTGCCGGCGCAGCTTCCGAAGGTCCAAGACACTCCCTCCCAGGCTCCGAAGTGGCCGTCTTTCGCCCAGAAGACGGTTTGACTCCTGAGGATGGCGACCTGGGAGCTCAGGCGGTCCAGGAGCCAATAAGGAAGGTTCGCGGAATAGAAGGAATCGTGGTAAAGCCGCGTCCGCCTGGTCAGGTCCGGCAGGTTCGTCACGACGAACCGGGCGGCGGACATCGCGTCGGGCCACCAGCTTCCGTAGACGTGTCCGTCATGCGCCCAGCCGGGGCAATTCTCATCCTTGAGCATCGGGATGTTCGGAAAGTACCAGACCAGAATGAAGCTCGCCGTCCGCTTTTCACCGGGACCGAGGCGGAACGGAGTGGCCACCGCCCCATCCAGGGTCTGACCCTTGGGAGAGGGCCCGGCCTCGCCGGGGCCCGCGACCGCGCCGGTCCGGGAGAATTCATCCCAGAGCGAGCCCATCGTTTCCCAGCTCGCGGTGGCCTGGGCGTTTTTGTCCAGGGCCAGGAGCACCATCTCTCCGAAAGCGGGCGAGTCCTTGGGCTTGTCCGTCGTCATCCGCAGGTAGGTCGCTCCTTCCTCGCGGATGACCATGTTGGAGTTCCCGCCGTATTGGTCCGAGGAGCGGCCCGTGACCGCCCATTCATCCGTCGTCCGGCGTTCGACCAGCCGCCGCAAAGGCGTTTTCGAGGGGAGGAGGGTTTCGAACAATCCGCCGGCGTTCTGCTGCGTGGCGAGAAAGCTGACCTCGACGGGCTGGGCGCTCCGGTTCTCGGCCGTGATGTTGAAGATCGCGCAGGGGAGAGCCGAGTTCTTCTCGTCCAGGGGGATCAGCGGATTGAAGGCTTCCAGGCTCAGCTGGACGGGCAGGTCAGGGTCGTTGAAGGTGTACCAGCCGAAGGGATATTCGCCCCGGAAGCTCAGCTCTTTCATGCGCAGAAACGGGCCCTCTCCGACGGTTTGGAGGGCTCGCACTACCGGAGCGGCGCCCGGCGCTTTGGTCCGGACGGCGAACAGGCTGTGGGGGAGGGGGAATTCGGTGAAGTTGCGCCACAGCTGCCACGCCGCGCGCCGGCCGCGGCCATCCATCTGGACCCCTCCCGTGCCGACCCCGCCGACGGGGAAGCGGATCGCTTCGAGGAACTCGCCCCGGTAGATGCGCGGTTCGCCGCGGTCGAAGAGCCGCTTGGGATCGGTCAGTTCCGCCCTGCGGTCGGCCCGCCATTGATCGGAAGGGATGTAGGAGGATTGAGCCGCCGCGGCCGAGGCGATCATCAGGAAGCCCAGGGCTCCGGCCAGGACGGTCGCCGCGAAGTGGCCATCCGGAGCAGGGTCCTTCCCCGTCGTCATCTTCGTCGTCCGTCCGCGCATCTGGCTCTCCTTCCGTCTCAGATTATACGATGCCCGTCCAGGGCCTTCCCCGGGCACGCCGCCGGGGCCCTCCGGCCGGGCCTCGGCGATGGTCCGCCGAACGAGGGATCAGAAGTCGAAGCGGACGGCCAGCCGGATGATCCGGGGATCGGCGATGGCCGTCATCGCGCCGTAGATGAAAGCGGGGTTGCTCGACACGGCTTCCGTCGCCGTGGCCGTGTTGGAGTTGAAGAGGTTCAGGACGTCCAGGATCAACTCGAGCCGACCCAGCTTCCCGGGGAGCCTGAATGACTTGTCCAGCCGGAAATCGAAAATGGCCAGGTTGGGCTCGCGGCTGGAGCCTTTCGGCTCGGCGTAAATCGTCGTATTCCCCTGAGCGAGGGTCACCTTGAGATCGGCGCTCCGGATCGTCCGTGTCTTCGGGATGCCGGAGAAAGCGTAGAAGTAGCCGCTGACGTTGATCCCCCATGGGCCCGAATAGGAGCCCTGGAGCTTGACCTGGTGCTGAGGAACGCGCGGATCCCGGCCGAAGGCGTTGATCATCGAGTTCGGGTTGTTCCACAAGCCGGAGTTGGCCCCGGTCAGGGCGACGAGGTCCTTGGCGTTGGCGTAGACGTACGAGGCGATCATCTGCCAGCGGTGGGAATACTTCTTGTTGAAGGTCACTTCGACGGCGTTGTAGTCTCTCTTCGCCCCGGGAGGGTTCGTGATGTACTGGCTGAAAGTGATGGCCGTGTTCAGGACGCCCCAGAAGGTGACGTTTTGGCCGGTTTACGGGTCCACCACGGGGTAGGGATCGTAGTTGGTCCAGGCCAAATCGCCCTGGGCCAAGGCGTTCATATCCACGGCGTTGGCGTCGACGTCCTCGACGAGGTTGCGGTCCCACTTCTGGTTCTTCCGCTATTTTTCCCGGACCCACTTCAGCTTGGCGCAGCGCATGCCGTCGAGCGCGCCCGTCTTCAAGGCGAAGATGTAGTCCTGGCCCTCGAAGGTCACGATCTCGGGAGCGGCGACGGGAAGCTGGCCTATATAGTAATCGACATCCTGATTGATCCCGAATCGTCTGGGGTCCGTCGAATGATAAACGCTCGTCCGGGGAGCGCCGCGATGCCGGATGTCGTTTTTGGCCCGATCGTAGTCCCCGTATGTTTGCGTTTTGAATAAATAGAAATCATCCTCTCCTTTTTTTACCACGAAGGGGCATTCCGACGATCCGTTCCCGGTTCCCGCCTGCCCGCCGAAAGAGACGATCTCCGGTTCGCTCCAAAATTTGAAATCCGCGGTCGTCCTGAGCCACACCCTTCCGGTCGATCCTGGAACCCCGAAGCTGCCTTCGGCCCGGCCCGTATAGTAGGCGTACCAGAGTCCCCGGTGTTCGAGAAGCATGATGTCCCGAGTGTTCGCGCTCGGGCCCTCGGAGAACATGCCCGTCTTCCCGTTCGGCTGGACCACCCGCTCGAACCGCTTTCCGTCCCGGCTCGCGGCGTGGCAGATGTTCACCCAATCTCCGTAGAACATGTGCCAGAGGTCTCCAACCTTGACCACGTGCGGTGCCTGGAGGCCTCCCGGCGTTTCGCCCAGGCCCGGGTCCGCGTCCATGACGATGCCCATCGGCTTCCAGTTTCGGTCCGTGGGATGGCGGCCTTCCCATCGGTAGAAGAAGCGGGTCAATCCTTTTTCGCCGCCCGCTTTTGTTTTCCGGAAGCAGGACCACATCTGCCAGGTCCCGTCCTTGGCCTGCCAGACCGCGAAATCGACGGGCTCCTGGTTTTCCGTCGCGAATGCGTGATCCATCGGATTCCCGGTGACGTTCCACCATTCTCCATCGATGACCGGGACCGGGAATCCCGGCGCCGTTCCGAAGATAAGATTCCCCGGACTTCCGGCGCTCAGGACGGCCAAGCCGCAGGCGCAGGCGAAGACGAAAGTCACGAGGACGGCGAAGCGATTCATTTTCATTCGATTCTCCTTCCCTGGATCATTCCCGTTCCGGGCCCTTCCCCCAGCAGGAGAGGGAACTGCGTCTTGAAGCCCAGCAGGGCAAGGTAGAGCCCGCAGCCGGAGTGAAGTTGCTTAATCCGACGGACATGTGGACGCCGGCGAAGGACGGATCGGAATGGATGAGCGCGAGCGATTCCAGCACGCGCTTGAGCTGTCCCTCGCAGTCGCTTCCGATCGGAGCGATCCCGGGGTCGAGGATGGCCCGGCCGTTGGCGAACCCCGGGACGCGCCGGCGAGCCTCGGCGAGCAGGGCCCGGGCCGTTTCCGCGGTCTCTTCGGCCGTCCGGTTGGGGCGCCCGCCCTCCTCTCCCGGCTCCAGGCGCTCGGAGACCATCAGGATGGGGATGAACGGCCGCACCCCCCATAGCTCGGGACGCCGGGGGTGTCTCCTTCGTCGAAGAGCTTTTTCGTCGAAGGGACGGAATCGTTGATGGATTCGCCGATGATCGTCAATCCGGAGACGGTCATGGACCTCAGCTTCTTCGGGCGCCGCGGCGCGCCGACCTCTTTCCTATCTCACGACCTTGACGATGATGTAGGGCTGTTCGATGTCCGGGTTGGGGAAGAACACGCCGTTGCCGTGCGCGTCGACCGCTTCCAGGTAATACATGATGTCGAATTCTTTGGTGATGGCTTTGCCCGGGATCGTTGCCCGATACTCCCCGCCTTGGGGAGCCATGGTCACGACGGAATACTCGTAATTTTGCCGCGTCGGGCGATAGTAGAGTCGTAAGGCGGCGATCGGAGACGCGTCGCTGACCTTGGCTTTGATCTCCAGGGCCTCTCCGGGATTGGCTGATGGGGGGGCGACATGTGTGACGGCCGGAGGAGTCCGGTCCGTGCTGACGCCGGTCCGGAAAAAGGGATCTACCGCGTCCGCTTTCGGGAGACGGACGATCTGTCCGATCGAATCCTCGGACTCGAGGTAGTAACGGATCTCGCCTTCCCGGACCTCGGCCGCCGGAATCGTCGCCGCGTAAACCGCTTCGCCGGCGGCCGGCATATCGAGGCTGCGGAAGCTCCGGCCTTCGTCGGTCGAATAGACCAGGGTCACGCGTTCGATCCGGGCCGGCGGCTCGATCGTCGACGTCGTTCCCCGGGCGATCGAGAGACTGTCTTTGGGCCCTTCCTCGATCTTCGACGGCAGCGTGACGGTGGCTTTGAGCGTCAGCTCTTTCCCAGGCTGCGTGCTCCGCGACGGCAGATGCGCCAGGTGGGGTTCCAACCGGGTGATGGTGAAGGCATTCAGGATGAAGTCGGCTCCGGGGGCGGCCGAGATCTTGACGCGGAAGGTGCTGAATCGGGTCCCGACCATATTGAAATTGAACTTCGCCACGAGGAGCTCGCCTTTGCGGAGGACCTTATCGACGATGATGGGCCTCTCGCCGAATCGCTCTATGAGGGAGAGGCTCAAGGGTCCATGGTCGGTTCCGTTCGGCCGCCGGTCGGTTATCATCACGGCGGCTTGGTAATGCCCTTCCGCGAGGTCGATCCTGAAAACGGCGGGCTTGGTCCCTTGGACGAAGTCTCCGAGGAGAGCTTCTCCCGGGAGGGTGAGACTGCTCAGGTTGGCCCCGCGCCAAACCGAGCCGGATATTCTCGCCGGCGGATCGGCGTGCAGATCTTCGCCTTCCTGCCAGCCGAAGCCGGTCTGGGAGTTATAAACGCTGTCGGGAAAGACCCCCTGAAATCGCGGCTCGATGGAATAATAGTTGGGATAGATGGTGGAGTAGAGCTCGTTCACGGCGGTGAAAGGCTTGGGGCCGAAATCATAGCCGAAATCGAAATTCGGGACGTCCTTGAACAACGCTTCCTGATAGCGAAGCGCTTCGAGGTCTTGTTCGACGAAAAAGATGTTGTCTTTCCAATGGCCGACGCTCGTCGGCCCGAAGACGAGCTTATCGTGATAGACTTCGCTCCCCAGCGCGGACAATTTCCTCCAAATCTCCAATCCTCGGGAGGCATGATCGATGGCCTCCCGGAGGAGCGAGACGTCTCCCAGGCTGTAATAGAAGCCCAACCGGCTGGCTGCCCGGATCTTCTGGCCATGGTAGCGGGCGAGGGAGGAGAGGATGAGGACGTCCATTTTCGTTCCCCAGAATTCCTTTTCCCCGGCCGTGATCGCCGCCTCCGCTTTGGCGATGGCCCGCTCCGCGTCGTCCGCGATCTTATCTAGGCGGTCGGCCACATCGTCCGGCGACAGCTTGGCGGTGCGCTTCCCGGCCTGCGCGTCCCGGACGTGGTCGAGGAAGCTCGCGATCCGGCAGATGTCGTAGGGCTTGAGATGGAGATAGAAGTTGATCAGCCCGCCCATATCCTTCTCGGGCCAGAACCCCATGTTATAGTCGGCCGTGGCGACGGCCTGGATATACGAGAGGACCTGGCTGGAAGCGCGGGCGGCCGTGGCCACGTCCGGGGCGGCGGCGTCTCCGAACCGCCGGCGGAGCTCCTCGAGCCACGGCTCGTCGCTCTCGGCCGGGTTGTATGTCAGGCGGCCGAACAGCTGGTAGAAGCTCCAGTACCGCTCGAATTCCCAGCGATAGTATTCCCGGTCCTTGTCGCGAAAGATCCGCCAATCGCCCGGGGCGTTCCCGAAGCCCTTCTGGGAGAGGGGGCGCAGATCTCGAACCCGACGCTGTCCTCGATCAGGGTGGTCGGGGCGAAGCGCCGGACGAACGTCGGATCGCTCCAGAGGAGGAGGCGGTGGGAGCCGAGGGTCCAGACCTGGAAGATGTTGGAGTATCGTTGAGGATATTTGAGCCAATCCCCGTAGCTGTACGTTCCCATGATCCGTGTCGGCGGGTAGGGGAAGACCATCTGCTCCCCCCAGTATTTATGGCTGTTCCGGAGGGAGAGGCCGGTCTCGATCGCCGCGTCGACGGTTTCGCGGAGAAGGCCGACGTCCCGCACCTCGAGGAGGACGGGGCGGCCGCAGTCCTTGATCGCCTTGAAGACCGAATCCTTGTAGAACGTCGGCTGCTCGACGTAGTCGATGCCCGATTCGTGGTTGATCCTGAGCTGGACCGTGTCGATGTCGGGGCACTCGCGGAGGAGCTTGAGGAGGGCCTGGTACGTGTACCCGTACATGTTCTTTCGCGTCAGGCCGACGACCATGCTCTCTTGCTTCGATCCCTGGTTCTTTCCCTCCCAGGCGATCTGCTGCCAGATGCTCAAGGTGAAGCTCAGCCCTCGTTGCTTGGCCATGGAGCTGATCATCCGGAGCGTGTCCAGGTTCCTCGTTTGCTGCTCTTCGGTCAGGCCCTTGGCTTTGATTTCAGGGTATTCCTCCACTTTGACGTGGAAGGCGTACATCGGGGAAAGGTAGGGAGTCTGATGGGAGAAGACGAGGTCGAAGGTGTTCCACCGGTTCGCCGCCAGCATTCCGAGATAAGCTTCCCAATATTCCCGGGAGTAGTACCAATCCTTTTCCAGGTCGTTGCTGTGGAGAAAGACGGCCATCGCCCGGACCGGGACGAAAGGGCTTTCGGAAGAGTCGCGGACCGAAGCCGGCCAGTCCTCTCCTTTTTTGAGGGTCTCCGCCCGCCGAGCCAGGTCGAGAAGCGCATACATCAAACCCCGATCGTCCGCGCCGGCGACGACCAGGACGTCCTTGTCCCCGAGCTTGACCCGCTTGACGGCCAAGGCTTCTTTTTGATCCGCGAGGTTGAGCGTCCCGTCCTTCCGGAGCTTTTGAATCTCCGGGGATCCGGCGAGAGTGCCGACCAGGACCACGCGCGAGCTCGAGGCCTCGGCTAAGGCCGTTCGCCGTTCGAACGAGACTCCTTTTGTTTTCAGGACCTCCTCGACCCTTCCGATTCCAAAGAGGGAAGGATCCCCCAAGGTTCCGTCCGCGACGATGTCGATCGGGGAAGCGCCCATTCCGGAGACCGGAAGGGGCGGCGTCGAATCCTTTTTGCAGGCGACGGCCGCGGCGAGGGCGGCGGCGAGGAGCAGCGCGAGGCCGACTTGGCTCGATGTCCTTTTCGGTTTTGCGGTCATTTCTTCAGCCTCCTTCCCAAGGGGTGGAACGTATCATAGAAACCGGCTGGTCCGAAACTCTCGAGCGCGAGGGAGGGGCCTCCGTGCTTGTCGCAGGCCCCTCCCCGATCCGTGAAGAGGTCAGAAAGCGACCTTGATCATCAGCTGGGCGGCTCGGGGCGATTGGGGCCCGATCTTGTTCCGGTAACGGTTGAGCCCGGCCGAATCCGCGTAATCGCGCCGGATGTCCAGCGAATCGAAGCTCGAGTAGGCCGTCCAGTTGAAGACGTTGTAGACGTCCAGGGCCAGCTCCAGGTTGAGTTTGCTGATCCGGACGGCCTTGGACAACCGGACGTTGACGGTCCAGATGTCGTCGGTATAGCGGCCCTTTTGGCCCCATTTTCCGCCCGCATAGTGGCTGTTCTGGGACTGCCAGAGGATGTTGGTGACCTTCCGGCCGTTGGACAGGGTGATCGTCGGAGCGGTCGCGTCCCAGGCGTAATTGCCCGTTGTGTCGTTCTGCCAGATCCCCGCCGTCCCGTTGACGAACGTCGAGACCAGGAAGTCCCAAGGGAGCCGGTAGAAGGCCGAGAAATGGAAGGCCCAGCGGATCCCGTAGTTGTTCATGTCGAGATCGCTCGGCGAGGAGTAAACGAACTGGTCGGGATCGGTCGGATCGAAGGCGAGCTTGAAGTACTTCCGCCACATCAGGGAGTAGTTGGCCATCATCCCCCACCGGCCGGTGAAGTTCCGCTTGATGTTGAACTGAAGGCCCTTGTAGTCGAACTTCCAGCGCCGCTCGTCCCCGCTGTACCAGGTCCGCTGCCAGATCGTGTCGAAGTCGGGGAAGACCCGGCCGGTGAACTGGCCGTTGGTGAAAACGGCGTTGATGTCCTCCATGTAGGAGGTGTTGATGATCCGGTAGATAAACGTCGTGTCGAAGGACATGTTCTTCAGGATCTCCCGCTCGAAGGAGACGGTGAACTCGTCGTTGTACTCGGCCTGCATATTCTTGTTGTAGTCGGGTGCGTAGGCGAGCGGGGGGTCGCTGTAGACGGTCATGAACTCCGGCCCTTTGCCGATGTTCGCCGTCGACATCCGGTACTGTCCGAACGCGTTCGTCCGGGCATAGTTGTTGTAGTCGCCCGTCCCGACGAACTCATAGTACCGGCCGTAGTGGAGCTTGAAGACGCCGACTTTCTCCCAGTTGTAGGTGACGCCGATGCGGGGCGCGAGGCTGGTGTCGTCGAACTCGATGTTGTTCCGCATGTCGGCGTAGATCGCGTCCATCCAGGCCGGGATCTCGTCGCGGTAGAACATGTTCTCCCGCTGGTGCTCCCAGCGCAGGCCGGCCGAGACGGCGAAGTTCTTGCTGACGACCCAGGTGTCCTGGAAGAAGACGTTCTGGCTCGAGACGACGACTTCGTTGTCGTAGCGGTCCTGGGGGGTGCCCGGGGCGAACTTGACCGTATCGCCGCGGTAGATGTAGGGCGCGGTCAGGCCGTAGTTGGCGTAATCCAGACCGTAGCGGCGCTGGTAGAAGCCGAACTCGTCCATCCAGTACTTCCGCGTCCGGGTGACGTGGTTGTAGGGCCGGATGTCCACGCCGAACTTGAGCTCGTGGGCCCCGGAGTTGAAGAGATCGTCGGCGTAATACGTCAAGTTGGACGTTAGCAGGACGTTTTCGCGGGCCGAGTAATAATCCTCGCCGAAACCCTTGTCCACGAGCAGGGTCGACCCGCCTTGGTTGCGCTCCGTGTAAATGTACCGGGGATTCTCCGCGACGGACCATTGGTCCTGGGGCTTGTGGTTGAATCCGCCGACGAAGTTGAGATACAAGGCGTCGGACACGAGCCAGCGCCAGGTCAGGGAGTAGAGCGGGCCGCCGTTCCGGTTCTGCTGGGCGGTATCGAGCGTGCCGAATCTCGTGCTCCCCATGCCCCCGTTGTCGATCGTCGTATAGTCGTTCTGGTAGACGGCGCTCAGGGTGTGTTTGGCCGTGGGCTGCCAGGTCAGCTTGAGGTAGGGCATGTGGCCCTTGGTGTCTCGGAAGAGCTCGGGGACGGTGACGGTATCGGCGTACTGAGAACGCTCGTTGTTGTACTTGTACGAAGCGAGGAACCAGAGCTTATCCTTGAGGATCGGGCCGCTCAGGGTGATGTTCGGGATGAGGTAGCTGACCTTGGCCGCCGCTCCTCCGGGGACGTTCGTCCAGTTGAACGAGCGGGGCTGGAACTGGACGAACAAGGACCCTTCCAGCGTGTTGCCGCCGGCCTTGGTGACGATGTTCATGAACGAGGACCGGGCGTTTCCGTACTCCGCTCCGGCGCCGGCGGTCTTGACGTCGATCTCCTGGATGGCCTCGTAGTTGAAATTGGCATAGGAGCGGCCGCTCATGGAGTCGTTGATCTCCATCCCATCGACCAGGATCTTGTTCTCGTAGGCGTCGTCCTGGTTGTGCTGGGACCAGAAATACGAAGCTCCCGGGACCAGGCCGCGGGTGATCTCCCCGGCGTTGACGAGGGGGGAGTCGGAGGTCCCGCCGGCGACGCCGGGGAGGGCGAAGAAGACGTCCGCGTACGTCGCCCGGGGAGCTAAGGGGACGGTTTGGAGCATCTCGACCTGGATGTTGTAGTTCTTCTGACTCTTTTCCAGGTCGATCAGGGGCGCTTCGGCCGTGACCTTGATCTCGGTCTCGAGCGTTCCGACCTTGAGCTGGACGTCGGCCGTCGACGTGTTCCCGATCTGGACCGGGACGCCGCGCATCCAGCACGTTTCGAAGCCTTGGAGCTTGGCGCAGACGGTGTAGGTGCCCGGCGGCAGATAAAGAAATCGGTAGGCGCCTCGGGCGTCTGAGACCGTCGAGCGCGGCGTCATCAGCGACTCGCTCGAGATCTCGATCGTCACGCCGGGGAGAATTTCCCCTTTATCGTCCGAGACGAAGCCGCGGAGCGTCCCGGTCGTGACCTGAGCGGAGAGAAGCGCCGGAGCGGCCGTCATCCAGACGAACAGGACGAAGACGTAAAGAACGTTCCACTTTTTCATCGGGACCTCCTCTATCGATCGCCGGATTCTTCCATCGCGCCGGAATCGGATGCCGGCGGATGATGGCGGTGGGCTTCTGGAGCGGGGATGATATCGACCGGGGCGGCCGGCGTAGAAGATTGGCGGCTGCGGAGAAGGGAACTCATCCTTCGTCAATCATGCGAGAAGCTTCCACCTCGTGATTACTATAAATAATAATTAATAATAAATAATGTCGCTTGTCAAGGCCTCTCCGTGCGGGGCCGAAATCGGAGAGAACGCCGGGCCCAGGCTTCAGGACCATGCCCGGCCGAAGAATGGCCCTTGACAAGTAATAAATTATAAATTATTAAAAAGACAAATCGGCTCGTCTCCCGAGCGCGGTTCCGGCCGCCGGGGCGGTCGGAATGGAAGGAGCATCAAACCATGGGTCCTGAATCTCGGATGGAGTCCGTCCGGCGGAGTGTGTCGACGTCTCGTCCGGTTCCGGCGATCGTCTCGATCCTGGCCTTCTTGACGCTCGCCGTTCCCGGCGTGAGCGCGGGTCTCGAAGGGACCGGATCGGCCGTCCCGGTCTCCGTTATGGATCGGAACGGTGGGCCGCAAATCCGGGCGGCCGTTCCGCTGCAGGTCGACGGCGTCCTCGATCCTCCGGCGGCCTACGGTCTGGCTCAGCTGGAGAAATCTCTCGCCGCCCGCGGCGTCCGTCTCGAGCGCCGCTCCGATGCGGACGGCGGACGCGGCGTCCGCGTCGGCGTCGCCGCGGCGGGCTCGCCGTTCGCGGCCTGGATGAAAGCCGGCGGGATGACGGTGCCCGCGGAGAAGGAAGGGTTGGCGGTGAAGCGGGTCCGCGACGGCCGGGGCGACACGCTCGTCTTCGCCGGGGCTGATTCGGTCGGCCTCATGTACGCTTTTCTCGAAGCGGCCGAGGAGGTCGAGGCCCTGCCGCAGGGCGCGGATTGGTACTCCTCCATCCGGGACGTCTCCGAAAAGCCCGCCAACTCCCTCCGGCGCATGCGGGTGCTCCTCCATCACGAAGCGAACGAGCGGGATTGGTACCCTTCGATCGAATATTGGAACTGGTATCTCGACATGCTCGCCCGGAACCGCTTCAACGGCCTCAACCTGGTCTTCTCCCACCAGAGCTCCTACATGGCCCCGATGTACGCCTGGCACGTGAAGGTGCCCGGTTTTCCCGGCGTCCGCGGCAAGGGGTTGACCGAACAACAGCGGATCGCCAACCTGGAAGCGCTGAAGGCCATCGGCCGGATGTGCAAGGAGCGGGGCATCGAACTGACGGTCGGGGTCTGGCAGCAGCTGCCCTGGATCCGCCGCTTCGTCAAGACCCGCGAAGACCAGCCCATTTACGTCGAGGGCCTCGACGAGACGAACGTCCGACAATACACCTACCTGGCCATGAAGGAGCTTCTCCGCCAGGTCCCGGGGATCGCCCGCATCCAGATCCGGCCCAACGACGAGTCCGGGATCCCCATGGACCAGCAGACCGAGTTCTACCGCGAGACGGTCCTGAAGGCGATCGCCGAGGCCGACCCCAAGGTCCTGATCGACCTCCGGATGGTCGGGCCGCGGCCCGGGACGATCGACGCGGCCCGCGCGCTCGACCCGAACATGAGGATCTCGATCAAGTTCTACGGCGAGTTCATGAGTCAGCCCTACACGCCGATCGAAGCGCTGACGCACGGCTACAGCTACGATGAGAGGCTTCGCCGGCCTTTCCGGTTCCCCGTCTATAACGAAGTCTGGGTCCTGGGCTCGCACCGCGTCTTCTTGTGGGGTTCAGAGGATTATGGACGGCGATTCGGCCGGAACGCGACCTACGGCGGGACCATCGGCTTCGAGACCGACGGACCCATCGCCCAGAAGGGTTACCGCGACCCCTACTCCCCGGCCTGGCGGATCTTCAAGAACAAGGCGGATGAGTATTACCGCTGGGAGATCGAGCGGTATTGGGCCTTCTTCCGGTCCGTCGGCCGCTTCGGCTACAATCCCGATTCCGATCGCGACGTCTGGATGCGGCCGTTCCGGGCCCGCTTCGGCGCCGCCGCGGAAGCGGTGGCCAAGGCCTACGAGGACGCGAGCAAGGTCGTTTCCCTCATCGTCGCGAGCCACGTCAATAACCCCAACATGTACGTTTGGCCGGAGAAGAGCATGGGCGGGACGCTCGGCGCCTATCTCGACCTTCGCGGCATGGACAAAATGCTTTTTCCGAGTATCACCGACCAGGTCGCCGAAGATCTCGCCGGGCGGCTGACCGGGCGGCCGGGTCCCGAGGGGCTGGCTTCCGAGTTTGATGGCATCGCCGACGGCATCGAAACCAAGCTCCCCGACGCCCGGACCGCCGGGCTGATTTCGAACAAGGAATTCCTCTCCACGCGGGCCGACTTCCAGATGCTCGCCCATCTGGCCCGATACCACGCTCATCGGCAGCGGGAAGGTTACCGGATGGCCCGCTTCTATGCGACGGGCGACGCGAACGAGGCCGATACCGCCCTGGCCGAATCCCGGCGGGCCGTGGACGAATGGCGGGCCCTCGCCGGCCTGGCCGACCGCTGGTACTACGAGCACATGCTCTTCGCTCCGGTCGAGAACGGGCACTGGAAGGACAGCCTTTTCCTCGTGGAGAAGGAACCCGTCTTCGTCCAGGACGCGATCGACGTCTTCAAAACGTATGGCCTGTTCGAAAAAGGATTCGATTTCGGCCAGCGGCCGATGGCCAACGGGACGACGATTTTCAGCTATTGGAAGTATGCGAACAGCTATGATGTCGAACCGAGATTCCGCGGGATCTCGAGCGAGAATCGATACGACGCCCGGCTCGGATACGGCTGGGTGGACAACGACGGCCTGGAGTGGACCCCGATGCGCTCGATCTCGACCCGACAGTTGAGCGGAGAGGATCCCGCGCCGGACAAGGGATTTCCGCGCGACGCGTTGGCCTCGGACTTCGTCAAGAGCCGCCGTCCCTTCTCCTTCCGGCTCGACCTTCCCATGGAGCCGTTTCGATTCACCTTCGTCTTTGCCGACCGCTCGGAGAAACCGGGCGATCACGGCCCGACGAAATTGAGCTTCGGGAGGAGGGGAGGTTCCGACGTTCTCGAGGAAGGGATCCGGGTCCCCGCCGGCCAGATCGTTCATAGGCAGGTCGAGCGGAACATCCGCAGCGCTTGGTACCCCTTCGCGGAGTTCACCTTGGAGCCGTCCGGCGAAAGCGCGGACGCGATCCTGTCCGGCCTGGTCGTTTCGGCGATGAAGCCCAGTCTCGGCCACGCGCCCTTGCGCCGCGTCGATCCCAAAAAAGACGCCGTGTTTTCAGCCGCTATCACCATGCCGCCCCAACCGGACGCGGCGGGGGCCCTCACGGCCTCGAGCGCCGACCGCCTGGCCGCGGCGGAGCTGCTGTGGAGGACGGACGCGGCTCCGGAGTGGCGAAGCCGGCCGCTCGAGACGAAGGACGGATTCCTCTATACGGCCGTGCTGCCCGCGGGGACGCTGGCCGGACGATGGATCGACTACGCCTTCCGAGCTACGGACCGGACGGGACACGTGAGCCGTTTGCCCGAGGCGCGGGATTCCGGGAAATTCCAGGCCCGTCTGACTTCCGATACGATCGGGCCCGAGATCCGGCATCAGCCGCTCCCGGCCGCGGAGCCCGGGCGCCCGATCACGATCCGGGCGAAGGTGAGCGATCCGGAGGGAGTCGCCGTCGTCCGGCTCTACTTCCGTCCGCTTGCGGATGACCGGCCGTACGAATGCATCGTGCTGGAGAAGCAGGGAAGCGACTACGTCGGGACGATCCCCGGCGAGATCATCGTCCCCGAGTTCGAGTTCATTTATTTTCTCGAAGCGGTGGACGAAGCGGGGAACGGGCGGTTCTTCCCGGACTGGAAAACGGCCACTCCTTATTACATCGTGCCCGTAAAGCGATGATCGAAATAAAAAAACTAGTGATCTAATAATTTATAGTTTATTAATAAATGAAACAGGCATCGTGAAAATAGCTGCTCGCGCCGGCCCCCCCCCGGAGTTCGAGCTGCCTTCTGCACCTTCTATGGGGAGGATATAAGATGAAAAAGACTTTGGTTTTCGCGGCGGTGATCCTTCTGGTCGTTTCGGTCTCCTCGGCGGCGGTCAAGATCCCGCCGTCCCATCTCTTCCAAAAAGGCAAGATGTGGATCACTCCCCAGATCGGGCTCTATTCCTGGGGCGGCTCCATTCCGTTCGGAGCCAGCTTCGAGACGGCCATCGCCTCGTATCCCTTGACCAAACGCGTCCCCACCTCTATCGGAACGCTCGCCTGCAACCTCTCGGTAACGGCGCAAATCCCAACCGCTGATGCTGGCGCAGGCATGGGGACCGTTGATTTCCGCTACTCCCCGCCGGAATGGCAGACGGCCATCTGTCTGCCGGATGACCCGCACAAGTCGCTCGTGGATCGCAGCGGCGAATTGCTCTACCACTACGAACAGGGCGGACGCGAGTTTGCCAGCGCGTGTCGGCGTGGAGGTGGGCGGCAACGTGGTGTGGCAGAAGCAGGAACTGCTTTCCCCGCGTGTGCCCATCGTGCGGACGCGCCGCGCGGCAGACGGGCTGGAGATCGTGGAGGAGACGTTCGCCGTCACCGATCTGCGGCAGACCAACGCGCCGATGCCGGCCTCATCGATGCAGCGCATGGATTCGGGCGGGGTGAATCGGGACTGGGCCAAGCCGTCCGCCGGGCTTGATTCGTCGCTCCGGCACATCGCCATGCATATGGGCGGCAGCATCCTCTACGAAGTGGCCGTGCCGGCGGGCGCGTCGCGTCGCGTGGCGCTCGCGTTGTGCGAGGGGTGGTGGAAGGAAGCCGGCCAGCGCGTGCAAGTGCTGCGCGTGGAAGGCGCGGAGCCGAAGACCGTCGATACCGTCGCCGACATCGGACAAAACAAAGCCGCGGCGTTCTGGTTCGAAGCCAGGGACGCCAACGGCGACGGCAAGATCGAAATTGCCGTGGAAGCCGCGCCGCGAGCTGCGGACAAGAACACGATTCTGAACGGACTTTGGGTCTTCGCGGCGGACGCGAAGCCGGACAGCGACGCGCTGCTGGCCGGCAAGTTGAACTCGCTCGCTCTCGCGCGCATGAACTCGATCAAGCCCGGCGGTCCGGCGCGCAACGACTTGATCCTCGTTCGCGTGACAAACAACGGCACGGCGACGCGCACGCTCCAGCCTCGGCTGATTGTGGACACCACGCTGGAGTTCATGTTCCAGCCCGACGCAGCAGCGCGTCACGGTCAACGATCACGAGACGATCACCGCGTCGTTGAAGATGACCGGCTTGGCGAACGCGAAAGAATCGCGGCGCGCCATTCAACTCGAGGCGCTGACGGTGCCGGCGGGCCAGAGCGCGACGTTCTTCGTGCTCTACAGCGGCGGCGGCGCGATTGTGATCGAGCCGGCCACCGTCGAGCAGGCGCGGGCCAGCCGCGACCGGGCGGTGGCGTATTGGGAAAAGGCGCCATTGCCCTTTGGCCGCGTGCAGGTGCCGGACGCCGGCATTCAGGCGTTGGTGGATTCGTCCATCCGCAACATCTGGCAGGCGCGCGAGATCAAGAAGGGGTTGCCGGCTTTCCAGGTCGGCCCGACGTGCTATCGCGGGCTGTGGATCGTGGACGGCGCGTTCCTGCTCGGAGTCGGCGGCGATGGTGGGCGCGGGTCGGGAGGCGCGCAACGGCGTGGCCTACGAACTGACTTTTCAGAAGCCGGATGGCCGCATCGAAGTCATGCAGAATTTCTCCAAGGAAAACGGCATCGTGCTCTGGACCTGTGTCCGCCACGCGCAGCTCACGCAGGACAAGGCCTGGCTGGAGTCCATCTGGCCGAAGCTCGAGCGCGTGGCCGGGCACATCAAGACGCTGCGCCAGCGCACTCTCGAAAACGACACGCCGCTCGACGATGGCTTGATTCCGCCGGGCGAGCCCGACGGCGGCATTGGCGGCGTCCATCTCGAATACACCAATCCCTACTGGAATCTGCTTGGCCTGCATGCCTTCATCCAGGCCGCCCACTGGCTGGGCAAGACGGACGAAGCCGCCTCCTGGCAAAAGGAATACGACGAGTTCATGGCCGCCTTCCGCAAGGCGGCCCAGCGCGACCTGGCCAAAGATCCCCACGGCAACGCCTATGTGCCGATCGTCATGGGCGAGCCGGGCAAGAAGTACCTGCCGCAGCGCGCCCAATGGGCCTTCTGCCACGCCGTCTATCCCGGACAAATCTTCGCCAAGGACGATCCGCTCGTGGCCGGCACCATGGCCATGCTGGAAGCCACCGAGCGCGAAGGCATGGTCTATGGCACCGGCTGGGACGCGACCGGCATCTGGAATTACTTCGCGTCGTTCTACGGCCACGCCTGGCTGTGGCAGGGCAACGGCCGCAAGGCCGCGCAGATCCTCTACGCCTTCGCCAACCATGCCGCGCCGACGGGTGTGTGGCGCGAGGAGCAGTCGTTGATCGGCGAGAAGTTCCGGAAAGTCGGCGACATGCCGCACAACTGGGCCAGCGCCGAATTCATCCGTCTCGCGATCCACCTGCTCGCGCTCGACCGCGGCGACGAAATGCACCTGCTCGAAGGTTTCCCGCGCGAGTGGGCGGGCCCCGGCATGGTCACGCGGCTCGACGGCGTGGCGACGCCGTTCGGCCCGCTGCACATGACGGTGAAAGCCGACAAGGAAGGCCATACGGCCACGCTCGAAGTCAAACCGCTGGCGGCCAACTGCAAGGCGATCGTCGTCCACCTGCCCGACGGCGGCACCAAACAGATTTCCGCTCGGCAAGGCGGCACGCTCACTTTCCCGGTGGAGAAGGTCCGCGCGCCCAGCCATGCGCGGTAGTGTATTGTATGGTTGAATATTTATATTGGCGCATCATGGCGAACCGATATGATTTTCCCCGGTATTGACGGCGGCGCCGCCCACACACGTGCGGCCTTAGTTTCCGAAACCGGCGCGATTCTCGGCTATGGCATTTCCGGACCATCTTTCCGGATTGGAGGATCGAAACGCCCTACTATATCCTTCCGGTGAAGCGATCGAGGTAGGGGAAAGGCGTTTCGAAGAAATCCTCTTGACAAGTAATAATTTATAAATTATTAATTATGTCTAGCGCGGCAGCCGTGGATGCAGCTCGATTCTTGAAGTCCTTCCGTGAGCGGCCGGAGTCTCGTCCGCCTCGGAGACCATCGATCCCAGCGTTTCAATTCCATAGCAGGAGGCCTTCCATGCGTCGTCGGCAAAGTCTCGTTTTCTTCGTCGGTGTCCTTGTCCTTTGTCTTTCCGCGTCCGCGCAGATCATCCAAACGGGATCTGTGCGGGGGACGATCAAGGAAAAGGGCGGCGAATCCCTGCCCGGGGTTTCGGTCACCATCAAGTCCCCGGCCCTCATGGCGGTGCAGCGGTCGATGGTGACGAACGCCAAAGGGGAATTCCGTTTCTCGGCCTTGCCCTCCGGGGCCTACACGGTGACCTTCGAGCTCAGCGGGTTCAAGACGCTCGTCCGCGAAGGCGTCCAGATCTCGATCGGCCAGACCTTCACCCTCGACGAATTCCTGGAGCAATCCTCGCTCAACGAGACCGTGACGGTCACGGGACGGTCCCCCGTCGTCGACGTCAAGACGGCGACCATGACCTCCTCCTACAGCAAAGATTTCCTGGAGCAGGTCCCGACCCAGCGTTTGCGGATCGGGAACTATTTCGCCCTCGTCCCCGGGGCAAGCAACGACACCTACCATGGCAGCACCCCCGATGACCAGGCCTTCATGATCGATGGGGTGAACATCTCCGACCCGCTGTCGGGCGCGATCCTTGCCAGCTGGGGCTTCGACATCATGGAGGAGCTGTCCGTCAATACGGGCGCCCTCCAGGCCGAGTTCGGGAACGCCCGCGGCGCGGTCATCAACGCCGTCACCAAGTCGGGCGGGAACGAGTTCCACGGGATGGCAAGCTTCTATTTCCGGGACAAGAGCTTCCAGGCCGACAACACGAAAGGGACGCCCCTCGCCGGCCAGTTCGTCGGGTTCCGTTTCGAGGACGACGCCTCCTACCAGCTCGGCGGCCCGATCTTCAAGAACAAGCTCTGGTTCTTCACCGCGGGCCAGTATTTCTGGTACGAGCAGTACGTCGCCGGGTTCCCCTACAACAAGTCTCAAAACGTCCCGGCCGATTTCTCGAGAAACTACATCCCGTACGTTAAGATGAGCTGGCAGGCCAACGAAAGCAACAAGTTCGTCCTTTCCTACAACTATAAGAACTTCGTCGCCCACCAGATCTCGGCCAGCCAGTTCTACACCGAGGAAACGACCGGGATCCAGTTCAACCCCGACGACACGTTGAATTTCCAGTGGACGAAGACGTTCAGCGGGAACTTTTTCATGGACCTCAAGGCCGGTTACGTCACCCACATCCTGCGCCAGTACGGCAAGCACGACACCATCCAAGTCTATGACTCCGTGACGCGGCTCTATTACGAGAATTTCCTCTGGAGCGACGATTCCCGGCGGCCGCGGCTTCAGTTCACCGGCAACGCGACGTATTATCTGGATTCCTGGCTCGGGAGCCACGAGTTCAAGGGCGGGTTCGACGCGATGTACTCCTGGTACAGGACGATCGACAGCTATTACAAGGACCCCTACACGGGCCTCGGCGGCCAGATCGTCCTCTCCAACGGAGTCCCCTCCTACATCGCGGTCAACCAAGACTTCGACCGGGAGAACAACATGCTCTTCGTGGGGGGGTTCATCCAGGACGCCTGGCGTCCGACCTCCCGGCTTTCGATCAACCTCGGGGTCCGGTTCGACCACCAGGAAGGCATCGTCCCGGCTCAGGGCCAGAACCGGGCGCCGATCACCTACCTGGGCAAGACCTATGATCCGAGGGTCATGTCGACGTTCAAGCCGATGGTCTGGAACACGCTTTCGCCGCGCTTCGGCCTCGCCTATTCCCTGACCAACGACAACAAAACCGTGGTCAAAGCGAGCTTCGGCCGGTACTACCTTAGCCTCTACGGGGAGTATTTCGGCCGCGACCTCAATCCGAACAGCTCCGTCAGCTACCGCCTCCGCCTGAACCCGGACCGGACGGCCTACGGCGACCCGTACTCGTTCAGCGCCGCCGTCGCGAGCCAGCTCGACCCCAAGCTGAAAACCCCCTATCTCGACGAGTTCACCGTCGGAATCGAGCGGGAGCTCTTCGCCGACACGAAGCTGAGCCTGCGCTACATCAAGAAGTGGGACCGGAATATCATCGACCGCATGAACATGAACGCCGTCGATATGAACGCCCTGGCCGCGGGCAACATCGTCTTTACGAACTTCACCCCGTACACGGTCACCGATCCGTTCAACGGCCAGCCGGCCACTTTCTACGGCGTGACGAGCACCTCGATCACCTCGGTCGCGTACATCACCAACCCCCCCGGCGCCAGGCGCGATTACGACGGCCTGGAGATCATCTTCAACAAGAGGTACTCCAACCGCTGGCAGCTCTTCGCTTCCTACGTTTACGCCTACGGCCGGGGCAACCGCGGCTTCAGCGGCGGCTTCTCCTCGTCCTTTGATAACCCGAACGCCATGACCAACTTGTACGGCAAGGACTCCGCCGTCATTCCCCACCAGGTCAAGGTCCAGGGGACGTGGGGCGGACCGTGGGGCATCCAGATCGGCGGATATTTCAGCTACCTGGCGGGGGCTTATTACACCCGGACGATCCGGAGCGCGGATCTGGGCCTGAACTTGAGCCAGGGCAACACGACGATCATGGCCGAGCCGAAGGGCTCGCGCCAGCGTCCCTCCCTGATGAGCCTCGACCTGAGGGCCGAAAAGAGCTTCACGATCGCCAAGAAGGTCAGACTCAGCTTGATGCTCGACGCGTTCAATGTTTTCAACTCCAACACGCTGACGAACCAGGAGACGATTTCGAGCTCCCCGTCGATCGTCTTCGGCAAGATGACCGGGATCGTCGCGCCCCGGATCTTCCGCCTGGGAGCGAGAGTGGCGTTCTAGGAGCCTGATTGGCACCATTCGAGCGCCGGCGCTCCCACTCCCGGGAGCGCCGCGCCCGGAGTTTTCGGAAAGGGGCGGAATCTGGTATCCTCGTCGAGGGAGAGGCGACCGTATGCGGCGGCGGCGACGTCCAGTGAAAGGTGATCCGATGAAAAGAACGCACGGCCTCCTGGGCTTCCTTCTCCTCGTCGGCGCGGCTGCCCTGGTCGTGTTCGCCGGCCCCGGGCCGGCGTCTTCCATCGCCCCCGCGGCTGACTACGACGTCCTGATCCGGAACGGGCTCGTCTACGACGGCGGGGCGGGGGAGCCGGTCCGGGCGGATATCGCGATCAAGGGCGACATCATCGTCAAGGTCGGGAAATCGCTCGTCGGCTCCGCCGCTCGGACCATCGACGCCCGCGGCCTGGCCGTCATGCCCGGCTTCATCGACCTCCATTCCCATTGGACCCGGGAGAAGCTCGACGACGGCGTCATCTTCCCCGAAGGCCGCGCCTCCTTGAACTTCCTTTTCCAGGGTGTGACCTCGATCGTCTCGGGCCAGTGCGGGTCGAGCGGCTGGCCGATGTTCGAGAAGCCGAAAGACATGATGGCCCTTTGGGAGAAAGAGGGCATCGGGCCCAACCTGGCTCTCCTCGTCGGTCACGCCAGCGTCCGCGAGATCGTCATCGGATGGGACAACAAGACTCCGACCCCCCAGGAGCTCGCCCGGATGAAGGCCCTGGTCCACGAAGCCATGGAACAGGGGGCCAGCGGCCTGTCCTCGGGCCTCTATTACGTCCCGGGGATCTACGCCAAGACGGACGAGGTCGTCGAGCTCGCCAAGGAGATCGCCCCTTACGGCGGAATCTATCAAACCCATATCCGGAACGAGAGCGAGCGGCTCATGCCTTCGCTCGAGGAAGCGATCACCATCGGCGAGAAGGCGGGCGTGCCCGTCCATATCTCCCATCTGAAATCGTCGGGTTTCGCCAACTGGGGCAAGGCGGGAGACGCCTGCAAGCTGATCGAGGCGGCCCAGGGGAGAGGCCTCGTCGTTACGGCCGATCAGTACCCGTACCCGTTTTCTTCGATCAGCCCCTACACGAGCCCGATCCCCCGGTCCGTGTGGGTCGGACGGGAGAGCCCGGACCGGCTGAAAACGGAGGATATCGAAAAGGCCTTCTCCGCGCTCCGCGACGCCGAGCTCATCGACCTCTATAAAAAAGTCACTCCGTTCACCCCGCTGTCCCAAGGGCACCTCGAATATCTCAACTCGGTCTCGCGGCCGCGCCTGGTCACGATGGTCGCCCAAAGCCTTGTCAACGTCCGGGATCTCGAAGGCCCCGAGAACGCCAGGGCCCGGGCGCTCTTTCTCCGGCGCATGGCCGATCCCGCCGAGGCGGAACGGATCCGGGCCGACATCCGCCGGAGCTTCGAAGCCTTGGGCGGCCCGGAGAACGTCCTCGTCGGCGTCTGCGTCGAGCGCGAGCTCGAAGGGAAATCCCTCACCGCGGCCGCCCGGATGAAAGGGGCCTCCCCCGAGGACATGGCCATCCAGCTTCAGCTGATGGGCGCCGAGTGCGTCCACCTGACGATGAGCGAAAAGGACATCGAGCTCATCATGAACAAGGACTACGTGGGCACGGGCAGCGACGGGACGACGCCCTTCTACGGAATCGGCCTGACCCATGTCCGGTCCTACGGAACTTTCCTCCATAAGATCAAAGCGTACGCCCAGGAGCGAAAAGCCGTCCCTCTGGCCCACGTCATCCGCTCCCAGACGTCCCTTCCGGCCAAGGTCATGAACTGGAGCGACCGGGGCTGGATCAAGGAAGGGTACAAGGCCGATATCGGCCTCCTCGACCTTCAGCACATCGAGATTCTCGCCTCCCTCTCCAATCCCCATCAATACAGCCGGGGCGTCCGCTATCTCCTCATCAACGGCGTCCCGGTCATCGAGGAAGGCCGCTACAACGGCAAGCTTCCGGGGAAGATCCTCAGGCTGAAGGGCCGAGGATGATGCGGAACGTGAGCTCGGGAAGCGCCGCTTGAAGGTGAGCGATGGCCGCTGATACGATCGCCGGAACCGGCTCCCGGGCCGGGCAGATCCGCTGGCGGGTCGCGATCCTCCTCGCCGCGGCGACGGCCATCAACTACCTCGACCGGATGACCCTTCCCGTCGTGATCGCCGAGCTCCAGAAGAAGTTCGGGATCACGGACGGGCAGTTCGCCTCGCTGAACAGCCTGTTCCTGCTGGCCTACGCCATCATGTACGCGGGCGGCGGACGGATCGCGGACGCGCTGGGGACGCGGATCGGCTACACGGCGATGATGATCTGGTGGTCGCTTTCCTGCGCCGCCCAGGGCCTGATCAGCGGCTTCCGCGGCCTGGCCGTCTTCCGCTTCTCCCTGGGCCTCGGGGAGGGCGGGAGCTTTCCCCACTCCGCCAAGGCCGTCTCGGAATGGTTCCCCGCCAAGGAGCGGGCGACCGCCGTCGGGATGTTCAACACGGGCTCGGCCATCGGCTCGGTCGCGGCCCCGCCGCTCCTGGCCCTGATCGTCATCTTCCTGGGCTGGCGGTGGGTCTTCTTCATCAGCGGCTCCGTCGGTCTCGTCTGGGCGGCCTTCTGGGCGCTCCGCTATCACCCGCCCCAGACGCACCCGAAGATCACGGAGGGCGAGGCCGCCCTGATCCGGAGGAGCCGCGAGGAGGAAGGCCGGGGCGGGCCGGGAGAAGGGACCCGGCGGGAGAAATGGCTCACCCTGTTCTCTCATCGCGAGGTCCGCTGCCTGATCCTGGCCAAGTTCCTGACCGACCCGGTTTGGTTCTTCTATGTCTTCTGGCTCCCCAAGTATCTCTATGACGCCCGGGGGTTCGACATCAAGCAGATCGGCTATTTCGCCTGGATCCCGTACGCCGCGGCCGGGGTCGGCAGCCTCTTCGGCGGATGGTTCTCCAGCCTTCTCCTCCGCCGGGGGGCGACGCTCAACGCGGCCCGCAAGATCGCCCTCGGGGTGAGCGCCGCGCTCATGCCCCTCGCCGTCTTCGTCGTGCCGTCCCCGACCAGCCTGGCCATCGTCTTCATCAGCCTCGCCTTCCTAGGGCACCAGTTCTGGTCCGTCATCATCCAGACGCTCCCGGCCGATATTTTCCCCCAGGAGAGGGTCGGCTCGGTTTCCGGCCTGATCGGCGCGAGCGGCTCGTTCGGAGCGATGCTGTTCGCCCTGGTCGTGGGCTACATCCTCAGCCGCCAGGCGAGCTACCTTCCCATCTTCATCATCGTCAGCCTTCTGCATCCGCTTTCGTTCGGGCTGATCCTGACCATGATCCCAAAGATCGCTCCGAAGAAGGCGGCGCTTCCCGTTCCGGGGATCCAAGGAGCCTCATGATCCGCATCGGCCTGCTGTCCTTTTCCGACGGGAGGGAGCGCGTCCATCGCGACCTCGCGCCGGGCATCGCCGCGAACGCCGCGAAGCTCAAGGCGGCCCTGGAGGCGACGGGGGAGATCGAGATCATCCCCGCCTCCGAGATCATCTGGCGTCACGCCCAGGCGCGGGAGCAGGCGCGGGCCGTCGCCGCCCTGGGGACCGAGGGGACGATCTTCAACGTCCCCGTTTTCGCCTTCCCCAACCTGGCCCGGATCGCGGCCGTCTGCGGCCAGCCGCCCTTCCTGGCCTACACGCCGGTCCACGGCGGACTGCCCGGTCTCGGAGGGATGCTCGCGGTGGCCGCGGGATTGAACCAGACCGGGACGGCGTGCGACCGCGTCTACGGCTCGCCCGACCGGGCCGAGACGATCGATCAGATCCTGGTCTTCTGCCGGGCCGCCCACGCCCTGGACGGGCTCAAGGGGCGGGTGCTCGGGCTCATCGGCGGGCGGAGCATCGGGATGATGACCGGGGCGGCGAATCCGGACCTCCTCTACGCCGTCTTCGGGCTCGATGTCGACCATGTCGACCAGTCCGAAATCATTCGGCGGGCCCCTCTCGTCCCGGCCGACAAAGTGGAGGATGCCTTCCGCTGGCTGACCGGGCGGATGAAAGCCGTCGCCTTCGACGGGCGGAAGCTGACCCCCGAAACCCTCCGGGAGCAGATCCGTCATTATTACGCGACGAAGAGCCTCATCGAGGAGAGACAGTTCGATTTCGCCGCGGTCAAGTGCCATACCGAGCTCAGCGAGTACCACATGACCCAATGCCTGAGCGCGGCGTTCATGAACGACCCCTACGATTGGGACGGGACGAAGGAGCCCTTCGTCTACGCCTGCGAGGCGGACGTCGACGGCGCGGTGACCATGCAGATCCTCAAGCTCGTCTCCGGCCGGCCGGCGGCCTTCATCGACCTGCGCCATGCCGCCGAGGGCTCCCCGGACATGACCCTCTGCAACTGCGGCGGCGCGGCGACCTGGTTCATCCATCGGTCCGACCGGCCGGAGGAGAACCTCCGGGACGCCGCCCTCGTCCCGGTCATCCCCAAGTACGGCGGCGGGGGCGCCCATCTCCGCTTCATCGCCGGCGAAGGCCCGATGACCTTCGCCCGCCTTTTCCGCCGCTCGGGCCGGTTCCACATGACGATCGTCCGGGGGCAGGTCCAGCCGATGGCCGAAGAGCGCCTGGAGGAGACGTGCCCGTCCTGGCCGCATTTCCTCGTCCGCTTCTCCGTCCCTCCGGCGGAGCTCGTCCCGGCCCTGGGCAGCAACCACATCCATGGGGCGGCCGGGGACCGCGTCGCGGAGCTCCGGAAGTTCTGTGAGCTCGCCGGGGTCACGGCCGAGGTGTTCTGAAGGAACGGAAGGGAGGACCCTTGAAGCTCGGAATCGCCGTCGCGCCGCCGGAAGCCCTCCCCTCGGCCTTCGTCGTTTTCCGCTACGACCTGGAAACGAGCATCAAGAAGGCCCGGGCGCTCGGCTTCGACGGCGTCGAGCTGGCCCTCCTGCACCCGGGACAGATCGAGCCCGCCCGGATCGAAAGCCTCCTCCGGTCTTCCGGGCTCGAGATCCCGATGATCTCGACGGGGCAGGTGTTCGCCGACGGGGGCCTGAGCTTCACCCATCCGGACCCGCGCCTTCGCGAGGCGGCGATCGCCCGCGTCAAGGAGCTGGTCGAAGTCGCCGACCGTTTCCGGTCCATGGTCAACATCGGCCGCGTCCGGGGTCCGGTCGAGACCGGGCCGGCCCGCGGCGACTCGGAAAAGCGGTTCCTCGAGGCGCTCGACGCCGTGGCGGCGCATGCGGAGCCGCGGGGGATCACGATCGCCGTGGAGCCCGTCAATCGCTACGAGCTCAACTTCATCAACCGGGTGGACGAAGCGGCCGAGATCATCGGGCGCCTGGGCCGGGCCAACATCAAGGTCATGGCCGACGTCTTTCACATGAACATCGAGGACCGGAGCATCGAGGGGAGCCTGGCCGCCCATCTGGAGCAGATCGCCTATATCCATGTCGCGGACAGCAACCGGCTGGCGCCGGGGATGGGGCATTTGAATTTCCCGAACATCATCGCCGTGCTGGAATCCCTGAAGTACACGGGTTACCTCACGGCCGAGATCCTTCCGTACCCCGCGCCCGACGAGGCGGCCGCTTCCGCGGCCCGATACCTGAAAGCGCTGGTGTCGCGATGAGCGGCCCGGGATCGCCCGGCCGGCCCGAGGCAGGAAAGGAAGCGCTCATGGATGGAACCGAAGACCGGATCCTCGAACTGGAGGGCATCGCCCGGTCCCTCCGGAAACGGGTCCTGCAGATGGTCTATACGGCCCAGAGCGGCCACCTCGGGGGGTCCTTCTCCGCGATCGAGATCCTGACGGCCCTGTACTTCAGCGAGATGCGGATCGACCCCAAGGACCCGGCCTGGCCCGGGCGGGACCGCCTCGTTCCCTCCAAAGGTCACTGCGCCCCGGCCATCTACGCCGCGCTGGCCCTGCGGGGCGTGATCGCCCCCGAAGCCCTGGACGAGCTCCGGCAGACGGGCTGCATCCTTCAGGGGCACCCATGCATGAAGACCGTCCCGGGCATCGACATCTCCACGGGCTCGCTGGGGCACGGCCTCTCGGTCGGCCTGGGCATGGCCCTGGGGGCGCGGCTCCGGAAGCAGGATTTCCACGTCTACGTCCTGCTCGGGGACGGCGAGCTCGACGAGGGGCAGAACTGGGAAGCGGCCATGGCCGCGGCCAAGTTCCGCGTTTCCAACCTGACCGCGATCGTCGACCGGAACCGGGTCCAGCTCGACGGCTTCACCGAGGACATCATGCCGCTCGAGCCGCTGGTCGACAAATGGAAGGCCTTCAATTGGACCTGCCTGGAGGTCGACGGCCACGACATCGGGGCCCTGATCCGGACGCTCCGCCGGGCCCGGGAGGGGACGGACGGGCCGGTCGTCGTCATCGCCCAGACGACCAAGGGCAAGGGCGTCTCCTTCATGGAGGACAGCCATCTCTGGCACGGCAAGCCGCCGTCGCGCGAGGAGTACGAACGGGCGCTGGCCGAGCTCGGGGGCGATGACGGGGACGGAGGAAATCCCGATGCGTGAGACATACGGTCGGACACTCGTCGAGCTCGGGACCGAGCGGCCGGACATCGTCGTCCTCGACAGCGACGTCGCCCACTCCAGCAAGTCGGTCTATTTCGGCAAGGCGTTTCCGGACCGCTTCTTCAATTTTGGGATCCAGGAAGCGAACATGATGGACGCGGCCGCCGGCCTGGCGGCCGTCGGCCTGGTTCCGTTCGTCAACACCTTCGCCTTCCTCGCCACCCTGCGGGCGGCGGAGCAGATCCGCACGTCGATCGCCTACAACAAGCTGAACGTGAAGATCGTCGGCTCGTACGGCGGGCTGTCCGACTCCTATGACGGGGCCAGCCACCAATCGGTCTTCGACGTGGCGATCATGCGCAGCATGCCCAACATGACGGTCATCGTCCCCTCGGACGACCGCGAGGTCCGGCAGGCGACGCGGGTCCTCGCGGAGGCCCAGGGGCCCTTTTACCTGAGGCTGTGCCGCAACGAGGTGCCCGCCGTTTTCGACCAGGCCCACGCGTTCGCCGTCGGCCGGGCCAGCCTCCTCCGGCCGGGAGGCGACGCGACCGTGGTCGTCACCGGGATCCTCGTCCGCAGGGTCCTCGACGCGGCCGAGATCCTGGCCCGGGAGGGGATCGCCTGCCGCGTCCTCCAGATGTCGACGATCAAGCCCCTGGACGCCGGAGCGGTCGAGACGGCCGCCGCCGAGACGGGGGCCCTGGTCACGGTCGAGGAGCATACGATCATCGGCGGCCTGGGCTCGGCCGTGGCCGAAACCCTTGCCGCGGCGCAGCCCGTCCCCCTGGAGCGGGTGGGGATCGTGGACACGTTCGCCGAATCCGGCGATTACGACGAGCTCCTGGACAAGTACGGGATGTCCGTAGGAGACGTGGTCGCCGCGGTACGCCGGGTCCTGGCGCGCAAAAGGAAGAAGCGCGGAGCGCCGGCCGGCCGCGGTGGAAAGAAGACGCGCGTCTCGGAACGGGAGGCTCAAGCATGAAAGCCGATCTGGACCTCGCCGGGAAGATGCTCGAGGATTGGAAAGGGACGTCCTACACTTTCGGCCGCGACGTCCTGAGCGCCGTAGGGGCCGCGGCCCGGCCGTTCGGCCGCACGGCGGCCCTGATCGTCGCGGACCTCGGCCAGGCATGGATCGAGGATGCGCGGAAGCGCGTCGGCGACAGCCTGACCGCGGCCGGGATCCGTTTCGACCTGATCGCCGGGGCCCGGCCCAACGCGCCGCGCGAGGACCTCTACCGGATCGGGCTTCAGGTCGCCCGCACCCGGGCCGAGGTCCTCATCGCCCTGGGCGGGGGAAGCACGATCGATTCGGCCAAGGCGGCCGCCCTGCTGCAGGCCTATTCCCCGGCCGAGGTCATCGCGGCGTTGGGCGTCCCCCCTGCGACCGCCGACGGGATCGATCCCTTTTTCGGCACGGGCCTCGTCACCAAGCTCAAGGAGACGACCGGCCGGCCGCCGCGGCCCGTGGTCGCCGTCCAGACGGCGGCGAGCTCGGGGGCCCACCTCACCAAATACGCCAACATCACCGATCCCCAGAGCCGGCAGAAGAAGCTGATCGTCGATGAGGCCATCGTTCCGCCGGCGGCCGTCTTCGACTACGGCCTCACCCTGAGCGCTCCGAGCGCCCTGAGCGTGGATGGCGGCCTGGACGGGCTCTCCCATGCTTGGGAGGTTTTCATGGGGGCCGGCCCCGCCGGATTCGAAAAGGTCCGGGCGGTCGCCGAGCCCGCGATGCGCCTGGTCGTGGACGGGCTTTCGAGGATCCGGAAGGACCCTTCGGACGTCGAGGGAAGGACCGCCCTCGGGCTGGGCACGGACCTCGGCGGATACGCGATCATGCTGGGAGGGACGAGCGGCCCCCACCTGGGAAGCTTTTCGCTCATCGACATCCTGAGCCACGGCCGGGCCTGCGCCCTCCTCCTGCCCTATTACACCGTCCTGTTCGGCCGGGTGATCCAGCCTCAGCTGCGCTCCGCGGCGGCGGTCTTCGGGGACCGGGGGTTCATGGACGAAAAGCCCGAGGACCTGGACGGGAGGGGTCTCGCCCTCGCCGTCGCCCGGGCGATGATCCGGTTCCTGAAGAGCCTCGATTTCCCGACCACGCTCCGCGAGGCGGGCGCTTCGGCGGAGGATGTCCGGCGCATGCTCGCCGCGGCCAAGGACCCCTCGCTCAAGATGAAGCTCCAGAACATGCCCACGCCGATGGACGCGGACAAGGGTGACGTGGACCGGCTCATGAAGCCCGTCCTCGAAGCCGCGATGACCGGCGATCTCACCGCCATTCCTTGATCCGTCCCTGCCGGACGCGGGCGTGGAGGAACAAGGAGGAATCATGTTTCATGCCCTAAGACGGGGAAAGGGTCTTTGGCTCTTCTTCTTGCCCGCGACGCTCGGCCTGGCCGGGACCGGCGCGGCCGTGGAGGTCCCGGGCGTCCTGGGCATCCGGGAACGGATCGCCGCGGTCAACGCCGTCACGGTCAAACGCCTCGATACGCTCGTCCCCAGGTTCATGCGGGAGACGGGCTTCGACATGTGGATCATCCCGGCCTTCGAGGACCATCCCGATCCCGTCCTTCGGACCATGGTCCCGTACAACTCCTGGGACCGGCGGCTTCCCATCGTCGTCTTCTTCGATCGGGGCCCGGAAAAGGGGGTCGAGCGGCTGAACGTCTCCCGGATGGGGATGGGAGGGTTCTTCACGAACGCCTGGGATTACCGGGCCTACGACAAGGACAAGAAGGAAGGTCCATGGGAGGCGCTCGCCCGCATCGTCAAAGAGCGGGACCCCAAGGCCATCGGGATCAACGAGTCCGATGTCATTTGGGGGGCCGACGGCCTGTCCGCCTCGTTGAAGAAGAAGCTGGTCGAAACGCTGGGTCCCGCGTACGCGGCGCGGATGAGATCGGCCGAGAAGCTGGCCACCTTATGGCTGGAGACGCTCCTCGAGGACGATCTTGACCTCATGGAACAGGCCGTCCGGATCTCCCGCTTCCTTATCGCCGAGACATATTCCAGCGCCGTCATCACGCCGGGCGCGACGTCGGTCGACGATCTGAGCCATCATTATTGGCAGCGGGTCCTGGACCTCGGCCTGGAAAAAGGGTTCAGCCCGGAATTCAACATCGTCCGGTCTCCAAGCGACCAGGAGCGATACGGGAAAGGGGACCGGATCATCCGCCCCGGGGACATCCTCCATTGCGACGTCGGCCTCGTCCATCTCCGGTATAATACCGACCACCAGGAAGTCGCCTATGTCCTGCGCCGGGGGGAAACCGACGTGCCCGAGAGCTTCCGGAAGGCCCTGGCCGAGGGAAACCGTCTCCAGGATGTCTATTGCGGCGAGTTCCAGACGGGACGGACGGGGAACCAGATGCTGGCGGCGATCCTGGCCAAAGCCCGAGAGAAGGGGATCCCGAACCCCAAAGTCTTCTCCCACGCCCTGGGATATTACCTTCATGAGCCCGGCCCCTTGATCGGCTTGCCGGAGGAGCAGGTGAACACCGGCGGCCGGGGGGACGTTCCGCTCGTCCCGATGAGCGCTTTCGTCGTGGAGCTCAGCGTCGGCTATCCCGTTCCCGAGTGGAACGGCCGGAACCTGAACCTGGGGATCGAGCAGGATATCGTTTATACCGGGAAAGGCGTCGTCTACCTGGGCGGCCGGCAGACGGCCTTTCACGTAATCAAGTAACGAGGTCCCGCGGGATACGCACCGCTCCGGGTCGATGCGACACCCGCCCCCCTCTCAGGGAGCGGGTGTCACCGGCCGCCGGCTCAGCGGCGGGCGCCGAACTTGATGACGAGATAGACGACCTGGCCCCCCGTGGCGTTCATCTGGTGGGCCGTTCCCGCCGGGATGCTGATCATATCTCCAACCGCGACCCGGGTCGCGGTCCCGCCCTTGATGATCGTTCCGCGGAACTCGTTCTCGGCCGTGGATTTCTTGTCGGTGATGTCCCCGCCCAGGGTCACCTCGGCCGCGCCGCTGGCGATCAGAAAGATCTCGTCGTCGACCGCGTGAATGTCGGCCGCTCCCTTGCGGTTGTCGATGAACGAGGTGTAGACCCGGTACGGACCCTTGTCCCTATCGAAGAGGTTCTGGACTCCCTTGAGCTCGCCGCTGCGGACCTTGGCGACGAGGGCGTCGATCTGGGCCTTGGATTTGACGCCGGCCAGAGGGTCGAGCGGCGCGGTTTGATGGGCGAGAAGGAGCAGCCCGCAGGCCGCGAGGAGGAACATGCCGAGGCGAACCGTCATCTTCATCTGGAGACTCCTTTGGGATTGGTCCTTTTGACCTTAACGACAAAATAGGGTTGGGTGACGTCGGGGCTGGGGGTGAGCGCGGCGTTCCCGTGCTCGTCGAACGCTTCGAAATAATACATGAAGTCGAAGTCCGGCGTGATCGCCTGTCCGGGGATCACGGCCGCATACTCGGTCCCGCGCTTGTCCATCTCGACCATCGAGTACTCCATCGTCTGGCGCAGGGGGCGGTAATAGAGGACGACCTTGGCCACCGCCGAAGCATCGGTGACGCCCACCTTGATCTCGGCGGGCCGTCCGGGGGTGAATTCGGCCGGCGGCGCGTGGGTGACGGCGGGCGGGGTTGCGTCGTCGGTCACGTCGATCCGGAAGGTGGGCCGGGGCGCATTCTCCTGCGGGAAGCGGATGAGCCGGCCGGTCGAATCGACGGCCTCGAAATAATAATGGAGCGCGCCGGGCTTGATCTCGGCCCCGGGCAGGGTCGCCGCATAGACCGGGGATGCCGCCGCGCTCATGTCCGCGGACCGGAATGCGCCCGTCTCGGACGGGCCGTATTTCAGAGTCACCCGGGCGAGGCCCGAGGGAGAGGGGAGAGTGGAGGCGTTCGAGGTGATGATCCCCAGGCTGGTCAGGGGGTGCTGGTCGTTCGGGGGCGCGGGAACGGTGACCGTCGCCGAGACCCGGAGGGCTTTCCCCGGCGCCGCCGTGTTCACGGGGACATGGGCGATGTGCGGCTCGACCTTCGTGAACAGAACGGCGTTGACGATGTAGTCCGCTCCCGGCTCCGCGCCGAACTTAATCCGGAAGGTCGTGAAGCGCTCGCCGGTCATGTTGAAGTTAAACGTCTTGAAGATCGTCTGGCCCGCCCGGACGACCTCTTTCTCGACGAGCGGACGGTCGCCGAAGCGCTCGACGACCCAAACGTTCATCGGGCCGTGGTCCTTGGGGGCGGGGGTTTGGTCGGTGATGATGACCGTCCCCTGGTAGTGGCCCTGGGGAAGGTCGACGCGGAAGACGGCCGGCTTGGTCCCTTGGACGAAATCGCCGAGGAGAGCGTTCCCCGGCAGCGAGCGCGGGTTCCGGGCCGTGCCCGCCCAAGCTCCGCCCTGGGCGCCGCGCACCGGATCCGCGGATACGTCTCCTTTGTCGATCCAGCCGAACCCGAGGGCCGGATCGAACCGGCTCATCGGCGTCACGCCTTTGAATCGGCGCTCGACCATGTAATCATTCGTGTATACGGTCGACCAGGCCGATGTCGTCGCGGTCAGCGGCTCGGGCCCGAAGTCGAAGGCGTAGTCCGCCGATTGGACCTTCTGGAATAGGTCTTGCTGGTATTTGAGCTGTTTGACGTCGTCCTCGGCGTAAACGATGTTGTCCTTCCAATGGCCCTGGCTCCCGGGGGCGAAGACGAGGTTGTCGGAGTAGATCTCCTCCGCCGTCGCGGAAAGCCGCTTCCAGGTCGCGAGCGCGGTTTCCACGGAAGCGGCGGCCTGGCGGAGCTGGTCGACGTCGCCCGTCCGGTAGAACAAGCCCAGCCGCTGGGCCGCCCGGATCTTGTCCGCGTGGTAGCGGGCCATCCCGGCGAGGATCCGGAAGTCCTTGTCCGTCGCCCAGAACTCCTTCTGCCCGCTCTTGACGAGGGGCCGGGCTTCGGCCAGGGCTTTCTCGGTCTCCGCAGCGATGGCGTCGAGGCGCGCCGCGACGGTTTCGGGGGCGAGCCGTCCGGAGCCGCGCCCTTCCATGGTGTCGTCGACGGTTTCTGAGAAGCTCCGGAATCGGGCCTGGTCGTAAGGCATCAGGTTGAGGTAGTAGTTGATCAGGCCGCCCATGTCCTTCTCCGGCCAGGTCCCCATGTTGTAATCGCTTGGGGCGATGGCGGCGACGAGCGGGACGACCTGGCTCGCGAAGCGATAAGCCCGCGAGATCGGCCCGACGGCCTCGGTCCCGAACCGGTTCGCGATCTCGCGCGTCCAGATCTCGTCTCCCGCGGCGGGATTATAGGTGAGACGGCCGAAGAGAAGGAACCAGCTCCAGTAGCGCTCGATCTCCCAGCGGTAGTATTCCCGGTCCTTGTTCCTGAAGATGCGCCAGGCCCCGGGGATGTTGTTGTAGCCTTTTTGCGGCAGCGGCGCGCAGAGCTCGAATCCGACCGATTCGCCCATCGTCGTCGTCGGAGCGAACCGCCGGGCGAATTCGGGGTCCCCCCAGGTCAGGAGACGGTGCGAGCCGAGGCTCCAGACCTGGTAGATCTGGTCCGCTTGACGGGGATACTTCAGCCAATCCCCGTAGCTGTAGGTCCATATGAACTTGGCCGGGTGGTAGGGGAAGAGCATGTGCTCGCCCCAGAATTTGTGGCTGACGCGGACGGGCAAGCCGGTCGCGAGGGCCGCGTCGAGGGTTTCGCGGAGGAGGCCGATGTCCCGGACTTCGATCAGGATGGGCCGGCCGGACTCTTTCGCCGCCCGGAAGACGCCATCCCGGAAGAAGGCGGTCTGCTCGTCGAAGTTGATGCCCGATTCATAGTTCAACCGGAGCTGGAGCCCTGTGATGCCCGGGCAGGCCTTGAGGATCTTGGTCAGGGCGAGGTAGGTGTAATCCGTCATGTTCTGACGGTTGTAGCCGGTCACCATGCTGACCTGCCCCCCTCCGCGGCCCTCCTCCTTCTCCCAGGCGATCTGCTGCCAGACGCTGAGCGTGAAGTCGAGGCCGCGGTCCTTCGCCAGCGAGCTGATAAATTTCAGCATTTCCAGGTTCTTGTCCCGCTCGGCGTCGGTGAGGTTCTTGGCCTTGACTTCCGGATATTTATCGACGGCGACGTGGAAGGGGTACATCGGAGCGAGATAGGAGGTTTGGTGGGAAAAGACGAGATCGAACGTGTTCCAGCGGTCCGCGGCCAGCATCCCGAAGTACTGTTCCCAGTACTCCTTGGAGTAATACCATTCCTTCTCGTCGTCCTGGCTTTGGAGGAAGACCATCATGCTCCGGACAGGGCTGGCCGGGCTCTCGGAAGCCTCCTTGAGGGAGGCGAAGATGTCGGCGTCCTTGGCGAGGAGTTCGACCTGGCGGGCGATCTCGAGGAGCGCGTACATCAGACCCCGCTCGTCCGCTCCGGCGATGACGAGGAGGTCCTTCCCTCCCTCCTTGAGGCGCTTGACCGCCAGGCTTTCTTTCTTGCCCGAAAGGCCGAGCTTTCCTTGGCCCGCCAGCGCCTTGACCGCCGGGGATCCGGAGGCCGTTCCGATCAGGAGGACCTGCGGGGAAGCCGCCTCGCCGAGGGTCCCTTTCCGTGAGGCCGTGATCCCCTGTCCTTGGAGGGCGTGCAGAAGCTTTTCCAGCCCGAACGCCGAGGGCGATCCGATCGTCCCGTCGACGACGATCGACAGCTCGGAGGCGGGAACGCCTCCGGCCGGGGGAGGGGCCTGGATCAGCAGGGCCAGGACGGCGAAGCCGGCCGCGCCCAGGGGGAGGATCCTGCGGAGAAGGCCGGCCTTCCGGCCTCCGTTCGCGTGTTTGCCCGCGTGGAGCTCATGGTTCATGGGATGATGGCCTCCTTAAAGAGATGACGTCGCAGCGGCCCGCCCGAATAGCGCGGCGGGGACGGGACGTGGAAAACTCAATTGGAAGGAAGAAAATCGAGCCGGATCGACCGAAGCGCCGGTTGACATATTAATATATTATAATTTATAATATTTTTGATCCATGAAAGTCAAGCGTTAAAATAGATAGGCCCGGCCCGAAAACGGGCCCGCGGCGACGGGCCCGATGAACCCGTGAGCGAACGTTGCGATGACCGTCAAAAGAGAACCCTCCGATCAACACGCGGCCCGGCAGATCCTGGCGCAGGCCCTGAAAAGCGTCCTTCCCGGTCCGGCCTTGCGCCGGCATCTGCGCTTCGACGACCGGGCCGAGATCCTGACCGTGGACGGCCGGGCCTATCCACTCGCGGATCTCCCCGATGTCCGGATCGTCGGCGGCGGCAAAGCGGCCCGCCCGATGGCGGCCGAGATCGCCGGGATGCTCGGACCGGCGAAGATCTCCGGGATTTTGAACGTATATCGCGATCAGGCGGAACATCCTATCTCCGGAACGATCGAGCTCTTCCCCGCGGACCATCCGGTTCCCAACGAGGCCGGCGCCGCCGGGGCCCGGGCGATGATCGATCTCCTGAGCGGCGCGGGGCCGCGGACGCTGGTCCTGGCTCTGATCTCCGGCGGAGGGTCCTCGCTGATGGCCCTTCCGGCCGGCGGGATCCCCTTGGAGGATTACCGGAGCCTGGGCCGTCTCCTCCTGACCGTCCCGGCCGCGATCGACGAGGTCAATTGCGTCCGGAAGCACATCGACCGGCTCAAGGGGGGCCGGATGAGGGCCTTCGCCCGGAACGCGGGCGGGTTCGTCAGCCTCGTCCTTTCGGACGTGCCGGTAACGAGCTCCGGCGCGCCGGACGATCCCTCCGTCATCGCCTCGGGGCCGACCGTCGGGGACGCGACGACCTTCGCCGCGGCGAAGCGCGTCCTCGAAAAATACGGGATCTGGGGCCGGACCCCGGAGACCATCCGGGCTTACCTCGAGGCGAACCTCGGGAGCGTGACGAACGAAACCCTGCCGCCGGATTCCGCCCTCCTGGATCCGGCGCACAGCCAATATGTCATGATCGCCAACAATGACCGGGCGATGGCCGCGGCCGCTGAGAAAGCGGCCGAGCTCGGCTATGCCGCCCGGACGATCGGCGAGCCGGGATCGCCCGGCGGGCGGATCCGGGACGAGGTCGGGAGCGAGATCGAGAAGATCTTCGCCATCATCACCCCTTTTTGCGGGCCGCGGGACCGGGTGACCTTCGCCAGCTTCGCGACCGACGGGATCGACGGCAATTCGAATCTCGCCGGAGCCGTGGTGGACGGGGAGACTTGGCGGAAAGCCCTCGACCGGGGCTTGGACCCCGAGCGGTTTCTCTCGCGATTCGATTCGGCCGCGCTGTTCGAACAGGTCGGTCTGGGGATCGAGACCGGCCCGACCGGAACGAACGTGGCCGACCTCTGCCTCGTCCTGATCCGCAATTCCGAGCGGAAGCTCGCCTTCATCTTCGGCGGCGAGGCCACGGTGAGCGTCACCCTGGCCGGGGGAGCGAAACCGGGGCGGGGCGGACGGAACACCCATCTCGCCCTCCTGGCCGCGAAGAGGCTACGGAGGATCTAGCGGCGGCCGGCGTTCCGGCCGGCGTGTTCGCGGGATTTCGGGAGGCCCGCGGAGAGCGGCCTCCGCGCCGGACGCTCAGATACCCAGGTTCTTCCTCATGCTCATGATGTTCTGGCGCGTGGCTTCGGCCGCCTTCGCCCGGTCCTTGTTCTTTATGGACTTGAGGATCGCCCGATGCTCTTCCAGGGCGCACAGGCTCTTCTTCTTCGTCTGGGTCTCTTTTTCCACGGCCCGGGCGATGCGCATGTAGTCTTCGATATCGCGGCAGAATCCGATCAGCTTCTTGTTGTCGGAAACCTTGGCGATCTCGAGGTGGAAGAGGCTGTCCAGGGCGTTGCAGTGAGCGTATTTTTCCGCCTCCAGGGCCTGCTCGGCGTCCTCGAGGATCTTTTCGAGGTTCCGGAACTGCGGAGGCGTGATCTTCTCGATGCATTTGTCGACGGCCAGGACTTCCAGCGCCTCCCGGGCGTCGAGGAGGTCGAGGATCTCGTTCTTCTCCATGTTGATGAAGAAGAGCCCCCGGCGGGGGATATTGTGGATGAACCCCTCGGCGATCAGCTTGTTGATCGCCTCGCGGACGGGCGTCCGGCTGATCGCGATCTCCTCCGCCAGCAGGTCCTCCCGGATGCGGCTGCCCGGCTCGAATTCCATGCTGAGCAGCTTCTCTTTGATGATGCGGTAGGCTTTTTCCTTAAGGCTCAGATGCTCCATGGGGACCCATCCTTTTCGATTATCTTCGTACTGCCCGGTCAACGGGCGCCTTCTCCGCTGAGGGAGTTGTTCCGCCATTATAATTTATTTCGGGCAATAAATCCATCGGCCTCGGACCGGCGGAAGCCGTCTCTTCCCCGGGGACCCGAAGATAATTGGATGGATTTCCGCCCTTTAAGCCCTGTCGCCGGGAACCGGGTTGGATTTGAAGTCTCGATATAATATATTATAAATTATTATCTGGAGGAAGCCATGCCAAAAACCGCCGTCATTAGAGTCGATTTCCGTTTTGATCGCGAGCGGGGATTTTCATCCCGGTCCTTCATGCCGAAAGGCATTTTCCTCCTGCTGATTCTGGCCCTCGCCGTCGCGGGTCCCCTCGCCTCGAAGCCGGGGGAGGAACAACAATCCAAACAGGCCCCGGACTTCGCTTCGGCCATGAGCGGGCTCGCCTTTCGCGAGATCGGGCCGGCCATCATGGGCGGCCGGGTGGACGATATCTCCGTCGTCGAGTCGGACCCCAAGATCGTCTATGTCGGGTTCGCCTCGGGAGGCGTGTGGAAGACGACCAACGCGGGAACGACCTGGGAGCCCGTCTTCGATCACGAGGCGGTTTCGACGGTCGGGGCCGTGGCCGTCGCCCCCTCGGACCCGTCCATCGTCTGGGTCGGAACCGGGGAGCCCAACAACAGGCAGAGCTCTTCCTGGGGGAACGGGGTCTATAAATCCACGGACGCGGGACGGTCCTGGCGGCACATGGGCCTCGCCGAAACCCATCATATCGGACGCATCCTGATCCATCCCTCCAATCCCGACATCGTTTACGCGGCCGCCGTGGGGAGGCTCTGGGGACCGAACCCCGAACGTGGCGTTTACAAGACCGTGGACGGGGGAAAAACATGGCAGAACGTCCTCTTCATCAACGAGGACACGGGGGCCGTGGACATGGCCCTGGACCTTCAAAGCCCCGGGACGATCCTGGCGGCCGTCTACGAGCGGCGCCGGACGGCCTTTGGGTTCAACGGGGGCGGTCCGCACAGCGCCATCTACAAGACAACCGACGGCGGAGCGACCTGGAGGAAGCTGACCCGAGGACTCCCTTATGAAAACGAAAAGGACGGCCTGACGGGCCGGATCGGCCTGAACATCTACCGGCGCAACCCTGCGATCATTTACGCGATCGTCGAACATGCCGGAGGCGGGGTCTTCCGCAGCGAAGACAGGGGCGAGACCTGGAAAAGGATGAGCGATACCAATCCGAGGCCGATGTACTTCAGCAAGATCCGGATCGATCCCAACAACGACCTCCGGATCTGGCTCATGGACAAGCTGTTGTATTTCTCGGAAGACGGCGGACGGACCTACGTCACGCCGCCGGTCCGCTTCGTTCACGGGGACTTCCACGCCATGTGGATCGATCCCAAAGACTCGAGCCGCATGGTCATGGGATCCGACGGCGGGATCTACTGGAGCTGGGATGCCGGCCAGACGTGGATCGCCGCCGAGAATCTTCCCGTCGGCCAGTTCTATGAGGTCGGCTTCGATATGCAGAAGCCCTACCGGATCTACGGCGGGCTCCAGGACAACGGCGTCTGGGGCGGTCCGAGCCGGGTCCTCCTCACCAAAGGCGCCACTTTCATCAACAACGAGGACTGGACGCGGCTCGCGGGCGGGGACGGATTCTACGCCCAGGTCGCGCCGGATGACCCGGACGTCTTTTTTTCCGAAACCCAGGACGGGAGCCTGTTCCGCCGGAACCTCAAGACGTATGAATCCCGCTCCATCCGGCCGCGCGAGGGCGAGGGAGAGCCGCGCTTCCGCTTCCAGTGGAACACCCCGTTCTTGGTTTCCTCGCATGACCCGAAGACGCTCTACTGCGGCGCCCAGTTCCTGTTCCGGTCCGTGGACCGGGGCGACAGCTGGACGAAGATCTCGCCGGACCTGACGACGGGAGCCGACCGGGACGCGCTCCCGATCTTGGGCCGGCTCCCGGACGCGAAAACCCTTTCCCGGAACGACGGCGTCGTGAGCTGGCCGTGCATCACGACGATTGCCGAATCCCCTCTCAATCGCGATCTTATCTGGGCCGGGACGGATGACGGCAACCTCCAGGTCACGCGCGACGGCGGAAAGATCTGGCGGAACGTGAGCGCTCGAATCCCAGGCCTGCCGGGAGGGACCTACGTCAGCCGGGTCACGGCTTCCGGGCACGGCGAGGGAACGGCCTATGCCGCGTTCGACGGCCACCGGATGAACGATTTCGGCGTCTATATCTACGCGACCGCGGATTTCGGGCAGACGTGGCGGCCGATCACGGACGGGATTCCGCGCAACAACGGCACGGTCAGCGTCGTGCGGGAGCATCCCCGCAACCCGGATCTCCTCTTCGCTGGCACGGAATACGGCGCCTATATCTCGTTCGACAGGGGCTCGCATTGGCTTCCGCTGAGATTGAACCTGCCGACCGTCCCGGTCGACGACATCGCCATTCATCCCAGGGAAAACGACCTCATCCTCGGCACCCACGGCCGCTCCCTCTGGGTTCTCGACGACATCACCCCGCTCGAGGAGCTGAACAAGGATGTGCTGGGCAAGGACGTCCACCTTTTCGGTCTTCGCCCGGCGACGGCTTGGCGCATCTACAATCATGAGGCGGCGCCCGGACATAAGATCTTCACGGGCCCCAATCCTCCTTACGGCGCCCTCGTTTCCTATTATCTGAAAACCGGCCGGACCGGATCGAAAAAGACGCTGATCCGGGTCGAAGACGCCGCGGGAAAGATAATTCGTGAGTTCGAAGGCCCGGCCGATCCCGGGATCAACCGCGCGGCCTGGGACCTTCGTTACGGTCCCCCGGCCGGGTTGACCGAAAGTCAGATCGCCGGCCTCAATGCTTCGGCTCTCGGTCAGGGGCCGTTGGCTGCGCCCGGAACCTACCTCATCACGGTCCTCGCCGGAGAAGAGCGCAGCAGCAATAAGATAATAGTTGAAGAGGACCCCAGGCTCACGGTCGCCGCCGGGGATCGCGCGGCTTGGCATGACGCGGTCATGAAAGGCTATGAGCTCGGCGGGGCCGCGTTGCTCGGCCTCCAAAGGATCCGCGGGCTCGAAGAATCGCTCACGCAGAGGAAAGCGATGGAGCTATTGAAGCAGGCGAGCGAGCTCCGCGTCCGGCGTTTGCCTGCGATCATCCGACGGCTGGGACGGCTCGGAAACGACCTCGAGGGCTATACGGCCGCGCCGTCGGCGGCCCAACAGGCGGAGCTCGAATCACTGGCCGCTTTGATCAAGGAGACGGCCGCCGCCATCGAGAAGCTGGCCGCGGCCGTCAAACGCCCCTAAGCGAACATTAGGACGCCTTACGGACTTCGTCTAACGATTATCTACCCCACCTGCCGCCCCTAATACTCGGGGCGGCCTGCCGGTAGGCGTCCTTCACCTGCGGAACGGCCCCGTATTCGGGGGGAACCCGCTCGGGTTCCCCGGGTGAGCTATCACTAATTCGGAAAACTCTCCGAGCGGAAGGATTGCCCATAAGCGAACATCAGGAAGGGGGCCCGCGCCTTGCGCGGGGGAACCCGCTCGGGTTCCCTTGTGAGCTTATGGGCAATCCTGAAGCGCTTACTTCTGCTCGTACCGCGACAGGACGTCCTGCGTGATCTGGTTGTAGACTTCGGGCTTGATCTTGAGGCTTTCGCCCTCGCGTATCTTGGCCAGGTAAGCCTGGAGGAACTTATTCTTCTTCTGGTCGATGAGGTTGGCCGTCTCGGTTTCCTTTTCCTTCTCGAACTCCGCCTTGACGGCTTCCTTGCGGTCGAGCACCCGCAGGATGAAGGAGCCGCCGTCGTACGTCACCGGATCGCTCGTCTTGCCGATCGGCAGGCTGAAGGCCAGGCTGTCGGCGTCCTTGTTCTCGCCGATGACCCCGATATACTGCTCTTTCTTGTGCTCGTCGACGGTCTTGATCTCGACCTTGTACTTCTGGGCGACGTCCTCCCAGTTCTTGTCGGTGAGCTTGGCCCGGATCTCCTGGATCCGCTGGGCGGCGAGGCTCTTCTTCCGGGCGGCGATCACATCGGTCTCGACCTGGTCCTTGACCTCGTCGAACGTCGCGGGCCGCGGGGCCTCGACCTTCAGGAGCTGGGCCAGGGCGATCCCGGTGTACGTGTAGATCGGCGACGAGATCTCTTTTTCCTTCAAAGGGACGAGGGCGGAGCTGATCGCGCCCGAGGCGTCGATGTCGCCGAGAGCTTCGCCGGACTTGAGGAGGCCTGTCTTCTGGGTCTTCAGTCCGGCCTTGGCCGCCGCCCCTTCGAGGTCCTTGGCCTTGACCGCGTCCTTGGCGAACTTGGTCATGCGGTCCGCGGCCATCTGGCGGGCCTTCTGCTCCTCGAGGATGCTTTTGATCTGGGACTTGGCGTCGGCCAGGGGCGTCGTCACGGCCGGGGTCTTCTCGGTGACCTTGAGGAGGGACACGCCGTCGGCGAGCGTCACCGGATCGGAGACCTGCCCGGCGTCGAGCTTGCCCGCGGCGGTCTGCTCGTCCTGGACGAGCGATTTCCAGTCGTAGAGGCCCCAATCCCCGCCGCTCGCGGCCTTGTCGTCCTTGGAGAAGGAGCGGGCGAGTCCGGCGAAGTCCTCCCCGGCCTTGATCCGCGCGGCGAGGCTGCGGGCCGTGGACTCCGCGACCGCCTTCTCCGAGCCCGCGAACGGCAGGAAGATGCGGCTGACCTTGACCTTCTCCGGGGTCTGGAACTGGACCTCGTTCGTCTTGTAGTAGGCCTCGATCTCGCTCTCGTTGAGCTCGACCTCTTTCTTCAGGTCGTCGTTCTTGAAGAAGACATAGGAGGCCTCGCGGCGCTCCGGGATCGTGTAGGAGGCGGCCTGGGCGTCGAAATGGGCCCGGATTTCGGCCGGGGTCGGCTTCGCCCGGGCTCGAGCTTGGAGTTCTCCAGGACGAGGTACTCGATCTTGGCCGAGCTTTTGCCCGTCGCGTAGCTCTCCCAGACCTCGTCCGGGGTTGCGGTGATGCCGGCCGTGACGAGCTGGACGGTCTTGTCGAGGATGATCTCCTGGCGGAGGCTGCTCTCGAACTCGACCAGGCTGATCCGGTTCATCTGCAGGACCCGCTTGTAGTTCTCGTAGCCGACGAACTGCCCGTCCTGCTGGAGGCCGGGCATGCTCTTGATCCGGGCGGCGACCTCGTCGTCCGAGGCCCGGACGCCCAGCTTCTCGGCCACGGAGAAGAGGAGGGACTGGTCGATGAGCTGGTTGAGGACCTGCTGGGGCAGGCCGAGCTGTTCGATGAACGGGCGGCTGATCTCGTTCATCTGGGTTTTCAGCGACTCGATCCGGTTGCGCAGGGCGTTGAAGTAGGCGTCCGTCCGGATCGGCCGGCCGCCGATCGTGGCGATCGTATCGGAAGCGGACTTTTCGCCCAGGCGGCCGGCGCCGCCCCAGACGACGAAGATGGAGATGACGAACGTGGCGACGACGATCCACAGGAGGGGCTTGAGCGACTGGACGTTCTTGCGCATGGTTTTCAGCATCGGTTCACCTCAGGTTGATGTCGGACGGGAGTCTCATCCCCGGCCCGCGGCTTTCCGGAACAGCGGCGTCAGCCGGTCGTAGGTCGCTTCGAGGTCCTCCAGGACGACCTTCGTCCTCCCGACGACGGGCATGAAGTTCGAGTCGCCCTGCCAGCGCGGGACGGCGTGGACGTGGAAGTGGTCGGCGATGCCCGCTCCGCCGCTCCGGCCGAGGTTCATCCCGACGTTGAACCCCTGGGGCCGGTAGGCCTTCTTCAGGACGGACAGGCTGATCTTGACGAGGTCGGTCATCTCGTCGGTCAGGGCCTTGGGCGCCCTCTCGAAGGCGGCCAGGTGCCGGACGGGCGCGATCATGACGTGGCCCGACTGGTAGGGATAGGCGTTCATGATGACGAAGGCCCGTTTCCCCCGGTGGAGGACGCGGGCCCGCCGGTCGTCCCCGAGCGACAGGGCGCGGCAGAAGGCGCATCCGGCCGACGTCTTCTTGTGGACGTTCCGGACGTAGGTCCCCCGCCACGGAGCCGTGATATAACGCATTATTTGTTGATCAGCTCTTTCAGCAGCTTGCTCGGCTTGAAGTACAGGACTTTCTTCGGCGGGACCTTGACCGGGTCGCCCGTCCGCGGGTTCCGGCCGGACCGCGGCGGCCGGCTCCGGAAGCGGAAGCTTCCGAAGCCGCGGACCTCGATCTCCTCGCCCTTGAGGATGGCGTCCTTGAGGGTGTCGAAGAAGAGGTTGACCCCGTTCTCCGCTTCCTGCTTCGGGATGTTCAATTCCTTGGAGATCTTGTTGATCAGGTCGGCCTTAATCATCGCTGGGCTCCTCGGTTTCTTCCTCCGTCCGGGCCTCGGTCCCTTCCCCGGTCTTGGGTTCGGCCGCGGCTTCGGCCGGGGGCTCCGGCGCGGCTTCGGCCGCGGCGTCCGCCGCGGCCTCCATCTTCTCTTCGGCCTTCTCTTCGGCCGGGGCCTCGGCCTGCGGCGCGGGCTCGGCTTTCGCCTCGACCGGCGCCTCGGGCGCTTCCTCGGCCTTCTCCTCGGGCTTGGCTTCCGCCTTCTTCGGGGCGGTGATGAACTTGAGCTTGTCGCCCATGAGCTCGCCCAGGGTCATCCGGTCGTCCTGGCTGTCCTGGTAGCGCTGGTAGTCCTGCTTCTGGAGGTCGGCCTGGGCCTGGCGGAAGCTGAGGGAGATCTTCTTGTCCCGCGGGTTCATCTTGAGGATCTTGGCCGTCCGCTCCTCGCCGACCTTGAACGCATCGGCCGGATTGTCGATCTTCTGCTCGTCGAGCTCGGAGAGGAAGACGACGCCCTCGATGCCGGGCAGGATCTCGACAAACAGCCCGAAATCCGCGATCCGGACGATCTTGGTCTTGACCAGGTCGCCCGTCCGCTGCCGGGCGAAGAAGTCCTCCCAGATGTCGCCCTCGAGCTGCTTGATCCCCAGGGAGACCTTCTGTCTCTCGACGTCGATGTTGAGGATGACCGCCTCGGCCTCGTCGCCGACCTTGAGCTTGGCCGAGGGGTGCTTGATCTTCTCCCAGGAGATGTCGGAGATGTGGATCAGCCCTTCGATCCCGGGCTCGACCTCGAGGAAGGCCCCGAAGTCGGTGATGGAGGTGATCCGGCCCTTGACCCGGGCCCCGACGCGGTAGGTCTGCTTGAAGATCTCGAGCGGATGGGGCGAGGCCTGCTTCAGCCCCAGGGAGATGCGCTTCGAGGTCGGGTTGACGTCGAGGATGCTGACCGTGACCTCGTCCCCGATCTTGAGGAGCTTCTTGGGATGGATCATCTTCCGCGACCAGGTCAGGTCGGAGATGTGGACCAGGCCCTCGACGCCCTTCTCGAGCTCGACGAAGGCGCCGAAGTCGGTCAGGCTGGTGACCTTGCCGGTGATCCGCTGTCCGGCCTGGTATTTCTCGGCGATGTTCAGCCAGGGGTCGGGGGTCAGCTGCTTGTAGCCCAGGGAGATCTTCTCGTCCTTCTCGTTGAAGTCGAGGACGACGACCTCGATCTCCTGGCCGACCTTGAAGATCTCGGAGGGGTGCCCGACCTTGCCCCAGGACAGGTCGGTGACGTGGAGGAGCCCCTCGACGCCGCCGATGTCGACGAACGCCCCGAAGGTGGTCAGGGACCGGACGAGGCCCTTGATCGTCATGCCCTTCTGGATCTGGCTGAAGACCTTGCGCCGCTTCTTCTCCCGCTCGTCGGCGAGGAAGAGCTTCCGCGAGACGACGGCGTTCTCGGTCTTGCGGTCGAACTTGATGACCTTGAACTTGAAGGTCTGGCCGACGAGCTTGTCCGGGTCGCGGACGGGGCGGATGTCGGCGTGGGACTCGGGCATGAAGGCGTCGATCCCGACGTGGACCGTGAAGCCGTTGCGGGTCCGCTCGGTGACCCGGCCGCTGACGACCTGGTGGTGGGCGAAGGCCTTCTCGAGGAGGTCGAGGGCCCGGATCGCGTCGGCCATCTTCTTGGACAGGATGAAGGTCCCTTCCTTCCGGTCGGACCGCTCCAGGACCGCCTCGATCTCGTCGCCGACCTTGGGCGGGTGCGGCTCGGCGGCCTCGGTGAACTCCTCGATGGGGATGACGCCCTCGGATTTCATCCCGATATCGACGAGGACGTGCGTCGGCGTGATCTTGATCACCCGGCCCTTGACGACCGCCCCCTGGGCGAACTCGTTGCTGCCGAATTGATACTGGTCGAGCAGCTGGCCGTAGTCGTCTGGGCCGGGGCGCTCCTCTTTTTCCGTTTTGTCGGTACGCTTGGTCGCTTCAGTCATGGACGGCAACTCTCCTCAGGAAAATGGAAACGGGATCGGTCGTCGCGGTCGACGCACCGCGCTGGGAACGGGCTTCATGACGTTGATCGATGATGATTTCCGTTTCGGGAAAAACGATGCCCTATCCTATATGAACGCCCGCCCGTTGTCAATGCTAAGTGTAGATGAAACCTTGAGTTACGGTCCCCTCAATATCCTCGGCCGACGCCGTCCCGGCGGCTGTCCGCGCCCCCCAGGAGCTTCCCGCCGGGGAGGATCATGATGGCGTGGGCGCCGCCGAAATACTTGTCGTAATCCTCCCGGACGGTGACGGCGTGGCCGAGCGAGCGGAGCCCGGCGATCGTCCCCGCGTCCATCCGCTTTTCGACCGAGATCGGCCGGGGCTTGCCCCCGACCGAATAGGTGAAGAAGCGGGGCGCCTCGATCGCGGCGTCGAGGGGCATCCCGAAGTCGACGATGTTGAAGAGGATCTGGGCCAGCGAGGGGAAGATCCGCGTCCCTCCCGGCGAGCCGAGGACGAGGACCGGCCGGCCGTCCTTGAAAAGGATGAGCGGGGTCATGTTGCTGATCGGGCGGCGCCCGCCCGCCGGAGCGTTCGGCGATTCCGGGTCGACCGAGAAGTCGCCCAGCTGGTCGTTGAGGAGGAAGCCCGCCGCCTCGGGCACGATCCCGGTCCCGAAGAAATTCTGGATGGACTGGGTCAGGGCGACGATGTTGCCCGCCGCGTCCACGACGCAGACATGGGTCGTGCTCTCCTTCTTCTCCTGGAGGGCGTCGAAGCGGCTGAAGGGGTAGCCGGCCGCCGTCCGGTCGGCCGCGACGGCCGCCCGGATGCGGGCCGCCGTCGCCGGGGCGAGAAGGTCGCCGACCGGGACCGTGACGGACTCGGGATCGCCGTCGTAGCGGTCCTTGTCGGCGAAGATGAACCGCATGGCTTCGCTCAGATGATGGACGGCGGGGACGGAGTTCGGGCCCCACGCCTTCAGCGGCCAGGGCTCGGCCACGGCCAGGAGCTGGAGGAGATGGAGGCCTCCCGTCGCGGGCGGCGGCGCGGTCCGGATCTCGTATCCTTTATAAGCTCCGCGGAGCGGCTCGACCTCGACCGGCCTGTAGGCGGCCAGGTCGGCCAGGGTCATGACCCCGCCTTTCGCCTGGACCGCGGCGACGATCTTGCGGGCGATCGACCCCGTGTAGAATTCGGCGATCCCCTTGTCCGCGATCAGCCGGAGCGTCGCGGCCAGGTCGGGATTCCGGAAGAGCTCGCCGGGCTCGTAGGGCAGCCCGCCGTTGAGATAGGCGCTCCCTTCGCCCGCGTTCATGAGGATCTTGTCGTATTCTTCCTTATTGATCGTGCTGAAGGTGGCGCTGACGGCGAAGCCCTTTTCGGCGATCTCGATCGCCCGGGCCGCCGCCTGGCCGAGGCTCTTCGTCCCGTATTTTTCCAGGGCATAGGACCAGCCGGCGAGCATGCCGGGCACGCCGACGGCCGTCCCCTTGACCGTCCGCCATTCGTCCCGGGCCTCGCCCTTCTCCGAATAGGTCGTCGCCGTGAGCGCCGCCGGAGCCTTCTCCCGGAAATTGACGACGGTCGTCCGGCCCGTCTTGGCCGTGTGGATGACCATGAACCCGCCGCCGCCGATGCCGCTGGCGAAGGGCTCGGCCGCGTTCAGGGCGAAGGCCGCGGCCACGGCGGCGTCGACGGCGTTGCCGCCGGCCCTGAGCATGGCGATCCCGGCCTCGGCCGCGAGCGGATGGGCGGCGACGACCATGGCCTTCGAGCCGATATAGTCATAAGGAACGTGCGGATCGGCCGGCGGGGCCGCGGGCGGCGGCGCGATCGCGGGCGGGCGGCAGGCGAAGGCGGTCCAGAGGATGAAGGCGCAAGCGGCGGCGCGGCGGACCCGGTTCATGCGTTCTCCTCCTGCATGAGCTTCTTCAGCTCCTCTTCGGACGGGAGATCCTCGATCGCGTTGAGCCCGAAGTGGGCGAGGAATTTCTCCGTCGTCCGGTAGATCAGCGGCCGGCCCGGGGCGTCCTTGCGGCCGGCGATCTTGATAAGCTTGTTTTCGAGCAGGGTGTGGAGGGCGTAGGTGGAGTCGACGCCGCGGATCGCGGAGATCTCGGACTGGGTCACGGGCTGGTGATAGGCGACCGCGGACAGCGCCTCGAGGGCCTGCCCCGAAAGCTTCCGCTTCCGCTCGATCTGAAGGAGCTTGCGGACGTAGGGGTCGTAGGCCGGCCTGGTCGAGAAGACATAGCCTCCGGCCGCGGCGATGATGCGGATCGCGCCCTCGCCGGCTTCATACCGGCGGACGAGCTCCTCGAGGGCCCGGTCGATGTCCTCGGCGGGAACGTCGTCCAGGACCTCCTTCATCTTGGCCGGGGTGAGGGGCTCGACCGAGATGAAGATAAGCGTTTCGAGGATGGGGAGGAGGTCGGTCATGAGGATTCTCCGGAGAGCGGCTCGTCCCGGCGCAGCCAGACCGTGATCGTATGGAAAAGCTTTTCCTGCATGGCCACGACCCGCCGGGCCTTGATGAGCTCGAGGAGGCAGAAGAAGGCGATGAGCGCCTCTTCGAGGGTCTCCTGGGCGTCCAGGAAGGCCAGGAAATCGAGGTGGTCCCGCTCGCGGAGCAGGGACGTGATCTCGTTCATCTTGTCGGCCATCGAGATCTCTTTGCTCTTGACCACGCGGCGGCCGTCGTCCTGCTTCCGCTTCATCAGGGCGAAGAAGGACTCGGCCAGGTCGAAGAGCGAGACCTCGATGAGGTCGAGGTCGGCCTCCGGGAGCGGCGCGGTCAGGGCCGTCCGCTTCCAGACCTGGGACATCTCCTCCTCCTTCTCCCGGAGGATGCCGCCGAGGGTCTTGATCCTCTGGTAGTCGACGAGCCGGTCGACGAGCTCGCGGCGCGGGTCGATGTCGGGTTCGACCGGCTGCTCCCGGGGGAGGAGCATCTGGGACTTGATGTGGATGAGGAGGGCGGCCATGAGCAGGAACTCAGCCTCGCGGTCGAGGTTGATCCGCTCCTTCTGGCCGAGATAGCCGAGGTATTCGCGGGTGATGACCGCGATCGGGATGTCCTGGATCTCGATCTTCTTCTTCTTGATCAGGAAGAGGAGCAGGTCGAGGGGGCCCTCGAAGACGCCGAGCTTGACCTGGTAGCCGTCGGGGGCGGGAACGGGTTCGATCTCGGGCGGGGCCATGGGTCAGAAGCCGAGGGCGGCGCGGACCTCGTCCATCGTCCGGCGGGCGGCTTCACGCGCTTTGCCGTTGCCGTCCTCGAGGACGGCCCAGACCCGGGCCGGGTCCTTCTCGAAGGCCCGGCGGCGCTCGGAGATGGGAGCGAGCTCCCGGAGCATGTGCTCGAGGACGACCTTCTTGCAGTCCAGGCAGCCGATCCCGGCCGTCCGGCAGCCGCCGACGATCGTCTCCCGGACGTCCTCCGGGACGAACGCCCTATGGAGGGTGAAGACCGGGCAGTCGTTCGGCTCGCCCGGATCGCTCCGGCGTATCCGCCGCGTGTCCGTGACCATGGGCATGATCTTCCGCTTGATGACGTCGGGCGGGTCCTTGAGCTCGATGGCGTTGCCGAAGGACTTGCTCATCTTCCGGCCGTCCGTCCCGGCCAGCCGGGGGACCTCGGTCAGGAGCGTCTGCGGCTCGGGGAAGATGTCGCCGAAGATCCGGTTGAAGCGACGGACGATCTCCCGGGTCAGCTCGAGGTGGGCGGCCTGGTCCTCGCCGACGGGGACGAAGTCCGCCTTGTACATGACGACATCGTTCGCCTGGAGGACGGGGTAGCCGAGGAACCCGTAGGTGTTGAGGTCCTTGTCCCCGATCTCCTGCTGCATCTCCTTGAACGTCGGGACCCGCTCCAGCCAGGGCAGGGGGGTGACCATGGACAGGATGAGGTGGAGCTCGGCGTGCTCCTTGACCTCGGACTGGTTGAAGAGGACGCACTTCTCCGGGTCGAGGCCGGCGGCGAGCCAGTCGCACATGACTTCGAAGATGTTCGTCTTGATGACCTTGGAGTTCATGTATTCAGAGCTCAGGGCGTGCCAGCTGGCGATCGAATAGTAGCAGCGGTAGACGTCCTGGAGACGGATCCAGTTGCGGAGCGCCCCGACGAGGTTCCCGAGATGGAGGGGCCCGGTCGGGCGCATCCCGCTGAGGACGATCTTCGGCGCCGGCCGGCTCATCCGAGCGTCACCGCGATGAATAGCTTGATGGGGAACATGATGATCTCGAGGACCCCGATGTTGATCAGGAAGAAGACGATGAGGATGCCTATCCAGGGGTTCATCCGGGCGAGAAAGGCGGCCTTGGATTCGGGGATGATCCCCATCAGGATGCCGCTCCCGTCGAGAGGGGGGATGGGAATGAGGTTGAACACGGCCAGGTAGGAGTTGATCAGGATTGTCATCAGGAGGATGAGGCAGATCCCCTCGAGGGGATAGAAGCCCTTGGACAGGACGGGCAGGGCGAAGCCGAGCTGGCGGAAGAACCCGCCGACCATGAGCTTGATGAAATAATCCACGCGCGGGATGAGCATTTTCATCAGGAGGAGGATGACGTACGCGCCCGCCGCGACGGCCAGGTTCGAGCCGGGGCCGGCGAACGAGACCCAGAGGGTGCCGCGGCGCGGGTCGCGGAAGTTTCGCGGATTGATCGGGACGGGCTTGGCCATCCCGAACGCCGGCAGATGGAACAGGGTCAGCATGATGGGGAGGATGATCGTATTGACCGGGTCGATGTGGACGAGCGGATTGAGCGAGACGCGGCCGAGGGCGGCGGCGGTGGGGTCGCCCATCCGGTTGGCCGCCCAGCCGTGGGAGGCCTCGTGGACGGTGATGGCGAAGAGCAGGACGAAGAGCTGGAGGAGGATGGAGACGATGTTCATGGCTGGATCGACAGGGATTTATAGCATAAGGAGGGGGGAATCGTCCAGAGATTCGGGACGGCGTCCGGGAGTCAGCTCTTCCGGAAGACCCTCCGGAGGGCCAGCCAGGCCAAGCCGGAATAGGCGGCGCCGAGGCCGGCCAGGAAGGCCAGGTCGCGACCCGCGTCGGCGAACCCGTTGCCCTTGAGCATGACTCCCCGGACGATCCGCATCAGGAAACGGAAAGGATTGACCGCGGCGATGGCCCGCGCCGGGACCGGTCCGGCGGGGATGCTCTCGACCGGAGTGAAGAATCCGGAAAGGAGCAGGATGATCATGATGACATACCAGCTCAGGAGCATGGATTGGGCGTGGGTCGAGGCGGCGGCCGAGATCAGGAGGGCGATGGCCGTGACGGCCACAAGATAAAGAGCCGAGGCGAGGGCCAGGGCCCCGGCGTTCCCCCGGAAAGGCACCCGGAACCAAACCGTGAGCAGCGGAAGGCCGATGATGAGCCCGACCACACCGGCGAGCACGGCCGGGGCGCCCTTACCGAGCAGGATCTGGAGCGGCGTCAGACGGGACAGCCGGAGGGTGTCGATCGTCTGCTGCTCCCGCTCGCGGACGATGGTGGACGCGCCGATGAGCACGGTCAGCACGGTCAGGAGAAGGCCGACGAGGCCCGGCCCCCAGGAATCGATGTTCTTCAGGCCGGCGTTGAACCGAACCCGGGTCGTCACGTCGACTCCCGGAGCCCGGGCCCCGGGGGGGAGCGCCTCCCGGGCCGCCTGGGAGAGGATCTCCCGAAGGACGCTCGCGGAATAGAGCGCGGCCATGATCTCGGATCCGTCGAGGACGACCTGGGTTTCCGGGAAATCGCCCGAGGCCGCCGCCGCGGGAACCCGGTCCCGAAGGGTGATGATCCCCTTGGCTCGTCCCTCGCGCAGGAGAACCAGGGGATCGGCCGGGGACGGCGTCCGGCGAACGACCCGGAAGGACGGATTCGCCTCGATCCGGTCGGCGATCCGGCGCGCCGCCGGCCCGGAGGCCATTTGTATGATCTCGACGGGGACGCGGCGGATGTCGAGGGCGATGACGTAGCCGAGGAGCACGGTCTCTACGAGCGGGGCGACGAGAAGGAGGAAGAGGAACTCGCGCTGGCGGAGGATCTCGACGATCTCCTTGCGGACGAGCGATCCCAGCCTCATCGAACCGCCCTCCGGCGCCGGGTGAAGATCGCGGCCGCTCCGGCCAGGCCGGCGGCGGCGAAGAGAGCGAGGACGGCTCCATCGGGAAGGAAGGAGGCCGGAGGAGCGGCCTTGAGGACGAGGCCCCGGGCGATCCGAATGAAATGGGTCGCCGGGAGGACTTCGGCCGCGGCCCGCAGGACGGGCGGCAGCGAATCCAGGGGGAGGATGAAGCCGGAGAGGAGGAAGGACGGCAGGAGGGTCGAAAGGTTCTGGGCGATCATCGCCTCCCGTTGGGAGGAGACGGAGACCGAGATGAGAAGGCCCCACGCGACCCCGCTCAGGATGGCCAGGGCCGAATACAGCCCCAAGGCGAGAAGATCGCCCCGGACCGGGATGCGGAACCACAACGCAGACAGGGCGAGGACGAGGGCGCCGTCGAGGGCGATGAGGGGCGTGTAAGCCAGCGCCTTGCCGGCGACGACCGCCGCCGACCGAAGAGGAGAGAGGGCGAGGAGGTCGAGCGTCCCCGATTCGCGCTCGCGCACGACGGAGATGCACGTCAGGAGCGAGGCGGCCGCGGTCAGGATGATGGCGAACAAACCGGGGATGATCGAGGTCAAGCTCCGGCCCGACGGATTGAAGGCGATCCGGACGCCGGCCGAGGCGGTCCCCTCAAGAAGCCTCTCTTCGGCCTCGCCGATGAGCCTGGCGGAGAGGGCGTCGGCCCCGTCGAGGATGAGCTCGACCTCGGACGCCTGTCCCATGGCGGCCGTTTGATCGAAGCCCGGCGGGATGACCAGGATCGCCCGGACGCGGCCGCGGCGGAGCGCGCGCTCGGCTTCGTCGAGCGGGGAAAGGCCCTTGCCGGCATCGGCCGGGATCACGGGGATGAACGTCCTCGAAGCGGCCAAGGAGCGGATGAGCCGCGAAGCGTGGAGCCCTCCCGAAAGGTCGACGACGGCCGTCTTCACCCCCCGGACATCGATGTTGATCCCGTAGCCGTAGACGAAGATCATGATGAAGGGCAGGAGAAGGACGAAGATCCATCCGCGCCGGTCCCGCCCGATGTGGCGGAGCTCCTTGAGGATGACCGCCCTAAACGCGCGTCCCATGCCCGAGAGCCTCGAGATAGACGGTTTCCATCGTCCCGCCGCGTCGGACGAGGTCGGAAGGCTTTCCCGTGACCGCGATGCGGCCGCGGTCGAGGATCATGAGCGTGTCGGCGGATTCGGCGTCGTCGAGCTCATGGGTGGTGAGGATGACGGCCCGACCGCGCGCTTTCAAGGCGGCGATCTCGGTCCGGAATTCCTGCTGCAGGGCCGGGCCGGCGCCCGAGGTCGGCTCGTCCAGGATGAGGATCTCCGGATCGGCCATGAGCGCGGAGGTCAGGGCGATCTGCTGGCGGTATCCCGAGGGGATATCCCTCACCTTCCGGTCGAGCGCGGCCGCCGGGACCCGGGCCCGGACGGCGTCGACCCGGGCCCGGATCTCGGCCCGCCCGAGGCCGGAGATCCCGGCCGCGAAGGCGATGTTCTCGAGCCCGGTGAGCAGGGGATAGAGGCCGAACTTCTGGGACATGTATCCTATGGGCGGGCGCGCCCCGCCGCCGCGGGCCGCCGCGTCCCGGCCGCGGATGACGACCCGGCCCGAAGTCGGACGGAGGAGCCCCAGGATCATCTTGAGCAGGGTCGTCTTCCCGGCCCCGTTGGGGCCCAGGAGGACGAGCGTCTCGCCGTCGAAAGCTTGGAAGCTTATGGCGTCGACGGCCGTAAACGCGCCGAAGCGCTTGGTGATCCGGTCGGTTTCGACGGCCGGGGCGCTCACGCCGGGCTCCTCCCGTTCGGCCGCCGTCTCCGCGTCGAGGATGATGTCCCGGAGATTCCGGCCGCTCTCCTCTTCCAGGCCGCGGACCGGAGCCGACCGCAGCGCCCGGCCGCGCCAGAGATGGACCATGGATTCGGCCCGGCCGGCTTCCCCGGGAGAAGCCGTTGTCATCAGGATGGTTGCCCCCTCGCCGGACAGCCGCTCCAGGCTGGCGAACAAATCGAGCCGCGAGAGAGGATCGATCCCGGCCGTCGGCTCGTCCAGGAGCAGGAGCTCCGGCCGGGGAACGAGAGCGGCGCACAGGGCGAGCTTCTGGCGCATTCCCCCGGAGAGCCGGCCGACCCGGCGGCCGGAGAAGGACGCCAGTCCGGCCTGATCCAGGAGCTTCGCGGTCCGTTTCCGCCTTTCAGCGCCCGGGAGGCCGTGGATCGCGGCGATGAAATCCAGCGTCTCCGCCGCCGTCAGGTCGGGATAGAGGCCGGGCAATTCCGGCATATATCCGGCGGCCCGGCGGACATCCCGCAGTGCCTCCGCAACGGGCCGGCCCTCGAAAAGGACGCGGCCGGAGTCCGGCCGGACGAGCCCGAGGATCGTTTTGAGGACGGTGGATTTTCCCGCGCCGTCCGCGCCGAGGAGGGCCGTGAACGATCCGCGGCGGACGTCGAACGACAGATCCTGGAGGGCCGGGACCGGCCCGAACGATTTGGTTACGCCCTCGAAGAGGATCATGCTCAAGTGCCCCGTGCGAGACGCGCAGCTAACGGTCGAAGACGACGGTCACGGGCATGCCGAGCTTGAAGGGCGCGCCTTGCGCGGAGACGCGGATCTTGACCTTGTAGAGAAGGGCCCTCCGCTCTTTCTCGGTGATCGTGAAGCTCGGCGAGAACTCGGCTTTCGAGCCGATCTCGAAGATGCGTCCGGGCCAGCTTTCGCCTTCCCGCCCGTCTACGCGGATGGCGGCGCCGCCGCCGGCCGCCAACCGGCCGAGCTCCTCTTCCTCGACATGGACCTCGATGAAGAGGCTGGACGTGTCCAGGATCTCGGCCGCGGGAGCCCCGGGAAGGAGGATCTCGCCGGCCGAAACCCGGACGGCCGTGATGAGGCCCGCTACCGGGGATTTGAGGGCCAGGTCTTCCTTCGCCAAATCGAGGGCCCGGCGCTTCGCGGCCAGCTTCTCCCTCTCGACGGCCTGGGCGGCCAGGGCCTTGGATGATTCCGCGAGGGCGGCCTCGGCCCCCAGGAGATCGACCCTGTTCTTTTCCACCTCTCCGCCCGAAACCGCCTTTTCGGACCTCAGCCGGTCAAGACGCTCGGCCTGTTTGCGCAGGAAATCGGCCCGGGCCTGAAGGGCCGGGATCTGGACGCGGATCCGTTCCTCGGCGATCCGGATCTCCCGCTCGGCCAGGGCCAACACCTCGGCCTCGTTGTCCAGGCGCCCGGGATCGATCCGGCCCAGGACTTCGCCCGCGGCGACTTCCCTTCCGGCGGCGGCGCTCCATTCGATCAACCGGCCGCCCGTGATGGTTCGCACCATCGCGACCGTGCCGTCCACGACGCCCGCGACCGCGTCGGGACCGGCCGTTTCGGTGCGGCAGCTCATACCGGCCGCCGCGGCGAGGGCCCATCCCAAGCCGATGACCGTCCGGGCGCGCGCGTTCACGGCTCCTCCGTTCGCGCGGCGAGCATGGCCCGGATCCCCGATTTGGAGGCTTCGATCCATCCCTCGACCTCGGCGGCCATGGCCCGGTAACGCTCGAGCTGAGCCAAGGCGGCCAGGCAGTCGAGGTTCGGGATCTGGCCTTCCTCGTACAGCCGCGTCTTCAAACGGACATCCTCCATGGCCAGGTCCTGCAGGTCGCGCGCGGCCGCGGCTTTAGCCTCGAGCAGGGCTTTGACCTCGTAGGAGCGCCGGAGATCGCGTTCCCCGTCGCGAAGGAATTCGTCCCGCCGGCTCTCGAGCTTCCTGCGCTCGATATCGGCCAGGGCCGAGCTCGTCGCCCGCTTCTTCGCGTCGAGGAGAGGGAGGTCCACGTTCAGTCCGCCGATGATGTAGAACTGAGGCCGGGGGTTGAACAGGGCGATCCCCGGGCGTCCGAGGTGGGCCTGGCCGAAGGCGGAAAGCTGGAGGCCCGCTTCCCCTGCGGCGGCGCGCCCCAGGGCTCCGGCTTGGCCGATCTTGCGGTCGACGTAACGAAAGAAAGGATGGGCGGCTTTGAACACCGCGATCGCCTCGTCGAGGGGCGGGACCCCGGCTTGCGGCGCGGCGTCGACTTCCTCGGGATCCAGGCCGCAGAGAGCGGAGAAGACCGCGCGCTCTTCGGCGCCGGCCTGCTCGGCGTCGATCGCGGACAGGCGGACCTCTTCGATCCTCATCCGGGTCTCCAGGACGTCGGTCCGCCGGGCGAGCTCGGCCTCGAGGAGCCGCTCGACCTTTTGAAGATGCGCGGTCAGGCTCTCGGCGAGGAGGCGAAGGGATTCCCGCCGGTCCCGGAGGATGCGGGAGCGATAGTAGGAGGCTTCGACATCGGCGGCGAGCTTCGCTTCCAGGACGAGCGTCATCTCGGATTCCGCCTCGCCGCCGAGCGCTTCGGCCTCGATGCCGCGGCGCAGGCTCCCACCCGTCAGGATCGGCTGGCGGAGGCCGAGCCGCAGATCGGCCATGACCCGGGGCGTGGAGAGGAGATGGAACGCGGACGGCACGCTCTCTTCCAACCGGTCGATGACCCAGGGCATGTCGCCCGCGGTGATGTGGGGGCTGTCCGAGGCGACGCCCAGGCTTCCCCCCAGGGACATCGTGAACGCCCGGCGGGCTTCGAGCTCGACGCGCCGGGCCGCCGAGGCCTCCTCGTTCAGCCGCTGGGCGGCGATCGTCCGGCTCCGGGCCAGGGCCCGGGAAACGGCCTCGCGTAACGGGACTTTGGCCTGGGCCGGCGGCCCGAGGAGAAACAGGGGGACGATGGAGAGGAGGACGGCTTTTCTGACCATCGCGGCGATCCTTTGCTCGGAGACTGGACGAGCCCGCAGGCCCGCGGCCGGAATCCGCGGCCAGAATATCCCAGCCTCCTGGCGATTACAAGACAGGGAAAGGGCCGGCGCGGGAACATCGCATTGACGAAACGGCCGCTTTCGGTTATCTTCCGCCCGATCGCAGCGCATACCATGGCCGACATCGTTCTCATCAGCCCGCGGTTCGAGAATTGCTTCTGGGGCCTGGACCTGGCGGCGCCGATCCTGGGCAAGAAGGCCAGCCTGCCGCAGACCGTCCTGTCCCTCCTCGCCGCCTTGACGCCGCCGGAGCACCGGATCACGATCATCGACGAGAACGTCGAGGACGTCGATCTCCGCCGCTGCGCCGAGGCCGACATCGTCGCGATGACGGGGATGAATGTTCAGCGCTTCCGGATGAAGGCGCTCCTGGCCGAGCTGAAGGCGCTTGGATGCTATACGGTCGTGGGCGGCCCGTGGGCCACGGCCCGGCCCGATTATTTCGGGCCTCTGGCCGACGTCGTCTTCATCGGAGAGGCGGACGAGAGCTGGCCCCGCTTCTTGAAGGACTGGACCGCCGGGCGCCCCGCGGCCTCGTACCGGCAGGACGCTCCCACCGACCTGACCCGGCTCCCCGTCCCCCGTTTCGACGTCCTGAAAAACAAGCGGTACGCTTTCGGGACGGTGCAGCTCTCGCGCGGCTGCCCGCACCAGTGCGAGTTCTGCGACATCATCGTGATGTTCGGCCGCCGGCCCCGGTCCAAGACCGGCCCGCAGGCGGCCGCGGAGCTCGACGCGGTCCGCAAAGCCGGCCACCGCCTCGTTTTCGTCGTCGACGACAACTTCATCGGCGACAAGAAGGCGGCCCGATCCATCCTCGGCGAGATGATCGCCTGGCAGAGGCGGAACGGATATCCCCTGGCTTTCATGACCCAGGCGACGCTCGGCCTGGCCGACGAGCCCGAATTGCTGGGCCTGATGGTCGAGGCCAACTTCATCATCGTCTTCCTCGGCGTCGAAAGCCTGGATCCCGATTCGCTCCTGGAAGCGGGAAAGCGCCACAACCTCCACGGGACCGAATCGTTCGAGGACAAGATCCGGCGGATCCAGAGGGCGGGCCTCGTCGTCTGGTGCGGGATGATCCAGGGGTTCGATCACGACGACGCGGGCGTTTTCGGGCGCCAGCTCGAATTTCTGACCGCGGCCCGCGTTCCCATGGTCATGAGCGGCATGCTCACGGCCATCCCGGGGACGCCGCTTCACGAGCGGCTGGACCGGGAGGGGAGGCTCGATCCGGGGGACCCGCCGGCCTTCGGGACCAACGTGATCCCGAAGCGGATGACGGGCCCGGAGCTCCAGGCCGCCTATGTCCGCCACCATTTGGCGCTCTATGAGCCCGATCCATTCTTCCTCCGGCTGGACGCGCTGTTCCTGGACCCGGAGTTCGAGGTCGGATTCGCCCGCCAGGGATCCTATTGGAAGCGCCACCGGATCCGGAAAGCCGGCCGGGAGGCCGGCTATGCGCTTCGGCTGATCGGGCTCTGGCTCGCCGTCCGGACGCGCGTCCCGGACCGGGCTCTGCGCCGATCTTACCGGCGGCATTTTCTCCGCCTCCTCAAGGTCCATCGCCGTCCCGGGCTGCTCCTGAACTACTCGCTCCACGTCGCCATGCAATATCATGCCGGGACGCTGGCCCGGAGGATGGCGGACGGAAGGATGCCGGTGACGAACACCTATTGAACGGGGCGAGAGAGATCGAAGCGGGATGAAGAACCGGACGGCGGCGGAGGACCCGCCGCCGGCCGGGATGCGATCAGAGATCAGAACTTGAACAGGCCGAGGATGTAGATCCCGTTCGGCTTGACCGATTCGTCCCCTTCCTTGTTCAGCTTCGACAGGCCGAGGCTGTAAGCGAGCTGGATGCCGACCTTGCTCGTCCCCATCGTCGTTTCGAAACCCGCCCCGATGACGAGCCCGAGCTGGAAGGTGTTGATGTTGGCGGTCTCGATGGCTTCCTCGCCGGTTTCCCCGCCGATGTCGTACTTGACCTTCGGCGACATGACGAAGGCGAAGGACGGGCCGATGGCGGCAAAAGGCCCGCCGCCGAAGGCATACTTGATCAGGACGGGCACGGCCAGAGCATTGGCGATGTAGCGGATCTTGTCGCTGCCCGCGGAGTAGACGGCTCCGCCGGTCGTGAACATGACGATCGGCATGACCGAAAGCCCCCCGCCCAGCGGCATATCGTAGCCGACGCCGGCGGCGAACCCGAACCGCGGCGATTTCTTGGTTTCGCCGAGATCCTCGTTGGAGACCGCCAGGTTGGACAGGACGGGGCCGGCGGTGAGGAAGAACCCGCCGGCAGCCGCCGCACCGGACGCGGCGTATCCCGACGACGACATCGCCGGCTGGGAGACGCGGGGCGCGGCCGCGGGGGGCTGGGACGGGGCGGTCGCGGGGGCCGCGCCGACTTCCTCGACCACGTCCGCGTTGATATAGCCGGTGACGATGTTCCCGGCGTTGTCGACGACCGAGATCTCGTACCAGGTCCCGGTTTTTTTCTGGACTTCGAACAGGGCGCCCTGGCTGACCCGGGAAATGACCGGGGCCATCAGGTCGGGCTTCGACCGGACGTTGGCCGTGGCGACCTTGACTTTGACGACGGCCGCGTCGGCGACGACGGCGGCGACGAGAAGAAGCATGACGGCGAGGACGAGTCTTTTTTTCATCTTTCCTCCTAAATCACTGGATTCATCTTAATTATGTTGATCCATGGAGTCAAGCGGCGAATCCGATCGGCGCACTCGGCCGCTGCTGTAGGCGCGGCCCGAGTACGACAGAATCGGACCCCCAAGCAAAGCTCGGGGCCCCCGCTGTCGCACTCGGCCGCTGCTGTAGGCGCGGCCCGAGTGGGCGGCAATTCTCCCCAGACGAGGTCCGGGGCCCGGCGGCAGGAGCCCCGGGTTTTTACCCGGGGATCATCGCCGCTGCACTCGCCGGCGCTAAAATCGCCGGCGCGTGCCTGCCGCCGTACTCGCCCGTGATCTAATGCCCGGGCGAGTACGACAGAATCGGACCCCCAAGCAAAGCTTGGGGCCCCGGCTGTCGTTGAACGCGGGCAGGGATTGGTCCATAATGAACGACCTCGGAGGCGAAGATAACGGCATGACCGATCCCGACGAACGCTCCCTCAAGCGCGGGCCGCTTTCGGCCGACGGCCCGGATTACGCCGCGCTCTACAGGGACGGCCTCCAGGGCGATTTCTACGGCCCGGACTACTACCGGCCCCCCGCCTCCGATGTCGACAGCGCGATCATCTACGACGACAACGAGGACAAGAGGGCCACGGCCGCCTTCGTCGCCCTTGTCTTCGGTCCCCGGCGCGTCCTCGAGGCCGGCTGCGCCACGGGCCTTCTCGTTAAAGCCATGCGCGGCCGGGGCCTCGAGGCGCGCGGGATCGATTTCTCCGGATGGTGCGTCGAGAATTCCCACCCCGCGGTCCGGGACTGGGCCCGCCGCGGCGACGTCCTCGATCCGGCCACGCTCGGAAATGGCTACGACCTCGTCCTCGCTCTCGACATCCTCGAGCACCTGCCGCCCGAGCTCGTTCCGCGCGCCCTGGCCAACCTGGCCGGGGCCCTCGAGCCCGGCGGCCGGCTGTTCACCGTCTTGCCCGCCTACGGCCCGAACCCGTTCGGGCCCGAGATCTATCCCCTCCATCTCGAGGAGTGGCGCCGCGACGCCGCCCTGGGCATCCCGTTCCGCAACATTCCCCTCGACGACCAGGGCCGGCCTCATCTCGGGCACCTGACCCACGCCGCCATCCCCTGGTGGACCGCCGCCTTCAAGCGGGCCGGTCTCGTCCGGCTGGGCGACGTCGAGCGCGACCTTCACGCCCGCTTCGACGCGGCCTTCGAGCTTCCGCGGCGGTCGTTCTTCCTTTTCGCCAAAGCCGGGCGCTTCGGCGCCCGCGCGGACGCCCGGAGGCTGCGCGGCCGGATCGCGGAGATCCCCGGTCTGCCCCGCGGCTTCCACGAGTGGGAGCGCTGGGGCGAGCTTTGGGCCCGCTGGACGGCCGGAGACGCCTGGGACGTCGTCGAAACGCGGGGCCGAAGAGAGCTCAGGCTGAGGGCCATCTGCAATCACCCGGGGATCGCCGACGCCCCGGTCGAGGTCGGCTTCGCCGTCGAGGGCCGCGAGCCGCTCCGCATCGATTTCCGCGACCATGACTGGCACGACGCCGGCCTGCCTTTGCCGGCCCGGCGGTTCGCCGGACTGACGATCACCTGCTCCCGGACCTGGTCGCCCGACGAGAGCCTGCCGCCGGAGCGGCGCCGCCGTCTCGGCGTCGGCTTCGCCTTCCTCCCCTGATGCCGGCCAGGTCCGTGCGGCCGGCCGACCCTTCATGTATAATGAACGGCATCCCGCCGCCGCATCCGGCGATGAAAGGACGAGCATGGCCGACCGCGCACCGACGCTCCGCGTGACCCTGATGCCGAAGGACACCAACCGCCACGGGTCGATCTTCGGCGGGATCATCCTCAGCCACATCGACCTGGCCGGGGCGATCGCCGCCCGGCACACCTGCGGCCCCCAGAAGTTCGTCACGGTGGCCATGGACAAGGTCGTCTTCCACGCGCCGGTCTACGTCGGGGACATCGTCAGCCTTTACGCCAAGACGCTCCGGGTCGGCCGGACTTCGGTCACGACCAAGGTCCTGGTCGAAGCGGCGCGCGGGGACACGGAGGAGACGGTCCGGGTCACGGAAGCCCAGGTCGTCTACGTCGCCGTCGGGCCGGACGGCCGTCCCGTGCCGGTGAAGAAGATCCGGTGACCCGGTGAGCGACCCGAAGATCCTCGTCGCCGGGACACCCGATCGCCGGGGATATTATGGCCCCTATCTTGAAGCCGTCCGCGGCGCGGGCGGGGATCCCGAGCTCGATCTTCCGGATCCGACCGAAAGGGCGACCTTGGACGCGGTGCGGGAGTTCCTGCATCCCTATCGAGGGATCCTGTTCCCGGGCGGAGCGGACATCGATCCGGCTTGGTACGGAGCCGGGAAGCACCCCAAGCTCGGGAAGGTCGACGGCGAGCTCGATGCCGGCCAATTCGCCCTGGCCCGGATCGCGCTGGCGGCCGATCTCCCCCTCCTGGGGATTTGCCGCGGCCTCCAGCTCCTGGCCGCGGCCGTTTGTCAGCCTCTGATCCAGGATCTGCCTTCCGAGCGGCCCGATTCGAAGATCGGGCATGTCCTATTGGAACCGAAAGATCGGCTGGCGCATGCCGTCGATCTCGATCCGGCCAGCCGGCTCGCCGAGATCTCCGGCGGAAATCGGTTCGAGGTCAACAGCCGCCATCACCAAGCCGTCCGGGAAGGGTCCGATCCCGGCCGGATCGGCCCGTTCCGGGTCGTGGGCCGAGCGGCCGACGGCGTCATCGAGGCTCTGGAAATCGCGGGGCGGCGTTTCTGCGTTGCCGTCCAATGGCATCCGGAGAACCTCGCCGCGTCCCACGCCCCCGCGCAGGGCCTCTTCCGGGGCTTCGTCGCCGCTTGCCGGTCCTAGGTTGGAGTTCCGGAGGAAGAAGAAGACAGTGGCCCTTCAAAAAAAGGTCCAAGTCCTCCGGAGCAACGTGAGGGCCCTTCGGAGCTACCGGCGAAAGCGGGCGACGCTCGCCCATCTACCGACCTATCTCTGGGTCGAGCCGACGAATCACTGCAACCTCCATTGTCCGATGTGTCCCAACGGCGCGGGCCGGGTCCGGACCGAGCGCGGGTTCATGGACTTCGGGCTCTTCCGCCGGCTCATCGACGACGTCCGCTCCTACGTCGGGACCGTGACCTTGTCCATGGGAGGGGAAAGCCTGCTCCATCCCGGCTTGGGCGAAATGGCCGCTTACGCCGGCCGGAGCGGCCTCAAGACCGTCCTGAACACGAACGCCACCCTTCTCGACGAAAAGGCCTCGGCCGCCCTTCTCGACAGCGGCCTCGATTACGTCAGCTTCGCCTTCGACGGGTTCACCAAGGCCGGATATGAGCGGGCCCGGCGCGGGGCGGATTTCGAAGCCACGCTGGGCAACATCCTGCGCTTCCTCCGGATGAAAGAGGAGCGGCGCGCCCGGAAGCCGTTCACCGTCCTGTCCATGCTCGATCTCGGATGGGACCGGCCGTCCGGCTGCTCTTCGAGCCTCGCCGGGGATACGGATCGGCGCTCCGCCGGGGCATCCAAGAGGCCGGGGGCCGATTCGTCATCATGGGCGATGCCGACGATACCTACGATTTCATGGAGATTCCGGAGTTCATCGATCGCCTTCGCGAGGGCTGCGATCTCGTCATGGGGTCCCGTTTCCGGGGCACGATCCTGCCCGGGGCCGTGAGCTGGTCCCACCGGCATATCGGGAACCCGCTCCTCTCCGGGCTCCTGAGGGTCCTTTTCGGCGGGGTGGTTTCGGACGCCCATTGCGGCCTGCGCGGATTCCGCCGCGAGGCCCACGACCTTATGGGGCTGAGCACGTCCGGGATGGAATTCGCCAGCGAGATGGTGATCCACGCCCTTAAGAAAAAGCTCCGCATCGCCGAAGTCCCCGTGACGTACAAGCGGCGCAAAGGGGTTTCCAAGCTGTCCGGCCTCCGGGACGCCTGGCGGCACATCCGTTTCATGCTCATCTATTCGCCCGCCCATCTCTTCATCATCCCGGGCCTCGTCATCTTCCTGGCCAGCCTGGCCCTGACGATTCGGCTCGGCTTCGGGCCGATCCGGCTGTTCGGCCGGAGCTGGGACATCCACGTCATGGTCCTGACGACCATGACCACCTTCCTGGGCTGGGAGATCATCAATCTCGGCGTGGCGGCCAAGATCTTCGCCCGGCGGATCTCTCTCGAAGAAAGCCGCTTCACCAAAGGGATCCTCTCGGCCGTCACCCTGGAGCGGGGGATCCTCATCGGCCTGGCCCTCATCCTGATCGGGCTCGGCATCTTCGCCTATGTTTTCTGGATCTGGGCCCGGAGCGATTTCGGCAGCCTGACCCAGGTGAAACCCCTCCTCCTGAGCCTGACCTTCATCGTCATGGGCGTCCAGACGATCTTCACTTCGTTCTTCGCCAGCCTCCTCCAGATCGAGTACCGCTGAGCCGTTGCGGCCGGGAGGCCGATCCGGGCAAAAAAAAGGGACGGGCCGGAGCCCGTCCCCCGTAAAGAATCCGAATTCTTTCTCCCGGCGTCAGCCCTTCAGGATCTTCTGCACTTCGTCTTTGTCGACGTCCAGGATGTAGGAGATGCCGCTGATGTCGGCCGCTTCCTTCGTCAGGGAGGCGATGTCGTCCCGGGTGATGTAGCTCAGGGCGAACTTGCGGTTCCCGGCCATGAGCTGGCGGAGACCCTGGTTCAGGCGCTTGAAGTAGGAGTAGACTCCCAAAGCGCCGCTCGGGATTTCGGCGAAGCGTTTGCCATACTTGAGCTTCAGCTCGGGCGAAGTGACGAAAATCTCATCGCGCGAGTTCCCGAACCGCTCGACATAGACCGGGATCTGGCCTTCATCGATCCGCTTGCCGATGGTCTTCCCGACCATCGCCGCGGCGAGCGGGCTGCGGGCCATGCCGATGGCCTTGACGTACGGCGCGCCGAGGGCGAGGGCCTTGAAGATCTGGTCCTCGAAGGTGATGCCGCCGGCGAAGACGATGTCGGGCAGGTATTCGCCCTTCTTGGCCAGCTGATGGGCGTACTGATAGGTCAGGCTCCATATTTCGACGCTGGGGATGCCCCACTCGTTCATCATCCGCCAGGGGCTCATTCCCGTCCCGCCGCCGGCGCCGTCCACGGTCAGCATGTCGAGCTTGGCCTTGGAGGCGAACTTGACCGCGCGGGCCAGGTCGGCCGGCCGGTATGCCCCGGTCTTGAGGAAGACGTACTTGGCCCCGGCCTTGCGCAGCTCCTCGACCCGCTTCATGAAGGTCTCTTCCTCGACCATGCCGAGGCGGGAATGGCGTTCGAATTCCTTGAAGCTGCCCTTCTCGAAGGCCTGGATGACGTTGGGATCCTCGGGGTCGGGCAGAACGATGTAGCCGCGCCGCTTGAGCTCCTGGGCCTTCTTCAAGCTTTTGATCTTGACTTCGCCGCCGATGTCCTTGGCCCCTTGGCCCCACTTGAGCTCGACCGCTTCAACGCCGAGTTGACGGATGGCGTATTCCTGGACACCGAGGCGCGTATCCTCGACGTTGGACTGGACGACGATTGTCCCATAGCCGTCCTGCCAATCCTTGAAGAGCTTGACCCGGTTGGCCATGTCCGGGCTGTGGAGGACGCGGTTCCCCTTGATCTCCGATCCTTCGTCCATGGCCGCGACGTTTTCGCCGATGGTCAGGATTCCGCCGGAGATGGCCGTCCCGACGGCCAGGCCTTCCCAGTTCTGCTTGGCCACGTTGGTCGAGCCGAGGCCGGGGACGACGAACGGCACGGCCAGCTTGATCGATTTGTCCTTGCCGATCCGCGTCTCGATGGTGACCTTCTCGAAGGTCGCCTTGTCGCTGTCGGCTTCGACGCCGTAGGCGCCGACGGCCGTGCCCATGATGCTGAAGTGGGACAGGTCGTAGGGGTACTCCTTCTCCGCTCCCGCGGTGATGATCCCGAAGGGCTGGGGATAGAGGACCTCGGCGCCGCGATAGGCGCTCTTGCCGATCTCGCACATCCCGATGCAGCCGTCGACGCAGGTGACGCACATCCCGCTGATGGCGCTGATCGAGCCTTCCGTCCGGTTCTTGGTGAGAGTCGCCGCGCTCCGATTGAGTTTCGTGTAAGACATGTTCATGACCTCCTTATTGTCTGATTTACTTCCGTTTTTCCTGAACACACGTGCCGCACCGTCCCGCGTCGTACATCCAGCAGTTCAGCTCGTCGTACTGATCGAGACAGGTCGGCTCGACCTGCAGGCAGGCGTTGCAGACGTCCGTGTCGGCGTTCGGGCCGCCGCAGCGGGCCGCGCAGGCCGGGCAGACGTACATGCAGGCTCCGCACAGCCGGCATTCCTCCGACCGCACGTCGAACGGCGTCGAGATCTTCCGCTTATGGCCGCGGTATTGGAACCCGATCGCCCGGGCGTCCATCTGCTCGTCGCACATCCGGATGCACAACCCGCAGTAGACGCACTCCTCGTTGCGCGGCGGGAACCGCTGTTGGGTGACGTGGAACTTCGAGGCGAGATCCTGGATTTCCTTGGACATCGGCGCGGTGGAAAGCATGAGCTCGATCATCATCCGGCGCGCCTGGAGGACCCGCTTGGTGTCGGTTTGGACGATGAGGCCCGGTTCGACCGGGTAGGTGCAGGCCGAGACGAGCTTGGTCCGAGGCTTCGCCCCGATCTCGACGACGCACAGCCGGCAACCTCCCCAGGGGGTCAGCCCGTCCATATGGCAGAGAGTCGGGATCTCGAGGCCGTAGAACTTGGCCGCTTCGAGGACCGTCCAGCCCTCTTCGGCCTGGACTTCCAATCCGTTCATGATGAAGGAAATCATTTCGCTCCCTCCATGATGGCGATAGCCACGTCGCGCGAGGCTTCGATCGCTTCGAATTTACACGCCTCGAAGCACGCCCCGCACTTGATGCATTTCGCTTGGTCGATCAGGTGAACGTCCCGAAGCGTCCCGGAGATGCAATCGTTCGGGCAGGCCCGCTTGCAGGCCAGACACCCGGTGCACTTGTCGGGCAGGACGACGTACCGGATGAGATCGACGCAGACGCCGGCCGGGCAGCGTTTCTCGAGGATGTGGGCTTCGTACTCCCGGCGGAAATAGCGGAGGGTGGACAGGACCGGGTTGGCCGCCGTCTGTCCCAAGCCGCACATCGAGGCGTCCTTGCAGGCCGTGGCCAGCTCGTCGAGGAGAGCCAGATCGGACGGCTGGCCCTTGCCCTGCGAGATCCGTTCGACGATCTCATACATCCGCTGGGTTCCCTCCCGGCACGACACGCATTTTCCGCACGATTCGTCCCGGAGGAAGTTGAGGAAGTACTTGGCCAGGTCGACCATGCAGGTCTTCTCATCCATCACGATCATGCCGCCCGATCCCATGATCGATCCCGCGCCGGTGAGGCTCTCGTAATCGATGGGCAGGTCGAGCTTGGCCGTGGGCAGGCAGCCGCCCGACGGCCCGCCCGTCTGGACGGCTTTGAACTTCTTTCCGCCGGGGATGCCGCCGCCGATGTCGTAGATGACTTCACGGAGGGTGATTCCCATCGGGACCTCGACAAGGCCGGTGTTGTTGATCTTGCCGACCAGGGAGAAGATCTTGGTCCCTTTGCTCTTCTCCGTCCCGATCTTGGAGAACCAGGGCCCGCCGTTCTTGATGATGAGCGGGACGGTTCCCCAGGTCTCGACGTTGTTGATGATCGTCGGCTTGCCGAACAGGCCGCGGACGCTCGGATAGGGCGGCCGCTGCCGCGGTTCGCCGACGCGGCCTTCGATCGAGGCGATCATGGCCGTCTCTTCTCCGCAGACGAAGGCCCCGGCGCCCTTGGCGATCCTGAAGTCAAAGTCGAAACCCGTGCCGAGGATGTTCTTCCCCAGCAAGCCGAGGCTCCGCAGGGCGTCGATGGCCATCGTCACATGTTTGACCGCCAGCGGGTACTCGTCCCGGACATAGACGTACCCCTCGGAGGCGCCGATGGCGAAGGCCCCGATCATCATCCCTTCCAGGACCCGGTGAGGATTCCCTTCGAGGAGCGAGCGGTCCATGTAAGCGCCGGGATCGCCCTCGTCGGCGTTGCAGATGATGTACTTCGGCGTTCCCTTCTGGGCCCGGGCGGATTCCCACTTGACGCCGGTCTGGAATCCTGCGCCGCCCCGGCCTCTCAACCCGGACGTCTTGACCTCGCCGATCACCTGTTCGGGAGTCATCCGGGTCAGGGCTTTGATGAGCGCGGAATACCCGCCGAGGGCGAAATAGTCCTCGATCTTCGTCGGGTCGATCAGGGCGTTATCGCCCAGGACGATCCTCCGCTGCTTCTTGTAGAAGGGGATGGCCTTTTCCCTCGACGCCGTCCGGCCGGTGACGGGATCCTGGTAAAGAAGGTTCTTCAGCGTCTTGTTCTTCTTGATGGTCTCGACGACGATGGCGTCGGCGTGCTTGGGGTCGACCTTCTGGTAGAAGAGGTTCCGGGGCTGGATGATGATGTTCGGCTCGGCTTCGCAGAAGCCGTGGCAGCCGGTGACCCTGACTTGGACCTTCTTCTCCAGCTTGGCCTTGCCGATCGACGCCTTCAGGGCGTCGATGACCTTGAGCGCGCCGCGCGCCTGGCCGCAGGTCCCCGCCGAGACGGTCAGGACGGCCCGCTTGTCGCTCTTGCGGTTCCGTGCCGCCGCGGCGATGACCTTCTCCAGGTCGGTGACGGTTTTCAGCTTTTTGACTTTCGGCATGTCTCTCTCACTTCGTCCAGTACTGCTTGATGATCCCCTCGACCTTGCGGATCGAAGTCTGGGCGTGGTACTCGCCGTCGACGACGACCACGGGGCCGATGGCGCAGCAGCCGAGACAAGCCACCGTCTCGAGCGTGAAACGATTGTCGGCGGTCGTGTCGCCGGACTTGACGCCGAGCCTCCGCTCGAACTCTTCCAGGATCTTCGGCCCTCCGCGGACGTGGCAGGCCGTTCCCAGGCAGACCGTGGCGACGTGCTTGCCGCGCGGCTTCAAGCTGAAGGCGCGGTAGAACGTCGCCACCCCGATCACGTCGATGAGCGGGACGCCCAGGTTCTTGGCCACGGCGCGGAGCGCTTTCTGGGGCAGATAGTTGTACTCTGCCTGGATGTCCTGGAGGATGGCGATGAGGGCTCGTTTCTGGCTTTTGTGCCGTTTGATGAAGCCGTTCACCCGTTCAATTGGTACATCCACAGACACTCCTCCCGTAGATGGAATTATGAATAGAGAAGGAACGACGGATGTGGGGGCTGCGCCCGGAAGCGGCGCGGGCGGAAGGCGGGAGACGGACGAACTGTGACGTTCGAATATGTATGACTCCTCGTCTCTCGAATAATTACAAAAAAGGTCTTATGAATGCGTATAATTATTGCAAGAGAGGTTCTTATAACAGAGCCGAAATCCGTTTGTCAAGCATTTGAGGTCGATTTCTTTTTCAAAAAAACTAACGGACATTGTTTACATTGCAACGTCCGATATGATAATCTGGGCCCGGAGACGTCATGGCCCGGCCCCGCAGAGATCCGTCGAAGGCGAAGCGCCGGGCCGAGATCCTCGGCTGGGCCCGCCGGACCGGCAACGTCGCCTTGACCTGCCGCCGCTTCGGGATCAGCCGGACGATCTTCTACCGCTGGCGGCGCCGCTTCGACTCCCGGGGACCGGACGGACTGGCCGACGGGGCGCGGCGGCCGCACCGGGTCCCGCGGCGGACGCCGGCCCGGGACGCGGCCAAGATCCTCTACCTCCGTCTCGCCCTCGGCTGGTCGCCGTGCCGGATCCAGGAATGGCTCGAGCGGGTCCACGGGCTCCGGATGAGCGCCGCGGGGATCTGGAAGATCCTCGACGGGCTCGGGTTCGGCCGCCGGTCCTGTCCCCGCCGGCCCGGGCTCCTCGCCGACGGGCGGACACTCTACGTCTGGCCGGCGGCGGTTCGGCCCGGCCGGGGGAAGAAGTCCCGAGCGGTCCTCTTCGCGGCGATCGACGCGGAGGCCGGGGCGGCGGTCGTCCGCCGAGCCCCCTCCGGCGATCCGAACCGGGCGGCCGCGTTCATCGACGCCGCCCTCGCGCTCTTCCCCCTTCGCGTCGAGACGATCGTGACGCCCTCACGTCCCGAATTCGAAGGATACTTCCATTGGCACGTCCTGGGCCTCGGGCTCGAGCACCGCTACGGAGAGCATCCCCTCCTCCGCTCCGAAGAAGCGCTCTGGGACCCCGATTTCATAAGCCGGGCGGACGCGACCCGGCTGGACGAGGGGATGATCGTCTGCCGCGACCGGCGGATCAACCGGGCGGTCGAAGCCTGGGATCGCCCGCGCCTCTCCGTTCAGAGGAAGGGCAGGTAGCGCCGGACCTCGTAGTCGCTGACCTGCTTGTCGAACTCGGCGCTGACGTTCGTTCGGTACTCCTCGATCTCCGCCCGCTTGTTGGCGATGAGCTTGGTGAAGAGGTCCGGGCCCAGGACGGAGCGGACGAGGTCGCTTTTTTCCATGAGGTCGACGGCCTCGGTCAGGTCGCGGGGAAGGACGTGGATGCGGTGCTTGCGCTGGCGTGTGCCGCTCATCTCGTAGATGTTTTCCTCGACGGACGGGACGAGCTCGTACCGGCCGCGGATGCCCTGCAGGCCGGCGGAGAGCATGACGGCCAGGGAGAGATAGATATTGCAGCCCGGGTCGGGCGAGCGGAGCTCGATCCGCGTCGCGTTCTCCTTGCCCGGCTGGTAGCGCGGGACCCGGATGTAGGCCGAGCGGTTCTTCTGGCCCCAGGCGATGTAGACCGGGGCCTCGTATCCCTCGATCAGGCGCTTGTAGGAGTTAACCCACTGGCTGAGGATGCCCGAGATCTCCCGGGCGTGGGTGACGAGGCCGGCGATGTAGCCCCGGGCCGTCTCGGACAGGAAGGTCGGCTGAGCGGCGTCGAAGAAGGCGTTCTTGCCCTGCGTCCAGAGCGATTGATGGACATGCATGCCGCTCCCGTTCTGGCCGTTGATCGGCTTGGGCATGAACGTGGCGTAGAGGCCGTGCATCCGGGCGACCCGCTTGACTACGTAGCGGAAGATCATGGCGATGTCGGCCATGCCCAGGGCGTCGGCGTACTGGAGGTCGATCTCGTGCTGGCCGTGGGCGACCTCGTGGTGGTCGTATTCGGACGGGATCCCCATCCGCTTGAGCAGGAGCTGGATCTCCTTGCGGATCTCGCCGTGGCGGCCGGCGAAGAAATATCCCCCCGCGTCCATGGGGACGGGCTCCCGATCGTTCGGGAAGAGGAAGAACTCGAGCTCGGGGCCGACGTTGAAGGCGTCGAACCCGAACTCCTCGCGGGCCGCGACCAGGGCGCTCTTCAGCACCCGGCGGGAATCGGCTTCGTAGGGCGCGCCGTCGGGGGTGAGGATGTCCCCGAACATGACCGCTTCCCTCCAGCGCGCTTCGGGCGAGAACCCCGTGTACTCCCAGGGAAGGACGCGGAACGTCCGCGGGTCGGGCTTGATCTTGAGGTCGCTCTCCTCGATCCGGACGAAGCCCTGGACCGAGGAGCCGTCGAACCCCTTTCCGTCGCGGAAGGCGGCGGCGAGCTCGGAGCTGGGGAAGGAAAAATCCATCGGGCGGCCGAGGATGTCCGGAAAGATGACCCGGACGAACTCGATCGAGCGGCCGGGGTCGAGGACGGTTCGGAGGACCTCGTCCTCGTCGTGGAATCCCCAGGCTTTCGCGGTTTGGGCGGTTTCGGCGTTCATCGTTTCTCCTCTGTGATCGACATTTGGTGGTGAATATAGGAAAAAACGATACGATTGTCAAGACTCTATAGAAAAATCTTGACAATTGTCTTATAATCGATCAAAATACACGCTGAAAGAGGCCCCCCCCATGATCGACGACCTCGAGCGCAAGGTCCTTCGGGTGATGAACGCCAACGCCCGGAAAAGCTTCCGCGAGATCGCCAAGGAGGTCGGGACGTCGGTGACCTCGGTCATCCACGCGGTCAAGGCCCTCGAAGCCCAGGGCGTCATCCGCGGCTACATCCCGGTCGTGGACCCCGCCCATTTCGGCATCGACTTGAGCGCGGTGATCGCCCTGCGCATCTCCCAGGGCAAGCTCCTCGAGACGCAGAAGAGGATCGCCGGCGATCCGCACGTCGCGGCGGTCTACGACATCACCGGCGAGTGGGACTCCCTCGTCGTCGCCCATTTCCGCGGCCGGGACGAGCTGAACGCCTTCCTGAAGAAGCTCACGGCGATGCGCTACGTGGACCGTTCGGTGACCCACCTCGTCTTGAACACGGTCAAAGATGAAAGGCGCGTTCCCGTCTGAAATCCATCCTTGACACCCCCCCGGGTTGTGCCATAATGCCTTCTTCCGGAGGTGTCCATGCCCAAAAAAGTCTATGAGCCCGTCGGCCATCACTATATCGTCGAGGCGTCCGGCTGCAACGCCAAGGTCATAAAAAGCGTCCAGAGAGTCCAGGACATCCTGGTCAAAGCCGCCGAGATCGCCGGGGCCAAGGTCTGGGCCATATCCTTCAGCAAGTTCCCGCCGAGCGGGGTCAGCGGCGTCGTCGTCATCTCCGAATCCCACATCTCCACCCACACTTGGCCGGAGCACCGCTACGCCGCCCTGGACATCTACACGTGCGGAAGCCACGTCGACCCCGAAAAGGCCGTCATCTACGCTCTCGAGGAATTCGGCGCCTCCACATCGCACATCACCGAGATCACCCGGGGGATCGACGAGGGGGACTGGAAGTATTTCCACAGCTTCATCACGTGGGAAGAAGATTTTAAAAAGCATTTCGGCAAAGCCGAAGATAAGCACTGACCCGACCGATCCTCCGGGATATTGTAAACAATCTTTACGTTTTTAAACAAATTCCGATCCGCTTTCCCCGACCACGCCTTTTCTCAGGGGCGGCCGGCGGCGTATCTTGGCACAAATCCTGCTTTTTTATGTTGCGGAACAATCATATGACCGCCCGGGCGTCGAACGGCCTGAAACAAGGTATAAAAGGCGTCCGGCGGTTCGCCGCTTTTGCCCTCCTGGCCGGGGCCGCGAGCCTCTTCTCTCAGTCGGCCTCCGCGTCCTATCCCACCCTCGACGCCCTGATCGACGGTCTGCAAAAATCGTTCGCCGCGCGGAACCTCGACGCCCTGGCTTCGGCCTTCGCCCCGGAGATCCGCGAGCGGGAGCGCCGGAACGCCTCCGCTTTAATGGACCAGGCCGGGATGACCTCCCTCCTGCTCCGCCGGACCGACTGGAGCGCTGAGCGCGAGGGCGAACCTGGGGTCTTCCTTCAGGTGGTATATGAGAACGACATCCGGGCGATGCTGGCCAATTGGCGCATCCAGCTCATCCGCGACGGAAACGGCTGGCTGATCGGCCGGAAGGACGTTCCGACCCCCTTCACGACCCTATACAAGGTCCGCATCCCGGGGGGTCCGGCCGAGCGGGCCCGGCGGGTGACCGTCCGCCACGAGGACATCGAGATCGTCTTCGACGACGCCTGGGTCTTTCACGACAACATCCCCGACCTCGAGACCGCCCTGCTCGTCGTCGGCGCCGGCCGGATCCGCTTCGCGCCCTCGAACGAGACCGAGCGCCATCAATTGGAGCTCCGCTTCCATAAGACCGTCATCGAGGACGGGCTCGAAAACGCCTTTTTCCGCATCAGCGACGATTTCACCCGCTCGAACATCGTCATCGAGCCCGGGCCCGCGGGCGCCGGCCCGACCGCCCAGGACCTCGCCCGCGCCTATTCCCTTTTCAGCAAGTATTATCCGATGTCCTTCACGGTGGAGAACTCCCTGACGAACGAGATCCTGTCCTTTCCCCCGCGCGGCGACCAGGCCGTCTTCGAGCTGAAGACGCGGCGGACCGGCGAGCTGTCCTATATCTTCTCCCCCTTCTCCGACGACGAGATCTCCCTCATCCGCCGCGACGGCGAGAGGTCCCAGGTCCTCAACCTCTACACGCCCGACCGGGCCGGGGCCGGAGGAAGGGAGATGTTCGTCTCCTTCGGCGAGAAGTTCGACGTCGAGCGCTACGAGATCGAAGCGGATTTCGACCCCGCCCGGCTCTATCTTTCGGCCCGCTCCCGGATCACGGTCAAGGCCCAGGTCGATGCCGTGGACAGCCTGAAGTTCAACTTCAATCCCGCCCTCGACATCCTTCGCGTCTTCGACAAGGAGGGCCGGGAGCTCTTCTTCACCCAGGACAAGTTCCGCAGGCTCCTCTACATCTATTTCCTCGACCCCGTCCCCCGCGGCGCGGCCGCCGCGGTCGACGTCTTTTATCGGGGCGTCATCGAGATCCCCGAGATCACGACGGACGTTCTCTCCGGCGGGCAGATCACCGAGCAGGTCATCATGCCCCGCTTCGAGACCTACCTTTACAGCCAGTCGTCCCTGTGGTATCCCCAGTCTTCCGAGCAGGATTATTTCCAGGCCCAGCTCGTCTTCAGCGTCCCGCCCGGCTATTTCCTGCTCACGAACGGCGCCTTCCAGGGGGAGGGCACGGTCGAGTCCCTCCGCCGGGTGGCCGCCCTGGACAAGGTCGGGAACAAGATCTACCGCTACGAAACCAAGAACCCGGTCAAATACCTGACCTTCATCACGGGGCTGTTCGACCGGCTGAAAGGGTCGGGCGAGCCGGGCCGGCCGGAGATCTCGGCCTACATCGCCTCGGACGTCCGGAACGAGCGCCGGACCCTGATCGACGAGGCCCGGGCCATCCTGAAGAGCTACGAACAGTGGTTCGGGACGTATCCTTACGAAAAGCTCGACCTCGTTCAGAGGGCCTGGCCCACGACCGGCGGCCACAGCCCGGCGTCTTTCGTGATCCTCAACGAGCTGCCCCGGACCCCGGACGGCCGCCTCGTGCCTAACCCGGACAGTCCGGTCGAGCTCTTTCGCTACCGCGAGTACGCGATCGCCCACGAGATCGCCCATCAGTGGTGGGGCCAGGCCGTGACCTGGGACCGCTATCGCGACCAGTGGCTGAGCGAGGGCCTGGCCCAGTTCGCCGCGGCCCGCTATATCCGGGAGCGCCAGGGCGAGCGGGCCTACCTCGCGATCCTCAAGCGCTTTGCCCAGTATTCCAAGCGCTACTCGGATTACGGACCGATCACCCTCGGCTCGCGCATCAGCTACCTGGATTTCAACGCCTATCAGGCCGTCATCTACGACAAGTCGGCCGTGGCCCTCCAGATGCTCTCCGACCTCGTGGGGGAGGACGTCTTCTTCCGCGGGCTGCGGGAGTTCCAGCAGTCCTTCCGCTTTCGCTCCGCCCGGACGGTCCATTTCGTCAGGAGCCTGGAGAGCGCCTCGGGCCGGGATCTTTCGGGCTTCTTCAAGGGCTGGTTCGACTCGCATCTCCTGCCCGACGTCCGCGTCGACAGCGAAGTCCTCAAGCGGGGCGACGCGTTCGTCCTGACGCTCCGGATTTCCCAGGCGACGGGCCCCTTCGTCTTTCCGCTCTGGATCGCCTGGACGGAGAACGGCGCGGTCGAACGCAGGAGGATCGAGGTGAACGCGGCGGATCAGACGTTCGAGTTCGCCCGGCCCTTCCGCCCGGCCAAGGTCAAGGTCGACCCCGACGGTCTCGTGCCGGGCAGATTCCGTTAGAATTCCGCGACGTCGATCCCGAGACGCTTGATCATCTCGTTGAGCGTCGTCGGCTTGACCCCGAGCCGCAGGGCGGCGGTCTTCTGGACCCCCTTCGCTTTCCGGAGCGTGGATTCGATCAGGCGCTTCTGGAAGGCGAGGGTCTGGTCGCGGAGGCTTTCCCCGTCCGACCCCGGCCCGCCTTCGAGGAGGGGCGCCGGTCCGCCGGCATAGAAGGATTCGGGCAGGTTCTCCCGGCGGAGGATCGGCCCCGTGGAGAAGACGACGGCCCGCTCGATCAGGTTCTCGAGCTCGCGGACGTTCCCCGGCCAGGGGTTCTCCTCGAGGACCTGGAGGACGGCGTCGTCGACGCCCTCGATCGTCCGGCTGTTCTCCGCGGCGCTAGAGGGCGATGAAGTGCTTGACCAGGATCGGGATATCGTCCGTCCGGGCCCGGAGCGGCGGCAGATCGATCTTGATCACGTTCAGCCGGTAGAAGAGGTCGTGGCGGAACGCCTTGCAGCCGGATGAGCTCCTCGAGGTCGGTGTTGGTCGCGGCGATGATCCGGACGTCGACCCGGATGGTCTTCGTCCCGCCGAGCCGCATGAACTCCCGGTCCTGCATGACCCGCAGAAGCTTGGCCTGCGTCTCCAGGCTGATCGAAGAGATCTCGTCGAAGAAGATCGTCCCCTTGTCCGCCGCCTCGAAGAGCCCCTGCTTCTCGGACACGGCCCCGGTGAAGGCGCCCTTGACGTGGCCGAAGAGATGGCTCTCCAGCAGGTCGGGCGGGAGCGACCCGCTGTTGACGACGATGAAGGGGAAGGCCGCCCGGTTCGAGTTCAAGTGGACGGACCGGGCGACGAGCTCCTTGCCCGTTCCGCTCTCGCCCTGGATGAGGATGGTGCTCCGGGTCGGCGCGGCGGCCCGGATGAGGTCGAAGACCTTTTCCATGGCCTTGCTCCGGCCGATGATGTTCCCGAAGCTGAACTTCCTCTTCAGCTCGTCCCGGAGCCGGACGTTCTCTTCGCGGAGGGTCTTGTGCTCAAGGGCCCGGCCGATCGTGAGGAGGAGCTCTTCGTGCTTGAACGGCTTCTGGACGTAGTCGAAGGCCCCGATCTTCATCGCCTCGATGGCCGACTCGACCGAGGCGTAGGCGGTGATGATGATGACCGCGGCCTCGGGCCGGATCCGCTTGAGGGTCTTGAGGACCTCGAGGCCGTCCATCCCGGGCATGAGGAGGTCGAGGAGGAAGAGGTCGAAATCCTGGCCGGCGATCTTCTCCAGGGCCTCCTCGCCGGAGGAGGAGATCTCGACCTCATAGCCTTCCGAGACGAGGAGCTGGCTCAGGACGTCGTGGATGATCGGCTCGTCGTCGATCACGTGGATCCGGATCATAGGGCTCATGTCGTTTCCGCTTTCGCCGGGGCGGGGATCTCCGCCTGGACCGGGCCGCGTTTGCGCTTGTCGAGGTCGCGGGGGATCTCGATCGTGAACCGGGTCCCCCGGCCCGGCTCGCTCTTGACCGTGATCCGCCCGTCGTGCTCGGTGACGATGGCGTAGCTGATGGACAGGCCGAGGCCCGTGCCCTTGCCGACGCCCTTCGTGGTGAAGAAGGGATCGAAGATGTGGGCCAGGTGCTGCTCCTTGATCCCCTGGCCGGTGTCCGTGATCTCGACGACCGCGTCCGCGGGCGTCTCGGAAAGGGCAAGCTTGAGGGCGCCGCCCTGGGGCATGGCGTCGAGGGCGTTCAGGATGATATTGATGAAGACCTGCTGGAGCCGCTCGCCCTGGGCCCAGATGGGGGCCGTGGAGGCGAGTTCGAGCTCGAGCTTGATATTCATGGCTTTGAGCTTGTACTCGATGAGGGAGATGATCTCCTGGAGGCTGTCCTTGAGGTTGACCCGGTGAAAGGCCATGTCGGACGGGTTCCGGGCGAAGTTGAGGAGGTTTTTGACGATCCGGGAGACGCGCTCCGTCTGAGCCTCGATCTTCTCGAGGACCTCCGCGAAGTGGACGTCGGTCGCTTTTTTCTGGAGCATCTGAACGTAGCTCGAGATGCCCGTCAGCGGGGTGTTGATCTCGTGGGCGACGCCGGCGGAGAGGAGGCCGATCGAGGCCAGCTTCTCCGAGGTCACGAGCTGCTGCTGGAGGCGGATCTTGTCGGTGATGTCCTCGAAGACGAGGATCGTTCCGTAAGGGTTGAGGCGGTTGTCGAGGAGCGGCGTCTTGGCGATGTCGAAGATCCGCTTCCCTCCGCCGGGCATATCGAGGGAGGTTTCGCTCAGGAGGTGGTACTCCTGCTGGGTGTCCGGAGGGAACAGGGCGGAGAAGTTGGCCGGGCCGAGGGCCCGGAGGAGCGAATCGCCCAGGACCTCCGACTTCTTGCGCCCGAAGGTCTCCTCGAGGACCCGGTTCCAGCCGATGACGAGCCCTTTGCGGTCGAGGACGGCGACGCCGACAGTCAGGCTCTCGATGATGTTCTCGCTGTAGTCCTTGAGCCGCTCGAGCTCCTGGGCCCGGAGGCTGGCCTGGTTGTAGAGCCGGGCGTTCTCGAGGGCCAGGGCGGCCGGGGAGGAGATGGTGGTCAGGAGCTCCCAGTCCTCGCTCGTCAGGAAGGTCGCGTCCGTCTTCCGGCCCATGGCCAGCCCGCCGACGAGCTTGTCTTCGACGGCCAGGGCGAGGAAATGCTCGAACCCGGGTTTCCGGAGCGTCTGGAGGGCGGACTGGCGGTCCGGGCTGGAGTAGAGGTTCAGCGACTGGTTTTCCCGGAGCTCGGCGGCGACGTCTTCCGGCAGCCGGAACGAGCCGGGAGGAACGCTGAACTCCCCGCGGGTGCTGAAGGGGAGGAAGGTCCGCGGGTCGTCCTCCTCGGGCAGGTAAAGAGCGATCTGGCTGAGGTCCAGGGCGTTGGCGATGAGGTCGAGGAGCGAGCGGGAGAGGTTCTCCAGGTTCCGCTCGCGGCTGAGCTCCTTGCTGATCGAGAGGAGCGTCTTGCGGTAGTGATAGCTGCGCCGGTAGAAGACCTTGTCGATGAGCGACTGGACCAGCTTCTTGAGCGGGGTGAAGAGCGTTCCGCCGAGGACGATGGCCAGGAGCCCGAGGAGGATGGCGTTGACCCGGTACTCGGAGAAGATCCTCGTCTGCGAGGAGATGCCGAGATAGACGACGGCCAGGACGAAATAGGAGAAGACGAGGGTCCCGGCTTTCTTGAGGATGATCTCGAGGTCCATGATCTTGTACCGGGAGATCGAGTAGGAGAAGGCCAGCGGCACGAGGGCCTGGAGGAGGACGGTCATCTCGCTCACCCGGGTCGGCACGATCCCGAAGAGGAAGGGGATGATGTAGAGCGCGGTGAAGGGCAGGATGCCCAGGCCGAGGCCGATGACGATCCACTTGAGCTGCTTGCGGACGACGAAGCTCGGATGGCGGAAATAGCTGTCCGCGATCGTCGCCAGGGTCACGGAGGTGTAAAGGGCGAAGTGGAGCAGGTCGAGCTTCTGCAGCCCGCCATAGATCTTCAGGACGAGGACGTTCTCCAGGTTGGCGAAGGCGGGGAGGCGGAGGAGGATCTCGGCCAGGAGGAGGATCGCTCCGGGGAGATACAGGAGGGCGATGACCGAGGGATTCTTCTTCACGAACGGCTTGCGCTGGGGGAAGATCAGGAAGAAGTGGAGGAGGAGCGGGGGAAAGGCGAGGAAGGCGAGCTTGTCCGACCAGTAGAAGACGTTGTCGAGAAGGTCGAGCTGTCCGGTCGCCGAGAAGACGTAGAAGCCGTAGAGGAAGGCGGAGAGCATATAGTAGTAGATGTTCGGGACGGCGAACGGCTTGGCCGAGTTGAGAAAGACGATGAGCCCGACGACGAGGGTCATGATCCCGATCAGGGCGAGGTAGAAGTAGATCAGGTCGACGCCCTTCTGGCCGAGGACGAGGTTGGGGAAGCTCAGCTCGCCGAAGCGGCTGATCTGATAGGTGACTTTCCGGCCCGCGGCCGCGGCGTTCCAGAAGCTCTTCATCAGGTCGATCTTGTTCGCCACAGGGGCGCTGTTGACCGTGAAAACGATGTCGCCCTTGCGGATGGTCCCCTGCTTGTCGGCCGGACCGTCCTTGATCACCTTGATCGCCGTCAGCCCTCCCGGCCGAGGCTCCCAGACGACGCCGTCGGTCGGCTCTTTCCAAGTGATCTTGCGGTAGATGTTCAGCCCGCCGAAGCCAAGGAGGATGATGAGCGGGATGATGAGCCAGGGTCCGTTGTTCTTAGCGGCCATCATGTCCCCGGGTCACGGCCCGCCGTAATCCAAATTTTTGAATCCAGCGGGCAAAAAATATATCACCTGCCATTTTTGGATCAATCCAGGATGTGCCTTCCCGCGGAGCGGATGGCCCAATCGATGCTCGGCTGCTTCATCAGCCGGGTGATGAGCTTGTTCTCTTTCAAGCCCAGGGCGCGCGTGTTCCGGGACAGGAACGTCTCCATGTAATCCGTGGGCGGCTTGCGGGCGGGGTCCTGGAGGCCGGGGTTGACGGCCTGAGGCGCGGACCCGACGGCCAGGAAAAGGACGACACAGACCGCCCGGATCAGGGTTTTCACGCGGTTTCCTCTTAAAAATAGATATACCTTTATTATAGCGAAGTCAACTTGGGGGGAGCCTCAAATCCTCCCTTAACGTCCGGGCGGCGACCTCGATATATCCAGATAGCCATGCCTTACTATATGTGCCGACTGGCCTCGGACGAGGGGAAGATCTTCCTCGAGTCACGCCTTGCGACCTCGCCGGCCGAGTGCCGCCGCCAGTTCGAGTCCGAAGGCTTGTGCGTCCTCTCCGTCCGGCGCGACCTGCGCAAGCAGAAGCTCCCCTCGCTCTCCCTGGACAACAAGATCAAGGACCGCGATTTCATCATGTTCAACCAGGAGCTCATGGCCCTCGTCCGGGCCGGGTATCCCGTCCTGCGGAGCATCGAAGTCATCGGCAACCGGGTCAAGAATCCCCGGCTCAAGGAGATCCTGGTCGAGGTCGAACACGACATCCGCCACGGGAAATCCCTATCCGAGGCGTTCGCGCCTTTCGAGGACCGCTTTTCCAAGATCTATACGGCGGCCCTCATGGCCGGGGAGCAGAGCGGCAACCTCCCCGACACGGTCGGCCAGTACATCCAATACGCCAAGGTCATCTCCCAGACGAAGGGCCGCATCCGCTCGGCCCTCATCTACCCGACCATGCTCCTGCTCTTCTCCTTCGCCCTCCTCGGCGTCCTCCTCAACTTCGTCCTCCCGAATTTTTCGGAGTTTTACAAGGACTTCGACGCCCAGCTCCCCCTGTTCACGACCTTGCTCATCAACGGCTCGACCTTCATCCGGGCCCACTGGTACGTCTGGCTCCTGGGGACGCTGGTCGCCCTGATCGGCTATTCCCGGCTCAGGAAGAACCCCCGCCTCGTCCTGAGGACGGAGAGGGCCAAGCTCCGCATCCCCCTGGGGAAGACCATCTGGCTCGAGTCGGCCGTTTCCCTCTTCGGGCGGACGCTCAGCCTTCTTCTCCAAGCCGGAGTGCCCCTCCTCTCCGGGGTCGGGCTGGCCATCCAGGCCATCCCGAACAAGTACCTCGCCCACAAGGCCTCGATCCTGCCCGCCGAGATCAAGAACGGCGAGAGCCTGTCCGAGGCCATGACCAAGGCGGGGATCTTCCCGCCGCTGGCCCTGGACATGGTCCGCATCGGCGAGACCTCGGCCAACCTCGGCGGGATGCTCCGCGAGGTCGCCGACGTCTTCGACGAGAGCATCCAATCGCTCATCGACACCTTCGTCTCGCTCATCGAGCCGATGGTCATCATCTTCATGGGGCTTCTCGTCGCCGGGATGCTCCTGGCCGTGTACATGCCCATTTTCAACATCATCAAGGTGGCCCGCTGACATGGACGCAACCGATCCCCGCAAGTCCGAGATGTCCGACGAGAAGGAGATCCGCAAGATCGCCGAGCGCTACCGGGTCCCGACCGTGGACCTGGCCATGACGCCGATCGACCGCGACCTCGTCCGCTCCTTCCCGCCCGATTTCCTCTACCGCTCGAACTTCATCCCCCTCTCGGCCGACGAGCGGACCCTCCGCATCGCCATCGCCGACCCCTCCGACATTTCCGTCATCGACGCCGTCGAGGCCATGGTCGGGAAGACCGTCCAGGTCGCCGCGGCGCCCAAGCGGGCGATCCACGAGGCCCTCCGCAAGAGCGAGGCCGCCCTCCAGGTCCTCAAGGACGCGACCGAGGGGTTCATCACCCAGGTCGTCGAGCGCGAAGGGGGCGAGGAAGAGGAGGTCATCTCGATCGAGAAGCTGGCCGACCAGGACGGCTCGATCATCAAGCTCGTCAACACGATCGTCTTCACCGCGGTCCAGAAGAGGGCGAGCGACATCCACATCGAATCCAAGGACGACGGGGTCCGGATCAAGTACCGCATCGACGGCGTCCTCGGCGAGGCCATGGAGTCCATCGACAAGAAGTTCCAGTCGCCGATCATCTCCCGGGTCAAGGTCATGTCGGACCTCGACATCGCCGAGCGCCGCGTCCCCCAGGACGGCCGCTTCCGGCTGAAGATCAAGGACAAGACGATCGACTTCCGCGTCTCGGTCATGCCCTCGATCTACGGCGAGGACGCGGTCATCCGGATCCTGGACAAGGAGATGATCACGGAGGCGTTCTCCGAGCTGCGGCTCGACCTCCTCGGCTTCTCCGACGACGTCCTCCGCCGCTTCCGCCGCTATATCACCCAGCCCTACGGCATGGTCCTCGTCACGGGCCCCACGGGCAGCGGCAAGACGACGACGCTCTACGCCGCCCTGACCGAGATCAAGTCCGTCGAGGACAAGATCATCACCATCGAGGACCCGGTCGAGTACCAGGTCGAGGGCATCACCCAGATCCCGGTCAACGAGAAGAAGGGCCTCACCTTCGCCCGCGGGCTGCGCTCGATCCTCCGCCACGACCCGGACAAGATCATGGTCGGGGAGATCCGTGATCCGGAAACGGCCCAGATCGCCATCCAATCCGCCCTGACGGGCCATCTCGTCTTCACCACGGTCCACGCCAACAACGTCTTCGACGTCATCGGCCGCTTCATCCACATGCAGGTCGATCCCTACAGCTTCGTCTCGGCCCTCAACTGCATCCTCGCCCAGCGTCTCGTCCGCGTCCTCTGTCCCCGCTGCAAGCGGCCGGTGACCTACGAACCGGCCCTGCTCCTCGAATCCGGACTCGATCCGGCCAAGGTCGCAAGCCACGTATTCTACGAGGCCCAGGGGTGCGAGGAGTGCCACGGGAAAGGCTACCTGGGTCGGACGGCCATCATGGAGCTCCTCGAGCTCTCGGATCCCATCCGTGAGCTGATCCTGGAACGGAAGCCGCTGTCCGAAGTCCGCAAGAGGGCGAAGTTCGAGGGGATGACTTTCCTCCGCGAGATCGGCGTCGGCAAGGTGCTCGAGGGAGTGACGAGCCTCAAGGAGCTGAATAAGGTCACGTTCGTGGAATAAGCCATGCGCAATCCCCTGGCCCGCTGGAAAAAGCTCCTGACCGAGCCGATCTTCCCCGACCTCTCCTGGCAGCTTTCCCGGACGACCCTGTCCGGCGTCCGATGCTCGAGAAAGGAGGGCTGCCTCGCGGCCCATACCATCGTCGGCCTGCCGCCGGGCGCCCTGGCGCCGTCCTTCGACCGGCCGAACATCCTCGACTCCAAGGCCGTGGAGAGGGCGATCCGCGACGCCCGGCTGAAGCTCGGGGCGGATGGGGGGGACGCCGCCCTCCTCGTCCCCGAGACGTGCGTCCGGATGTTCGTCCAGACCTTCGACGGGCTCCCCGTCTCGCCGGTCGAGCGGGAGGAGCTTTTTCGCTGGAAGCTCGCCAAGCTCGTGCCGCTCAAGCCGACGGACATGCGTCTCGGCTACGACGTCATCTCCGGCAACGGCCAGGCCAAGGTCATCCTGGCCCTCGGATCGGCCGAGGTCCTCGGCGAATACGAGGCCGTCTTCGGCCGGGCCGGGTTCAAAGTCCGGACCCTGAGCGTGCCGACCCTGCCGCTCGCCGCCCTCGTCCCCGCCGAGGCGTCGGCCGGGGCGCTCATCGTCAACTGCGAGGAGGACTACGTCAGCCTCGCCGCCGTCCTCGGGGGGGACATCGCGCTCTACCGCATCAAGCCGTTCCTGAACGAGGACCTCTCCGCGGAGGACTCCGGCCGCCGTCTCGACCAGATCGTCCGGGAGATCGAAACGACGATGAACTTCGTCGAGGACAAGGAAAAGTCCAGGATCGAGAGCCTATGGATCCGTCCGGTCGCTTGGCCGGACGGAACCGACGCCGCCGTGGAGCTCCGCGGCCTGTGGCCCGGGCTCAGAGTCTCCGAATTCCCGGGGCCCGAGGCGCTTTCGGCCCCGGAGCGGCGCGTCCTGGCGCCCCTCCTGGGGCAGGTGAAGTGATGACCGGCCGGAAGATCAGCGTCAACCTGGCCTCGCGGCCGCTCCGCAACAGGCGATTCTTTTTCGTCCTCCTCGGGGCGATGATCGCCCTGTTCCTCATCGTCGCCGCGGTTTCTGCGCGCGTCCTTCTCTCCAGCCGGGCCAAGGAGAGGTCGCTCACGGCCTCTCTGGTCCAGGTCCGCAAAACCTCGGAAGCGGCGCGGCAGGACCGCGACACCTGGATCGGCCACGTCCGGGAGTGGGCCAAGACCTACCGGACGACGGTCGACTCCCTGAACGCGATCCTCGTCGACAAGCACTTCTCCTGGGTCGCGTTCTTGGACCGGCTCGAGGAATCTCTCCCCCCGAGCTGCGTCATCATCCAGATGACCCCGCTCGTCACCCGGAGCGGATCCCTTGACGTCCGCTTCAAGATGACCAGTCCGACGCTCACGGACATGCTGGCCTTCATCCAGGCGCTCAACGCCAAGGGCTTCAAGAACATCTCGGTCCGCCAGGAAGCCCAGCTCAACGGACAATGGGTCTCGGAGATCATGTTCACCCATGAAAGAACTGATTAGCCTCCTCGACATGCGTGAGCGCCGCCTCGCGGCGTGGCTCGGGGCCTGCCTGGGCGCGGCCGCCTGCCTCCTCGTCTTCCTCGCCGTCCGGGCCGGGGCCCAGGCGGGACGAACGGCCCGGGCCTTCGACGCCGCCGGCGCCCAGGCTAAGGCGATCGACGCGGAGCGGGAAGCGGCGCGGGTGAGCCGGGATGCCTGGGCCGGCGCCCAGAAAGACATCGCCAAGCTCAAGGGCGCCTGGATGTACGACCCCAAGGAAGCCGTCCGGGGCCTGCGGCTCGACCTGGAGAAGATCTTCGAGGCCTCGGGGATCGCGGCCAACGACATCGTCTACGGCTATGCCACGATCCCGCGGACGCGGATCCAAAAGGTCACCGCCGAGTTCCGTTTCACGGCGAATTATCTGGTCCTGAAACGCCTCCTCGACGTCGTCGAGCGTTTTCCCAAGCTCCTCGTCGCGGAGAAGGTCGATTTCCTGAGCATCGGCAAGCCCCCCGGCTCGCTCGAGCTCCGCGTCAGCCTGGCGGGATACTATGAGAACTAACGTCGGACGGGCTTCGGTCCTGATCCTCGCGGCCGCGGTCTCCGCCTTCGGCCAGGCCAAGCCGGCCCGGGGGAAGAAAGCCGATCCGGACATGGTCACCGGACCCCTTCTCCGGATGAGCCTCCTCGAAACGAAGGAAGGGCCTTTCCTCGGGGCGAAACGGGATCCCTTCATCCCCGGCTTGGCCGTCTCGCCGCAGGAAGAGCTCCTCCGGCCGCGGACGCAGCCGTTTGCCGTTCCCGCGGCTCCCCTCGCTCCCGGGGTCAAGCCGGGAGCCGAGGGCGCGGCGGAGGCCGAAGCGCCGCCCTCGCCGCCGGTGAACGTCCGCTACGTAGGTTTCATCCAGGGCAAGGAGAAATTCCTCGCCATCATCCTCTTCAACGGCCAGGCCATGGCCGTGGCCGCCGGGGAAACGCTCGGCAACGTCTGGAAGGTCGAGAAGGTCGGACCCGCCGAGATCGAGATCCTGGGGCCCGACGGCCCGGCGATCAAATTCGCCCTGGAAGGAGAACGGAAATGAGAAAGCTCGCCGCATTGTCGGTCCTCGTCTTGAGCCTCTCGGGCTGCGCCGTGGTGAGCTCCCAATATCGCCTCGGGGCCAGGGCGGAGCTGAACAAGCAGTTCGAAGACGCCATCGCCTACTACGAGAAAGCGAGCCTGGAATATCCGCGCGACCCCGTCTACCGCGTCGCCCTTCAACGGGCGAAGGTCCGGGCGTCCATCGATTGGGTCCGGACGGCCCGCGAGCTGGCCGCGGAGGGCAAGAAGGAAGAGGCCCTGGCCGCTTATGAGAAGGCCCAGTCCTACAACCCGCGCGATCCGGCCATCGGCCGGGAGGCCCGCCTCCTGACCACGGCCCCGGAAAAGCCCGCTCCGGCCCAGCCCGAGCGGATCGAGTTTCCCATCAAGCTCAAGACCAAGGACGAGCCGCTCCAGCTGAAGTTCCCGGTCGAGACCAGCATCCGCTCGATCTTCCAGGCCCTCGGGAAAGCGGCGGGGATCGGCATCATCTTCGACGAGAATTTCCGGGACGTTCCCTACCAGACGGACCTGTCCAATCTGACGTTCGAACAGGCCCTCAAGTCGATCTGTACGGCGAGCAAGAACTTCTACCGCATCATCGACGAGCGGAGCGTCCTCGTCATCCCCGACAACGCCATGAAGCGGCTGCAGTACGAAGTCAACTGCATCCGGACCTTCTACCTCGCCAACATCACCGCCCAGGAGGTCCAGGCGGCCCTGAGCTCCATGCTCCGCTCGACGACGCGGGTCCCGAACATCGTCTTCGACAAGAACCTGAATTCCCTGACGATCCGGAGCACGCCCCAGGAGATCGAGCTCGTCGAGAAGCTCCTCCGCGTCTGGGACAAGCCGAAGGGCGAGGTCGTCATCGACCTGGAGATCATGGAGGTTTCACGGCTCAAGCTCCGGGAGCTCGGCGTCTCGTTCGACAGCAACACGGTCGGGATGAAGTACGGCGACATCGTCGGCGGCGATTCGACGTCCTCGACGACCTCGGGCTGGCACAACCTCGCCTCGCTCGACTTCTCCAAGGCGGCCAACTTCTCGATCAGCCTGCCGACGAGCTTCCTCGACCTCCTGGAGTCGGACGGCGACACGAAGATCATCGCCCAGCCGCGGCTGCCGGGCGTCTCGGACGAGGAGATGCGGCATCTCGTCGGCCAGAAGATCCCCATCCCCCAGACGTCGTTCTATTCGATCGCCGCGGGCGGCGTCAGCCAGCAGCCGGTCACGAGCTTCACCCAGCAGGACGTCGGGATCGAGATCAAGATCAAGCCGACGATCCACCGGGGAGGAGAGGTGACCCTGGTCCTCGAGATCAAGGTGACCTCAATCGGCGGGACGGGCTACGCCGGCATCCCCATCATCAACACCCGCGAGATCAAGAACACCATCCGGCTGCGCGACGGGGAGACGAGCCTGCTCGCGGGCCTGCTCAAGGACGAAGAGCGCCGGACGATCAAGGGCATCCCCGGGCTCAAGGACATCCCCCTCCTCGGCCGCCTGTTCTCGTCCGAGGACACGACGATCGAGCAGAGCGACGTCATCCTGACCGTCACCCCCTACATCATCCGGACCGTCCCGATCACGGCCGAGGACGCCAAGCCGCTGTGGGTCGACGTGGACACTTCCGCGACCGAGGCCGGACTCCCGGGCCTGCTCGAGGACGAGCTGATGGGCCGTCAGCTCAACCCGGGCGCGGCCGAGCGGAGCCTGCAGGCTCGGAACCTTCCGGGCGCTGGCGGCGCGGGCAACTCGATCCAGCTCCTCCCGGCCAACTTCGAGGCGCCGGTCGGGCGAACCGTTCGGGTCTCGGTCAATCTCCGGAGCGACCAAGAGATCGGCAATTTGAGCCTCAACCTGAGCTACAATCCCCAGATCCTGAGCTTGAGCGAGGTCACCGAGGGAGGGCTCGTCCGCCAGCTCGGGGAGCAGGCCCCGTTCCTCAAGAACATCGATAACAATAGCGGGATCTGCGCCATCGGATTCTCGAGCCCGCAGGTGGGCAAGGGCCTGCGCGGCGGCGGGACGATCGCGACGCTCGTCTTCGAGCCGAAGAGCCCGGGCGAGTGCATGGTCTCGGTCACGGGGATCTCGGCCATGGGGGCGAATGGGACGCCCGTGACGCTCCAGCCCAGCCAGTCCCGGATCGTCGTCCGTTAAAAGGGCTCGGGATTGCTCACGGCTCACTGAGGGAACCCCTTAGGTTCCCTCCCGCAAGGCGGGTCCTTCCTTCCTGATGTTCGCCGTTGAGCGATCCCTTCGCCCAGCTGAGTTTTTCGGAGTAACGTCAGAGGCTCCGGGATCGCCTAACGCACCCCGAGTATGCTATACTCGGGCGGGTGGTGATGATGGCGAGAATCCATATCCTGACAGGCCCGGTCGATTCCGGCAAAACGACGTTCCTCCGCGGCGTTCTGACCGGGGCTTCCGCGCCCCGGCCGCGGTCCGGCTACCTGAGCCTGCGCGTCCTTAACGAAAACATCACGGAGGGCTATGACCTCCTCGATCTGCGGGACGAATCCGTCCGGCCGTTCCTGAGGCGGGAAGGGGAGGAGTCCTGGCCGCGCGTGGGCCCTTATTACCTCATCCCCGAAACCCTCGCCTTGGCGGAACGGATCATCCGCGAGAGCCCCCAGGACGGGCTTCTGGTCGTGGACGAGATCGGTCCGCTCGAGATGTCCGGAGGCGGAGTCTGGCCGGTCCTGGAAACGGTCATGGACGGCTCCGGGCGCGACATCGTCCTTGTCCTGCGCGAGCCGCTCCTCGATGCCCTTCAAAGCAAGCTCGGCGGCATGTCGATCGCGGTTTATCGGGAAGACGACTGGCCCGGCCTGCGGAAGGTCCTGGGCCGGGACGACATCGCGGTCAGGGTCAAGTTCTTCGCCACCCACAAGAAGCTCTTCGGGCCGGGCGAGCACATGATCCTTCTCCGGCCCGGCGCGACCGCGCTCGATCTCCTGCATACCCTGTGCAATACGATCGAGCGGCGGGCGGAGATCTTCGACGGGGACGATGTCCGTCCGCACATCGTCGTTATGATCAACGGGACGAACCTCCCGGCCGCGACAGGAACGGCCACGCCGCTCGCCGAGGGTGACCACGTGTCGATCTTCCCGCTCCTCGGCGGAGGTTAGCTCCGGGATTGTTCCTTTCCCGAAGCGCCGACGAATCCCCTCATGTTAGTTGAGGGGCAGGGGAGAGAAAATGAATAAAAGAAGATGGGGGCGCTTCGGGCAGTTTCCTGATGTTCGCTTATGGACGATCCCTCCGCTGGAGAGTTTTTCAGATTTTGCCCAACGCGCACCTAGGAATCCATCCAACTCCGGGATGACCTCAGGGGAATCTCTCCCCAAAGTCTCGATAACAAGATTTCAGCTGGAAGCCCACTTCAAATCGAGCTTCTTGCGATTCATGGCGCAGTCCCTCAGGTAGAGATTGATGAGGTTCTGGTACGGCATTCCGAGCTCGACGGCGAGCGATTTGAAATAGGTCACCGTCGCCTTGTCCAGCCGGATGGTGATGGGTTGCTTGAGCCGCCGCGCATAGGGATTCCGCTCCCCCTTCATTTTTTCGAAGTCATAATGTTCCCTCATGGCCTCACAAGTCCTTCCAATAGGATTCTGTTTCTTTGCGGTTCGCTTTTCGGGCGGATATGATCCGGATGATGGAATCGCTTTCTCGATAACAATGGCAGACGACGAGCGTTCGAAGCCGATAGCTGAGACCGAGCATGATGAAGCGATCCTCATCCGTCGAGTGGTCCGGATCGGAATATCGAACGGCTCTCTCATCATAGAATATGGTCTGGGCTTCCTCGAAGGAGACTCCGTGCTTTCGGCGATTCGTCCGGTTCTTCCTCTCATCCCAGGAGAAACCGATCTGTTCCATATTTACATTGTAAATATATCCTGGTTCTTTGTCAACGCCATCCCTGTCCTGGGGCGGTCAGGACGTACATTTCGATACGAATCTCTCGGCTTTAGCGGAGCTCCCTTTCTCTCGACCTGAACATGATGGGGCGGGTTCGTTGCCTCCGGCCCGAGGATCATCCGAAACCGGCGAATCGAAAAATTCCGACGAATCGTTTAAAATGGTGGCAGACGCGAGGAGGGATTATGAAGCGCATCCTCTTCCCAGGAATCATTCTTCTTTTTGCTGCAGCGATCGGTGCGGCGCAAGACAAGGTCGAATTCAAGACGATCGACGGCGTCCCCCACGTCCTTAACCCGGCCAAGCCGCTCAAGGGGACGATCAAGCTCGAAGTCGAGCGGACGCGGACGATCAATCCCTATGATCAAAACGATGTCGGCATGCGGATGATACGGTTTTCTCGGGATCTGGCCGGGAATGTCATTCTCTACGATCCGATCCGCGCGGAAGGTCATCGATTCGGATCTGACGGCCGGTACCTCGGATTGATATCTAAGAATGGGCAAGGCCCCGGCGAGTTCGCCTCTACGCAGAGCTACTGTGCGCTTTTCCAGGAACCGGGCATCTGGGTTTTCGGCGTGTCGAAGGTCGCGCATTTCAACGATGCGGGATCTTTCCTCAAGGAGAAGACCCTCAAGAATCGTTTTTCCTCAGGGGTTGACTGCGGTCATTTTCTCGCTTTGGCAACGTACTGGGACGCTCAGAAAAAGCGGGTCCAAGTCCTAAAGCTCGTCGCTTTCGATATGGAGGGAGCCGAAAATGCGGTTGATCTTCTGTCGGGCGAAAACATCGGGATAATTATGAATCCCAGCGGCAGCGGACCGGGCGGGCTTATGGAAGGATGGGCCACGCCGAACTTTTTCTCCGCGGCCGATCCCGAGAGGCAAAGAATCTTCTGTGGCGTGAATTTGGAATATAAGATCAGAGTGAAGGATTATGCGGGGAAAGATCTTCTGATCATCGAGCGGCCCTACGAGAGCGTTAGGATCGGCAGGAAGGACATCGAAGTCCTGGTGCCCGGCATCGAGAAACAGGAATTTCTCAAATGGGTTTATTCAGCCTTCCCGGATAAGCTTGCGGCGATCAAGGACGTTCTCCTGCTTCCGAAGGGATACTTGGGAGTGTTCCGAATCACCGGGCCCAAGAAAATGGAGTTCGATGTGTTCGATCCCGGCGGTCGATATCTCTATGCCGTCGTCCTGCCCGCCGAAGTCAAATTCGACAGCGTGCAATTTTTCTCACCCGGTTTCGGTACGATCGAGCAGGACGGTGACTATTCCGTCTACCGCGAATATAGAATCAAGAACCTGCCGGAGATCTTTGGAAATAAATGATATAGACGTGCCTCCGCCGTTTTAGTATCCTGATTTTCCGATAAACCGAGTCAACACATGTCCCAGACGCCCTGCGGATTCCACGGTAAGTACGCCGAGATCGACCTCGGGCGCGGGGACGTCCGCTTCAAAACGCTCCCTCCGGCGATCGCGGCCGATTATCTCGGCGGCCGCGGCCTGGCCACGCGCCTCTTCTATGATGCCGTCGATCCCCAATGCGATCCTCTCGGTCCGGACAACGTCGTCGTCATCGCCTCCTCGCCCCTTGTCGGGACGAACGCGCCGACCGCCGGCCGGGGCCATATGGTCTTCAAGTCTCCCCTGACCGGCGTGATCGGGACGTCGAACTCGGGTGGGACCTGGGGGGCCGCGTTCAAGTCCGCCGGGATCGACGCCCTCGTCCTCAAGGGCCGGGCCGCCGCGCCCGTCTTCATCGACATCACTCCGGGAAAGATCGACGTCCTGCCCGCCCACCATCTCTGGGGCAAGGATACCCACGAGACGACCGACCTCCTCCAGGCCGGCGCCGATCCGGTTTTCAAGCCGAAGGCCCTCTGCATCGGTCCGGCGGGCGAGAACCTGGTCCGGATCGCCGCCGTGGCCAACGATCACAACCGCGTTTACGGCCGCTGCGGGCCGGGAGCCGTTTGGGGCTCGAAAAATCTCAAGGCCATCCGCGTCGCCGGCCGGGAGAGGATCTGCTACCAGGACAAAGAGCGCTATCAATCCGGATACGATCAATCGCTCTACCTGATGCGTCAGGCCCCGGTCACCAAGCGCCTCATGCGCGAGCTCGGGACGGCCGGCCTGGTCGAGCTCATCAACGTCATCCGGATGCTCCCGCACAGGAATTTCCAGGACACCATCCACGACGAAGGTCTCCTCGAGAACGTCTCGGGCGAAGCGATCGCCAAGACGATCCTCGAGCGGGCCGGCGGCTGCTTCCTCTGCCCGATCGGCTGCCAGCGCCACACCCGCCTCGTCTCGTCGACGGGGACGGAGAAAGGGGAGGGGCCCGAATACGAGACCGTGGTCATGATGGGCCCGGTCTGCGACGTCTACGACCTCCCCGCCATCACCCGGGCCAACTACCGCTGCAACGAGCTCGGGATCGATACGATGAGCTTCGGCGGCACGCTCGCCTGCGCCATGGAGCTCGCCGAGAGCGGAGCGATCCCGGCCGCCGACCTCGGCGGGATGGAGCTGCGCTTCGGCCGCGGCGATCTCGAGGAGGAGCTCGTCCGGGCGACGGCCTTCCGGCGCGGGATCGGCGATGCGTTGGCCGGGGGCGCCTCGCGCCTCGCGGCGCGGTACGGCCGTCCCGAGCTGGCCATGACGGTCAAAAAGCTCGAGATCCCAGGCTACGATCCGCGCGCCTCGTTGACCCAGGCCCTCGGTTACATGACCTCGCCGACCGGGGCTTGCCACCTCCGGGGCGGGTATTCGGTTTCGCTCGCTTTCTTCGGCGGGACGAAGGAGATCCCCCGCTTCAGCCTCCTCCAGTCGCCCATCGCCGTCCGGAACATGCAGAACAAGGGGATCCTCCAGGACAGCCTGGGGATCTGCCGCTTCACCGGCTTCGCCTTCGACGTCGGCCCGTGGGCCCGGATGGCGACCGGGGTCACGGGTTTGGATTTCTCGGAAGCCAGGCTCGAGGAGATCGCCAACCGGATCGCGGCCCTCGAGCGGCTGTTCAATTTCGATGCCGGCGCGACGAGAGAAGACGACGCCCTGCCGCCGCGGTTCAGCGAGATCCCGATCGAGGTCGCCGGGGCGAAGCATTCGATTTCCGCCGCCGATCAGGAAAAGATGCGGAGCGATTACTACCGCATCCGCGGCTGGGATGAGAGCGGCCGGCCTTCGTCCGCCCTCCTCGAGCATCTCCGCATCGAAAGGACGCCGCGATGATGCACCGGGACTGGACGGCGGGCGCGAAGATCTTCCACCTCTTCCAGTCCATCGGCCGGGCCTCCCTCCTCTACGATATCCAGGACAGTCACAGCGGCAACATGGCCGTCAAGGTCCGGACCGCGGCCGGCGACGAGCAGATCTTCATCACCGCCACGGGCTCGCAGAAAGGCGACCTCGATCCGGACCAGATCTGCTGCCTCTCCGCGACCGAGACCGACTACGGATATTACAAAGCCTCCTCCGAAACCGATATCCACGCCCGCATTCTCGCTCTTCCCGGGGCGGGCGCGTCCATGCACGCCCATACCAAGGAGCTGGCCATCGCCACGCTCGACGACGCGCCGCGGCCCAAGAAACCGGCCGATTTCATCCCGATCGATCCCCTCGGCTGGGAGATCCTCGGCGACCACGTTCATGTCGACTGGTTCGCCGTGCCGAGCGGCTCGCCCGAAATGAGCGCCGGCGTCCCGGCCCGCTTGGCCGATCACCCGGTGACGACGATCCAGGGCCATGGGACGTTCGTCAAAGCGCGGACTTTACCCGAGGCGTTCTTTCTTTTGTGCGTCGCCAACAACGCCGGTCAGGTCGTCCGGCAGGCCCGCGCCTTGCGGGTGGACGTCGAAGGGTTGAGAGAACGGATCTCGGACCGTCCGGAGGACCATTTCCGATACGCTCCCGACCCGTACATGATCGGGGACGAGGACCGCTGCGACTTCCCGGACGAGACAGAGATCTTGAAGGAGTTCAGGAAAGCGGGCGCACGCATCTTCGAGTCGCGGCTCTCCCCCTTCCATACCGGCTCCATGTCGGTCCGGGGCGTGAGCGATATCCTCTACGCGCCGAAAGCGTCCATGCCCCGCGAGGTCGGCGGGCCGCTCGTCCGGAAAGCGCTCCGGCAAGAAGCAACGGATTCGCCGGAATTGGCGACGCACAAGGCGATCTACGCGGAGACCGATTTCCAGACGATCATGCATTGCTGGGTTCCGGAGGCCGAAGCCCATTCCCACTTCGTTTATCCGGGGGAGAGCGAACCGGCGGGCCGGATCGTTCCGGTCGACGCCGAGGGCAGCTTCATGTATCTCGTCGTCCCGGTCGTTCCGCCGAAGACCGATATGGAGACGCTTATCCGGCTCCTTCATGACTATAAAGTCGTTGTTGTCCGCGGCGGAGGCGTGTGGGCGGTCGGCGGCCAGTCCCTTTCCGAAGTCCTCCATCATCCGTCCTCGCTCCGGGAGATCTGCCTCTATCGGATCGGCGCGTTCGAGATGGGGCTGGACTTGAGGAAGATGGAGCCCGAAAAAGCGAAGAAGTGGTAAGGGCGCTCCGGGATTGTCCATAGCTCACGGGAACCTCCGCGGGTTCCCTTATTTAACGCCCGCGAGCATCCCGCAGCCGGCTTGGATGTCCTGCCCGCCGCTGTAGCGCCTCGCGACCGGCATTTTCAGGTGCTCGCGCAGCGCGTCCCGGAACGCATCCAGCTCACCGGTTGAAGGCGGCTTGAACCGCCCCGCGGCGTCGTTCACGTCGATCAGGTCCAGCGTGACCGGCAGGTCCCCGACCAGTTGCGCCAGCTGGACCGCGTCTTCTTCCCGCGTATTGAAACCGGAAATCATCGTCCAGGCCAGCACCACGCGCTGTCTCGATGCGCGATGATACTCTCGGATCGCATCCATGAGCTCCGGCAGCGGATAGGCCTTCTCGATGGGCATGAGCTCGCCCCGCCGGGAAGGGTCCGCGCTGGTCAGAGACACCACCAAACGGAACGGGAGCCGGTCGGCCGTGAACCGGCGAATGCCCGGCACGACTCCCGCCGTCGAGATGCTGATGGACTTTGCCGAAATCGCCATCCCGCACGGCTCGCTCAGGATCCGCGCCGCGCGCACCACGGCCTCGTAATTCAGCATCGGCTCGCCCATCCCCATGAACACCACGCCGCGGACGGGAAGGGGCGAATCGGCGGCGATGCGAATGACGGAATCGACCATTTCCCAGGCCGCGAGATTGCGGACGAAGCCGATCCTCCCCGTGGCGCAAAACGCGCAGCCGAGCGCGCATCCCACCTGCGTGCTCACGCAGACGATGAACTTCTCTTCGCCCGCCCGATGCAGGAGCGGGATCCGCACCGCCTCGAACGGCTCGGGCCCGTCGCCTTGGAAGAGATACTTGGCGAATCCATCCCGCGCCGACACCGTCTTGTCCAGCCGGACCAGCCGCGGCAGGCGCGTTCCTTCCCGCACGCGCACCAATAGCTTGTCCGACACCTCTGGAAGGCTCGCGGGAAACGCGTCGCGCCTGACGACCGCAGCCTGCAGCCGTCGAGCCAGCCGCAGGGAAACCCCCAAAGGCGCGAGGCGCGCGTGCAGCTCGGCCGCCGTCGCGTCTTTGAGCAGAGCCGGCATGGTCCGGATAGGAATGGTCTTCATGCCGCCTCCAGCGGGACAGTATATCCGAATTTCCCGCGCCCGGCACCCGTCTTCCGCCGCGCGCCGGGACCCGCGCGGACCGGCCCCGGATTGAATCTCCGAAGCCGGTGTGTTAAAAAGTTCTTTTCCGATGCCTCAAGCCCGAAGGAGTCCCGCATGCGTAAACGATCCCTGCTTTCCGTCGCCGTCCTGGCTTTGATGCTCATGCCGTCCTGCAAGCCGGCGGAGAAGATCGACTACCCCGCCACGGCCAAGGTCGATCAGGTCGACGATTATTTCGGGACCAAGGTCGCCGATCCCTACCGCTGGCTCGAGGACGACAACGCCCCCGAGACGCTGAAATGGGTCGAGGCCCAGAACGCCGTGACCTTCGGCTACCTCGGCAAGATCCCCTATCGCGACGCGGTCAAGAAGCGGTTGACCGACGTCTTCAACTACCCCCGTTACTCCTCGCCGTTTCGGGTCGGTGAATATTACATCTTTTCCAAGAACGACGGGCTCCAGAACCAATCGGTCATCTATATCCAAAAAGGGCTGGAAGGCGCGCCCGAGGTCCTCATCGATCCGAACGCCCTCTCTCCCGACGGGACGATCCGCATCGGCCTCATCGGATTCTCCGGCGACAAGAAGCTCGCCGCGATCTCGCGCGGGGAAGCCGGCTCGGACTGGTCCGAGATCCGGGTCCTCGAGTTGGCGACGAAAAAAGAGCTCCCCGACCGGATCGCGTGGGTCAAGTTCTCCGGCGCGGCGTGGTGGAAGAACGGATTCTTCTACAGCGCCTACGACAAGCCCGCCGCCGGTCAGGAGTTGACGGCCAAGAACGAGTTTCAGAAAGTCTATTACCATAAAATCGGCGATCCCCAGGACAAGGACACGCTCGTCTTCGCGGACAAGGAGCATCCGCTCCGCTATTTCGGCCTCGGCGTCACCGAGGACGAGCGCTTCGCGGTCCTTTCCGTGAGCGAAGGGACGTCCGGGACCGAGCTCCTCTGGAAGGACCTCGCCAAGCCGAATATGCCTTTCGAGATCCTGGCCAAGGGGTTCGATAACGACAGCGCCCTGGTCGACAACGTCGGTGACAAGTTCCTCGTCTACACGAACGTGGACGCCCCCAATTACAAGGTCGTCCTCGTCGATCCCCGGAAGCCGGCCAAGGAGAATTGGGCGCCCGCGATCCCGGAAAAGCCGGAGGTCCTGATCGGGGCGAGCACGGGCGGAACGAAGCTCTTCTGCAGCTATCTCAAGGACGCCAACACCAAGGTTTACGAGCACGAGCTCGATGGGACGCTCGTCCGCGAGATCGGCCTCCCCGCGCTCGGGACGGCCGGCGGCTTCGGTGGCTGGAAGGACGACACGATCCTGTTCTATACGTTCACTTCGTTCACCTTCCCCTCGACCATCTACAAGTTCGACATCGCCTCGGGGGCGTCCGAGGTGTTCCGCAAGCCCGAGGTCAAGTTCAATCCCGAGGATTACGAGGCGAAGCAGGTTTTCTACGCGAGCAAGGACGGGACCCGCGTCCCGATGTTCATCGTCCTTAAGAAGGGGCTCGCTCTCGACGGGAAGAACCCCTGCTTCCTGACGGCTTACGGCGGGTTCAACATCAGCCTCCAGCCGTCGTTCAGCCCGGGGATCATCGCCCTGCTCGAGAACGGCTGCGTTTTCGCCCAGCCGAACCTGCGGGGCGGCGGAGAGTACGGCGAGACCTGGCACAAGGCGGGGATGTTCGAGAAGAAGCAGAACGTCTTCGACGACTTCATCGCCGCGGCCGAGTACCTCATCCGGGAGGGCTACACGTCCGCCGGCAAGCTCGGCATCGAGGGCGGCTCGAACGGCGGCTTGCTCGTGGGGGCGGTCCTGACCCAGCGGCCGGAGCTTTTCAAAGTCGCCCTGCCGGCCGTCGGAGTCATGGACATGCTCCGCTATCACCAGTTCACGGTCGGCTGGGGCTGGGCGGTGGAATACGGTTCGAGCGACAAGGAAAAGGATTTCAAATACCTTTACGCCTATTCGCCCCTGCACAACCTCAAGCCGGGGATCGCCTATCCGGCGACCCTGGTCACGACGGCGGATCACGACGACCGCGTCGTCCCGGCCCACTCCTTCAAGTTCATCGCCTCGCTCCAGGCGGACCAGGCCGGCCCGAATCCGGTCCTCATCCGGATCCAGACCCGCTCCGGGCACGGCTCGAGCAACCTGAGCAAGATGATCGAGGAAACGGCCGACGTCTTCTCATTCTTCTTCGAGAACGTCGGCGCCAAGATCAAGTATTGAATTCGGGAATTACGTATACGGTCCCCCGAATTATTTTGCGTTCTTTCAGCGGTGGAACGACGCGCCGATAAAATTCAGGCCGTCGATGATCCCCGTCCGCCAATACGTCCAGGTGTGGGCCCCGTCCCGCACCCGGAACTCGTGCGGGATTTTGCGCTCGAGCAGGGCGAGGTGGAGGGCGCAGTTGCCCTGGATGAGGAAATCGTCGTCGCCGCAGTCGATGTAATACCGGACCTTCTTCAGCTCCGTGTCCGCGATGGATCCGGCCAGGCTGATGGGATTGACGGTCTTGAAATAGGCCGTCGGCTGGCCCTTTTCGGCCGGGTGCGGTCCGAACAGGGGCCCGAACATCCGGTCGTACTGCGGCCCCTCCATGGCCCCGGCGTCCTTTTCGGTCCAGACCGCGGCGCTGAAGGCGGCGCAGGCGGCAAAGAGATCGCGATGGCGCATGGCCAGGGTCAGCGATCCCCAGCCGCCCATGGACAGGCCCGAGATGCCTCGGTACTCGCGGGCCGTCCGCGTCCGGTAGTTGGCGTCGATGTAGGGGATGAATTCCTGGACGAACATGTCCTCCCAGCGGACCTTGCCCTGGTAATCGTTGATGTACCAGGCTACGCCGCCGTCCGGCATGACGATGATCATCGGCGGGATCTCCCGAGCGGCGATGGCCCGGTCGGCGGCGAGGTGGGCCTCTCCGAATTGGATCCAGCCCGCGTCGTTATCAGAGAGCCCGTGGAGGAGATAAACGACGGGATAGCGGCGCGTCGATCCGGCGTAATCCGGGGGAAGATAAACGCTGTAGTTCACATCCCGGCCGAGGATGGGGCTGGCGAACTTCAGACTCTCCAGGACCTGCCCCTGGGGGACCGCGGCTTGGATCGGCGCGGCGGCGAGGGCCGCGGTGACTGCGAGAACGAGCCCCGTGATGATCGCGAATTTTTTCATAGGATCAGCCTCCTTGCGGCTTCCGGAGATGATAAGGATATAACACAAAAGAGGCGAGGCCGCCTCTATGGCCGGCCTCATTTGAGGGGCGCGGAGACGATATCGGCGATCCAGATGTCTCCGCGCGATTCCTCCCAGGTGAAATAGATCGAGCGGCCATCCGTCGAGAGACCCAAGCGCCCGAGCCGGCCCCGCTTCCCCGAAAAGTTCGTGACGGCCCGCTCCCGCCGCGGGCCGAAGGAAAGCTCCCAGATGGTGTCCTTTCGGGATCCATATCCAAGAAAGAAGATCCGTTTCCCGTCCGGCGAATATCGGGGATATTGACCTTCTCCATCCGTCAATCTCTCCGGTCTTCCCCCCGATATCGGAATGCGCCAGGGTCGGCGCGTTCCCTCGCGGGCGGACTCGAACGCCACCCATTGGCCGTCCGGCGACCAATCGGGCTTCCGGTCGGAGCTTTCGCTCGTCAGCTTTCGCTGCTCTCCGCCCTGAACCGGTATGATCGTCAGGCCATTCCCCTCGACGATGAGCGCCTTCCCGTCCGGCGACCAGGACGGCCACATGCTTTCCGATTCCGTGCTGGTTATTTGCCGCGCCGATCCGCCGCCGATCGGCATGACCCAGACCTCCCGGTGTCCCGACCTGGAGGAATAGAACGCGATCTCGCCGCCGTCGGGCTTCCAGCGGGGCCCGGCGTCGATCCCCGGGCTCGCGGTCAGCTGCTGCAGGTCTCCGCCGCCCGGGAAGAGCTGGTAGAGGTCCCAGTTTCCCGAGCGGTCCGAGCTGATGAGGAGCCGTCCGTCCCGGGAAACCTCGATGGACTCGACCTGGGCCTCTTCAAAGGTCAGCTGGGCCGCGTCCGCCCAAGTCGTCTGACGGTCGGCAAGGAGGGGAACGCGAAAGGCGTTCCGAACCGTCGTTCCCTTCGCATAAGCCAGCCTCCGGCCGTCGGCCGCGAGCGCGGCATGGACCATCTCGATTCCGGCTGAGATCTGCCGGGGCGCGCCGGCCGGCCGGCCGTCCCGGCCGATCTCGAATTCCCACAGGTCGGGGGTCCCGCCGCGGTCCGAAACGAAGTAGAGTCCCCGTCCGCCGGGCGCCCAGCTCGGGCTGCAATCCTTTTTCGAGCCGTCGGTCAATCGGACGTTCTCGCCGCTCGCGACGTTCGCCAGCCAGAGCTCGATCGTCGCGGATGTCAAGCTCAGGCCCCTGCCCAAAGCGATCCATCGCCCGTCCGGCGACCAGCTCAAGTCGATGACGGTGTTGTTCAGGGCCGACTCCGGAAGAGGGAGGCCCCGGGTCGCGAGGCTCGCGAGCGTCAGGATCTCGAGGCGCGGGCGCGTCCGCTGGCCCATGGCGAAGGCGAGCCGCGTTCCGTCGGCGGACCACTGAGCGGGCGTCGGATAGGATTCACTGGACGGTAAGGAGAAGATCTTCCGGGCTTTGCCCCCCACGCCGGGCATGACGAAATACCCCCCGCCCTCCCGGGAGGAGAAGAAGGCGATCCATTGGCCGTCCGGCGACCAGGTCGGCAGGATATCATCGGCGGGACTGTCGGCCGTCCGGTTGACCGATTGCCCGCCTTCCCCTTGGCTCACCCAGATGTCCCAGTTGCCGGTGAGGTCCGATTGATAGACGAGAGCCCGGCCATCCGGCGCCCAGCTCGGATAATCTTCGGCGCCCATGGCCGTCGAGACCTTGATCGAATGGACCAGCCGTGGAGCGGCCGCTTCCTGCCCTGGCTTCCGTCCGGTCAGGAGCGCGACCGCGATGCCCCCGAGGGCGATCGTTGTGACGGCGGCCGCCGCGAGCCGGCCCCGCCGCTTCGGCCGGGCGCGCTTCCTCCGATCGCGGCCGGCCGCTGCCGGCTTTGAATCCTCGACGGCCGCCGCGCGGACGGAGGTCGAATCGCGCTTCATCCGCTCCAGGTCCGCCCGCATATCGGAGGCGCTTTGGTAGCGCAGCCGGCGCTCCTTCTCCAGAGCCTTGTTGATGATCCGCTCCAGCTCGGGAGGAAGATCCGGATTGAGCCGAACGGGGGGCGCCGGCGCTTTGTGGAGGATGGAGTCGAAGATGAGGGCCGTCGAGCTTCCCCGGAAAGCGGGCTGGCCCGTGGCCATCTCGTAGAGGATGAGGCCGAAGGAAAAGAGGTCGGTCCGGATATCGAGATCCTCACTCCGCGCCTGTTCGGGCGACATGTACGCGATCGTGCCGACCGCCGTCCCGGGGCCCGTCAGAGGTTCGCCGACGGTCATGGTCGGGCCCGCTTCCGACCTGCCGCCGGCAGCATTTTCGATCAGCTTGGCCACGCCGAAATCGAGGATCTTCACCCGGCCCTCGCCGGTGACGAAGATATTGGCCGGCTTGACGTCCCGGTGAATGATCCCCTTGGCGTGGGCGGCTTCGAGACCCTCCGCGATTTGAATGGCCAGCTCGAGGATCTTGTCCGCCGGCAGGGGCTTGTCGGTCATCAGATGCTTGAGCGTTTGGCCTTCGAGGAGCTCCATGGCGATAAAACGCCGCCCTTCGGTTTCGTCGATGTCGTAAATCGTGCAGATATTGGGATGGTTCAGGGCCGACGCGGCCTGAGCCTCCCGTTCGAACCGCTCCAGCGCCCGCGGGTCCCGCGAGATTCCGTCGGGCAGGAATTTCAGGGCGACCAGCCGCTTGAGCTTCACATCCTCCGCTTTGTAGACGACGCCCATCCCTCCGCCGCCCAGCTGGGAGAGGATCCGATAATGCGAAACGGTCAGGCCGACCAATTCACCCTCGTTTCAAGCCGCATCAATTTTCCTTTTCTGCGTTGGCGGAAGAATAGACCGCATTCCGAGGGGATGTCAAGCCGGGGGGCTCGGCGCCGATTGTTTCTTTCCCGCGTTTTCAATAAGATTGACGGGTCCGATGAAAGGATCGGTAGTTGTGCGTCTGGGCCATATCGTCATAAACTCGTGGTCTAAGGAGACGCACAACATCCGGGGGAGTTTGAGGGGGAATGGATTGATTCCCCCTCAGGGGATCAGCGAAGCGGAGCGAGCGCCGAGGGGGGAGCTTGACTCCCCCCTGGAAGTGTCCCGTCTCCTAGGAGGCATGATGAAGACAGATCATGAGACGGGACACTTGATGAGACCCTTCCGTTTGTCGGCCGTCCTCCTCGCTTCCCTCGCCCTCGCCGCCATGACGACGCACTGCGGCCGCGGCCCCGCCGCCGCCGGGGGCGCGGCGACGGTTCGCGAGGCGAAAGAATCGATCACGACCTATCCCTTCTCCGATCCCGATCCCGTCCCGATCTTCGCCCGCTCGAGCTCATGGGAGGCCGGGGCCCGGCTCTATCCCTACTTTTCCTTCAACGGCTTCAGCGCCGCGGGGGAGCCCGCGGACTGGACGGTCGTCCGCCTCGAAAATCCCTTCGTCTCCGTGGCCGTCCTTCCCCAGGTCGGGGGCAAGGTCTGGGGGGCGACCGACAAGACCTCGGGCCGCGATTTCCTCTACACCAACCACGTCCTGAAATTCCGCGAGATCGCCCTCCGCGGCCCCTGGACCTCGGGGGGGATCGAATTCAACTTCGGCGTCGTCGGCCACGCCCCCTCGACGGCGACGCCCGTGGACTACCTCCTCCGGACGAACGCCGACGGCAGCGCCAGCGTCTTCGTCGGGACGATGGACCTCCCTTCCCGGACGCGCTGGACGGTCGAGATCCGGCTGCCCAAAGACGCGGCCGGCTTCGAGACGCGCGGTTTCTGGTACAACTCCAGCCTTTTCAACCAGTCCTATTACTACTGGTCGTGCGCGGCCATCCCGGCGGCGGAGGACCTGATGTACGTCTTCCCCGGCCGGTTCCAGATCGGTCACGATTACGGCCAGCCTCTGCGCTCCTGGCCCGTGGACGAGCAGGGCCGGCTCCTGTCCTGGTATCGCAACAACGACTTCGGCGGCTCGAAGAGCTACTTCACCGTCGGAGAATACGCCGATTTCTACGGGGCCTGGTACCGCGACAAGGACGCCGGGTTCGGACATTGGTCGCTCACCGACGACATGCCCGGCCGCAAGATCTGGATCTGGGACGAGTCCCGGGCCGGCGAGATCTGGGTCGACCTCCTCACCGACAGGGACGGCCAATATACGGAGCCGCAGGCCGGGCGCCTTCTCAACCAATCCGACCACGAAGCCTTCCCCCCTTCGGTCGCCGACCACTGGCGCGAGATCTGGTTCCCCTACCGGGGCATCGGCCCGCTGAACCGGGCGACCCCGGCCGCTGCCCTCAGCATCGCGCCGGCCGGCGGGAACTTCAAGGTCGGCCTTTATGCCCTGCGGCCGATCGATGACGATCTGGTCGTCTTGTCCGGCAGCTCCGAGGTCTTTCGCGAGCGGATCAGGCTCGCCCCCGCCTCCTCCATCAACAAGAACATCCCCTTGTCCGCCGTGACGGCGCCGCTGACGGTCAGGTTGGGAAGGGTGAAGGTTTATGAGGGATCGCCGGAAGCCGACGACCTCGACCGGCCGTATTCGTTCAGGCCCGCCGATGAATCCACTCCTGAAGGCCTCTTCCAGTCGGGCCAGAGGGCCGAGAAAGGACGCTATTTCGACCAGGCCCTCGAAAAATACCTGGCTTGCTTGTCCCGCGACCCCCTGCATGTCCGGGCCCTGACGCGGACCGCCGAGCTTTATGCCCGGCGCGGCGAGTATGGGACGGCCCGCGACTACGTCCGGAAGGCCCTCTCCCGCGACATGTACGATCCCGAGGCGAACTTAATTTACGGAACGGTGGCCCGCCGGATGGGTGCTTTCAATGACTCCAAGGAAGCCTTCGGCTGGGCCGCCCGATCGATGGCGTTCCGCTCGGCGGCCTATCAGCGGCTGGCCGAAACGGCTCTGGTCGAGGGGAATCCCGACCTGGCCGTCGATTACTCCCAGAAGTCGATCGAGGTCAACGCCCGCAATTCGGGCGCGTTCGAGATCGCTGCGGCCGCGAGCCGCAAGGCCGGCCGGGCGGATGAAGCCCGGGCCTTCCTGGGACGGCTCCTCGAATTCGACCCGCTCGACCATTTCGCCCGCTTCGAGCTCTATCTCCTCGATAAGACGCCCAAAGCGCTCGAAGAGTTCAAGGGTCTCATCCGGACCGAGCTGCCGCACGAAACCTTCATCGAGACGGCCTTGACCTACATGCGCCTGAACCTCGACGAAGACGCCCGGACCCTCCTCGAAGCCGCCCCCGAGCATCCGACCGTCTGCGCCATGCTCGCCTTCTTCACCCTGCGGGCCGAGCCCGAGAAGAGCAAGGCCTGGCTCGAGAAATTCGGCTCGCTGTCCCCGCGGCTCGTCTTCCCCTTCCGCGAAGAGGAGATCCCGCTCTATGAATGGGTCGCCTCGGTCCGGCCGGACGATTGGAAGCCGAAGTACTACCTCGGCCTCATCCTGTGGAGCAAAGGCCGGGTCGAAGAGGCCCGTCGGCTTTTCGCCCAATGCGAGAACGCCGACTTCGCCCCGCTCTTCCTCGCCCGGGCCCAGCTCGATCTGAAGGCCGATCCCGCCCTCGCCAGGGCGGATTATGAGCGGGCCGTCCGGCTCGATCCGGCCGCCTGGCGCAACCGGCATGCTCTTTTCGAATTCCTAACCCGGCAGGGCCGGGGCGAGGATGCGTACGCGGCCGCCCGCGAAGCGGCTTCGGCCTTCCCCAAGGAGACGCCCATCCTGGTCGATCTCGTCAAAGCGGCCATGACCACGGAACGCTATGAAGAAGCCGCCGCGGTCCTGGATACGGTGGAGGCCCTGCCGTTCGAAGGGGCGAGCGAAATCCATTCCCTCTTCGCCCGGACGCACCTCGAGCTCGGGCTCAAGGCTATGCGCAAGGCGGATTCGGCGAGCGCGGTTCGCGAGCTCGAGCGCTCGAAGGAGTACCCCGAAAAATTGGGGACGGGCAAGCCCTTCGAGCCGGACGACCGGCTGGTCGACTATTTGATCGCCCTCGCCCATGGCCGTCTCGGCGAGCGCGACAAGGAGCAAAAAGCCGTCCAGGCCGTCGCCGACTACACGCTCGCCCATCCCGGGAGCCGGGGCCCCGGAGCCTACGCCGGCGCTCTGGCCCTCCGGCGCCTCGGGCGCGCCGCGGAGGCGGCTCAAGCCCTGAAGATCGCGACCCCTCCCTCCCGCGAAATCCTGGACTTCCTGAGATAAGGACCGCTCCATGCATCTCCGACCCATTGACTGGATCATCGTCCTCGCCACCCTTCTCGTCTGCTTCGTTCCCGCGCTCTTCTACGGCAAACGGGCGGGCAAGAGCACGACCGAATTCTTTGCTTCGGGCCGGGCCGTGCCCTGGTGGCTGGCCGGGCTGTCCATGGTCGCCACGACCTTCTCGAGCGACACGCCGAACCTCGTCACCGACATCGTCCGGCGCAACGGCGTCTCGGGCAACTGGGTCTGGTGGGCCTTCACCCTGACCGGGGTCGCCACCGTCTTCTTCTACGCCCGGCTGTGGCGGCGGTCCGGGGTCATGACCGACCTCGAATTCTACGAGCTTCGATACTCGGGCAAGGCGGCCGGGGTCGTCCGCGGCTTCCGCTCGGTCTACCTCGGCTTCTTCTTCAATTGCATCATCATGGCCACAGTCAACCTGGCCGCGTGCAAGATCGCCAACGTCCTCTTCGGCATGCCGCGCTGGCAGACGCTGCTTTTCATCTTTGTCCTGAACGTGGCCTTCGCCGCCGTGTCTGGCCTGTGGGGCGTCTTGGTCATCGACATGATCCAGTTCTTCATCAAGATGACCGCCGTGACCGCCGCCGCGTACTTCGCGGTCAAGGCCGTCGGCGGCCTCCCGGCGATGGTCTCGACGCTCACGGCCAAGGCCCAGGCGGGCGGGATCAACTATCTGAACATCCTCCCCGACTTCAAGAACCATTGGGACATGGCCCTTGCCGTGTTCATCATGCCCATCGCCGTTCAGTGGTGGGCGGTCTGGTATCCCGGGGCCGAGCCCGGCGGCGGAAGCTACATCGCCCAGCGCATGCTGGCCTCGAAGTCGGAGAAGGACGCTCTCGGCTCGGTCCTCTTCTTCAACCTCGCCCACTACGTCCTCCGGCCCTGGCCGTGGATCCTTGTCGGGCTGTGCTCCCTCATCGTCTACCCCGAGCTCTCCGACATCCAGAAGGCCTTCCCCAACCTCAATCCGGCTCTCCTCGGGCACGACATCGCCTACCCGGCCATGCTCAAGTTCCTCCCCGTCGGCTTCATCGGGCTCATGGTCGGCGGGCTGATCGCGGCCAATTCCTCGACCATCCTGACCCACCTGAACTGGGGGGCGTCGTACCTCGTCCACGATTTCTACCGCCGCTTCCTCAAGCGGGACGCGTCTGAGAAGCATTATGTCCTGGCCGGCCGGATCGCCACCGTCGGGCTCTTCCTCTCCGCTTCGCTCCTCGTCTTCGTCCTGGAAACGGCCAAGGACAGCTTCGACATCATCCTCCAGGTCGGGGCCGGGACGGGCCTTCTCTACCTCGTCCGTTGGTTCTGGTGGCGGGTCAACGCCTGGTGTGAAGTCAACGCGATGATCAGCTCGTTCGGCGTCTCGATCGGCCTGCTTATCCTCCGCCGCGCCGGCGTCGCCATCCCGACCCATTACGCCCTGCTGATCACCATCGCCTTCACCACGGTCGCCTGGCTCCTGACCGCCTATCTGGCCAAGCCGACCGACCGGCAGACACTCATCGATTTCTACAAGAAGACCCGGCCGTTCGGGCCGGGGTGGAAAGCCGTCCGCAAGGAAGCCGGGATCGCGGAAGGGGAGGCCCGGGCGACGCACGAGAGGATCCCCCTCGCCCTCGTGGGTTGGACCTCGGGAGTCGCCACGATCTGGTCGTCCCTGTTCACGATCGGCAACGTCCTGTATGGACGCTGGACGAATGCCGGAATCCTCTTCGCCGTGTTCGTCGTGAGCGGACTCGTCCTGATCAAAGTCGTCAATACGCTTTGGACGGGGGCCAAGGAGAGAGAAAGGACAGCGCCATGAAGCTCGAACATTTCTTCAACCAGGCGATCCAGACGGGGATCGACAGGGACCTGCGCGGCCGGGCGGCGATCAACGGGACGCTCGCCGCCGAGAACGAGAAGTTCAAGGGATTGAAAGCGGACGAGCAGGCCCTCTTCGATCCGGACAAGCTCTCCAATCCTTTCGCCGACTCGCGCATCCTCAACGGGGACAAGGACGCGCGCGTGCGGAAAGTCCTGGCCGGGATCGATATCGAGGTTGGGGAGATCCTCCTCGCTTACCTCCTGAACCGCGACCAGGGGGCGAAGATCGACCTGATCCTGTCCCACCACCCGATGGGGGCGGCTCAAGCCCAGCTCCACGACGTGATGCGGCTCCAGGCGGCCCTCCTGGCCAAGTACGGGGTCACAATCAGCGTCGCCGAGCAGCTCATGGAGAAGCGGATCGGCGAGATCGAGCGCCGTCTCCTTCCGATCAACCATATGCGCGAGGTCGACGTCGCCCGCGTCCTGGGGATCCCCCTCGTCTGCCTCCACACGCCGGCGGACAATTGCGTCGTCCACCACCTCACGGCGCTCTTCGCTAAAAAGAAGCCGGCCACGCTCAAAGACCTGGTCGCCCTGCTCAAGTCCATCCCCGAATATGAGCGCGCGGCGAGGAACCAGGTGCCGGTCAAGATCGTCAGCGGGGCGGAGGGGAATTCCTGCGGCAAGATCTTCGTCGATATGACGGGGGGGACCGAGGGCTCGAAGGACATCTTCGACAAGATCGCCGCCGGCGGGATCAGTACCCTGGTCGGGATGCATTTCTCCGAGGACCACCTGACCAACGCGAAGAAAGCGAATTTGAATGTCGTCGTCGCCGGGCACATCTCGAGCGACACGCTCGGCCTGAACCTCCTCCTCGACGAAGTGGAAAAGAAGGAGAAGCTCGAATACGTCTGCGTCGGCGGGTTCGAGCGGATCCGCCGCTGAAACGTCCGCTGACGGGATCTATCGGCCGGTTTTTCTTCGGGCGCACGACGAAATTGTCGTAAACCGTTCCCGCCGTCGGTCGGAAGCATCAAGATCGAATATACGACGGACGGAGGCGACTCGGCCTGGAAGACGATCGTCGGCTCCACTCCAAACGACGGAAGTTATAACTGGGCCGTTCCGTCCCGGCGCCGGGAGAGACCGGATCGAGACCGGGCCGGACCCGATATCGCGGCTATATGCTGGCCGGCGGCGAGCTCCGGCCGCTGCCCATCGGCTCACACTTGGACTCGCGCACCGGCCGCTTCTCCTGGATGCCCGGGCCCGGTTTCCTTGGTGCGTACGACCTTGTCTTCATCGAACGCGGCGCCGCGGCTCTTTCGCGGTTGTTCCGTGTCCGAGTCGAGGTCACCCCGAAGCGCTAATTCGGCCGCTGGTCATTTTTTCGCGTTCATTGATATTGTCCGGATCCTGTCATATACTCCTCGCCATATAGAAAAGGTTTTTCCGTTACAAGGAGATACCCCGCTATGTCAGCTTCCCGCCTCGCCGTCTTTCTGTTGCTGTGTTCCGGCCTGCAAGCCCAAATCCCAATCCACAAGCCGCAGCCGAGCCTGAGCTCTTCGCCCGCGGGCGCCACTTACCACTTCGTCACCGCCTGGGGGACATATGGTTCGGGGTCCGGACAGTTCATCGGCCCCAGCGGCATCGTCGTGGGGGGAGCTATCTACGTCGTGGATCAATACCTGTTGGGTACTAGCCGGGTGCAGATGTTCAACCTGGCCGGTTCATACATGGCGCAAAAGGCAATTCTCCAAGCGTGGGGAGATATTGCGATCGGCCCGGGAACCGACGTCGTCGTGAACACCCAGCTAAAGGTCCTTAGACTCGATTCTCTCTTGAATGATATCAGCGCTTGGTGGCACACCACCTATTCCATCGGCGGCGGCATGACCGTCGATCCGTTAGGGTACGTCTACACCATCGGACAGGGATCAAAAGTCAATAAATTTTCCAGCAACGGATTTTTGCAGTTCGGCTTCGGCGCCCCCGGCTCGGGGGACGGCCAGTTCAACGGCCCTGAGGACGTCGCGGTGGATCTCGGCGGAAACATCTACGTCACCGACTCGGTCAATCAGCGCATCCAGAAATTCGACTCGACCGGCCTGTTCCTCATCAAGTGGGGTTCTTCCGGCCATGAAAACGGTCAGTTCACGAACCCCAAGGGGATTGCCGTGGATCTGGAGGGAAACGTTTATGTCGCGGACGCCGACAACGATCGGGTCCAGAAGTTCGACTCGAACGGCCAGTTCATCACGACGTTTGGGACGACGGGCACGGGAACGGGACAGTTTCGTCACCCCTATGCGATCGCGGTGGACAGCGGCCAGACGGTCTATGTCACCGACTGGATGAACGCGCGCGTGCAAATCTGGGCCCTCGATCCTTCCCTGGCCGTAACCTCACCCAACGGCGGGGAAAGCTTGGCGGGCGGCTCTTCGCACTTCCTCACTTGGAAATGGACCGGGGCCATCGTCAACGTGAGGCTCGAGGTTTCGACGGATGGCGGCCAGAACTATACGGAAATCATCGCCTCGACGCCCAATTCGGGGAGCTACCAATGGACGGTGCCGAGCACTCCATCGGCGACTTGCCTGATAAGAATCAGCGAAGCCGGAAACGGAAGTTACGCCGACGTGAGCGACGCGCCGTTCAGGATACTCTCGCCGTTTTCGCCGACGATCAAGTTGAGCCGGGCATCGCTCTCGTTCGGGGCGGCGGCGGGCGGGGCGGCGACCGCCGGCCAGCCGGTCGTGGTTTCGAACACCGGCGCCGGGACGCTCGCCTGGACGGCCCAGCCGTCGGCGGCGTGGGTCACTCTGTCGAAGACGAGCGGGAGCCACGGCGATTCGACCGTGATCGGCGTGAACCTCGCGGGACTTGGGGTCGGTAATTACAGCGGCTCGGTCGCGTTCTCCGATTCGAACGCGACGAACTCTCCCCAGACGGTCACGGTCAACCTCAACGTGTACGGTGTTGGCGCAACGGCGGCCCCGTTCGGCTCCTTCGATTCGCCGGTCGATGGAACGACCGGCGTCACGGGGGCGATCCCGGTGACGGGCTGGGTCCTGGACGACATCGGAGTGACCAAGGTCGAGATCTGGCGCGACCCCGTCCTTTCCGCGGGCGAAGTGAACTCGCTTTACTATATCGGCGACGGGCTTTTCATCGAGGGAGCGCGGCCGGACGTAGAGGCGGCCAATCCCGGCTACCCGATGAGCTACAAGGCGGGCTGGGGCTATATGCTCCTGACCAACTTCCTCCCCAACCACGGGAACGGGATCTATAAGCTTTACGCCATCGCCACGGACTTGGACGGACATACGATGACGCTGGGGACGAAGACCATCACCTGCGACAACGCCAACGCGGTCAAGCCGTTCGGGACGATCGACACGCCCGGCCAGGGGGAAACCGTGGGCGGGACGTTCTACAACTTCGGCTGGGTGCTGACGCCCCTGAACGGGACGGTTCCCAAGGACGGCCATACGATAACGGTATTCGTGGACAGCGTCTTGCTGGGGAATCTGAGCACGCCGCCGAACGTCTACAACGCCTACCGTCCGGACGTCTCGGGGAACTTCCCGGGGCTGAACAATACGGGCGGGCCGGGGGCGGGAGAGGGGGGACCGGTCGGGGCGTTCTCGCTCAACACGACCGGATACGCAAACGGCGTCCATTCGATCTTTTGGATCGCTTACGACGACCTGGGCCGGGGCGAGGGGATCGGCTCCCGGTTCTTCAACATCCTCAACGGGAATGGAGCGCCGGAGCCGGCCCTTCGATCCGATGATCTCGCGGGGGGATCCGGCCTCTCGAAGCCGGGCGATCTCATGACCCTTCCGCAGGCGTATGTTCCGATCCTGGTGAGCACGGGGCTGGACCTGAAGGCGGAGGCGCGGGAGCTGCTGCCGGCGGCGGACGGGACCTACCGGGTGGAGATCCCGGAGGTGGATCGGGTCGTGATGGAATTGGGCGGCGTCCCGGCGCCGGGAGAGACCGGCTCGAGACCGGGCCGGACCCGATATCGCGGCTATATGCTGGCCGGCGGCGAGCTCCGGCCGCTGCCCATCGGCTCACACTTGGACTCGCGCACCGGCCGCTTCTCCTGGATGCCCGGGCCGGGATTCGTCGGGACGTACGCATTGGTCTTCGCGCACGAAGCCGGCCGAGAGCCCTTCCGCGTCCAGAGGGTGAGGGTCGAGATCCGGCCCAAACGGTGAGGCCTGTTCTTCAGTACCGGCCCTTCGACAAAAAGAGGTCGAGGGCCCGCTCGTAGATATCGAGGCGAACTGCTCCCGGGATCGAGTGGTCGCTCATGAAGACGTAGGGGATCCGCTTCTCCCGGATCGCTTTGAGCTTCGGGAGGATCTCGGCTTCGAGCGCGGCGGGATTGTTCGCGGAAAACGCCCGGATGTCCATGTTCCCGGCGAAGGCGATCTCCCGGCCCATAGCCCGGACGGCGTCGGCGAATTCGACGACGTGCTGGCCGGCCTTGGCTTCGAGCGGATGGAGCATGTCGACGCCCGCCGCGACGAGGTCCGGTAGGAAGGGCCTGACGTTTCCGCAGGCGTGGAGGATGAACGGCAGGCCGTGGTCGTGGCAGAAATTGGCGACGCGCTTGTGATAGGGGAAGATGAACTCCCGGTACATGGCCGGGGAGAAGAACGGCGCCCGCGTGTAGCCCATGTCGTCGTAGGTCCAAAGGCCGTCGGGGCGGCCGGCCTCCCGGATCATGTGTTCGAGATGGAGGATGATGTTGTCCGTCATGACGGAGCAGAAATCGTGGATCCAGGCCGGATCGAGGGCCATCGCTTCGAGGAAGACGACGTCGCCCATGGCCCGGCGCATGATCTCGACAACGAGCATCTGCTGAAAAACGCAGAACTTGTCGGAGGCCCGGGCGGTCCGGATCTCCGTTAGAAGGCCGTCCCAGTCGGGAAACCGGGCGAAGTCGAGGTCGAGGAGCCGTTCGCGGTACTTCGCCTTCCAAACGGCGGCGCTCGTCATCTCGAAGCCGAGGTGCTCCGGCACGCCCGGCTTCGATTTCCATTCGCGGTGCAGGGCCCCCCAGCCGTTCCGCTTGACGACGGTCTCGGCGTCCTCGTCCACGACGACGTCGTCGACCGGAAGGCCGGTCGTCCGGAACATCGAGCGCTTGATCTCCCGGACGTCGTGGCCGAAATGGTCGACGAGGTCCACGCCGGCGGGAAGGCCCTGACGCTCCCAGGCGGAGGCCGTATCCTGCCAGAACCATTCGAAGAGACCCATGCGCTCGGGGCAGCGCTTTCCGCCGGCGATCTCGGTCAGGATCTCGCGGCCCGTCGTCATGAGGAGATCATTTGCGGAGGATGCGATTGAGATCGATCTCGGCGAAGACGCCGAAATGATCGGAGGGGGGGACGCCGCCGGCGCCGGTGTCGAACACGATCCGGGAGGAGCGGACGTCTTCCGGGGCGAAAGGCGGCCCGAGAAAAATGTAATCGAGACGCCTGGCGATGGCGCTGTCGAGGGCGCCGAGGAGGTCCGCGCCGGCGCGCGCTTTTCCGCGGGCGTCGCGGAGCGCGGCCGAGAAGGCGATGTTCGGATTGCGGGCGGGGTCCCAGGTGACGAAGGCGCCGGCCGGTCCCGCGTCCAGAAAGGGCCCGCCGTCGCGGAAAGCCTCGATCTCGGCCGCGTCGGGCGGGGCGTTGAAATCCCCGGCGACGATGATCGGAATCCGGGGGCCGAGCTTCTTGATCCGGGCGAGAAGGTCCCGGCTTTCGGCCGTCCGGCGCTCGATGCCGGATTTCCAGGACGCCATCCCTTCCTTGAAGGATTCCTCCGTCTGTGTTCCGTCCGCGAGGAGGGTGCGAAAGCGCGCTTCGAGCCCGGGATCGGGCGACGGCGCGGCGTGGAGATGGACGTTGACGATATCGATAGCCCGTCCTTGGATCGTGATCCGGGCGGCGAGCGAGCCGACGATCTCGTCGAAATGGAAGGAGAGAAAGCTTCCGGCGAAGCCGAATCCGCCCGAGTGCCTCCAACTCGCGATCTGCTTCAAGCCCAGGCCCGGCCGGGCGAGAGTGGCGTTCCCTTCCCTTAGGTTTGCCGGGATTCCGAGGGGGCCGATCTTGATCCCGCCAAGGTAGACGTCCTTGACGAAGTTGTAATCGAGAGCGGCGGCCAGCCGCCGGGCGAACCGGCCGGCCGGATTAGCTTCCTGGAGGAGGATGACGTCCGGATCGAGCTCGCGCGTTTGCCGGACGAGCTCGGCGAACCGGGCGTCGCGCCGGCCGGGCGGCTCGTAGTCGCCGGCCGAGAAAGTGCCGATGTAATCGAGCCCGGACCAGACGTTGATGGTCAGGATTTTGAGGGTCGCCTCGGCAGCCGAAGATCCGGAGAGGGCGGGGCGGGCTGAAGAGATGGCGCCGGCCAGGATGAACGCGGCCGTGAGCGCGATCCCGTTCCCGGGCCTCCGTGTTTTCATCGTGTTATCAATAAGATGCCCGAACCGCGGGAGAAAATCAAGCCGGGGATCGCGCCGCCGCGGGGACCGGCGGCGTTCAAATTGACTTCACCTGGGGATTCCCTTAAAATGAGCCCACTTCCGAGGCGGAGTAGCTCAGTCGGTCAGAGCATGCGGCTCATATCCGCAGTGTCGGGGGTTCAAATCCCTCCTCCGCCACACCTTTCCCGCGCCGCCGTCCTTAAGTCCCCCTGATTCCCAGGGGGACCACAGGGGGTTAATAGAATATGGCAGAGTTGGGGGCGGCGCGGGCTCTTCGGCGCCGGAGGCGCCGTCGCCCTCAAATCCCCCTTGATTGCCCGAAACGCCTCCCAATTTTCTAATTGATTTTGACCCTCCTGCCTCCCTTCCAAGAAGGGAGGATTTGCCGGCGTTCCGGGAAAGGAACGGCAGGGGGATTGATATCACTAAGAATATTCGGAGGCGGCCTGGGCTCTTCGGCGCCGGAGGCGCCGTCTTCTCTGCGCCGCCGTCCTTAAGTCCCCCTGATTCCCAGGGGGACCGCAGGGGGTTAATAGAATATAGCGAAGTCGGAGGCGGCGCGGGCTCCTCGCCGCCGGAGGCGGCGTCTGAGCCTTAGTTTTTTCGTATTCGGGGGCGGCGCGGGCTCTTCGCCGGTTTTGGTGGGGATTCCAAAGGGGGGAATTCCGTTTGGTCGCAGGGCGTAAAAGGATCGTTGTTTGGCAAATCCTTTTGCCCGTGTCGCCCCCGAATTTTCTTATTGATATCTACTCTCCTGCCTCCCTACGACAAACAGGGAGGATTCGACGGCGACACGGGAAAGGTGTGCAGGGCGACCGCGTTTCGCGGTGCCCGTTGGAAGGGGGAAACGCGGAGCGGGTTCCCCTCCAAGGTCGCGCCGGAGGCGTCGTCTTCTCTTGCCGGCAAATCCCCCCCTCGCCCGGATTTCTCTTGTCTTCCTTGACATTTCAGACAATACCCCTCAAAGTCGGCACGAAGCAAAATGGTTTTCCTTGAAATTATAAGCTCTTTACGGATCCCTAAGACTTTTGACGGCGGGATCGGGACCAAAAGAGGAGGAAGTATGAAAAAGCCAATTCTTGGATTTATACCAATGGCTTTGCTGATCGGTTTCCTGGGCGCGACAACTCAGGCCCAAGCTTCTCCCCAGGCCGGCGACCCGGTCAAAGAAGCCATCATAAAAGAAATAACCGCCTATTTAGATCAATTCAAGGGCGCTTGTTTTGCCGATGAGACCTTCAGCATCGGCAAGCCGGAAATATTTGCGGCGAAGATCGGCGAGAAATTAAACGAAATTATTGTCGGACAACAAGGCGCAGCTGAAATCGCGAAAATGGCGCCAAAATCTCTCGGTTATCACAATGCGGGGGAGTATGGGCTTTTTTTGAAGGCTGCCTGGGTGCAGCTGGTGTTTTCTTTCGACCCGCAAACGATCACGCCAGGCGAAGCCGGTTACACAAATCGCCAGACCATGGCTCACGAATTAACGCACCACATCGAGTGGCTGATAGGAAGGAAGGAGCTTTCAAAAATCGTTGATCCAAAAACCAAAAAGAAAATCGATAACCCGCGTTCGGAGCGAAACACCAATTATCAGGATCGGGTGATCAATCAATTATGGGATTTGATGGTCCTTGAAGACCCCAAAAAATCAAATCCTATGAGGAAATCAAAAACTCCGAAAGAATCAAGATCTCCGATCATGGGTGAATCTATAAGAGATTGGCAGGCCATTGAAACCGAATTGGGTAAATTGAAAAAGGGGTCTTCTGCCGGAAATCATCCGCCGGACGATGATTTGAAAGCCCTGACAGGCTTTAACGTGGAGCTCGAGAGCCTCCAGAAACGATACCTCAACGGAAAATGCGGCGACCATCTGCAGGATATGGCGAGGCTTTCCCTCAAGCTCCCCAACATCAATCCAAATTTGGATATCAGCGAAAATCCGGGGACAAAACCCGGCGACAAGCTGAGAGTGAAAGCAACCTTGGTGAATGGGGACAGTCAGGAACTGAAAGTACCGGAAGAACTGAAACCCAAATTCATATGGACCAAGCCGGATGGGAAAGACAGTTACGACAACCCCATCGATCTCGCTCCAATCCCAGGGGACGACCATGAAGTTCCGGTGAAATTGGTCGTCTCTTTCAATGAGAAAGAATATGTTATCGCCAAGACCGCATATACTCTTAAAGCTGGAGATGATATCGGTCTCAGCATAGACCCCCCCACCCTCAACTGGGAACCCAATAAACCGTACACCTTCACGGCCAAGGCGGGTTCCCCTCCATCCGGCGCGCGTTACGAGTGGTACGTGGACGGTGCCAGGATGCAGAGCAGCGCTTCAACCCGCTTCGAAGCCAGCTTCAAGTCGGAGGGCGGTCACAAGGTCTCCGTTAAACTCCTCGACGGCGCCAGCAAGGAAATCCCGGAAGCGCAGGCGGTGGTCACCATAAGCAGCGGGAGCAAGTCCGTGTTGCATATTGATATGTCCGTGCTCGACAACCTCAGGCCGAACCAGACGTTCACCCTGACCGCCACCGTCGAAAACATTCCGGCATCGGTCTCAAAGCTGGCTTTCGGATGGCATAGCTCAGGGCTAACCCCTTTGCCCTCCGATCCGCCGGTAGAGAAAATCAATGCCTGGTACTTCCAGAAAGTCACTCCCGTGAACGGCAAAGCGACCTGCTCCATCACGCTCAAAGAGGATTACTTCCAGCCCCCAGGCCAAGCGTACTCGTCTCCGCCGCAAAAACTCACGCTCACCGTCATGGACGAACCCTATAAAAAAATCGTCAATTTCATGACGGGAAAGGATTTCCGCGTTAAACAATGAGATCTGTTTTGGAAGCCGCGGTCGCTTTGATCGACGCGATCATTCTCAAGATCACGAAGATCAAATAAGCGGGGTCCGGTCTCTCAGTCCCGTCGGCTCCGCGCCTGGGGCCTCACGTTTCAGCCTTCAATTCCCTGACGATTCCCTTTGTCCGCTTGCCTTCTTTTCCCGTTTCTTTCAGAAAGCTTTTCCATTGAGCCCGGTATCGGCCGAACGCGCTCCGTCCGGCTGAGGTCAGCCGGCAGATCGTCAGTGGAATTCTTCCTTTATAGGTCTTTTCGATTTCGACATAACCTTCGGCTTCGAGTTTTGCCAGATGAGCAGAAAGATTTCCCTTCGTCAATTCCGTTTCTCGCTGCAGATAGAGGAAATCCGCGGATTCAACCGCGTTAAGAATCGTCATAATGACGAGCCGCGCTGGCTCGTGGATCAACCGGTCGATCCCTTCGACTGTCAGGCTTAGCCGGCTCATGAAGGATCCGCGGCGGCGGCCGGGTGACGGTGAATATACCGGAGAAGGGCGAACACCCCAGATAGACAAAAGCTGAGGCCCAGAATTCCCCAATAGAAGCCGAAAGCGGCGTTCTCTTCGATTACGGTCACGGAAAGGACGATTCCCGCCAGGGCGGAGATTGCCGCCATAAAATAGAATCGGGGAACGCTTGTTTTTATTCCAATCCAAATGGACGTTCCGGCGAAGAACAAGCCGGTGAGAAGCGGGATCCAGGAAATCGCGCGCGTTCCCGGGGGGGCATCCGATCTCAGGAATATGAAGATCAGGCTCCAGGTAAATGTGATCAGCCCGGAGATCACTTTCCTCTTTCGTCCGCTTGCAGGCTTTCTGTACGAGACGAATCCGGTGCGCGGATAGGTCAATTTATTCCTTACCGCCTTGACCGCCAGATCGAGAAAGAGGATTACGATCAGGAGGAGGGGAATTAGGCCGAGCGCCCAGGCGAGGAGCCAATTCGATCCTAAGGGGATCCGAACGCGCACCCAGAAATATCCGCCGAGGAAAATCCCGACGGCGCCGATAGATAATTCGAGGAGACCGTCTTCGTACATGTATCGGATCGGCCTCTTTTCAATCTTTTCGAATTCGGTTTGCATCGTCGTCTCGTGATATAAACTAGTTTGTATTGCAGACCAATAGAATCATAGGGCCCATTCTCCGATTTGTCAAGTCATTTCGGCTTACGAACCCTCCGACTTCGTGGAGAGTCCCTTCCCTGCGGAACGATATGATCTCAAATGGGCTTTCCGTTCGATCACGCCGTCGGGTCCACCACCTCGAGGAACGAAAAGCGGTGGAAATCCGTATCGCGCGTATAGATCCGCCGGATCCCGTGCTCCTTCATCAACACCGCCGTTTGGGCGTCGAGGAGAAGATTGCCGCTCAGATGGGGCGTTTGGGCGATGACTTCGGCGGCCAACGCCTTCAGAACCACCACACCTTTCCCAGGCCGCCCTCAAATCCCCCTTGTTTGTCGTAAGGGGGCAGGGGGATAGAAATCAATAAGGGAATTTGGAGGCGGCCTGGGGCCTCAAAACCACCAATCTATGACCGTCCCTCCCCCCTCGAAATAATAGGGGCTGACGAGCATGTTCATCCCGTCCTCCCGCGTGACCATGAAATCCTTGACCTTGAACTTCTTCCCGACGTGGATGTCCTCGACGGTCTTGTTCAAGGCCGGGACGGGCTGGAAGATGAACAGGAGCTGGAGCACTTCGAGCTTCTTCTCCTCGGGGATGATGTAGACCTCGACCGGACCGGTCGATGTCGGAACGATTTTCGTTTCAAAGGGAAGCCGGGGATCCTCCGGGTATTGGATCTTGGGCATGAGCCTCATCCTTTCGTATCTCGGGTTTCATAGAAGAGGAACGCTCCCGGGCGGCCGATTTTCTCATCCCTCCCATGCCGTCGCGGCGCCCGGCGTGTTACAATGACCCTCTGTGAGAAAAGGGTCGCGCGCCGTGAAGATCGTCGCCGCCGTCCGGGCGGCGATCGTTCGGGACAGGCTCATCCGAAAGGGCACCCGCGTCCTGGTCGCGTGCTCCGGCGGGTCGGATTCGGTCGCTCTCCTCCATATCCTGGCCGAGCTCGGACCGGAGATGGGCTTCGATGTTGCCGCGGCCCATTTCAATCACCGTCTGCGGGCCGCGGCGGACGCCGACGAACGGTTCGTCCGGCGCGCCGCCCGCGACCTCGGCCTGCCGATCGTCGTGGGCCGGCGGGACGTCCGGGCTTACGCCCGTCGCCGGAAGCGCAACATCGAGGAGGCCGCTCGCGAGCTCCGTTACGCCTTCCTCGAGCAGTCGGCCCGGCGGCTAAAAGCGGATGTCATCGCCACAGGCCACACGCTCAACGATCAGGCCGAGACGCTCCTCATGCGCCTTCTCCGGGGGAGCGGTCCCCGCGGCCTGTCGGGGATTTTCCCTTCCGTGGGCGGACGCATCGTCAGGCCTCTACTCGGCGTGAGCCGGGCCGAGATCCGGGCTTATTGCCGGGCGCGCGGGCTGTCGTTCCGCGAAGACGAGACCAACCGGGACCGGCGTTTTCTGCGGAACAGGATCCGCATGGACCTGATTCCGTATCTTGAGCGCCGCTTCGAGCCGCGCGCCCTTCGCGCGCTCGGCCGGACCGCCCGCATCCTCCAGGACGAAGACGCAGCCCTGGAGCCTCCGACCCGCCGCGCGGCGAAGCGCCTCGTTCGCGGCCGCGGACCATCGGCCGAGCTCGATGCCGCCGGTTTGGCCCGCCTCCCTGCCGGCCTCGGCAGGAGAGTCGTTCGCCTCTATTTCGAGAAGCTCCGAGGCGGCCTCCGCCGCCTGACGTTCGAAGACGTCGAGGCCGTCCGAACTTTGAGCGAAGGCGCGGTTCGCGTCCTCCCCGGCGGCTTGAGCCTCCAGCGCACGGCGGACCGCATCAAGATCGGTCCGGTCCCGCGCGCCCCGCTGCCGGCGAGGCCGACATATTCCTATGCCTGGGACGGCCGGATTCGCCTGACCGTCCCGGAATCCCGTTTCGTTTTTCGGGGGCGCCGCTCGCGGAAACGTCCGCGGGCCGCCGACTTCGACGATCGGTCCCGCGCCTTCTGCGACGCCGATTCTCTCCGCTTCCCGCTGACGGTCGGTTCCCGAAAAGGCGGCGACCGTTATCGTCCGCTCGGCGCCCCGGGGACGAAAAAGCTCAAGGAGATCCTCCGGGCCAAGGCCGTCTCCGCCCCTTTGCGCGTCAGCCTTCCCATCATCCGCTCGGCGGGGGAGATCGTCTGGGCGCCGGGCTTGCCCGTCGCCGAAAAATTCAAAGTGACGCGGGAGACGCGCACGGTCTTCGCGATCGAAGCGGCTCCGGCCGCCCTCGGCCGAAGTCAACGCGCCAGATAATTCTCTTTCCAGATCTCGAAGACGAGAAGCGCCCAGAGCTGGTGGCTGTAATTCTCGCGCCCGGCGAAATGGGCGTTCATCATCCTCCGGACCTCGGCCGGCGCGAACAGCCCCTCCCGGCGGATCCGGGCCTCGCCGAGATGGTCCTCGACAAGATCGCGGAGCTCGACGCGCAGCCAATGCTTTATAGGAATGCTGAAGCCCTCCTTTTTCCGGTAGATGTTGTCCCGGGGCAGGAGCCGTTCCAGGGTCTTCTTGAAGATCCACTTCGTGGTCAGGCCGTGGAGCTTGAGCGAGCCGGGCAGCCGGAAGGCGAACTCGACGAGCTTGTGGTCGAGGAGCGGCTCGCGGGCTTCGAGCGAAACGGCCATGCTCATCCGGTCGACCTTGACCATGATGTCGTCGGGCAGGTAGGACTTCAGGTCGAGATAGAGCTCCCCCGTCGTCCGGTCGAAGCCGCCCAGCCGGCCGAAGTACTCGCGGAACGGATCCCGGTCGGCGACCGGCCGCGGCCCCCCGAGCCGCGCTTTGAGGTCGGATGAGTAGAGGGCGGCCTTGTCCCCGGCGGAGAGGAACATCATCCAGCGGAGATGCCGGTGCCGCGCCTCGTTCTCGAAGCCTTGGGTGAACCTCCGGAGCTTGTTGCGCGGGCCCTTCTTCTGCTCGCCCGGCCTCATCCGCCGGGTGAGGCGGTGAGCGGCCCTTCCCGCGGCGGCGACCCCGAAGCGGCGGGCGATGCGCTGGGCCTGATAGTGCTCGTATCCGGCGAAGATCTCGTCCCCGCCGTCCCCGGAGAGGGCGACGGTGACCCGGCGGCGGGCCATCTCCGAGACGAGATAAGTCGGAAAGATCGAGAAATCCCCGAGCGGCTCGTCGAGATGCCGGATGAGCTTGCCCGTGAGCTCGAGCGCCTTGGGCTCGATGATGAGCTCCTCGTGCTCGGTCTCGAACCGCCGGGCGATCCGGCGGGCGTGCTCGAGCTCGTTGTAGGAGGCGTCCTTGAAACCGATGGAAAACGTCCGCAGGGGCGAAGCCCCGAGCTCGCGCATCAGGCCGACGACGGCCGAGGAATCGATCCCCCCGCTGAGGAAGGCGCCGAGCGGGACGTCGCTCACGAGCCGGAGCTTGACCGATTCCCTGAGCAGGGCGTAAAGCTCGTCGGTCAGCTCGCCGAGCGGCCGGGGCTTTTCCGCTCCGGCTTCTTCGGCCGGGGGGATGTCCCAGTATTTCCGGACCTCGATCCGGCCGTCCTCGTAGGTCAGGAACGACCCGGCCGGGAGCTTGAATACGCCCTTGAAGATCGAGAGCGGCGCCGGGACGTATTCCAGGGTCAGGAAGAAATCGAGCGCTTCCGGCTCGATCTCGCGCTCGACTCCGGGATAGGCGAGGACCGCCTTGAGCTCCGAGCCGAAGACGAGCGTTCCGTCGGAGAGGAGGGTGTAATAGAGCGGCTTGACCCCGATCCGGTCGCGGAAGAGCCGGAGCCGCCGCCGGGCCCTCTCCCAGAGGGCGAAGGCGAACATGCCGCGGAAGCGGTGGACGGCGTCCGGCCCCCATTCCTCATAGGCGTGGACGATCGTCTCGGTGTCCGAATGCGTGGCGAAAGCGTGGCCGCGCCCGATGAGCTCGTCCCGGACCTCGGCGTAGTTGTAGGCTTCTCCGTTGTAGGCGATCCAGATCGTCCCGTCTTCGTTGGCCAGGGGCTGGTGCCCCCCGACGACGTCGATGATGCTCAGGCGGCGGTTCCCGAGCCCCACCCCCGGCTCGACGTGGGTCCCTTCGTCATCGGGGCCGCGATGGACGATCGTCCGGCACATCCGGACGAGGACGTCGCCGGGAGGCGGGGGGCGTCCCGGCGCGTGGCGTAGCCGCAGATCCCGCACATGGCTCAGCGGGCGACGACCTCGAGCTCAAAGAAAACGCCCAGCCAGCGCCGCTCATCGCTCGCGCTCTGCTCGAAGAAGGGGGTCGAGCCTTTGGCCGCCCGAACCTTGATCCGGTACTGATGGGAGGCGAGGATCTGATAGCCGTTTCCGACGGGGAAGCGGAGATCCGTCCGTTCGTTGGTCCCCATCCGGACGCGCTGGGTCCGGCCCTCGACCGTGACCGTGATCTCGTTTTCCTGACGCGGATTGCTCAGGAGATGGAAGACGATCTCCTTGGCCGGGAAGAACGTCCGGAGCATGACGTCGGCCTTCCGGTCCCCGAGCGTCCACCATCCGTTCTCGGTGGGGTGTTTGGGGTTGTAGTTGTCGTTGAGGAAATAGAGGAAACGGTCATCGAAGGGCCTGCCCGTGCCGGTGTTCAGCCACTGCTGGCGCATGGCGGGGGGGTGCGTGTTGGTCGGCAGGTTGTTGATGTTCGTCTTTTCGACGGGGAGGACGGTGAAGGGGAACCGCTTGGAGTTCAGGGAGGGGCGGGCGGAGTACTGCAGCGGCGCGACGAGAATCGGTCCGATGAGGAGGGCGGCGAAGGCCCAGGCGAGGATGGGTTCGCGGCGCTTGATCGTCGCGGGGGCGAGGAAGAGGAAGAGCGGATAGATGCCCAGGAAATAGCGGTTGGCCAGCGACCCTCCGCCCCCGCCGAAATTGTCGGGCATCATGACGACGTAGATGAGGATCTCGCCGGCGAGCGCGGCCAGGAGAAGCCAGCGGTCGAGGGACTTCTTCCCGATGAAGAAAAGGATGAGGAAAAGCACGGCCGGGAAGAAATACCAGGCGACGCCCATGTAGCGGCCGAAGAAATAGTAGAAGACGTTGACCGGGACGAACTTGGCCGGGAGGAGGAACCGCTCGGCGTACCCTTCGCTCGTCATGAGCTGGCCGGGAGCGCTGTCGAAGGTCACGGATTCCTTCTCGTAGGGGTAATGCTCGTAGAAGCTCTTGCGCTCCCCGCTCTGGTAGTTCCAGTCCGACGTCATCAGGTAGGTCGTCCCGAAGAGGACCCCGAAGCTCAGGGCGAAGAAGACGAGGATGAGGGCCGCCCGGCGGAATCTCTTCCGGAGGAGATACCAGACCAGAACGGGCCCGAGGACGGCGACGTTCGGCGGCTTGGAATAGACGGCGATCCCGGCGATGACGGCCCCGACATAGTCCGAGGCCGGGGAGAGGAGGAACCGGCGGATCCGGCCCGGCGGGGCTCCGCCGCCGGGGGAGGGGGGGATCTCCGCCGACCGGATTTTGTACAGCCAGAGGAAGAGAACGATGAAGATGAGGCTCAGGTTGAAGAAGTCCGGCGCGATCCAAAGGCTGTAGACGCCGGCGACCGAGGCGAAGAGGAAAGTCAGAATCCGGACGAGCGAGCGGCCGGAGGCGTTGGTCATCGAGAAAAAAGCGGTCCCGAGGATCAGGAGAAGGCTGAGGAGAAGGGCCTGGAAGACGAGCGGCCCGTTCGATTTGAAAACGCCGACGAAGGGGGCGATGAAAAGAGGATAGGCGAAGTTCTTGGCGTAGAAGAGCTTCTCCGCGCCGTCGGCCTTGGACCGCTTCAGGAAGACGCCCATCGGACCGGCGTTGAAGTCCGCGAAATACCGGATCAGGTCCTTTTTCGTGTATTCGATGTCGCCGTCGTGGATGATGCTCTGAGCCATGGCGTAGTAGGTCGCCTGATCGCCGAAAAGGAAACCCTGATGGATGGCCGGGAGGTCGAGGAAGAGGGCCAGACCCAGGAAGAGCAGGCAGACAAGGGCCAAAACGATCCTTCCGGCGCCCGGTCCGTCTTGTTCCATACGGTTCATCCATACCATATCGGAACAGTGAATTCAACCGAGGGGTGAGCCCCGATTCACCGCCGTTTTCACCCCGGGAGGTGATTGACCGGCTCGCGGGGGAGGTCGAGAATGGGGGGGCCTATGATCAAGCCAGGGATCCGCTTTGCCCGCGGCCGCCGCCCGGCGCGCCGTCCTTCCGGGGGCTTTTCCCTGATCGAAGTCATGATCGCCATGGTCATCCTGGGGATCATGCTCATGACGCTCATCAGCGTCTTCGTCTATGGCTACAACGTCATCGCCCGGTCCAAGCAGCTCGCCGCCGCCACCCAGATCTGCCAGTCCGAGATCGAGCGGATCCGGGGATTGTCCTTCGACGCGCTCTCCGGCCTGAGCTCCACTTTCACCGATCCTAAAATGAGCTCGCTGATCAACGGGCAAGGCATCCGCGTCGTCGAAGCCGGGGCCGGCAGCGATATGCGCAAGCTGACGGTCAGCGTGGCCTGGACCTACCGGGGCCAGCCGCGGCGGAAGGACGTCGTCACCTTCGTCACCCGGATGGGAGTAAACAAGAAATGAAGCGCGCCCGGACCGGATTCAGCGTTCTGGAGGCCCTTATCGCCCTGACGATCCTGACCATCATGATCGGGGCGATCCTGTCCTTTTATGCCAAGGGCCAGCAGACCTTCATCAACGAAAGCGCCCAGGCCGACGCCATCGAGCAGACCCGATACCCGCTCGCTTGGATCACCCGGGACGTCAAGCTGTCCACGGCGATCGAAGCGTCCTGGGGCGGCTACGTCACTTCGGCTGATACCCTGATCCTCAGGATCCCGTCCGTGAATGCGTCCGGGCTCATCATCGACCTGGAAACGAGCTGGGACCGCGTGATCTACCGTATCCAGGGCAACCGGCTGCATCCGGATCGTGGATGCCATGGACGGAGTTTCGGCCCGTGTCGACCGGACCCGCGCCCTGGCCGAGGGAATGGCCTCTCTGGCGTTCGTTTATTTTGATGCGGGCGGGGCCGCTCTATCGACGAACCTCCAGACGGCGGCAAGCGTTCAACCGGCATTGACGGCCCGACGGCACGGTTCCCAGCGGACCTTCACGGAATCCCTCGACACCAAGGTGAAGCTTCGAAACAAGTAATATTTCGGCGCGGCTAGCCGCGCCTCCCCCTGAGAGATGACCGGGGGGTGCAAAAAAAATCCCCCATAAAGGCGATAGAATTACATATGTTATAAGAATATATTACGAGACAAGTTCAATTAATGAACATGACCAACGACTAAACGATCGCTGACAAAATGAACATTAAAAGGCCGAAACTTCCCCTCGCCAAACCATGGAACCGCGGGGCCGCCCTGTTTCTCACCCTTCTGACTTCGATCCTGATGCTGATCATCGTCATGCCATTCCTGTTCAGCCTGTCCGGCCGCTTTCGCGTCACCGAGAAATCGTTTCGGACGATGGTCGCGGCCAATCTGGCCGAAGCGGGCGTCGAACGCGCGATCTGGGAGCTGAACTACGGGAACATCAGCCAGTGGAGCGGCAATCTCCGACCCGGACCCTCTCCCTGCCCGGGATCCTGACCGCCAATGGAGATGCCGCCGGGGACATCGAAATCGAGGTTCAAGGCCCCGAAAGCGACACTCCGCTCATCATCGCCACGGGAACGGTCCCCTGGAACGGAGACCTGAGCTTGGAGAAGCGTCTGCGCGTCCGGTTGAAACGCGGGATCAAGTCCCACTTTGACTTCGGGGTCTTCGGGGATGAAGGCCTCGATCTTCATGGAAACGCCTACATCGACAGCTACAATTCCGGCGACGGCCCGTACAACCCCCAGACCCGGCGCCTGCAGGGCCACGTTGGAACGAACGCGGACCATCGCTGGGACGTTGTTCTTGTCAACAACACGACGATTTATGGCGATGCCGCGACCGGCTACGCCAGCGATCCCGAGGAGGTCATCCGCGTGGCTAACAACGCCCAGATCACGGGCGTCAAGAAAGCGCTCGACGAACCGAAATTGCTGCCCCAGATCGACCTTCCGTTCCTCACGCCGCGTGGAGCCTATACGATCGGCGGGAATTCGACCGCGACGCTTTCTGAGAGTGGGATGTATACTTCATTCACAATGAACTCCAACGCGACCGTCACGATCACCGGCGACGTCACGCTTTATATCAACGGCAATTTCTCGATGAACAGCAACACCCGGATCGTGATTGCCGCCGGGGCTTCCCTCGAGATCGTCATGGGCAACGGAGTCTTTAACCAATCCAGCAATTCCGCGATCAACAACGTCGGCCGGAACCCGAAGGATCTGGCGTTCCTGGGGTCCTCGGATTTCCATTTGATGAACCTGAGGTCGAACACCGCGTTTTACGGCGTCATTTACGCGCCCGAGGCGACCGTCGATTATTCCGCCAACTCCGATCTTTACGGCGCGGTTGTCTGCAACTATATCTCCATGTCCTCCAACGCCGGCATCCATTATGACGAATCCCTGGCTTCCTGGACGGAATACGGGACGGCGAATTCGAAATACGAAGTCAAGGAATGGCAGGAATACTAACGGCGGCAGGGGCCCCGGCCTTGCCCGGGGATCATTACCGCCGCACTCGACCGCGCCTAAAATAGCGGGCGAGTGCCGTCGTTCGCCGGGCCCTCAATTGAAGAGCCCGAGATAGGCCCCGATCAGATCCTCCCCCCATACGAGTGAGACGAACGCCGCCGGGGCGAGAAACGTCCCGAAGGGGAGGAGGAACTGCATATCCTTCTTCCGGACGACGATGATGACGATCCCCGCGAACACCCCCGCGAGAGAGGCGAGGATGATGGTCAGGAGGGCCGGCAGCCAGCCGAGAAAGATCCCGATCATGGCCATCATGGTCACGTCGCCGAGCCCCATCCCCTCTTTCCTCCGGACGAGATAATAAGCGCCATAGACGACGAGGAGAAAGCCCGCCCCGGCCAGAGCCCCGAGCAGGGCGTCTCCGATCCGCAGGCCGTCGCGCCGGAAAAAGGCGTAGACCAGGCCCAGAGCGATTCCCGGGAAGACGATGTGATCGGGGAGGATCTTGTGCCGGTAATCGATGAAGGCGAGGACGAGGAGGGCGCTCGTGAAGACGGCGGAAGCGAAGAAATGGAGGCTCAGGCCGTAGTGGTGGTGGAGGACGAGGAAGGCTAGGGGCGTCAGGATCTCGGCCAGGACATAGGAGAACGGGATGGGCTTCCCGCAGGCGCGGCACTTCCCGCCGAGGATGATATAGGACACGACCGGGATGTTGTCGTACGGCTTGATCCGGGCCCCGCAGGCAGGGCAGGCCGAAGGCGGCTTGGACAGGTTCAGGCCGAGCGGGAGCCGGTAGATGACGACGTTCAGGAAGCTCCCCCAGACGAGGCCGGCCACGGCCACAAGGATCAGCGTTTCCACGGCACCACCCGCGTCTTGATCCGGCCCGTCGTCGGATCGTAGAGATAATCCCCCTCGTCGTAGTCCTTGGGCAAGCGGTCCAGGAGACCGGCCCGGACGAGCTCCTCGAGATTCGCGGGATTCCGGCCGGCTTTATCCCGGAAGCGGTCGACGGCCTCCCGGACGAGACCGGCATCGACGGTGGCCTTGACTTCGTAGAGATGATTTGAGGCGATCTGGCGGATCTGCGGGTCGTCGGCCGTCCGAAAGACCTCGAGCCAAGTCTCCCAGGCCGTCGTCAGGTCGTTGGCCTTGAAGGCCGAGGCCGCGTACAGGCGCCGGGCGATCGGCGGGGCGCCGGGGATGTCCATCGTCTTCTTATAATATTCCTTGGCCAGGGCGTAATCCTTGCGATAAAGCTGGGCGTAATGTCCCGCTTCGAGGGGGAAGATCCACTGGCTGGGGTTCTTGGCCAGCCCCATATCGAGGATCTTGAGGGCCAGGCCGACGTCCCGCGTGTCCTCGACCGCGATCAGGGCTCCGACCACGTAAGGATCGACATACGAGGGGTCGAGCTCCGAGATGATCGAAAAGACGTGGGTCAGGTGGGTGTAGCGGTCCTCGATGGCCGTGTTGGCGTAATACTGGATCGCCCAGATGTAGATGACGTCGGCCAGGACGCCGGAAAAGCCGAAGGCGGCCGCCTTCAGGTATTTCCCGGACGGGATGTAGATGATGCTCGAGCCGGGAATCTTTCGCCGCGGAATCCGGTCGATGCGGGCCTTCAGGCTCATGAAGCCTCCGGCCAGGAGGCAGAGGACCACGGCCGTAGCAAGCGTTCTCTTCATCGGTCAGATGAAATCGCGGCGCCGGAAGATGACGACGGCCAGGCCGAGGATGAAAGCCGCGTACACGAGCCCGTAGGCGGCCGAATAGAGCAATTGGGCGCCGGCGATCGGGAGGTGATGGACGACCTCGGCCTTGAGGTTGAAGTTCTCCAGGTCGGGGAGGAGGGTGTAGAGGAAGCGGAGAAGCGTCCGGGTCGCCCCGGCCGGGATCTTCTTCAGGAGCGTCTCCAGGCTCCAGGAGAAGTGGCCGATGAGATAGAAGGCCAGGGCGAACAGCGAGCTCAGGATCGGGGTCGAGAAGGAGGAGAAGAGGATGGCCACGGCGGTGATGAGGACGAGCTCGAAGAAGATCATGATCACGGCCGGGAGGAGGCTCCACTCGACCCGGCCCGTGTGGGCGAGGACGAGGCCGAGGAAGATGAGGCTCATCGCCGCGAGGAGGACGGCCAGGGTCAGGACGAGGCCGAGGAACTTCCCCAGCAGGAACTCATGGCGGCGGATGGGCTTGGCCAGGAGGGTGAAGATCGTCCGCTTTTCGATCTCCTTGTACACGAGCCCGGTCCCGATGAGGATGGCCATCAGGGCGCCGAAGAACGAGATCGAAGCCAGGCCGACGTCCTCGATGATCTTGACCCGGTCGCCGACGGTGAGAAGGGCCAGGACCCGGGCGAAGAGGATGGAAACCGCGGCGAAGAAGAGAAGGAGGTAGAGGACCCGGTCGCGGACGGCCTCTTTGAAGGTGTTCCGGGCGATGACCGTGATCGTCATTGCGGCTTCACCATGTCGACGAAGATGTCCTCGAGGGTCCGGGTCCGGGGAATGAGGGAATGGACCTTTCCGTGCCGGGCCCGGACGAGGTCCAGGACCGCCTCGATGTTCGGCTCGTCGCAGACTTTGAGGAGCGTCCGGCCCGCCTGGATCGAGAGGCTCTCGCCGAGGGCGGCGAGGTCGGACTCGGCCACTCCGGAGACCGTGATCTCGGTGAACAGGATGGTCTCGGAAACAAGATCGGAGAGCCGGCCCTGGCTGAGGATCCGGCCGCTGACGATGATGGCCACCCGGTCGCAGATCATCTCGATGTCCTGGAGGATGTGCGAGGACAGGAAGACGGTCTTCCCCTCGTCCCGGAGCCGGAGGATGACGTCCCGGATCTCCTTCCTCCCGAGCGGATCGAGTCCGCCGAGCGGCTCGTCGAGGATGACGAGCGCGGGACTCGTTGATCAGAGCTTGGGCCAGTCCGATCCGCTGAAGCATCCCCCGGGAGTATTTGCGCAAGGGGAGGTCGGCCGCCCGGTCCATATCCACGAGCTTGAGGAGCCGGGATGTCGCGGCGGCCCGCTCGGATCGGGGGATGGAGAAGAGCTGGCCGTAGAAATCGAGGAATTCGCGGCCCGTCAGATAATCGTAGAAATAGGGGTTCTCGGGCAGGAAGCCGAGGTTCTCCTTGGCCCGGGGATCCAGATGGTCGCGGCCGAACAGCGTGATTTTGCCGGCATTGGGGAAGATGAGCCCGAGGACGCACTTGATCGTCGTCGTCTTGCCCGCTCCGTTCGGGCCGAGGTAGCCGTAGATCTCGCCCTCGCCGACCGAGAGGGAGATGCCCTTGAGGATGTCCCTTTTCTTGGGGATGAAGCCCGTCGAGAACGATTTCCTGACGTCGGCGACTTCGAGGACCGGGTTCATCGGGCTCAATTATACTTCAAATGGTCCTCGAACAGCTTGAAGATCCTCTTGTACTCGTCGGTCCAGGACGTCGCGTTGACGAAGCTGTGATTCTCGACCGGGAACATCGCCGCCTCCCAATTGTCCTTTCCGAGCTCGATCAGGCGCTGGACCAGCCGAACGGTGTCCTGGAAGTGGACGTTGGTGTCCACGACGCCGTGGCAGATGAGCAGCGCCCCCTGGAGCCCTTCGGCGTAATAGATCGGGGAGCTGCGCTTGTAGGCGTCGGGGTCCTTCTGGGGGAGGTTGAGGATGTCGACCGTATAGCCGTTGCTGTAGGCGGCCCAGTCCGTGACGGGCCGGAGGGCCGCCCCGGCCCGGAACACGCCCGGCGTCTTGAACATCGCCATCAGGGTCAGGAATCCTCCGTAGCTTCCTCCGTAGCATCCGATCCGGGAGGGGTCCACGCCGCAGTTCTTGACGAGATAACGTGCCGCATCCACGACGTCCTCGAGGTCCTTCCCGCCCATGTCCCGGTAGATCCCGGTCCGGCAATCGCGCCCGTAGCCCGAGCTGCCGCGGTAGTCGGCGTCCATGACGATATAGCCCCGCTCGACCAGAAAGTTGTGGAACATGTATTCGCGGAAATAGGTGCTCCAGCCCTTGTGGGCGTTCTGGAGGTACCCGGCCCCGTGGATGAAGATGACGGCCGGGTGCTTCGGATGCGGATTGGCCGGCTTGAACAGCCGGGCGTAAACATCCGCCCCATCCCTGGCTTTGAAGCTCAGCACTTCGGGCGACATCCAGGGGTATGAGCGGAACTCGTCCGTCGTGGACAGCGTTAGCGGCTTCGCCTCCGCCCCGGCCTTGTTCGGCTGGATGAAGAGCTCGCCCGGCTTCGTGGCTTCGGAATGGAGGAAAGCGAGCGTCGTTTCGTCGGGGGAGAGGAAGAACTGGTTCAAGCCCGGGAGGCTCGAGATCTTCAGCCGCGTCCCGCCCGCCGCGGGCATGGAGTAGAAATGGGTCTCGCCGGGATGGGCCTCGCTCGTGGTCAGATAGATCGTCTTTCCGTCCCGCGAGAGCCGGGCGTCGCGGACCTCGAACCGTCCGGAGGTGAGCTGGGCTTTCGTCTTCCCGTCGGCCGAAGCTTTGTAGAGATGGGCGAAGCCGTCCTTTTCGGAGATGTAGGAGACGCTCAGGCTGTCGGGCCACCAAAACACGTTCGTCAGGCCGAGGTCGCCGATCCAGGCGTCGTCATGGATCGGCTCGACGACGGCCGTCTTCCCCGTGGCCGGATCGAGGGACAGGAGCCAGGCGTCCTTGCGGTCGTCGGCGCGCGCGGCCAGGAGGCACGTCTTTCCATTCGGCGACCAGTATGTTCCCGAGGGCATGAGGCCCCGCGCCCCCTGGCCGTAATCGATCCATTTCACTTCCCCCGTGTCCGTGTTCATGAGGCCCGCCCGGGACGTCCGGGATGCGTATCCGGCCTTGGCCCGGCCGTTGATGTCCTCGGTGAACCCTGACCGGGTGACGTAGCTCGGGACGATCGTCCCGCGCTCGCCCGGGTTCGGCTCGGAGAGGACGAAAAGGGCGAACGTCTCGTCGGGAGAGAGCTCGAGCCCCTGAATGGATTGATTGGCGTCGAGGCCGAAGGAGCGGCGGCGCGAAGCGGGCGCCGGACCGGCGCCTCCGCCGCGCTGTCCGAGGCCCGTCATCATCGCCTCGCCCCGCGCCCCGCCGCGGTCCAGGCCCTGCTTGAACTGCTGGAAGAGCTCGGTCTGCTGGTCGGCGTACCATTTGCCGACGTCGTCCGGTTTCCGGGCCGGGGCCGCGGGTGCGGCCGTCCGGCGGCTGAAGGACGTCATCTGCCGGAGGCTCCGGTCGGCGAGGGAATACAGGAAGAGGTTGTCTTCGCTCGCATAGACGATCTTCGTCTCGTTCGCGGCGAACCGGACGTTCGACTCTCGGGCGTCGGTCGTGATGAGCGGCGTCGTTTTCCCCGTCGCCAGATCCAGGAGCCCGATATCGCCCCCCTGATTGACCAGGGCGCGCTTGCGGTCCTTGGAGAACTCGATCCCGCTTCCGCCGAACATGCCGAACCCGCTGCCGCGCGCTCCTCCGGCCGCGAGCAGGGGAAGCTTCTGCATCTCCTCGGCCGTCGTTTTCCGCGGGGCGAAATCGGGCTTGGCGGCGTAATAGAGCTCCGCCTGCTTCTCCGCGGGCTTCTTCCAGCGGAAATACAGGCGGGACCCGTCGGCCGACCAGCCGACGCCCGACGGCTCCGTCCCGACCAGGTCGTTCCCCCGCATAATATTCTCGATCGTCATCTTGAACGGCGCGGGAGACGGGGCGGACGCGGTCTGGGCCGGGCCGAGGGCGGGCGTCAGCCCGAGGACCAGGGCCGCGGCGAGAAAGAGGGCGCGCGAAGCTCGGATCGTCATGAAGAACCTCCTCGACCGGATCGCGTCCGATTATATCCGCCGCTGCTTTAAAAACAAAGTCTCCGGACTGCGGGTCCTGCCTGCTGCCGCGGCCCTCGGCGGAGCTTCCCGCTGCCTTTGTCACCCATGCCCCCGATCGGCCTCGGTGCGTGCGCCCGCCGCGCGGACGACTTGGCCGATGAGCGGAATGGGACCCGTGTTTCGGGTGATGCAGCGAATTGGCCAAGGATGTCCGCGGCAGGATTTGCGAACGTTATCTCGCGATCAGGAGGCGTATGCGTCCGAGATCACGGGGCGCGAGGGGATTCCCTGAGAGGGCCAGCGCAGCGGAGCGGGCAAACCAAGATTCCGAAGACGCTTTCCAAGAATTCATTATTGATATCACCTCCCCTTCCCCTCCTGTAGCCAGGAGGGGCCCCGGAAAATGGTAGCGTCTTCGGCGAGGTGAGCACGCAGAGCGAATTTCCGCGCTGGAGGAAATTCGCGTCCCGATCAGGGGATCCCCGGGAGCCCCGATCTTCTTCGATTCCGGAGCGACTAACCCCAAGACACCTTTCGGGGTGAGACGGAGCTCGAGGAATTCACCCCGGAAACCCCCGCTGCGGAGGATTGCCGCGGGCGGTAATGAGCCTCAGAATGGGGGCGAATTCGCATCCTTTAGGCGCAAGTTGACCTCATCCAAGGCAACGCCAAGGTTGTGAAAAGGGCGAGGCGGAGGACCCTCACCCAACCCTCCTTTCACTGCTCCCCTGAACTTCCAAGTTCAGGGGAGGTCTTTACCTTACCCGGGACACCATCCTTGACCGCGCCGGGAGCTTATTCTATTTTATAGTCAGGTAGAAAAGAGACCGCCGGGAGGAACGCCTATGAACCGCACCGTCCGGACCTTCGCCGCTCTCGCCCTCGTCCTGGCCGCCGCGTTCGGGCCGGCGCCGGCCGCCGGGCAGTCCGGGGCCCGGGCCCAAGTTTTCAACTTCGGCCAGCAGCTCGAGCGCCTGGCATCCGCCCTCGCCCAGGAAAGCTACGAGCGCTTTCGGGGCTGGAACGGGGCCATCTCGGACCAGGAGCAGGCCATCCTGTTCAAGTCGGAGGCCTTCGCCGCCTCGTGCCGGCTCTTCCTCAAGCTGACCGAGACCAGCTCGGATTATTACCGCTCGGACAACGCCCGGACGAACATTTACAGCGCCTTCACTTTTCTCGCCGGCTCGTTCGCCGAGCTCGAGGCCGAGATGAAGCGGCGGCGGCCTCCGCCCCTATGCCCTGGCCGATGCCCGGACCATCCTGACGCGGATGGAGCGCGGCTTCGGCGAGTGGCCGGACCCGACGAACCTCGCCTACCTCGACCAGAAATACGTCAAGGCCGCCGACGCCACCGTCTATCTCATCGAGAAGCGCGGCTTGGCCAACTTCATCCGTCGCCCGTTCAAGAACCTCGAAAGCCTCTTCCGCTACAACTACGACCGCAACCGCGGCAAGAACCCGTGGGAGCACCTCGTCGAAGTCTCCGGGGAGACGCTGAACAAAATGAGGATCGAAGCGGAGATCGACCTGACCTTCGAGGGCCGGATGATCATCGAACAAAGCACGCGGAAGAACCGGCCGGTCTATTTCATCGAGAACGGCAAGAAGCGGCCGATCGCGGACGCATCCATCGTCGAGCGGCGCGGCGGGTGGGGCCGGGTCTTCGAAGTACCGCTCGATGTCATCAACGCGTACGACGAAGGTCCGATCATCGACAGAATATCTTGAGGCCGTAAAGACGGCGGATGCGCGGGCTCGACGGCAACGCGCGCCGCGGCGGTTGGAAAAACGATTGTTCCCCTCGACGCACCCCCCCGGGGTTTTGATGCGGGCTGTTGTCAGCAAAAGGGGGGTTGATGATGGGAACCAAAAAGGTGGGGGCTTTCCCCAGCCCGCGCAAGAAAGCCATGGTCATTATAAGCCCGCGAATGTAAAAGGCAAGCGATTTTTATAATTTATTTTTGCATGCAAACGTGATCGTCCTTGACAAGGTCCGGCAATTGCTTCAAACTGTTAGCAAGGTCAAGGACGAACGCGTTAGAAGTGGAGGTAATCACAATGGCTTTCGAGTTCAAGAATTCCAAAGGGGTTTCGTATTTCCTGCATGCCAAGGACGTCACGCTCAAGGGCGGCCGCCTGCAGAAGATCTTCTTCTTCGCCCGCGACGTTCGTCCCGGCGCGCTCGACGGAGTCCCCGACGGCTACAAGGTCATCGAGACCACCAAGACCGGAATGCCGATCCTGAAGAAGAAGTAGAGTTCATCCGCGGCTCCCGAGGGCGGGGGTCGCGTCCGCTCGCCGCGCCGCCGTCGCGGCGAATTCCTTTGACTCCGATTTCTCCCGCCTGTATACTCGGGGCATGACCCCGGCCTCCCGGCGTTTTCTTCCTCTTCTCCTCGCCGTCTCGGCCCTCGGGCTCTCCTGCGCCCGGAAGGACGCATCTCCGCCTCCCCCAGACCGGAAGCTCACCATCGCCGTCATTCCCAAGGGCATGATCCACGAGTTCTGGAAATCCATCCACGCCGGCGCGGTCCAGGCCTCGCGCGAGCTCGGCGTCGAGATCATCTGGAAAGGGCCGCAGAAGGAGGACGACCGGGCCCAGCAGATCACCGTCGTCGAGGACTTCATCACCCGGGGCGTTTCGGGCATCGTCCTCGCTCCGCTCGACGACCGCGCCCTCGTCCGGCCGGTCCAGGACGCCGCGGCCGAGAAGATCCCCGTTCTGATCATCGATTCCGGCCTCGAAGGAGGCGGCTTCCTGAGCTATATCGCGACGGATAATTTCCAGGGCGGGGTCATGGCCGCCCGGCGGCTGGGCGAGCTTCTCGCCGGCCGGGGCAGGATCTTCATGATCCGCTATCAGGAGGGGTCGGCCTCGACGACGGCGCGCGAAGCCGGTTTCCTGGAAACGATCCAGCGCGACTTCCCCGGCGTCGCCCTCCTCTCCAAGGACCAGTATGCCGGCCCGACTACGGAATCCTCCTATCAGCTGGGGGAGAACCTCATCGGGCGCTTTCCCGACGTGGACGGCGTCTTCTGTCCCAATGAGTCGAGCACCTTCGGGATGCTCCGGGCCCTCCAGGAGGCCCACCTCGCCGGCAAGGTCAAATTCGTCGGCTTCGACAGCTCCCCCAAGCTCGTCCAGGGACTCCGCGACCGGCACATCCACGGCCTCATCCTCCAGAATCCGGTCAAGATGGGATACCTCGGCGTTACGCTCATGGTCCAGTTCCTCCGCGGCGGGAAGATCCCGGAAAAAGTGGACACGGGCGTCTACCTCGCCACCCGGGAGAACATGGATACGGCCGAAATCCGCGGCTTGCTTTCGCCCGACCTCTCCATCCTCGACTGATGCTCCCCGACTCGTCCCCCGCGCCCGTCCTCATCATGCGCGGGCTGACCAAGCGCTTCGGCGCCACGTGCGCCCTGGACGGGGTCGACCTGACCCTCGGCTTGGGAGAGGTCCACGCCCTCCTTGGGGAGAACGGAGCGGGCAAGAGCACCCTGGTCAAGATCCTGAGCGGGGCGCTCAAGCCCGACCGCGGGGAGATGCGGCTCGACGGCCGGCCCTACCGTCCCTCCGATCCGTTGTCCGGCCGCCGCCACGGCATCTCGATGATCTACCAGGAGCTCACGCTCGCCCCGCATCTGACCGTCGAAGAGAACGTGATGCTCGGACGTGAGGAGCGGACGGCCGGCGTCCTCCGCCGGAGCGCGAGCCGCCGGAAGATCCAGGACACCCTGGCCTTCCTCCATCACCCCGAGCTTTCGCTGGATACGCCCGTCCGGCGCTTGAGCGTGGGCGCCCGCCAGATCGTCGAGATCTGCCAGGGCGATCATGGACCGCTCTCGCATCCTGGTCATGGACGAGCCGACGAGCAGCCTGACGCGGGAGGATACCGACCGGCTCTTCGAGGTCATCCGGCGCCTCCGGACCGAAGGCGTTTCGATCATCTACATCAGCCATTTCCTGGAGGAGGTCCAGGAGGTCGCCGGCGCATATACCGTGCTCCGCGACGGCCGCGTCGCCGGCTCGGGCCCGATGGCCGGGACGACCCAGGACGCTCTCATCCAGCTCATGGTCGGACGGCCCGTGACCGAGCTCTTTCCGCGCCGGGAGCGCCGGCCGGGCGCTCCGGCCCTGGTCCTCGAAGGATTGAAGGGCGCGGCGATGGCCGAGCCGGTGAGCCTCGAGGTCCGGCAAGGAGAGATCCTCGGTCTCGCCGGTTTGATCGGCGCGGGGCGGACCGAGACCCTCCGGACGATCTTCGGCCTCGACGACGCCGAATCGGGCTCCCTCACCGTTTCCGGCCGTCCCTCCGGAAATCCCCGTCCCTGGGCGAAGATCGGCGCGGGGATCGGACTCCTGAGCGAGGACCGCCAGGGCGAGGGGCTCGCCCTCACCCGCTCGCTCACGGACAACATCACCCTCAGCCGCTTCCGCCCGTATCGCCGCTGCGGCTTCCTCTCCATGCGCCGCAGGGCTCAGGCGGCCTCCGGCTGGATGGAGGCGCTCGAACATCAAGGCCCGCGACGCGAACCAGCCCGCGGCCGGGCTTTCCGGCGGGAACCAGCAGAAAGTCGCCCTGGCCCGGCTCCTCCACCAGGAAGCCGACGTCCTCCTTCTCGACGAGCCGACGCGCGGCATCGACGTCCTGAGCAAAGCCCAGATCTACGAGTGGATGGACCGCCTCGCCGCGGAAGGAAAGGCCCTCCTCTTCGTCAGCTCCTATTTCCCCGAGCTCCTCGGCGTCTGCGACCGGATCGCGGTGTTCCATCGCGGGCCGCATCGTCGAGACGCGGCCGGTCGGGGAGTGGACCGAGGAATCCCTGATGGCGGTCTCGACGACCGGAAAGGCGGAAGCATGAAGCCGGGGTCGAACGCCCGGGCCGTGCTCAACCGGCTGGCCCCCTTCCTCGGACTGCTCCTCGTCCTGGTCCTCTTCTCCCTCGATCCCCGAGGTCCAGTCCCGCTTCCTCCGCGCCGGCGAATTTCCTGAGCGTGGCCACCCAGTCCGTCATCGTCGCCCTCGGCGCGCTAGGCATGACGCTCATCATCATCAGCGGCGGCATCGACCTGTCGGCCGCCTCGAACATCGCCCTGTCGAGCGTCATCGCCGCCTTCGCCGATCAACGCCGGGGTGCCGCCCTGTCGGCGATCCTCCTCGGCGTCCTGACCGGAGGCCTCGTCGGCCTCGTCAACGGCGTCCTGATCACCCGGCTGCCGGCTCGTTCCGTTCATCATCACCCTGGGGATGATGGGCATCGCCCGCGGCGTGGCCAAGTGGATCGCCCACAACCAGAAGATCGACGCGCCGCTCACCTGGATCAACGAGCTCATGGCCAAATCGCCCCATCCGCCGTGGCTCGTCCTGCTCGCCCCGGGCGTCTGGCTCATGATCATCCTCGCCCTGCTCCTGGCCGTCCGTCCTGCGCTACACCGTCTTCGGCCGCCACGTCTTCGCCGTCGGGTCGAACGAAGCGACGGCCCGGCTGTGCGGGGTCCGGACCGACCGGGCCAAGGTCGTGATCTACGCGTCTGGCCGGGCTCTTCTGCGGCCTCGCCGGCGTCATGGAGTTCTCCCGGCTCACGGTCGGCGACCCGACCGTCGCCGTCGGCCTCGAGCTCGACATCATCGCCGCGGTCGTCATCGGCGGCGGAAGCCTCAACGGCGGCGAGGGGAGCATCCTCGGCTCGATGATCGGCGTCTTCATCATGTCCTTCCTCCGGAACGGCTGCACGATGATGGGCTGGCCGAACTACATCCAGGAGATCATCATCGGGATCATCATCGTCGCCGCGGTCGCCCTCGACCAGATCCGCCACCGCAGGGGAGCCTGAAGTGGCGGGGACCCGGTCCGTCCGCGCGACGCGGCGCATCCACGCCACGGCCCCCATCCGCGTCAACGACCTGGGCGGCTGGACCGACACATGGTTTTCCGAGGGCGGGAAGGTCGTCAATTTCGCCGTCCGTCCGGGTGTCGAGGTCCAGATCGAGGCCGGCCCCAACCCCCGGCGTCTCGTCAGGCGCATCACCGTCCGGGCCGAGAACTTCGGGGATGTCTTCCGCATGGACCCGGCCGCGCCGCGGTCGGACGTCCACCCGCTCCTCCAGCACACGATCGCCAGCGTCGGCGTCCCCGCGGAGACCGCGCTCGACATCCGCATCTTCTCGCCCGTTCCCCCCGGCATCTCGACCGGGACTTCGGCTTCCGTGTGCGCCGCGCTCCTCGGGGCGCTCGACGCCCTGACCCCCGGCCGGCGCGGCCCCGCGGAGATCGCCCGGCTGGCGCACAGGGTCGAGACCGAACGGCTCGGGCTCCAGAGCGGGGTCCAGGACCAGATCGCCGCCGCGCGCGGCGGGATCACCCTCATCCGGATGCGGGCCTATCCCGATTCCGTCGCCGAGTCCGTCCCCGTCTCCGCCCGGACCTGGGACGAGATCGACCGCAGGCTCATCCTTATCTACCTCGGGCGGCCCCACCGGTCGACGGTCCTGCATGAGCGGGTCATCGCCGCGCTCGAATCCGGCGGGCCTCAGAAACGGATGCTCGCAGAGCTTTCCCTGATAGCGGGAGAGGCCGACCGGGCTTTGAGGTCGGGCGACCTCGCCTCCCTGGGCGCGTGCATGGTCCGGAACAACGAACGGCAGCGCTCTCTATCCCGGGGCCTCGTCTCCGCTTCTGCCGACGCCGTCGCGGCCGTCGCCCGCCGCTTTCGGGCCGCCGGATGGAAAGTGAACGGGGCCGGAGGCCGGGGCGGATCGATGACCGTTCTCGCCCCGGCCGACGACGGGCTCCGGCGCAGAATGGCGGCCGCGATCGGGGATCTGGGCCGCGGCGTCCGGATCCTTCCAGCGGCGCTCTCCGCCCGCGGTTTGTCGGTTTGGGAGGCTTGATCCTAGTGATGCGTCTCGTAATAACCTTGCGTAACTGACAAACGACGGAGACGCATCACATCCGGGGGAGTTTGAGGGGGAATGGATTGATTCCTCCTCAGGGGGTCAGCGAAGCGCCGAGGGGGGAGCTTGACTCCCCCCTGGAAGTGTCCCGTCTCTGAGCCTAAAATCGGAAAGGAATTAATGAGACGGGACACTAGGCGCGGGCCAAGGATTTTCCCAGCGCGTTGTCTATATGGACGTCCCATGAATTTCAGGAGGATAAGATGAAAAAATGGATCACAGGATTGACGATTGTCGGCATGCTTGGGATCGTTTCCCTGGCCGCCCAGGAAAAACCCGCTCCGGCTCCGGCACCCCAAAGCCCGGGCCGCGGCGCCCGCCGCCGGACAGCGCGGCGCGATGCCGCTCGAGCGGCTGAAGACTGCCCTCGGCCTGACGGACGAGCAGGTGGCGAAGCTGCAGGAGAGCCGTAAAGCCCAGCAGGAAGCGCAACAGGCCTTCCGCGGCGAGATGCAGAAGCTCCGCGGCGAGCTGGCTCCTCTCCTCAAGGATCCGAAAGCGGATACCGGCAAGATCAACGGTTTGATCGACCGTATCGCCAAGCTCGGCGCGGACCGGGCCAAGAAAGGCGTCCAGGATCGGGGCGCTCTGGCCAAGATCCTCACGCCCGAGCAGTTGACCAAGCTTCAAGGCCTGCGCGGCGGGGGCATGGCTATGGGCATGGGTCCGGGCATGGGCATGGGCTTAGGCATGGGCATGCGCCCCGGGATGCGGGGGATGGGCCGCGGCGGCATGATGATGGGTCCGCGCGGCGGAATGCAGATGCGTCCGGGCCTTGGGCGGGGCATGGGCCCCGGTTTCGGGATGGGCCTGCGGGGCCGCCCGGGGATGGGATTCGGGCCCGGCCTCCGTTTGCGCATGCAGAGGATGATGCGCGGCGGACGCTGGATCCGCTGATCCGGCCCGCGAGAATCGACGCCCCCCGTTCTTCTTCCTCCCAGGGGGAAGGGGAACGGGGGATTTTTTTTAGGGGAGACGCGCTTGTCGAGGCCTCTTGCAGGTATTGTCCTCCTTCCAGGACACATGGATCCTTTCCGATCCCCGGCCGAGGCGATTATCAGGGGAAAACCCCTTGGCATGATAGTTGCTTTAGATCATCGCGGAAGGAGAACGACGATGAGAAAAAACATCATCTTCGCCGCGCTGCTCTTGGTCTTAGCCCCCTCCGCGATCGTCGCTCAAACGGCCGCTTATTACGATCGTAGCTACGTCCGGATGAGCTACGTCCAGGGAGACGTTTACGTCCAGAGAGGCCAGGATCTCGGCTTTCAGGCCGGGGAGGTGAACCTCGTCGTCGTCGCGGGAGACAAGATCGGAACCCGCGCCGGGAGGCTCGAGCTCCAGCTCGGCCGGCAGAACTATCTCCGTCTCGACAACGACACCGTGATCGAGATGGCCGCCCTGCCCGGGGCGGACGGGGAGCCGACCAAGGTCCACCTTCTCGCCGGCAGCATCTTCGTCCGCGTCCACGCCCTCGACGGGGCGCGCAATTTCGAGATCGATTCGCCCGACGCCTCGTTCTACATCCTGGGCGAGGGCTTGTATCGTCTTGACGTGCGCGACGGCCGGGAAACCTCGCTCCTCGTCCTCGAAGGCGAGGCCGAGGCTTCCGGCGAACAGGGCTCCCTCGTCGCCCGGAGCGGCGAGAGCCTTGTCGCGGCCGACGGCCGGTTCGTCGAGAACCCGTCCGCGCTAGCCGCTTCCGGCGATGATTTCAGCTCCTGGAACAACGCACGCGAATCGGTCTATGCCCGGCCGGTCGGGCAGAGCTATCTCCCGGCCGAATACTCCGAGTATGAGCCCGAGCTGGCCGAGTCCGGCAGCTGGTCCTATGAGTCTGACTACGGCTATGTCTGGGTGCCGCGGGTCTACGATGACTGGCGGCCTTATTCCTACGGTCATTGGACCTGGTATCCCATCATCGGCTGGACCTGGATCTCCGATGAGCCCTGGGGCTGGTGCACTTCGCACTACGGCCGCTGGGGCTGGGGGTCCCATCTCGGCTGGTACTGGATCCCTCAGAGCCACTGGGGCTGGGGCCCGGCCTGGGTGCACTGGTACTGGGACTCCAGCTACATCGGCTGGTCTCCGCTGAGCTACTGGGGCTACCCCTGCCATCTCGTCAACAACCGCTTCTATGACCGCTACACGGGCTACGGCTTCCCGAACGGTTCGCGGAGCCTGATGATGGTCCGCCGCGACCAGCTCCAGGCCCGCAGTCTCCGGGGCGGCTTCCTCGCCGGCGAGAGCCTCAACCGCGTCGGCCGGAACAACCTCCGCAACGGGCAGCCCGACCTGAAGCCGAACCTCGTCCGCAGCGGCGACATCGCCAACCGCGCCCGGGGAACGCTCGCCGGCTCATCGGTCCGCGGCGTGACCCGGAGCTTCGGTCAGGGCGTGAGCCGGCCGGCTCCGGAAACCCTCCGTCCGAACGTCATCCGGAGAATGGATTCCGGCGCGCGATCCGAAGGGACCAACCCCGGGACTCTCGAGCGAGGGACTCCAGGAAGCCGGATCATCCGTCAGGGCGAAACGGGCGCCGGCCGCGCTTCTTCGGAAGCTGCGGCGCCCCGCCGGGCCCTCGATCCGGCCGGCACCGCCCGCACGCTGCCGCAGTACCCGTCCCGGCAGAACCCGGCTCGCGGAACGTCGGAAACGGTGAACCGCTCCGGCGCCGCGACGGCCCGGACCCCCGATATCGCGCGGCCCGGAAGCTCGGGGACCGAAAGCCGGACGATCCGGGAAAATCCTTCCCGGCCGGTCGAATCCCGGACGATCCGGGAGAACCCTTCCCGGTCCGAAGAGTCGCGGGCGATCCGCCCCAACCCGACGGAACGGCCGGCCGAGGGGCGCTCGACGAGCGCTCCAACCCGGACGATCCGGACCCCCGAGACCGGCGCGTCGACTCCTTCGCGGGTTCTTCGCTCCTCGTCCGGGACGGCGAGCTTTCCCTCGCGGTCGACGGGATCGGCCTCCCGCAGCACAGCCAATACCTCCTCTTCCTCAAGCCGGATCCTGAGGACACCCTCGGGGTCCGGCTCTTCCGCTTCGCCTTCCGTACGGACGCCTCGGACAACGACCTCGCCGTCTCGCTCGAGAGTGGCGGCGAGGTCGTCGGGGGGATCGTCCCCGAGCCTGAGCTCGCCGTCGCGTTCCTCGACGTCGAGAGCCCCCTCCCGCGCCTTGAGTTCTCCGTCGCGGTCCTTGAGCGCTCCCTCCCGGAGCCTGAGCTCGCCCTCGCGTTCCTCGAGCTCCCCGTCGCGGAGCGTGAGCGCGCCGTCGCGCTCGAGCTCGTCTTCGCGGTCCTCGAGCGGCTCCTCGCGGAGCTCCGGCTCGATCTCGCGGTCGTCGGGCGGTTCGTCCCGGAGCTCGGGCTCGGTGTCCCGGTCTTCGGGCGGTTCGTCCCGCTCTTCGTCCGGCGGGGGCCGCATCCGGAAATAGCCGCGGTCGAACGCCCCTCGTCCCGGCCTTGGCAGCGGGTCTGACCCGCTGCCGCGACCTTTTTCGGCTTGCATTTTTCGGCGATATTCAATATCCTATCTTATTGATTTGATCCATAGGAGTTTGGAGGTAACGCGATGATGCATAAACGTCCCGCCCCCGTCCTGATCGCCGTCGGCGCGCTGGCCGCCCTGTTCCTCGTCTTCGGCAGCGGCGCCTGCAAGAAAGCCGAAACTCCCGCCGCCGGGGAGCAGGCTGCTCCGGCCAAGGAAGGCTCGAACCTGACCGAAGGCGTGAACGAGATCGCCGGGACGGTCAAGAGCGCCCTGGGCAAGTACTTCTACGTCTCCCAGATGCCCGGCTACGACATCGTCGCGGCCGGAGCCGTCGAAGGCGGGGACGCGAGCGCCTTGATGGGCAAGGATATCCGGGCGAAGGTCGTCTTCAACCGCGAGTTCCCCGGCTTCCTCGTCGCCCAGTCGATCGAGATCAAGGAAAGCGAAACCCAGTACCGGAGCGTCTTCACGAGCGCCGAGGCCGGCCTTCCGGCCGATGTGTTCACCCAGAAGATGCGGGCCGATTATCCCGAGCTTGTCCTGACCGCAATCGCCAAGAGCGCCGATTGGGAGGGCAAAGGCAAGGGCAAGGTCCGCGGCAAGCTCATCGCCGGGAACGCCGGTCCGGCGATCTCCGTCCTCAACGCGGAGGACAAGGAGATCGGCAAGGTCGTCATCGACTCGATGTCCGAGTACGCGAACTATTACGTCAAGAAGCTGCGGCTGTTCGACGCGTTCTGGTTCTACCTGGACATCAAGGACAGCGTTCCGGCGAATCAGCGGGCGAAGAACAAGGAGATGTTCCACGCCGCGGTGGTCTTCGCCGGGATTTACTGATCCGAGCTTCGATCTCGAGAGGGCCGTTCCCCGGGGAACGGCCTTTTTTTATGTCCGGATTCAGGCTTCCGCGGCGACGCGTCCGGCGAGTCCGGCGATGCCCGCGGGAAGCTCGTCGAGGACCAGGGCGAGGACGTGGCGGTCCTTTTCGATAAGGGCCTCCCGGTCTCCGCGGGCCTGGGCATCGATGAGCGTCCCGAAGGTGTAGGCCGAAACGGCCGGGTCCGTGCCTTCGGGGATGGCCGCGTCCCGGACCGGGCGGGAAGCGAGCTGGAGGAAGAGGCCGCGCCCGGCGTCGCCCTTGTGGAGCTGTCCCGTCGAGTGGAGGAACCGCGGCCCGAAATCATAGGTGGCGGGCCGCCTGATCTTTTTTTGGATCTTCGAGGCGAGGTCGCGCAGGGCGCGCGCGTTCGCTTCCGTCGGCGGCAGGAACGCCTGGATGACGATGTAATCCGCTTCGTCCGCCCGGCCCAGGAACCCGGCCAGGTCTCCCTTGCCTTCCGCCGGACTTCCGGAGAGCCGGCCTTTTTCCCGGAACGCCCTCAAGGCCGCCTCCGCGCGCTTCTTTGTCGCCGCGACGTTCGGCTGGTCGAACGGGTTGATGCCGAGGATGCGCCCCGCGACCGCGACGGCCATCTCCCAGAGGAAGAACTGGCCGCCGAGCGCCTCCCGGCAATCGAGCTCCAGGGTGATCGTCGGAACGCCCGCCTTTTTCAGCCGGACGAGCGGATCCGGACGCTTCATCCCGCCGGCGAGATCGAGGCGCACGGCGACGAGCCGGTTCGCGAACGGTTCGGCGGTGCGGGTGTCGAAGCGGACGAGGGGGAGGATTCCCCGTCCCTCCTTGCCCATGCTTTCGGCGATGAGCTGTTCGATCCAGGCCCCGAAGCTCTCGAGAGCGGGGTCGAGGACGAGGACGCATTGATCCCGGCCCTCCAGGGCGGAGACGCCCAGGATCAACCCCAGGGCCGCTCCGGGATTCGATTCCGGGTCCGTGGCCAGGCAGGCCCGCGCGGTCGCCGCGGCCGAGTCGAGGACCCGGCGAAGGTCGCGGCCGAGGAGAGCCGCCGGGCCCAATCCGAACGGGGAGAGGGCCGAGAAGCGGCCGCCGATCTCCGGGTCGCCGCGAAAAACCCGGCGGAAGCGGAGGGCCGTGGCCACGTCGTCGAGGCGCGTGTCGGGATCGGTGATGGCGATGAATTGGGCGGCCGCCCGCTCTTCGCCGACGCGCTGCCCCAGCCCGGCGTAAAAATACTTCATGAGCGAGGACGTCTCGAGGGTCGTCCCCGACTTCGAGGAGACGATGAACAGGGTCTTGTCCCAAGGGAGGGCGTCGGCGGTCCCGAGGACGGCTTCCGGATGGGTGCTGTCGAGCACCCGGAGATCGAGCCCTCCCGGCCCGACGCCGAAGACCGCGGCGAAGACCTCCGGGGCGAGGCTCGAGCCGCCCATCCCGAGAAGCAGGGCGTGGGTGAATCCCTCGCCGGCGACCTCGCGTCCGAGCTCCCCGAATTCCGCGGCCGTACCGGCCGCCCAATCGGGAGCGGCCAGCCAGCCGAGGCGGCTCGAGATCTCCTCGTCCCGGGCCTTCCAGACGGTGGGGTCCCTTTTCCAGATGCGGTCGATGACGTGGTCCTTCCGCATCTCGGCCCGCACGGTCTCCAGACGGGGGCGCAGGGTTTCGAAGCCGGCCATCGTCATTCCGGGGATGTCGAACATCGGACCCTATTCTAACAAAATCGCTTGGGAGGTCCAATCGGCGGCAGGGGCGGAGGCAGGGGCCCCAGGTTTTGCCTGGGGATCTGTTTCCTCCGTACTCGACCAGGGATACGAACCGCGGGCGAGTGCCCCAGGCTTTGCCTGGGGATCATAACCGCCGCACTCGGGCCGCGCTTACAGCAGCGGACGAGTGTCCGGGCTTGCTTCGGGCCGCCGGAATTATGTTAAAATCCCGGGGACATCATCCTCAGGAGGCCCTCATGAAGAACTCGATCGCCGTCGGGTTGCTGATCGTCCTCGCCGCCGCCCCCGCGGCCTTCGCCCAGGACAAACCCAAGATCGACCTCGCACCCATGGTCGGGACCTGGACCCTGGAGATGGATATGCAGGGAAACGTCTTCGCCATGACCCTCGATCTGAAGCTCGACGAGAAGGGCCAGCTCACGGGCACGTTCGTCGATCAGATGGGCATGATGCCCGTCGCTCCCGTCTATAACACCGAGTTCGACGGCACGACATTCAAGGCCGACGTCAAGGCCCAGACCCCGCCCGACGGGGCCGAGCGCATCCTCAAGATCGAGGCCAAGCTGGCGGAGGGCAAGCTCACCGGCACCCTCAACGTGCCCGACATGGGCATGGCTCTCCCCTTCACCGGGACCAAGAAGTAGCGGGCTCCGTTCCGTGACCAGCGCGCCCGCCTCGCCGTCGCGGAGGTTCTTCTCCCCGGGCGGCTCCTTCTACCGCTTCACCGTCCTGGCCTTCGTCGCCTCCCTGTCCTTCGGCAGCTATTTCGCCTACGACATCATCGGGGCGATCGCCCCGTCCCTGATCGGCGAGCTGAAGGCCGCCCGGGCGACCGTCGGGACGATGAACACGATGTACAGCATCGCCGCCATCCTGGTCGTCCTCTTCGGCGGCATGCTCATCGACAAGCTCGGGACGCGCAAGTCGAGCCTCCTGTTTTCCGTCCTCGTCCTGGCGGGCGCGATCATCGTCTGGCAGGCCCGCTCGATCCCGCTCGTTTTCCTCGGCCGGTTCATCTTCGGGGCCGGGTCCGAGCCTTTGGTCGTGGCCCAGAGCGCCATGCTCGCCCGCTGGTTCAAGAACAAAGAGATGGCCATGGCCTTCGGCGTCCAGCTCACCGTCAGCCGGCTGGGATCGCTCTTCGCCTTCAACACGGGCGAGCTCTTCTCCAGCCATTTCGGGAGCTTCCGCTTCGCCCTTCTCGCCGCCGTGGGCGCCTGCGCCTTGTCCTTCATCGGGAACCTCTTCTACGTCCTTCTGGACAAGCGGGGCGAGAAGAGCCCTCGGACTGCGCGACGAGGGGGCCGGGGACAGGATCGTCCTCAAGGACATCAAGGCGTTCCCGCGGAGCTTCTGGTACGTCACCTTCCTCTGCTTCACATTCTACGCGGCGATCTTCCCCTTCCAGAGCCTTTCGACCGATTTCTTCGCCGCCAAGTGGGGCATCGCCCTGACCGCCCCGTCCTCCGGGACCTTCCTGGCCCAGGTGTTCAACAACCTGCTCCACATCTTCTCCACCGCCGGCGGAATCACGAGCATCATCATCTTCGCCTCGATGCTCCTCGCTCCGTTCGCCGGCCGGCTCGTCGACCGCGTCGGACGGCGGGCGACGTTCATGATCGCCGGCTCGCTGCTGATGATCCCCTGTCACCTGGCGATGGGGCTGACCCGGATCTATCCAGCCTATCCGATGATCCTCCTCGGCTTCGCCTTCGTCCTGGTCCCGGCCGCCCTCTGGCCCTCCGTTCCGATGATCGTCCGCTCGGAGCGGGTGGGCACGGCCTTCGGCCTGATGACGGCCATCCAGAACATCGGCCTCGGCCTCTTCCCGCTGCTCAACGGGCTGCTTCGGGACAATACGGGAAGCTACGTCGCCAGCCAGGTCATGTTCGCCGGCCTGGGCCTCGTCGGCCTGACCTTCGCCCTGCTCCTGAAGCGCTCCGATCGCCGCGAGGGCGGGATCCTCGACGGCCCGGGGACGAAGCGGGCATGATCGATACGGTCATCTTCGACCTCGGCCAGGTCCTCGTCCTGTTCGACAACCGTCTTTTTTTCGAGCGCATCGCCGGGCATACGGACCGCTCGATCGAGGAGATCCGCGCCGCCGTCCACGCCAACGACGCCCTCCTGAGCCTGTTCGACACCGGCCGCATCCCGCCCGAAGAGTTCTACGTCCGGGCCGCGGAGACGCTCGGCCTGGACATCGGCTTCGGCGACTTCTTCGGCGCCTACAACGACGTCTTCAGCCTCAACGGCCCGGCCGTGGCCCTCGCCGGACGGCTCAAGCCGCGGCATAAGCTCGTCCTCCTCTCGAACACCGACATCATGCGCTACACGCACATCGAGGAGACGTTCCCCGAGCTCCGGATCTTCGACGCCGCCGTCCTATCATTCCGCTTCGGCCGGATGAAGCCGGACGCCGCGATCTACCGCGAAGCCCTGCGGCGGGCCGGCACGGCCGCCGCGCGGGCGGTGTTCATCGACGACCTGCCGCCGAACGTAGCGGCCGCGGAGAAGCTCGGCATCGAGGGGATCCTCTATTCCACGCCCGAAGCGCTCGAAGCCGAATGCGTCCGGCTCGGGCTCTTCTGAGCCCGTCCGCTGGGCCCGAAAATCGGGCGAAAATCGACGAAAAAAAAGGGCTTGACAAGGACGGCGAATGAGGATAAATTCCTGGCATGAATACAAGATATTGTATTCATAGGCTTTAATTTCCACTAAATATAGGCAAAAGGCGCGGGCTTTTTGCCATTTCCGGCGTGTTTTCGGGTCTATTGGGACGGACAGGGGAGCGGGCGGGAAAGGGAAGGGGAGAGGAGTTTTCAATGGAATCGCGGGTCATCAGCCGAATTAAGAAACGGGACGGTACGATCGTCGATTTTACCCAGGACAAGATCACCACGGCCGTCGCCAAAGCCATGGCTTCGCAGACCGTCAACCAGAACGGCGACGCCCGGACGATCTCCGACATCGTCACCTACGTCCTCGAGGAGAAGTTCGGCGGCTACACCATCCCCTCGGTCGAGCAGATCCAGGACACGGTCGAACAGGTCCTTATGCGCCGCGGCTATCACGACGTGGCCAAGGCCTATATCCTCTACCGCGAGCGGCACAAGGCCATCCGGGAAGCGAGGAAGACGGGCGTTAACCTCGAGCGGCTGATCAACGATTACATCAACGACGCCGACTGGAAGATCCGGGAGAACTCGAACGAAGGGGTGATGAGCTTCTCCGGGCTGAACGCCCGCGTCTCGGGTGAGGTCCTGTCCAATTTCGCCCTCAACCGGATCTACTCCGAGGACGTCAAGAACGCCCACATGGACGGCGACTTCCACATCCACGACCTGTCCTATCCGATCGTCGGCTATTGCGCCGGCTGGTCGCTCGAGAACCTCCTCCGCCGCGGCTTCGGCCACGTCCCGAACCAGGTCCACTCGGCGCCGGCCAAGCACCTCGAGACGGCGACCCTCCACATGGTCAACTACATCGGGACGATGCAGGGCGAGTTCGCCGGGGCCCAGGCCTTTTCGAGCGTGGACACGCTGCTCGCTCCCTTCGTCCGCCACGACAGGCTCGACTACGAGCACGTCAAGCAGGACGTCCAGAAGCTCATCTTCGGGCTCAACGTCCCCTCCCGGTGGGGCTGGCAGACGCCCTTCTCCAACCTGACCTTCGACTGGACGATCCCCGAGGACATGAAGAAGAAGAGAGCCGTCGTCGGCGGCAAGGAGCTCGACACGACCTACGGCGACTACCAGGCCGAAGCGGACATGATCAACCGGGCCTTCCTCGAGCTCATGGTCGAGGGCGACAACCAGGGCCGGGTCTTCACCTTCCCCATCCCGACCTACAACCTGACCAAGGATTTCGACTGGGATTCGCCGAACGCCGAGCTCCTCTTCGAGGCGACGGCGAAATACGGCATCCCCTATTTCCAGAACTACATCGGGACGGACATGAACCCCGGCGACATCCGGGCCATGTGCTGCCGGCTCAACCTCGACCAGCGCGAGCTCATGCGGCGTCCCGGGAACATCTGGGGGCCGGGCGATTCGACCGGCTCGATCGGGGTCGTCACGATCAACCTCAACCGGATCGGCTTCACGGCCAAGACCGCGGACGAATACAAGGCCCAACTCAAGCGCCTCATGGACCTGGCCAAGGAGTCGCTCGAGGCCAAGCGCGAGATCGTCAACAACATGCTCACCCGGGGCATCATGCCTTACACCCAGGTCTACCTCGGCCACTTCAACAACCACTTCTCCACGATCGGCGTTTGCGGCATGCACGAAGCCTGCCTCAATCTGCTGGGCAAGGGGATCGGCACGCCCGAGGGCAAGGCCTTCGCCGTGGAGGTCCTGGATTACATGCGCGGCGTCCTGCGCGGCTACCAGGAGGAAACCGGGAATCTCTACAACCTCGAGGCCACGCCGGCCGAGTCGACCGCCTACCGGCTGGCCCGGCTCGATCGCCAGAAGTTCCGCTCGATCGTCACCTCCGGGACGGAGAAGTACCCGTACCTGACCAACTCGACTCAGCTCAACGTGGATGCGACGCGGGACGTCTTCGAAGCCCTCCAGCACCAGGAGGAGCTCCAGTCCCTCTACACCGGAGGGACGATCTTCCACACCTTCCTCCCCGAGGCGATCGATCCGGCCACGTGCAAGTCGCTCGTCCGCAAGATCGCCCGGACCCGGATCCCGTATTTCAGCATCACCCCGACCTTCTCCATCTGCCGCAACCACGGCTATCTCAAGGGCCGGCACGACAGCTGCCCCCAGTGCGGGGAGGTGGACGAGGTCTATTCGCGCATCGTCGGGTACCTTCGCCCGGTCCGGACCTGGAACGACGGAAAGCAGCAGGAGTTCCTGGACCGCACGCCGTACACGGCCGTAAGCTGAGCGGCGGCCATGGACTATCTGCTGTTCACCTACCCGAACTGCTCGAAGTGCGAGGACCTCAAGGCCCTCCTGGCCGCCGAGAGGCTCGCCCCCCAGGTGTTCCCGGTCGAGGACAAGGCCGGCCGGCTCAAGATCCGCGAATTCCTGGGCGACATCAAGCGCGACGACAAGGGAGCGATCATCCTTCCCACGCTCATCCTGCGGGAGGAGGGGGCCGTCTCGGCGGTCCTGAACTCGCGGCAGGAGCTCGAAGAGTGGTTGAGATCAAGGGCCTAGAGAAGTTCGCCCCCAAGGACTTCCCGGGCCGTATCTCGGCGACGGTCTTCCTCCCCGGCTGTAATTTTCGCTGCCCGTTCTGCCACAACGCCGAGCTCGTCCTCGCCCCGGAGGGCCTGGCCACGATCCCGGTCGATTTCTTCTTCGCCTTCCTCGATTCCCGGCGCGACTGGCTCGAGGGAATCTGCGTCTCGGGCGGGGAGCCGCTCCTCACCCCGGACCTGGAGGCGTTCCTGTCCCTCGTCAAGGACCGCGGCGTCGCGGTCAAGCTCGACACGAACGGCTCGCTGCCCGACCGGCTCGAGTCCGCCGTCCGGGCCGGCCTCGTCGACTTCGTGGCCATGGACGTGAAGGCGCCGGCCGGCCGCTACGCCGAAGTCGTCCGGAGGACCGTCGATCCGGCCGTCATCGAGCGGAGCGCCCGGCTGCTCCGCGAATCGGGGGTCGGGTACATGCTCCGGACGACGGTCGTGCCCGGCCTGGTCGGGGCCGACGATGTCGCCGCGATCGGAGCCTGGCTCGCCGGAGCGCCGGTCTACCAGATCCAGCAGTTCTCGTCGATGGGCGTCCCGGACGCCGCCCTGGCCGGCCGCAAGCCTTTCCCGCCGGATGAGATCCGGGCCATGGCCGAGTCCGTCCGGCCGTTCTTCGACAAGGTCCTTATCGAAGGTGTATAATAGCGCGCCCATGAAGCTGAAAGTCAAACGGATCCACCCCGCGGCGAAGATCCCGTCCTATGGGCACGCCGGCGACGCGGGAATGGACCTTTTTTCCTCGCTCGACCTGATCCTGGCGCCCGGCGAGGTCCGGGCCGTCCCGACGGGGATCCAGATGGCGATCGCCCCGGGCCATGTCGGGCTCGTCTGGGACAAGAGCGGCATCTCCCTCAAGGGGGTCCACCGCCTGGCCGGGGTCGTCGACGCCGGCTACCGGGGCGAGGTCAAGGTCGTCATGATCAATCTCGGGCCGGAGCCCTACGAGATCAAGGCGGGGATGAAGATCGCCCAGATGCTCATCCAGCCCGTCACGGAAGCCGAGATCGAGGAAGCCTCCGACCTCGACGACACCTCGAGGGGCCAGGGCGGGTTCGGCAGCACTGGACTCTTTTAAAGCCGTCCCCATGAATTCCACCCTCACCTTCCTGGCCGGAAATCCCCTTTTTCTCCTTTTCCTCATCATCGGCGTCGGCTATTTCCTCGGGAGCATCAAGGTCTTCGGGTTCAATCTCGGCGTTTCAGCGGTCCTTTTCGTCGGCATCGCCGCCGGGGCCCTGGATCCGCGGCTCAATCTGCCTGAATATATCTACCTCATCGGCCTGGTGCTGTTCGTCTACATGATCGGCCTCCAGTCCGGGCCCGTTTTCTTCGCTTCCTTCCACAAGCGCGGCCTTCGCATCAACGGACTGGCCGTCGGCGTCCTCGTGGCCGCGGCCGTCCTGGCCGTCGTCCTGTGGAAGATCCTGGGGCTGTCCATCCCCGCCGTGGCGGGATTGTTTTGCGGCTCGCTGACCAACACTCCAGCCCTGGCCGCGAGCGTCGAGACGCTCAAGGGCCTGGCGGGCCAGGTCAAGCCGGCCGATGTGCAGGCGTTCGTCAACGGCCCCGTCGTCACGTACGGTCTGGCCTATCCTTTCGGCGTCTTCGGCATGATCTTCTGGATGTTCTTCTTCGCCAAGATCTTCAAGGTCGATTTCGCCAAGGAGGAGGCCGACCGCCTCCGCGAATCCGGGGCGGGCGAGATCCTGAGCTGGACCTTCCTCGTCACGAACCCCGCCCTGGAGGGGAAGAAGGTCCGGGAGGCGCTCGAATACTTCTCGCCGCCCGGATTCGTCCTGAGCCGCATCCTTCATGAGGGCCAAGCCGCGCTCGTCACGGGGGACACCCCGCTCCGGGTGGGGGACAAGGTCGTCGCTGTCGGAGACGTCAAGAGCCTGGAGCGGGCCCGCCTGCTCTTCGGCAAGCGGACCGAGGATTTCGAGGAAGGGCTGGGGAGCTTCGTCTTCCAGCGCATCTTCGTCTCGCGCTCGAGCGTCATCGGCCGGCGGATCGGCGACCTGGACCTGCAGAAGAAGTTCGGCGCGACCATCACCCGGCTCCGGCGGGGCGACGTCCAGTTCGTCCCCTCGGCCGAGACCGTCCTCGAGCCAGGCGACGGGCTGCGGATCATGTCGAAGGAGGAGAACCTCGAGGCGCTTAAGGGCTTTTTCGGCGATTCGGTCAAGGCCATGTCCGAGTCCGATTTCCTCTCCATCTCCGCGGGCATCCTCCTCGGCATCCTGGTCGGGATGATCCCGATCCCGCTCCCCAACGGGGCCGTCCTCAAGCTGGGGTTCGCCGGCGGGCCGCTCATCGTCTCGCTCATCCTCGGCCGGCTCGGGCGGACGGGCTCGATCGCCTGGCGCATCCCCTACAACGCGAACATCGCCCTCCGCCAGATCGGCCTGGTTCTCTTCCTGGCCGCCATCGGGACGAAGGCCGGCCAGGGCCTGATCGAAACCATCAAGAGCGGTGGGCTGTGGATCATCGCCGCCGGCGCCCTGATCACGACGTTCGTGGCCGTGGCCGTCGTCCTCGTCGGCTACAAGGGCTTCAAGCTGCCGCTCTCGGCCGTGACCGGGATCTTGTCGGGGATACAGACCCAGCCCGCCTGCTTGGCCTATGCCACCCAGCAGTCCGAGAGCGAGCTCCCGAACGCCTGGTACGCGACGGTCTATCCGGCCTCGATGGTGGCCAAGATCTTCCTCGTCCAGATCCTCGTCTCGGTCCTGATCCTTTTATGAACCCGTCCCCGCCGGGAGCGGGATCCAAGAGGGGGTGCGAAGATGGTCCTAAAATACGCCGCCTTATGGGCGATCTCGTTCGTTGGGATCAGCGTGGTGGACGCCCTGTGGCATCTCGTCCTTTGGGGCCGGACCTACCGCGAGGACATCCGCAAGGTCGCCTCGGTCGTCGACGGCAAGCTCGTCCTCAATACCGCGAGCGGCCTCCTGTCGCAAGTCCTCGTCATCACGGCCCTCGTCGTCCTGGCCGCCCTCCAGTTTCGCTCCTCCGCGCCGACGCTCCACGCGGTCATCGCCTGCGCCATGGGCGGGATCCTGGGCATCTCGGTCTACGGCTTGGTGAACCACTGGCTCATCCGGAACTGGAGCGGGGCGATGACCGTCCTCGAGGTCATCTGGGGACCCCTGATCGGCGCGTTCGCGGGCTGGTTCATCGTCTGGACCGGGAAACTCCTGAAGATCGTCTGAGCCCATGGGCCCCGTGTTCGGCTTGCTGACGACCGCGGCGATCGTCGTCTTCTTCTATATGATCGCGCTCTTCCTCCTGGCCCAGGTCCTGAAGAACAACTCCATCGTCGACATCGGCTGGGGGCTTGGCTTCATCGTCGTTCTCGCCGCCTTGTTCCTCGGCAGCCCGGTCATTTTTCCTTCGAAGATCCTCATGTCCTCTTTGATCGTTATCTGGGGCCTCAGACTATCGATCCACATCCTCCGCCGGAACGCGGGCAAGCCCGAGGACTTCCGCTACGCCCGAATGCGGCAGCGATGGGGCCGGCGCGCGGCGGTTAAATCCTTCTTCTTCATCTTCATGCTCCAGGGATTCCTGATGCTCGTCGTGTCTTTTTCCGCCACGATCCTGTTCGCCGCGCCGCCGCGGCCGCTCCAGGCCCTGGAGATCGCCGGTGCGCTCGTTTTCCTCGCCGGATTCCTCTTCGAATCTATCGGGGACGCCCAGCTCGCCGCCCATGTCCGCGACCCGCGGAACAAAGGGAAGCTCATGACGCGCGGCCTCTGGTCGATCACCCGCCACCCGAACTATTTCGGCGAAGCGACGATCTGGTGGGGGATCGCCCTGATCGCCCTCCTGTCGCCTGGCGGCTGGGCCGCTCTCGTCAGCCCCGTCGCGATGACGCTCCTCCTCCTCTTCGTCTCGGGGGTCCCGCTCCTCGAGAAGAAATACGCCGGCCGGCCGGATTGGGAGGATTACAAAAAGCGGACTCCCATGTTCTTCCCGTGGCTTCCCCGCTCATCCGGCTAATTCGGGGGACAGTATACGTAATTCCCGAATTCAAGAATGGGGGACGTGATACCCTGCCACCATTCGGGGACAGGGAATCACGTCCCCGAATTCGGGAATTACGTATACTGTCCCCCGAATTATTGACAGCCCCGCCGGGCTGTGCGATATTCCCGTCAACCATGTCCGACGCTTCGGCGATCGTCCTTGAAGACCTGCACAAGAGCTACGGCGATCTCCGGGCCGTGGACGGGATCTCCTTCTCCGTCCGCCGCGGCGAGATCTTCGGCATGGTCGGCCCGAACGGCGCGGGCAAGACGACGACGATCGAATGCCTGGAAGGCTTGAGGAAACCGTCTTCCGGGACGGCCCGCGTCCTGGGCCTCGACCCGGACCGGCAGGGCTACGAGCTCCGGGAGCGGATCGGCGTCCAGCTCCAGACGCAGCGCCCTTCCCGATCGGCTCAAGGTCCGCGAGATCCTGGACCTCTTTTCCGCGTTCTACCCGAAATCCGTTCCCTGGCCACCGCTTCTCGACGAGTTCGGATTGGCCGAGAAATCGGGGGCGTCATTCGGCAAGCTCTCAGGCGGGCAGAAGCAGAGGCTCTTCATCGCCCTTGCCCTGCTCAACGACCCCGAGATCGTCTTCCTCGACGAGCTGACGACCGGGCTCGATCCCCAAGCCCGCCGGGCCATGTGGGAGCTCGTCAAAGGCGTCCGGGCCAAGGGCAAGACCGTCTATCTGACGACGCATTACATGGAGGAGGCGACCCAGCTTTGCGACCGGGTGGCGGTCATCGACCGCGGCCGGGTCGTCGCCCTCGATTCGCCGGCCAATCTCATCGCCTCGCTCGGCGCGGAGAACCGGGTCGTTTTCACCGCCGAAACCGCCGACCCGGCGGTCTTCCGCGCCCTTCCCGGGGTGACCCGGGTCGAGGCCGCCGAGGGCCGGATCTCCGTTTACGGCCCGGGCGACGACCTCGTCGTCCATGTCGTCATGGCCCTGGCCGGGGCGAAGGTCAAGTTTCGAGATCTGCGCACCGAGCAGCCGACGCTCGAGGACGTCTTCCTGGCGATGACCGGGGCGGCCATGAGAGAGTGAAGGAGCGGACATGCGCGGGTTCGGAAAGCTCGTCGTCGCCCAGATGAAGCTCTACCTTCGGGAACCGGCCGCGACCTTCTTCACGGTCGTCTTCGCCCCGATGCTCCTCCTTCTCTTCGGGGCCATTTATGGGAACAAGCCCAATCCGTTCTTCGGCGGCCGGGGCATGGTCGACGTCTCCGTCCCTTCTTACATCGGGCTGATCATCGTCTCCTGCGCCTTCATGAGCATTCCGATCGCCACCGCGGCCAACCGCGAGGCCGGCGTCCTGCGGCGCTTCCGCATGACGCCACTCCGGCCGTGGGCGTACATCTTGGCGAGCATCATCAACTATTATCTGATGACCGCCTTGGGCGTGGCCGCCCTGGTCCTGGCCGGCCGAACCGTCTATGGGATGAAATTCGACGGCAATCTCCTCTCGGTCGCGGCCGGCTTCACTTTCAGCGCTCTGGCCTTCTTCTCTCTCGGCTATCTCATCGCCAGCGCGGCTTCGACGGCCCGGTCCGCCCAGGCCGTGGGGATGATCTGCGCTTTCCCTATGATGTTCCTCGGCGGGGCGACGATTCCCCTCGAGGTCCTTCCCCCGGCCGTACGATCGGTTTCCCAGTTCGTTCCCCTGACCCATGTCGTGACCTTGATGCGGGGGCTCTGGGCGGGGGAGAGCTGGGGGGCCCACCTGACCGAGCTCGCCGTCCTGGGCGGGCTCCTCGTCGTCGGGATGGCCCTCAGCGCCCGCCTCTTCCGCTGGGAATGAGGCGCTCGTTGTCGAAAGCGAAGCATGAAACGCCGTAAAAGCCTGCTTGTCCTTGTCCTCTTCGCCGCCTGGGTCGCGGCCTATTTCCTCTTCGCCCATCCCTGGCTCGTCCAATGGGGCTCGACGCCGGCCGAGCGGGCCCGGGTCCTGCCCGGCGACGAACGAACGCCCGTCGCGTATCGCCAGGGCACGCGCGCGGTCACGATCGAGGCGCCGCCGGACGAGGTTTGGGCCTGGCTGATGCAGATCGGGATCGGCCGGTCGGGCTTCTTCAGCTACACCTGGCTCGAAAACCTCTTCGTCACCGGCATCCATAATGATTTTCGTCCGCTCCCGGAGCTGCGGATCACCCAGGCCGGGATGTTCGTCCGCTCGGTCCAGTTCGGGAAGGAGACGCCGGGAGTGAACGGCTGGACGATGGAGCCGTTCGAAGCCGGCAAGCGCTTTTATCTCTCTCCGGGCTGGGGCCCGTTCGCGATCGAGCCCGCCGGCGAAGGCGGGACGCGATTTCTCATCCGCACTCGGCGCGAGCCCGCCTGGCCGATCCTGAACGCTTTCCTCGACTTCGCCTTCGATCCCCTCCATTTCACGATGGAAAAGAGGATGATGCTTTCGGTCAAGGCGCTTTCGGAAGGCCGGCGCCCCTTTTCGGTCTTCTGGACCGGCTTGGCGACGCTCGGTTTCCTGGCCGCAGCGCTTCTTTCCTTCAGCGGCGATCGCCGTCCGTCCCCGCCGGAAATGGTGGATCCTGCTGCCGTCGCTCTATTCCGCTCTCGTCCTCGCCCTGACGATGGACCTTCAGGCCGCCCTCGTCTCCCAGGCCGCGTTGGGGGCGATCGTCGCTTTCTTCTGCGTCCTGGGCCGCCGCGCTTGGGCGTATATGGCCTTTTTCTGGATCTACGCCTTCGTCGTCCTGATCTGGGCGAAAGACGCCTATGTCGTCTTTGGGCTGACCCTCATCCTGCCCGAGCTCGCCTTGCTCCAGGGCGGGAGCTCGCGCAAGGCCGCGGTTCGGCCCGAAGCTGCTAAAAAAAATTAGGAGGCGCCATGTTCGATGCCCGTTTCCGCCGGTTCGCCCTCGTTCTTACCGTCGTTCTGGCCGCTGCCCTCTCCGCCGCCGCCCAGACGACCGCTAAGAAACCGTTGTCCCTGGACGACTATGAGAAATGGAGCCGGATCACGTCCACGGCCATCTCTCCCGACGGGGCTTGGATCGCTTATGCTTACGACCCGAACAAGGGCGAGACGAAGCTCTTTTTCAAGAATCCGGAGACGGGAAAGATCTACGAAACGACCGGCGGTAGCCGCCCGGTCTTCTCCGACGATTCCGCCTGGGCGGCGTGCCTCATCAGCCCCTCCGACGAGGAGCGCGAGCGCCTCCAAAAAGCCAACCAGCCGGTCGTCATCAAAGCCGAGCTCCGCAGCCTCGCGACCGGCGATACCGTCCGCTACGACAATGCTCCGTCGATCGATTTCTCCCCCGGCGGCGCTTTCTTCCTCGTCAAGAAGGCCAAGGTCCTGAAGGAGGCCAAGCACGGCGGGACCGACCTCATCCTCCGCAATCTCAAGGCCGGAAGCGACGAGAATATCGGCAACGTCGGCGCCTTTGCCTTCAACAAGCCGGGCACCCGGCTCGCCTATACGGTGGACGCCGCCGACCAGGGAGGGAACGGCTTCGTCCTCCTCGACCCCGCGACGGGCGTCCGGACGGTCGTGAATTCCGGGCCGGCCGATTACGCCCAGCTCGCCTGGGACGAAGCCGGAACCGCCGTCACCGTTCTGAAGGGAACGAAGAAGAAAGGATTCGTCCAGAAGGAAAACGTCCTCATCGCCGTCCGCGACGCGGCGACCCCCGGGCCGAAGACCGTGATTTACGATCCTGCGTCGGATAAGTCGTTCCCGGCCGGGCTCGTCCTGAGCGAGCTCGGGTCCCTCCGCTGGACCAAGGACGCAACGCGCGTCTTCCTCGGCATCAAGGAGAACGAGGCCGAGCCCGAGAAAGACAAGGACAAGGAGAAAGAGAAAGCCAAGCCCCCCGCGGCCAACGTGGACGTCTGGCACTACGCCGACGAGCAGATCCAGTCCGTCCAGATGCAGCGGGCCGCCCAAGAGCGGAACCGGACCTGGATGTCGGTCGTCCATCTCGATCCGCTCAAGTTCGTCCGGCTGGCCGACGAATCGATGCGGCAGGTCCTCCCAAACGAGGACGGCCGGGTCGTCGTCGGGTCCGACCCGAAGCCTTATCTTTCCGACCTCAACTGGGGCGGCGCGCCGGCCGATTATTATCTCGTGGATACGTTTACGGGTCAGAGGACGCCCTTCGAAAAGAAGATCGCCCGGAGCATGGGCCTTTCGCCCGACGGGGCGTGGTTCCTGTATCTCAAGGATAAGCACGTCTGGTCGGTCCGGCTGGCGACGGGAAAGAAAACGAACCTCATCGCGGGTTCGGCCGTGAGCTTCATCGACGTCGAGGACGATCATCCTTATGAGATCCCGACCTACGGCGTCGCCGGCTGGGCCAAGGACGGCTCGGCCGTCATCCTCAACCACCAATTCGACCTGTACAGCCTTCCTCTCGCGGGCGGCGCGCCCGTGAACATCACGGCCGGAATCGGGACGAAAGAGCATGTTCGCTTCCGCTACCTCCCGACAGATCCCGAGGAGCGGTTCGTCGACACGTCGAAATCCCTCCTCCTTACCGTGTTCGACGACCGGGGCAAAGGCTCCGGTTTCGCCAGGCTCGAGCCGGGCGGCAAGCCCGCGCGCCTTCTCTTCGGCGACCGGGCCTACGGCCGGCCGGCCAAGGCGAAGAGCGCCGACCGGTTCCTGTTCTCGGGCGGGACCTTCGTCGAATTTCCGGATTATTACCTGACCGACGGCTCTTTCGCGGCGCCGAAGAAGGTCACGGACGCCAATCCGCAGCAAGCCGACTACGCCTGGGGCGGCCGCACGCTCATCGAGTTCAAGAACCGCAAAGGCCAAAAGCTCCAGGCCATCCTGACCCTGCCCGCGGGCTACGAGAAGGGCAAGCGCTACCCGATGATCGTCTATTTCTACGAGCGCCTCACGGACACGCTCCACCAGTATTCGATGCTGACCTACGACGACCGGCCGCATTTCTCCTTCTACGCCTCGAACGGCTACCTCGTCCTTCAGCCCGACATCGTTTATGAAATCGGGAAGCCGGGCACCTCCGCCCTGGACTGCGTCACGAGCGCGACGCGGGCGGCCATCGACCTCGGCTACGCCGACCCGAAGCGCATCGGCATCCAGGGCCACAGCTGGGGCGGCTATGAAACGTCCTACATCGCCACCCAGACCGACATGTTCGCCTGCGTCGTCACCGGCGCGCCGCCGACCAACCTGATCAGCTTCTACAACGAGCTCTACAAGAGCACGGGGACGAACCAGAGCGGCATCACCGAGCGCGGCCAGGTCCGCATGGGCGTCAGCCCGTGGGACGACTTCAAGCTTTATGAGGACCAGTCGGCCATCTACAGCGCCCCGAAGATCAAGGCCCCGATCCTTATCCTCCATGGGACCGCCGACGGCGCCGTGGACTGGCACCAGGGCCTCGAGCTCTACAACGCCGGCCGGCGGCTGGGAAAGAAGATCATCCTGCTCTCATACCCGGACGAACAGCACCACCTGACGAAGAAGGAGAACCAGGTTGATTTCCAGGTCCGGATGCGCGAGTTCTTCGACCACTATCTCAAGGGCGCGCCCGCGGCGGACTGGATCGCTAAGGGCGTCCCGTTCCTGAAGAAGAAATCGTAGGAGGCGAGCCATGACCACGCGCCGCGAGTTCATCCGGGATTCCGCCCTCCTCGCCGGAGGGTCGCTCCTCGCCGGCCGGGCCGGAGCCCGGCCGCAAACGACGGCCGCCGGGGCGAAAAGCCGCGTCGTCTCCGCGTCGGCCGAGGACATGATCGTCGAGGGGAGCTACAATCCCGAGGCCGTCCACCGGGCTTTCGCCGCGGGAATGACCGAGCTCACGGGCCAGAAAACGCTCCCCGACGCTTGGGCCTCGCTCGTCTCGCCTTCCGATGTCGTCGGCATCAAGATCAACTGCATCGGCGCCCCGCGCGTTTCGTCATCGCTCGCCTCGATCAAGGAAACGATCGAGGGGCTGAAGGGCGCGGGCGTGAAAGAGAACAACATCATCGTCTGGGACCGGTCGGACCGGGAGTTGGCCCGGACGGGCCTCACGCTCAACAAAGGGACGGAAGGGGTCCGGGTCATGGGCTGCTCCACCGTTTCGGAAGCCGTCCTGCCCTGGGTCCCGGGCTACGATCGGGATCAATACATCTCTCTCGAAGACGGAACCCTCAGAAAGTACCGCCGTCTCATCGAGCGGGGCTTCACCGCCGAGGGATCCCACCGGGAAATCTTCAATTCCGTCACCTGGCTCTGGACGCTCATCCAGCAGGGCGACGAGAAGGCCAAGAAGTACAACGCCGAGATCCGCCGCCTCTACTCGGCCTACGACGACCGCGAGGGGATCAAGAAGATCGCCGAAGAGGTCGCCCACGAGTTCGACGGCGTCGAGATCGAAAACGAAGACCGCTCCTCGTTCGCCGACATCGTGACGAAGGGGATCACCAAGCTCGTCAACATCGCCGTCCTGAAGCATAACGAGGACAGCGGCGTGACCTGGGCGACGAAGAACATCGCCCTGGGCGTGACGACGAACAAGGTCCGCTTCCACATCGACTACTGCGCCAAGGCCATCCCCGAGATCCTGGCCCATCCCTGCCTCAAGGACAAGATGATCCTCCACATCGGGGAGGCGGCCAAGATTTCCGTTGTGAGCGTGGCCGGGGCGCAGATCGCCGCCGACAACCGGATCTTCTTCAGCCGCGATCCGGTGGCCATGGACCGGATCGGCCTCGACATCCTCGAGGCTAAGCGGGAAGAGCGGCGCCTCGAGTCCGTTCGGTCCATCTCGACCCACGTGGCCGCCTGCGCCAAACGGGGGCTGGGCACGGACGACCTCTCCCGGATCGACCTCCGGGCCGTCCGCGCCTGATCGCTCTCCAACTCACAAGGCCCGGCCGCCGCGTGTAGGCTTATGGTTCCTCGTTCATAACGAACTCGCCCGTTTCAAAGCGCCAATCGTTGCCGAACCAGCCGATAAGGCGCACTCCCGCGGTTCCGGAGCGGAGCATCTCGGCGCCGAAGAGGAGGACGTCCGGAAAACCCGCGCCCGAAATGAAATATTGCCCGGATCCGGCGGCGGCCCAGCCCGCCGGTCCGGTCCAGGCGACGGCCCCGACCGACGCCGTGTCGCTGTCGGGCCGCGGACGGACGAACACGCCGCCGAGGTCGGTTCCCGTCCATGTTTTAGCGCCCGCGCTCACGCGCCCGGGCCCGAATTGGATCGGACTCGCGCCGAGCAGCGCTTTCCAGGCCGTGTTGGTGGCCGCGTTGCCGTAGAGGACGACGTTGCGGTCTTTGAATTTCTCGAGGGAGAACCCGGTGTCGGCGATGAGGTCGACGCTGGCGTTACCGCGGACCCAGAACATCTCGGCGTCGAAGCGCGCCTTGTCGAAGGTCCGGGCGTCCTCGGCGGCGTCTCCGGCCGTTCCATAGACAAGGACGACGCCGTGGTTGAAGGCGTCCTTGAATCCTCCCGAGCGGGCCGGATTCTTCTCCGCGGCCGCGGGCGGGAGGCCGGTCCGCCAGCCGTCCTTGGTCCGGGTCAGGTAAACCCGTGGGCCGTCCGCCGGGACCTTCGCTTCGACGCGGCCGCCGTCGAGCTCGAAGACGGCGGTCTCGCCCGCCGCCGCGCCGAGGACGTCGATCGAGAGACAGGCGATGTTTTCGGTCATTCCCTTGAACGAGCGCCCCTTCTCGTCCCGATCGATCGCGGCCCGGCTATATTCCAGGGGATGTTCTTGCTGATGGATCGTCAGCCAGCGGTTGCGCGAGGAGATCCCCGGATGAGCGGTGACGAATTCGATCCGGCGGACGTCCGCGTCGGCCGGCCGCGCGTGAAGCCGGAGATAGGCGAAGAGAGGCGGCCAGTCCACGCACTCGTCGCCCCACCAGTGCCCGGCCCCCGGCCGCTCATAGTAGGTGAAATCGGGGTGGAATTTCCCGAGTATTTCGCGCATGGCCCGGGCCTGGGCAACCGGGACATTGTCGTCCTTGTCGCCGTGGAGGATATAGACGCCGTAGTCGAGGAAATTCCGCTGGAGCTCGGCCGTCTCGCCGGGATGGCCGGCCCGCAGGAGCATTTTCTCGACAGGCGAGGGGTCTTTGAATGTCTGCCCGCCGCCATAGGTCGAAAAACTCATCCAGCCCGCGCTCGGGGCGATGGCCGCCCAGAGATCCGGCAGAGTCGCTCCGATCTGCCAGGTTCCGTGGCCGCCCATGGAATGGCCGGTGAGGTAGGTCCTTGCCGGGTCGGTCCCGAAGAGACGGGACGCTTCCTCCAGGACTTCGATCGCGTCCAGCCTCCCCCAGTCCTCCCAATCGAAGCCGTAAGGCCGCCGGTTTGTCGCGGCGACGACATAGCCCCAGCTCTTGGGCTTGTAGGCCCGGGCCTGCCCGATCGCCTCGACCCCGGCTCCGTGCAGGGTAAGGAAGAGGGCGGGCTTGGTCATATCCTTGTCCAGCGCCCCGCCCGTCCAGGGAGCGACGCCGAAATATTGGACGCTGCCGTCGATCCGGCTCCGGAACGTGCGCGCCTGATGAGCCGTCTTGAGGACGGCTTTGAGCTCGAGCTCGAAGGCCGGGGCATCGAGGATTTTGCGGCCGGAGCGGGCCGAGGCGCGGAGCGTCGTTGTGACCGGGCCTTCGGCGGCGGCCGCCCCGAGGTCGAGGAGAACGGCGATCTTGCGGGCCATCATCGGCGGGACGGTCATCTCTGCGGCCGCTTCTTTCTTGGCCCCGCCGGCCGTGTAGCCGATCCTGATCCCGTCGAGCGTCTCTGCCGTCGCGTTGACGAGGCGAAGGCCGATCCACACGGGGGAGGCCTCTCCGACGACGAGGTCGGGAAGGGTCATGTCCTTATCGGTGAAGAAAACGGGGGCCGGAGGATCGAAGAGCCGGGCGCGGAGCCGGCCCCTTTCGCCCTGGAAGAGGAATTCGTTCCGGCCTTTTTTTAGGACGATAGGGTGGCGGACCCAATCGTTGCCGTACTTCTCCCCGCCGCGAGGCTGACCGTTGATCCGGACGACGTAATAGCCCGAGGCGTCCAGGATCATCGTCCGCGCCCGCTCCGAGACGACGGCGGCGTAAAAATATCCTCCCGAAAGGGCGCGGTTCTGGATCCATCCGTCCGCTCCCGCCTGGACGCGGGTCCAGGCTTGTTCGCGATCGCGGGCGTCCTTGCCGATGACGGCCCCCTCCTTCAGCGGTTGAAAAGATCCCGTCGCGATCTGCCAGGCCAGGAGATCGGACGGAACCGCCGATCGCCCATACGACCCGATCAGGCCGCAGACGAGTCCTTCCGTGAAGGCGATCTCCTTCGCCTGAGCGGCCAGGACGGCCGGAGCATAGGGCATCGGCGGAGCGGCGGGCTGGACCGCCGGAGGCGCGGTCCGTTGGCCGGCCGTCGCGCCGCCCAGGGCCAGGGCGAGGGCGAGAACCGCGAGTCCTCGGGCGTTCATGAGCGTAAGCCTTGCCTCAAGGCATCCGGCCGTGGCCGCGGGGGGCTTCGGCTTCCGCGCCCGCTCCCGGCTTCGGTTCGAGAACCAGACAGTCCAGCCCGAGCTTGAAGCCATCCGCTTCCGGATTCTTGTCCTTGATCGTGAACTTGAGCTCGTTCAGGCCTTTCTTCAGGATGACTCCGGGGATGACGTATTCGGCCGGCGGCCAAAGCGGCCGGACCAGGTCGTCCCGCCGGAGATACGCGTCGAGCGGAGATCCCACGGGCGTTCCGTTGACGCTGAGGACGGCGATCCCGCGGTCGGGGCCGCGGGCGAGATAGATCTTGAGCGTATATGCCCCTTCGCCCTCCGACGGCACAAGAAGCGATACTTCTCCCTCGCCGCCGGAATCGAAGTCGAGCATCCGGTCTCCGCTCAGGTTCGGCAGCACGAGCACGACCTCGGGGCGGGCGTTCGGACCGAGCTTGCTCCGGTAGCCGCTGATCCCGAGGTCCTCGCCCTCGATCGCCCCCTTCACGAACCATCGCCCCTTGGCCGGGTCCCATGGCTCGCTCGAGATGAGCCGGTCCAGCCGCGGCCAGGCTTTATGGACGGTGCTCTGGTACCAGAATCCGACGCTCGAGAAATAGTCCCGCCCCGTGTTGGGCCGGGGGGTGATCCAAGGCCAATGCTCGATCTCGAACTTGAAGGACTTGCGGAAGGGGATGGGGTCCATGAGATGGAAATGGTAGGCGCTCAAGCGGCTTCCAACCCCACGCGCCTCGAGGACGGGCACCCCGTAATAGAGAGACGTGAAAAGGCGGAATCCCCAGGCGTCCGAGAAATAATCCTCCGTCCCGGTCCCGAGGAAGGAAACGGTCCCGTCGACGGTGATGATATCGTCCCCCTCGCCGAACCAGCCGGGGGTGCGGGTCCGGTTGCCCATGACCACCCCCAGGAAATGGCCCGCTCCCTCGGCTTCGACGAGGGTGACCGGCTTGCCCCGCTCGGCCGGGTCGGTCTCCAGGAAGCGGGCATGGAAATAGTTCAGGTCCTTGGGGACGCGGGCGTATTTCTGGTAATCGATGTAGTAATAGAGAGAGATGGTCTCCGGTTTCTGCCCGATCCTTCCGGGGGCGGCGGCGACCGTGACCTTGGCCGATTTCCCGAAGGGCATGTACCACCAGCAGTTCCGGGCCCGGCCTTCCGAGGAGACCTGGATCGGCAGGCTCATCATCGGCGCGTCGACGCCCATGGCCACGCCGTAGAAATCCCCGATCGGGGCCTCGACGCTCGGATGGTCGCTTCCCTCCCAGTAGATGCGGAAGATGAGGTCGCGTCCCGTCCCCCGGAACGTCGTCCAGATGTGGGTGATCGCGCCCGGGCCAGGGATCTCGGCCAGGATCATCTCCTCGCCGGTGGCGGGGACCCAGACGTTGTCGCGCGGTCCGCCCTTTCTCTCGTAGGAGCTGGCCCTCGAGGCGGAATAAGCCTGCGTCCGGGACAGCGCCACCATCACCCCGTCGGCCGGCCCGCCGTTCTCGGGCGGCGCCGCCGGCTGCGGGACGGGATATTGGACGGGGCCGGGATCGTGAGGGGGCCGGGAAACGACTTTCTTGTCCTGGCCTTGGCCCGCCCCGGCGCATATGAGGCCGAGAAGAATGAAAAATACAGTCCGCCGAATCCTGTGACGTCCGGTCATGGAGCCTCCTTCAGCCGCCGGCCCTTCGGGAACCGGAGGCACGTGTCCTTTCTCACTATAGAAACGCTTCGTCGATCGCGGGCGGGCCGGGGACTTCGGCTTTGCCGCCGAAGAATTCCGGACCGCGCGGCAGGTAGAACAAGAAGACGCCGATGGTCAGGACGCCGGTCAGGATGAAGGGGAACTGGATCCCGATCGCGTCCGAGAGAAATCCCGAGATGAGGGTGATGACCGCGCCGGAAATGAGCTGGATGTTGGAAACCCAGCTGAAGGCCTGAGTCTGCCCGGCTTCCGGAACGGTTGAACCGACAAACGTATGGAGCGAAGGATAAGTCATCAGCAGAAAGCCGCCGAAGGCGATCAGGCCGGCCACGGCCAGGCCTTTTGTCGGGGCGAAGCCGATGAGGAAGAGCGTCACAACCGCCCCGCCCATGCTGAAGAGGAAGACCCGCTTCCGGCCGAACCGGCGGCTCCAGACGCCGTAGCCGTATCCCGTGAGCGTGCCCAGGCCGATCCACAGGGCGAGGAACAGCCCGGTCGTTCCGATCGGGATCTCGAAGCGGTGGTTGAGGAGCGACGGCGCGTAGTAGATGACCACGGACCAGCCCACGCCGCCGAAGATGAACCCGGGGATGAACCGCTTCACCCCCGCGAGCGAGCGGATCCAGGACGCCGCGCTCAGGGACGGACGGTCCTCGCTTCGCGAGGAGATCCCTCGGAGGACGGTAGTGCCGGCCGCAACAAGGATGAGGCCGAGCGCGCCCCAGACGAAGAGAGGGACCTTCCAGCCCCAGCGCTGGGCCAGGAAGCCGACCGTCAGGTAGCCGAGGACGACGCCGAAGTTGCCCGACCCGCTCTGGATCCCCATCGCGTCGTCGAGCTCCTTGCCCGTTCCCGCCCGCGACTTCGAGACCCAGGCGATGATGACGGGGTGGTAGAAGCTCGTGAAGACGCGGAGGCCCATGAAGAAGAGGAGAAGCATCCCGAACGAGCGGGCCGCCGGAACGAGGGCCATCGTGCCGCAGATCCCCAGGCCGCTCACGAGCATCATGACCCGGTACTCATGGCGGAAGGAGAGGCGCACGACCAGGAACTGGACGACGAGCGTCGTGAGGAGCCCGATGTTCGAGAGCAGGCCGATCTGGGAATAGCGGGTGATCATGAACTTCTGGCTGTACAGGATCGGGAAGATCATCGGGGTGATGACCGTCGAGGCGTCGGTAAGGACGTGGAAGAGGGACGCGGCGATGAGAATGCGCTTCTTCATGGATGAAGAGGCTTACTCTACCACTCCGGCCCAAGAGCGGCAAGCCGCTCCAGAGCCGTCCAACGCTCACGGGATAGGAAGCGGGGCTTCCGGGGTAAGGGTTCTCGGGCACGCCTCCGTATGTCCCTCGAATCCTCACCCCTCGCGCCCCGCGGTCTTATCCGTGAACGTTGGACAATTCGGAAAAACTCTCCGAGCGGAGGGATCGGCCATAAGCGAACATCAGGAGGGGGGGCCCCGCATTAATTCGGGGGGGAACCAGAAGGGTTCCAACGTGAGCGTTGGCCGATCCCGGAGCTAATCGAAGTAGCCGGTGAGGTCGTCCCGGTTCAACCCCTTCTCCAGGGCCACGCGGGCGACCGCGCGGGCGACCTTTTTGTGGAGGTCCTTGTCCAGTGGGCTGGGGACAACTTCCCCGGCCGGGGTGTGGTCGGCGATGGCCTGGGCCGCGGCGACGAGCATGTCCTGGGTGATGCGGGGGACGTCGGCGTCCACCGCCCCGCGGAAGATGCCCGGAAAGCCGAGGACGTTGTTGACGGCCTTTCCGTCCAGGGCGAAGGCGGCCCCGGCTTCGCGGGCGATGGCGGGCTCGATCTCGGGCTTGGGATTGGACAGGGCGAGGATGATCTGTCCCTCCCGGACCATCGACGGCTTGATCAGGCCCGGCGCGCCCGTCGTGGCCACGACGATGTCCGAGGAACGCATGATCTCGTCGAGCGTCGCCCGCTTCCCGCCGTGGGTCTCGAGCCGGTCCAGGGCCTCCGGCGACAGGTCGGCGCCGAGGACGGGCTTGCCGGAGATGAACATAAGCATCTTAGCGATGGCCATCCCGGCGGCGCCCAGCCCGACCTGGCCGATGCGGCACCGCTGGAGGGAGCCGCAGCCCACTTCGCGGGAGATGTTGAGGAGGGCGGCCGTGACCACGCAGGCCGTCCCATGCTGGTCGTCGTGCATGACCGGGATGGGGACCCGATCCTGGACGCGCCGCTCGATCTCGAAGCAGCGCGGGGCGGAGATGTCCTCGAACTGGATGGCGCTGAAGGTCGGAGCGATGGCGACCACGGCTTCGACGATCTCGTCCGTGTCCTTGGTGTTGAGGAGGATGGGGATGCCCGAAAGGCCCGACAACGTCTCCATCAGGCTGGCTTTGCCCTCCATGACCGGCATGGCCGCCAGGGGGCCGATGTCGCCCAGGCCGAGGACGGCCGTCCCGTCCGTGACGATGGCCACGAAATGACGGATGGCGGTGAAGCGGCGGGCGAGCCGGGGCTCCTTCTGGATCTTCAGGCAGACCTCGGCGACCCCCGGCGTGTACACGCGGCGGAGGACTTCCAGGCTGTCGATCTTGTAGCGGCTGCGAATGGCGATCTTGCCGCCCTGGTGCATCTCCAGGACCTCGTCGCGGACCTCGAGGAGCTCCGCGTCCGGGTAGGCCTTGACGACGGCGATGAGCGCGTCGAGATGGGCCGCGCTGTCGGCGAAGATGACGATGTCGCGGAGGACGTGGGTCGTCCCCATCTGGAGGGTTTTGATCTCGCCGATGTTCCCGCCCGCGTCTCCGACCGCGGCGAGGAGATGGCCGATGACGCCGGGCGCCTGCCGCAGGCGGCAGCGGAGCGTCCGCATGATCTTGTCTTCGTACCACATGAGGATTCTCCTTTCGCCGCGACGACCGAAGGTCAGTCGACGAGCAGGATGGCGTAACGATTCATCGTCTTCTTGTAATCGGACAAGACCTCGATGGGGTAGCCCGCGCGCAGGACGGTCGAATAAACGTCGATGCCCATCGATTCGGCCGAGGGCCGCGCCTTCCGCGGCACCTTGCAGTTCGCGGGGTCGGCCACGCACTTCGCGCAGAGCGCGCAGCTGTCCATGGCCAGGAGGAAGGCCTTGACGTGGCCGGCCAGGAATACATCACGCTCGAGGTCCACGAGCTTCAGGTTGACGCCCCGGCTCCAGGCATGGCGATCCTCGGGCCGGACGACCGATTTTTCGAAGTGGAAGATCACCGCCCGCTTATATTCCCGGAAAAAGCGCTCGCACTCGGCCAGACTCGGGGTATTGGGAGGGCAGGTGGCCGTCTTCCCGTACTCGCCGCAGCCGAAGCGGCATTTCATCCGGACCCACTGGGCGGTGACGATCGCTTGGGGATCGATCCAGCGGAAGTCGGAAAAGCCGCGATCGCGGAAAACCGTCTCGAGCTTTGTCTTGTTGAGCATGGCCGGGGTCCTTTCGGGGAGAATATTTCTTTTCTCGCGGAAAAAGTCAACTGTGTGATGCGTTTCGTAATAGCCTTGGCTAATTGACAAACGATGGAAACGCATCACATCCGGGGGAGTTTGAGGGGGAATGGGATTGATTCCCCCTCAGGGGGTCAGCGAAGCGCCGAGGGGGGAGCTTGACTCCCCCCTGGAAGTGTCCCGTCTCTGAGCATTATATAGGAACGAAATTAATGAGAAGGGACACTTGTTCTCGGTATAATAGACGCATGATCTCCGTCATCCTGGCCCGGCCGCAAAACGCCGAGAACATCGGCTTGGTCGCCCGGGCGATGGCCAACACGGGCTTCCGCGATCTCCGTCTCGCCGGCGTCCGGCGGCTCGGGGCCAAAGCGGAGTGGACTGCGGTCCACTCCAAGGGGATCCTCGAAAGGGCGGGCCGCTTCGCCGGCCTGGACGAAGCCGTGGCCGACCTCGAGGCCGTCTTCGCCGCGACCGCCCGGACGCGCAAAGACTTTCCCGCCCTGCCGCTCGACGAGGCCCTGGTCCGGATCCGGGCTTATCCGGCCGGGGCGAAGATCGGCCTCCTCTTCGGAAACGAGAGAACCGGCCTGACCTCGGAGGAGCTGCGCCATTCGACCTTCCGCTACATGATCCCCCAGGCCGCCCGCCAGCCGTCCTACAACCTGTCCGCGGCCGTCCTGTTGACACTCTTCCCGCTGTTCGCCGCCGGCGCCCCGAACGCTCCGGCGCGCTCTCCCGAGGACGCGCCGCTTCCCCGCGGGGAGCAGGAGGAGTGCATCGGCCGCATCCTCGACGTCCTTCGCTTTCGCCGCTTCATCCCTGAAGGCGGGGAGAGGCACGTCGAGAACATGGTCTTCGAGCTTTTCGGGCGGCTGGCCATGACGGCCAAGGACCGCCGTCTGCTGCTGGCAATATTCCAGAAAGGGGCCGCGACCGGCCCGCCGGCGAAAGGAGTTGTCCCATGAGCGCCCCCCTGATCGAAGTATCTCTGCCCGGAGGCGTCCGCGTCGACGCCGCCTTCAAAGGCTTCACCGTCAAGACCGACCAGCCCGTGAACGAGGGCGGCGAAGGAAGCGCTCCTTCACCCTTCGATTACTTCCTCGTCTCGCTCGCCACCTGCGCCGGATATTTCATCGCCGCATTCTGCGTCGAGCGGAAGATCCCTACCGAGGGCCTGTCCCTGTCCATGACCTGGGACCGGAACCGGGAGACCCATCTCATCACCAAGATGCGGATCTCCGTCGCCCTGCCGGCGGGCTTTCCGGAGAAATACAAGGCCGCGGTCATCAAGGCGGCCGACCAGTGCACGGTCAAGCGCCATATGCTCAACCCTCCGGCTTTCGAGATTACGGCCGACTGATCGCCCCCGTGGCCGCGCCTCGCGTCGTCGTCGGCATCGACTTGGCCGGATCGCCTCGCCGGGCGACCGGCGTCTGCGTCCTGAGCGGCCTGCGCGCGGACGACCGCCGTGCTGTCCGGCGACGACGAGATCATCGCTTTTATCCGGGCCGCCCGGCCCGCCCTCGTCACGGTCGACGCGCCCCTCCATCTCCCGCCGGGCCGCCGCTCGATCGAGGACCGCAACGGCGCCCATTACCGGCCCTGCGATCTCGCCCTGCGGGCCCTCGGCATCCCCTTCTTCCCGATCACCCTCGGCCCGATGCGGATGCTGACCGTTCGGGGCATGTCCCTGAAGAAGCGGCTCGTCCGGGCCGGATTCCGCGTTCTGGAGATGTATCCGGGCGGGGCCCAGGACGTCTGGGGGATCCCGCGGGCCCGCCGCGATCGGGGGAAGCTTCGGGCCGGTCTGACCCGGCTCGGGCTGAAAGGGCTGAAGCCCGGAGCGACCGCGGACGAGCTCGACGCCGCGACGGGCGCCCTCGTCGGGCGGCTCTTCCTCTCCGGGCAGGCCCGGATGCTCGGAGACGAACGGACGGGGGCGATCCTGCTCCCCCGCGCGGATTAGATCTGCGGCTTCGCCGGCGCGAGGAAGCGGAGGGCTTTGGGCAGGACCTTGATCTCGACCTCGTCCCGGACGGGCAGGGCCTCGCCGTTGTACTGGATGTGAAGCTCCCGGCCCCGGACGATCATCCGCTTGGCCTTGTAATGCTTGAGGATCCTCTGGTATTGGCCGAGGTAGATGAGGGGGTAATAGACGAGATAGGAATAGGCCCGGATGTCGAAGAACGTCACGTCGAGAAACCCGTCGTCGAGCCGGGCTTTGGGCGAGATCAGCCAGTTGTAGCCGAAATAATTGGCCTTGTTGATGATGCAATCGTAGAGCTTGAGCCGCAGGGACTTGTGATCGAAGGCCCTCCCCTTGTCGTCCAGCCCGTCGAACAGCTCGATGTCCTGGTACCTCCGGTAATACGTGAACATCGTCCGCGAGGCCAGGGCGTGGCCGAGGAGGCCGGGGATGGTCGAGCGGGATTTCCAGAAGGTCGCCTTGGCCGTCGCCCCGATGCTGACGAAATTGGCGATGTGGCCGTCGATCGTAATGAGGTCGATCGGCTTGGCCACGCCCGTCCGGACGATCCGGACGGCCTTCCGGATCTGCTTCGGGATGGCCAGCGACGAGCGGAGCCCGTTTCCCGAGCCGAGGGGGATGATGCCCAGGACGACATCGCCGAGGCGCCCGGCCTCGGCGATCCCTTCCTGGACGTCGGCCAGCGTCCCGTCCCCGCCCATGACGACGAGAATGTCGTTCTCCAGGCTGAGCCGGCGGGCCAGGTCGATCATCCCGGCTTTGTCCCGGGCCTCGTCATGGACCCGGCCGGGGAATTCCCCGCGGATGTAGTCGCGCAGCCCGGGCGTGCGGATCCACCGGCCCCGGGCCGAAAGGGGGTTGACGATGAGCGCGGTCCTCTCGTCTCGATCCGTTGGCGCCATGTGTTTCCGCATCCGGGGATGACGGCAACTAACCTTATACCAAACCCGGCCGGGTTTGCAACGCCGGGCGGGTTGGGCTAGAATCGAAAACCATCCATGATCCCGTCCGAGCGCCTGCACACCATCCGGGGACGCCGCTTCCTCCTCAAGGTGGAGGACTCCTCCGAGGCGTCCGATTACCGCAAGTTCGAGGAGCTGCGCAACGCCGTGTGGAGCGTCCCCGAGGACGGCATGTCCGGCTCCCGGAACATGATGTGCGAGAATTTCCTCCATGAGGGAAGCAGCCTCTTCCTCGCCGCCTACGCCGAGGACGAGGGCGGAGCCCTGGCTCCGGACGCCGCCCACCTGGCCGGGTTCTCCTACGGATTCGCCGGGATCCGGGACAAGGCCCTCGGGTATCGCGACGTGGGGAACCTGTGGTTCTATTCCCAGTACACCGCCGTCCGGCCAGGCTTGGAAGGGTTCGGGCTCGGCATCCTGATCAAGGAGTTCCAGCGCGACGTCGTCCTCGGCGCTTTCGGGATCGGCCGGATCGTCTGCACCTACGACCCTCTCACGGCGGTCAACGCCCATCGCAACGTGCATCACTTCGGGATGGACGTCCTCGAATACAGGATCGCGACGTACGGCGAGTTCGGCGGCCGGCTGAACCGGGCCGACGTCCCGACCGACCGCTTCTTCATGTCCTGGGACCTGAAGCGGGATGGGGCCCGGCGGGCCGATGAGACGGTGGATCCTCCGGCTTCCGCCCACGTGATCTCCGTCGCGAGGCGGACCATGCCGGCGCGCTCCGGGCGGCTGTCCTTCGAGACGGCGACCGGCTTCCGGGCGGACCGGGCCGGGGAATTCGCCCTGGTCCGCATCCCCTCCGATTTCTACCTCATGCTCGACGAGACGGCCGTCGACGATCCCGCGGTCCGGCGCATCCCGGTCGAGTGGCGGATGATCACCCGCCGCGCGTTCACGGAGCTCCTCGGCCGCGGGTACCAAGTCGTCGACTTCCGCTCCGCGGACGATCCCGAAGCGGGCCGCTTCTACGTCCTCCGAAAGGCCGCAGGATGAAGCTTCGCGAGTCCTGGTCCTTTTCGATCTCCAACCTGAAGGAGATGAAGCTCCGGACCGCCCTGACCTCGCTCGGCGTCACGATCGGCATCGGCGCCCTGGTGGCGATGATCGGGTTCGGCAGCGGCATGCAGAAGAACGTCTCGGAGAGCTTCGAGAAGCTCGACCTCCTCAACTCCGTGACCGTGCTTCCAGGCGGGAGGCCCGCCGAGGAAGGGGAATCCGGGGACCCCGACGCCCGCCCTCCCCGGGCGCGAGGGAAGGGGCTGGGAGGCCGGGCCCTGGACGATGGGGCGATCGCGGAAATCGCCTCTCTCCGCGGAGTGGAGAGCGTTTATCCCGACGTCCGCTTCCCGGCCGTGGCCGGGGGGCAGGAAGGCGGCGAGCTCCGGCTCGTCACCGTCCTCCCGGCGAAAGCCATGGCCTCGAAATTCATCCGCCTCTCCGCCGGAAGGCCCTTCCGCGACGATGACGAGCCGGCGGTCATCATCGGCCCGTCGATCCTCCGCCTTTTGGGCCTCAAAAAGCCGGAGGAGGCGTTGGGACGGACGTTCCGGATCTCCTCCCTCGCCTTCGACCCGGCCCTTCTCGCCGGCGGCGGCCTCGCCGGTCTGCTTCAGGGGAAGAGCGCGCCCGTCCGCCGGAAGGATTATGACTTCCCCATTGTCGGCGTGGTCGAATCTCTCGCCTTTGGAGAGTCGTCCCCGCTCGCCGGCGACATCATCCTCCCTCCCGGAACGGCCGGCCGGATGGACAAGCTTCCCTTCACCAGCATCTGGGACCTTTTCCGAGCCGGGGAAGGGAAGGGCGGGTATTCCGCGCTCAACGTCCGGCTGACGTCGCCCGCGTTCGCCGATCCGGTCAAGGCCAAGGCCCGGGAGATGGGATTCGATACGTTCGCCCTCGCGGACCAGTTCGAGCAGATCAAGAAGAGCTTCGTCTATATGGACATGATGCTCGCCGCCATCGGGATGATCGCCATCTTCGTCGCCGCGCTCGGGATCGTCAACACGATGGTCATGTCGATCCTCGAGCGCTACGGCGAGATCGGGATCATGAAGGCCGTCGGGGCCGCGCGGCGGGACATCCGGCAGATCTTCCTCCTCGAGGCCGGACTCATCGGGTTCGCCGGCGGCGTCGGGGGTCTCGTCCTGGGCTGGACGGTCAGCCGGATCATCAACAAGGTCATCAATTACATCCTCGCCCGGCAGGGGATGCCTTTCATCGAGTATTTCCGCTTCCCGCTCTGGCTCTGCTTCGGCGGGATCGTCTTCGCCGTCGGCGTCAGCCTTGTCGCCGGCGTCTATCCGGCGCTCCGGGCCGCCCGCGTGGACCCGGTCGTCGCCCTGAGGCACGAGTAGAGAGAAAGGAGCCTGCCCATGAAACCGAGCCGAAAGATCATGATCCTGGGGGCGGTTGCCGCCCTGGCCGTGGCCTGCGGACTGACGGCGGCCTCCCAGGACGAAGCGGCGCTGGAAGCCAAAGCCAAGGCGCTCCATGCCCGCATCCTGACCGTGGACACGCACTCCGACACGGCCATGCGGATGACCAACCCGAGCTTCGACATCGGCGCGCGCCATGAGCCCGGGAAGCCGGGCAGCGGCCTGGTCGACCTGCCGAGGATGGTCGAAGGGGGGCTCGACGCCCTCTTTTTCGGCGTGTTCGTCGGGCAGGGCGAGCTGACTCCCCAGGGCTACGATAACGCCCGGACGCGGGCGATGGGTATGCTCGACGCCGTCCATAAGATGACCGAGAAATACCCGAACCTCGTCGGGCTGGCCACCACGCCGGCCGACGCCTACCGGCTGAAGAAGGAGGGCAAGCGCATCGCCTTCATCGGAATGGAGAACGGTTATCCTATTGGGACCGACCTCGGCCGGCTGCGCGAGTTCGCCAAGCTCGGCCCGCGCTACCTGACCCTCGTCCACTCGAGCGACAATCAGATCTGCGATTCCTCGACCGACCGCCGCGATCCCGAGGACAAGGGGCTGTCGTCCTTCGGGCGCGAGGTCGTGGCCGAATGCAACAAGCTCGGGATCATGGTCGATGTCTCTCACATGTCGGACAAGTCCTTCTTCGACGTCCTGGCGGCCTCCAAGGCCCCGATCTTCGCTTCGCATTCCTGCTGCCGGGCCCTCTGCGACAGCCCGCGAAACCTGACCGACGAGATGATCAAGGCCCTGGCCAAGAACGGCGGGGTCCTGCAGATGTGCTTCCTCGGATCGTACCTCCGGGCCCCCGAGCCGAACCCGGAACGGGACAAGGCGCTCAAGGAGCTCGAGGCGAAATACGGCACCCGCCAGGCCGTCCGGAACATTCAGGACGCCGAGCTCCGGACGAAAGCCCAGCAGGAATACATGGCCGTCATGCAGAAGTTCCCCGAGTCCCGGGCTACGGTCAAGGACATCGTCGACCACCTCGACCACATCATCAAGCTGGTCGGGGACGACTACGCCGGGATCGGGACGGATTTCGACGGCGGCGGCGGAGTGACGGGCTGCGCCGACGTGAGCGAGATGTTCCACGTCACAATGGAAATGCTTCGGCGCGGATACTCGGAGACGACGATCCGGAAGATCTGGGGCGGTAATATCATGCGCGTTCTGCAAAAGGGGATCGATGTCGCCGCGGCATCCTGATTATTTGTAAAGAAAATTTACAGATTTTCTTTATTCATGCTATAATTCCGTCCATAATCACCTTATCAGCTTTGTTTTATGGGATTGGCTTTGGCATGAAGGTTGCTCCTTTTTGACGCGAACCCGACGATCTCCCATGTTGCTTCCGGACCGCCGTAGGATCATCTTCTTCAAGGCGGCCGGGGCCTGCCTTCTCGTCCTGGCCGCATCCGCTCCGCTGTTCAACGCCGCCCAGGACTCGCCGCGGCCGGGAGGGGTGCTGCGCGTCCGGCCGTTCTCGAACGACATAAAGCCCGATCTCGACCCGGCCTCCGGCGTCTGGGTTTTCGCCACCGAGCAGCTTTACGACGGCCTCGTGGGCATCGGTTCCAGCCTCACCCCCATCCCAGGTCTGGCCGAGTACTGGAAGGTCGAGGACGACGGCCGCCGGACGGTCTTTTTCCTGCGCAAGGGGAGCCGTTTCCACAACGGCCGCGAGATCACGTCCGAGGATGTCAAGTTTTCCTTCGAGCGTCTCCTCCGGCCCGACGTCCGCTCTCCGTTCTTCGAATACTTCCTCACCCGGGTCGCCGGGGCCCGCGAATTCCGGGAAGGGAAAGCGTCCGAGGTTTCAGGCTTCCGCGCCCCCGCCCCGGACGTCTTCGAGATCCGGTGGATCTCGCCCTTCAGCGCGGCCCTTCCCCTCCTCGGCTTGAGCTTCGCCAAGGTCCTGCCCAAGGACCTGGTCGAGAGCCAGGGACGGAACTTCTTCTTCAAACCCGTCGGCTCCGGCCCGTTCGCCTTCGAATCGTGGATGCGCAGTCCCCGCCTCGAAATCGTCGGGGTCCGGCTCGAGCGGAACCCCCGCTATTTCGGCCTGAAGAAACCGTTCCTCGACGTCCTGGAGATCAGCCCGTATTTCACCGATGAGCACTTCCGGAACCGCGAGCTCGACATCTGCCCCTTCCGGAACGAGGACCTCGCCGAGTCCGGGGGCCGCATCCTCCGGAGCGGGCCCCGGAGCCTGACGCTCCTGGCCATGAGCTGCGGGATCCCGCCGCTCGACCGCCCTTCGGTCCGCCGGGCCCTGGCTTGGGCCCTGGACAAGGGCGCGCTGGCCAAGGCCGGGGAGCGGCTCGACTTGCTCCGGTTGGAGACGAACAACCTTATCCCCCCGCTATGGCCGGGCTTCTTTCCCCTCGACGCGGTCGAAGCCGCGCCCGACCAGGCGCGCCGGACGCTCGAGGAACAGGGATTCTTCGAGGAGAAGGATTTCCCGCCCCTCCTGCTGTTCATCCCGGCAGGGAAGGAAAATCGCGACGATCTCCTCTTCGGCCGCGAGGCCGTCCGGGAGCTCGAGCGGATCGGGATCTCGACGTCCATCCGGACGTACCAGAGCTTCCGCGATCTCAAGGACGTCCGGGAGCCGTTCCTGGTCAAGATCGACTGGATGTTGGACGTGCCCGATCCGGAGATGATCCTCCGCGTCCTCTTCCACTCCAAGTCGGAGCCCAACCGGTCCGGCCTGGGCTACGCCAACCCGGAGCTCGACAAGATCCTCGATGAGGCTTCGGCCGAAAAGAGCTCGACCCGGCGCAATGAGCTGTTCCGCAAGGCGCAGACGATCATCCTCGAGGACCTGCCCGCCCTGCCCGTGACGATGAACGAGCAGTGCCTCGCCCTGCAGCCGTACGTCCAGGGCGTCCGCATTCCCGCCTTGGGGTTCGCCTATCTCGACGCCAAGGAAATCTGGCTGGACAAGAGGGAGAGGCCGCGGTGAGCCCCCGGCTGTCCCTCCGCACCCGGCTGACCGTCTGGGTGACCGTCCTGATCGTCCTCCTCGTCGTCGCGGTCCTGTGGGTCATCCAGGCCCGCGAGGTGAGCACCATCTACCAGGAGCAGGTCAACAAAGGGGTGCTGATCGCCCGGAACGTCGCGGACGCGAACCTCCGGCTCCTCCTGGTTTACGATATCGAAGAGATCCAATCCGACATCCAATCCCGGATTGACGCCAAGGTCCTCTATGTCGTCATCTACGACCGCTCCGGGACGCCGGTTGTTTATACGAAGGAGATCGCCGACCGGAAAGAGATTATCACGGAAAGCCGGCTGCAGGGAGACCCCCGGCGGGACAGCGTCTTCGCCCAGCCCCAGGACGTGTTCTTCAGCCGCCGCATCCGGCGGGTTCTCGAGATCGAGATCCCGATCTTTGCCCAGGGCTCCCCGGACAAGTGGGGCTCGGTCAAGATCGGGCTGTCCCTGGCCGACACGCAGAGGGAGATCCGCCAGACGCGCCTTGTCCTGATCCTGATCGGGATCGCCGGGTTCGGGCTCGGCCTCGTCGGAGCGACCGTCCTCTCCCGCCGGATCTCGCGCCCGATCCGCGGCCTGGCCGAGGGCACGGTCCGGATCTCCCGCGGCGATTTCAGCCACCGGATCCCGATCGAGTCGGGCGACGAGTTCGGCGAGCTGGCCCGGAGCTTCAACGACATGACCGCCCGCCTGCTGGACACGCGGGAGCGGATGGAGGAGACCCAGAAGAAGCTCATCCAGGCCGAGAAGCTGGCCCAGATCGGCCGGCTCGCGGCGACGATCGCCCACGAGATCCGCAACCCCCTGACCTCGGTCAAGCTCAACATCCAGAAAGTCGTCGAAGACGGCCGGCTCCCCGCGCTCGAGATGGAGCACCTGGCCATCACCCAGGAGGGCATCGTCCAGATCGAGAAGTTCATCAAGGAGCTTCTCAACTTCACCCGCGTCTCCGAGCTCCACCGGGCCCGCTTCCCCGTTTCCCAGATCCTCGACGAGTCGCTCAAGGTCATGGCCGGCTGCTTCCAAGAGAAGAAGGTCGTCTTGGAGAGGCGCATCGAGGACGGCCTGCCCGAGATCAACGTCGACGGGGACAAGATGCGCCAGGTCTTCCTCAACCTCATCCGCAACGCCTGGGAGGCCGTCGGGGACGGCGGCCGGATCAAGCTCTCCGCCGCGCTCGCCGGAGAGGGCTCGGCGCGGCAGGTCCGGGTCCGCGTCTCGGACAACGGCTGCGGCCTTCCCGAAAAGGATTGGGAGAACATCTTCGAGCCGTTCTATACGACGAAGGCCTCCGGGTTCGGCCTGGGCCTGGCCAACGCCCGGAAGATCATCGAACAGCACGGCGGGACGATCCGGGTCTTCCGCAAGCGGACCCCCGGCACGGCCTTCGAGGTCCTCATCCCCCTGGAGGAGAATTCATGAAATCCATCCTTGTCATCGACGACGACTCCCTCATCCGTAAGACGCTCTCCTCCCACCTGTCCAAGCAGGGATTCGACGTCCGGACGGCCGAGGACGCCGAATCCGGCCTGAGGGCCTACGACGACCGCGAGCCGGACGTGGTGCTCCTCGACATCCGCCTGCCCGACGCGGACGGTCTGGACGTCCTCCGCCAGATCAAGGAGCGGGGCGGCCGGAGCACCGTCATCATCATGACCGCTTACGACGACATGAAGACAACGGTCGAGGCGGTCAAGCTCGGCGCGTTCGAGTATCTGGTCAAGCCCCTCGATTCGGTCGCCCTCGACCTGACCGTGGAGAAGGCCTTCCAGATCAAGGCCCTCGAGGAGAAGGTCAGCTACCTGATGGAGGAGCAGCAGAAGGGCTACACGATCGACAACCTCATCGGCCATTCGGCCGAGATGCGGGCGGTCTTCAAGCTCATCGGGTCCGTGGCCAACACCCGGACGAACGTCCTCATCCAGGGCGAAAGCGGCACGGGCAAGGAGCTCGTGGCCAAGGCCATCCACTACAACAGCCCGTTCCGGGACGAGCCGTTCATCGTCGTCAACTGCTCGGCCATGACCGACACCCTGCTCGAATCCGAGCTCTTCGGGCACGTCAAGGGAGCTTTCACCGACGCCGTGTCCGAGACGCGGGGCAAGTTCGAGATCGCGGGAAAGGGAGCGCTCTTCCTCGATGAGATCGGCGACGTGTCCCCGAACCTGCAGTCCAAGCTCCTCCGGGTCATCGAGTCGCGCGACTTCATGAAGGTCGGCGGGGAGAAGGTCCTCAAGACCGAGGCCCGGATCATCGCCGCGACGAACCAGAACCTTCGCGCTCTCATCGAGAACGGGAGGTTCCGCGAGGACCTCTACTACCGGCTCAAGGTCGTGGAGATCCATCTGCCGTCCCTGCGCGAGCGCCGCGACGACATCCCCGAGCTCGTCGGCTACCTCCTGGAGAAGATCAACCGCGAGCTCCGCCGGAACGTCCGCAAGGTCCCGGCCGACGTCATGGCCTTCCTCCGGGAGCAGCCCTGGAAAGGGAATGTTCGCGAGCTCGAGAACGCCCTGACCCGGGCCGTCATCCTGGCCAAGGGGGATGTGATCCTCAAGGAGAACCTCCCCCTCGAGCCCGAGGAGCGGAAGCCTTTCTCCCAGGATCTCGTTTCGCTCGAAGAGATCGAGAAGGACTACATCCACCATGTCCTCGTCGCGGTCAAGGGCAGCAAGACCCGGGCCAGCCAGGTCCTGAGGATCAGCCGGCCGACTCTGGACAAGAAAATCAAGGATTACGGGCTGGAGTTCTGATCCCGGAGCCCGTCCGGACGGCTTTACATCCCGTGTAAAAAAGCTTGGCCCGGCCCTCACAATCGGGGTCCGGGGGGCTTTTTTCGCCTGAAAACCGGCCCGCGGGAATGGCACGAATCCTGCTTCTCCTTTAATGGACGACGAAAGGAAATCCGACATGCCCGGTAAAAAAATCGTGGTGGTCGACGACGACGAGACCATCCGCAAGACATTCTTCCTGATCCTCAACCAGAACTACCGCGTCTATCTGGCCAAAGACGCCCAGGAGGTCCTGGACCGTTTCAAGAAATCGGACGTGGATCTCATCATCGCCGACTACCGGCTTCCCACGATGAACGGGATCGAGCTCGTCGCCGCCCTGAGGAAGGGCGGCTATCGCGGGGACGTGATCCTGATCTCGGCCCACGCCGATATGATCGAACCCGACGTCCTGAGCCGGCTCTCCATCAGCCATTTCTTTGCCAAGCCCCTCGACCTGGCCGCCCTTTCCCGGTCGATCGACTATCTCCTGAACGTCCAGGGCCAGGCTGAGCGCCGCATCTAGAGGGCTCCGGGAACACCCAGAGCTCACAAGGGGAACCCGAGCGGGTTCCCCCCGCGAAATGCGGGGCCCCCTTCCTGATGTTCGCTCTGGGTGATCCCTTCGCCGGCTGAGTTTTTCGGAATATGCCCAACGCTCACAGCCGAGACGCCTTCTAGATATTCTTTTCAATTCTATCTACCTATCCTACCTTCCCTTGTACTAGGGAAGTACTGCCGGTAGGCGTCTCTCCTGAACGCCGGCGGGTTCCCCCCGGTTGTTTTACGCCCCTACTTCCATTAGCATATGGGAAGAGGGTACGCCCATATGAAACGAGCTGTTCTTTGTCTTCTTGGATTATCCAGTCTCTCGGCGCTAGCCGCTTCCGCGGGGGCTCCCGCGGATCTCAGATCCCTGGTCGAAGCCGAGCGCGCGTTCTCCAGGCTTTCCGTGGAGAAAGGCATCCGGACGGCCTTCCTGGCCAACCTCGCCCCTGATTCGATCGTCTTCCGCCCTCTGCCCGTCTCGGGAAGGAAGGTTTACGAGGAGAGCCCGGAAGCCGCCGCGAAGCTGACCTGGCGTCCGACGTTTGCGGACATCGCGCGCGCGGGCGACCTGGGATATACGACCGGCCCGTATGAGCTCGTCCCGGGCGGCCGGGGAGCGGCGGCTCCGCAATACGGGCATTATGTCACGGTCTGGCGCATCCAGCCCGACGGTTCGTGGAAGGTCGTCATCGATGTCGGGAATAGTCATCCCCGGCCGGCCGCGGAGGCGCCCGACCTCAAGTTCGATGAGGTTTGGATGCCGACTCCGCCCCAGGCGGCCCCGGATCCCGGAGCGGTCCGCTCCGCCCTGCTCGCCGTCGATTGGGCCCTGAGCGCGGCCGCGGCGAAAACCGGCCTTCCCGAGGTCCTGTCCGCGGTCTATGCCGACGACGTCCGGGTTTATCGGCCGGACATGGAGCCGATCATCGGGCGGACTTCCTTCGAAAAGGCGTCCCCCGGCCCCCCGGGCAAATGGAAATGGATTCCCCAGGACGGCGGCATCTCCTCGTCGGCCGATCTGGGTTTCACGTATGGATCCCTTGAAGCGGGAAGTCAGGCCTATAGCTATTTCCGGATCTGGAAGAGGTCCGGCGATTCCTGGAGCGTCGTCCTGGATCTCCTGAGCCCGGCGGCGCGGAAGCCCGGGTCCTGATCTTCGCCCCGATTGTAAGGCCTTTTTACACGCGTTAATTTTTTTTATTTTCCGATTTCGCCCACTTCAATATAATTCTTTTAATATCAATGAGATAAAAGCAACGTTGCTTGGCACGTTTTGTGCTATAAGCAGGGTAGATACTTTTTCACCTCTCTTCCTTTCAGCGGGGAGGCGAAGCCCATGAAGCCGAATCCCTTGATTCGCCTCCCCGCCCTTCACCCCTCCCGGGACGCTGACAAAGCCCTCCGCCCGGGCCTCCCCGAATTTTCTTATTGATTTCTCCCCCCCTGCCCCTGGCTTGGAGGGGGAACCCGCTTCGCGTTTCCCCCTTCCAACGGGCATCGCGAAACGCGATCGCCCTGCCTCCCTTTCGCGGCGCGCTAACGCGAGCGCCTTTGCGACCAAAGGGAATTCCCCCCTTTGGAATCCCCACCAAGTCGCCCAACTAATATAAGGGGGGATTTGACGGCGGCCCGGGAAAGGTGTGTAGGATGGGTAGATCATTTACGATCGAATCTTGAAGGCGTCCCGATCTTCCCGAAACGCTGACAAATCCCACTCGCAGCAACGTCGAAAATTGTGGACGCCGCGCCGGAACTATGCTCTACTATGCGTTCTGGCTCGAACCCAAAGGAGTCTTCCATGAAGAAAGCCCTGATCATTCTCGCCGCGGTCGCCCTCGTTTCCGCCGCGTGTTCCTCGAAAGCGCCCTCGCCGGGCAAGCCCGTTGCCGGATCTCCGGCTTATCTCCTGGGCAAAGAAATGGCGGCCAAGCTCCCCGCCCTCGACCCGGACAAGAACACCGTCCTGATCGAGACGGGATCCTTCGTCGTCACCACGAACGATGTTCTCCAGATGTTCTTCGATACGATGGGGACCCGGGCGGACCAGCTCAAAACCCTCGATCCCGGCCGATGGAAAGGCATCTTCAGCGACGCGGCCAGCCAGCTCGCCGAGAAGAGGCTGCTGCTCGCCGAGGCCGCGGAGGCCAAGATCGCCGCGACCCCCGAAGAGATCAAGGCCGGTATGGAGACCCAGTACGCCCAGGCCGGCGGGGAAGCGCAATTCGCCGAAATGGTCAAGGCTCAGGGCGCGAGCCTGGACAGGGTCAGGGCGAACGTCACCGAGGGCGTCGTGCTGAATAAGCTCATTGAAAAGGTCCTGAGCGCTCCCGCGGCCGTCGGGGAAGACGAGCTGCGCAAGGCCTACGAGGCCGACAAGACGGCCAGCGTCCGCCATGTCCTCCTCCTCACCCAGGGGAAGACCGACGCGGAGAAGGCCGAGATCCGGAAGAAGATGGATGGGCTCCTGGTCCGGGCCCGCGCGGGCGAGGATTTCGCCGGGCTTGCCAAAGAGTTCTCCGAGGACGGGGGCTCCAAAGAAAACGGGGGGTTGTACGAAGATAAAGGGCGGGGCGAGTGGGTCAAGCCGTTCGAGGAGGCCGCCTTCTCGGTCCCGGTCGGCCAGATCAGTGACATCGTAGAGACGACCTACGGCTTTCACATCATCAAGGTCGAGGGCCGGAAGAAGGAAACCGCGCCGTTCGATCAGGTCAAGGCCGAGCTCGAGACGAAGCTCAAGAACTCGAACCGGGCGGCGTCGTTCGAGACCTACATCACCGGGATCAAGTCCAAGGCCAAGTTCAAGGAGATCCCGCTCGCCTAAGCGGCTTCGGGATTGCCCCGCGCTCACAAGGGGAACCCGAGCGGGTTCCCCCCGCGAAACGCGGGTCCTCCCTCCTGATGTTCGCTTAGGGGCAATCCCTCCGCCCGGAGAGTTTTTCGGAAATTGCCCACGCCCACATCAGGAAGCGGGCTCCCGGGGTAAGGGTTCTCGGGTACGCCAGTTTCGCCGGCTTCAGGAATCAGCGTTTCTTACCAAGCGGGGCTCTCCGGCGGAGGCAGGAGGATGAGTCCGCATTGAACTTTTTTTGAATTTTCTTATATAATCCCCGCGTTGTTCATGCCTGCCAAAGCGCCCAGGATCTCTTTCGTCCATCGCGGGGCGAAGCCCGGCCGCTTTTCCCATTCCACCCCAGGAGGTCTGATCCCCATGCATCAACGGAGAATTCTGCGTCTCGGACTGCTGGCGGCGCTGGCGCTCGTCCTTTCGGGCCCGTTCTTCTCCCAGGGGCCGTCGGCGGACGCCAACCTCGCCAAGGATCTCAAATGGCGGAACGTCGGACCGGCCAACATGGTCGGCCGGATCTCAGCGTTCGACGCGCTCGAGAAGGACTTCACCCAGGTCCTCGTCGGCTCAGCCGGCGGCGGCGTCTTCAAATCGGTCAACGCCGGGACGACCTGGATGCCGATCTTCGAAAAGTACGGGGCGGCCTCGATCGGCGACGTCGCCTTCTTCCAGAAGGACCCGAACATCATCTGGGTCGGGACGGGCGAGGAATGCGTCCGCAACAGCGTCGCCTGGGGCGACGGCGTCTACAAGTCCACGGACGGCGGGAAGACCTTCACCCGGATGGGCCTGGAGACGACGCAGACGATCGGCAAGGTCATCCCCCATCCGAGCGACCCGAACATCTGCTACGTCGCGGCGTCGGGCCATCCCTGGGGCTACACCGGCGACCGGGGACTGTTCAAGACGACCGACGGCGGCGCCACCTGGACGAAGCTCGGCGGCGGACTGCCCAATGACGGCAAGACGGGGGCCGTCGATCTGGTCATGGACCCGACGAACCCGGACGTCCTGTATGTCAGCTTCTGGCAGAGGCTGCGGCAGCCCTGGCGCTTTGATTCCGGCGGACCGAACGGCGGCATCTTCAAAACGACGGATGCGGGTGCGACCTGGACCAAGCTGACCCAGGGGCTTCCCCCCGGCGAGGTCGGCCGGATCGGATTGGCCATTTCCAGGAGCAACCCGAAGGTCGTCGAAGCGGTCGTCGAGCACGGTTTTCAGCCCTCGGGCGGCGGCCAGCGCGGCGGCGGTCCGGGCGGCGGGCAGGCGGCGACGCCCAATCCGGACTATGCCGACATGACCAAGCTCGGGACGGGAATCTACCGTTCCGAGGACGGCGGGGCGAGCTGGAAATTCATGAGCCGGAACAACAACCGGCCGTTCTACTACAGCCACATCTACATCAATCCTTCCGACGACAAGCTCGTCTATTTCCTCGCCACGAACCTCCAGTACTCGGAGGACGGCGGCAAGACCTGGAAGACGATGTCCGGCCTCCATCCCGATTTCCATGCCATGTGGCTCGATCCCGCGAACCGGAACCGCTTCTATGTCGGACAGGACGGCGGCGCCTCGATCACGTATGATCACGGGCAAACGTGGGTTTACTACGACAACCTTTGCTTCTCCCAGTTCTACGCCGTCAGCGCCGACATGCGCGATCCCTATTGGGTTTACGGCGGACTCCAGGACAACGGCACCTGGGGCGGCCCGTCCATGAGCCGCGAAGGCGCGATCCTGACCGACTTCTGGTTCAACTTCACCGGCGGCGACGGCTTCCACACCCAGAACGATCCGACCGACTGGAGGATCGTCTACAGCGAGAGCCAGGGCGGGGCGATGCAAAGGACGAACGTGGAGACCCGGGAAAGCCGTTCGATCCGGCCCGGACCGCAGAACATCCTGAACTACGCCGACTTCTATCCGCCGGCCCCGGCCGCGCCGGCGGCTAAGGCGCCGGCCCCGGCGGCGAAGCCCGCGGCCGCCCTGCCTTCGGGCAGGACCGGGGAAGCCCCGGCCGGCCAGAGGGGCGGACAGCCGGCCGCGGCCCAGGGCCAAACCGGGCAACGGGGCGGGCAGACCTCCCTGCTCCGCTTCAACTGGAGCACCCCGATCTATCTCTCGCCGTACAATCCCGGCGTCGTCTATACCGGCGCCCAGCATCTCTTCCGCTCCGAAAACCGCGGCGACCAGTGGATGATCATCAGCCCGGACCTGACGACGAACGACAAGACGAAGTTCGGAGAGCGGTCCGGCGGCACGGACAAGCCGACCGGTGGCATAACCTCCGACGTCACCGGCGCTGAGACACACTGCTCGATCATCACGATCTCGGAATCGGCCAAGCGGCCGGACTTGATCTGGGTCGGCACCGACGACGGAAACGTCCAAGTCACCCGCAACGGCGGAAGCACCTGGACGAATGTCCGGCCGAACTTCCCGGCCGACCTTCCCAAGGGGATGTGGTGCAGCCGGGTCGAAACCTCGCACTTCGACGAGGGCACGGCCTACGTCACCTTCGACGGCCATCGAAGCGATGTTTTCAAGCCCTTCGTCTACAAAACTACGGATTACGGCAAGACCTGGACGAACATCGCCGCCGGCATCCCGGACGGCCAGCCGGTCTACGTCATCCGAGAAGACCCGAAGAACAAGAACCTCCTCTTCCTCGGGACGGAATTCGGGGCCTTCTTCTCGATCAACGCGGGCAAGAGCTGGACGAGCCTCCAGCTCAACTTGCCCACGGTCGCCGTCCACGATCTTCTCATTCATCCCCGCGATAACGACCTCATCGCGGCGACGCACGGCCGGGGCATCTGGATCATGGACGACATCTCCGCCCTTCAGGGCGCCACGGACGCCGCCCTGGGCTCGGACGCCTTCCTCTTCACCGGCGCGCGGCCGACGACGCGCTGGCTGCGGATCCAGCGGGGCGGCTATGGGCGGGGCAGCCTCTTCTTCCAGGGCGAGAACCCGCCCCAGGGAGCGCTCCTCCATTACTACGTCAAGGACAAGCTCAACGGCCCGCTGACGATCGAGATCTCGGACGTGACCGGATTGAACAAGACCACCTACTCCTTCGAGAATCCCCAGCCGGGGATCAACCGGCTGGTCTGGGACCTGCGTTTCGATCCCCAACCGGATATGATCCAGAGCACGATCAACGCGGCTAAGCAGCAGGTCCAGACCTTCGCCGGCCGGCCCGAGCTCACCGACGAGCAGAAAGCCGCCCTTCAGGACGCCCTGAAGCAGATGGAGGCGGCCGGGACGAATTACCGCCGGGTGACCGAGATCCAGCGGAACGCCATACAGGTGCTCGGCATGGGCGGCGGGTTCGGGGGCGGCGGATGGGTTTCGGAGGACGCGGAGGCGGGCTGGGCGGTCCACCGCCGAGGCGGGAGTCTACGCCGTGAGGATGACGGCCAACGGCAAGGCGACGACGGGCAAGATCACCGTCCGCCTCGATCCCATCCAGAACCAGTAAAAACGGATTCCGTAAAAGGGCCGGTCTGAAAAGACCGGCCCTTTTTTGATCTAAGAATTGCGCCAGCGGTAGTAGATATAGCAGCCGATCCCGATCGCCGCGCGCGCCGCGAGCATCAGGTAGGGGATCGTCGGGCCGGGGGCGAGCTTTGGGACGAGGAAGGTCGCCCCGATAATCAGGACAAGCGCGATCCGGCCGGGATTTCCGGCTTCGTTGAAGGCGAGAACGGCGATAACGAGAACAGCGATGTTGCCGATCAGGATATAAGGCACGGGATCAGCGCGTCCCGGGACCGCCCAGCGTGCCTTTCTCCCGGTACTCTTTGAACAGCCGGCCCCAGTCCGACTCGACGAGCCAGCGCTCGTACATCTTCTTCTCCCGGAGCGGCCAGTGCAGGACGTCGTGGTAGAAGAAGGAGTAGAAGTTCCCCAGGTAGAGGATCGGCGGCCGGGTCAGCATCTTCTGCAGGAAGCGGGTCGGCCCGAACCAGGTCACCCAGCCCGCGAACCTGATGGAAGCGACGCGGCCGACCTTGAATCCCCAGCTCTCGCGCCGCGGCCTCGGTGTCGCCGACGATCTCGATCTCGTCCGGCCGCCCGATCCCGAGCCCGGCTTCGTGGGCCAGGGCGATGTATTTGATCGTCATCGGATCGAAGCCCATCATCTTCGCGGCCACGGCGTCGATCGCGACCTGGTCGGACGAGGCCAGGAGGACGTCCTTCCGGACGGGCTCCATGATCCGCGGTCCCGGCCCGTTGCCGGCCGTCGTGCCGTCCATGACGGCGAAGATGCCGGGGTGGATCTCCTTCTGGATGGCCAGCAGGTCCACGAGCGTCTCGTGGATGTGGGTGTGCGTCTGGTGCCGCTTGTGGCTGAGCAGGCCGCCGAAGGCGTTCTTCATCGCCCCCGTCGTGACCGTGTAGATGTGGCACTTGGTCGTCGGGAGATGGACGATGTTCTTGCCGTCGAAATAATCGGGGATGGGGATCTCCTCGCCGTAGATCTTGTCCAGGACGAGCATCTCTGGCCTTGGGCTTGTAGCCGACCCAGCCCATGTCCTCGTCGCGGAAGTTGAAGCGGACGGGGATCCCGTGGCCTCGAAGATGGGCTTGTAGCCGTTGAGATCCTCGCCCTTGAAGGCGTCGGTGACCTCGGTCTTGTTCTGGACGCAGACGACGTCCTGGAAGCCGTTCGCCCGCAGGGCCAGGATCGTCCCCTCGAGCTGCCAGGGGGTCGTGTTGGCCGAAGGGAACGGGTAGTGCCAGCTGATATTGTCCTTGAGGATCGTCGTCCGGGACCGGGCGAGGGCGGCCGGTCCGCCCGGCGAGCTCGAAGAGCCGGTCGAGATGTCGTCCAGGACGGTCGCGGGCTTCGTTCTCAGGACGGCGACTTTCGCTTTGGGCATCTCGAACCTCTTTTTAAAGCGTGATCCGGGAGCCGAAGCCGACGCTCAGGGCGACGGGCTTCGTCTTGACGTGGAGGACGCCGCGCCGGTCCCGGGCGTCATAAAACCACCCTTCGTCGAGCTTGGCGAATTCCTCGCGCTTCTCGACCGAAGGAAGGGATTTTCCGTTCAGGACGACCCCCGCGGGCCGGGAGGGGAGGTGGACGTCGAGGACATAGGCCCGGCTCTCCGGCATCCGGCGTATTTGCCCTTGGCCGGATGCACCTTGATCCCGATCACCGATCCCGGAACATCCGGGCTTTTCGGAGCGTCCACTTCGACGAGCGTCCGGGAGAACGCCCCCGTCTTGTCTTTCCGCGTCAACCCGTCGTCTTCGTACAGGGAGAAGCTCGTCTTTCCGCAGGGGTAGATGTCGAAGGTGACCGGATCCTTGGGCTTGTCCCGGTCGTGAAGCATCTCCGGGTACATCGGGATGACGGCCCCGGCCTTGACGAACACCGGGAGCTTGTCGAGCGGCGCTTCGTAGCCGTTGACCGCCGTCGGTCCGTTGAATTCCCGGCCGTCCGCGTAGTCGATCCACTTTCCCGCCGGGAGATAGATGTCGTTACGGACAGGGGAGTCCTCATAGACCGGGGCGACGAGCAGCCATTCGCCGCTCATGAACTGGTACTGGGTCCGCTTGGACCAGGTCGCGTGATCCTCGGGGAACTCGAGGACCATCGCCCGGACGGTCGGGACGCCCGTGTCGAACGCCTCCCGGCAGAAGGTATAGAGGTAGGGGGTCAGCCGCATCTTCAGCTTCCGGTATTTGCGGTTGATGGCCGTGTAGGGCTCGCCGAAGATCCAGGGCTGCTTCATCAGGTTGGTCTGTTTCGACCAGCCGCTGATGATCATCAGGACGGGGGTGAAGCATTTCCACTGGAGGTCCCGGACCTGGGTCTGGGCGCTCCCGCCGAAGATACCGTCCACGTCGCCCGTGGCCGCGTTGAAGCCGGAGAGGCCCGCCCCGACGACGGTCGGGATATGGAAGCGGATGTACTCCCAGTTGCCCGATTGGTCGCCCGACCAGACCGTGGCGTAGCGCTGGGCGCCGGCCCAAGCGCAGGTCGTCCAGACGAATCCGCGGGCGTCGCTGTTCTTCTCGACCCCTCGTAGGCGTCGCGCATCCCGTTCATGGCGAATTGATACCCGCGGCCGACCCAGGCGACGTCGAGCTTCATGACCCGCGACCCGTATTGGCTGACCTCGGTCGCGATCCGCTCCAGCCCCTTCTCCGTCCACAGACCGGTGTAGAAGCCCCGCTTATGGAGCTCCCGGATCGTTTCGGCGAGGTCGACGTACCCGCAGCCGTAGCCGTCGTTGGGCAGGATCCAGCCGCCGGGCATGTCGTTGGCCCGGTAGACGTCCGCGACTTTGGAGATGACGTCGGGCGTCTTCCCCTTCTTGTTGTAGCAGTCCGCGTCCCCGAACTCGAGCCCCCAGCGGGGCGGAAAGAACGGCCGCCCCGTCACCAGGGTGTAACCCTCGAGGATCTTCTTGAGGGACGGCCCGTAGAAGTAAAAAGCGTCGAAGCGCGACTCGTCGTGGGCCAGGGCCAGGGGCTGGAGGAAATCGTACCGACCGGGCGTCATGGTGTTGCGGAAGACGCCGTAGCCGGCCGTGCTCATGTAGAAGGGGGCCGGATTGGGGGACGTTCCGTCGCCCCAGCCGCGCGTATTCAGCCGGATGTTGACGGAGGCGTCGCGATGGGAGAAATAGCCGTTTTGCATTCCGCCCCCATAGAAGCCCTCGCTCTCCCCCCGCCTGACGGTCGGGGCGCGTGGTCAACGGAGAGCGGACGACTCCCGCCAACGACCGAGTCGTGGTCCCTCGACGGGCAACCGCATGCCCTTTTTACAACCGAGCGAACATGGAGCGACGGTGTATTCTCTGGTTCGTCAACCTGTGCGCGGAATACGGCGTCCGGCTGGGACGGATCGCCCTGAGCTTCAACCTCAACGTGGACAATGTTTTCGACGCGGCGACCACGACCGGCTATTTCCCTTACCGCACCCGCTACACCCTGGCGGTGTCCGAGGACATGATCCTGTCCAAGAACTGGGAGCTCGAAACGACGCCGGGCTACGTTCCGGGCTCCGCGTTCATGAAGCCGGTCTGGTTCTTTCCTCCGATCTCGGCCCGACTGGGAGTCCGCTACAGCTTCTAGCCATCCTCGCCGCCGCGACGGCAACACGGGGCGGAGAAGTTGTAATTTCCCCGCTGAGGAATAAAATATGGGGCCGAGGTGCCTTCGATGAAACGATCCAGCGCAGCGTTCCTTATCGCCGTCCTGGCCATTTTCGCGGCCGCCGCGGCCGCCGAGCCCCCCGCCCAGACCCTGTCCGACACCGCGTCCGGGAGGAGAGTCGAGGCCTATCTCAAGGCCTTCAACGCCGGAGAAGCGGCCATCAAGGCCTTTTTCGAGGCGAACGTGTCGAAGGAATCCCTGCAAAGCGTTCCGATCGAAACGCGCCTCGTCCGTTACAAGCAGATGCGGCAGGGCCTCGGGACGGTCGAGGTCCGCAAGATCGTCGCGGTCCGCCCCGACTCGGTGAGCCTCGAGGCGCGCGGCTCCACCGGCCGGGCCGTGAGCATGGAATTCATGTTCGAGACGGCCGAACCGTATCTCCTCCTGGGGATCCGGGTTCTCGATGTCGCCGGGGCCGACGACGCGGGCCCTCCGCCGCGGAACCCCAAAAAAGACGACGCCACGCTGATCGCGACGGTCAAGGAGGCGGCCGAGAAGGCCGCCGCGGCGGACGAGTTCTCCGGGGTCGTCCTCATCGCCCGGAACGGCTCTCCCATCTTCCAGGCCGCCTATGGATGGGCCGACCGGGAGAAGAAGACTCCCAACACCCTGGAGACGAAGTTCAATATCGGCTCGATCAATAAAACATTCACGAGCCTGGCCGTCCGCAAGCTCATGGCCGAGGGGAAGATCTCCGCCGAGGATCCGATCGCCAAGTTCCTCCCCGATTACCCCAACCGCGACGCCGCGGCCAAGGTCACCGTCGGCCACCTCCTGAACATGACCTCCGGGATCGGGGATTTCTTCAACGAGCGCTACGAGGCGGCGGACAAATCCAAGATCCGCTCGCTCCGGGACTACCTGCCGCTTTTCGCCGACAAGCCGCTCGCCTTCGAGCCGGGGGCGCGGAACATGTATTCGAACGGCGGCTACATCGTCCTCGGCCTGATCGTCGAAAAGGCTTCCGGGACGGATTATTACGACTATATCCGCGAAAACATCTATAAGCCGGCGGGCATGACGGACACGGAATCCATCCCCAAGGACGCCGTCGCGGAACGGCGGGCCCTCGGCTACACCGGCAAGGCCGGGGCGCGAACGCCGAATTACGGGACCCTGCCCGGCCGGGGCAGCTCGGCGGGCGGCGGCTATTCGACGGCGGCGGACCTCCTCAAATACATCGTCGCCCTGGACGCGGGCACGCTCGGCCCCGTTCCGGACATGCGCGGCGGGTTCGGGATCGCCGGCGGAGCGCCGGGGCTCAACGCCGCGGTCGAGTGGGATCCCCTGCGCAAGATCGCCGTCGTCGTCCTGGCCAACCTCGATCCGCCCGCCGCGGCCGGGTTCGCCGCCCTGATCGTTTCCTGGCTGCCCAGATGACGCGGGGCTGAACGACCGCCGGCACGGCTATCAACGGAGCGGTCCGAGGTATCGAGACGCCGATGATGATCGGGGCCTCTCGTTTTTCGGAACGATCTCGACCTTGACTCGAAAGGCGAGAGGCGGTTCGCCGTGGCATCGCCGGACGAACACGAGTTCATAGGATCCGACGAATCCCGGCCCCGGCATCCACCAGAAGCGTCCCGCGCGCGCGTCCAGCGTCGAGCCGATGGGCAGGCCTCGCAATCCGTTCCCGGCGACCAGATAGCCGGAATATCGAGCCCGGTCCGGCTCAAGCCCGGCTTCTCCATTTATCCGGCGCAGATCGAGCTCGACCCGGCTCACCTCGGGAATTCGCACATGATAGACTCCCAGCGGGTCCGGGAGAAGATCCGCGGTTCCGCGTTCATGTCCAACCCCGTCCTCGCCATGATCGGAAAATGGGATCTCGGAACGGAAGCGAGATTCCCCGTTTCGGCCTCTCCCGGCGGCTCAGGCGATGGGCCGCCCGTGTTGATGATGTTGAAGAACCGCGACCCAATCCCCTCGCCCCGGCCCAAGTCGTCGTAGGCGATCCAGAAGATCGTATGGACGTCGTTGGCGTAGCCGGTCGTGTTGAGCGAGAACGCGCCGACCGGACCGCCTTCTCCCGCTCCCGGCCCGCCCGTGTTGTTCAAGCCCGGAAAGTTCCCCGAGACGTCGGGACCGTAGGCGTTGTAGACGTTCGGCGGCGTGCTGAGATTCCCCAGCGGCACGCTGTCCACATAGACCGTGATGGTGTGGCCGTCCTTGGGAACCGTCCCGTTCAGCGGCGTCATCACCCAGCCGAAGTTATAGAACGTCCCGCCCACGGTCCCCCCCGGCCGGGCGTGTCGATCGTGCCGAACGGTTTCACCGCGTTGGCGTTGTCGCAGGCGATCGTCTTGGTTCCCAGCGTTGCGACATGTCCCTCCTTATCCGTGGCGATGGCATGAAGCACGTAAGTCCCGTTGCCATGGTTCGGCAGGAAATTCGTCAGGAGCATGTACCCCCACCCACCCCGATAGTTGAAGGGCAAACCCGGGTAGCCCGCCTCCACGTCCGGCCGAAGCCCTTCGACGAAAAGCCCGTCGCCGACGAAGTAGAGCGAATTGACCTCCCCGGCGGAGAGAACCGGATCCCGCCAGATCTCGATCTTGACCGTCTCGACATCATCCAGGACCCACCCCGTGACCGGGATGGCCCCCGTGATGCCGGTCGTTCCGTCGAACGGCGTGGCGAAATCGCCAAAGGGCTGCACGGTCGTCCCGGCAGCATAGACCGTCAGGCGGACCGCCACGGTCTGGGGGGAGTTCGACGCGCCCGGGTCCGCGAACGCTACCTGAACCCGCTGTAGTCTCCCGATCCCGAGTCCCGCGGGGTCCACGGCGATGGCTACCTTCCCGGTGCCCGCCCCGCTGGCCGGGGTCGCGGTGATCCACGCCGTCGAGGGCGTCGCCGTCCAGGCGAGCGTTCCCGCGCCCGCATTGGCGATCAGGATTTGCTGGCTCGATGTCGACACCCCGCCGGCCACGGCTCCATAGTTGAGTGCAGTCCGGCTCAGATGGATCGCCGGGATGTTCGCGGCATCGGTGATCTTCGCGACGAACGCGTCGTAATCCCCCGTGAATGCCCGGATCGGTTGGCCCCGCGTCAGATAGCTGTCTCCGAGGGCGTAGACGTTTCCTTCCGAATCCAGTCCCAGTCCCTGGCCATCGTCGATCCCCGCCCCTCCCACGAACGTATTCCAGGTCAAGCCTCCTATTCCGGAGAGCTCCGCGACATAGACGTCCATGACGCCCGCGAAAGCGCGGGCCGGAGAGCCCCACATCCCCATGCTTGTGCCCTCGGCGTATATCTTCCCGCCCGTCTCAAGGAGGATGTGCGTGGCATTGTCGAATCCCGTTCCGCCCATGAATGTATTCCATTGAAGAGCGCCCGTTCCGTTGATCTTGGCGACGAATCCGTCACCGCCGCCGGCATAGGTCCCGACGGGCGAACCCCAGGTCGCTGAGCTGCTCCCGGTCGCGTAGGCGTTCCCATCGGCGTCGACGGCCAGCTTTGCGCCGTGATCGTCCGCCGCGCTTCCCAAGAACGTATTCCATTGCCGGGCTCCGTTTCCGTTCAGTTTCGCGACGTGCGCATCGATCGCTCCCGAGTAGGCCCGGATGGGCGAGCCCCATGTCTTGGCCAGACTGTCTCCGATGACATAGACATTTCCGAGCCCATCCACGCCGATGCCGTAGTTGTATTCGCTCTTGTCTCCGCCCTGGAAGCTGTTCCAGACGAGCGAGCCGTTCGTCCAGCTTCGCGGCGAAGCCGTCATACAAACCGGAAAAGGGGTCGACCGGAGTCCCCCAGCTGGCGCTGATCGTCATGCCCGCGACGTAGATATTGCCGCTCAAATCCAAAGCGATACACTGGCCCGAGTCATAGCTCGTTCCGCCAAGGCAGGTATTCCATTGGAGCGCGCCGCTCGCGTCGATTTTCGCGACGAAAGCATCCTGGCTCCCGCCGAAAGGCCTGAGGGGTGTCCCCACGCCGAGTCGGTGCTGCCCGCGACATCAGCGTTCCCTCCGAGTCGACGGACAGCCCCACGCCGAAATCATCGGTCGTCCCCCCCAGGAAGGTATTCCAAAGCAGCGTCCCGTTTCTATCGAGCTTGACGACGAATGCGTCGACATTTCCCGAGAAAGCCCTGATCGGAGAACCCCAGGTCGCGGTGCTTTGGCCGGCGACGTAGGTGTTCCCGCTCCCGTCCGCCGCCATACTGTAGGGAACATCGCTTCCGGATCCGCCCAGGAAGGTGTTCCAGCTCAGGGCCGGAGTGATGATGGGCGAAGCGGAGGTTTCGATCGGTCCTCCCGGGCTGAAAGCGACAAACATAACGAGGACGAGAACGCCGATGCGCTTGATTATCTTCACGAATCCCTCCTCATGGCGGTTACCGAGCGCGGTCCATGACTCATTCAATGAAATTACTTTATCACAAGAGGATTTATGAGGCCATCATCCGCGGCACCGAGCGCCCGGACGCGGAGGTTTTGCCTCCGGCGGCCGTTTTCACTATACTCGTCGCGGAGGGAGGATGTCGAAATGAGAAAAACCGTCGTCGTTTTCGTCCTCGCCGCGCTCACGGCCGCAACCGGATGCGCCCATCTCTTCCCGCCTCGGGTCAACCTGGAGCGGATGGGGACGATCGGCCTCGTCGAGTTCCGGAGCGAGGCCAAGGGGGAGATCGCTTCGTACGCGACCCGGATCTTCCTCGAGGTCCTGCTCAAGTCCCAGCCCGGCGCCCGGATCAAGGAGCTCGGCCGCGAAGCGGAGGTCCTTCGCGAGCTCGGCGCGGAGCGCTTCTCGCCGGACGTCCTCACCGCCCTCGGCCGCCGGTACGGCGTGGACAGTCTGATCCTGGGAACACTCGACGTCTCGAACATCCGGCCCCGGGTCGATGTCCTGTCGATCATCACGACGCTCAGCGTCTCGGCCGACGTGGACGCTCTCCTCGCCTCGCGTCTCCTTGACCTGAAGGACGGGACGACCCTTTGGACGGGCACCGCCCGGGATCGCCAGACCGTGGCCCAGGTCAGCGTGGTCAAGGGCGGAGGAGTCTTTTTCGACGCCCGCGATCCCGAGCGCGCCTACGGCCGTCTCATCCGTGACCTTGTGCTCCGGGCCACGCGCGATTTCCAATGGCGGTGAGCGCGGCTTGATCGAGATCCTTGTCCCGGCCGCGCTTCTCGTCCTGTGCGCTCTCGGGCTCCTTTGGGAGCGGTCGGGCCTTGAGCGGAGCCGGAAGAAGGTCCCCCTCCGGATCTGCGTCACGGGGACCCGCGGCAAATCCACCGTCACCCGGCTTGTCGCGTCCGCCCTGCGGGCCTCCGGCATGAAGGTCGCGGGCAAGACCACGGGATCCCGGCCGATGCTCCTCTTTCCCGACGGCCGGGAAGAAGAGATCCGAAGGTCCGGGCTCCCCTCCGTCCTGGAGCAGAAGCGGGTCCTGCGCTGGGCGGCGCGCCTCGGCGCGGACGCCCTCGTCGCCGAGATGATGAGCATCCGAAAGGAAACGCTGGGCGTCGAGTCCCGCCGGATCCTGCGGCCGGGCATCCTGGGTGTCACCAACGTCCGTCTCGACCATCTCGACGACATGGGCCGGACGAAGCCCGCGATCGCCTCAACCTTAGCGGCGGCCGTTCCCGAAGCCGGTGTGGTCCTCCTTCCGGCCGGCGATGACGATCCCTCGTTCCGCGAAGCGGCCCTGAAACGGGGGTCTTTTCTGCGGCTGGTGCCGCCAGAGGGCCCCCAGGCCGGGCCGGGCGGTCTCCAGTTCGCCGAAAACGTTCGTCTGGCTCTGGCCATCGCCGCGGAAGCCGGCATCGACCGGTCCGTCGCTTTGGAGGGCATGGCTTCGGCTGTCCCCGATTTCGGCGGGCTGAAGATGTGGACCCTGAGCGACGCGGGCGTCTCCTTCGCCTGCCTCAGCCTTTTCGCGGCCAACGAGCCGGAGTCCACCCGGGCCGCGCTTGATCAGGCGCTCGGCCGCCTCGCCGCCCCTCCGGCCGCTCTCATCGGTCTCCTCAATCTCCGCGCGGACCGGGGCGACCGGACGGGCCAATGGCTGGAAGCGCTCGCGGGCGGCTTCTTCGAGCGGTTCGATCGCCTGATCTTCATCGGCGACCACGCCCGCGCCCTGAGCCGGGCGAAGCGATGGTCGCGCCGGACACGGCCGGCGGTTTCCGCTCTTACGTCCCGCAAGCCCGAGGCGATCATGGCCGGCCTCCGGCCCGTCCTCGTCGCGGGCTGCGCGATCATCGGCCTGGGGAACATGGGCGGCGCGGGCGAAGCGCTCGTCGAGCATTGGGCCCGGATCGGAAAGCCGGCATGAGCCTCGTCACGCTCCTCGCCGGGCTCGTCCTTGCCCTCCTCTTCACCGAGATCACCGGGATCCTCCCCGGAGGCATCATCGTCCCCGCCGTCCTGGCCCTGTCGATGGACCGGCCGGGACGCGTCCTGGCCACGGTCGCCGCGGCCCTGATCGCCCTGGCCCTCTATAAGGCGCTCGCGGCGCATTTCCTTCTTTACGGCCGGCGGCGTTTCGTCCTGATGCTCCTCCTCGGCGCCCTGATCGGGCAGCTCTGGCTTCTCATCTGGCCGCGTCTCGCGCCGCCCGCGCTCGATCTCCGCGTCGTCGGCTGGATCGTCCCCGGACTGCTCGCCAACAACCTCGAACGCCAGAAGATCCTCCCGACCCTCGCCGCCCTCGCCGCGGTGACCGTCCTGACGTATTTCGTCGCCCGGGTCGTCGGAATGCTCTGATGCGGACCGCCCCCGCGAACCTCCGCTGGATCTACGCTCTTGGGCTTCTGGGCATCCTCTTCTTCGCCGCCGACCGGCTCGTTTTCGAGGCCGGCGGGGCCCCGTCCGGCGAGGCCGCCCTCCGGGCATCGAGGCTCATGGCCGAAGCGCTCGAAGCCCTCAAGCCATGCGCGGCCGGGCGCGGAGTCGTCATCGATCCCTCGACCGATCTCAACCTGACGGCCCTCATCGGGCTCGAGGAGTCGCCGATCACGACCTCGCTCGGGCAGCTCGAAGCCAAGCGGACGGCGGCGAACCCGAGCTTCGCCGGATGCCTCGTCCGGATGTTGGACGAGGCCGGGGTCCGGAGCGGCGACGCCGTCGCGGTCGGAGCGTCGAGCTCGTTCCCGGGGATGATATTGGCGGCGCTCTCGGCCGTCAGGTCCATCGGGGCACGCCCGGTCGTGATCAGCTCTCTCGGGGCGTCGAACTGGGGGGCGAACCGTCCGGCATTCACCCAGCTCGAGATCCTGGATTGCCTCCGGAGCGCGGGAATCTTCGACGTCCGGCCGGCGGCCCTCGCCGTCGGCGGGGTGAACGACGACGGCTCGGACATGTCCGAGGAGGGAAGGAGCTTCCTCCGGGAGAAGATCCGGACTTCCGGATATCCGGTCATCGAAGAGCCCGACCTCGTCTCGAACGTCCGAGCGCGGATGGCGGTGTATGAGGCCGGCGCGGCCGGTAGGCGGATAGCCGCGTTCATCAATATCGGCGGAAGCTGGGCCAACATGGGGGTCGATCCGAGCATCCTGGAGCTTCAACCCGGGCTGACGGCCGTGAAGACCATCCCCGCTCCGGCGAAACGGGGGATGATCCAGGAAATGGCCGCCCGCGGGGTTCCGGTCGTCCACCTCCTTTTCATCAAGGGCCTGGCCGGCCGATGCGGACTGCCCTGGGACCCGGTCCCGCTGCCCGGGCCGAGCGCCGGAGACGGCGCGAAGGAGCAGCGGGGCTTTTCCCGGTGGGGCCGGATCGCGATCCCGGTCTTTTACTTCCTTGTTTTCGGGGCGTTCCTGGCCGCGGCGGCCGTAGGCAATCGTCTATCCCGGAAGGATGATTGAAGGGGAGCAGGGAATGAGCTGCAAGGCAACTTTAAAGATCGTGGGGACCGCGCTGGTTTTCGCCTCGGCCGGATTCGGGCTTATATTCGGGAGCGCGCCCGCGGGCGCGACACAAACTCTGAAGGATCCGGCCGCGCTCAAAGCCTTCCTCCAAGCCAGGACGAAGCTCCAGTCCGGGGTCGACGACTGGGATGCCAAGCTCATGGCCGAGGGCCGGGACCTTCTCCTCGGCTGCTTGGGCCGGGTGGAGCCGGAAAATCCCTATCTTCTCTATTATGCCGGGCTCGCCGAGTACACCCTCGCGACCTGGTACTTTGCCGCTGAGGATATGGCCGAGTGCGACAAGAGGATCGCCGAGGGGAAAGCCTATCTCGAAAAGGCGATGACCACGGCCCCCGGCCTCGGCGAGCCCATGGCCCTCTACGGCTACCTCCTCGGCCTCGAAGCGGCGAACCATCAGGACCTGACCTTCATCTTCCGGACGGATATCTTCGATTATTTCGATAAAGCCATGGCCGCCGACGGCTCGAATCCCCGGGTCTTCCTCCTCCGGGGGATCTTCCAGCTCTACGTTCCGGAGGCTTTCGGCGGCGGACCGGACAGCTCCTTGGAATATCTGAACAAGGCCATCGCGCTGTTCGAGAAAGAGAAGGTCTCCGATCCCTTCCTTCCGTCCTGGGGCAAGGATGAAGCCTTCCTGAACGCGGCGATCGCCTATAAGGAGAAAGGGGATCCGGCCAAGGCCGTCGAGCTCTTGAAGAAGGCCCTGACCGTCAACCCGCGGAGCGGCCGGGCCCGGGGCGAGCTCGCCGCGATCGAGAAGTGAAGAAGTGAACCCCGGTCAACCCAGCCGCCGCGCTTCCATATAGAAACGCTTCTCCCAAGCCTCGCCCATGGAGAAGGTCTTGCGGGGCAGGGCGCCGTCGAGGATCACCGTCTTGAAAAGCTCGGTCTTGTTCATGGCCGGGAGATAGAATCCCGCGTTCCCGGGCTTCCGGCCGAGGTCCGCGACGGACTCGGTCCCGTGGACGTAGTCGATCTCGCGGGCCCCCTTGTCCTTCATGAACGCGTCCAGGAAATTCTGGAGCGTCCCGACCGGGAGGTTCGAGCCCTTGGCTTCGACCTCCAGGACGCCGAAACCTTCCGGGCGTGACCATCCCGATCTTGTGCGGGCAGGCCGCTTGGACCGTCGATCTCTTCCTTCATCGAATCCAGGCAGCAGGCTTTGGCGAATTTCACGCCGCCCGGATAGAAGCGCTTCAGCTCGCCGATGAGGTCGCGGCCCGCTCCGATCTCGAAGAGGAGGCGGTGGATGGGCTCGAAGACCAGGGCTTCGTCGTGGAGGTTGACGAGCTCGACGAGAGCCCAGCGGAGCGGGGAAGCGAGGACGGCCGTCTTATCCGCCGCTTCGGCTTTGGTCTTCTCCCAGATCGTCTTGGCCGTGGCCAGGGAGTGGTTTCCGTCGCCCATGGCATAAAGAAGGACGGGCGTCCCGGCTGGCAGGCCGTATTTTGCCGTGAAGGCCGCGGGATCGGCCAAGGCCGCCAGGCCGTCGAGGACGCCCTTCTCGAGTCCGTGATCTTCGACTCTCCATCCGGTGAGATGACCGGAGCCGAGCATCAGCTCGAAATCGTAGACCTTCTTCAGCCGGTTCTTCCCCGCCGCGAGCGGGCCCATCACGCGATCGTCCGGGTCGTCGATGAGGACCATGATGTGGGGGGATTCGAGGGGCGCGCCCTGCCGGATACGGACCCGCGGCGGAATGCGCTCCAGGATCGTCCCCTCCGTCGCCCGGATCAAGCTGGTCGCGCCCTTCCGGAAATCATACTGCTCGAGGTCGAGGCAGGCGACGAGGCCCTTCCGCGGGTGCGGCCCGGTCGTCCGCTCGAGGTAGACGAGGCCCTCGGCCTCGTCGAACAGGTTCTGTTTGAGGTACCGGTCCATGTGCTCGCGGATACGGGCGATCCGGGCGTCCGGGTCCCTTTCGTTGAGGAAGACCTCCGGGTAGATGAAGTTGAGCGTCGACGGGGCGTCGCCGACGAGCTCGGCCGCTTTCCGCCAGTAATCGGGCTCGGAGGTGTACTGGTCGCAGGCGATGATCGCCCACTTGGTCAGGTCCACCCCCGCCTTGGGGAGGAGGATGTCGGGCACGGCGAGGCAGATGGATTCATGAATGCGCACGGTTCGTCCTTTCCAGATGATTTATCGGCTCACTCGAAATAAAGATCTTTCGGGCCCGCTTTCGCCGGATCGCGGAGAAACGCGCCGGTGCCCTTGGCGATGACCTCGGCGTATTTAGGGATGTTCTTCAGGATGACGGGCTTGTCGGGGTGGTCCTGGGTCCAGACGTCGAAGGTCTGAAGGATGGCCGAGGTGTGGCGGCCGACGCGGACGTCGATCGGCCAGCCCTTTGCGTCGATCTTCTCGAAGAGGAGCCCGTGCCTTCCCGCCTTGACGACGAACTCGTCCTTGCCCTCGAGGAGGAGCTTGGCGTCCGTCCGGCCCCGCGTTGCGTCGAGAAAGGGCTCGGGCGATTCGAAAAGAAGGGGCAGGGCCGCCGTATGGTCGCCGATCTCGCGATGGGACAGGCCGCGGAGCTCGGCGGGCGACTTCTCCATGCCCATCTTGAACTCCTCGTCGGTCAGGATCATCGAGGTCATGGCCGCCAGGTTCATGTCCTTCGGGTGGGTGACGATCGTGCTGATGACCGGATACTGGAGCTCGGCTTCGTGGAGGTCGATGACGACATCCACTTTTTCCGCCTCGATCAGCCGGCTGAGGGCATAGGTCGTCTTTTCGGTCAGCGTCCCGTTCGGCCGGCCCGGCCAGGTCCGGTTGAGGTTGCGGACGTCCATGTAGGCGAGCTGCTGGCGGCTCGGATAATGGATGTAGACCTCGGGATCAGGCCATTGGTCGAGGGGATTCGCCCAGCGGTCTCCCATCCGGAATGTCTGGCCGCCCCAGGCCGTGGGGATCGTATAATCGAGGGGATAAGCGCCGCCCGGCCGGGTGACCGTCGAGCCGCTCCGGCAAGCCGAGGGGACGACGAGGACCCGGCCCGCTTCGATGGCGCCGTTCTCGGCCAGGATCCAAACCGCCAGGCGTCCGGCGGGCTCCTCGGGGTGCGATCCACCCAGGATGAGGAACGTCCCACCCGGCTTCCCGCCCTCGAGGAAATAGATGTTCTCGTCGTTGGCGGTGCCGCCGAGCGGGGCGAAATACGCGGAGAGTTTCTTCACCTCGGCGACGGAGGGGCTGGCGACAAGGGGCTCCGGCCGGTGACGGCCGCGGTAGAAATCGGCCCCGGCGAAACCGGCCAGGACCAGGCCCAATCCGATGATGACGATCTTGCGGACGACGGCGGAGTTCATTTGAGCCTCAGCAGCCGGAGGAGGAAGGGGAGGACGACGATGACATAGAGGACTTCCTCCTGCCATTTCCGGCTCTTGACGAGATTCCAACCCATGAGGAAGACGACGAAGGCGACCAGGAGATAGTAGAAGATGGTGATGATCATGTCCGGTCTCCCCCTTAGAACACCGTCAGGAAGCCGAGCTTCTTCGAGAAGAGGACCATAAGCGTCCCGACGATGATGATGAGGACGGCGGGAACGAGGCAGGCGGCCAGGAGTTCCCGGTATTTCTCCTTCATCCCGACGGTCTCCGCGGTCAGCCGGCCGATGATGGCCGTCGGCGGGATGGCGTCGCCGAGCGGCCAGATGATGCTCATCCCGGCCAGGGCGATGACGGGATTCAGGTTCATGGTGTTGAAGAGCAGGACGAGCGGCACGCCGAGGACCGGGGCCGCTCCCCACATGAGGACGGATTCCGAGACGGGCAGGGTGAGAAAGAGCGACAGGATAACGACCATGGCCGGGAGGGTGACCACGGTCACGGAGATCAGGCCGCGGACTCCGGTCAGGGTCATGATCTGGACGAGCACGCCGACGCAGGTCAGCGTCCCGACGAGGGGCAGGAGCTGATGGACCGTCCGGCGGGCCGTCCCGAGGACATCGATACGCCGGGGCGAGAGGAGGACCGTAACGACCGCGGCCGCGGCGAACATGAAGGGCAGGCCCATGATCGGTACGTCGAACGGCCAGATCCGGCCGGCCAGGACCAGGGCGAAAAAGACGAGGAAAGGAAGGGCGACCTTGAGCCAGTTCATCCCGGCCGGGGCCTCGGGCAATTCCCGGAGGGCGCGATCGAGGTCGGCCGGCCGGGCCTTCCGGCCGATGATGAAGATCGTGGCCAGGGCAAGGAGGACGCAGGGGATGAGAAGGGGCAGGAAGAAGCCGACATACGGCATGTTGACGCCCGCCGCGGTCAGCATGGCCCACAGGCTGACGGGAGGCGCGGCCGCGCTCAGCCCGGCGATGAGAAAGATGATCGCCGCGACCTTGGGCCCCGGGATCCCCATATAGCCGAGGACGGTGGCGACCATGCCGCCGACGATGAGGACGGTCACGCTGCCCGCGCCGGTCAGGGCTCCCGGGATGAGCATGAGGACCGCCAACATCGTGAAGAGAAGCCATTTGCGCCGGTGGAACCGCTGCAGGACGCGGCGGACGACAAAGGCGACGCCGCCCGACTCCTTGAGGAGGTTCATGAACAGGGTCGCGGTGATGAAGATCAGGCAGATGTCCAGGTAGGTGAAGGCGCCCTCGACGATATGGCGGGCGGGGATCCCGGCTCCGCCGGCGAGGGCGCCGACGACGGCGGCGAAGAAGATCGACAGCTCGGTCGAGATCTTGAAGACCTTGGCTAAGATGTAGGCGGCGATCATCGCCGCCAGGATGATCGTCGCCGAAGTCGTCATGCTCATGGGTCGCTCCCTGAAAGGGTCAATGTATGCGAAAGTGCGATATTTTTCAATTCGCCCGACTTGTTGTGCGGCATTGGAAAGGGCTATGATGATCGGCCGTGGAGGATCATATGAGAAAAGCCGCCGCGTTCCTGTTCGCCGCCGCCGTCCTCGCCGCTATCGCCGTGCCCGCCGCCGCGCAGCCGGCCGAGGGCATCCCCAAGACCCTTCTGCCCCTCAGCCTCCTCCAGGAGATCATCAACGAAGCCTCCGGAGACCTGGCTTTCCAGAACGAGATGGCCCTCGCCGGCGTCTATCGCAACCGCCAGCCCGAGGAGTACGCGAAAGGCTATTTCGAGCCTCAGTTCATCCTGGCCAAGCTCAAGGAATACGGGATCACGAACGCCCGGATCATCGACCTCCCCACCCGCAGCCCGCTCACCTGGGACGCCGAGAGCGGGGAACTCTGGATCGTCTCGCCCAACAAACGCAAGATCGCGGACCTCAAGGAGGTCCCGGCTTCGCTCTGCTCGGGCAGCGCTTCGCTCGACCTGACCGGAGACCTCGTTTACGTCGGACCCGGCGGCTCCGAAACGGACTACGCGGGCAAGGACGTCAAGGGGAAATTCGTCCTGGTCAACGGCTCGCCCGGGCGGGCCCAGCGGATCGCTGTGGAGAAGCTTGGGGCCATCGGCGTGATCGGCTATTCTTCCAGTCATCCCGAGTTCGATCCCGACGAGGTGGGCTGGAACTCGATCTCGAACGCCGAGGGGATGAAGCCGGCCCTCGGCTTCATGGTCTCGACCCGGCAGGGCAACGACCTCCGCGACATGCTTGAGCGCGGGGCGAAGATCCAGGTTCGCGGCGTCGCGAAGACCCAGATGGTCCCGGCGAAGGACCAGATGGTCGAGGCCGTCCTCCCCGGCGCCGTTTACCCCGAGGAGGAGCTCGTCTTCACCGCCCACCTCTTCGAAGGCGTGACCAAGCAGGGGGCGAACGACAACATCTCGGGATGCGTCTCGATCCTCGAGACCGCCCGCGTCCTGAAGAAGCTCATGGACGACGGGACGATCCCGCCGCTCAAGCGGACGGTCCGTTTCCTCTTCGTCCCGGAGATGTCCGGGACGATGGCCTTCCTGCGGCTCTACCCAGAGATCGCCCGCCGCTTCTTCGCCAACATCAACCAGGACATGGTCGGCGAAGGCCTGATCATGAACCAGAGCGTCTTCGAGCTCGTCCAGAGCCCGGCGACGATCCCCTCCTGCCTCAACGACGTCGTCCGGGCGTTCTATGAATGGGTCGGGACGACGCAGCGCAACAACGAAAGGAACGAGGCCTACCTTCCGATCTGGTCGCCGACGGGATCGCGCGATCCGTTCTATTACGTCATCGATCCCTACAGCGGCGGGAGCGACCACGTCGTCTTCGTCAGCTCCGGGCTCGGGATCCCGGCCGTGATGATGATCGTCTGGCCCGACCAGTGGTACCACACCAGTCGGGACACGGTGGACAAGTCCGACCCGACGCAGTTCAAGCGCGTCGTCGTCATCGGCGCGGCTTCGGCGATCGCGATGGCCGGGGCCGGGCCGGCCGAGGTCGAAAGGATGATCCCCGAGGTGGCCATGCGCTGCTACGAGCGGATCGGCCAGACCAAGGCCCGGACGGTCCGCCTGGTCCAGGAGGCGGCGAAGGAGAAGCTCGCCGACGCCTACCGGGAGGCCGACAACGTCCTGAACCAGGTTTTCCTGAGGCAGGAGGACATCCTCAACTCGATCCGTTTCTTCATCCGCGGAGACGCCGGGCTCGAGACGCTCCTCAAGGCCCAAGTCAAGGCGATCGACGACATGCGCCTCCCGTCCGACGCGGAGCTCGCCCAGATCTACCAGTCCCGCTGCCGGAGGGAAGGGGTCGTGCCCGTCCGGATCACTCTGACGGCCGAGGAGATCCGGCTGGGGAAACTGGTCCCGGTCCGAACGGACAAGATGAAAGCCGCGTTCGATACCCAGGAATTTACGGCCAGGCAGCGCGAGGTGAAGGATCTTCCCCCATATCAGATCGGCCGGGCGGAAACGATCCTCCGGAACATGATCGATGGGAAGCGGAGCATCCTTCAGCTCCGCAACGCCGCCGCGGCCGAGGTCCCGGGCGTGACCCTGCAGAACGTCGAGGGCTGGGTCAAGACTCTGGAGAGGCTGGGCTACGTGACGATCATCCGGCGTTGATCATTTGAAAATCTTTTCGAGCTCGGGGATCATCTGAAGGTTTTTCTCGAACTCGATCAGCGGGATCTTCTTGGCCGTGGCGATGATGGTGAAGCGGTTGTCCGAATTCCCGTCCTTGCGGACGAAAAGAAGGTCGGAATTCGGGGCGACGAGGTCGATGCTCTGCTCGTCCGTGGTGTCCCCCGCTTCGGCGCCCTGGGCCCGGCGGCTCATGCCTTCGATGTGGGCCCCGATGATCCTGATCTTGGCCTTGCGGGCCGCGTCGATGAGCTCCCTCGTCCGCTTCAGCTCGTCGTCGATGGAGACCCCGGCCGCCCCCATGCCCTTGAGGCTCGCCCCCATGGTGATGATGAGCGTCTTATACGGCTTGGCCGCCAGGTCCTTGGGGGTCGCCGCGCCGACGACGTCGTAGGGGACGGCGACCTTGCGGAGGATGGCGTTCAGAGTATCCGGGGCGGTGCTTTGCCCGCACGACGCGACGAGGATGGGGGGCGATGACTTGGGCGCGGCGGCCTGGGCGAGGACGATCCCCGCGGCGGCGGCGCAGAAAACAAAGCTGACGAGCACGGCTCGGAAAGGCTTTCTCATGACGGAGCTCCTTGCGACCCGGTCGGTCGAGACGCCATCGTAGCGCAATCCCCGGCCCCACCGCAAGTCGAAATTTGCGGGCGATTATTCTACAATAGGGCCCACGAAAGGAGGCCCGCATGCCCCAGAAAAAGACCGTCTGCCTCGCCGTTTCCCTCGTCTGCGTCATTGCCCTGGCCGTCGGGACGGCCTGCAAGAGCAAGTCCGCGAGCGAAAAAATGGCCGAGAACCGCATCGAGCGGGCGCTGGAGAAAGCGTCCGGCGGAAAGGTCGATCTCGACTTGAGAGACGGGACGATGAAGGTCAAAACGGCCGAGGGCGACAGCATCCTGACGACCGGCGAACAGAAATGGCCCGAAGACCTTCCCGAGGCCGCCATCAAATTCGAAGACGCCAAAGTCCGGGCCGTCGCCCGGTCATCGGCCGAGGAGGGCAAGAACTGGACGATCCATCTCCTTGATGTCGGCGAAAACGCCCTGGCCGAATATTTGGCCAAGCTCAAGGACGGAGGCTGGACCATTCAGATGGAGACCACTGCGGGCCGGGGAGGAACGACCGTAGCGACCAAGGACGGCCTTATGGTCAACGTTATGATCAACGCAGACCAGAAGGTGGGGATCGTATCCTTCCAAACCGGAGTGGAAAAATAGGGCGGCCAGCTGTCACTTCGGAACACATCGCCCCATGGGCGCCCGCATCCGTTGACGTCCGCATTACCCGGTCGAAATTTGCCTCCGAATATCCTACAATAGGCCGGCGAAAGGAAGATCCGTCATGACCTCACGAAAGATCCTGGTCTGCGCGGTCCTCGCCTCCGTCGCGTTCGGCCTCCTCGCCGGGACGGCGTGCAAGGGCAAATCGGAAGAGAAATCGATCGTCAAAGAGCGCATCGACGACACTCTGGAGAAAGCCACCGGAGGGAAGGTCAACCTCGACCTGAAGAGCGGAACGATCAAGATCCAGACTCCGGAAGGGGAGAAAACCCTGGCCACCGCCGAGCGGAAATGGCCCGAGGACCTTCCCGAGGGCATGATCAAGTTCGAAGGCGGGCAGGTCATGGGCGTCAACCGGTCGTCCACGGAGGCCGGCAAGGTCTGGACCGTCCATTTCATGGATGTCGCCGACGGCGCGCTCGGGAAATACGCCGATAAGCTCAGGGCCGCCGGCTGGACGATCGTGTCGTCGACGCCGGGCGGCGTGGGCGGGACGCTCCAGGCGTACAAGGGCGATATCCAGGTGAGCGTGATGATTGAAGAAGCGATGCGATCGGGCTTCGTCTCCTTCCTCCAGCAAGCGGGCAAGTAGCCTCCGCGCCGGGCATGCCTTTATTCGGCCTGATCGGGACCATCACCTCGGATCATATCGTCCGCGACGAAGGCGCGACTTTCGAAGGGCTGGGGGGCGTTCTTTACCAGGCCGCCGTCTTCAGCGGCCTGGGCGAGGGCGTGCGCCTCTTCTCGAACTGCGGCGACGATCTCAGGCCGTCGGTCGAGATGACGGTCAGGGACTGGCCGGGCCTCGATCGGACCGGTCTCCGCTTCGTCCCGGGCCCGGGCAACCGGGTCGAGCTTCGTTATTCCGAGCATCTCAAGGAGCGCGAGGAGGTCCTTCGCTCGGCCGTCCCCGGCCTCGACCCGGATCTCATCGTCCCGCTTCTCCCCGGCCTCGACGCTCTCCTCGTCGTCTTCAATTCCGGATTCGACCTCGACCTTCCGGCCTGGCGGTCGGTCATCGACGCGGCCCGTTGCCCCATCTGGCTCGACACCCACTCGCTCGTCTTGGAAAGAAAGCTCGGGGCTCATCGGGACTACATCGCCCTCGCCGATCGGCGGGAGTGGATCTCCGGGATCACCTACCTCCAGGCCAACCGCCAGGAGCTGGCCTGCCTGATCGGCCGGCCCGAGCGCTGGCCGGACGAGGCCGAAATCCGGGCCTTCGCCCGCGCCGCATTCGGGCTCGGGATCGAGGCCGTCTTCGTCACGCTGGGCCAAGACGGGGTCTTCGTCCTGACCGCCCGGGCGGCGCGGTCCGTGCAGGCGCCGCGGGCCGATACCGTCGTGGATACGACCGGCTGCGGCGACGTCTTCTGCGCCCGGGCCCTCCAGCTCCTCCGCCGGGGCGCGGGCGCTTTCGAGGCCGCCGAAGAGGCCGTCGTCCTGGCCTCGAAGGCCGTCGGCCGGGCGGGCGTCCGGGCGACCTTCGAAATGGTCCGGGATTCCCTTGCGGCGGCCGAGGCGTATTGACAGGACCAGGGCGGCCGTCAAGAATAGAAGGACCATGAGCCCGACGCCCGACGCTCCGCCCCCGGCTCTCTCCGACCGGACCCTGGCCCGCGCCCGGCGGATGATGAAGGGCGAGATCCTGGAAGGCCGCCCCGATCCGGCCGGGCTCCAATCCCTGGCCGAGATCGTCTTCCCGGGCGAAGACCTCTCCGATCCGCGTTTCCTCCGCTGGCTTTATGAGGAGAATCCCGTCCGCCCGGCTTATGAGCTGATGACCCGAAGCGGGGGGACCGTCTCCGGCCACATCGCCGGCGTCCCGATCCGCTATCGGCTGGCGGGGAAGGACGTTCTGGGCGGCATCGCCGTCAATGCCATCACCCATCCCGACCACAGGGGGAAGGGTATCTTCATCATCCTCCACTCGGAGCTTTCGCGGTTCACCGCGACGAAAGACATGCTCTTTCTTTTCGGATTCGCCAACCCGAACTCGGAGAAGGGTTGTCTGCGCCACTTGAATTACCGCGACCTGGGGCGGTTCCCGCTCTGGATCCTACCGCTCGACCTGGGCAAGGTTATGAAGGCGCAAGAGGGAACTCCCGGAATTTTGAGGACCGTCGGGGCGGCGGCGGGGGCCCCGCTCCTCGGCCTGTGGAAAGCGGCGCGACGGCCGCGGGGCATAGGAGGTCTCGAGGTCGAGCGGATCGAGAGCTTCGGACCCGAATTCGACGAGTTCTGGGCCTCGACGGCGAAGGATTATGTGAACGTCGCCGTCCGGGACGCGAAATTCCTCGATTGGCGCTTCGTCCGGCCGCCGACGCGCCGGTACGACATCTTCGCCGCCCGGTCCGACGGCCGGCTGACCGGATATCTCGTCGGGACGTTATCCCATTTCAGCGGCTTGACCTGGGCCATGATCGTCGACCTGCTCGTGCCCGCCTCGCCCGCCGGCCGGACCGCGGCGTCGAGGTTGATCGCCGCCTATACACGCCACGCCAGCGCTTCGGGCGCCGACATCGCCGCGTCTCTCATGCTCCGCCATGCCCCGGCCGCGCCGGCCTTCCGAAAGAACGGCTACCTCATCGCTCCGCGCCGCCTGATGCCGCGGGAGTTTCCCATATTGCTCCAGTGGAACGCCCCTCAAGCGCCTCCTCCGGGCGTTTTCGACCCGCGAAGCTGGTACCTGACGATGGGCGACTACGACGCCGTTTGACGGGGTCGTCTGACGGGGTCGCGTCTACAAAATTCAATTTTTTTCCTGGAAGGTAGGACGGCTGAATTCCGTCTGATCAGAATCCGGCCCGAGCGCGCCGCTGAAGGCTGAAAATTGAATTTTGTAGACGCGACCCCAGGTTACGACCCCAGGTTAAAAAACCGCTTGACATACTGTATGATACACTATATAAGTTAATGCACCCTATAATTAACATAAACAGTATGAGCGCGATCTGAAGAGGAGGCTAGCCATGGACCCTGAGATCAGGTACTTCGAAACCGAGATGAACCGGGGCTTTCTCCAGATCCTCGCTCTTGCCCTCCTGGAGCAGGAGATGTACGGGTACGCCATGGTCCGTTTCCTCGACGAACGGGGCTACCAAGTCGAGGAGAACACGCTCTACCCTCTCCTCAGGAGGCTCGAAAAGAACGGTTGGATCCGGAGCAAGTGGGATGTCAGCGAGGAGCGGCCCCGGAAATTCTACGTCGTCACCAAGGAAGGCCGGGCCCTGAGGACCAAGCTCATCGGCCTGTGGGAGAAGCAAAACGGAATCCTGAACATGATCATGAAGGAGAAGAACGATGTCCGATAAGCTGGAAGCCTATTTGGAGGAGATCGGCCATTACCTGGCCGTCGCGGAAGGGCGGGAGGAGATCCTGAGCGAGATCCGCAGCCACATCCTCGAGAAAGCGGAACGGGAATCCGGGGGCGTCTCGGCCGCTTCGCTCGATGCCGTCATCGCCGCTTACGGTCCGCCCCGCCGCGTCGCCGAGAAATACCTGGACGGCCAGGAGATCATCGCCCCGGCCTACAAGCGCTACCTGTTCCGTTACACGGGGCTTTTGTTCGCCGCCCACCTATTCCTTACCCTGGTCGCGGTCCTCTTCAACACAAACTTCGTCTTTTTCCCCTTCCTGTTCATGCCCAAGATGGGTCCCTTCGAAGCGGTCCTGTATCTCCCGACCGCGCTTCTGGCGGATTTCGGACTCGTGACCCTCATCCTCCACCTCATCACCCGGAGCCGGAAAGACATCAAATTGCCATGGCCGAAGTTCGCGGTTGACATCGACGAAGTCAAGCCGCGCAAGGGACTGATTCCTGCCGTCCTCGGTTTTCTGGTCCTGCTCGCCTTGACCGCCGCCGCCCTCTTCCTTTATCTCAAGTACGGCACGATCTTTCTGCGCAAATTCGACCCTTCCGACTTCCGGCCGCTCCTCTCGCCCGATGCCGGGCGGTTCTATTCCCTGGCCGTGATCAGCCCTTTGGGGGCTCGGCTGCGTCGGACAACTCGTCAAGATCTTCCGCGCGTCCGAATGGATCAACCTCGTCCGGAACGCGCTGTCGCTCGTCGTTCTGGGCATCGTCCTCGCCCGTCCGATCGACGGCGCACTCCTCGCCGGCCCCGGAACGGAACACTTCGATCACTGGTTCCGGATCAATCTGATCGTGACGTCGGCATCATCGCCGTGTCACCGCCATCGAGGTCGTCAAGAGCCTCGTCATCATCGGGCGGCGGCGGATGGCGCGACGACCGTGACCGGGCCGAGCAGTCCTGAAGGCAGGAGCGGATCGCCCTTTTTATAATAGCGATGCGTTGTGAAGGTCAGCCGGCCGCTCGTCCTCGGCGCGCCTTGGATGAGCCAATCGGGCCAGCGGCCGTCGCGGACACCGTCATCGGGAAGCGCTTCGTCGCCGATCAGGCGGTTCGGCCAAAGATTGACCACCTCGATTTCGAGCCGGTTGTCCCGGACCCGGACCGCCGGCGTGATATCGACGCGGCGGGGGGCGGTCCAGACGACGCCGAGATCTTTTCCGTTCAGCTTGACCCGGGCCATCTCCCGGACCGTTCCAAGGTCGAGGAAGAGCTTCGCGCCGCGGCCCTCATCCGCTGTTTTAAGCGCGGATGAGTGCGGCGGCACTGACCCCCAGGCTAAGCCTGGGGCCCCCTCCGCCGCCGCTTCGGGGAGATCGAACGCCCGTGAATAAACGGCCGTCCCGGAATAAAAGCGGATCCCCTCCTCCGGACGGGCCGTCCAGTCCATGAGGCGGTCGAAGACGACCCTTTCGGGCCCTCCCCACTTCGGATCGAAAGCCACGGTCCATGGCCCGTCCAGAGCGGCGATCGTCCGATAGTCCGGAAAATCCGGGAAGCCGGCTTTCCTTTCCGCCGCCGCGGCTCCGTCTTTCGCGAAAACGACGAAACAGCTTTCAAAGGGCTCGAGGCGGATCTCGAGCGCCGTCCCCCGGGCCGTCCGAACCTGTCCAACGAGAGGGCGGATCGCACCAGCCGCCGCATCCCAAAGCTCGGCCGACAGGGTCCCGTCCCGGAACAGGCAGGTATCCCGCACCGGCAGGTCGGTCCGGTTCGAGACGAAATAGACCTCCCGCCCGGCGAGGGTCCGATGAGCATAGCGGAACGCGCCCGAAGCCGCGAAATCGGGCCGGACGCCGTCCTGCTCCAGAAAGGCGGCGATGATCCCGTAGGCCGGATAGATCTCTCCTTCCGCGATCCGGCCGATCTCTCCTCCCCAGAGGATCCGGCCGCGTCCGACGCGCCGTACGGCCGTCTGCGGGGGCGGCGCGAATCCGCCCCAGAGCTCCTCGGCCATCGCGTTCACCCGGCGATCGCACTCCGGATAGCCCGAGAGCGAGGGAGACTTGAGCGGCGGCGCCCCGGCGACGAGCGCTCCGTCCCGGATGAGCGCCCCGATCTTCTCCACAAGTTCCGGGGTCATGGTCTGGAAAGCCGGCAGGACCAGGATCCTATAGGATGCCCCTCCGGGGAAGACGATCCGGCCGTCTCGCGTTTGGGCGAGCTCGAGCAAAGCCGAGGCGGAGCAGCCGTCGAAGGCGAATCCCCGTTTGTCCGGGAGGACGGCCGTGCCCGCGAGGGCCGACGCCGGCGGCCGGAAGACGTGGGGCGCGCCCTCGGGCGCGAGATAGAGGATGTCGGAAACGGTCCGGCCCTGGCTCAGCAGGAACTGGCAGCGGGTGATGTAGCCGTGATAGGCGCCCGCCATGGGCCACCAGGTCTGGCCGCGGTCCCAATGGACCCCATAGGGCCCCATCGTCATCCCGGGGCGGAGGCCGTCGAAGAACGATTTGCTGGCGAACGTGTGGTAAAGGAACCTGTTGATCCCCATGGCGAAGGCCCAATCGCCCTGGTTCTTCAGCGCGCCGGGATGGAGCTTCCAGGCTTCGGCGGCTTCGGCCGTGAACGCCTCGGCGCCCACGACCGGGCGGCCATGGACGTGGGCGATGGAGGCCGCCTCGATGCAGCTGAAGGCGGAATTGTAGCCGAACCCGTCGCTCCAGAACTCGCCCATCGGGATGTCGGCCACGGCGCCGAGGTCGAGGTCGGCGGCGGGGTTCATGTCGTAAGGCTCGATCGAGAGATCGAAGCCCGCCTTGCGGCCGAGCTCCTTGAACCGGCCGGCGTGGTTTTCGATGATGAGCTCGTTCGACGTCCGCCGGACGTCCCAGAGGAACCGCTCGCTCTTCTCGAGGCTGCCGATGATCCGTCCCGAGTAAGCGGGCAAATAGGGGAGCGGATCGTAGCCGCGGCGCTTCCTAAACTGGGCCCTGAAATCGGACGACCAGTTCTGGGCGCCCATCTCCCAGCTGTCGATATGAATCGTCGTCCAAGCGGCCCTCGTCGGCGATATGAGCGCCGACGAGGACGGCGGCAATGATCCCCAAGCCGAGCTTGGGGCCCCGGCCGCCGCGTCAGGGGCACCTGGCCTGAGCGTTTTCCTCAATCCCGTTTTATCCAGCAGAGGGCCGAGGTACGCTTCGAAGTGGGCGTCGAAAGCCGCGGCGTCGAACTTGTCGCACTCGAACCCGAGCCCGGGCAGCGGCGCCGGCCGCGTGACCGCGCCGTTGTTCCTCCGGCCGAAGCGCATGATCGTCCAGCGGCCCTCGGGCACCCGCCAAACGAGCCGGCCTCCGGGCCCCATCCGATCCGTCAGATCGACGATCCGGTCCGAATCCACGGCCGCCGCGGGGATTTCCCGATATTCGGCGGGCGCGGGGAGATAGGGCTTGACGCCGGGATACGAAGTGTAGGGCGCCCGGGTGTACAGGGCCTTCTCCTCATGATCGGCGATCATTCCGGTAACGGCCGGCGTGGGAAAGGCCAGCACGACGACGTCTTCGTACCATTCCTCGCGGATTTTTTTCAGATCCGCCGGGACACTCCCTTCGCCGAAGAACGGCTTCATCGGCGCCGGGACGGGGAGGAGAGCATCGAATTCAGACGGCCCCGCAACTTCGGTGACACTGCCGACGAGGTGGGTCATCGATTGCTCCGGCCGGACCCACGGCCCGCCGCTCCCGGCCCAGCCCGGCCCGGAGCCCATGATCAGGTGGATACCGAGCCGCTCCGCCTCCCGGACGGCGTAAGCGAAGAGATCCTGCCATGCTTCGCTCATCAGGCCGGTTTTGCCCCGCGGAACCCCGACATCGACCTCGAGGAATAGGACGTATCCGATCCCGGCCTCCTTCATCGCCTCGAGGTCGCCCGTGATCCCCTTCCGGTCGGCATTGCCGTCCATGAAATACCAATAGACCCCCGGACGAGACGTGTCCGGAGGGTTGAGGAAGCCTTCTCTGAGAGAGTCCCCGGCCGGGCTCTTCCCCGGAGGCATCGCGGAACCGCCGATCACAAGCGCCGCGGCCAGGACCGCCGGAATCCATCTCTTTTTCATGGTCGACCCTTCCGGGAGAAATTGCTTCTATTATACACGTCAGGGAAGAAAATGCCGCTCCGGAAAGTCTATATATATGAAGGAGTCTTTTCATGTCTCATCGCCATCATCCCGCTCTTTTAATCCCGGCCGCCATCCTGGCCGCGATCCTGGCTTTTCCCGTTGACGCCCTTCCCGAAGACTTCGGACTCTATCAGGAGGATTCGCATCCGGCCGCCCTTCAAGGTTCCGTGACCGGCGTCGTCCGCGACTCCGGCGGCGAGGTCATCGCCCGGGCCCGCGTCTCCCTCCTGAGCGGAGAACAGACCGTCGTCCGCGGGACGCGGGCGGACGCCGAAGGACGCTTCTCCTTCGATAAGGTCACTCCCGGACACTATCTCCTGTCGGTCTCGTATCCCGGCTTTATCGAACGCCGCACCGCCGTCAACGTCTCCTCCGGCGCCTCCCCGGCCCTCGAGATCGTCCTCGAGGTCGTCCCCGTCCGGGCCGAGGTCACGGTCACGGCCACCGCGGGCGCGGCCCAGGAGACCCAGACGCTGACCCAGCCCGTCAACGTGATCGATTCCATGCAGATCCTGGAGAGGGCGCGGACCGCCGTGGCCCAGGTGGCCCTGGAAGAGCCGGGCCTTCAGCTGATCCAGACGAGCCCCACGATCGCCGGCATCCACATCCGCGGCCTGACCGGGAACAAGGTCAACACCTTCGTCGACGGCGTTCGCTACTCGACGTCCGCCGTCCGGGGCGGAATCACCACGTTCATGAGCCTCGTCGATCCCTTCAGCCTCCGGGCCGTCGAAGTCCTCCGCGGGCCGAACAGCGCCCAGTACGGGGGCGACGCCCTCGGCGGGAGCATCCAGTTCCTGACCCGGATGCCGGCCCTCTCCGACACGCCCCAGTTCTGGGGCAGCTTCGGGATCCAGGCGGGAAGCGCCGACCGGAGCTATGGAGCCAACATCTACACTCAATACAGCGCCCAGAAGTTCGGCTTGATCGTCGGCGGAGCGGCCCGCCAGGTGGGCAATTATCGTCCGGGCGGCGGGATCGATTCCCATGCCGCCGTGACCCGGTTCTTCGGGCTGTCCTCCGAAAAGCTGATGGGGGACCGGCTGCCCGACACCGGCTTCTCTCAATACGGAGGGATGTTCAAGCTCAACTGGTCGCCGACGCCGGACGATCAGATCCTCGTCTCCTACACCCGCTCCCAGCAGGACCGGGGCAAGCGCTACGATCAGCTCCTCGGCGGCGACGGCAACCTCATCGCCGACGTGAAGGACTTCGTGGGCGACTTTTTCTACGTCAAATACAACCGGTCCAAGCTCGGGCCGTTCGATCAGGTCAGCGCGACCTACTCTTACAATTCCCAGCACGAAGAACGGGTCAACCAGGGCGGGAACGGCAACCCGAAAGCGGCCGTCAACCACGAGCCGGAGACGACGATCGCCCACGGTTTCCAGCTCCGGGGGACGCGCCGGATCGGCGAGCGCCAGGATTTCCAGATCGGGTTCGATTTCTACCCGGAGCACATCAAGGCCGCTTCCTACGGGGTGGATCCCGCGTCCGGCGTTTCTTCGATCCGCCGCGGCCGCGTCCCGGACGGGGCGACCTACAGCAGCCTGGGCGCCTATGTCCAGGACACCGTCATCCTCATCCCGGACCGGCTCCGCTTCGTCGGCGGCCTCCGCATATTCCGCGGTCAAGTACGCATCCCGGGCTTCCGACAGCCCGCTCGTGAACGGGAAGCCTTTGTGGCCGGACGACAGCCTGAGCGCTTCGAGCGTCACGTTCCGGGCCGGCCTCGCCGCGACGCCCTGGAAGGATTTCAGCATCTCGGCCAACGTCAGCCGCGGTTTCCGGGCCCCCCACATGACCGACCTGGGCACCGTCGGGCTGACCGGCTCGGGCTTCCAGGTCTCCGCGGACGCGGTCCAGGGCCTCGGGGCGACCATCGGGGACACCGCCGCGGGCACGGCGGTCTCGACCGGCAAGGCCGTCGGCGAGCTCCGCCCGGAATCCAGCCTCACCTGGGAGCTCGGCCTCGGCTATCACGGACGGACCGTCCGGACCGAAGCCTCGGTCTTCGTCAACACCATCCGGGACAACATCGTCTACCAGGCGCTCATCCTGCCGCAGGGCGCGGTCGGACGGATACTCGGCGACCAGGCGATCACGAACCAGGCGGCGACCGGCGCGGTCTACGTTCCGGCCTCCTCCAGCCCGGTCCTCGTCCGGGCGAACTTCGGAGACGCCCGCATCCTCGGCCTTGAGCACTCCTTCCGCTGGGACATCACCCCGCGGATCGGCGTCGAAACCGTCCTGACCCTGCTCCACGCCGAGGACATCGCCACGGGCCTCGCTCCGAACATCGAGGGCGGAACACCCGGCCCCGATTTCTACCTGAAGCTGCGCTATTCGACGCCGGGCGGCAAGCTCTGGCTCGAGCCCGTCCTCCACGCGGTCGGGAAACAGACGCGCCTGTCCAGCCTCGACCTCGAGGACCGGCGGACCGGAGCGACCCGGACCCGCTCGAACATCAAGAACTTCTTCAACAACGGAGCGGCCTCCCGGGGATGGGTCAATCCGGGCCCGGATGGGACCTTCGGGAACTCCGATGACTTTCTGATCGCTACGGGAGAGACCCTGGCCCAGATCCAGGACCGGGTCCTTGGCGTCGGAGTCAGCTCCTCGGCCCTTTTCAACGCCGTCCCGGCCTACATGACGGTCGGCGTGCGGGCGGGCCTCCGTTTCTTCGGCCGCCACGACCTCGTCATCAGCCTGGAGAACCTGACGGATGAGAATTACCGCGGCATCGCCTGGGGAATGGACGCCTACGGCCGGAGCATTTCGATCTCATACCTGACGAGCTTCTGAACTGCCCGGGCCTCAGGGCGGCCGCGGCGGCGATTGAAAAATGGGCCCCCTTCTGGTACCATAATGCCTAATGACAGACATCCTCGGGATCACCCATTTCTCGGACTATCTGAAACTCACCCAAGTCGTGGCCGACCTCAAGGCCAAGGATAAGGTCCACGCCGTCGAAGAGCTCCTCGATGTTCTGGCCAAGCAGAAGCTCATCCGGAACAAGAAGCTCCTCCTGACGCGGCTCATCGACCGGGAAAGCCTGGATTCGACCGCCCTCGGCGACGGGATCGCCGTGCCGCACGCCCGCGTCGAGACCGGCGGGGACATCGCCATCGCCGTCGGACGGTCGGCGGCCGGGATCGACTTCGGCGCCCTGGACAAGAAGAAGGCCCATCTCATCATCCTGATCGTCTGGAATCCCACGTTGCCCGGGCTGTTCAATCATCTCTTCGCCGGGCTGGCCAGCTTCCTCCGGCGGGAGGAGTTCCGGAAGCGTCTGTTCGCCGCCGCAGACAAGGCCGCCCTCTACAACATCCTGGGCGAGATCGAGCTCCGCCTGCCCCAGGAGGACAAGATCATCAGCCGGGCGAGCCTGCTGAAAAAGCTCCAGGACATCGAGTGGAAGAAGGAAAAGGCCCCCAAGGCCCAGCTCAAGACCCTCCAGGCCCAGATTTCCATCATCCGGGGAGAGCTGGACGGGGCCCTTCTCGCCCGGTTCGACAAGCTGATGGAGCGCTACGGCTTTGCCGTGGCCGAGGTCGACGAGGGCGTCTGTCAGGGCTGCAACATCAATGTCTCGACCCATATGAGCTCCGCCATCGAGGGCTCGAACGACATCTTCGTCTGCGAGAACTGCGGCAAGTACCTCGTCGCGGCGAAGAAAAAGAAGAAATAGCGCCGGGACGTCGCGCCCGCCTCTTGGGGTGCGAGGAGGGGGAATGATCCGGACCCGGATCGCCGCCGTTTCACTCCTGATCGCCGGGGGATTGACCTTTGGATTTCAAACCGCCCGCAAACCCGACATCATCGGGAACCCGCCCAAGTCCAAATGAGAGGCCGGGAAATACCGCGCTTCCCGGGACGGGTGAACATAAAAAGTGCGCTATCGCTAACGTTCATTGTCCTTTGGGCCGCCGCTTGCGGCCCGCGCAATGAGCTTGTCGAAAGGACAATGAAGGACGGGGTCGAAGTCGTCCTCAGCCAGGCCATCCCTTACCGCGCCGGTGCGGTCGAGTCGTTTTCGCTTGAACAAGTTCTCCGGATAGACTCAGAGACCGAAACGCGGATCGGGGACATCCAGGGTTTCGAGGTCGGTTCGAAAGGCGACATCTTCGTTCTCCGTCAAAATGCCGGAGGCGGAGATTTCCTGTTCAAGTTCGACGGGACCGGCCGGTTTCTGAAATCGTTCGCGCGAAAGGGACAGGGGCCCGGCGAACTTCAGAATCCCCGCCATATGACGATGGGGAAGAGCGATCGCCTCCTGATCTCGGATACCGGAAGGGTTTCCGAATACGACGTCGGGGGAAGATTTCTTCATGCCTATCCGTTGGATTCCGTCGTCCGGGTTACGTCCGGGCCGGGAGATTCCCTGATCGCGCAGCATGTGGAACAGCTGTTCCTCGGCGACAAACAGACGATGACATGGTCCGCGGATCTCCTGGATACGCGATTCATAAAACTCCGCCGGCTCGATTCCCTGACTGCTGAAATCCGCTTGACGAATCTCCGTTTTCCCGAGCCCTTGCTGTGCTGGAGCGCGTCGAAAGATCGGATTTTCGTCGCCAACGAGGACCGCGGCTACGATATTCATGTTTACGACGAGGAGGGGATCCTCAGGCGCCGGATCAAGAAGGAATACGCGGCGGTTCCCGTTTCCGACGCGTTCAAAGCGCGAACCTTGAAACCGCTGCCTGAGCCCTTGAGAAAATCGGTCAATTTTCCGGATTTCCATACGCCTTTTCAATCGCTCGCCGCGGCGGATGACGGGAAGCTATTCGTCGCTACGTTTGAAGCCGGAGATCGACCCGGAGAGTACATCTTCGATATTTTCGATAAAGATGGGGGCTTGATGGGAAGAAAAAGCCTTCCGGCCGTCGTCTGGGAAGGGCATCTCTGGGCGACAATTCGATCCGGCAAGCTCTACAGTTTGAGCGAAAAGCCGAACGGCTTTAAGGAGATCGTCGTTTCCCGCTTCCAGTGGCGTTGAGTCCGGGAACAGGTCGAAAATCCGCCCCTAGTGTCCCGTCTCTTTAATTCCGGCATCCTCCCCCGCGGATTTTCCTCCGGTATCCGTGATATTTTTAATTGTCAACGGAATCGCCGCCCCGAGCGTATGAGTCAATGGAACGACTGAAATCTGAGATCATGGATGAGCTTTCCCTCGTACGATCGGCCCAGGCGGGAGATGAGGCGTCCTTCCGGACCCTTTTCGACACCCATCACCGGCGCGTTTTCAACCTGGCCTTCCGTTACCTCCGGAACTCCGCCGATGCCGAGGATGTCCTCCAGGAGACGTTTATCCGGGCTTATCGCGCCCTGGCGACGTACGACCCCGGCCGGGGGCTCAACTTCGCCGTCTGGATCAACCGGATCGGCGTCCGATGCAGCCTCGACGCCCTGCGCCGCAACCGGCGGAAGGGCGGCGAGGAGCGGGAGTGCGAGGTCATGAACGGACTTCCCGACCGGCATCACGAATCCGATCCCGAGCGGACGGCCCGGAACCGCGAGGTCAGGGACCGGGTCGCCGAGGCGCTCGATCGGCTCTCCCCGAAACAGCGGCTCATCTTCACGATGCGGCACTGGGAAGGGTACTCGACGCGGGAGATCGCCGCGGCCGCTGAGATCACCGAAGGGGCGGTCAAGACGCATCTCTTCCGGGCGATCGGATCGCTCAAGAAGCGGCTGAGGCGCTACGCATTGGAGGAACGGCCATGAACTGCGGAATCGCGAGCCGGTGGATCGTCCTCGACCTCTACGGCGAGCTGGGCGCCGAAGACCGGGCTCGTCTCAGGGCCCACCTCGGAGAATGCCGGGACTGCGCCGAGTTCCTGTCCGAGACGAAGCGCGTCCTCGCCCTGATCGACGAACAAGGCCCCATCACGGACACGCCGCCGGAGATCGATGCCGAAGCCGTCTGGAGACGGGTCCGGGCCGGCCTCGCCGCGGCATCGCCGCGGCCGGCGCCCCGGCGCGCGGCCGGCTGGAGATGGGGGTTCGCCGGGGTTTCCCTGGCCCTCGCCCTGATCGCCGGCGTCTTCCTCGGCCGGTCGTGGTTCTCTCCCGCTCCGGCCCCTCCTCGCGCCCTCGCCGCCGATGCCGGTCCCTCCATCGACCGGGCCCTTTCCGTCCACCTCGACGACGCCGCGCCTATCCTCATCGATCACCTCCACGACATCGAGAGCGGGAAAGGGCGGACGGTCCCCTCCGAGGAATCGGCGGTCCGGGCCCTGCTCGTCCAGAATCTCATCCTCCGCCAGGCGCTCGTCGAGTCGAACCCGGCCGCGGCCGAGCTCCTCGACGACCTCGACCTGGTCTTCAAGGAGATCGCGTCCGGGGCGGCGGACCCCGCTTCGATCCGCGACCTGATCCGGGAGAGGAACATCCTCTTCCGGCTCCGCATCCTCAAGCCCACGAAGGAGATCACCTCATGAAAAAAACACTCGCCCTGCTCATCGTCGGTTTTCTCGCGGTGTCCGGGCTCGTCGGAGCCCAGGACAAGGCCGCGGCCAAGGACAAGGACCTCTTCGACGCGGCCAAGAAGGCCATCTATCAGAAGGAATGGAAAGCGGCCCTCGAGGCGCTGGAGAAGATCGAGCGCGACTATCCCAAGAGCGCTTACCTCGGCGAATCCCTCTACTGGTCGGGGTACAGCCTGAACAAAACGGCCGCCGCGCTCGCCGATCTCGAGTCCAAGCTCGAGACGAAAAAGGGCGCCCTGGGCAAGCTTGAAGCCGTTCTGAGCCAGTTCCCGAAGAGCGAATGGGCCGACGAGGCCAAGGTCCTCCGGCTCGAGATCGCCGAGGACCTCTACCGGAACGGCCTCGAGTCGTACCGTCCGTACATCAACGCCGGAGTCCTGGGCGGGGGCGAAAGCGGAGCCTTCGGCGGCCTGGAAGCCGGAGCCATGGCCGCGGCCGCTGAGGGCCTCAAGGGGGCCGCGGCGGCCCTGGCCGCCATGCCTCCCTCTGGGGCCTTTGGCCTCCAGTCGAAAAACCTCGATCCCGATACCGAGCTCAAGCTCATCGCCCTGAACGGCCTTATGAACATGGACCGGGAGAAGGCCTTCCCCATCCTGGAAAAGATGGTCCGGGACGATAAGAATCCCGAGCTCAGGCGCCAGGCGATCTTCATCCTGGGCCAATCCAAGGATCCCAAGGTTGTCCCGATCCTGGCCGACATCGCGGCCAAGGACGCCGACCCCAAGGTCCAGGAGATGGCGGTCTTCTGGCTCGGCCAGCGCAAGGACCCCGAGAGCCTGGCCGCCCTCGGCCGGCTCTATGAGACGGCGACGGACCCCAAGGTCAAGGACCGGGTCTTCTTCTCCCTGGCCCAACACAGCGATCCGGGAACGACCGCCAGGCTCGTCCAGATGGCCCGGACGGAAAAGGACCCGCGGGCATTGAGCCAGCTGGCCTTCTGGCTGTCCCAGCGCAAGGACGAGGAGAGCCTGACGGCTCTCCTCGATCTCTATGACAAAGCCGCGGACGAGAAGCTCAAGTCCAGCCTCGTCGCGACGATCGCCCAAAACAAGAGCGACAAGGCCCGGGCCAAGCTCCTCGAGATCGCGACGAAGGAGACGAACGAGAAAGCCCGGAGCCAGGCGATCTTCTGGCTCGGCGAAACCAAAGGAGACGATGCCGTGGGCCCTCTCCAGGCGATCTACGCCAAGGCGGAAAGTCCGAAGGCCAAGGACCAGATCATCGCCTCCCTCGGACAGAAAAAGAGCGATAAGGCCGTCCAGGCCCTCATCGCCATCGCCCGGGGCGAAAAAGACATCCAGCTTCAGAAAAAGATCATCTTCTGGCTCGGCCAGTCGAAAAATCCCGAAGCGGCCAAGTACCTCCGGGAAATCCTGGACAAGTGAGCGGAGGACGACCGTGCGCAAACAACCCATGTCCAAGGGCGGTTGGATCCTCGTCGTCCTCGTCTTCGCCCTGACCGCCGTCCCCGCGCCGGCCGCGGGGCAAAGCGGCGGGCCGGAGATCCTCAAAGGCAACATCATCCGGCTCGACGCGGCGGGAGCTCCGTTCGCGGCCCGCATGGACCGGGCCGGAGCGCAGGCCCGGAAATCAGGCGCAGGCCATTACTTCACCGCCTACATCTTCGAGAGCCGGCATCATGTCCGCTACGGCCGGGGCGGCGTTTCGGGCGAAGGGTTTTCGGTGACCTCGAAGAATGCCCGGATCCGCGTCGATGAGAAGAACAGGATCCGCGAGGGGGCGTCGACGGAATCGGGGGATGAGCCCTCGCCCGCCGTCCTGCTGGCTCTCCGCGATCCCGGGATGGGCGATGGAATCGTCGATCTCACGCTCCTCGACCCCGAACAAACCTATGAGGTCGAGACGGCGCCGGTGTACTGGCTCGGCAAAGCGACGGCCGACGAAAGCCTCGATTTCCTGGACAAGGCTTATGCAGCGACGAAAGACGAACACGCTCTGACCAGCCTCCATTTCGCCGTGAGCAGCCACGTCGGGCCGCGGCCCGTCGACATCCTCAAGAAAGCCGCGCTCGGCACCGGCACGGCCAAGGTCCGCGAATCGGCCGTCTTCTGGCTGGGCAACGCCGGCGACGCCCGGAGCCTCGCCGCCCTCAAGGATATCTACGGCCGGGAGAAGGCGGGATCGGTCAAGAAGCAGGTCGTCTTCGCCCTTCAGCTCTCCAAACAGAAAGAGGCGCTCGAGGAGATCATCCGGATCGCCCGGAGCGAACCCGACATGGAGCTCCGCAAGAACGCGGTTTTCTGGCTCGGCCAGAAGGCGTCCGCGGAGAGCGCCAAGGCTTTGACCGATATCGTCAATGCTTCGGCCGAGGAAGATCCGATCAAGGACCAGGCCGTATTCGCGATCAGCCAGCTCCCCAAGGACAAGTCGGTACCGCTGCTCATCGACATCGCCCGGAAGAACAAGTCGGCGAGCGTCCGCAAAAAGGCGATCTTCTGGCTCGGCCAGAGCGGGGACCCCGCCGCCCTCGCTTTCTTCGAGGAAATCCTGCTCAAGAAATGAGATAGGGGGACAGTATACGTAATTACCGAATTAATCTCAGGGATAGCCTGAGAATTAAGCGTATTACGTAAACTGTCCCCCGAATTCGCTCCCCGAATTCGCTCAGCGGATCGTGTCTTTGACCAGGGCGGCGGGTTTCATCAGCTTGTAGATCGGGAACCCTCTCGGCCCGCCTTCGAACCCGCCCGAGGCGAGGTCCTTGTCGAAGTAGTTCCACAGGACGAGGCCGTCGTCGCTCTCCGGCTCGAGGAGATAGGCGGCCAGCGCGCCGAGGGCCTGGGCGGTGGTGACGAAGATCGTCCCGGCCAGGAAGTCCCTTTTCTCCCGGACGTACTCGCCCTTGATCTGGTTCGTCCGGTGCCCCTGGTAGAGGCGGGCCGCGCCCGTGACCGCGCCCATCTTGAAAGCATCGACCTCGAGCGCGGCCGGCTCGACGAGCCGCTCGACAAGCAGCCCGTGCTGGAGGAGCTTCTGGACGACTTCGGGCGAGGCCAGAGGGATGAGATACCCCGCCGGCCAGGCCGTCGTCCGCTTGTTAAAGAAATCAGCGAAATAGGGGACGGTGTAGGTTTTCTTCTTCTCGAAATTCGGACGCTGCATCATCGGCGGCATGCCGCCGGCGCCGCGCTGGCCCTGGGCCGGGGGCTGGACCTGGCCCTGCGCCTGGGCCTGCCCTGAACGCTGTCCGGTCGGCGGCGGCTGTGTTTGTCCCGCGGGCGGAGTCGGAGGCTGGCCGGCTCTCTGTCCGCCCGGCGGACCCTCGCGCGGGACCGACTCCATCTCGAACCCGAGGACCGTGATCGGGTTGGGGAGGGCCCGCAGGTCGAACTCGACGCCGAAGACGTCCTTGTCCGTCGGGGCTAAGCCCCGGGCGATCGTCCGGGCGTCGACCTCGGCGATGAGCTTCTGGAGCTCGTCGGCGTGGGCGTAGCAGTAATCGAGCGTCCCGAAGAGGAGGCCGTAGTTCCCCGCGACGCGGGTCTTGAAGTCGCCGTGGACGTAGTTCTCGTCGAGGATGCCGAGGCGGTTGCGGACGCCGATGTAGTTCGTGACGTAGCGCGGCTGAGGCTCGAAGGTCTGCCAGCCCTTGGACGGGTCGCGGGAGTCGCGGAAACCGCCGTACTCGAGGGCCAGGACCCTGTACTTGTCCTTCATGATCTTGACGATCTCGGGCATCATCTTCGAGCGCTGGAACTCGAGGAGGGCGGCGTCCCCGTTCGGGCTGAGCGGCCAGGAGTACGTGACGGTCTGCTCGTGCCAGGCGCCGTCCGTCGTATGGCAGTCGATGAGCATGAGCGGGTCCCAGCGGTTGAGGACGTTGGCCAGGAGGCCGGCGATCTCGGGGCTCTCGGCCTTCATCGAGTCGCGGTTGAGGTCGAGGTTCTGTCCGTTCGTCCGGACGCCCACGCCCTGAGCGGGGCCGGGCTGCTGGCGGCGGTTGTTGGGCGCGATCTTCTCGTTCCCGTCGGCGTTGAAGATCGGGGCGACGAGAAGGACGAGCTTGTCGAGATAGGGCGGCTGGACCTGGAGAAGGATGTCCCGGATCATCATGAGCGAGGCTTCCTTGCCTTCGACCTCGCCGGCGTGGATGTTGGCCTGGATATAGATGACGGCTTTCTTCTCCGTCCGGGCGTCAAGAGGGGAAGCGGGGAGAGGGTTTCCGATGATGACGAGCGGGACGTCGCGCCCCTCGGCGCTCCGGCAAAGGGTCTCGACCCGGAGATAGGGGCTCCGCTTCTGGACCTCGCGGATGAAAGCCATGACATCGGCGTAGCGCGACGTGGCGGCGTAGTCCGTCGCTTCGGCGACGGTGAGAGGAGCCTTTGCGGCCTGAACCGCCGGCTGGGCCTGGGGTTTGGCTTGGGGAGACGGCGCGCGGTGGCCGGCGCGAGGGCCGCGGCCAGGATCAGGGTTCCGATCAGCGGGGATTTGCGGAAGACGGACATGGCCTTCTCCTTTTGCGGAACGTCGGGAAAAAAGAAGTCTATTGAAATCCCCTGGCTCCGTCAACATAATGGAGGCATGCTCACCTTCAAGGTCAGTCCCGACAAGGAAGAGGCCCTCCGCCTGCGGATGGAAAAGCTTGGGATCCGCGAGGCCGACCTCATCGAGAAGTTCATCCGGTCGGGAGGGAAAGGGCGGGCAGAACGTCAACAAGGTCGAAACCTGCGTCTACCTCAAACATATCCCGACGGGCATCGACGTCAAATGCCAGCGGGAGCGCTCCCAGTCGATCAACCGCTTCCTGGCCCGGCGCATCCTGACCGACAAGATCGAGGCGCTGAAATTGGGAGAGGAGAGCGAGGTGCGCCAGCGGATCGAGAAGATCCGGCGCCAGAAGCGGAAACGGAGCAAGCGGGCCAAGGAGAAGATGCTCGCCGATAAGCACAAGCGGGCCGAAGTCAAGCTCGGCCGGGCCTTCCGTCCTGCCGGCGAAGATTAACCCGGCGTTTCCGCCGAAAGGCGGAGCAGGGCGGCCAGGAGCAGGTTCGCCCCTTTTTCCAGGTCCTCCCAGCGGACGGTCTCTTCGGGGCAATGGCTCGCCCCTTCCGGACTGGGGATGAAGATCATCGCCGTGTCGGTCTTGGCGGCGAGGATCTGGGCGTCGTGCCCGGCGCCGCTCGGGAGCGACATGCGGCTGTAGCCGAGCTTGTCGCACTCTTCGGCCAGCATCCCGGCGAGCCGCGCCGGGACGGTCACGGGCTGCGTCGCGTCCACGATCCGCGACCGGAAGACAAGCCCGCGCGCCGAAGCGACGTCCTCGGCCAGGGCGAAAAGCTCCTGTTCGAGAGCGGCCAGGGTCGCCGCGTCCCCGCTCCGGAATTCGAAGGAGAAGTCGGCCCGGCCCGGGACGACGGAGAACGCCCCCGGGTGGACGATCGCGCGCCCGATCGTGACCAGGCTGCCGTAGTGGTTCGCCGCGACATGCCGGGTCGCCCGGAGGGCGAAATCGGCCAGGCCGAGAAATGCGTCGCGGCGGAGCTCGAGCGGGACGGTCCCGGAATGGCCGGACGCGCCGACGAACGAGCACCAGCGGTAATGCTTGCCGCGGATCGTATCGACGATGCCGATCGGGACGTCTTCGTCGTCGAGCGTCGTTCCCTGTTCGATATGGAGCTCGAGGTAGGCGTCGAGCTCGGGCGCCTGGCGATGGGCGTCGAGAATAGTGTCGACCGTGAACGGCGTCTTCTTGAGGATCTCGGCGAAGGGAATGCCGAGGGCGGTCTTGCCGCTCTCGAGCGGCAGCCTGTCGAGGGCGCCGATGAAGGCGCGGCTGCCCAGGAAATCGCCGACCAGGTTGCCCTCTTCGTCGGTGAACGCGGCCACTTCGAGCGGTTTCGAGGGGCGGCATCGCTCTTCACGGATCCGCTCGAGGCATTCGAGGGCCGAGAGGACCCCGGCCGCGCCGTCGAAGGCGCCTCCGCCGAGGACGGTGTCGATATGCGAGCCGGCCATGACGGTCTTGCCGGAGCCGCCCTCGAGCCGGCCGAAGATATTGCCCGCCCCGTCTTCGCGGACGGAGAGCCCCGCTTCGGCGAAGCGGTCCTTGAGCCAGGCCCGGGCGTCGAGGTCGGCCTTGCTGAACGACGGCCGCGAAACGCCGCCATCCTTGTCCCGGCCGATCCGGCCCAGGGCCTCCAGGTTCTTGCGCAACCGGTCGAGATTGATTTGCATGTCCCGCCCCAATAAAAGAAAGATTAAGATACCCTGTCCCTAAGGGGACAGGGAAATCAGGTCTCCAACCATTATCTTAAGAGAGCAACCATGTCCCGGACGGCTTGGCTGACGCCGACGATCGCTGCCCGGGCGACGATCGAGAAGCCGATACTGAGCTCAGCCATCTCGGGGATGGCGCAGATGGGCCCGACGTTCTTGTAATCCAGGTCATGGCCGGCGGTCACGACGAGTCCGAGCTTACCGGCTTTCCGCGCCGCCCGGACCAGGTCGGTCCAGGCCTTCTCCCGCGCCTTGCGGTTTTTGGCTTTGGCGTAGATCCCCGTATGGAGCTCGACCTGGACCGCCCCGAGGTCCAGGCTGGCCTCGACCTGGGCCTGGACGGGATCGATGAAGAGCGACGGCCGGACGCCGGCCGCGGCGAGCTTCTTGATGAGAGGCCGGAGCGGCCGCTTGAGGCCGGCGACATCGAGGCCCCCGGTCGTCGTCAGCTCCTCGGGCCGCTCGGGCACGAGGCAGACGGTGTCGGGCTTGAGCTTCACGGCGACCGTGGTCATGTCCTCGGTCGCGGCCATCTCCAGGGTCAACTTGGTCTTGACGAGCTCGCGGAGGAGAAGAAGATCGCGCTCGTTGATGTGCCGGCGGTCGCCGCGGAGATGGGCGGTGATGCCGTCCGCTCCCGCCTGTTCGGCGAGCAGGGCGGCCAGGACGGGCTCGGGCTCGGTCGCCCGCCGCGCCTGGCGCAGGCTGGCGAAATGGTCGACGTTGACGGAGAGTCGGATCATGGCTTCACCCCAATTCTTCGGCGATGGCGTCGCCGATGCGGTGGGCGATCTCCTGGATCTCGTGGAGGTCTTCGCCCTCGACCATCACCCGGGCCAGGGGCTCGGTTCCGGAGTAACGGACGTCGAGCCGCCCGCGGCGGGCCAAGCGCTTGGCCGCCCGGTCGATTTCGGCGGCCACGGCCGGGATGTCCTTGAAATCGGCTTTCCGGGCGACCGGGACATTGACCAGGACCTGGGGGAATTCCTTCAGCCCTTTGACCAGGGCCGAGAGCGGCTTGTCGCTCGAAGCCAGGACCTCGAGCATGCGCAGGCTGGTCAGGATCCCATCCCCCGTGGGGCACTCTTCGAGAAGGATCGTGTGTCCCGACTGCTCGCCGCCGAGCTCCGCGCCGATCTCATGCATCTTCTCCAGGACGTATTTGTCCCCGACCTTGGTCCGGATGAGCCGCAGGCCCATCCGCTCCAGGGCGATTTCGAGCCCCATGTTGCTCATGATCGTCGCGACGACTTTCCCGGAGGCGAGCCGTCCCGTTTTCCTCAAGTGCCGGGCGAGGACGTAGAGCGTATGGTCGCCGGTAAGGAGGCGGCCCGTCTCGTCCACCCAAAGGGCGCGGTCCGCGTCCCCGTCGTAGGCGATGCCGATGTCGGCCTTCTCTTCGACGACCCGGGCGGCCAGCTTCTGAGGATGGAGGGACCCGCAGGCAGCGTTGATGTTCCGGCCATCGGGGGAAACGCCCATTTTCGCGACGTCGAAGCCCAGGCGGGACAAGATGGAAGGGGCGAAGGCGGAGGCGGCGCCGTTGGCCGCGTCGACGACGACCTTCAGCCGGCGCGCCGGTTTGAAGCCGTCGAGCCGGTGGAAGAGGAAATCGCGGTAATCGTGGGCAAAATGGTCCGCGGAAAGTCCCTCGGCCGCGGGCCGGGGAATGATGGTTCCCGTCCGCCCCGGGAGAGCCTGTTCGAGCCTGATCTCCCAGGCGTCGGGGATCTTGAACCCGGCCGAGGAGAAGATCTTGATGCCGTTGTCGCGGAAGGGATTATGTGATGCCGAGATGACGATGCCGGCCGAGAACGCGTGCCGGCGGGTGAGATACGAGACGCCGGACGTGGGGATGATCCCCGCGGAACGGGCTGTGCCGTGCGCCGCACGGACCCCCCGGGCCAGGACGTCTTCGATCCAGCTTCCCGATTCGCGCGTGTCCCGGCCGATGAGAACCCGGGCCGGGAGGTCCTCCGCCCGGAGAAGGTCGACCAGGCCCCGGCCCAGGGCGTGGATGGTCGGCGGATCGAGTGGATAGTCGCCCGCCACCCCGCGCATCCCGTCCGTCCCGAAGAGCTTTTTCATCAGGGCCGCTCGGGGATTCGGATCGTCACCTTCGCTTTCGTCGCCGGAGAGGTGAAGCGCAGCTCGGGCTTGGGCAGGATGAGGTCGACCTCGAAGACCGTGGTCCGGGTCAGCTGGCTCACGTCGATCGGGCCCGTCCGGATGCGATCCTTGGGGTTGAACTTGCTCTCCGGCCCCCGGACGAAGACCTTGGAGGGGATGACCTCGATCGTCCAGCCGGAGCGGAGCTTGCCGACGTACACGGGCTGGACCTGCATCATGTCTTCCTTGCTCCGCTCGATCCTGACCCGGACCTTGTTGGGGAAGACGCGGACGGCCTTGGCGCCCGCCGGGACCGCGATCATGCCGGTGTTGACGGGATATTCCTCCTGGGAGACGGACGCCCGCTCCAGGTCGAGGACGGCCCGGATGTCCGCCGGCGTCAGGGTGCCCAGCAGACGGTTCGGGGCCCGGAGGGTCACCTCGATCGAGGTCTGCGGCTTGTCGACGATCTCGAACTCCGGGGGCAGGTTCTGGAGCTCGAGGGCCGCGGTCAGGCTCTTTTCGGAAAAGATCTTTTCCTCGGGCATCAGGGCCAGCCAGAGGAGGAAGGCCAGGACGAGGGAGAGGAGCTTGAGCCCCCAGTTCCGGACGATCAGGCCTCGGAGGAAGCGGATCATGTTTTGAGATACTCCAGCAGCTTGTCCCTCAGCTCGTCGGTCTCCGGGACCGCGGCCAGAACGCCCTTGATGGCCAGGGAGATGCCGCCGGTTGCCTCGGACACGACGATGACGGCGGCGTCCGTCTCGAGGGAGAGGCCGATGGCCGCGAGGTGCCGCGTCCGGGTTAGGAATTCCGTCCGGAGGTGGTGGCCGGCGGGAAGCGGCAGCAAGCAGCCGGCGGCGAGGATCCCGCTGCCGCGGATGATGACCGCGCCGTCGTGGAGGGGCGACTGGGGGAAGAACAGGCTGACCAGGAGGTCCTTGGAGATGAGGGCGTCGAGGCGGGTGCCCCGATCGGCGAACGTCTCGAGGGAGAACTCCTTTTCGATCCCGATCAGGGCGCCGATCTTGCGCTGGGACATGTAGTCCACCGCCTCGACGAGATCGTCGATCTTTTCCTGGAACGAGCGCAGGGCCAGCGGTTTGCGGATCGTCCGCGAGCCGAGGCCGGTCAGGAAGCGGCGGACCTCGCCCTGGAACAGGATGATCACGGCGATGATGAGGTAGGGGACGAAGTTCTTGATGATCCAGCTCGAGACGACGAGCTTGCCCCAGCGGGTGATGAGGAAGATAAGGCCGACGAGGCCGATGCCGACGGTCAGGGGCAGGGCCCGCGTCTCTTTGATCAGGAGGAGGAGGGCGTAGAGGATGAAGGCGACGATGATGACGTCGAGGAGGTCGGTCCATGTGAACCGGGACAGGGCGGTCAGAAGGTCAGTGAACATAGCCCGCCTTCTCTTCCCGGGGCGGCTCGGTTGCGCCCGGCTTCCGACAGGATCGCGTCGGCGACGCGGACCGCCCGCTTGACGGCGCGCACGTCGTGGACGCGGAGGATGTGCGCTCCGTTGACGAGGCTCACGACCGCCGCGGCGATCGTGCCCTCGAGCCGGTCTTCGGGCGGCGCGTCGAGGATCTTGCCGATGAAGGACTTGCGCGAAACCCCGACCACGACGGGCGCGCCGGAGGCCGGTCAGAGCGCGGAGACGGGCGAGCAGGGCGAGGTTGTCGGTCGAGGTGCTTGCCGAAGCCGATCCCGGGATCGACGGCGATCGATTCCCGGGGCAGGCCGTAGGCCTCGGCGACGTCGATCCGATCGGCCAGGAACGCCCGGACCTCGGCTACGACGTCGTCGTAGCGGGGATGGACCTGCATCGTCCGCGGCACGCCCTTCATGTGCATCAGGATGAATCCGGCGCCCATGGCGGGCGGCGAGATGCAGGATCCGGGGATCGAGACGGAAGGCGCTGATATCGTTGATGATGTCGGCGCCGGCGTCGAGCGCCGCCTCGGCCACCTCGACCTTGGTCGTATCCACCGAGATCAGGGCCCGCGTCCGCGGCCGGAGCCCGGCGATGACCGGGAAGGACGCGCCGGATCTCCTCCTCGGCGGGAACGGGATCGGCGCCGGGGCGGGTGCTCTCGCCGCCGACGTCGATGATGTCGGCGCCCTCCTCGGCCAGGGCGAGACCGTGCTCGACGGCCCGGCCGGGGTCGAGAACGGCCCTCCGTCCGAGAACGAATCGGGCGTGACGTTGACGATGCCCATGATCCAGGTCCGCCGGCCCAGGAGGAACTCCTGAGACTTGACCCGGAAGATGCGTCGCCGGCCAATCCTACTCCTTCACCGGCTCCGACGCCGAGGCGGGGGCCGGGGCGGGGGTCGCGGCCGGGGCCGCGGCCGGCGGGACCGCGGCTTCGGGCTTGGCCCGGTAGGCCTTGGGCTTCTTGACCTTGGCGATGGCGGTGATCTCGTCGGACGAGACGACTTCCTTCTCGAGGAGGAGCTTGGCGATCTTCTTCAGCTTGGACTTGTTGTCCTCGAGGAGCTTCTGGGCCCGCTCGAAGTTCCGGGTGACGATCTTCTTGACCTCTTCGTCGATCAGCTCGGACGTCCGCTCGCTGAAATTCTTGTTCACGGCCAGGTCGCGGCCGAGGAAGATGAGGTCGTCGCGCTCGCCGAAGGTGAGCGGCCCGAGCTCGGACATCCCCCACTGGCAGACCATCTTGCGGGCGATCTCGGTCGCCTTTTCGAAGTCGTTGGCCGCGCCGGTCGTCGTCTGGCCGAGGAAGATGTTCTCGGCCACGCGCCCGGCCATGAGGACCGAGAGCTGGGCTTCGAGATATTCCTTGCTGTAGGTGTAGCGGTCGTCGAGGGGGAGCTGCTGGGTCAGCCCCGAGGGCCATGCCCGCGCGGGATGATCGTGACCTTGTGGATGGGGTCGGCCTCGGGGATGAGGGCCGCGACCGAGGGCGTGGCCGGCCTCGTGGTAGGCCGTGCTCCGCTTTTCCTCGTCGCTGATGATCATGCTCTTGCGCTCGACGCCCATCAGGACCTTGTCCTTGGCGTACTCCATGTCCTTCATCGTGACCTTGTCCTGGCCGAGGCGGGCCCCGATCAGGGCGGCCTCGTTGACCATGTTGGCCAGGTCGGCGCCCGGAGAAGCCCGGGGGTCGAGCGGGCGAGGACCGTGAGGTCGACGTCCTCGGCCAGGGGATCTTGCGGATGTGGACCTTGAGGATCTCCTCGCGGCCCTTGACGTCGGGCATGTTGACGACGATCCGGCGGTCGAACCGGCCGGGCCGGAGCAGGGCGCTGTCCAGGATGTCGGGCCGGTTCGTCGCGGCGATGAGGATGATGCCCTCGTTCGAGTCGAACCCGTCCATCTCGACCAGGAGCTGGTTGAGGGTCTGCTCGCGCTCGTCGTGGCCGCCGCCGAGGCCCGCGCCGCGCTGGCGGCCGACGGCGTCGATCTCGTCGATGAAGATCAGGCAGGGGGCGTGCTTCTTGCCCTGTTCGAAAAGGTCGCGGACGCGCGAGGCGCCGACGCCGACGAACATCTCGACGAAATCCGAGCCGCTGATGCGAGAAGAAGGGGACATCGGCCTCGCCGGCGACGGCCCGGGCGAGAAGGGTCTTGCCCGTGCCCGGCGCGCCGACGAGGATGACGCCCTTGGGGATGCGGCCGCCCGAGCTTCTGGAATTTCTGGGGCTCCTTCAGGAAGCCGACGATCTCCTTGAGCTCCTCCTTGGCTTCCTCGACGCCGGCGACGTCCTTGAAGGTGGCTTTTTTCTGGCTGTCCGGAGAAGAGCTTGGCCCGGCTCTTGCCGAAGGACATGGCCTTGTTCCCGCCGGACTGCATCTGGCGCATGAAGAAGACCCAGAAGAGGATCAGGAGGAGGATGGGGAACCAGGTGAAGAGGTACGGAGAACCAGGGGCTTCGGTTGGTGTCCTTGACGACGATGTCGACCTTGTTGTTCGCGGAGGATCTTGACCAGGTCGTTGTATTGCGGTCGGAAGGGTCGGTCTTGAAGGACGATCCGTCCAGGTACGTGCCGCGGGCTTCGATCCCCGTGATGGTCACTTCCTCGACCTTCTTGTTCTCGACGTCGTTCATGAACTGGCTGAAGTTGATCTCCTTGCTGGCCAGGCTGGGCGTCTGGAGAAGGCTCCAGAGCAGGATGATGATGGCCCCGGCCGCCACCCAGAATATGATGTTCTTCGCGGGTTTGGTCTTTTTGACAGGCATGAGGTATTCCTTTTCTTCATCATTTTACACCTTTTTCGGTGTTTTTGGAAAGAAAAACCGCTGAAAATCGATATTTTTCGGCGTTTTTCCTAGATTTTTCCGGGAATCGTGGGGTATGATTGAGCCCATGAACCTCCACCCCGTCGACCTGATCATCATCGTCGTCTACCTCGTTGCGGTCGGCATCGATCGGCTTCATCGTCAAGAAAAGGGCGACAAAACGGCTGGATTCCTACTTACCTGGCCGACCGGAACGTCCCCTGGTGGATGCTCGGGCCTTTCCGGATGTTCGAGCTATATCGACATCGGCGGGACGATGTCCATGATCGGGGCGCTCTTCTACCTCGGCCTCAAGTCCCTCTGGGCGACCCATATCTTCTGGGGCTGGTTCATGATCTGCTTCTACATGGCCTTCCAGGCGAAATGGATCCGCCGCTCCGGCGTCATGACCTTCGCCGAATGGAACGAGACCCGTTTCGGGCGCGGCCGCGACGCCGAGGCGGCCCGGCTGGCCGCGGCGATCTTCCTCCTCGTCCTGATGATCTGCAACCTGATGTTCATCTCGGTCGGGACGGGCAAGTTCGCCGAGGAATTCCTGCCCTTCCCCCGCTGGGAGGCGACGCTCATCGTCCTCGGCTGTCGTCGGCATCTACGTCACCCTGGGCGGATTCTTCGGCGTCATCCTGACCGACGTCTTCCAGACGCTCCTGATCGCCATCGGGGCGGTCATCATGGCCGTCATGGTCTTCAAGAATCCGGCGCCGGCTTCGTTCATCGCCAAGGACCCGGGCTGGCATTCCCTCGCTCCGACCTGGACGCTCTGGTCGGCGTTCCTGGGCGAGACGGCGCCCGCCTACCAGCATTTCGACCTGTTCGGGCCGATCCTGATGGCCGGGTTCCTGCTGGATGATGTTCCGGCTGCTGGCCGGGCCGAACGTCTGGGACTTCCAGTTCTTCCTGACGACGCGCACGCCGCGCGACGCCTCGCTTGCGGCCGGGATGTGGACGGTCGGCTACACCCTGCGCTGGATCCTCGGCGTGCGCCTTCATGGTCCTGGGGATCTTTTTCCTCGGCTCGCAGGCCGGGTTTGACGCCGAGAAGATCATGCCCCTCGTCCTGCAGAAGTTCCCGGTCGGGCTGCGCGGGTTCTTCATGGCCATTCTGCTCGCCGCGCTCATGTCCACGATCAGCGCCATGATCAACGTCACGAGCTCGGTCGTCCTCAACGATTTCATCAAGCGCTATTTCGCCAAGAATCTGTCCCAGAAAAAGCTCGTCCGGCTGGGCCAGGCGGCCTCGGTCGTCGCCGTCCTCATCGGCTTCATCTTCAGCCTGTCCTTCACTAACATCGTCACGGCCTGGGAGACGATGGTCTTCGTCGTCGTCACCGTCATCCTCGTCCCGGCGACGCTGCGCTGGCACTACTGGCGCTTCAGTGCCACGGGCCTTCGTCTGGAGCATGGGCGGTCTCGGCCGGGCTCGTCATCCTGCGTCTGCTCCTTTTCAAGCATCTCCACGCCGCGGCGTCGCTCGCGGTCTGACGTCGCGCTGTGCCTGATAACGACCGTCATCCTTTCGTTCCTCACGAAGCCGGCGCGACATGGACGTGCTGGTGAAGTTCTACGCCCGCGTCCGGCCGTTCGGTTTCTGGGGGCCGGTCCGGCGGGAGGCCGTGCGGCGCGGGCTCGTCCCGGCCAACGACAAGATGCCGCGGATCGACATGCTCAACGGCTTCGTGACCGCGGTTTTCCAGTTCTCCCTGGCCTGCATCCCGTTCTATGCCCTTCTTCGGTACTGGAAGCAGTTCGGAATCTGGACCGGCGGTCGCGGCCGTCGTGGCCGTCGTCCTCTATTTCACCTGGTACAAGAACCTTCCGGCCAAGGACGAGGTCTAAATCGTGCCAGTCATCTGAATAAGCCTTTTGTCGTCGCCATATCGGAGAATGGGTGTATTTAGATGACTGGCAGCCATTTTTTAAGGACGAAGGATGACGAAACCGACGCTCCATCTCATCTGCAACGCCCATCTCGACCCGGTCTGGCAGTGGCGCTGGGAAGAGGGGGCGGCCGAAGCGCTCTCGACGTTCGGACGGCGGTCGAAATCCTGGGCGAACATCCCGACCTCGTCTTCTGCCACAACGAGGCCGTCCTCTACCGCTGGGTGGAGCGGCTCGATCCGGCGCTTTTCCGCGAGATCCGAAGGCTCGTCCAGGCCGGGCCGATGGGCGATCAGCGGCGGCTGGTTCCTCCAGCCCGACGTCAACCTGCCCGGGATCGGAATCGCATCGTCCGGCAGATCGAAGAAGGGCGGCGGTATTTCCGCGGAAAAATTCGGCGCCGTCGCCGCGCGTCGCCTACAACTTCGATTCCTTCGGCCACGGCGGCGGGCTTGCCCCAGATCCTGCGGCTGGCCGGCTACGAGATGTACATCCACATGCGGCCGCAGGCGGACGAGCTGGACCCTTCCCGCGGATCTTTATCGCTGGCGGGGGGCCGACGGGACCGAGATCCCGGCCTACCGCATCGCCGTCGGGCTCTACCACACCGAATACGACAACATCGAGAGGCGGCTGGAAGACGGCGTCGACCTGGCCCTGAAGCTCGGCCGCGACGTCCCCGTCTTCTGGGGGATCGGGGACCACGGCGGCGGGGCGACGCGCGAGGATCTCGAGCGGATCGACGCATTCGCCGGCCGCGAGAAACGGGTCCGGTTCATCCACAGCACGCCGGACCGGTTCTTCGTCGCGGTCCGGCGCGCCGCCCGGACCGCGCCCGTCTTCGAGGGCGACCTCGAACGATCCTTCACCGGCTGCTACACGTCTCTCTCCAGGCTCAAGCGGGCGGCGGGGGAGAGCCTCGGTCTCCTCACCCAGACCGAGGCGCTCCGGGCCGCGACTTGTTGGACGCGCAAGCAGTCCTATCCGAAAGCCGAGCTTGACCGCGCCTGGAGGGGGCATCTGTTCAACGATTTCCATGACGTCATTACCGGAAGCTGCACGGAACCGGCCGAGCAGGATGCTTTGGCCGGATATGGCAAGCGTCCGGGGAGACGGCCCGGCGCCTGCGCTTGGGCGCCGCCACTTCGTTGAACGCGGGCAAGTCCCGGAGCCTCCCCATCCCCCTGACGGTCTTGAATTCGGTCCCGGGGCTCGGTCCCGTTCCGGTCGAAGTCGAGGCCATGGCCTGCCATCGGCCATTTTGGAAGGGCCAATGGACCCTCCGCCTGTTCGGCCTCGACGGAGCCGAGATCCCGTGCCAGGAGGAACAGCCCGAAGCGCTCCTGCCGTTCAACGATTGGCGGCGCAAGATCGTCTTCATGGCCGATCTGCCGCACCTGGGCGCGGCGCACTTCGAGCTCCGCGCTGAGCCGGTTGGGATCGCATCGGCCCCGCGCGCTTCTTCGAAAAGTCGGTTTGTTTGGGGATCGGAATGCGAAAATTGCGGAGATTCCGATCTTCCCGGACCGTGGCCGCGGCCGCTTGTCGTCCGCGACGAGGGCGATTCGTGGGGCACGGGCCTCTATCGCTATCGGGATGTCGTCGGGAAATTCGAAGCGGAGGAAGAGCCCCACGCCGTCGTCAGGGGGCCGGTACGGACCATCTGGGAATCGCGACTGGCTTATGGCCGAAGCCGGATCGTCCTTCAAGCCATCGTCTATCCGGGCTGGCCGGTCATCGAATACCGCCTCCGGATCCTTTGGAATGAGGAAAAGCGGCGGCTCAAGCTGGCCGTGCCGCTTCCTTTCGCATCGAATCGGGCCTTGGGCGAAGTCCTTGCCGGCGTCGCCGGATTCCCGGCCGACGGTGAGGAATACGTTCACGGCCGCTGGCTGATGGCACGCGGGAAGGCGGGCGGCCATCCCATGGCGCTCGGGATCGTGAGTACCGGACAGCACGGATTCGATTTCGCGGAAAGGGAGATCCGTTTGTCCGTCCTGCGGAGCGCGGCCTATTGCCACGAGCGCGGATTCGATCTCGGATCCGCGCCGGGGCCGAAATTCTCAGACCTCGGCGTCCACGACGTCCGCCTGCTCATGATCCTGGGGGATCCGGACGACGTCCGCCGCCGCCTGCCGGGGCTGGCCGACTGGATGACTTCTCCGCCGTTCGCCTTGGCCCATCTTCCCATCGGCGCCCAGGCCGCGTCCGGCTCGCTCCTGAGTCTCGAACCGCACAACATCCGGATGCTCGCCTGCAAACGGTCCGAGGACGGGAAAGCGCTCATCCTGCGCCTCCAGGAGGGCGCCGGGATCTCGGCCGAAGCGCGATTGACGATCGCCGGGTCCCGAAGCCCGAAGCGCCTATCGTTCCGTCCCTCCGAGATCAAGACCCTTCGGCTTGAGCGGGACGGATCGCTCCGCTCCGCTCTTCTGATCACCGAGCGGGGGACATAGCACTCGTAGCACTCATTTTTCTCATGAGAATAATGAGGTGGACGAGTGCTGCGTCCCCTAATGCGCGACCTTGCCCTCGCCGTCGAGATACGGTCTCAGGTGCTCTTCGAGGAACGCCCAGATCAGGTTCAGGGAATCCCGCTGGGGGATGGTGTACTGCGGCTCGGTCTTCTCGGCGTTGACGAGGCGGTCGAAGCTGTGCCCGCCGGGGGGATCGACGTAGATCTTCGTCTCGGCGAGCTTCGGGATGTGGTACTCCAGGGCATGGATCATCTGCTGGTCCTCGACGAAGTTGACGTCCTGGTCGTTCGTCGCGACGTGGACCCGGACCGGGACCTTGATCTTGTCCACATGATACAGGGGCGAGCGCTCGATGTAGATGTCCGGCTTCTCGTGGGGCATCCCGCCGATCCGCTTCTCGGTGGCGAAGTTCGCCGCGTAGTTCGGGCCCTTGTAGCCGAGGCGGAAGACGAGGTTCGTCACCGGAACGCCGGCGAAGCCGCACTTGAACTCCCGGCCCTGGTCGCGGATGAGCGTATGAAGGGTGATGAAGCCGCCGTGGCTCCAGCCGATCATGCCGACCCGGTCCATGTCGACCTGGGGGACATCGGTCTTGAGGTAGTCCACGGCCGAGATGCAGTCGTCGATCTCGTACCCGCCGTAATCGATGGCGTCATAGAACGCCTGACCGTAGCCGGTGCTGCCCCGATAATCCGGGGCGATGACGATATAGCCGCGGTCGACGGCGAGGTGGATCAGGGGGATGAAGCTGCTGGCGAAGGTCCCGCGGACGCCGCCGTGGACCCAGACCAGGGCGGGATGGCCCTTCGGGCCGCGCGGCTGGAGGGGGAGAAAGAGATAGGCCGGAATGTCGAGGGCTTCGACGCGGCTCTTGTAGGTGATCTTCCTGTAATCCATGATCCCGGCGCAGAGCTTGGCGATGAGCTCGTCGTCCTTTTTCTTGCTGTCCATGTCGCGCTGGATGCGGGCCGGAAGTCCGGCGGCCTCGATCTCCGCAAGGCGCTTCTCGAGGTCGCGGATCTGGGCCCGGACCTTGGCGATCTCCTGCTGCTCTGGAGTCGGGGCCCGCTTGACCTGGGCCGGCTTCTCCTGGGCCGGGGGGGTGGTCTGCCGCCCTCCGGCCGTTTGCGCGGCGGGCGCTGCTAACAAAGCCAGGGCGATCATCAACGGGAACGCGCGGAGGAATCTCTTCACGGGGCATCTCCTTTCCAGGCCGCCAACATCAGCCGATCCTGAAACACCTCATCGAGATCGAGCGGTTCTGGAATCCCTCATGGAGGAACTCCAGCCCATCGTCCTTATCCTGCAGGCCGATGGCGCAAACCATCGGCAGGTAATGGTCGAGCGTCGGGACGGAGAGCGCGGTCGTCCGGGTCATGTTCCGGCAATCCAGCAGGGCCTGATGGTCCCGGCGCAGGAGAGCCTGCTTCGCCGCTTCGTCGAACTCGACGGCCCAGTCGTAGGGCGCGCCGTCCATGCGGTCCATGTCGACGAGCCTGAGGTTGTGAACGATGTTGCCGCTGCCGATGATCAGAACGCCTTCATCCCTCAGCGGCCCGAGCCTCTTGGCCAGGTCATAGAATGAGCGCAAGGTCCGCCCGTGCCAATCGTTGGAGGGAGAATAATCCAGGCTCAGCTCGATCACGGGGATGTCGGCCGCGGGATAGATGTGCTTCAGGATCGCCCAGGAAGCATGGTCCAATCCCCAGGCCGCGTCGCATCGGATCGGCGGCGTCCCGGGCGCGTGGGCGATCCTGCGGGCCACATCCGGCGATCCCGGGCTGGGATAGCTCAGCCGGTAGAGCTCTTCCGGGAATCCATAGAAATCGTGGATCGTCCGGGGCCGCTCCGCGCACGTGACGCAGGTTCCGTCGGTGAGCCAATGGGCCGAGGCGACGAGGATCGTCTTCGGCCGCGGCAGCTCTTTTCCCAGCTTCGAAAGGCGGCGGGTGAAGTCGTTCTCCAGGATGATGTTCTCCGGCGAACCGTGGCCGATGAACAGAACCGGCATCTTCATGGTGATTTACGATGGCGCGCGTCGCAGAACGGCTTGTTCTTGGACCGGCCGCAGGTGCAGAGCGTGACCCGGTTTCTCTTCTCGTAAGAGAATCCGTCCGCGGATTCAATCGGGACGCCGCCCTTGACCCCGAGCGGGCTGTCCGCGTCGTCCTGGGGATTCTCGATCACGATGATCGACGGCGGAAAGTCCGGTTCGATGGCTTCCCCGGTTGCCTTGTCCCAGGCTACGAGGCTCCCGGACGGACAATCACAGGCTTCCCGGATCGCCTCTTTGCGGGCTTCGGGATCGCCCGACCGCCCGGCATAGCCCCAGGCCTCTTCTCCCCGGTGACAGAACCGCGCCTCCGCGCAAAACTCATCGGAATAGGTCAGGTCGAGGGCCGGGCCGGTCGTCTTCTCTACGCTTTCGAGATACGGGCGCCGGGAGGCCGTCTCCGTCCCGTCGAAACCGGCCGCCGTATGGCTTCCGTCGCAATAAGGCTTGTTCTTCGAATGCCCGCACCGGCAGAGAGCGCACGTGTCGCGGTCGGGAAACGCCTCTCCCTTTTCCCATCGCTCGGGCTCGCCGTCGCTCCCGATGATCACCTTTTCCCGGGCGACCGGGATGCGCCCCGTGACGACGTAGGGACCGTTCTTAGTGACTTTGATCCGCTGCCTTGTTTTCGGAGCTTCGGCCATCGTTACCTCTCCTGCCGCCCGAACGTGTCCTTGCGGGAACGAAATCCGTTCTCCGGGCTTAGGGTATGCGCCGGCCGGGGATGTGTCAAGCGAGGCCGGTCCGGGCTCCGCTCAACCAGCCGAGGATCGCCGCGGCCACTTCCTCCCAGCCCTTCTGGCCGCAGATGTAGTGGGTTCGGGCCGGGAATTCCATGAAGTCCGTCGTGCTCGCCGTGTCCCGGTAAGCGCGGAAATTCTTCCGGACGAGGGAAGCCGGAATGATATGGTCCTTTTCCCCGGCGATGATGAGGAGGGGCCGGTGCGGCCGCTTGAAGTCGACGGCTCCGTCCTTCCGGGTGGAGCTGCGGGGGATGTTCCGGCTCTCGGGAACGACGAACCGGTCGTATTCGATCTTTGTTTCCTCCATGGACATCGTGTTGCAGAAAGCGTAGTGGAACCATCGGACAGACGGCAGGCAGGGCCGGTCGCCCTTGAGCGGGTTGATGGTCGGGAGGTTCGCCCTGAGGAAGCTCCACTTGAAGGTGAAGATCCCTTTCGGGGGAGCGGGGTCGACGGCGACCGCCGCCTCGGCGACGTCCTTCTGGAGGAGGGATTGGGCGATGAGGCCGCCCATCGAATGACCGATCAGGACGGGCCGCTCGGGCAGTGAGCCGATGAACTCGGCCAACCGGGCGATGACGTCCCCGAGCGTGATCCGGCCGAGCCCCGGGGGGATGCTTTTTCTCAGGTCTTCAGGCTTCCCCTCATGGAACGGATAGGCCGGGGCATGGGTGCTGTAGCCCCGGCTCTCGAAATATCCTTTCCAGGGGATCCAGCTCTCGGGATTCTGAAACAGCCCGTGGATGAAAACGATGGTTTTTGAAGCGACGGGTTTCATCGCGTTCTCCTTCGCTGAAGCGCTGCGCTTGGGCTGAATTTACTCCTCTGGGCCCGAAACCGCAATCCTATGCAGGTCCATCTTGGAAACTCACCGAGCGGAGAGATCGCTCAACGGCGAACATCAGGAGGTTGCCCGAAGCGCCCCCGAATTTTCTTATCGATCTTCTCTCCCCCTGCACACCATTCCCGGGCCGCTTTCAATTTCCCCCTGTTTGTCGTAGGGGGGCAGGCAGGGGGGTAGAAATCAATACGAAAATCCGGAAGCGGCCCGGGCGAGGATCAATCGTCGGCGCTTCGGGAAAGGAACGAACCTGCTCGGGTTCCCCTGTGAGCGTGGGGCAATTCTGAAAAACGTAGCTGGCGAAGGGATTGCCCATAAGCGAACATCAGGAAGGGGACCCGCGCCTTGCGCGGGGGAACCCGCTCGGGTTCCCTTGTGAGCTTATGGGCAAATCCGGAGCCCCTTTTTGACACGCTCGAATAATTCGCATATATAAACCCCAATGACTTCACGCGAGCGGGTGCTCGAGACGTTCGCGCATCGCGAACCCGATCGCGTTCCATTTTGGGTCGGGGCTTCGCCCGAGTTCCGGGCGATGGTCCGGTCCGCCCTCGGCCTGTCCGACGACGAAGCCTTCTCCCGCGCCGTCGGCGACGACTTCCGCCGTGTCTGGGCGGTCTACGCCGGGCCGGTCGGCCGGTCGCCCTCCTCCTGTTTCCGCCATCCTGAAGCGACCTCCCGCACTCCTTTTGGAGTGGAGCGGCACGGCTACGGCTACGGCCAGCCGCTCGCCCATCCGCTCTCGGACGCCGCGACCGCCGCGGACATCGACCGCTTCCCCTGGCCCGATCCCGGCTGGATGGACGTCTCGGGCGTTCGGGCCGCGTCCCTCCGCTGGAACGGCGAATACGCCGTGCTGGGCGGGGACTGGTCGCCTTTCTTCCATGACGCCGTCGACCTCTTCGGCATGGAGCGCTTCATGACCATGATGATCGACGCGCCCGAGGTTGTGGATGCGGCCCTCAACCGGATCGTGGATTACTACCACGAGGTTAGCCGGCGCATCTTCGAGGCGGCCCGGGGGGCGATCGACATTTTCTTCATCGGCAACGATTTCGGAACGCAGACCGGGCCGGTCGTGAGCGAAGCCATGTTCCGCCGCTTCTTCCTGTCCCGCCTCGCCCGGCTCATCGAGCTGGGCCACGCCTATGGGCTCAAGGTCATGCTTCACTGCTGCGGGGGATTCGCCCCGCTCATTCCGGGCATGATCGAAGCCGGGCTGGACGCGCTCCAATCCCTCCAGCCCGATGCGCGCGGGATGGAGCCCGCCGTCTTGAAGCGCGCCTTCGGCGGCCGAATCGTCCTCAACGGCTGCATCGATACGCACCGCTTGCTCATCGCCGGGACACCGGGCCTCGTCCGGCACGGGGTCCGCGCGGTCCTCGAGACGATGCGGCCCGGCGGAGGGTTCATCGCTTCGCCCAGCCATGATTTTCTTCTCCCCGAAACGTCGGTCGCGAATTTCCTGGCCATGGTTGAGACCGTCCGGGAATTCGCTCCTTACCCAGGAGGTCGAGCATGAAAATATGGATCGTCTTCGCCGTGATCGCCGCCGCTTTCACGTCCGCGTGCGGACCGCAACAGCCTGCCGCCTCGGTTCCTCAGGCTGCCTCGCTCCTGCCTGAGGACCAGGTCCGTCTCTCCAACGACCCGGCCAAGACAGAGCTTTTCCGCGACATCGGGCTGGGGCTGTTCATCCACTGGGGCCCCAACTCCCAGATGGGGACGGAGATCTCCTGGCCCCTCAACGGAGCTTCGGAGGACTATATCAAGAAGTATTTCGCCCTGGCCGAGACCTTCAATCCGGTTCATTTCGATCCAGCCGAATGGGCCCGCCTGGCCAAGCTTGCCGGGATGGAGTATGTCGTCTTCACGGCCAAGCATCATGACGGTTTCGCCATGTACGACACGGCTTTCAGCGACTTCAAGATCACCCGGTCGCCCTATGGCCAAGACATCGCCGCTCAGGTCGCCGAGGCCTTCCGCAAGGAGAAAATCCTCGTTGGATACTACTACTCGCCCGGCGATTTCCGCTACCAGTTCGAAACCGGCCTCCGCTTCAAACACCTCTATGAAGCCGACTTCGCCGCCGGGGCGCCCTTCGGTCCCCTCAAGAAATCATTCGTCGACTATGAGCGGGCCCAGGTCGAGGAGCTGATGACGAAGTACGGCGACGTCTTCCTCCTCTGGTTCGACGGGAAGTGCGAGCCTCTCAAGAAGCACGCCTGGCGCGTCCGCCAGGATATCTTTATCGACCGCGGCGAGATCCCCACGCCCGAGCAGGAGATTCCCGGAAAGGCCGACGACCGGGCCTGGGAGAGCTGCATGACCACGAGCTGGCAGTGGTCCTATCAGCCCGCCGCGGACGTTCGCGCCCCGGAGGAGGTCATCCGGAACCTCGTCCACATCCGGGCCCGCGGGGGAAACATGCTCCTCAACGTCGGCCCGCGCCCGGACGGCCGGATGGCGCCGGCGGACGAGGACCTCCTCCGCCAGCTCGGATTGTGGATGATGATGTTCGGCGAATCGGTCCGCGGCGTCCGGCCGTGGGTCACGACGAACGAGGGGGACGTCTGGCTGACGACGCGGCGCTCGGACGGGACGGTTTATGCCATCGCCGACCTCGAATACGGGCTCGAGGGGATCAAGGCCCCGCTCGGCAGCCGATTCACCTTGCGCTCGGTCAAGACGACCCCCGAGACGAAGATCACCGTCCTGGGCCAGGAGGGCGGCGTCGAATGGACGGAAGACGCCCGGGGGCTCCATGTGACCGTTACACGGACGCAGACTATCCAGATCGTCAAGGCCCCGCCCCAAAAGCCGGGCGCTCCGTTCCGCTCGCACACCTGGGGCCCGGCCTGGCCCGTGGCGGTCAAGATCACCAAGGCAGCGCCCGCTCCCGAATTCGTCGCCAAGGAGAACTGACATGAGCGCGATCACGATCGTTCGCTTGGGCGCTGGCGGCCTCCTCTTGGCCGCCCTGGTCATCACCGTCGCGGGGATCGTCTCGGCTCAGGGCCGGACCCCTCGCAGCGCTATGGCTCGATCATCGGCCTCAATTCCGAGAAGATCGAATACTACAAAGAGCTTCACAAGGCGGTCTGGCCGGCCGTCCTGAGGATGATCAAGAGCTGCCACATCCAAAACTATTCGATCTATCTCAAGGAGATCGAGCCGGGCAAATTCTACCTGTTCTCCTATCTCGAATACACGGGCAAGGATTTCGCCGCCGACATGGCCCGGATGGCGGCCGATCCGACGACCCAAAAATGGTGGAAGGAGACCGATCCGACGCAACGCGCCTGCGGTCCGCGCGCGCGGCGAAAAATGGGCGGCCATGGAAGAGGTCTTCCACATCGATTGACGGCATCGTCACGTTCGTCGGGATGCTCGCGGCCATCGCCTGGTCGCCGCTCATTAGCCATTTTCCGAGCATTTTCCAGGGGATAACGTCGCTCATCTGCTATATCGCTCCGCCCATCTCGGTCGTGTTCGTCTGGGGAGTTTTCTGGAAACGGGCTTCCTCCGCGGCTTCCGTCGCAACTCTGGCCGCAGGGTCGGTCCTCGGCCTGGCGGTCTTCTTTCTTGATTGGTTCAAAGCGGCGACGGGCTGGAACGTTCCGTCGATGATGGCGACGTTCTATCTGTTCGTGATCTGTTCGGCGATCATGGCCGGCGTTTCCTGGCTGAAACCGCATCGCCATACGGCGGAAAGCGCGGCCCTCGTCTGGTCCAGCCCGCTGGCGTCGCTGCGGGGAAAGACGGGCCGGGGCGGCTTGGATTACCGGATCGTCGCCGCCGCCCTGTTCGCCATCATGACCGCTTTGTATATCCTCTTTGCCTAAACCCCAGGCTTTTCCTTACAGCTCCGTGCCTTTCCGCATCAGGTCGAGATATCTTTCATAGGCAAAAAAGCGATATCTCTTTCTTCCCGAGACTTCCTTGATGATGCCTTCTTCCTGGAGAGCTTCGAGAGCCCCGGTAACCGCCGGAACCGACAATTTAGTCGCTTTCGCGAGGAACGGGATATTCGCAATAGGCCGGCTTTGAAAAGCCTGATGGATCCGTAACGCGGAACCTGCCTTGCGGCCGATTTCCCCGATCTTTTTCCTGTCCTCCACTCCGATATCATTCAATTTCCGCGCCGTGGCGACGGCCCCTTCAGCCATCTCCCTGACGCCGATGACGAAGAACCGCAGCCAGGATTCCCAATCGCCTTCCTTGCGGACCTTCATGAGGAGGTCGAAGTATTGGGATCGGTGTTGTTTCAGGTACAAGCTGAGATAAAGAAGAGGCTGCCTGAGGACGCCCTCATGGCAGAGCATCAATGTGATCAAGAGCCGGCCGATCCGGCCGTTTCCATCTAAGAAAGGATGAATTGTCTCGAATTGAACGTGGGCCAGGGCGGCTTTTATCAAGAATGGTGTTTTCCCGGGCATGTCATTGATGAACTTCTCGAGCTCGCTCATGGCTTCGGCGACTCGCTTCGGAGGCGAGGGCACATAAAGCGCGTTGCCGGGCCGCGTCCCTTGGATCCAATTTTGCGAGCGCCGAAATTCGCCCGGATCCTTTTCCTTTCCTCGTCCCTTGGAAAGGAGGATTTTATGAATCTCGCGGATCAATCGATTCGAAAAAGGAAAATCCTCTCTGAGCCTCTTCAATCCATGATTCATCGCCGCGACATAGTTGGAAACTTCCTGGACATCGTCCAAGGGGACGCCGGGGGCTTCTTCCAATTCGAAAAGCAGGAGATCGGAAAGCGAGGATTTCGTCCCCTCGATCTGTGACGAGAGGACGGCTTCTTTACGGACATACATATAGAGAAACAGGCCGATATCAGGGAGAAGCGTCGCGACGCTGTCCAATCTGCCGAGCGATATGAGCGTTCGATCGATTTCTTCTCGAAGAGAGGAATCGATGGCGATCTCGGGTTTTGGGGGGAGCGGAAAGGGGACAAACGCCCGGACGGTTTCCTCCCCGAACTTTTTGATCGAATATTCCCCCGTCAAGCCTCTTTTCATCGCTTTTTCTCCGATTCCGGCTAATTAACATTTTGTTAATTAGCTGGAAGCTAATTAAAGGATAATGCCTTTTCCTTTAATAAGCAAGAGAAAAACCCGGGATGGCAGGGATTGCTGACTGAGGAGCATCCAAGCGAGGACGCTAGGTAAGGCGAAACGGGCGGCGTCCCGCGACGCCGCCCGGCAATGCTATTCGTTTACTACTTTTTCCGGATCGCGCCCTTCCGGACGACTTCCGTGTCGCGCTTCTGGCGCTCCTCCATCTGGGCTTTTTCTTCTTCGTGTCTCTTCTTCATCTCCTGGGCCTGGGCCTCCTGCTCTTTTCGCAGCTTTGCCTTGTCGGCCTGCTCTTTCGCCTGAGCGGTTTTTTGTTCGAGGCGCCGGTTCAGATCGCGCAGCTCCTCGTTCTGCGTCCGCTGGAGGATCCTGCTCTCTTCTTCATGGCGGCGGCGAACGACCGTCTCGTCGTCGCCCGCACCTGCGCCGCGGGTGCGCTCGGGCTCGTAGATCTGGCCCCTGGTGATGGTCTCGTCGGCTTGATCACGCTCGATGAACTTCTTCGGCACGGCGTTCCCTCCGGCCTTCACGTTCGGCCGGTAGATGGCTGCCTCCCCCCCGCCGACGCGATCACGGCCGGGGCGGCCGGCGTCGCGTATCGTATAGTTGCCGAGGGTTTCCCGAGTCACCCGGCGGACGAAGTCGCGGTCGATCCCTTCGTTGATGACATCATCGTTGCGGAAGCGGATGTTTTGCTTGAGCTCGGACAGTCGGACGATCGTCCGGTTCCGTTCGAAAGGCAGGGCATAGTTATAAATACCGTTCCGGAGGAAATAGCGGTTTTCGCAGAAGATCCAATAATTGTCCGGGACGTCGAACGGACCGCCGAAGCCGTAGCGGGGACGCCATTCGATTCCGGGCGGGATCGGCGCCCAGCCGAAATAGAGATCGCTCGTGCGCCAGACGACCCAGGCCGGACCCCAGGTCGAGCCGGGGACCCAGAACCATCCGATCCGGTCGTCAAAGCCCCAGCGGCCGTAATGGAACGCGGCCCAGCCCCACTCGAAGTCCGAAATCCATGTCCATCCGAAATTCGTCCAGATCCAGTGGCCGTGGGTGTAGGGCCGCCAGCGGTAGCCCATGTTTCGGGGGATCCAGACGTATCCGTACTGGGGGTAGCTGATCCAGGTCCCGTAAGGGGCGAGGTAATCGTAAAAATACCCTTGGTCCAGGTCGGAGCCGTATCCGGCCTGCTCATAGTCCCTCTCATAGGGTTCGTTCTGTGGGTTGGACCAATCCCGGTCCGGGACCATGACGATGCAGCTCGTCGTCAGGAGTGCGATGAGGGCGATCGCCCAGGACATCTTTTTCATTTTCTTCCTCCGTTCAGGCCGCGGGCGGATTCCGCTGGCTTCAGACATGAATATTATACGCAAACTTCATGCCAAAAGCTGCCAGGGGGACTTCCCGAGAGAAAAAAGCCCGGTATTGGGGAAACAGACCTCTTAAGAGGACAATCCTTGGAATCGAGGACAGGGGGAGGCGACCCCGGAAGGCTCAGCGGCGGCCGCCGGGGCGTCGCCCGCCTCCGGAGCCGGACGGCCGCCGGCCGCGTCCGCCTCCGCCGCCCGCGCCCGGCCCGTCATGCGACCTCGGGGGCCGGGCTTCATAACCCTGGTCGGTCTCGTACATGTCCATCGTCGGCTCCTCGACCGGGATCTTCATCCCGATCAGCCGCTCGATGGCCATGGCGTGCTCCCCGAACTTTTCGCAGGCGAGGGAGATGGCCATGCCCGTCTTGCCCATCCGGGCGGTCCGGCCGATGCGGTGGACGTAGCTCTCGGCGTCCTCCGGCAGGTCGTAGTTGACGACGAGGTCGAGGTTCTCGATGTCGAGGCCGCGGGCCGCGACGTCCGTGGCGACGAGGATGGGGAACTTGCCGGCCATGAAGTCGCCGATGATCTTGAGCCGGGAGCTCTGGGGGAGGTCGCCGGAGAGGTAGTGCGTGTCGAAGCCGTTCCGCTGGAGGGTGCGGGCGAGGCTCGCGGCCTGGTGGCGCTGATTGGTGAAGATCAGGGCCGAGCGCGGGTCTTCCCGCTTCAGGATCCCGAGGAGGAGGTTGGGCTTGATGTGGCTCTTGACCGCGTAGAGGCGCTGGGTGACCGTGTCCACGGTCATCTGGTCCGGGGTGAGCTCGATATAGGCCGGATCGTTCATCTGGCCCTGGGCGATCCGCTTCGAGCGGCGGTCCAGGGTCGCGCTGAAGAGCATGCTCTGGCGCGCGGTCTTGGGGGGCAGGAGGGCGAGAAGCTGCTTGATGTCGGGGAGGAAGCCCATGTCGAACAAGCGGTCGGCTTCGTCGATGACGAGATAGCCGAAGTCCTTGAACTTGAGGTTTCCCCGGCGGGCGAAGTCGAGGAGCCGCCCCGGCGTGCCGATGACGACGTCCACGCCCTTTTTCGTCAAGGCGAGCTGCCTGTCGTAGCCCACGCCTCCGAGGAACACGCCGACGACGAGGGGAAGGTGCTTGCCGAGGAGCTTCGCTTCGCTCTCGATCTGGACGGCCAGCTCCCGGGTCGGGGCGATGACGAGCGCTTTCTTCCGGCGCGGGCCGGGATCGCGCATCATCCCCTCGAAGATCGTGATCAGGAACGCGGCGGTCTTGCCGGTTCCGGTCTGGGACTGCACGGCGGCGTCCCGGCCCTCGAGGGTGATGGGGAGGGTCTTGGCTTGCACGTCCGTGGCGGTGACATACCCGTGCTCCGCGATGCCGCGCTGGAGGTCGGGATGAAGATCCAATTCTCGAAAATCCATAATCATTCCTTACATTTCGAATCTATCCGGCATAAGGTGTTGATCGTCAGGCGAAGGTTCGATTCGGGGGAAAGAGCGATTCAGCTTGATGATTCCAACCAAATGTCTGATAAAACAGTATAACGCAATACCGTCAAAAACTCAATATTATGCTGCCAGTCATCTGAATACACCTATTTTCTATAGAAATTCTTACCCGAAATCAGTGTATTCAGATGACTGGCATCCGATTTCGAAGGACGAAGAAGGCGTAGCTATACCAGTCCGAGTAGCGGCGGAACATCCCGATCTCGAGATCTTCCATGTCCAGGATGGCTTCGGCTTCGGCGTTGCCGCGGTATTTTTCGCGCAGGGCGGGGAGCTTCGCCTCGATCGGTCGGTAATAATGGTCCCACCAGCTCGAGGCGGGGAGGACGAAATAGCCGAGGAGCCGGTATCCGGCGGCTTCGATTCGCGCCAGGTTCGCTCCGATCGTCGCCATGGCCGGATATTCGGTGTTCCAGAACCCGGCCAGGTCGGCCGGCGGATCGTCGGAGCGGAGCCAGGCGGCCTCGGTAACGGCCAGAACGCCGCCGGGCTTGAGGAGCCGTCTCCAGGAACGGAGGCCTGCTTCGAAACCCATGTTATAGATCGCGCCCTCGGACCAGACGACATCGAACGTCCGGTCCCGGAAGGGCAGGTCGGTCATCGAGGCATCGCACAAAGCGATTCGCTCGGCCAGTCCGCGGCCGCCGGCCGACTTCCGAAGCTCCCCAAGGAAGGGCCGGTGATTGTCCACCGCGATGACCCGGCCTCCGGCGAGCTCCGCCAGCTTCATCGTCTGCATCCCCGGCCCGCAGCCGACGTCGAGGACGAGCGGATCGCTTGGCGCGGGCTGGATCAAGGACCAGGCGCGCGCGGTCGAGGCGTCGTCGCCGGGCCCCTGCCGCGAGAGTCCGGAATGGATCTCAAAAAAGATGTTCACAGTGCTATAAGTATATATCCAAATTTGCCGAATTCGGGAGTTATGTATACTGTCCCCCGAATTATTGTGATAGAATCTTCGGGCCATGATTTCAGCCTCGGATCTCAAGAAGGGCGACGCCATCATCGTCGCCGGCGACCCCTGTCTCGTCGAAATCAAGTCCGTCCACAAACCCAGCGCCCGCGGCGCGGTGACCCTCTACAAGTTCCGCTTCCGCAACCTCCGCACCGGCGGCAAATCCGACGTCACCCTGCGCGGGGAGGACATGTTCGATGAGGCCGACCTCGAGCGCAAGCAGGTCCAGATCCTCTTCGGCGACGCTTCGAGCTACACGTTCATGGACCGCCAGGATTTCAGTCAGTTCAGCCTGACCAAGGACGAACTCGAGGCCGAATGGCCCTATTTGACCGAAGCTTCCGAAGGGTTGATCGCCCTCCTCTTCGACGGCCAGGTCATCGGGCTCGAGCTCCCGACCACGGTCCCCCTCGAGATTGTCGAGACCCGTCCCCCCATGAAGGGCGGCTCGGTGACCGCGCGGACGAAGCCCGCGACGCTCACGACCGGCCTGGTCGTCCAGGTCCCCGAGCACCTCAACTCGGGGGACATGATCCGCGTCGATACGCGGACCGGGGAATACGCCTCCAAGGCCTGACCCGTGTCCCGCCTCGCATAGAACCGCTCGCGCCGATGTTCAAGCCCGAAGAGATCATCTTCGCCCCGACATCCGAGTGCAACCTCGCCTGCTCCCATTGCCGCGTCGTCCGCGGCCCCGCCCGCCTCGCCGCTCAGGACGCCGTCGCCTTCCTGAAGAAATGCCGCCCCCACGGGATCGACCGGGTGGGCTTCAGCGGCGGAGAGCCGTTCCTGGACCCCGATTTCCTCTGCCGCGTCTCCCGGGCGGCCGTCGACCTGGACATGACCTTCGACCGGCTGATGACGAACGCCGCTTGGTTCGACTCGGAGGACCAGCTGCGCACGACCCTGAGCGCCCTTCATGAAGCCGGATACGACGGCACGTTCGGCGTGAGCGCCGACGCCTATCACGGGCAGGCGATCGGCGATCTGGCCGCGTTCTTCCGGGCGGTCTTCGACATCTGGGGGCGGAAGGACGGTTGCGAGATCATCGCCGTGATGGACCCCGACGGAAGCGTCCCCGCCGCCCTGTTCGAAGATCTGGCCGCCCGGCTCGGCGGCCGCCTGCTCCGCGAGGACGGCGAGCCGTTTTCGATCGTCAATGAGGCTTTCTCGAATCGATCCGTCGAGTCCGGAGATGTCTCCGACTCGCTGATGATCAACATCATCCGGGTCCCGTATTCCGCCTCAGCCGACGAGAACGCCTGGACGGCCTCCGACTGGTTCGAGGACGATTTCTGCCGCGGCCCCGGAAACGTCTTTTACGTCCACCCCGACGGCCGCGTCTCGGTCTGCTGCGGGTTCGCCAACGAGAATCCGCAGCTCATCATCGGCGACGTCCGGAAGGATGACTATCGCTCCCTGATGCGCCGGGCGAGCTCCGAACCGCTCGTCCGGGCCTGCTTCGCCGACGGCCTGTCCGCGATGCGGGCCCGCCTCGAAGCGGCGGGCCGCCGCTTCCCGGGCAAGACGGCCGATACCTGTTTCTTCTGCGATTTCTTGGCAAAAAAGGGCATGATCTGACCGTGGGAAGAGGCCGGGGGCGATGACCAGCCGTGAACGGGTCCTGGCGGCGATCGAACACCGCGAGCCCGATCGCGTCCCCATCGACCTCGGGGCGATGCGCTCGACCGGCATCACGGCGGTCGCGTATTCCCGGCTCAAGGAGCATCTCGGCATCGCATCCGGCCGGACCCTCGTCTACGACGTCGTCCAGCAGCTCGCCCAGCCCGAACAGCCCATCCTCGATTTCATCGGCTCCGATGTCGTCGATCTCGGCCGGGCCTTCCTGACCGATCCGGCCGACTGGAAGGACTTCATCCTTCCCGACGGCTTGCCGGCCGCCATTCCCGCTTACATCGACCTTCGCCCGGCGGACGGCGGCTATATCGGCTACGCCTCCGACGGCACGCCCATCGGGGCCATGCCGCGCGGATCTTACTATCTCAGCCAGACGCGTTTTCCGCTTGCTCGATTGGGACGGCGACCCGGCGCGTCCTGGACAATCTCCCGAGCCTGATGGATCACGTCACCTGGTCGGCGTTCCCGGCCCCGCCCTATCACAAGCCCCTCGCGCCCGAGCACCTGGCCGAGATCCGCCGCCGGGCCAAGCACCTTTACGAAACCACCGACTACGCGATCATGATTGCCTTCGGCGGCGAATCTCCTCGAATGGGGCCAGTATCTGTGCCGAATGGACCAGTTCCTCATCGACCTCGTCGAGAACCCTCGCAAAGCCCTGTCTCTTCTCGACAAGCTGGTCGAGACGCACCTGGCGAACCTCGAAAAGCTCCTCCCGGCCGTGGATGGATACGTCCAGATCATCCAGATGGGAGATGACCTGGGAACCCAGCAGGCCCTCGAGATCTCGCCCCGCCTCTACCGCGAGGTGTTCAAGCCGCGCCAGAAGATGATCTACGAAACGGTCCGCCGCCGCTCGGGCCTCCGCGTTTTCCTGCACTCCTGCGGCGCCGTCGCCGACATCATCCCCGACCTCATCGAGGCCGGCGTCGAGATCCTCAACCCCGTGCAGACGAGCGCGGCCGGCATGGACCCGGCGCGGCTCAAGCGCGAATTCGGGAAGGACATCACCTTCTGGGGCGGGGGATGCGACACGCAGCGCGTCCTGCCGCTCGGGACGCCCGGGGAGATCGACGCCCACGTCCGCGAACGGATCGCAACTTTTGCCCCCGGCGGCGGGTTCGTCTTCACCCAGGTGCACAACATCATGCCCCACGTCCCGCCGCCCAACATCGTCGCCCTCCGCGACGCCGTCCACCGCTACCGCTGAGGGCTCCGGGCCCGCCTAACGCTCACCCGGGGCCGGGAAGAGCGAGCCCGAGAACGAGCCGGCTTCCTCGCCGGGGAAGCCGGCGTGCCTGAGACCCCTTCCCCCGGAAGCCCTTTATCTTGCTTTGCCTCCCCGATTTGGGTTAAATTGGGGAACCCGAAGGTCCTCCGATAAGGAAATCACGATGAAGTTTCTGCTTCCGAAAGAACCTGCCTTCCGCGAGAATTTCGAGGCCATGTCGTGCTGCCTCCACGAGATCACGGCCGTCTTCCGGGAGTTCGTGGACAAGTACCGCGATTTCGACCTCTACTGGCAGCGCTCCAAGGAGATCGAGCACAAGGCCGACACGATCACCCACAACATCATCGACCTGCTCAACCGGAGCTTCATCACTCCCTTCGACCGAGAGGACATCTATCAGCTCATCCACGAATTCGACGACATCATCGACCTCCTGGAGAACACGATCCACAACATCTACCTCTACGAGGTCCCGGTCAAGAAGCCGTTTATGGACGAGTTCGCCGTCCTCATAGGCAAGGCGACCATGGCCCTCACCGTCGCTCATCGACGAGACGTTCGCGCACCAGAAGTACACGGACAAGATCTGGGAGCTCATCCGCGAGATCCACGACCTCGAGGACGACGGCGACAACGTCTATCACCGCGAGCTCCGCAGCCTCCTCAACGACGAAAAGGACCCCGTCCTCATCATCAAGTGGAAGGACATCCTGGGGACGGTCGAGCGGATCATGGACGTCTACCAGAACATCTCCAACACCATCGAAGGCATCGTCGTCAAGGGCAGCTGACGATGGACGGCGGGAGCCTCGTCTTCGTCGTCGTCATCATCTTCATCGCCCTGGCCTTCGATTTCACGAACGGCCTCCACGACGCGGCCAACTCCGTCGCGACCATCGTCTCGACCCGGGTCCTGAGCCCCAAGCGGGCGGTCATCTGGGCCGCCTTCTTCAATTTCGTCGCCTTCCTCATCTTCGGCACGGCCGTCGCCTCGACGATCGGCAAGGGCCTCATCGACATCACCGTCGTCGATCCCCTCGTCATCTTCGCCGGGCTCATCGGAGCGATCGCCTGGAACCTCGTGACGTGGTACTTGGGGCTCCCGTCGAGCTCCTCCCACGCCCTGATGGGAGGCTATCTTGGGGCGGCCGTCTCGAAGGCCGGTTTTCACGTCGTGATCATGAGCGGCTGGATCAAGATCTTCATCTTCATCATCCTGGCCCCGGCCATCGGACTTGTTCTCGGCTTCCTCTTCAAGATCCTGACGACGTGGATCGTATATAAGAAACCTCTGAGCTTCGTGAATCTCTGGTCAAAACGGATGCAGCTGGTTTCGGCCGCCCTCTACAGCCTGGGTCACGGCGGGAACGACGCCCAGAAAACCATGGGGATCATCGCCAGCCTGATGGTTGCGTCCGGCCACATGAAGGAGTTTCATATTCCCCTGTGGATCGTCCTTTCGGCCCACACGGCGATCGCCCTGGGGACCCTGTCCGGAGGGTGGCGGATCGTCAAGACCATGGGCCAGAAGATCGTCAAGCTCCAGCCGATCGACGGCTTCTGCGCCGAAACGGCCAGCGCCATTTCCATCTTCACGGCCACGCACCTCGGCGTTCCCGTCTCGACGACGCACGTCATCACCGGCGCCGTGACCGGCGTGGGCACGGTCAAGAACGCGGCCAAGGTCAAGTGGCAGGTCACGATCAAGATCGTCTGGGCCTGGATCCTGACCATTCCCGCCGCCGCCATCTGCGCGTCGCTCGTTTATTTCATCGGCCATCTCATCGCCGGCTAGGCTCGACCGCCCTCCGCCCCGGCGGAGGCGCATCCCGATATCGGAGGCGCACATGTCCCGCTCCCGCCGGCTCGTTCTGACCGCCCTGGCGGTCGCGCTCGCTGCGGTTCTCGCTATCGCTTCGCCCGCGGTCCGGCACTCATCCGCTGTTTTAGGCGCGGATGAGTGCGGCGGCAATGATCCCCAGACGAAGCCTGGGGCACTCGCCCGCGGTTCGTATCCGTGGTCGAGTGCGGCGGAACTTGATCCCCAGGCTAAGCCTGGGGCCCCTGCCGCCGCCCCTGCCGCCGTCCGCCCGCCCGCGGTCCCGCTCGTGACCCACGACCCTATTTCAGCATCTGGTCGATGGCCGACCGGCTGACCGACGAGGGCACGAAGCATTGGACCGGAAAATCCCAGAGCATGACGGCCATGGTCCGCATCGACGGCAAGCCCTTCCGGCTCATGGGCGCCGAAGGCCGGCGCGCCCCGGCCCTCGAGCAGACGTCCCTCGAGGTGACGCCGACGCGGACGGTCTATTCATTCCGCGGCGCGGGGATCGAAGCGACACTCGCGTTCCTCTCCCCGCTCCTCATCGACGATCTCGACATCCTCGCCCGTCCCGTAACCTACATCACGGCCGATGTCCGCTCGGCCGACGGGGCGGACGCACGCCGTGGCCCTGTATTTCGACGCCTCGGCCGAGCTCGCCGTCAACGCGCCGGACCAGAAAGTGATCTGGTGCCGGGCGGCCGTGGAGGACCTGACCGCGCTGTCCTTCGGATCGCAGCGATCAGCCCGTCCTCGAGCGCAAAGGAGACGACCTCCGCATCGACTGGGGCTTCTTCTACCTGGCCGCGCCGAACCAGCCCGGCCTGAGCGCGTCGATCACCCTCGACCGGGCGAGCCGGCTTTCCTTCACCCAAAGCGGCCGCCTTCCCGCCCGGGACGATCTGCGCATGCCCCGCGCCGTCTCGGACGGCTCTCCGCTCGCCGCCCTGGCCTTCGACCTCGGCCGCGTCGGCGCGACCGCGGTCTCCCGCTGGTGGATGGTCGCCTACGACGACCAGTTCTCGATCGAGTATTTCTTCCGCAAGCTTCGGCCCTACTGGCGCCGCGGCGGCTGGGAGGCGGCCGATCTCCTGGCGGCCGCGGCCAAGGACTATCCGGGCCTTGTCGAGCGCTGCCGCGGCCTTCGACGCCAAGCTCATCGCCGAGATGAAGGCTTCGGGCGGGGAGAAATACGTCCCGATCGCCGTCCTGGCCTACCGCCAGTCGCTCGCCGCCCACAAGCTCGCCGCGGACTACGACGGCACGCCGCTCTTCTTCGCCAAGGAGAATTTCTCGAACGGCTGCATCGCGACGGTGGACGTGATCTATCCGGCCGCGCCGATGTATCTCCTGCTGAATACGGCCCTCGTGCGAGGCCATGCTCACGCCCGTCCTCGAATACGCCGCGAGCCGGCAGCTGGAAGTTCCCCTTCGCCCCGCACGACCTCGGCACCTACCCGAAGGCCAACGGCCAGGTCTACGGCGGCGGCGAGCGAGACCGAGGAGAACCAGATGCCCGTCGAGGAGAGCGGCAACATGCTCATCCTCGCCGCGGCCCTGTCGCCAAGCTCGACGGCAACGCCGACTACGCCCTGACGATACTGGCCCCAGCTCGCCACGCTGGGCGGACTATCTCAAGGACAAGGGCCTCGACCCGGAAAACCAGCTCTGCACCGACGACTTCGCCGGCCACCTCGCCCACAACGCCAACCTCTCGATCAAGGCCATCGTCGCCCTGCGCGCCTACGCCAAGCTGTGCGAGATGGCGGGGCAAGAAGGCCGACGCCGCGGCCTATCGCGAAGCTGCGCGAAGACTTCGCCGAGCAAGTGGGTGAAGATGGCCGACGACGGCGACCACTACCGGCTGGCCTTCGACAAGCCCGGCACCTGGAGCCAGAAGTACAACCTGGTCTGGGACAAGATCCTCGGACTCAACCTCTTCCCGGCCGACGTCGCCCGCAAGGAGATCGCCTTCTACAAGAAGAGCCAGCTCGCTTTCGGCCTGCCGCTCGACAACCGGCGAGACCTACACCAAGATCGACTGGGTCGTCTGGACGGCGACGCTGGCGGAGACTCCGGCGGATTTCGACGCCCTGATCGATCCCGTCTACGCTTGGCTGAACGCAACCCCGACGCGCGTGCCCCTCACGGACTGGTACTTCACCGATTCGGGCAAGCAGTCCGGATTCCAGGCCCGCTCGGTCGTCGGCGGCGTACTGATCAAGATGCTCGCCGACCGAACGGCTAAAAAATAATCGATTTTTCGGGATTTTCGAAGGATTCCCCTCTTTGAAAAAGAGGGATCAGGGGAGATTTGTAAATTAAAATTTCGAAATCCCCCTGAATCCCCCCTTTCCCAAAGGGGGACCGGGCACTCCGTCGATCGTCGCGCGGCTCAGCGCCCGGGCATCGCGGGCATTCCGGAGAGCGGGCGCAGGCTGCCTCCGACGAACGCGGCGATGTCCTCCGGCTTCCAGCCGAGCTTGATCAGCCCGAAGTAGAGGGCCCGCTTGGCCGTTAGGTCGTTGGCCTTCTCGATCGTCTTCAGGTAAGCGATCAGCTTCGTCGCGCCGCCGAGCGCTTTTCTGGCCGCTTCGGCCCGGACGATCCCCGCCGGGACGTCATCCGGATCGTAATCGACTCCCCAGATCGCATTCTTCGCGACAATCTTCTCCTTCAGGGCGTCGGGAACAGAGGCGACTCCGGTCACCAGGAACGGCTTCGCCGCGGCCTCCAGGAAGTCGCCGAGAAGCGGCTCACCCGGCGCGGTCAGGTGGGCGAAGACATTGTTGGCTTCCAGGATCTTGAGGGCGGCCTTGCCCGCGTCGGTCAGGCGTCCGTCGACGATCCACGAACCGTCATCGCCGCCGAATTCGACTCGACCGAAGCCCGCGCCGGCCGCGGCGAGGTCCAGAAGCTTGGCGTCGCCGCCGAAGACCGCGCTCCGCACGCCCACGGCCGGATCCTTACGCACAGGCTGCGGCTGTCCGGCGACGGCCACGGCGGGGCCCATGTCGAGCATCTGCATGATCTGGGCGACCCGGGGATCGCCGCTCTGGGAGACGGCCGCGCGGGCGGTCTCCCGCTCATACATCCGGCCGAGCAGGGCGGACTTGTTGGCGAAGTCGTTGTTCTTCCAGGCGGCCCCGGGCAGGGAAGTGTTGATGTTGGTGATCCGCATCATCAGGGAGTTGTAGAGGTAGAGGCGGTCGGGAACGAGCATGGGGACCGCCGTCTCATTGGCCGCGTTCATCGTCCCCTGGATGACGAATTGGGCCGTCTTGCGCAGGATCTCGGGATCGACCTTGTAGGTGTCGTCGCCGCTGTCATGGTAGTCGGGGTGGCCGGCGCCGCCCGCCGTCATCAGGGCCAGCGATTCGATGCCCTTGGTGATGAAGGTCGAGTAATCGCTGCCGCCGGGCCCGGCCGTGCTGGGCTTAACGACGGAGATGACATCCGCGTCCTGATCCCGCTTGATGACCTTCTCCCAGATCTCGGGGAAATTGAGCGCGCCGGGGGCGCCGATCGCGTCGCCCAGGGCGACCATGTCCAGGTTGAAGTTGGCGACCACCTTGTCCATCGTGATGCCGGCCGGCGGCTTGTTGCCGAAGAAGTTGGAGCCGATGAGGCCCATCTCCTCGCCGCACCAGGCGGCGAAAACGATGGTCCGCTTGGGCTGGAATCCTCCCTGCATGAGGACCCGCGCGACCTCCAGGGCCACGGCCGGGCCGGAAGCGTCGTCGTCGGCGCCGTTCATGATGACCGGGCCGCGGGTCCCGAGGTGGTCGAGGTGCCCGCCGATCACGATATATTGGTCCTTGAGGACGGGATCGGTCCCCTCGATCTTGCCGATGACGTTGACATCCTCCCCCTTGTACGTGTCGATCTTGTCATAGCCCTTGAGCGCCGCCTGGGCTCCCGTGGCTTTGGAGCGGGGCTTCTTGGCCTTGATGTCGCGGCGGATGGCGTTGAGCGAGGCGTTGAACTCGCCGTTCGAGGCGGTGGCCGGTTTCCGCATCAGGGCCTTGAACGCGCGCTCGGTGACGTTGAAGACGAGGAAGGGGCGGTTATAGGCCGGCGCGGCTTGGCTCTGCATGCCGCCCATGGCCATCAGCATGCCTCCGACGGCGGGCGGGTTGGGGTCGTAGAGGAGGACCGCCGCCGCGCCCTTGTCGAAGGCCGTCTTGATCTTGGCGTTGTCGGTGGTCTCGTCCATCGACAGTCCGATCGGCGCGGGTGCGGGAGCTTGCGGTCCGGCGTCCATCATCCGCGGGGCGGGCACGGCGGCGGAATCCGGCGAGCCTTTGTAGGCCAGGACGATCTTGCCTTTGACGTCGACGCCGGCGTACTCGTCCAGGCCCTTGGCCGGGAGCGACAGGCCGTATCCGACGAAGACGACCGGGGCCTTGACCGCGGCCTTGGCCGTCGACTGGGGATTGACGCTGAAGTCGGCGTCCTCGAAGGAAAAGCCGCGGCCGTCGACGGTCAGTACGGGAACGCCGGTATTAACGGTCACGGGCCGGGCGATGGGGACCTTCTGAAAATAGGACGTCCCGCCGTCCCCGCTCGGTTTCAATCCCAGTTCCTTGAACTTGGCGGCGATGTATTCGGCCGCTTTCTTGTAGCCGGGGGTCAGGGTCTGCCGGCCTTCGAGCGGGTCGGAGGCCAGGTACTCGATGTGGGCCTTGATCTTGTTCCCGTCGGCCTTGAAGGTTTGGGCGAAGACGGGGGCCATGACGGCGGCGAACAGAACGGCCGCCGCCAGGAACGATACGGTCTTGCGCTGGGACATGGAAGGGACCTCCTCGAAAGAAAAAACGCTTTACGACTCTTCGGTCGCGTCGAAGTAATGGTTGTAATAGACCCGGGCGTAGGGGTTCTTGATCTGTCCCGAGACGAGCTCGCGGACGATCCGCCGCGCCGCCTGGGGGATGGTCTGCCCCGGCTTGAAGCCCAGCCCGCGCTTGATCTTGTCGAACGAGACCCTGTAGTCGCGGGCGTCGAACTGGGCGTGCTCGACCTGGATGTCGACCTTCTTGAGCGTCGTCCCGATGAGCTCGGCGATCTCGAGGATGCGGTAGTTCTGGGCGTTCGAGCCGACGTTGAAGATCTGATTGCCGATCCGGGCGAGCGGCGCGTCGAGGCAGGCCTTGAAGGCGCCGGCCGCGTCCTCGACGTGGAGGAGCGGCCGCCACTGGTTCCCGCCGTAGACCTGGATGCGCTTTTCGACATGGGCCTTCATGCTCATCGTGTTGACGACGAGGTCGAAGCGCATCCGCGGCGAGTAGCCGTAGAGCGTGCCCATGCGCAGGATGGTCGGGGAGAAGTTGTCGCCGGCGAGGTCGAGGAGGTTCCGCTCGGAGAAGATCTTGGACCGGGCGTAGAGCGAGACGGGGTTGAGCGGAGCGTTCTCGTCGAGGACGTCCTTCGTCCGGCCGTAGACGCTGCAGGTCGAGGCGAAGATGAACCGGCTGATGCAGTGCAGCTTGCAGGCGAAGGCGAGGGCCTGGGCGGCCATGACGTTGGTCTCGATCGTCTGCTCGGGCCGGGACTGGGCCGCGGGATCGCCGACCACGGCGGCGAGGAGGACGACGGCGTCGATGTCCCGGAGGGAATCGACGACGGTCTGGATGTTTCTAAAATCGCCCTCGACGATGTCGAAGCCCTTATGGCCTTCGAGGGCGGCGAGCGAGCGCCGGCCGTAGATGAAGCTGTCGAGAACGCGGACGGAGCGTCCGGCCTGAAGGAGCTTCCGGACGAGGATGCTGCCGAGGTAGCCCCCGCCGCCGACGACGAGGACGTTGCCGTGGGGGACGGTCCGGACCGGGGAGGGCTCGGGGGCGATGGCGGAGATCTTCTTCCGGATCTCCTTGAGCCCGAGGGCCCCGACGACGCGGTTCCGGGCGTCGACCACCGGGCAGACCTCGAGGTTCCCCATCTCCATGTCGTGGGCGATCTCGGCCAGAAGCTTCCGGTCGGCGACCCGGCCTTTGGCGATCCGGAGCGGATTGAGGGCGATGTCGGGCGACATCCGGGCCGCGGCGTCGGCCCCGGACAGGATCATCCGCCGGAGCTGCTGGATCGAGATCTGGCCGAGGTATTCCTCGCGCGTGTCGACGATGAACGCGGTCGAGCCCGTTCCCATCTCGATCTGCCGGATGGCCTCCTGGATGGTCGCGAGGTGCGGGATGACGGGGGTGTCGTGGGTCATGGCCGGGCCGCTTTCCCGAGCTCCGCGGCATAGGCCCGGGCGTACGGCTCGAGCGCCTGGCCGTAAGAGTATTGCGGCTTCCAGCCGAGCCGTTGGAGGGCCTTTTCGGAGGAGATGAGCCGGCCCTTGAACTGGCCCGAGCGCTGGTCGATGAACGCGATCTTCGCCTGTCGGCCGAGGATGCGCTCGAGGTGGCGGATGATGTCGAGGACGCTGATCCGCTCCACGCCGTTGAGGTTGAAGATCTCGTTCTCTCCCTGGGGCTGGAGGCAGGCGGCGATGCCCCGGGCGAGGTCCTTGACGTAGATGAACTGGCGGGTCTGGCTGCCGTCGCCGTGGATCGTGATCTCCTCGCCGGCGAGGATCTTGCGGACGAAGATCGGCGTCACCGTCTCGGGCCGGGCCCGCTCTCCGAAGGGGATGCCGAAGCGCATGATGGTGAAATTCACCCCGTACATGCGGTGGTAGTTCTTGCAGAAGAGCTCGGCCGCGATCTTGGACGAGGTGTAGATGTGGTCCGGATCGTCGGTCATCGGGGTCTCTTCGGTGATGACGACATCCGGGTTGGACGTGTCGCTCCCGTAGACCCACTCCGTCGAGCCGAACAGAACGCGTCCGACCTTGTTCACGCGTGCCGCCTCGAGGACGTTGAGCGTCGATCCCGACGTGATCAGGTTCGAGAAATAGGGGCTGTCGTGGAAGCGGTTGACGTTGGCTTCGGCGGCGAGGTGGAAGACGGCGTCGGTCCTTTCCGTCTCCTTGACCAGACGGACGAGGTCGAGGATGTCGGCCTTGATGAAATCGCAGGCCTGGCCGTATTTCGGGCCGTCCACGTCGTAGATCTTGACCCGGTGGCCCTGCTCGAGAAGGACGTCGACGACGTGAGAGCCGATGAAGCCGGATCCGCCCGTGACCAGGATGTTCATTTCCACCTCGCCGGATTTCCCCGGAATTCTAGCACGAACCGGGGAGGGCCTCAACCGTGGGCGATTTTGAGGAGGGCCTTGGCGAAGCGGTCGATGTCGTCGGGATTGTTGTAATGGACCCCGCCGGCGCGGACCATCCCGCCCGAGCCCTCGACGCCCAGGCGGCGGGCCGCCTCGAGGGCGTAGTAGTTCCCGTCCCAGACGTAGATGCCCTCGGCGTCGAGCTTCTCGGACACGGCGCGCGGCGGGACGTCCTTGAGGCGAAAGGAGAATGTCGGAACGCGCTCGGCGACGCGGCCTTCGTCGGCCAGGCCGTAGAGGGTGAGCCCGGGCACGGCGTGGAAGGCCTTGAGCAGGGCCTTGCTCATCTCCCGCTCGTTGGCCCGGATGAGCGTCAGGGCCTGCTTGAAATGCAGGGCCCGGCCTTCGAAGCTCCCTTCGACCGCCGGCGGAGCGGTCCGGGCGAACTCCTTGGCCAATCCCTCGAAGTACTCGAGCGTCCCGAGCAGGCCGGCGATGGCCTCGTGGTTCATCGTCCCCGTCTCGAGCTTCGTCGGAAGCTCGTTCAGACGCGGGCCGGACCTTGTAGGGGAAGAGGCCGTCGAGGATATCGTACCGGCCGTAGAGGATGCCCAGGTGCGGCCCGAAGAACTTGTAGGCCGAGCAGACGAGGAAATCGCAGCCGAGGGCGCGGACGTCGATCGGGCCGTGCGGGGCGTAATGGACGGCGTCGATGAAGGCGAGGGCGCCGGCGGCGTGGGCGCGCTTGATAATCTCGGCCGCGGGATTGACCGTGCCGAGGGCGTTCGAGGCGTAGCCGACGGCGACGAGCTTCGGCTTTCCGGCCAGGGCCGCGTCGAGGCTGTCCAGGTCGAGCGTGCCCGTCTCGGGATGGAAATCGACCCATTTCACTCCGGCCCCCCGCTCCTCGGCGGCGAGCGTCCAGGGCGAAACGTTGGCGTCGTGGTCGAGCCGGGTGACGACGACATGATCGCCCGGGCCCAGGGTCCGGGCCAGGGAGCGGCTGACCTGAAAGGTGAGGCTCGTCATGTTCTGGCCGAAGAGGATCTCTTCCGGCCGCGCGGCGTTCAGGAACTCGGCCATGGCCGCGCGGGCCTTGACCAGGATCGCGTCCGACTCGCGGCTCGTCTTGAACGCGCCGCCGTGGTTGGCGTTGGTCTCGATGAGGTACTCGAGCATCCGGTCGAGGCAGTTCTTGACGGTCTGCGTCCCGCCCGGATTGTCGAGGAAGACCGCCCCGGAATGGAGGGCGGGAAACTGATGGCGGATTTTATTCAGCTCGAGGGGCATGGGGATCACCTCCGGGTCCGGAACGGATCAGGCATCCTCGCCGATCCGCTCCAGGAGATTTTCGAGATTCTGTTCGAGGATGAAGGCCGTCCGCTCGTAGGCGTCGAAACCCTGCCCGGCCGGGTCGGCGATTTCCCAGCCGATGAGCCGGTCCTGGGGGATCTCCGGCATCTCGGACAGCCGCATGAAGATCGAGGAATCCAAGGCGATGATGATGTCGTAGTCCGCGACGGGAAAGTCGAGGACGTGGCGGGGACGATGGCCGGTCATGTCGGCGCCGTAAAGCTCGCGGACGACGGCGGCCATCTCGGGGAAGACGGAGCCCGCGGCGGGGGAGACCCCGGCGCTGTCGGCCGCGACCGCGCCGTCATAGAACGTCCGGGCGATGACGGCGGCCATCGGGCTGCGGCAGAGATTGGCCAGGCAGACGAAGAGGATGCGGAGAGGGCCCTCCGGGTCCGTCTCGTTGTCCGTTTTCAGCGGTCCTTCCATGGTGCGTTTTATAACCGCCGCCTGCCCGAAAGTCAAGGAACGGCGGTAGGGGCCCCAGGTTCTTACCTGGGGCCCCTCCGCCGTTGACCGGCGGAGGATTGTCGAACATAATAGGAGCATGAGAATTCTCATCGCCGGGTTGGCCTTGGCGGGGGTCTTGGGATTGGGGCATCCGGGCGGGCCGCAGGACCGGCCCTTGGCCACCGTCCCGTCGGTTGACCTCCAGAGGTACATGGGCCGATGGTACGATATCGCCTCCTTCCCCCAGCGCTTCCAGAAGGGCTGCCACTGCACCACGGCCGATTATGAGATGACGGACAAAGGATATGTCCGCGTCATCAACACCTGCCGCCGCGATGCCGCGGACGGTAAGGTCACGACGGCCAACGGCAAGGCGTTCGTGGTCAAAGGGAGCGGGAACGCCAAGCTCCGGGTCCAGTTCTTCTGGCCGTTTCGGGGCGATTATTGGATCATCGACCTGGCCGAGGATTACAGCTACGCGGTCGTCGGCGAGAAGAAGCGCGAATACCTCTGGATCCTGGCCCGGACGCCGCAGATCGACGAGGGCCTTTACCAGGCCATCGTCGGTCGATGCGCCGAGAAGGGCTTCGACGTTTCCAAGCTCGTCCGAACGGATCAGGCCTGCGCCGGGCGCTGAGCCGACACCCGGTGTTCGGGTTGACAAATGGGACAGAGAGGATTAATTTAGCCGTATTCGGAAGAAGGGAGAGATCATGAAAAAAGCTTTAACGGCAATGACTTTGCTCCTTCTAGCCGGCGTCCTCGCCCTGCCTGCCCAGGACGCTCCCGTCTCGAAAGTCGTCCTCGGCCTCGGCGGCGGCTTCGCCATGCCCCTGAACAGCGGCCTTTCCGACAATTACGGCTCGGCTTTCCATATCGGCGCGACCGTGAACATCGTCCTGAAGCCGAACTTGTGGCTCTTCTTCGACGCCCGCGTCCATTCCATGGGGATCAAGTCCGGGGCCTACGATTTTCCGGATACCGCGGTCATGACCGGCGGCGGCGCTTCGATCGTCTCCGTGATCGGCGGGGCCAAATATTTCCTCACGGCTCCGGGACCCATCCAGTTCTATGTTTTCGCCGGTTTGGGGCTCAACTCGGAATCGTACAAGGACGTCACCGGCCGCTGGACCGTCGTCACGTCGGGCTATACGGCCACCTACACCCGGACCGAATCGTTCGATTCCGCGGCGGGATTCGGCATTCTGGCCGGTCCCGGCGTGAGCTTCGCCCTCGGTCCGAAGGTCTCGATCTACGCCGAGCTCCGCTATGCCTCGGACATCGGCAAGACGATGTACTTTCCGGTCCTGATCGGCGCCCAGATCGGGCTCTGACTCTCCGACTTATGATAAAATGCCGGGGATGAGCGACACGCGTCTCCGGCAGCTCCCCTCGGTCGATTCGCTCCTGGGCGACCCGGCCGGCGACGCCCTGGTCGAGATGTACGGCCGGGACGCGTTCGTCCAAGCCTGCCGGACGGAGCTCGAAGCGATCAGGGCGGACATCCTCGCCGGGAAACCGCCGTCGGGCGCCGACGCTCCGGACCTCGGACGGCCGGCGATCCTGGAGCGGATCTCGGGCCGCCTGGCCGAGCGGGCCGGCCTCGGGCTCAAGAAAGCGATCAACGCCACCGGCATCCTGATGCATTCCGGACTCGGACGGGCCGTCCTTTCCGAAGCCGGGCGCGAGGCCCTCGACGACATTTCCCGCGGATACTGCACCCTGGCCCTCGACCTCGAGACGGGCCGGCGCGGACAGCGCGATGCGATCGTCAGCCGCCTCCTCTGCCGAGCTGACCGGGGCCGAAGCGGCCACGATCTGCAACAACAACGCCGCGGGCACCGTCCTCGTCCTCCACGCTCTCGCTTTCGGAAAAGAGGTCATCGTCTCGCGGGGCCAGCTCGTCGAGATCGGCGGGTCGTTCCGCATGCCCGACGTGATGGCCACGAGCGGGGCGGTCATGCGCGAGGTCGGCACGACGAACAAGACCCATCTCCGCGACTACGAGGCGGCGATCGGCCCGGCGACCGGGGCCATCCTGCGCGTCCATCACAGCAATTACCGCATCCTCGGCTTCACGGCCGAGCCGGAGATCGAGGAGCTCGCCGACCTGGGCCGCAAGGCCGGGATCCCGGTCATCGACGACATCGGGAGCGGCGCGCTCGTCGACCTGAGGGCGTTCGGCCTCGCCACGGAGCCGCTCGTCCGGAGAAGCGTGGCCGCCGGCGTCGATATCGCCTGCTTCAGCGGCGACAAGCTCATCGGCGGCCCGCAGTCGGGGCTCATCGTCGGAAAGGCCGCGGCCGTGGCCCGAATCAAGAAGGACCCGCTTGCCCGGGCCTTCCGCTGCGGCAAGCTGACCATCGCGGCCATGGAAGCCACGCTCAAGCTTTTCTCTCAACCCCGATGGCCTGACCCGAACGCATCCTCTCTACAGAATGCTCGGCCTCAAGACCGAGGACCTGGAAAAGCGGGCCCGGAAGGTCGAGCGGGCGCTGCGGAAGCGGCTGCCCGAGGAGATCGGCCTCTCGGTCGTCGACGAGGGCTCGCAGGTTGGAAGCGGCTCCGTCCCGGTCGAAACGATCCCGACGAAATGTCTCGCCGTCTTCGGCGCGCCCGCCGGCCCCGACGCCCTGGCCCGGGCCCTCCGCCTCGGGCGCCCGGCCGTCTTCACCCGGATCAAGCAGGACGCCGTCCTGTTCGATTTCCGGACGATCCAGCCGGATGAGGACCGCCTCGTCGAAGACGCGCTCGCCGCGGTCCTGGCCTCATGATCGACCTCGAAAAGCGCAAGCGCGTGATGGGCCGATCGATCAAGCTCGGCCACTGCATCTGCAATCCCAAGGACCCCTGCCCCTGCGACCTCTTCAAGAGGAAGAACGTCTGCCTCTGCGCCGGCGAGCGCGAGGAGGACGCGGCCGAGGACGTGCCGCTGACGCGGCTCGTGGAGAACGCGGGCTGCGCCTCCAAGATAAGCCAGGACGACCTCAAAGCCGCGCTGGCCGGCCTGCCCCGTATCACCGACCCGAACGTCCTGGTCAGCGGCGATACGGGCGACGACGCGGGCGTGTATAAGATCCGCCCGGAGGCGGCCCTGGTCCAGACCGTGGACGTGTTCACGCCCTGCGTGGACGACCCGTACCTGTTCGGCCAGATCGCCGCGGCCAACTCCGTGAGCGACGTCTACGCCATGGGCGGCCGCCCGCTGACGGCGCTCTCGATCATCGCTTTTCCCGTCGAGGCTCTCAGCCTGCGGGTCATGAACCGCCTCCTCCAGGGCGGCATGGACAAGATGGCCGAGGCGGGGGTGAGCGTCATCGGCGGGCACAGCATCAAGGACAAGGAGATCAAGTTCGGGTTCGCCGTGACCGGGATCGTTCCCCCCGACCGGATCGTCACCAACGCGGCGGCCCGGCCGGGCGACGTCCTGATCCTGACCAAGCCGATCGGCACCGGCGTCATCGCCTTCGCCGCCCAGCTCGGGAGGGCCCGGCCGGAGTGGATCGAGGAGACCGGCCGGTCCATGTCCGAGCTCAACAAGACCGCGGCCGAGGTGATGATCGAATCGGGAGTTCGCGCGGCGACGGACGTCACCGGCTTCGGACTGGTCGGGCATCTCGGCGAGATCGCCGTCCAGAGCGGGGTCACGGTCGAGGTCGAAGCCGAAGCGATCCCGGTCTTCGACGGCGTCCTCGAATGCCTCAAGAACAACATGATCTCCGGAGCGGCGGAGCGGAACCGGGAGTATGCCTCCGGCTCGTCGAGAAGGACCCCGACGTCGGAGAGGACCTTGAAGCCCTTCTCTACGACCCCCAGACATCGGGCGGCCTGCTGATGTCCGTGCCGGCGGCGGAAGCCGCGAGCGTGCTTGCCCGCCTCCGCGAGCGCGGCGTTTCGCGAGCGGCGCGCATCGGGCGCGTCGTCGCGGAGTCGGAAGGAAAGATCCTCCTCCGCGGGAGGGCGAAAGCGGCGGGCGCATGAGCGACAAGGGCCACGTCATCGTCGGCACGGCCGGCCATATCGACCACGGCAAGAGCTCCCTGGTCAAGGCTCTGACCGGGCATCGACCCCGACGCCCTCCCCGAGGAAAAAGAGCGGGGGATGACGATCGAGCTCGGGTTCGTCTTCCTCGACATCCCCGAATACGAGAAGCAGATCGTCTTCATCGACGTCCCCGGCCACGAGAAGTTCGTCAAGACCATGGTCGCCGGCGCCTCGAACGTGGACGCCGTGCTCTTCATCATCGCCGCCGACGAGGGCATCTCGGTCCAGACGCGCGAGCACTTCGACATCCTCCGGCTCCTCCGCGTCCGGGAGGGGATCATCGCCCTGACCAAGTGCGACCTCGTCGACGCCGGGCGGCGGACCGCGGTCGAGAGCGAGGTCCGGGCGTTCGTCCATGGGACGTTCCTCGAGAGCGCGCCTATCCTTCCCGTCTCCTCGATCACCGGAGGGGGGCTTCCCGAGCTGCGAAGCGTCCTGATGGAAGCCGGACGCCGCGTTCCTCGGCGGGAGGATTCCGGATATTTCCGGATGCCGGTCGACCGCGTCTTCGTGATCCACGGCTTCGGCACGGTCATCGCGGGGACGGTCCTCTCGGGCGAAGTCAAGGTCGGGGACAGGATCGAGATCCTTCCGGACAAGATCCAAGCCAAAGTCCGCGGGATCCAGATCCATAAGTCCAAGCGCGATGTGTCCGGCCTCGGCAATCGGACCGCGATCAACCTCCAGGACGTGGACAAGGACGTTTTGCGGCGCGGGCAGTGCGCCGCGACCCCCGGCCTGATCGCTCCCGCGACGCGGATCGACGCCCGCCTCAGGCTGCTCGCCGGGGCGCCGAAGGAGCTCAAGACGCGCGATCGCGTCCGGTTCCACATCGGGACGGACGAGGTCATCGCCCGGGTCATCCTCCTCGAGAAGGAGAAGCTCCTCCCCGGAGAGTCCATGCTCGCCCAGTTCGTCCTGGAATCGCCGACGGCCGCTGTCTGGCGGGACCGCTTCATCATCCGGACGTTCTCGCCGCTCAACACCATCGGCGGCGGGGAGGTGTTGGACGTCGATCCGCCGCGCCATAAGCGGTTCGACGCGGGGGCGCTCGCCGGGATCCGCAAGTTCGAAGGGACCGTCGCCGACGCGGTCGAGCAGGTCCTGAGAAAAAAGGGCGGCCGGTCCGCGCCTTCAGCCGAGATCTCGAGGATCCTGTGCGCGCAGCCCGCGGCCGTTCGGGACGCCGCGGCGGAGCTCTCCGCCGCCGGAGCCCTCTATCGCGTTGGGGCGGGTGCGGACGAACGGTTTGTCGCGGCCGAGGCCTGGCGATCCGCCGAGGACAAGGCGCTCAAGGCGGTAAAGAAATATTTCGCCGACAATCCGCACCGCCCGGTCATGCCCCTCGCGGACCTGCAGTCGCATCTTTCCGGGTCCGCCGACGACGCGGTGTTCCGGGCTCTCGTGGAAAGGCTCGCTTCGGCTCAGACGATTGTCCGCAAGGAAGGCGGAGTGACGCTCCCGGGTTTCGAGGCCCGGCTCGGCGAGGCCGACCAGGCGCTGGCCGACCGGGTCGAGATGATCTTCCGAAGGGCCGGCGTCGAGCCTCCCCTCGAGGATGACGTCTGCCGCGAGACGCGTCTGCCGCTCAACCAATTCCGCAAGATCATGGGGACGCTCATCCAGCAGGGCAGGCTCGTCCGGCTCGACCCGAAGGTCACGATGCACCGCGACGCCTTCGAGAAGGCGAAGAAGGCGGTGATCGATTATCTGCGGTTGCGCCGGACGATCACGATCTCCGAGACCAAGGACGTCCTGCGCGTCTCGCGGAAATACGCCTGCGCCCTGCTCGAACACTTGGATAAAATCCAGGTCACCCGCCGCAGCGGCGACGCCCACGTCCTGAAATAAGCGC
>CAWKFB010000013.1:0-118278 GCA_963848835.1 Candidatus Aminicenantota bacterium | reverse complement strand
GAAAAGAGGGGCGAGGGGAGATTTGACCGCCCAGCTTTAGTCCCGCCAGAATATCTTGCGCCGGCCGAGGACCGCTCTCCGGCCGTCATTATCCACGGCGACGATCTCGAAGCGGGCCGAGCTTCCGCTTCCGGGCGGGAGGGCCTTTCGGTCGAGAGTGATCGTCCAGCCCGCTTCCAGGATGCCGGGGTAAAGAACATACGTTCCTTCGATGTCCGGCCGCGCCTCTAAACCGAACCGGGCTTCGGCGGCTAGGACGCCGGGCCGGCCGCTCTCCGATATTAAGGCGGCGTAAACCTTCGCCAGGCCTTTATCGGCCAGGGCCCAGCCTTTGAGCGCGACGGGGCCCGACGCGGCGATCGCGTCCTCTCGCGGCAGCTCGACCTTCCCGAACGGCCGTCCCCCGTCCTCTTTCAGGACAATCCTCCCCTCGTGAAAAAGAACGGGGCGTGCCTTATCCACGGGGCTTTCCGTCTTCAGGGTGAGGATTCTCCCCGGGCGAACGCCGGGCGGGACGGGGAATCGGGCGACCTGCTTCCCGGGCCCGAGCGCGGCGCGGCCGATCGGTTCCCCGCCGAGAGAGACCTCCAGGCTTTCGCCCGATCCGCCGGCCCGCGGCGGGACGGTCAGCGACAGCAGGACGAGATCCCCGCCCTCGAGCGGGGCGGGCAGGCCGATCTCCGCCGTCGGGGCGAGCATCGGCCTCGCCATTCCCGCCGGCAGGCCCCAGGAGCGGGCGGGGAGCCGGACAAGGGGGTTTCCGTCGTACATCAGGAAGAATCCGCGCCGCGAGCCGAAGCGGGCCCGCTGGGCGGCGGCGTCGGGGCGGAAAACGACGGCCGGAAGAACGGCGAGCAGGACCATGAGCGAGAGGACGAGCGGCGAGCGGCGGACCGGGCTGCGGGAGCCGTCGTCACCGGGCTTGACGAAAGCGAGGAGGAGAAGGAAGAGGACGGCGAAGACGGCCAGGGCCGGGACGTTGAGAAGGAGAAACCGGTAGAGGGCGCCGAACGATTCGCTGGCCGCGGCATAAGCGGGGAAGGCGCCCAGGAATTGAAAGGTCAGGGAGAGCCCGGCCGCGCCGAGCAGGGCGAACGCGCCGAGGACGGCGAGCCTCCGGCCCCGACGCGCCCGGCCCCATTCGAGGAGGGATGCGGCGCCGAGGACGAAGAGAGGCAGGACGTCGAGGAACCTGCGATGCCCGAAGCCCGAGCCCGCGGCCCGGTTGATCCAGTTGTCGAAGTAGCCGGCGTCGACGAACCAAAGGGCGTAGACGCCGAGGAGAAGCGTGTTGAGCAATCGCCGGCGGTCCGGGTCCCGGCGCGTCCAGATCAGGGCGCCGATGAGCCCGGTGAGAAAGAACAGATGCCCGTAAAAGAGTCCGTTCTCGGAATTCCAGAGATTGGAATAGAGGAACTCCAGGTTCGCCGGATCGAAGATCCTGATGACGACGCTCTCGGGAAAGCCGAAGACCTTGGCCCCCGTGCCCGCGACGCCCATGGCCGTCCGGAGGGGGCTTCCGTGCGTGACGGAGTTCAGGACGAGCTGCGGCGCCGCGCCCAGGAGGAAGGCGCCCGCCGCGGCCGCGGCGAGGGCGATCCCGGTCTTCCTCGCGCGGCCGGCGTCCTTTTTCAGAAACCGGGCCGCGAGGAGGACGAGCAACGGGAGCGACAGGAGGATCGAAAAATTCCGGGTCGAGAAGAAGAGCCCGCCGGCGAGCCCGACGAGGATCGCGCGGACGAGGGTCGGCCGCTCCGCGGCCCGGAGAAAGCTCCAGGCGAGCGCGGCGCAGAGGAAAAGAGCGTAGACATGGGACCAGGAAGCGAAGGCGGTCGCGTAGAAAAGCCAGTTCGTGGCCGCGAGAGACAGGGCCGGAACGCAGACGGCGACCCCGGGGGAGACGAACCTGCCGAGGATCGCATAGAGGAGCAGGAGGGTCAGGGCGGAGAGGATCACGGCGGTGAAAGCGGCCCATCTTTGGAAAAACGGATCGAAGGGGTCGGAATGGCGCTTTCCCGTCAGGGCGTTCGCCAGCCGTCCGGCGGCCGCTCCGGGGAGCATGAGCACGCCCGTTCCGGGATTGAAGAGGCAGAAGGCCCGGCCCGTCGTCTCGTCGAGGGCGTAGAATTTCCGCGTCACCGTCAGCCCGGGCGCGGCGGGATCCGGCCAGTCGAATTGGTTCTGGAGGTCCAGGTCGCCGTCCCAGAGCAGCGAGACGGTGTAGGAATAATAGAACATCCCGTCCCCTTGGATCCCCTGGAAGGACTTGGCGAAGCACAAGCCGATCAGGGCGACGCTCAAGACGAAGCCGGCGGCCAGCGCGGCGGGGGAGGGAGCGGCGGCCCGTCCGGCTTTCTCCGGGCCGCTCATGGCGCGCGCTCTCCGAGGAGGGATTCATGGCCGTCTCCGTCCCGGGCGAAAAAGGAGAGCTTCGGGCGGGCGGCGCCGGCGGGCATCGGGGCGGGCGCATAGGCGAACTCCCAGATCATCCGGTCGCGCCCGGGGAATCCGTAATAGATCATGCGGTAAGGGGCGATAGAGCCTTCCCGGCATCCGGTCCGCCCGAGCTCGACCATGCCCGCATCGGTGATCGTTTCGGGGCGGTCGGAGGGAAGCGGGCCGCGGCGGACGATGATCTCGGGAGGACCGCCGTCGTCCATGGCCCAGCCGGCGAAGCGAACAGTCCCCGCCTCGGCGCCGGCGCCCGACGCGGAGGTGATCCCCCCGAAGGGAAACGCCGGCCGGTCGATATGGAGCCGGGACGGCGGGAGATAGATCTTCCTTTGCGCCGCAATCCTGATGATGGAGTCGGCGTGCTCGGCGTTCGGATAGGGGAGCGCCGCTTTCCCCTCGTTCCAGGCGAGGATGTTGGCGATCCGCCGCTCCCGCGTTTCCCGGCCGCGAGGGACGTTCGCGAGGAAGGAGACCGCGCCGAAGACGACCGAAACGGTGAGCGCGGCGAGAGCGATCTTTTTTCCCGAGCGGGCGAGGCGGACCCAGCCGAGAAGGACCAGCGCCGCCGCCAGCGCGGAATAGAACTTGTACCGGGATTCGAGGGATTGGGCGAGCCCGAACGGGGCCCGGGTCAGGCTCTGGGCGGCGAGCGAGAGGAAGATGAAGAGGAGCCCGGCCGAGAGGAACGGCTCTTTCCGGTCGAGCCGCTTGATCCAAAGCCCGACGGATGCGGCCAGGGTCGCGGCGCCGGCGAGGAGGGGCGCGGCGGGGCGGAGAACGCCGAAATCGGCCGCCGAGCCGAGAACGGAAAGGAAGTATTTCAAGACATCGAGCGGATGGCCGAGGAGGAAGGGCAGGACCGCCGGATGGGCGGGGTTTCGGGCATAGCCCCAGAAATAGGCGGCGGCCGAGAGGAGGCCGATCCCGAGCCAGACGGCGAGGCGGCGGAAGCCGCGGGCCGAAAGCAGGATCGCCGCCCCGCTCAGCCAGACGAAGATCCCGTTGCCGTTGGTATAGACGGCGAGGAGGGCGAAGACGAGGGCTGTCGCGAAAAACAACGGGCGGCCGTTTTCCCCCTTTGAAAAAGGGGGAGGAAGGAGGATTTTACCGAGGGGATCGCTGGCGGCCGGGGAGCCGGAATTTGCGAGGAAAAAGAGGGCCAAGAAAGCGAAAACGACGACGCCGATGTTCGTGACGGCGCACATCGCCCAGAGGGCCAGCTCATGATGCTGGGGCTGGAAAAGGATATAAATGGCGGGGAGAATGCCGACGGCCGGGAGAAGGGACGGCGGCGCGGCTCTCGCGCCCCGGAAGTGTTTCCACAACAGAAGGGCGACGGCGAGTATCCCCAGGTTTCCAAGGAAGGCAAGCCACACCCAGTTGATCCTGAGCGAAAGGGCCCGGAGGCCGAGGACGAGGGCCCGCAGGGTCGCGATGCGGTGTTCATTGTGCAGAGAGAAAAACATGGCCGGCTTGGCGGACCATTCGGGATTGGTGAAGTTGATGGCGAAGGCGAGGACGGAATAGTCGTCCTCGAAGGGGATATCGACGGCGAAGGAAAAGAAAAACAGGAAATACGCCAGGATGGGGACGGCCGCGGCGGCGATGAGGAAGAGCGAGGTTTTCGAAGGCCTCCTCACCCGCCTCATGATGCCTCATTTTACATTAAATAGGGGGACGTGGCACTCATTCCCCGATTTCGTATGACAAAATTTGTTTGACAAAAAGTGCCTGCAAAATCGGGAAATGAGTGCTACGTCCCCCTATTGTGTTCCCCTCTTTGAAAAAGAGGGCGTCCCCCTAACGCCTTTCAGTTTTTAATGAGCGTGAAGGTGGCGCAGGACCCGGAGCCGGACATGCTGCCGATGTCGACGATTTCTGATATGCAGCTTGGAGCGGTGGTGCCGTTGGCGCACGTTCCGCATGTCACCTGGAAGCGGAGGATGGCGATCGTTCCGGTTCTCCCGGCCGGGATAATCGGTCCCGCGCCGGCGTAGGCGCCGACGCGGACCTGGCCGGCAGCGATAAGAGCTCCATCTATAGAAGCCCAATCCTTGCTGAGCGTCCCTTTATCAGTACCGAGGTAGGTGAACATCGTCGGCTGAAAAGAAACGAGCATGCCGAAAGCGTTGATGGGTGAGGCGTTCTGGTTGATCGAGATCTCGACCTGAACAAGAGCCCCCGAAGCGGCGGAGGGGGGATTGAACGATACGGAGACCGAGTTCGCCGCCGGGATCGAGGTGGTCGTGGAGGAGGGCGTAGACGTCGAGCTCGAGGTGCTCGCGATCGACGATGTGGTGGTGGGGACGGTCGTCGGGGGGATCGTGGAGGTCGACGATCCCGCGGTTGTGGTGGTGGCGATGGTGGTTGACGCCGCGCTCGAGGTCGTGGTCGCGACCGATGTGGAGACGGATGTCGTTGTCTCGCTCTTCTTCGACTTGACCAGGAGATAGACGACGACTCCGAGCACGACCGCGCCGCCGGCGGCGAGAAGCCAGGGGAACCGGCCGACGGACGATGAGCCGTCGTCGCGGGCCGCTTTGCCCATGGCGCGGGGCGCGGAATCCCGCTCGGATTTGCCGGGCGTCTGGAGCGTTGGCACGCGACCGTACGCTTCCAGCGTGATCGTCCCGATGAGGGCGGCGGCTATGAGAACGCAAACGATCTTCGAAGGCCTCATCACCCGCCGCATAATGCCTCATTTTACATTAAATAGGGGGACGTGGCACTCATTCCCCGATTTCGTATGACAAAATTTGTTTGACAAAAAGTGCCTGCAAAATCGGGAAATGAGTGCCACGTCCCCCTATTCGATTTTGTAAAGGACGTAGGTGTAGTCGCGCTCCTGGGCGCGGAAAACTTCGGAATGGGGGAACTTGTCCAATATGCTTTTGCAGAAGCTCTGCTGGAGCGGATCGGCGACATTGCACCAGAAGTTGTAATGGAAATAGATCGCCGCCGGGGAAATGGACGCGGAGCCCCTGCAAGCCGCTGGCGTCGTATCCGGCCAGGATCGAAGCCTGGGCCGAGCTCCGGCCCCAGAAGAGGAACATGTTGGGGTTGTGGCTGAAGACGATCGCGTCTTTGGGGATCTCCGCGAGCATATCTTTGGCGTAGTGGTGGTCGGCCCGCGCCGCCCAGGCTTCCTGGCCGACGATCCGGGCTTTCGGAGCGAACATCAGGAACGAGGCGGCGAGGACGAGCGTGCCGGCGAGCGCCGTCTTGGGCCGCCGCAGCCGCCGGCCCGCCCAGACATCGATGTCCGAAAGGCCCGCGCCGGCGAGCAGGGCAAGCGGCGGGAAGGCCATGAGGGAGAAGCGGATGTCGGCGCCATAGTAATAGCTCCCCGCGTAGAAGAAAAGAAAGACGCCCCAGAAAGCGAGGAACCACATGCCCGCCTGGAGCTTCTCGACGAGCTTGCGGCGGAAAAGGAACGCCGAGAGCGCGGCGAGCGTCAGCAGGAGCGGGAAGTCCTTGCCGTTGATGAAGAAGCCGCCGTTCGCGGCGAGGTTGTGCCCGAAGAAGGCGAGGCCGAGCTTTTCGGACGTCGCCGCCCCCCACGAATGTCCTTGAAAACAAAAGAGATGAAGGATATGCGGGAGGAGCAGGGCGAGCGCGAGCGGGACGGCGTAGTAAGCCTTCACTTCCCCGAAAATCTTCCGGCCGTCGATGAGCAGATAGACGGCGAGGAGGGGGAAGATGAGCAGAGTCTCCATCCGGAACTGGGCCGTGAAGCAGGCCGTCGCGATCGTCAGAAAGAACAGGGAAAGCTTCGACGTCCGGATGAAACAATAGGCGAGAAAAACCGTCAGGATGATGGCGGCTGTGTCGGCCGGCTCGACGGCCGTCGTGTTGTGCCAGAGGATGTTCTGGGGGATGACGATGTAAGCGGCCGCGGCGTAGAGCCCGATCTTGAACTCGGCGAAAAGAAGGAAGCCGAGGAGGAGGACGAGGAGCGCCCCGGCGGCGAAGATGAGGTTCGTGAACAGGAAGGACAGGAGCTCGCTCGGGCCCGTGATCCTGTAGATCAGGCTCAGGAGGAAGGGGTAAGCGTTGGGCTGCTTGTTGTACTCGCCCTGATGGACGAAGAGCTCGCCGTACTTGAGCTCGCCGTCATTGACCATCTGGGCCTTGCCCGTCGCGGCGATCGTCTGGCCGATGTGGAGGTAGATGTTCTCGTCATAGTAGATGCGGTGCGTCCGCGGGGCGTAGGCGAAGGCGAGCCCGAACGCGATCACGGCCGCGGCGGCCGCGGCGATCCATTGCCTCCGCGTCAGCCCGGCGAAGAGGCCGCGGATGTCCCGGAAGGCGAAGACGAAGAGGACGACGATCAGGATGAAAGCGGCCGTCAAGCCGAGCGGCGTCCAGGATTTGAGGTCCTCGGCGAGCCGGGCCTTGTCGCGCGTCAGCTCGACGAAATAGACGACAAGGAGGATGCCGGTCAGGACGGCTTGGGCGGCGAGATGCTTCAGTCTTTCCATGCCAGGAAATCCTCCAGGACCAGGTATTCGAAGGGGCTCCCGACCAGGAGCTCGATGGCCTCGCGGGGCGTATTGACGATGGCTTCCCCGTGCTTGTTGAAGCTCGTGTTGAGGACGACGCCCAGGCCCGTCCGCTCCCGGACCTTCTTCAACAGGTCGATAATGCAGGCATACGCCGGGCCCTCGTCCCCGGCGAGGATCTGGGGCCGGCAGGAGTTGTCGGCGTTGATGACCGCGACCATCCGGTCGGCATACTCGTCCCGGACCTTGTAGCCGACGGTCATGAAGCGGTTGTTGACGCCGTCGTAATCCTCGAGGACCTCGGCGGCCGCGTCGGCCAGCATGGTCGGGCAGAAGGGCTGATACCAGACCCGCTTCTTGAGGTAGATATTGAGCTTGTTCTTGATGGGGACGCTCCCCGGCAGGGCCAGGATGCTCCGGCCCCCCAAAGCCCGCGGGCCGTATTCCATCCGGCCCTGGAACCAGAGGATGATCCTGCCGTCCGCGATCAGTCCGGCCGTGCGTGAGGCGATATCCGGGACGCGCTCGATCTTCAATCCGGGGAACGCGGCCAGGGCGCGCTCGATCTCCGCCCGCCCGTAGGAGGGGCCAAGGAAGAGGTCGTCGAGGCGGCTCCGGGCGATGCCGTCGGCGGCGAAATCGGCGTGGAGCGCCGCGCCCAGGGCCAGGCCGCCGTCGCCCATGTGGGGGAAGACGTAAAGGCTGTCGAGGGCGGGATGGTTCTTGAGCCGCATGTTGACCTTGATGTTCGAAGCCACCCCGCCCGCGTAGGCGAGGCGGCGGCGGCCGGTCGCGGCGCAGGCGTTCTCGACCAGCTTGACGATGGTGACCTCAAGGACGCGCTGGGCCATATAAGCGAACTGCTCGGCCGGGTAGAAGTGGAGGACCCGGGCGAGCCGCTTGGTGAGCCCGCCCGCGCGGGTGCGGGCCTTGATCTTCAGGCCGTCGACCGTGAAGAGCCGGAGCAGCGGATTCTGCTCGTCCGGGATGGGATAGCCGAAGCCGGCCAGGGCCATGACCTTGCCTTCGTCCTCGAGCTCGCGCATGTTGAGCAGGTTCGTGACGTGCTCGAAGAAGATGCCGAGCGAGTCGCGGCCCTTGAGCTTCGAGAGGACCGTGATAGCGCCGCCGTCGAACGTCCCGATCAGGCCGGAGAGCCCGTCGCCGATGCCGTCGAGGCTGAGGACGAGGCCGCTCTCGTCAGGGCTGGTGGCGACGGCGCTCGCCGCATGGGCGAGGTGATGGTCCACCCAGAGGAGCCGGTATCCTTGGAAACCGAGCTTTTTCAGACACTTGCGGACGACGCGACCGCTCACCCATCGGGTCAGGCGGCCCGGCCCGATCTCGGTCAGGACGTACTTTGCTTTCTTGCTCAAGCGGTTGAACCGCGACGGCGCGATCTTGCGGCGGCGGATCAGGTAGTAGCGGCGCTTGAGCCCGGGGAAGACGCGGGTGAGCGTCTTGGAGAAATCCGAGGTCGAGACGGCGACCACCGCGACGTCGGCCGGAGTGATCCCAGCGAACTTGAGGGCCTCCCGGATGGAGCATTCGGGAAAGGCGACCTCGAGCTTCTTGCGGGTGAAGCGCTCCTCGTTCGCGGCGAAAACAACCCGACCGCCCTTTAGGAGCGCCGCGCCCGAATCGTGTCCGTCCCAGATCCCCAGGATGTACATGTTCAGCTTCCCGTTTCGATCATCTATGTCCTCGACAAAATCTTCATCCGGACCAGGGCGAGAGCCGTGCGGAGCCGGCGCGGGTGGAGATAGAACGCCCGGCGGGCCCGGCGGCGGATCGCGGAGAGGCGGCGGCAGTCGATCGTGGGGAGGTCCATGACGCATTCGCTCTGGCGGAAGCGGGACCAGTCCGCGCCTTTGATCCACCCCGAGGAGACGGCCTGCTCGTAGAGCCGGGATCCGGGGTAGGGGACCGCCGTATAGAAGTTGGCGAAATCCAGGCCGAGGCGTCGACTGAGCCGGGCGGTTCGGCGAGCCGTGGCCGCCGTCTCGCCGGGCAGGCCGAAGATGAAATGGCCGGCGGAGAGGATCCCGGCGGCGCGCGTGTCCCGGACGGCCCGAGCGACGCGTTCGATGGAAACGTTCTTGCCGCAGGAGCGGAGGATCTCCTCGTCCCCCGACTCGATGCCGAAGCTCAGCATCCAGCAGCCCGCCTGTTTCATCAAAGCGAGCGTCTCGGGGTCGACCGTATCGACGCGGGAGTTGGCCACCCATCGGATGCGGAGCTTTTCCTCGATGATCGCCCGGCACAGATCGCGGACCTGGTCCTTGAGGAGTGTGAAGGTGTCGCCCCAGAAGAAGATGTCCTTAATGCCCAACGAGTCGACATGAAGCTTGATCTCCGCGATGAGGCTCGGCACCCCGCGGGCGCGGGCGGCGGCGCCGTAATAGGCCTGGGCGTTGCAGAAGGAGCACTGGAACGGGCATCCCCGGACCGTGTTGATTATAATGAAATTGCGCCCGATGACGGGCAGCTTGTAGCGGCTGAGGTCGACGAGTCCCCAAGCGGGGAAGGGGAGCGAGTCGAGGTTCTGGATGTAAGGGCGCCGCGGCGTTCGGACCGATGCGGCGCTCGCGGGATCGAAGAAGACGATCCCTCGGACCTGCTCGACAGGAGTGCCGGCGCGAACCGCGGCGGCGAGCTCGCGCGCCGTTTCTTCGGGCTCGCCTTGGATGACGAAATCGATGCCGGCCCCCGCGCGGACGATCTCTTCGCCGAACACCGTGGCATGGATCCCGAAGACGGCGGTCCGCGCGCGTCCCTTTTCCCTTAATCCGGCCACGGTCCGCAGGTCATCCTCGATCGTCTCTGTGCTCACCGAGGCGATGACGAGATCGAACGCGCCGCCCGCCGCGGTTTTTTCGAGCTTTGCGGCGTCGATCCCAAGGGCGGGGGCGTCCAAAACCTCCGCCGCGCATCCATCGCGCCGCAGGACCGCGGCGATCGAAGCGAGCGAGTAGGGCGGCCAGGGCGTGGACCAGAAGCTCGCCTCCTGCGTGCAGCGGCCCTCGCGGTTGAAGCCGCGGCCTTTGCCGTAGGGAGGATTGAGGAGCAGGACTTTAAAGGCCATGTCAGAAAAATAGGTATTTGACCAGGGAATAGCCGTAGCGGAACCAGACCCGCCCGATCTTGATATGCGACTTCCCGGTTTTCCGCTTGTTCTCGTGGGCCGGGACCTCGGCCAGCCGGAAGCCGGCCTTGAGGGTCTTGATGATCATCTCCTGTTCGATCGTGGTGATGTTCTCGCGGAGGTCGAGCTTGCGGAGGACGTCGGTCCGGACGGCCCGGAATCCGTTCTGGCTGTCGCTGATCCGGACCCTGAAGCGCCGGCCGATGCAGGCGGTGATGAAAGAGCTCCCCATGAGGCGCATGAACTCGTCGAAGCCGCCATGGAGCTCGCTCGAGCCGCCCAGCAGCCGCGAACCGGTAACGTGGTCGGCCGTTCCGTCGAGAATCGGCTGGACGAGCTTGGGGATGTCGTCGGGGTCGTGCGACCAGTCGGCGTCCATGAAGACCGTGATCTCGCGGGTGACGAGGGGAATGGCGCAGCGCAGGGCGTCGCCCTTGCCCTTGCGGTTGTCGTAGTGGACGAGGGCCCCGCACGCCGCGGCGACGGCGGCGCTCCGGTCGGTCGAGTGACCGTCGATGACAATGACTTCGCCGGCGTAGGGGCAGGCCTTTTCGATCAGGGCCGCGAGGCCTTCTTCCTCATTCAGGACGGGAATGACCAGGGAAATCCGTTCGCGAGGGGGAAAAGCGGTCCCGGCGGCGGTCAAAGCGGCATCTTTCCTTTCAGCCGAACAACTCCGAGCGGTATTCTACTTGAGGCTCTTAAGAGCGGTCAAACAACCGCCGCCCAGGAATAATTTTCCCGCTTCGGGCGCCGCGGCGGTCCGATTGTCACGATATTGTGAGGCTTCGTTCACGGTCGTGTCAGGCACCTTTACTTCTATTGACACAGGCTTCCGTTCATAAGAATATCAGCGCAAAGCGATCATTATGAAAAAGAGCTATGCGGGGGATGAAATGATTCAATCAAGTCGTTCCTTCTTTGGCCGCTTGCCTTGGCGGATCTTCTTTGCCCTGACCCTGGCCGCCTCCGCCTCCGCCGCCGCTCCGGCCACCGGAACGATCTCCGTCCAGCTCTATCCAGCTTCGGCTCCGAACGCCACCGATATCCAGGTGCGCATCATCATTTCGGGGAACTCCGCGGCAATCGAGTCCTTCGGCCTGCGCCTGGGCTTCGATACGGCCAAATTCACCTACCAGAACATCCAGAAGGGAACGCTCACGGGCGCATGGTCCTCGGTCGACGCCAACCAGACGACTCCCGGGACTTTGATCGTGGGCGGCTTCCCGGGCGGCGCCGCCGCCATCCCGGCCTCGAGCAGCGGCTCACTGGCGATCGTCACCTTGCGGTCCGCCTGCCCCTCCTGCTCGGTCGGTCAGACGAGCGCGATTACGGCCTCGACCTACGTGGACGACATCGCCGGCTTCACTCCTTCCCCGGCTGCGGCGACCTTCACCTTCGGCTTGCCGCCGAGTCTCGTCGCCTCGAAAACACGTTTGAATTACGGCCACGAGCTCGGTGCGGTCACGACGTCGGTTCAGACGTTCCTGATCACGAACGGCGGAAGCGGGGTCATGACCTGGACGATCTCAGGACTTCCGGCTTGGCTCTCCTGCGATCCGATGTCGGGGATCGGAGACTCGGCTGTCCAGGCCACGGCCAATCCCGCGGGGCTCGCGCAAGGGTCCTATGAGGGCTCGATCACCATCGCTTCGCCCGAAGCATCGAATTCGCCGGCGACGGTCAACGTCTTTCTCACTATCTATGGCCCGACCCTGTCCACGGTCCCATTCGGCTCGTTCGATTCGCCGCTTGACGGAGCGACCGGCGTCACCGGAGCCATCCCGGTGACGGGGTGGGCCCTCGACGACGTCGAGGTGACGAAAGTCGAGATCTGGCGCGACCCGGTTCTCTCGGCGGGCGAGGTGAACGATCGCTATTCCGTGGGGAACGCCATTTTCATCGACGGGGCCCGGCCGGACGTGGAGGCGGGCTACGCGGAGTATCCGCTCAGCTATCGGGGCGGGTGGGGCTATATGCTCCTGACCAACTTCCTGCCGAACCATGGCAACGGGACGTATGTTCTGTATGCGGTGGCTTCCGATGCCGACGGCCATACCGTCGAGCTGGGTTCGAAGACGATCGCGTGCGACAACGCCAACGCCTTGAAGCCGTTCGGGACGATCGACACGCCGGGCCAGGGCGGGACGGCGAGCGGAGCGCAATTCGTCAATTTCGGCTGGGTTCTGACGCCCCTGCCGGGCACGGTTCCCAAGGACGGAAGCGCGATCACGGTCTACGTGGACAGCGTGCTGCGGGGCAATCTCAGTACGCCGCCGAACCTCTACAACGCCTACCGGCCCGACGTTTCGGGCAATTTCCCCGGGCTCAACAACACGGGCGGCCCGGCCCCCGGCCAGGGCGGTCCGGTCGGGGCGTTTTTCTTGAACACGACGACCTTCGCCAACGGCATCCACTCGATCTTCTGGATCGCTTTTGACGACATGGGACGGGGGGAGGGGATCGGTTCGCGATACTTCTCGATCGTGAATTTGGGCGGAAGCCCCGCGCCCGCGGGCCGGCCCGCCGAGGCCGTCGACCCGGCGCCGCGGAGAGTTCCGCTCTCGCTTCAGATGCTTCGGGCGATTCCCCGCCCGTTCGTACCCGTCTCCGCCCGCCGCGGGTTCGATTTGAACGCCCCCACCGGGATCGCTTTGCCCGACGACGCGGGGGCCTATCGTATCGAGATCGCTGAAGTCGAGCTGCTCCAGGTCGATCTGGGATTCGTGAACGAACCTGATGCTCCGGCCGCGGCCGGCTCCGGTCCCGCTTCCTACCGGGGCTTCGAAGTCGTCAAAGGCGAGCTGCGGTCCCTGCCCATCGGTTCGACGCTTGACCCAAGCACCGGCCGCTTCTCCTGGCTGCCGGGACCGGGGTTCCTCGGAAGCTATCAACTGGTCTTCGTTGAGACGGTCGCCGGGTCGCGAAGGTCCTTCCCCGTCGAAATCGTGGTCAAAGCCAAGCGGTGAGCCAAGGGCGGAAGAGGCCTCGTCCAAGGTTCGGCCCCGGAAAAAGCAAGCGGCGCGGATTTCCCCGGCCTACCAATAAGCGGGGATGATGACGAACCCGAGGATGAAAACGTTCAGGCAAAAAAGCGCTCCCAGGAGGATGGGGGTCGCGCTCTTCTTCCAGAACGGCAGCCCCTCGAGGCCCAGCGCGGCGAGGATCATGATGGCCGGGAGGGCGGGGAAGAGATAGCGGCCCTGCGGCTGGGTGAACGTCAGGTTGAGGTAGACGACCAGGATGAAGCTGAGGATGGGAATCGTGACGAGGATCGCCGCCAGCCTCCGGTCGAGCTTCCGCCGGACGAGACCCCAGATGAGCCCGATCAGGGCGAGAATGCCGAGGGCGGCGAAGACCTGGTAAACCCATGGCGGGGACCAGAGGCTCATCCAGCCGAAGAGCCCGACGAAGGACTGGCCGAGCAGGACGGGGAACCGGGTGACGAAATAGGGCGACGTCAGGGGCTTGGCGTCGACGAGATGGGTCATGAGGCTGTGCAAAGCCCCTTCGGCCAGCGGATCGCCGTAACGGACCTGGTTGTAGATAAGCCAGGGGGCGATCATCGCCACGGTCAGGAGGAGAACGGTCAGGGCCCGAATCCGCGCTTTCAACGGCTTGGCATCGGTGAGGACGGCGAGGCCGAAGGGGAGGACGAGGAACAGGGTGTTGATTTTGGACAGAAAGGCCAGGGCCAGGGTCGCCGCCGCGCCGAGCCCGAGGCGCCGCGAATATCCGCGCTTGATGACGAGGATGATGAAAAGGGTGGCCGCGGCGGACATGGTTGTGGCCATGGCGTCGTTGCTGACGTTCATCCCCCGGAAGCTGAACTGGGGGAGAAACGCGACCAGGCCTCCGGCCAGCCATCCGGTCAAAGGGTTCCCCGTGGCGATCCGGCCGGCGTGATATGTGAAGAAGACCGCCAGGGCGGAGAGGAGGGCGGTCAGGATGCGGACAATCCTTATCGGCCAGAAACGCCGGAAATCGGACGGGACGCTCTCGAACCGCTCCGGCCCGGGAGGAATGTGGACCACGCCGTCCTTGTCGACCCAGATCGTCGACTTGGGGACTTCGGAGGCGGTGGCGAAGAGAGCCATGAGCCCGTAGTAGAGCGGCGGCTGGTTGGCTTCCTGCAATTCGACCGTGTAGGCGGGGAGGGCCTTGTTCCGATGGAGGAGGTCGATATAGACCCAATGGTTGTTCTCGTCGGGCGCTTCGAAAATGGGGACGGCGAAGGACCAGGCTATCAATAGAACAGCCGCCGCCGCTACGAGTCCCGCCGGTCCCTTGAGGGTCTTCATCCCTTCTTCCTGAAGGCCAGGATCATCTCCCCGCGAAAGATGGTCCGCGTCTCTTCGTGAACGTATCCCTCGGCCAGGAAATGACGGATCAAATCCCCTCTGGTGTAGTGCCCGACGTGCTCCTCCGCGTAGCCTCCGGGCACGACCTTTTCGTAGATCCTTTCGATGGCCCGCCACTCCCAGCGGCTGTAGTCCGGCGTTCCGAGGACGAGGCGTCCCCCGGGAGCGAGGACCCGCCCCAGCTCCGCGAGGACCGGCGCCTCTTTCGGGAGGTGCTCGATCACCTCGGAGCAAAGGACGCAGGGAAACTGCCCGTCCCGGAAAGGAAGCTGGAAGGCGCTGCCTTGAACGAGCCAGCCGCCGAATTTGCGGGCGTACCGCAGCTTTGGCAGGAGGATATCCAAGGCGACGCTTCCGGGCGGCAGAAGCCCGATGATCCGGCTCGATCCGCAGCCGGCGTCGAGGACCGGTCCCCGGCCGGCGATGAGATCCCGGACATGCCGGTACCGCTTCCGCTGCCAGGCCCGCTGGAAGACGATGGGGCTGTTGTAGGCGCGATCGTCATAGTCGGCGGAGCGGATGGAATTCCGGAATTTCCAGAGCTTCACGAACGTCCCCATGTAAGCCAGGCCGAAGCGGAAGATCCGGGCGTTGGAGCTGCCGTGGCGGCGCGGCGTGTAGGCGAACGGGACCTCGGCGACCTTCCATCCCTGGGCGTAGGCCCGGACCAGGATCTCCTGGAGGATGTTGAAATCGCGGCTGTCGTAGGATTCCGCCCGGACGACCGAGGATTTGTAGAGACGGAAGCCGCTCGAGAAGTCCCGGGTCGCCAGGCTCAGGCCGCGGGCGAAAACGATATTGAGGATCCGGCTGAGGAGATAACGGCCGAGGGGCATCACGGCGCTGCCTCCAGAGCAGAAGCGCGAGGCGATGGTGACTTCTGCCCGGCCGCGGGCGGCCCACAGATCCTTGATGAAAGAGGGCTGGTGGGAGAAATCGGCGTCCATGGTCAGGATGAAGGGGCCCAGGGCCTGGGCGAAACCGGCCAGCAGGGCCCCGCCGTAGCCGCGCTCGACCTGTCGGATGACCCGCGCGCCCGAGGCGGCGGCCGCCTCTTCGGTCAGCGGGTCCGCCGTCCGGGTGACGATCAGGATTTCAGCCTCGAGACCCAGGGCGGCTATGACCTTCCGGATTTCGGGGAGGAGGATTTTCAGGTTCTCCCCCTCGTTGAGGGCGGGAATGACTATGGATAAATCCATGCGCTGATGTCCGATGCCCTCCACCGCTCTTTTTCGCTTATATCATAAGTCCCGCGCAAGTGTCCCGATATTATTCAAAAATCTCCCCTGGCCCCGATGCGCATTCCGTTCCTTTTATTCCTATAGTTTCTTAGGAACGGAATGCTTCCAGGGGGCTGGCGCCCCCTCGGCGCTTCGCTGACCCCCCTTGGACAGGGCTTGTGGCCCTGCCCAATTAAGCAAAACGTGAAATCTCCCTTAAGGGGGATTTTAATTGAACGGCGCCCGGGAATTTAGTATCTATAGGGGATGAACGGAGTGTCGGGCGCATCGCGGCGGCCGCGCGTTTCGATCGTCATCGTCGCCTGGAACGCGCTCGGCTACATCCGTCCCTGCCTCGATTCGGTCCTCGGTCCGGCCTTGGAGAAACGTCCCGACGGCCCGGCGCCCGGTCGTGAAAACGCGGACGCCGAGGTCTTCGTCGTGGACAACGGCTCGACCGACGGCACGGCGGACGCGGTCGCGGCCGCTTACCCCCGGGTCCGGCTCATCCGGCTCGGCGAAAACCGCGGCTACCCGGCGGCGAACAACGTCGCGCTCCGGGCCATCCTCGCCGAGCGCTCGGCCGACGTCGTCGTCCTGCTGAACGCGGACGTCGTGATCGCGGACCGGGCGATCGAGCGGCTGGCGGACTATCTGGCGGCCCGGCCCGGCGTGGCCGCCGCGCTGCCCGCGCTCGTCCTCCCCAACGGGCGCTTCCAGGCCGGAGCGTGCGGGTTCCTCCCCACGGCCGGGACGCTCTTCACCTATTTCTTCGGGATCCACGCCCTCCGGCCGCTCCGCTCGCGCGGCTTTTTCATCCATCAAAAAGGCGTGGCGAAGCGGGTCCCATACCACCCGGTCGAATGGCTGTCCGGGGCCTGCCTGGCCCTCCGGCGGGAGACGATCGAGCGCGTCGGGCCCATGTGCGAGGACTATTTCTTCTACGCCGAAGACCTCGATTGGGGCCGCCGGATGAAGGCCGCGGGGCTGACCCTCCATTACCTGCCCGACGTGCGCGTCCTCCATCATCACGGGGCCACTTACCAGGGCTGCCGCGAAATCAACGTCGCCTGGCTCCGGATGCTCTTCAAATACCTGCGCGCCGAGCGCGGCCGGCCCGAATATCTCCTCGGCCGCGCCTTCGCCGCCGCGGGCTTCTTCCTCCGGACGATCGCCTATGTCGTCCGCTTCTTTCCCTGGACGCGGAAAGCGTCGAGGCGGAAGATCCGGGAGGTCTTCCGTTTCTTCACTTTCTCCTTAACAGGGACCTAAATTCATGATATAAAAGGAAATCTAAGCTTCCCATGAAGACGCTGCTCATCGGCTCCGAGGGCCAGGTCGGAACGGAGATCGTCCGGATTCTCGGCCCCGGCTGCGTCGGCCTCGACGTCCCGGAAGTCGACATCACCGATCCCGGGTCGATCGTCGCGGCGTTCGCTTCGTGCACTCCGGACGTGGTCATCAACACGGCCGCCTATCACAACGTCCCCGATTGCGAGAAGAACCCCGAGCTCGCCTTCCGGGTCAACGTCCTGGGGGTCCGCAACCTCGCTTCCGCCTGCCGGGCCGCCGGCTGCGGGCTCGTCCATTTCAGCACCGACTACGTCTTCGACGGCCGGAAGGGAAAGCCTTACGACGAGAACGACGTCCCCCGGCCGCTCAACACCTACGGGATCTCGAAGCACGCCGGCGAGTTCTTCGCCCGCCTCGTCGACCGGCACTACGTCGTCCGCCTCTCAAGCGTCTTCGGCGTCGCCGGTTCCAAGGGCAAGGGCGGGACGAACTTCGTCAAGGCCATGCTGGCCAAGGCCCGGGCCGGCGAGACGGCCCGCGTCTCGGTCAACATCGCCTCGAGCCCGACCTATGCCCGCGACGCCGCCGGCCTCGTCCGCACGCTGATCGAAGGTCCTTATCCGCCCGGCGTCTATCACGGGGCCAACGGCGGGTCCTGCACCTGGCACGAGTTCGCCGTCGAGATCTTCCGTCTGATCGGCTACCGGACGACGGTCGAGAAGGTCGTCGAGACCGAGGAGAAGGCCGGCGTTCTCCGGCCGCTCGACTCTTCCCTGACCAGCGTCAAGCTCCCGCCCCAGCGAAGCTGGAAAGAGGCGCTCGTCGACGCCCTGCGCGACGAAGGATATCCGCTTTAGGAGACAGGCTCATGATCAAGGACGTCGCACTCGTCGACCTGGTGACCCGCGTCGACGACCGGGGCTACCTCATCGAGATCCTCCGGGCAACGGACCCCCACTTCACCGCGTTCGGCCAGGTCTACCTCGTCGGCAACCTCGGCCGCGGGACGATCCGGGCCTTCCACAAGCACGCCGAGCTGTGGGACTGGTTCTTCATCTCCCACGGCGCGGCCAAGTTCGTCCTGGTCGATGACCGGCCGGGCAGTCCGACCTACAAGGAACAGAACACGTTCATCTCCGGCTCGCGGAACCCGGGCCTCCTCGTCGTGCCGCCCGGGGTCTTCCACGGCTGGATGTCGCTCGAGGACGATACGCAGATGATCAGCACGGCGAGCCACGTCTACAACCGGGAGAAGCCGGACGAAGTCCGCATCCCGCCCGACTCCTTCGGCGACGTCTGGGCGGTCAAGGGGCGGTGAGGGCGGCCCGGCAAGGGGGGACATCGAGATGAAGGTTCTCATCATCGGCGGCGCGGGATACGTCGGCTCCGTCCTGACCGAGGAGCTCCTCGAGCGGGGCTACAGCGTCAAGATCTTCGAGCGGTTCTACTACGGCGCGTCCGGCCTGAGCGGCGTCCGGGACCGGGTCGAGATCGTCCGGGGCGACATGCGGACCATGCCCGCCTCCGTCCTGACCGACGTCGGGGCGGTGGTCAACCTCGGCGGTCTGTCGAACGACCCGACGGCCGAATACAATCCCAAAGCCAACTTCGAGATGAACACGATGGCGACCAAGCTCTCGGCGGAGCTGTGCAAGGCCGCCGGGATCAAGCGCTACGTCCTGGCCTCGTCCTGCTCGGTCTACGACGTCGGGGTCAAGGACGAGGAGAAGGACATCGTCATCGACGAGACGACCCCGATCGCGCCCAAAGCGGCCTATTCCTCGTCGAAGTTCGAGGCGGAGAAGATCCTCCTCGGGCTCAGGGACGCCTCCTTCTCTCCGGTCATTTTGCGCAAAGCGACGATCTTCGGCTATTCCCCGCGGATGCGGTTCGACCTCGTCGTCAATACCTTCGTCAAGGACGCCCTGACCAAAGGGTACGTCACGCCCTACTTCGGCGGCGAGATGTGGCGGCCCCTCGTCGACGTCCGCGACGCGGCCAAAGCCTACATCGCCTGCATCGAGGCCGACGACGCGCGGGTCGGCGGCGAGGTCTTCAACGTCGTCTACCGGAACTTCCGCGTCTCCGAGGTCGCCCTGCGCGTCCGGAGCGCCCTGCGGGACTGCGGCGTCGACGTCGACGTCCGGCCCGACTACCGCTACAAGGGCGTCCGGAGCTACCGCGTCTCCGGAGAGAAGATCAAAGCCCGCCTGGGGATCACGCCGGAGCTTTCGATCGAAGCGTCCGTCTCCGACATGGTCGAGCGCATCAAGGCCGGCGGCGGGGTCAACTTCGACGACCCGATCTACTACAACATCGACTGGATGAAGACGCTCGAGAAGGCCGACGAGATCATCAAGATCACCGGCCGGATCTTCTGATCGGGTCCGTGGGAACGACCGACCCCGTCCTCGAATCGCATCCCTGCAATCTGTGCGGATCGCGGGCGTCGCGCCGGTACGTCCGGAAGTTCGGCCTGCGCATCGTCGTGTGCCGCGCGTGCGGGCTGGTCTATGTCGAGCCGCGCTTGACCGAGGCCGACATCCTCAAGCGCTACACCGCCGACTACCTGTACGGAGAATACCTGCCGATCTTCCGGGCCGACCGGAACGGCGTCGACCTGAATCTCGTCGTCAGCCACTATATCTTTTACCTGAAGCTCGCCGGCCGCGTTTTCGCCCCGGGCGGGCGGCTTCTCGACGTCGGCTGCGGGGCGGGGCTCTTTCTCAAGGCCGCGGAAAGCCTGGGCTGGGACGCGGCGGGCGTCGAGATCTCCCCCGCCGCCGCCGAGTATGCGGCGACCGTGCTCCATCTGCCGGTGATTCCTGCCCGGCTCGAGCGGGCGGGGATCGCCGATTCTTCGTTCGACGTCGTCACCCTGCTCGACACGCTCGAGCATCTCGGCGACCCTTTGGGGACGCTGACCGAGGCCCGCCGCGTCCTCAAGCCGGGCGGGCGGCTCATCCTCAACACCCCGGACTTCGAAAGCTCGAGCCGCCGCGGCCTGGGAAAGTCCTGGGCCGTCCTCACCCCGGCCGAGCATCTTCATTACTTCACCGAGCGGACGCTCCGGCGGATGCTCGAGAAGGCCGGGTTCGACGTCCCGGTCCTGGTCAATCTCCTCCGCTTCAACCCCGGATTCACGAACGCGCCGTCGAAGCCGCGCAGCCGCGGCTGGGCCTGGCTCATGCGCCGGCCGGGGCTCCGGAGGATCCTGGAAAACGCCCCGATTATGGAGTACACTGAGCTCCTGACGCACGGACCTGGCCTCCCGATCCGGGACGAAGCGACCGCGACGGTTTTCGACGAAGCGGCGCGGCGCGCCGTCCGGAGGGCGAAACGATATCTGAGGGGGGATACCCTCCTGGCCGTGGCCGTGAAGTCCGAGCCCGGTCCGGGCCGCTGAGCCGCCAACGTGAACGCAATAACCGCGCCGAAAACCGACGCCCGGACCGTCGCCAAAGCCGTGATCATCGGGCTTTTCGTCCTGATGCAGGTCGTCCTCGTCTTCTTCGTCCGGTACGATACCCTCGACATGGACGTCCGGCCGAACAACCAGCCGTCGCCCGATTTTTACGGCCCGATCGACATCGGCGAGACCTTCGTCGCGACCGGGGCGAACATCGGCCGGATCGACCTCCTCATGGGAACGCACGACTACAGGGTCTCCTATCCGGTCCGCTTCGAGCTGTATGAGACCGGATCGTCCCGGACCCTCGCCGCGGCGGCGGAAATCGACGCCTCCGCCCTGCGCAACAACTTCTACCACGCGTTCCGCTTTCCGACGGTCCGGAGGGCGCGGGGGAAGAAATTCCTCTTCCGTCTCTTGGCTCCCGAGGCGACGGCCGCGAACGCCATGGCCGTCTGGATGAACACCGAAGACGTCTATCCCGACGGGATGATGATGTATAACGGCGCGCTCGGGGCCAACGACCTCACCTTCCGCGTCTACTCTCTGAGGACGGTCGCCTCCGAGCTCGGCCGGATCACGGCCAAGAATCCGGGCATCCTCTCCAGCCCCGGCCTGTTCGTCCTCGTCGTCCTCCTCCTCGAAGCGGCGCTCATCTGGACGCTCGGCTCGCTCGTCGACCGCATCTTCAGCCGGAAGGGACTCCATGTATGACGTCTTTCTGATCAGCGACGATGTCGCCGGCGAAAAGATGGCCGGGCCGGGCATCCGGGCCTGGGAGCTCTCCAAGGCCCTGGCCGGGCATTTCAAGGTCGCCCTGGCGATCCCCGATTATTCCGCCCACGGCTCCGACCCGGCTTTCTACCGGAACCTCCCCTTCGAGCTGTTCTATTATTCCCAGGCGAGCCCCGCGATCCTCAAGGAGATCGGCGAGAAAAGCCGGATCGTCCTCGTCCAGGGCTACATCCTCTCCAAGTTCCCCTTCCTCAAGGACCTGCCCGCGTACCTCATCTGCGACCTCTACGTCCCGTTCCCGCTCGAGAACCTCTTCGTCCACAAGTGGAAGGCCGCGAGCCTCGCCGACCGCGAGTTCATCCACCTCAACGACCTGCGCGTCTTCAACGACCAGGTCCTCAACGGCGACCATTTCTTGTGCGCCTCAGAGCGGCAGAAGGACCTCTTCGTCGGATCGTTCCTGAGCCTCGACCGGATCAACCCCGAGATCCTGGACATGACGCCCTCCCTCGACGATCTCATTTCGATCGTTCATTTCGGCATCACCCCCGACACGGAGAGCGAGGCTTCGGGCGAGCGGGTGATCCGGGGCCGCATCCCGGCGATCAAGGACGACGACATCCTCTTCTTCTGGGGCGGGGTCATCACGAACTGGTACGATCCGCCGACCCTGCTCACGGCCTTCCGGGACGCCCGCCGCGAGGATCCCCGGCTCAAGCTCTATTTCATCGCCAAGCGCCACCCGAACCCGCTCCTCCCGGAGTTCGAAGCGGCCAACGAGGCGGTCAAGCTGGCCGCGGAGCTCGACCTCATCGACAAGCACGTCTTCTTCAACGAGAACTGGGTCGAATACAAGCGCAAGGGGCTGTATTTCCGCGAGGCCGACATCGGCATCTCGATCCACATGACCCATTTCGAGACGTATTATTCCTTCCGCATCCGGCTCCTCGACTATCTGAAATACCAGCTCCCCATCCTCTGCACCAAGGGCGATTTCTTCGCCGGGCTGGTGGAGAAGGAAAGCCTCGGCCTCACCGTCGAATCCTTCGACCGGGCCGGACTGACCGAGGCGATGCTGAGGCTGGCCGGAGATCCGGCGGAGCGGGCCCGGATCAAGGAGCGTCTCGCCCGGGTGAAAGCCCGCTTCACCTGGGAAGAGACGACGAAGCCGCTCATCGCCCACGTCGGCCGCGTCCTCGGCGGCCAGGCCCGGAAGAAGAAGCGGCCCGGGGCCCGCGATATCGCCGCCATCACGGCCGTGGAGCAGAAGCCGTCGATGCCGCGAAGGGTGGGGAAACGGTACTTCTCCACCCTCCTCATGAAGCTTCCGTTCCGCGTCGGGACCCGGATCAAGAAGCTCGTCCGGCGCGTTCCTTAGAGAGCGGGCATGAGGATCGCCTTCATCGGGACCCGCGGCGTCCCCGCCCGGTACGGCGGGTTCGAAACGTGCGCCGAGGAGATCGGCCGCCGCCTCGCCGCCCGCGGCCACGAGATTACGGTCTACGCCCGGAGCCGGTACTATCCCGAGCGGGTCCCGGAGTGGGCGGGGATGCGGGTCGTCTACAAGCCGGCCCTCCGGCTGAAATTCTTGGAGACGCTGTCCCATACGGCCCTGGCCCTGGCCGACGCGGCCCGGAAAGGGTTCGACGCGGTCCTGGTCTTCAACGCGGCCAACAGTCCGCTCCTTGTCCGGCGCCGGGGGCGCGCGACGCCCGCCGTCCTCCACGCCGACGGCATCGAATGGATGCGCGGGAAATGGGGCCGGGCCGGCCGGGCCTATTTCCGCTGGGCGGAGAGGCTTGCCGCCCGCGGCCGGGCGCCTCTCATCGCGGATTCCGAAGCGATCGCCGCCTACTACCGCGACACGTACGGCCGGGACACCGTCTATATCGCCTACGGGGCGGACATACCGGCGAGCGCCCCCCCGGAGGTTTTGAGAGAATTCGGACTCGAACCGGGCCGCTACGTCCTCCAGATCACCCGGTTCGAGCCGGAAAACAACCCCGACCTGACGGTTCGCGCCTTCGAAGGGCTCGAAACCGGGATGAAGCTCGTTCTCGTCGGCGGCGCCCCGTACCGGTCGAAAACCGGGCGGATGATCCGGGCCGCCCGGGACCCGCGGCTCGTCCGGCCCGGATTCATCTACGATGCGGGCGTCCGGGCCGGGCTCCTCCGCCATTGCGCCGTTTACGTGCACGGAAACGAAGTCGGGGGGACCAACCCCGCTCTGCTCGAAGCCATGGCCGCGGGCAGCTTCGTGATCGCCAGGGACGTGCCGTTCAACCGAGAGGTCCTGGGCGAAGCGGGGCTCTATTTCCGGAAGGACGCCTCCGACCTGAGGGCGAAAATCGCCTGGGCCCTCGAGCATCCGGAGGAGGTCGCGACTATGAGAGCCAGGGCGGTCGAGATCATCCGCGCCCGCTTCAGCTGGGAGCGGGTGGCCGACGCTTACGAAGAGCTTTTTCGCGGGCTCGTTTCTTACCGGCCCGCCTCTTCATAGACGCGAAGCGTCGCCCGCGCCGCGTTCTCCCAGGTCATCGATCGGGATCGCGCCCGCCCTTTCTCCCGGAGCGTCCGGCGCAGCTCCGGATCGGCCGCCAGGCGCGTGAGCGCGCGGGCGATGTCGTCGACGCTCTCCGGATCGATCAGGATCCCGGCGTCGCCGACCATCTCGGGTAGCGAGCTCGTCTTCGAGGCGATGACCGGCGTCCCCGCGGCCATGGCCTCCAGGGCGGGAAGTCCGCCGCCTTCGAAGAGCGACGGGTAGACGAAGATCTCCGCTTCGCGATAGAGCAGCGGCAGGTCCCGGTCGGGGACGAGGCCGGCAACCAGGACGTCCGGGGCGGCCGCGGAAACGGCGGCCAGCGTCTCTTGCGTCCGGTAATCGGCCGGGCCGGCCAGGACGAGCCGGTGGGGGAGGCCCGTCGCTTTCTTCATCCGGGCGAAGGCCCCGGCCAGGGCGGGCAGGTTCTTCCGGGGATTGAGACGGCCGACCGAGAGGATATAAGGCCTTCGGATGCCGTGCCGGGACAGGACGGCCTCGGCTTCGGCCGCGGAAGCCTCCGCGGCGGAAAAAAATTCCGGCCCGATGCCGTACGGGACGACGGCCAATCTCCCCGGATCGAGGCCATACTCGGCGATCAAATCGTCCCGGGAAAAGACCGATCCCGTGATGACCCGCGCGGCCCTCCGGGCCGTCCGCCGGACGAGCACCTTCGAGCGCGTGACGAACGTCCGGGAAAAGGTCGCCGGGACCCGCAGGAAACCGAGGTCGTGGATCGTCGCCACGAGGCGCCCGCGATGGACCGGCGGGCCGATGTACTGGACATGGAGCACGTCCAGAGCGTCGCGCCGGGAGGCCAGGGCGAGCGCGACGGGAATGCGGAGGAGCGGCGTCCTGGGCTTGAGCTCGCGGATGACGGCGCGTCGGCCGGGGCTTCCGAGCGAGCGATAGAACGGGTGCTCCCGGTCCGTGGCATAAATGACGAGCTCGTGAGGCGGGTCGGCGGCGAGGAGGCCCCGGACGAGTCCCCGGATATAGGAGGCGTTCCCCGTGCCGTCGGCTTCGGCGGCGTGGGCGTCGATCCCGATCCTCATCCAAGTGTCCCGTATCAGAAGTTCCTCAACTTCAGTTTACCACAGAGACGGGACACTTCCAGGGGGGAGTCAAGCTCCCCCCTCGGCGCTTCGCTGACCCCCTGAGGGGGAATCAATCCATTCCCCCTCAAGCTCCCCCGGATGTTGTGCGTCTCCCTAGGCTGCGAGTTAACCAAGGAATTTGCGAGACGCACAACGAGTGTCCCGTATCAGAAGGCGCCGCGGCCGGTGAAGAAGACGCCGACGGTCCGGACGAGGATCGTCAGGTCGGTGAGCAGCGTCCAGTTGCGGATGTAGTTCTCGTCGATCTTCAGCCGGTCGGCGAAGGAGATGTTCGAGCGGCCGCTCGTCTGCCAGAGCCCGGTGATCCCGGGCCGGGCCTGGCCGAGGACCGATTTCATCTGCTGGACCTCGGCGAGCTCCTCCTCGATGTAGGGCCGGGGGCCGACCAGGCTCATCTGGCCGAAGAGGACGTTGAGGATCTGGGGCAGCTCGTCCAGGCTGTGGCGGCGGAGGAACCCCCCGACCCGCGTGACGCGGGGGTCGCCGTTCCTGAGCTTCTTGAATTGGGCCCATTCCTCCCGGGCTTCGGGATGGTCGCGGAGATGAGCCTCGAGGCGCGCGTCCGCGTCTATCCGCATCGAGCGGAACTTGATGATCTTGATCGGCCGGCCGCGCTTGCCGAAGCGCGCCTGGGTGAAGATCACGGGGCCGGCCGAATCGATCTTGACGGCGGCGGCGATGATGAGGCCGAGGGCCGTGAACGGGACGAGGAGGATGACCGAGGCGAGGAAATCGAACGCCGCTTTGATCAGGATGTTCCACGGCTTGAGGAGGTTCTTGCGGAAGGTCAGGGACATGATCCGGCCGATGTTTTCGATCTCGACCCCGGACGTGATCAATTCCCCCGTGCGGGGGACGAAGCGGAGCGTCTCGGCGACGCCGTCCCAGCGCCGGATGAGCTCGATGAGGCGGTCGCCCGGAATATTGGGAAAGGCGATCACGATGTCTTCGAACTTGGTCCGCGCCTGCCAGATCTCGATGTCGTCGTAATGGCCCAGGACCTCCACCCCTTCGATCGTCGAGCCGATGAGCGAGCGGTCCTCGGTCAGGCTGCCGGAGATCAGATAGCCGAGGATGCGGTTCTGGCTGATGGACCGGATGACGGAGGCCATGCTGTCCTTCGAGCCGATGATGATGACCCGCTTCTTCCACAGGTTCAGGTGGAAAAGGACGGTCTTGACCAGCCGGCGGGAGAGGGGGAGGAGGATGAGGCTGAAGGCCCAGGCCAGGACGATCACCCAGCGGGAGTAGATGAGCTGGGTCCGGGTGAACGTCATCACCAGCAGGACGAAGGCGGAGGCGATCGAGGCGCTCCGGACCAGGGTCCGCGTCTCCTCCCAGATGCCCCGGCGCTTCACGTAGAGCTTTTCATAGCCGAAAACCGCGAGCCAGATGCCCAGCATATAGAACTGGGGCCAGAACGAGGGCCAGGCGACGGTAAAGGCCGGCCATTGGGGGAAGAGCGGCGAAATGATCTTGCCCCGAACGAACCAGGCCAGCCAGAAGCAGAGGATGATCACGGCCAGGTCCGAGACGACGAGGGAGATGAGGGTGGAGATCTTCTTCGGCATGAGCGGTTTTCTGGGATTAAAGCATAGGGTTCCCATGTTGTCAATTTCGCTCCGGGGGCGCTCCGGAATTGCCCCACGGCTCACAAGGGAAGGGTCCCGAGCACGCCGGGTTCCCCCGCGCAAGGCGCGGGCCTCCCCTCCTGATGTCCCGTCGCTTTGGCGGCAATCTCCTCCTCGCTCTCGGAGAGTTCTCTCCGAATTTACTCGTTCACCGGGAGACCTGTTCCGGGTGCCCATGTTTGTCTTGGCGGGGAGGTTCCGCTAGAATGGGGGAGATTTGGGAATGACGTGATCGCCCTCCGCAAGCCGAACCGCTTCCTTCCCGCCTCCGTCGCGCTGGGCGCCTATTTCGCCTTTTTTTATTTCAAATACGTGCCTCTCGTCCCCGGCTTCCAGGTCCTCGTTCTCGCCTCCGGCCTGACCGTTCTCGTCCTTGCCGCTCTTCGCCCCGAGGCGGGAACGCTCGCTTTTCTTTTCGCCTTTCCCCTTTGTAATGCGCTGCCGTATTTCTTCCGGATCGACGAATCCATTCCCCATGCGCCGGCTTCGCTCGTCCTGTTCCTTTTCTTCGCCCTGGGCCGGCGGACCGGGAGGTCTTTCGGTCCGCGTCCGCCGCGTCCGCCCTCCAATCCCTTGGGCCCGGCGATGCGCTTTTTCGCCGGTCTCGTGATCCTCTCGGCCGCGATCAGCCTCTGGCGCTTCGCCGGATTCATTCCCTTCGCCGCCGACCGGCTGTACGAATTTCCGGTGAACGTGAACGGCGTCAGCGCCGGCGGGGCCCGGATGAGCGTCGTCTTCGCCGCCTTGAACATCCTGAGCGGGATGGGCTTTTATGTCCTCCTGAGGCCCCTGATGAGGGACGCCCGCTTCCGGATGAAAGCCGTTTCCGCGATGGCCGCCGCGCTCCTCGCCGCCTCGGCCGCCGGGCTCATTCAAAAGCTCGTCGATCCCGGATTGGGGAACACCGCGTTCTGGGTCAAGATGGGCCAGATCAACGGGACGTTCAAGGACCCCAACGCCTTCGCCACCGTCCTCAGTCTGTTCATCCCCTTGCTGGCCGCGGCGTTTTTTCGTGGGGCCGGCCGGCGGCGTCTTTTCTTCGGGGCCGCGGCGCTCGCCTCGCTCGCGATCTTCCCATTCATCGGAGCCCGGAGCCCTCTCCTCGGGTTGGGAGCGGGCCTTATCTGGGTTCTCGCCGCCGCGGCGGCGGAATGGCGGCGATCGGGCGGGACGCTCGGGAAACCCGCCCTGGCGGGGATGGTCGTCGTCTTAGCCGCCGCGGTCGGTCTGGGAGCGTTCGCCGCCCAAAGAACGCGCCTTTTTGAACGGCTGGCCGCCAACGTTTCGACCCTGGTCCAGGGCGGCGGACTTATCGGCATCTCTCCCGAGCGGTACTTCCTGTGGAGAGAAGCCCTGGCCATGGCGAGCGATCATCCGATCTCGGGGGTCGGCATGGGAGCTTATATCGTCGAGCTTCCCAATTATTATGCGGCGGACGCGTCCGCGTCCAAACCCGCCTTGGAAGGCTGGAAAAGGAACGATTCGGCCGAGAATCTTCCCCTCCAGATCGGCGCCGAGCTCGGCGTCATCGGCCTCATCGGATTCCTCTGGCTTCTCGGGGCGATCGCCGGCCTCGGCCGGCGGGTCCTGGCCCGGGAGGGCGACGATCCCGGGTCGCGCTCACCCGACAAGCTCTTGTTCGTCGCCGCGGCGGCGGGACTCCTTTCCTTTGGTCTCAATGCCCTCTTCCATTCCTATATCGGGAGCTTCGAGACGGCCTACGCTTTCTGGTTCTTGGCCGCATTCGTGGCTTCCGGGGCCGGGCCAAGCATGGCTCAGGCCGGCCGAAAACGGCGCTGGCCGGCTTACGCCGCGATCGGACTCATTCTCTTTGCCGCCGTCCTTTTACGCGACGCAGGCCGATCGCTCTCTCCGGGCGAGCGTTGGAAGATGTATTCCATCCCCCCCGCCTTCGGCCTCTACAAGGCGGAGAAAACGGCCGACGGGCGGGAGTTCAACTGGACGCGGGAATACGGCGCTCTTCCCGTCCCGCCCGGCGCCGAGCGGATCGTCGTCCCGATCCACGCCGCACATCCGGATATCGCCGCCCGACCGGTCGATGTCGAGTTCACCCTGGTCGATGGATTTTTCCGCGCCCGACACCGCCTGGGGGCCGTCCGGCTCCGGGATGAGACGTGGAGGACGCTCGCGTATGAGCTTCCCGACCGCTTCGGTCCCGAGTCGTTCGTCCTCGTCACCGTCAGCCGGACCTGGATTCCCCTCGAGGTCACCGGCGCCCCCGACACCTGCCGGCTCGGCGTCGCCGTCGGTAAAATCAGCTGCCAGTCATCTAAATAAGCCGTATTTCCAAACAAAGTAATAGGCTTATTTAGACGACTGGCACCGATTTCGGCCTTGTGAGCGTCTGGATGCGCCGTAGCCGTTGTGATAGATTGTTCCTCCGCGGAAGTCCCGGAGAGGGAGGAACACAGTATGAAAGGGATCATCCTGAGCGGCGGCATGGGGACGCGCCTGCGGCCCCTGACGACGAGCGTTTGCAAGCAGCTCCTGCCCGTCTACGACAAGCCGATGATCTATTACCCCCTCTCGATGCTCATGCTCGCCGGCATCCGGGAGATCCTGGTCATCTCGACTCCCGAAGCCGTCCCGGCTTTCGAAAACCTCCTCGGCGACGGAAAGGCCTGGGGCCTGTCCTTTTCCTACAAGATCCAGAAGGAGCCGCGCGGCCTCGCCGACGCCTTCATCGTCGGGCGCGAGTTCGTCGACGGGAAACCCGCCTGCCTCATCCTCGGCGACAACATCTTCTTCGGACACGGGCTGGCCGATCCGGTGCGCGCGGCGGCCGGGATCGAGAACGGGGCGATCGTCTTCGCCTACGCCGTCAAGGATCCGGAGCGCTACGGGGTCGTCGTCTTCGACAAGGACAAAAGGGCCGTGGACATCGAGGAGAAGCCGAAGCGGCCGAAATCCCACTACGCCGTGCCCGGGCTTTACTTCTACGACGGCCGCGTCTCGGACCTGGCCGCGGGCCTCAAGCCCTCGGCGCGGGGCGAGATCGAGATCACCGACCTCAACCGCGAGTACCTCAGGCGGGGCGAGCTGCGGGTCGAGATCATGGGCCGGGGCATCGCCTGGCTCGACGCCGGGACGCACGAATCCCTGCTTCAGGCGGCCAACTTCGTCCAGGCCGTCGAAGACCGGCAGGGCCTCATGATCGCCTGTCCCGAGGAGATCGCCTACCGGATGGGATATATCGACCGGGCCGAGCTCACGCGCCAAGCCGCCCTTATACCGAATTCCTACGGCGAATATCTGGCCCGCGTAGCGGATGAAGCGAACGAAGGGGAGATGCCATGATCGACGGAGTCGTCATCAAGCGGTTGAGGGTCATGCCGGACGAGCGCGGCCGGCTGACGGAGATCCTCCGGGCGGACGATGAGCTGTTCAAGAAGTTCGGCCAGGTCTACGCCACGACGACCTTTCCCGGCGTCGTGAAAGCCTGGCACATGCACGTGAAGCAGGACGACAACATGGCCTGCGTCGCCGGCATGGTCAAGGTCGTCCTTTTCGACGGCCGGGAGAAATCTCCGACGTTCCGGGAGCTCGTCGAGATTTACGCCGGCATTCATAATCCCGTTCTGATCCACATCCCGGCCGGCGTCTATCACGGCTGGAAGTGCGTCAGCCCGGAGGAAGCTTTGGTCGTCAATGTCCCGACCGAGCCGTACGACCGCGAAAACCCGGACGAGCAGCGGCTCGACCCGCACAGTAGCGACATTCCCTATGATTGGGGGAGGAAGGACCGTTGAAAAAAGCCGTTTCCAAAAAGAAGCCCGGGGAGAGAACTCTCAACGGCCTGACCGTCCTGGTCACCGGGGGCGCCGGGTTCATCGGCAGCAATTTCGTCCGCTACCTGCTCGAGACATATCCCGATATCCGAATCGTCAACCTGGACAAGCTCACCTACGCCGGAAACCTCGACAACCTCGCCGACGTCGCCTGCGACATCCGCCACGAGTTCATCCACGGCGACATCCGCGACAGGGAGCTCGTCGGGCCGGTCCTCGAGCGCGTCCAGGGCGTGTTCCACTTCGCCGCCGAGACCCACGTCGACCGCTCGATCGTGGATGCCGGCGAATTCGTCCTGACCGACGTCTTCGGGACCTACGTCCTGCTCGAAGCGCTCCGCCGGTCGCCGAACGTTCGCTTCTTCGTTCATGTCTCGACCGACGAAGTGTACGGCAGCCGCGCGGAAGGGTTCTTCAAGGAGACCGACGCCTTGAATCCGTCCTCGCCCTACGCCGCGAGCAAGGTCGGCGCGGACCGGATGGCCCACGCGTATCGGACGACCTATGGCGTGCCGGTGATGATCGTCCGGCCGTCGAATAACTACGGCCCCTTCCAATACCCCGAAAAATTCATCCCCCTCTTCGCGACGAACGCCCTCGAAGACAAGACCCTGCCGCTCTACGGAAAAGGGCGGAACGTCCGCGACTGGCTGTACGTCGAGGACAATTGCCGGGCGATCGACCTCGTCGCCCGGCGCGGAGTCCTGGGCGAAGTCTACAACGTCGGGGCGAACGACGAACGCCCCAACATCGAGGTCGCCCGCCGCATCGTCAAGGAGCTCGGCAAGCCGCGCGGCCTGATCAAGTTCGTCCCCGACCGGCTGGGGCACGATATCCGTTACGCCGTCAACATCCGCAAGCTCCGCGGCCTGGGCTGGTCCCCGCGCGTCGGGTTCGAGGAGGGCCTCGACCGGACGGTCCGCTGGTACGTCGAAAACGAGCCCTGGTGGCGGAAGATCAAGGAGCGGAACGCGGAATACAAGGCTTTCAACGAGGCCTATTACAAAGATCGCAAGTGAACGCTCCGGGATTGCCCCACGCTCACAAGGGAACCCGTCTGTTCCCCCCAAGGCGGTTCCCCTTGTGAGCGTGGGGCAATCCCGGAGCTTAAGCGCGCCAGAATTCCAAAAGGTCGGAGAGCGTCTTTTTGAGCGGGATCCGGGGCGCCCAGCCCGTATGCTCGCGGATCTTGCGGTTGGAGCCGGCGAGACGGGGAATATCTGATTTTCTCAGCTTCTCCGAGTCCACTTCGACCTCGACGCGCCGATCGGTGAAGGAGAGGAGCGTCCGCAAGACGGTCTTGAGTGATAGCGCCTTGCCCGAGGAAACGTTGTAGATTTCGCCGCGCGTCCCCTTCGCCATCAACAGGGCGTAGGCGCGGACGACGTCGCGGACGTCGGTATAATCGCGGCGCGGCTCCAGGTTCCCGACGCTGATGACGGGGGGAAGCTTGCCCCGTTCGATCAGGGCGATCTGGCGGGCCCAGTCCGAGCAGACGAAATCGGCCGTTTGCCCCGGACCCGTGTGGGGGAAGGGCCGGGCGACGACGATGTCGAGGTCCTCCCAGGCGGTGTAAAATTCGCTCAGGAGCTCGCCGCTCGCCTTCGTGAACGCGTAGGGGCTGACGATGCCGCCCCGCTCGTCTTCCTTGAAGGCGTGAGCGCGCTCGCCCGTATCGAGGTAGCCGTAAACGTCCGACGAGCTGACGAAAAGGATCCGCGCTTTGGGCGTGAACTTCCGGACGGCCTCGTAGAGGTGGAAGGTGCCCATCAGGTTGGTTTCGAGGGTTTCCTGCCGCTTCTCCCAGGAGGTCCGGACGTGGGAGATCGCGGCCAGATGGTAGATCCGGCCGGGCTTGACGTTTTTGACCAGGTCCGCGACGAAGTCCGCCGAGCGCAGGTCCGCGTGGATGAGCTGCGTCGAGGGCGACTTCCGGCACAGATCGGCGCAGCTTTCCGGGTGCTCGGGAAAGCATGTCCCGAAGATCTTGTGGGAGGTCTTGCCCCCGCTCAGATGATCGATCAGATGGCGGCCGACGAAGCCGGTGGCGCCGGTGATGAGGATGTTCAAACGCGCGCTCTCCAATAATCCAGGAGGTCCTTGAGCGTCGTTTCGAGGGGGATGCGGGGCTTCCAGCCGGTCAGGGCTTTGAATTTCGAACAATCGGAGTAGAGGATGGGGACGTCCGACGGCCGCAGGCGCGCGGGATCGACCCGAACCTCGACCTTGGACGCGCTCAGGGAGAGAAGGATGGCGAGCATGTCCTTCATGGCGATCGTGTGGCCGGTGCCGATGTTGTAGACCTCGCCGGGCTCGCCCTTGGCGCAGGCCAGCCAGTAGGCCCGGACCATGTCGCGGACATCGGTGAAGTCGCGCTTCGCTTCGAGGTTGCCGACCTCGACGACAGGCGGCCGCTTCCCTTTCTCGATTTCGGCGATCTGCCGGGCGAAGTTGGAGGTGACGAAGACGTCGCCCCGGCGCGGTCCCGTATGGTTGAAGCCGCGGGTCCGGACGGCCTTGAGCCCGTAGCTCATGAAGTACTGGTAGCCCAGGAGGTCCTGGGCGACCTTGCTGACCGCGTAGGGGCTGAGCGGCCGGAGCGGGTTGGTCTCCTTCATCGGGACCTCGTCCGGGTGGACATGCCCATATTCTTCGCTCGAGCCGGCGATCTGGATCCGCGGGTCGAGCTTGAGGTCGAGGACGGCCTCGAAGAGGTTGATCTGCCCGACGGCGTTGACGGCGAACGTCTCGGCCGGGAGGCGCCAGGACGCCGGGACAAAGCTCTGAGCGGCGAGGTGGAAGATCATCTCCGGCCGGCACTCGGCCAGGGTCTTCTTGAGCGAGACGATGTCATTGAGGTCGGCTTCGTGGAGACGGATCTTGTCCCCAAGGTGTTCGATGTTGTCCCGGCGGCTCCGCCAGCGGACGAACCCGTGGACTTCGACTCCCGGGTGCTCGGCCAGGATGTACTCGGCGAGGTGGCTTCCGGCGAAGCCGGTGATGCCCGTAATCAAGACGTTCATGGATTCCCCTCTCTTAAATATTCAGCTCGAGCTGCTTGTTCCTGGCTTGGTTGCGCTCGAGCTCGATCTTCTTGAGCATCTCGGGCGTGACGTCGCCCGTGATGTAGTCGCCGTCGAAGCAGGCGGCGCAGAAGTGCTTGAGCTCCGGGTTCTCCTGCCGGACGGCCTTGCGGAGGTTGTCGAGCGACTGGTAGATGACCTTGTCCGCCCCGATTTGGCGGGCGATCTCGGCCTCGTCGCGGTCGCGGGCGACGAACTCCGTCCGGGTCTGCATGTCGATCCCGTAGACGCAAGGGTGGCGGAGCGGGGGCGAGTACGAGGCGAAATAGACCTTCTCCGCCCCGCAGTCCCGGACCATCTTGATGATCGCCCGCGACGTGTTGCCCCGGACGATGCTGTCGTCCACGAGGAGGACCGACTTGCCCTTGAACTCGGAGGCGATCGGGTTGAGCTTCATCCGGACGCTGTCCTGCCGGTCCTGGCTCTCGGGCATGATGAACGTCCGGCCGATGTAGCGGTTCTTGACCAGGGCCTCGCGGTATTTCAGGTTGAGCTTCCGGGCGATCTCGATGGCCGCGTCGCGGGAGGAATCGGGGACGGGGACGACGACGTCGATCTGGAGCCCGAGCTTGCGGATGTCCTCGGCGAGCAGGCGGCCGAGGTTCAGGCGGACGCGGTAGACGTTGGCGTCGTCGATGAACGTGTCGGGCCGGGCGAAGTAGACCCACTCGAACAGGCAGGGGGAGGGATTCCGTCGGACGAGCCGCTTGGTGTGGATGTTCCGCTCGCGGTCGAGGAACATCACTTCCCCGGCGGCGACGTTCCGGACGTCGTCGAAGCCCATGAGGTTGAGCGAGACGGTCTCCGAGGCGAAGGCGTAGGACGGCTTGACGCCGTCGCGGCGGACGCCCCAGACAAGGGGCTTGATGCCGAAGGGATCGCGGAACGCGACCAGGCCCTGGCCGGCGATGTAGGCGACGACCGAGTAGCTCCCCACCACCCGCTTGAAGACGCCGCGGACGGCCTTGAAGACGTGCTCGGGGGTCAGATTCCGGACGTGCTGGTCCTGGAGCTCCTGGGCGAAGACGTTCAGGATGCTCTCGACGTCGTTGTCCGAGTTGAGGAGGCGGTGGTGCTTTTCGAAGAGCTCCTTCTTCAGGGCGGTGTAGTTCACGACGTTGCCGTTGTGGGCCATGATGATCCCGAACGGCGAGCTGACCATGAACGGCTGGGCGTCCTCGCCCCGGCCGCCGCCGATCGTCGGGTAGCGGGTGTGGCCGATGCCCACGGGGCCGCGGAGGCGCTTGGCATGGTCGGCGGTGAAGATGTCCCGGACGAGCCCGTTCCCTTTCTTGACGTGGAACCGCTCGCCGTCATAGGTGATGATGCCGGCGGAGTCCTGGCCGCGGTGCTGGATGGCGAGCAGCCCCTGGTAGAGGTCGGGGAAGACGTCGTCGTTGCCGTAGATCCCGAGCACTCCGCACATAGACTTTTTCCGCTCTTATTATAGGCTTTTTCGGCCAACTCGTTAAGAGCGACACCTTCGGACAAAGCGGCGGGGGGAAAAAGATCTAACAGCACGCCGGGCGAGGGCAGTCTCGCTCGACCGGAAATCCTGACGCTACGCCTGTCACTCGAGCTCCTAGGATCGCTCCGGGATCGCCCATAAGCGAACATTGGGAGGGGGACCCAGTTTCTGGGGGAACCGCAGAGGTTCCCGTGAGCTTATGGGCAATCCCGGAGCCCCTACTTGAAGCGGATCGGGCCGACGGCGATCCCGAGGTTGCGGGAATCGGGCGCGCCGGTGGTCTTCGAGGGATTCCAGGTCCGGTCGACATCAAAAAAGAGCAGCCGCCGCTGGCCGACCTCCTCCGCCGGGAGTCCGATCTCGACCTCGCGCCAGTCGTCGGAGGAAACGGTCGCCTCTTTGACGACCCGGCCCCGGTGGAAGGCGTCCGGGGCGATCGAGATCCGGACCTTGACGGGCCGCGCCGCGAGGTCGGGATGAGAGGCGTGGATCGGGACGACGAGGGTCCGAGACTCGATCCGGACGGGCCATCCGCCGTATTCCCGAGTCCAGCGGAAGTCCATCCCGCCTTGCGTCTTTTCCGGCTTCGCTAGCCCGACCTCCCCTGGGATCGGGAACCGCTCCGTGGTCCGGGCGAGGGAGAGGGAATGTGTCGAGACCCAAAGGAGGATTCCGGCGTAGGCGAAGACCGCGAGGGCGTCCGCGGTCCGCCGCTTCCGCGCCGGCCGCGGGCCGGAGGGCGCCGGCCCGGCCGCGCTCGGCTCCGGCCGGCCGCCCAGGACGAAGACGGCGGCGACAAAAAGCCAGAAGGTGTATTTGACTTCGAAGCTTCCGATGTAGGAATGCGTCAGGGTGTTGACCGCGAAAGCGGTCAGGCCCGAGAGCGTCCCGGCCAGCAGCCACCGGTCGGGCGCGCGCGGAGGCATGGATCGCCAGGCTCTCCATCCCTTCCTCGCGATCTCCCAGAAGAACCAGAGGAAGACGGCGAGACCGGGCAGCCCGAGCTCGGCCGCGGCCTGAAGGAAATAGTTTTCCGCCGAGTCGGGGAGGTCCTTCAGGGAATCTCCTTTGAGGGCGGCGTAGTTCGAGCTCTCGATGATGTAGGCGCCGATCCCCACGCCCGTCAGAGGATGGTCCGCGGCGCATTTCGCGGCCAGCCGCCAAAGGGTGTCGAGCCGAAGGTTGAGCTGGTATTTCGTCCCGGACAGGCGTTCGATCGTCCGCGTGCCCGCGACGCCGCGGAGGAGGCCGCTCCGGTCGGCCAGGACGCCCGCGCCCGCGGCGGCGAGGGCGGCGACGATGAGGACGACCGCCATCCGGCGGCCGCGGAGGAGACGCGGCCGGGATGGAACCGCTTCTTTCCGGCGGAGGATGATGGTCGCGATCGAGAGGGCGAAAAACAGGCGAGGCCGGCCAAGGCGCCGAAGAACGCGCTCTTCGAGCCCGTCGAAAAGATCAGGATGAAGGAAGCGAGGGCCAGGGCGGCGGCGCCCGCCCGCCGCGCCCCCCGGAGCGACAGCGCCCCGGCCAGGGCCAGGGGGATGATCATCGACAGGAAACAGCCGAAAGCCAGGGCGTCCTTGAATGTGGCGTTGATGATCTCGTTGACGATGCTCAGAGGATTGTTGCCGAGGGCGAGATGCCCTGAGAGCTGGAAGAAGCCATAGGCGCATGAGAGAAGCGCCCCGACCCCGAGGGAGGTCAGGGCCTTGAGCAGAAAAGCCCGGGAGCGGTCCGTCCGGAGAACCGTGAGGAAGAAAGCGAAGGCGGTCAGATAATTGAGGCCGGTGAAGACGACGCTCATGAAGGCGCCGCCCGAGGTCACGCCGTGGGCGTTGACGGCCCATTCGAGGACCCGGGGCGAGCCGATCGGGAAGAAGTTCGCGTAGCGCCAGAGCGTGATCGCGGCCGAGACGGCGACGAGCGCGGCGGCCAGGCCGAGGGGCCGGAGGATCGGCTCCCCGAGCCTCGGAGGGCTCCCGCGCCGGAGACTCCCGATCAGGCTGCCGCCGAAGAAGAAGAGGAAGAGGACGAGCGCCGTCGGGGCGAAGGGGATGGGCTCGCTGATGCCGAAGAAATAGGGAAGGTTGTTGATGAGCGGGAAGAAGAAGACGAAGGCGAGGATCCCTCGGCGCATGTCGGCCGCGGCGAGGATGCCGACCGCGAGGAGGATGGGGACCAGGACGGCTTGAAAGCCCGGGACCAGGGGAACGTATTTCCAGTAGAAAACGCCCAGGCCGAGAACATAGGCGGCCGCGAGGAGGACCCGCGCCGCTCCGGGCCGGCCGATCTTGGAAGGGCTCATGTCCCTTTCCTCAACCGCTCGACCAGCCATCCGTACGTCCGGTCGAAGTTCGCCGGCGACCACGTGGATTCGAAGTCGCGGCGGGCGGCGGCGGACATCGCGTTCTGGTGGGAGAGAACGTTGTCCACCGCCCGGGCCAGGTCGTCGTTCGTGAAGGCGTAGGGGACGATCCGCCCGTTGATCCCGTCCCGGACATGCTGGCGGAGCCCCGGGATGTCCCGGGCGATCACCGGGACGCCGTGCATGAAGGCGTCGACGAGGACGGCGCTCTGGGTCAGGCCCTTGTCCAGGCGGAAGACGGCCCAGCTTGCCCGGAGGATGTCGTCGATCTCCCGGTCGAGGATGAGCGGCTTGTTGAGGAGCGTGACGGCCTCCCGGCCCTGAGCGCTCAGGAGGGAGGCGCAGGGGGCGAGATCGGAGGCGCTGGCGACCGCGAAACGTTCGCTCCGGCCGCGCTTCACGGATTCATTGACGTAGCGGAAGAGATCGTCGTGGCCGGTCGCGCCGTTGACCATCCCCACCATCGAAAAAAAGCGCCGCTCGCGGGGGCCGGGCCGGGACGTGTCCGGGACGAAGAGCGGCGCGATGCGCACCGGGCCCCCGTACCGGGGATAGCGGACGCGGATCTTTTGGATGGCGTAGCCGGAAGGCGCGAGGAGGACGTGGGCCGAGCGGACGAGCCCGGCCTGGAGGGCTTCGACCGCCCGCATGAGCCAAGCCCGGCGGGGGCCGAAGGCGGACTTGTCCGGCATGAAGGGCTCATGGAGATAGGCGGCGACAAGGGCCTTGGGGAAGCGGCGGCGGATGTGGCGGGCCAGGAGAAGGTTCAGCGGATGGGGATTGTAGAAGCAGACGAAGCCCGGATCTTCCGGGAAGAGATCGCGCAGGACCGGGCCGGGCTCGGCCATGATGGCGGCGGTCTCGCGGAGGATGCCGGCCGGGCTGTCCGCTTCGGTCATGGAGCGGAATCCCTCGGGAAGGCTCCCCAATCCGGCGTATTTCGCCGAGGCGATGTACGAAACCGGGATGCCCCGCTCGCGGAGGCCCGAGCCGACGGCCTCGAACAGCCTCCGCAGGCCGGGCGAATACTTGAGGCTGACGATATACGCGGCTCGCGGGGACACGCCGGACCCTATTTCGACCCGCCCGCGATGAGCCGGACGTAGCGGTCGAGGATGATGTCGCGTCGATAGTCCCGGACGTAGACCGCCCGCGCGTTCACGGCCGCCCGGGCGAGGATCTTCCTGTCTCCGGCCAGGCGGAGGGCCAGCGCCGCGAGCTCCGGTCCGGAGGCGATGTTCCATCCGCAGGCGCTGTCCGCGGCCAGGCGGGCCACTTCGGCGTCCGGCGACATGATCGTCACGATGGGCTTGCCGGCCGAAAGGAAGGTGTAGGTCCGGGACGGGATCGTGATCTCCTCCATGCCGGGGCCGAAGCTGACGAAACAGGCGTCCGCGGCCGAGAGGATGCGGACGAAGCGGGCTTCGGGCTGGTAGGGGAGGAAGCGGACCTTGCTGAGGCCCTCCGCCTCGGCCCGGGCCGCGAGCGTCTTGCGCTTCACGCCTTCTCCGAGGAAGAGAAAATGAACGTTCGCGTCCCGAAGCTCGGCCGCGGCGGCGAGGATGGATTCCAGGGGGTGCATGATCCCCATGTTCCCGGCGTAGAGAAGGACGAGAGCCTCGGACGGGATCCCGAGCTCCGTCAGGATCTCCGGATCCGGCGGGATGGGTTCGAGCTCCGGCTTCCCCCACAGCGGAATGATGGCGATCTTGCCGGCCGCCACGCCGTTCTTTTCGACGAGGATCCGTTTCGCGCCTTCGACCAGGACGACGATCCTCTCCGCTTTTCGGTAGATGCGGCGGTTGATCCGGTTCCAGAGCGCGATGAGGACGCGCGGGATCTTCCACCCGGCCACGAGGAGGGCGTCGGGGTGGACGTCGTAGGAAACGAAGATGAAGCGCCGGGCCCGGCGCGGCACGAGCCCCGCGCCCACGAGGCCGAGGAAGGGCGGGTTGTGGAAGGTCACGACCGTGTCGAAGGCCCCCGTCCGGGTGAGCCCCCGGGCCCGGCTCCGCGCCTGGATGAGGAACCGCGCGTAACCCAGGACGCGGTTGAGCATCCGCTCGCGGCCGCGGGCCCGGGGCATGGGGAGCCGGGCGATCCGGACCCCGTCGCGGACCTCTTCCGCCGGGGCATTCGTCGAGGAGGCGGCGTAGCTCGGCTGGGCCGTTATGACCTGGACGCCGGCGCCCGCGCGGGCGAGCCCGGCCGCGATATCGGCCGCGTACTGGCCGGTCGAGGCGACGTCCGGGGGATAGTATTGGTTGAGGACGAGGACGTTCGTTCCGGCCGCGGGGACGGAGGCCTCGCGCCGCTTCAGGCGCAGATACCCCTGGATGCCGAGAAGGACGCCGAGCAGCGGAAAGGCGGCCGACTCCGAGATCGCCGCCGCCGGATAGATCAGGGCCAGGGTCATCCAGATCGGGCCGCGGAGGGCCTTCTCACGGCGGAGGTTGTCGAGTATGAGCCAGAGCGGGGCGAGGAGGAAGATGAGGCCGACCGCGCCCAATTCATAGACCCCTTGAACGAGCCCGCCGCCGTTCCGGCCTCCCCAGGGCCGTTTCACCCCGACGTACTTGATCATCCAGGGCGGGACTTGTCCCCAGGCGTCCGTTCCGAGGCCGAACCCGGCCCCTTTCGTTTCGACGAGGCCCCCATAAAGGCTCCAGACGAGATTCCCGATCCGCGTCGAGGTGCTGGTGTCTCTTGAGTAGACATCGGCCAGGCCGTCGAGCCGTCCGGATGGCCGTCCCTCGGCGGCCGAGGGCTCGGGGCTTTCGATCGAGGAAATTCCCTTGGGCCTTTACCGGGCTGCCCGCTTTCTTTATCAACAGGGCGATGGAACGCCTGGGTCACCTTCGCGATGAGCGATCCGGCCCGGCTTTCCCGGAGCTCGGGAACGAAAAAGAACGCGGCCAGGCCGGAGGCGAATATGATCGCGGCCGCGGCGGCGATCAGCCGATCCCGGTTCGATTTTTCCCAGACGATGGAGACCGCTTTAGCGGCCGCGGCGACGGCCAGGTAGACGACGCTGAAACCGGCTTGAGCCAGGACGACCTGAAAGACGACCGCAGCCGCGACGCCGAGATAGACGGCCCGCCCGTAGCGCCGATCCTTATGGAAGAATTCGTTCAGGACGAGGAATCCGATCATGACTTTGATGAAATAGGACGGTTCGGGCGCCAGGGCACGGACCCCCCGGCCGCCGGCGCTGAATCCGTATTCGGGCATCCGCGGCAAGATGCCGGACAGGAAAGCGGGATCGCCGACAACCTGAATGATCGTCACGATGAGCCAGATCGCCACCCCTGCCAGAAAAAGCCAGGCCGGGATATGGCGATAGAGGCGGGAGGCGGCCCAGGCGATCAGGGCGACCGAGGCGTAGACGACGAGGCTCCGCAATCCTTCCTGGAGGCGCGAGGTCCCGCGGACGAAGCCGGCGGCGAGGATGAGGCCGGCGTATCCGGCGATCAGGAAATACGGGCCGAACGGCCGCGAGCCGTCATAGAGGAAGACAAGGACGATCGCGGCGACGATCAATGTCCAGGGCTGGGTGTCGAACGGGGTCCGGACGGGGGAAACATAGGGAAAGATCGCCGCCAGGAGGAAGACGGCCGCGGCAAGGCGCAGGAACGCTTTCGACCGGACCGGCGAAGAGAGAACGGTACCCATGCGTCAGGCATTATAAATGAAAGAAGCCGGTTTTTCAGCCTAGGGAGAACCCGCGGGGGGTCCCCACTTGAGCGGGGGGCAAGCCCGAAGCTTGCGGACGACGAGGACCTTGACGACGTAATGGGCCAGGGCCGAGACGATGGTGATGTCCAGGTTGAGGAGGATGAGCGCCCAAGCGGGGGCGGACGTCCAGAGGAGCGCGGCCGCGGCGAGGACGAGGACGGCCGCGGCCGCGGCAGCCCGGATCGGCCCGGCGAGGCGGGAGACCGCGATCGTCCGGCCCTTGATCTTGTTCAGGAAAACGGGCGTGGCGAGGAGGAAAAAGGTGAAGATGTAATTCGAGACGCGGTTTCCCCACAGGATGAGCGGGCTTTTCGGCCCGGACAGGCTTAAGAGAAGATAATTTCCCAGGTAAAAAAGGGCGAACGGGATCGAGGTGAGGAGGATCGATTGGATCACCGAGGGAAAATGTGAGCGCGCCCCGACGACGCGGAATCCGAAGCCGCCGGCTAAGAGCGCCAGAGCGCCGGCGAGCGTGAGGACGAGCCCCAAGCCGTACGCCCCGGCCAGGCGGCCCGTCCCGGCCAGGACAAGAAGGGCCATCAGGACGCTCGGCCCGGCTGAAACGAGCTTGGAGGTCAGGTAGCGCTTCCATCCGTTAAGGATGCCGATCGGATACGCGACAAGGACGCTGAGAAGGGGAATGCCGGCCCAGAGCGCGTCCGGCCGGCCCGCGAGGAGGTAGACGCCGGCGCCGCCCGCCGCCGTCACGGCGAGGAGAAAGGCGAGCTCGGAAGCCGGGATCGAGACTTTCCTTCGCTCTTCGGAGTTGTACTTGGTCCAGATGAGCTCGCCCTGGACCATGGCCGCCAGGTTGGAGAGATAGAAGAGCCGGAAGAAGAGATCCGAAGAGGCCAGCGGCGCGCGCGAAAGGACGACCGCGTCCCGCAGGAGGCTACCGAGGAAGGGAAGGACGCCCGCGGCGTAGACGATGCCGAGCTCGATCCGCAGGTCTTCGCTCAGGCGAGGGAAGGCCCGGGCCAGGAGGCGCTTCATCCCCGCTCCTCTTTGGCGCAGATCATCATCAGGCTTTCGCCCTTGAGCCAGCGGAAGTACCCGAAGAGGGCCATGGGGACCCAATTGATCAGCGCAAAAGGCGGGATCTTCAGGATCGGGAGCGCGGTCAACCCCGTCGTCCCCAGGTCGAGGACGCGGAAGCCCGCGGCGGCCGCGGCGGCCCGCCATTCCCCGGGCGCGCGAAGCGAGATATGGTCGTGGCGGATCCCCTGCCACTTGTCCTTGAGGATCCGGGCCCCGATCCCCGCCGGGTTGGGCGTCGAGAGGAGGAGGATCCCGCCGGGCTTGAGCGTCCGCCGCGCTTCGGCGAAGAGCTTTTCCGGGATCGCGACGTGCTCGACGACCTGGAATGCCGAGACGAGGTCCAGGGCCGCGCTCCGGAAGGGGAGATCGAGCGCGTCGGACCGGACGAAGACGGCCCCGGGCGCTTCGGATGCGGCGTGGACGACGCAGGCCTTGTCCAGGTCCGAGCCGATGACGAGCGATTCGGGGAACCACTTCCTGAGGCGAGAGAGGAAATAGCCCGGACCGGACCCGATCTCGAGGAAAAGGCGCCGATCGCGCGGGCCGAATCCCGCCTTCGCCCTCAGCCTGCGGCGCCAGACCCGGTAGGCGGCCGAGGTCATGATCCCGCGGGCGATGCGCTTCGCCCGCGTCCGCGGAAGGTACTCGGCCCCCGGGGACGCCGGGCTCATCGACCCAACCCGAAGAGCATGACCCTGACTGTCCTGAGGAGGATCTTCAGGTCGAGTCCGAGGCTGAAGTTCCTGACGTAATAGAGGTCGAGCTTGAGCTTTTCCCGGGAGTCCTCGACGCTCGCCCCGTAGCGATAGTGGATCTGGGCCCAGCCGGTGATGCCGGGCTTGGTCGTGAAACGGAGGTCGTAGAGCGGGATCTCGGCTTGGAGCTTGCGGACGAAGAATTCCCGCTCGGGCCGGGGGCCGACGACGCTCATCGATCCGCCCAGGGAATTGAGGAACTGGGGCAGCTCGTCGAGCCGGGCGCGGCGGAGGACCCGGCCGATCCGGGTGACCCGCAGATCGTTCTCTTCCGCCCATTGCGGCCCGTCGGCTTCGGCTTCGACGATCATCGTCCGGAACTTGATGATCTTGTAGGAGGTCCCCCCCTCTCCGACGCGCTCTTGGAAGAAAAGGACCGGCCCGCGCGACGTCGCCTTGATGGCGACGGCGAGGAGAAGGGACAGCGGCAGGGTGACGACCAGGACGATCGCCGAGACCAGGACGTCGAAGATCCGCTTCAGCCGCCGGATCGATTCCCTCTGGAGCCCCTGGAAGCCGCGGCTCTGGAGGACCCAGCGCTCCGAGACGTGTTCGATGGCCACCCGGTCCGAGATCTCCTCGAAGAGCGACGGGAAGTCGATGATCTCGGTCCCGCGGCTTCGGGCCCAGAGGATGAGCCGGTTCGTGTCCGGACGCGAGAGAAGCTCCGGGGAGACCGCCAGGACGCCCGCCGCGGCCGCATCCAGGGCCCGGCCGAGCTCGGTGAAGCGGTCCGCGTCGAGAAGCGTCCTCTCTTCGGGGCCGAACGGGACGAACCCGGCGAGCTCGAGCCCGTTCCGGGCGACGGCGAAGCGGGCCAGGTCGGCCCGCTCTTCATCCCGGCCGAACAGGACGGCTTTGCGGACGAGCACCCGCCTGTGGACGACCTTGAAGAGGACGGTCCGCCAGAACAGGAAGCCGACGGTGAGCACGGCGAGGTTGAGGACGAACAGGCCGCGTCCGAAACGGAAGGGGGCGAACCAGAAATAGGACAGGATGAGGAACGAGGAGAGGAGGACGGCCCCGAAGTAATGGCGGACGAGGGCCGCGGCCGTCGGCCAGGACCGGGGGTCATAGAGGTCGAAGACGTAAAAGGAGAAGAGATAGACGGCCAGGATGAAGACGGTGATCCCCGGCCGCGAGGTCACGAACTCGAGGGGGTTCGGGGCGAGCCCGGCGAGGCGGGCCCGGATGCCGTAGGCGAAATCCAGGGCCAGGAGGAGGACGACGAGGTCGCCGGCGAACAGGATCGTCCCCGGGCCGAGAACGCGCTTTCTTATGGGTCCTTTCATGTCCCCCGCGAATTATAGGGTCCCGGGCCCCTGTTGGCAACCTCGGGGCCCCTCGTCGCCGCCGTTGATTTTCGAGGCGGGGTCGCTTATCATGAGTCGGAAATCCCCCCGCTGATGAAAAAAACCGCATCCCTCATCCTCCCCGCTCTCCTGTTCTTTGCCGTCGAATCCGCGTTCGCTCTTGTTTATTCGGATAAAACTTTGCTCTATTTCGCCCTGTCGCTCGGCCTCTGGGGAGCCGTCGCGTTCGGATCCGCCGTGTTCCTGCGCTCCCGGCCGGGCCGCGCCGTCTCGATCGTCCTGCCGGCCGCGCTCTTCGGCATCGTCGTCCTGATCAAGATCCTGCCCGGCCGGATCAACTCCGTTTCGAATCTCGTCTCGCTGGGGGCGGCCGTTCCGCTCTTCGGGCTCGCCGCCCTGATCGCCCATCGCGTCCGGCCGGACCGCGGATCCCGGTTTGCCGGGTTCGTCCCGGCGGCGATCTTCGCTCTGACGAGCAACATCGTTTCCTTTATGATCCTTCCCGACCTTCCCGCGGACCGGATCGGTCTTCAGGTCCTTGTCCTGTTGCTGGCCGGGCTCGTCTGGCCTCTCGTCCTGATCGGGATCGGAGCCCGGGCCGCCCGGCGCGGCCGGCCTTTTCGAGCGGCCCGGGCCGGCGCGCTCGCCCTGCCGGGCGCGCTCGCTCTCGCTCTCATCCTGGTCGGCGCCGCCGGCCTTTCCCCGGGCCCGGGGCCCGAGACGGGGAATCCGCCGGGGCCGCCGAATGTCGTCCTCATCGTGATGGACACCGCCCGCAGGGCGGAGCTCTCCGTCTACGACGCGTCGGTTTCGACGACGCCCCGCCTTGCCGAGCTGGCCCGGGACTCCGTCGTTTTCGACCGGGCCTATGCCAACGCGAACTGGACCATCCCTTCGCACGCCTGCCTCCTGACCGGATTCCTGAGCTCGGTCACCCGGACGAATTTTCAGGACGCCGAACGAGGGGATATCGCGCCTCTTTCGCCCGAATTCAAGACCGCGGCCGCGATCCTCCGCGGCGCGGGGTACCGGACCGCCTCCTTTCCTTCGAACAGCTATAACCTTAACCGCCGCTTCGGCTTCGACCAGGGATTCGAAAGGCTCTGGAGCGGAACGCCGCGGGACGCGAACCTGACCGCCGCCCTCCTGGCCCATAAGCTCGTCCGCGCGCCCCGGGCGGCGGATTGGCTGGCCCGGCATCTCCCGATCGACGAATACATCTCCGCGGGCGCCCTCAACAGGAAAATCCTCCGCTGGATCGACGGCCGGGGGCGGGATCCGTTCTTCCTGTTCGTGAACTACACCGAGCCGCACGGGTTCAATGCGCTGCCGCGGGAGATCAAGCGGAAGTTCGGCGTTTCGGAGCCTCCGCCGCTGTGGAGGCGAAATCCGCAAACCGGGATCCCCATCCTCGATGAGGGATCGCGGACGGCCCTTCGCCGCTGGTATGACGCCGAGCTCGGCGCCATGGACGCGGAGATCGGCCGGCTTCTCGACCGATTGAAGGCCGACGGCTTTTACGACAACACTCTTGTCGCGGTGACCGCGGACCATGGGGAGCTCCTGGGAGAACACGGCGATTTCGGCCACGTCATCTGGCTCTACGAGCCGACGATCCATGTCCCTCTCCTCGTCAAGTATCCCGGCGGCGGGGGCGCCGGGACGCGCTCGGACCGCCTCGTTTCCCACGTCGACGTGTTCGCCGAGATCCTCTCCCGGGCCGGGCGGCCCCTTCCGGACAACATCCAGGGCCGCCCCTTCGCCGCCGCCGCGCACCCCGTCATTTCGCAGAACCGCCCGACGCCCGCGTTCGCCAGGCCCTGGCCCGCCCGCTACGGCTTTAGGCAGACCGCCATCCTCTCCTGCGCCGCGGACGGAGTGAAGATGATCCGCTCTGATACCGGCCGCGAGGAGATCTATGATCTCCGGACCGACCCGGGCGAGCTCCGGGACCTCCCGGATCCCGCCCTCCGGACGGCCGTCGGCGGCGAGCTCGACGCGGAGCTCGACCGGCTGGAAAAGATCGCCCGCCTCTACGGCGAGCGCTTCAAGAAGGTCAAGTTCGACTCCCTCGGATACGTGAAGTGACCCCCGAACGTCCGCGAAAGGAGCGACGCCCATGAAGCTCTTCGTCCCGGGCCGCATCTGCCTCTTCGGCGAGCACTCGGACTGGGCCGGCGGCTACCGCCGGATGAACGCCGAGATCGAGAAAGGCCACACCCTGATCTGCGGCACGAACCAGGGCCTCTACGCCGAGGTCGAGCCGCACCCGAACGCCCTCGTCCTGACCTCCGTGACGCCGGAAGGGGAGAAGCTCGGGCCGGTCGAGATCGCCATGGAGCCCGGGGCCCTGCTCAGGGAAGCCCAGAAAGGCGGGTTCTGGAGCTATATCTGCGGCGTCGCTTACCAGGTCCTGACGAACTACCATGTTCGCGGCCTGGTCATCGATAATTACAGGACCGACCTGCCGATCAAGAAGGGCCTGTCCTCGAGCGCCGCCGTCTCCGTCCTTGCCGTCCGGGCCTTCAACCGCGTCTACGACCTCAAGATGACGGTCCGGGGCGAGATGGAGCTGGCGTACCAGGGCGAGATCACCACCCCGTCGCGCTGCGGCCGGATGGACCAGGGCTGCGCCTTCGGCGTCCGCCCGGTCCACATGATCTTCGACGGCGACCGCCTCGACACCAGCGAGCTCCAGGCCGGCCGGGACATGCACTTCGTCATCATCGACCTCGTCGCCCGCAAGGACACGATCGAGATCCTCAACCGCCTCAACCGCTGCTATCCCGTCGCCGAGAACGAGCTCGAGCAGGGGGTCCACGAGCTCCTCGGCCCGATCAACAAGAGGATCGTCCACAAGGCGATCGAATCGCTCGAGAAGGGCGACGCGGAAGCCCTCGGCTCCCTGATGTTCGAGGCCCAGGTCGAGTTCGACCGCCTCGCCGCGCCCGTGTGCCCCGAGGAATTGGCCGCGCCCGTCCTCCATCGCCTCCTCCGTTACGCCCCCCTCCGTTCCCACATCTGGGGGGGAAAGGGCGTCGGTTCCCAGGGGGACGGGACGGCCCAGTTCCTGGCCCGGAGCCCTCAGGACCAGGACGACGTCATCCGGATCATCCAGACCGACCTCGGCCTGCCCTGCTACAAGCTCAACCTCGACACCGGGCCGCGGATCCGCAAGGCCGTCATCCCGGCGGCGGGCTTCGGGACGCGCCTCTTCCCGGCGACCAAGGCGACCAAGAAAGAGCTTTTCCCGGTCGTGGACCGGGACGGGATCGCCAAGCCGGCCATCCTCCTCATCGTCGAGGAGGCCCTCGAGGCCGGGATCGAGGAGGTCGTGATCATCGTCCAGGAGCCGGACCTCCACGATTTCCGGGCCCTCTTCAACGAGCAGATCACGATCGAGAACTACAACAAGCTGCCGAAGCATTTTCAGGACTACGCCCAGCGCATCCTGGACATGGGCCGGCGCGTCCGGTTCGCCGTCCAGCGGAACCAGGAGGGATTCGGCCACGCCGTCTACGCCGCCCGCGAGGCCGTCGGCAGCGAGCCGTTCCTGCTCATGCTCGGAGACCACATTTACCGCTCGACCGGGCCCCAGTCCTGCGCCGCCCAGCTTCTCGAGGCCTTCCGCCGCCATGGGACGAACATCCTCGGGTTGCGCCGGACCCGGGAGGCGGACCTCGCCCTCTTCGGAACCGTCGCCGGCGTCTGGCTCGAGGAAGGGCGCGTCCTGAACATCACCGAGTTCGTCGAGAAGCCGACCGTGGACTATGCCCGCTCGAACCTGCGCGTGGCGGGTCTTCCGGAGGGCGAATATCTCACCGTTTTCGGCCAGTACGTCATCAAGCCCGGGATCTTCGACATCCTGGCCGAGCACATCGAGAACAACGTCCGGGAGAGGGGCGAGTTCCAGCTCACCAGCGCCCTCGACCGGATGCGCCGGACGGACGGGTTCCTGGGACGGATGATCGACGGGGCGCGGTTCGATATCGGTCAGCCCGACTTGTACCTCGAAACCCTCCGCGATTTCCGCAAATAGCTCCGGGATCGCTCACGGCTCACGTTGGAACCCTTCTGGTTCCCCCCCGAATTAGGCGGGGCCCCCCCTCCTGATGTTCGCCGTTGAGCGATCCCTCCGTTCCTTTCCCGAAGCGCCGACGATTCCCCCGATGTTAGTTCGGGGGCAGGGGGGAGAATATGAATAAGAAAATTAGAGGGCGCTTCGGGCGGTTTTTCCGAGTCGCCCAATCATTGGGCATAGGCTGCCGAAGTTAGGGGCGCGAGGGGGCTCCCTAAGGCGAACATTCTTCGTGAGCCGTGGGAGCCCCCGGGAGCCCCGTTCTCTTCCTAGATCAACTTCGGGCGACCGACTCCAGCAATTCCTCGGGCGAGCAGACGGCCGTTCCGATCTTCCCAACCACGACTCCGGCGGCGGCGTTGGCTAGAAGGGCCGCTTCGACGATCGTCGCCCCGGCCAGGAGCGCGGCGGCCGCCGCGGCGATGACCGTGTCGCCGGCGCCGGTCACGTCGAAGACCTCGCGCGCCGTCGTCGGGATATGGACCGGCGGGGCGCCCTTGGCGAAGATCGACATCCCCTGTTCCCCGCGCTTGATGATGAGGTAGCGGCTGTCGATCCGGTCCAGGATCTCCCGGCCGGCCCGCTCGACCTCGGCATTCGTGTGACAGGGATGGCCGACAATCCGGGCGGCTTCGTGATGGTTGGGCGAGATGAAGATGACGGGGGAGTAGAGCCCGAAGTTCTCGACTTTGGGATCGACATAGACCGGGATCCTCCTCGAGGCGGCTAAGCGAAGGACGCGCTCCATCAGCGCCGGGGTGACGATCCCCTTGTTGTAATCCGAGACGATGATGCCGGCCGGCTTTTCCTTGTCCAGGAAGCGGGCGAGCTTGGCCATCGAGGCGGCCGCGACGGGCATCTTCTTCTCCTGGTCGACGCGGACGATCTGCTGCTGATGGGCGATGATCCGGGTCTTGACCGTCGTCGGGCGGTCGGACTCGACGACAACGCCGCGCGCTTCGCGGAGATGGCCCTTGATCCAGGCGCCCTCCGGGTCGTCCCCGACGACCCCGACGAGAAGCGGGACGAGGCCGAGGCTCTCGAGGTTCTGGGCGACGTTGCCCGCCCCGCCCAGGTTCGACGTGCTGTGGCGGACCTCGACGACCGGGACCGGCGCCTCCGGCGAGATGCGCGACACGTCGCCCCAGATGTAATGGTCGAGCATGATGTCGCCGAGGACGACGACGCGCTTGCCCCGGAACTTACGGATGAGCCGGCGGGCGCGGGCGGGGTCGAGGGTGGGTGTATTCGCGGGTCTCGTCATTCTCTTTCCTCGCTCACGATGATCACTTGACCGAAAACGCGTTCGAGATGATCCACGGGACGCCGGCGCGGAGTGGCGTCCGTCCCTTGAGATAAACCTCGACCCGGTAGGATCCCGGGGCGTCGAGGGCGAGCTCGGCGGAGGGGCCGCCGGTCCGCCGGACGACCCGGCCGTCGCGGATGAAGACGGTCTCGTGGGCGAAATCGAACGGCGTCCGGACGCGGAGCGTCGCGCCATTCCGCTCCGCCCGGAAGCCGCGGGCCGCGGCCGCCCCGTCCACGGCCGAGAAGAACCGCCCCGCCTCGAGGGCGGAGAAGATCTCGAACCGCGCCCCCAGGTTCGTCGGGGCGAGCGGATGGTCGAGCCAGACATGGAGATGGAAAACGGAGAAGATGGCCCGGTAGAAGAGGTGGGCGTCCGCGGCGAACAATCCCAGGGTCGGCCGCCGGCGGAGGAGCTCGTCCCACTTCCGGATGCCGTCTTCGGGCGGCCGGACGAGGCGCAGGAGAGCGGCCGTCGGCCGCATGAGGAACATCGGGGCGAGGAAAAGAGCCCGGGCGGGATCGTCCTTGAACAGGCTGTCTCCGTTGAGGATCTCGATCCCGTCGTAGATCGAGGCCGCGCCCCACGACCAGCGCGTCTTCGAATAGGGATGGGCGATCACGGTGAAGCCGCCCAGGGCCGCGACCTCGGCCGCGGCGGCCTCGGCTTCATGGGAAAAGCTCGTCGCCGGCCCGGGCTGTTTGAATCCCATGGCGACGAGATGCCCCCGGTTCGTGGAGAGCTCCGAGCCGGCCAGGACCTGGACGCCGGAATAGAGCCCCTGGGCGTCGAGGGAGGCGGAATTGGGATTGCCGTGGTCGGTCAGGATGATGAAATCGAGACCCTCCGCGGCGGCCGCTTCGGCGACGTGGGCGACGTCCTTCCGCCCGTCCGAGAACCGGGTGTGGGCGTGGTAGGCTCCTTCGGCCTCGAAGGCCTCGCCCGCTTCCTGACGAGGGGCCGGGCTGACGTATCGCTTGAACGAAACGGCCTGCCAGACCGTCCAGCCGGCATAGAGGGCCAGGACCGCGGTCAGGAAACGGAGGACGATCTTCTTCATCGGAGACGGGAGGCGGCGAACGGGAGGGTCAGGACGACGAGGAGGAGCGTTGTGACCTCGGAATCCCCGAAGTTGTACTCGAAGAACCCGGCGGCGAAGAAGGCGGCCAAGGCGGCCAGGGCTCCAGCGGCGAGGGGGCGGACGGGGCTTCCCCGCGGCCGGGCCAGCTTGAGGAGGGAGACGAAGGCGGCCGCGACGAAGGCGAGCCAGGCGAGGAGGGTGACGATCCCGCGCTCGGCGGCGATCTGCATGACGTTGCTGTGGAGATGGACGTTCCGCTTGGCCGTCTCGCTCAGGCCGTATTTCGGGTTTTGGAAAACCATGCTGACCGTGTTCGGCCCGGTCCCAAGGAGCGGGAAATCGGCGATGATCTTCGCCCCGGCCCGGGCGTATTCGATCCGGGTCCGGTTCAGAGGGTCTTTGAAGTCGAAAGCGCTCAAGGCCCGGTCCCGGATCGGCCGCGGGACGACGAAGAAGAGAAGGGCGGCCAGGACGGGCAGGAGGACGATCGTCTTCGGCTTCCAGAGAAGAACGATGACGACGAGCGCGACGCCGAGGCCGATCCAGCCGCTCCGGGTCAGGGTCAGGATGAGGGCGTAGAAGGCGAGCACGAGGGAGCCGGCCCAGAGAAGGGGATTGCGCCCACGGCCGAAGAAGATGTACCCGAGGGCGACGGACCCGAACAGGACGAGGAGCCCGGCCTGGGTCATGTAATGGCTCATGAAGCCTTCGACGCGCTCGCCGGGGACGGCTTTGATGAACCCGTAGCCGATCGAATACAGGACGTTGATGAAACCCGAGGCCAGGATCGCGGCGGCGATGAGGTCGGCCTCCTCGGCTTTCTTGAAGGCGGTGAAGACGATCGGGACGATGACGAAAAGGAGCAGCTCGCGGTCGTCGCGGAAGCTCATCCCAGGGTTCACCGAAAAAGCCGAGGCGAGGAGGGAGAGGGCCGCGTAGACGAGAAGGGGCCAGAAGAAGGCCGGGACGGCTAAGCGCCTCTCCTTGCGGACGAGCAGAATGATCCACGCGGCCAGGGTCAGAGCAAGAAAGCTCTGGACGATTGAAACCGAGATCTGGGAGAAGAGGACGGCCAGGGTCAGGACGGCCAAAAAGACGATCTCCCAAGGGTTTTTCCCGGCCGTCAACTCCTTGATTCGCATCGCTTTCAGGCGGGTATTATATCACAGCAGAAAGGGGAGGCAGGAGGCAAAAACCTCCTCCGGCGAAATGTCCTGGAGGCAGCGGAAATCGTCCGAGGCGCAGGCCCTCTGTTCGCAGGGGCGGCAGGAGAGGCCTTTCTCGAGGATGACGGTCCGGCCCTCAACGCCCGGACGCCAGGGAGCGAAATGGGCGGGAAGGGTCGGGCCGAACCAGGCGACGATGGGCGTCGGCGTCGAAGCGGCGAGATGCATCGGGCCGCTGTCGGGGCCGACGAAGAGGGCGGCCCGGCGGATGAGCTCGCGCGTCTCCATCAGGTTCAACTTACCGGCGAAAGGGAAGACGGCGGCAGGGGCCCCGGGGCTTTGGCCGGGGATCATGTTCCGCCGCACTCGGCCGTGGCCTACAATCCTCGGACGAGTGTGGGCCGCGGCAGGATTGGGCATGCCGAGAGAAGCGAGAATGCGCTCCTCGACGGCGCGGTCGCCCTCGGCCCCGACGAGGGCAACGCGGGCGCGGGCGTCGCGGACGAGACGGCCGGCGAGGGCGGCGAGGTTTTCCGCGCCCCAATCGCGGAAGCGGTTGCCCGCGCCGACGTGAAGGACGACCAGGGCGGGGGCGTCGGCCGGGTCGAACGCTTCGGCCAGAAGGACTCCGACGCGCGCCTTCTCCGCGTCCGTCGGCTCGGGTAAGAGGAGCGGCGGAACGGCGGTTGGGGCCCCGGGGCTTTGTCCGGGGATCATTGCCGCCGCACTCGGGCCGCGGCTAATTTCCGCGGACGAGTGTTCCGAGGGGCCTGCGAGTTCCGCGATGAGGGTTCGGACGAGGTTGGCGTGGTTCTCGACGCTGTGAACCGGTCCGTGCTCTCCGCTTCGGGGAACGCGGATATCATAAAGGAATCCCTTGCCCTTGATGGCGTAGCCGACTTTGAGCTTCGCCCCGCCGAGGAGGGTGATCCAGGAAGCGCGGGGGCCGCCGTGGAAATCGAGGAGGGCGTCATACCGCTCCCGGCGGATCGCGCGAACGAGGGCGAGCAGCTCGGACGTTTTCTGCTTGGGAGGGACCGCCAGGACGCGGTCGAGATGGGGATTTCCCTCAACGAGCCGGCGGAACGGCTCTTCGACGAGATAGGTCAGCGAAGCCGCGGGGAAGGCTTTCTTGAGAAGCGTGACGGCGGGCGTGGTCAGGATGACGTCGCCCAGGCGCCGGAGGCGGATGAGGAGGATCTTGCGGGGCGGGCGGTCAGCCCTTGGTCGGACGGTCGGGCTCAATCACGGCCTCGTCGATCAGCATGACCGGGATGTCGTCCTCGATCCGGTACACCCGGTGGCAGGAGACGCACTTGAGGGCCTTATCGTCCGCCGTCAGCTTGACGTCCGCCTTGCACTTCGGGCAGGCCAGGATGGCGAGAAGCTTGGGATCCAGGGCCATGGAGGCACTCCTCTCTATCGTTCCGTCAGCCTCCAGAATAATACAAATCCCGGCGCCAGACAACCGCGACTATTTGACCACCCGCTTGGCGTCCCAGGGGTACATGGCCACGTCCGCCGGCTTGAAGTCGTTGTACGAGCCCTTGAACGTCATGCCGTCGTCGGACAGGGTGAATTTCGCTCCGCCCCAGATCTGGCCGTTCCGGTCTCTCCACTCGATCAAGGCCACCCGGCCTGTCACGGTTCCGGTTAAAGTCCCCCAACCTTTGCCATAGGAGCCGGTGATCTTATCCCCGACCTGTTGGAGGATGACGTCGCCGCGATCATTATTGAGCGAGGTCCACGTCCCGGTGAACGGCCCGCCGGCCGCGGCCGGCGGCTGCGCTCCCCGGCCGGGCGTTTTTGCCGGCGGAGAGGTCCAGCCGCCGAGGCCGGTTCCGCCGCCTCCGGTTGCGCCGGCGCCGGGCGCGGGGGGAGGAGGGGCGGGCCCGGATCCGCTGACGGGGCCGGAGCCCCCCGCTGGGGCCCCCTGCGGGCTCGTTCCCGCGGTCGAGGGAAGGTCGGGCAATTCGTCGGGCGGGAGCGGGCCGGCGCTTCCGATTTTTCGGGGGAGGTATCTCCAATAGACGTAAAGGTGCGTGGCGTCGTCCCAGGGCCCTGCGTCCATCAGGAAGAAACGGACGGGTTCGCTCGGCGAACCGCCCGAGAGGACGGGATGGACCACGGCGCTGTATGTGACGTCGCTCTTCGGATCGAAAGTGGCCAGGAATTCACTCCCTTGATGGCCGTTGCTCGGGCAGACGAACGTCCACTTGGCGCCGAGTCCCTTGCCGCCGTGGGAGCCTTTCCGGATGGACAATGGAACCCGCTGCCCGGTCTTGATGAGCGCCGGCGGCTCATCCCATTCGATGCGGCTGAACTGGCTCGGATTGGCGCGGAGATTGAACAGGTCGAGCGACGTTGCGGTGCCGTAGAGCTTGATATCGGGGATGTTTTGGGGCCATTCCTTCCGGATGATCTCGGGTGGTCCGGACCGGACCCATTCGATTTCGGCGGGGTTGAGGGCGGGGGCCGGGCCCCGGTTCGGATCGCGGACCGTGTAAAGGATCATCCCCTGGGCGGATTCGTATCCCGGGCAGGATACGGTGTAAATCAACCGGTAGCGCGTGGCCATCAGAGGCGTCAGCCGGACCCGGCACTGGCCCGAGGCCCGGCCGTCCCGGTTGGTCAGGTCGTTGAAACGCTTGTACCCGATGCGAAAGGGGATTCGGCCTGCCTCGTCCGGCGCCCCGATCCGTTCGAGCTTGACGTCGACGGTCACCTCGCCCGGCCCCGGCGCTCCTTTGGGAATGCCCTCGACCGTAAAACGGAGGTTGAGCGTCGAGGGCTGTTTCTGGGTCGGAGGATAAGGGGAGAATTCGCTGTCATCGACGCCGATGCGCCGGGGCGTGCTCACGACCGTGATCCGGACCCATTCCTCGACGTTGGCGATGGGCGGTCCGGTCAATGTCAGATAGACGTAATATTCGCCGGGATCGTTCGGGGCCACGAGAGGAAGGTCGCGGCCGAGGGAGAAAAGATGGGTTCCGTTCTTGCCCGTGAACCCGTACGAAGCATCGGCCGGCTGGACCGATGTCGGCCCGCTATAGAAGATACCCCCGGCCGTGTCGGAGACGATGCCCAAGACCTTCATGGACTCCGGCCGGCTGAAGTCGGCGATCTCGACGCCGACGCGGCCCCGCAGAGCTTCGCCGGGCTGGACGACCCGGGAGGCGAGCTGGATGTTCATCTCGGCGCGCGGCGTCCCTTGAGCGGAAAGCCCCGCCGGAGAGAAGGGGAAGAGAGCCAGGAGGGCGAGGATCGTCCCGGTTTTTCCGGCGCGCTTGTTCAACGGAGGTTTCCCTGTCATAGCCTCCTCCTTTGAGTTGGATTATATGGGCCCGCCCGGCCCCCGTCAATCCATAACGAATTTGAATTCGGTGCCTGAATACTCAATCACTTATTGACACCTGTATAAATAATCCCCTATAATAGAAGTCGGAGGGCCACATGAGACCATCCGGCGACCCGAAGCTCCTCGAGCAAAGACGGTTGAAGGCCATCTCTCTTTTCCAGGAAGGATTCCAACCCGTCGAGATCGCCCGAAAGGTGGGCGTCAACCGGCGGAGTGTCCGTCTCTGGAAAGCCCAGTTTCTGGCGGGCGGTCCCGAAGCCCTGCGTGCCCGGCCAACGCCGGGCCGGCCGTGGAAGCTCGACCGGGCCGCTCGCGCGGCCCTGGAGACTCTTCTTCTTCGCGGGGGGCGAGCCGCGGGATATGCTACGGACCTGTGGACCTGCCCCCGGGTCGCTCAAGTCATATCCCGCAACTTCGGAGTCCATTATCACGTCGACCACCTCGGGCGCCTGCTGAGGTCTCTGGGCTGGAGCCCGCAAAAGCCCGAACGGCGGGCCATCGAGCGCGACGAGGAGGCCATTCAACGTTGGGTCAAGACGACTTGGCCCAAGGTAAAAAAAACGCCTCGCGGCGTGGCGCATCGCTGATCTTCCTCGACGAGAGTGGGTTCCTCCTGGCGCCCTTAGTGCGCCGGACCTGGGCTCCCCAAGGTCAGACCCCCATCATTCGACCCCTCCCGATAATTTAGTGATTGAGTATTCAGGTACCGAATTCAATTATAATTGGGCGGAGATGAGGTTCACGTTTTTCGGCGGCTACGACCCGGACTACCCGCGGAATGCCGTGATCCGCAAAGGCCTCCTCAAGAACGGCGCCTTGGTCCGCGAATGCCGCGTCTCGCCGCACCTCAAGTTCTGGGCCCGCTATGCCGCTCTGGCCGCCCGCTTCCGGCCGGGCACGGACATCCTCTTCGTTCCCGAGTTCTGCCAGAAGGACATGCCGCCGGCCGCGGCGCTGGCCCGCCTTTGGCGAAAGCCGGTCATCTTCGACCCTCTCGTGACCCGCTTCGAGACCAAGATCGTCGACTGGGGCTGGAAGCCGGCCGATTCTCCCGCTGCGCGCTGGAACCTTCGCATCGACCGAAAGGCCTTCCGCCGGGCCGACCTCGTCCTCGCCGACACGACGGCCCATAAGGAATATTACTGCGGCGAATACGGCCTCGATCCGGCGAAGGTCGAGGTCCTTCCGATCGGCTATGACGACGAGGCGTACCGGCCGTTCGACGAGGGGACGGCTCCGCCCGCGGATCGATCTCATGAGGCATTCGATGTCCTCTTTTTCGGTTCGTTCGTTCCGCTCCACGGAGCGGAGGTGATCCCGGCGGCCGCCCGGATCGTCGCCGCGGCGGATCCGAGCGTCCGCTTCACCCTCGTCGGCGGCGGCCGGACGCTCGCAAGCGTCCAAGCGGCCGCGGCCGGGCTCCCGAACGTCGCGTTCATCGAACGCCTCCCTCAGGCCGAGCTCTGTGCCCGGATCGCCGCGGCCGACATCCTTCTCGGGATCTTCGGCCGGACGGAGAAAGCGCGCCGGGTCGTTCCGAACAAGATCTACCAATCCATGGGCATGGGGAAACCTGTGATCACGGCCCGGACGCCCGCCGTCGAGGAATTCTTCCGCGACGGCGTCGAGATCCGGATGTGCGGCGAGCCGGCGGCCGAGGCGCTGGCCGAAGCCGTGCTCGAGATGAAGCGCGATTCCGGGCTGCGCGAGCGCATCGCCCGCGCCGGGCTCGCCCTGGTGCGGGAGCGGTTCTCCGCCGCGGCGATCGGAAAGAGGCTCGTCGAGATCGCGGCCTACCGGTTCTGCATGGGGAAGGCGTGAAAATGGCGCGGTTCGTAAGCCCTCGTTTCCGCGGCGAGATCGACGACCTATCGCACTCCGCCGAATTCGAGGCTGCCGTCCTGCGTCTCCCCGATATCATCCGCGACCCGCGGCACGAGGTCCTGCAGCGCGGCCGTAACCTCGTTGTCGCCCTCTCTCTGCCGCTGGGCCTGTCCCCGTCGGTTTCCTGCGTCGTGAAGAGCTTCCGGTCGGCCGGGCTCCAACGGCTCAAGACGCTGTTTTCGCCGTCGAAAGCGGTCAAGGCCTGGCGCGGGGCGAAGGCGCTCGAGGCCGCCGGGATCGAAACGCCGGGTCCGCTGGCTTATCTCGAGCGCCGGGCCGGCGGGACGGTCGCGGAAAGCTATTTCGTCGCCCGCCGGATTCCCACGCTTTCCGAGATCCGGGCGCTCTTCCAAAATCCCGCGCCGGGCGGATTGCGGCCGCTTCTCTCCGCCCTGGCCGCCTCGGTCGCGGCCTTGCATCGGGCGGGCCTGCTCCATCGCGACCTCTCCGACGGGAACGTCCTCGTCCGGGAGAAGGGCGGCGGATTCAAGTTCATCTACCTCGACACCAACCGCGTCCGCTCCCGACGCCGCCTCGGCGCTTCCGTCCGGGCGAGGAACCTCGTCCGGCTGGGCATCCCGCCGGCCGACCGGACGTTCTTTCTCGAGAAATACGCCGAAGCCCGCGGCGAGAAGCTCAGTCCCGTCTTCGTCCACTTCTATAAGGAAGCCAAGCTCACGTTCGCGACCTGGCTGCGGGTGAAGAAAGCCCTCCGCCTGAAAAAGGCCGCCCGCGCCCTGAGGATCCAGTGACGCCGCCGGAGTTCAAGTTCGAGTGGAACGCATTCGCCGACCAGCCCCACAACGTGGCCCCTCGCTCGGAGAGAACGCGGCATCATTTCCGGCATTGGAGGACATATTTTTCCCTCATCGGGGCGAACCTCATCCGCGGACTGCCCGCGCTTCCCGCTTTCCGCCGCCGCATGAAGCGGATGTTTCGCACGCCCGTCTCGATCGACCGCGGGATGTTCGGCGTCTCCGTCTCGCAGCCCGGCCCCTCCCGGGAAGCCGAGGTCATCGCTTTGCTGAAAGGGACGGGTGTCGTGCGAACGCTCGTTCGCGCCGCGTCCTGGGAGCGGGACAAGCTCGCCGATCTCGAGCGGTTCGTCCGGCGTCTGCGCGGCGAAGGCTTCGACGTCGCGGTCGCCGTCCTCCAGCGCCGCCAGGACGTCTTTGAACCGGAGGCCTGGCGCGCGTTCCTCGAGGAGGTCTTCGCCCGGCTTTCGGACGGACCGACGGCCTTCGAGATCGGCCACGCCTGGAACCGGACGAAATGGGGCGTCTGGGATTTCACCGAGTATCTCGGCCTGGCCCGTCCGGCCTTCGAGATCGCGCCGGCATACAAAGCGGTTCTTGTCGGTCCGGCCGTCATCGATTTCGAGTTCCATCTCTATCCGCCGACGCTCAAGCGTCTGCCTTTCGACAAGGTCAGCTCGCTGCTCTATGTGGACCGGGTCGGCGCGCCCGAGAACGCCCAAGCCGGCTGGACGACGCCGAAGAAGATCGCCCTGCTCAAGGCCGTGGCGGATCGGGCGGCGGGCCGGCCGAAGGATGTCTGGATCACCGAGGTCAACTGGCCGCTCCGGGGGATGGGCCGATACTCGCCGGCCTCCGGAAAGCCCAACGTGACCGAAGACGAACAGGCCGATTTCCTCGTCCGGTATTATCTCCTCGCCCTCGCCGGCGGGTTGATCGAACGGGTGTACTGGTGGCAGCTTGCCGCGCCGGGCTATGGGCTTGTGGACAGCCGCGAGACGCCCGGGCGGGCGCGGCCGTCGTTTCAAGCCCTCCGGACGCTCATCGACATGGCCGCCGGAGCGGAATTCACGGGGGGAGCGATCGAAGACGGCGTCCATATCTTTCGATTCCGGAAGGACGGACGACGCTTCGCCGCCTGCTGGACATCGGGGCTCCCCGTCGAGCGGGATCTGGGCGAGCCCGTCGCCGAGGTCGTCGGCCGGGACGGCGCGCGCGCCGCCGCCGCTTCCCCGCGCCTTATCATCGAAGGGAGCCCGAAATATGTCTTCTTTGCCTCATAAGCCGGCCGCGTCGAAATTCACCGCCGGCGGCGTCCGCGAGTACGAGAAGAAACGGTATCGCGGGCTCGATCAACGGATCGTCCATACCCGGGAAACTCGTTTGATCGGCGGCCTGCTCGATGCGGCCCTGGGCGGAATGCAGGTCCGGGCTCCGCGCCTCCTCGACCTTCCGTGCGGATACGGCCGCTTCACCGGCCCGCTCCTCGGCCGGGGCGCCGAGGTTGTGATCTCCGATCTTTCGCTCGAGATGGTCCGCCGGACGCGCGAGCGCTTGGGGACGTCGGGAGCCGTGGCCGACGCGACCAGAGGATTACCGTTTTCGGGCGGTGTGTTCGACGGCGATCGTCTCGATCCGCTTTTTCCACCATCTCCATGCGCCCGAGGCCCGGGCCGCCGTATTATCCGAGTTCGCCCGGACGTCTTCGGGTTGGGCGATCGTCTCGTTCTACCAGGAGAGCGGCCTGCACCGTTCCCAACGGCGGATCCGCCGCTTTTTCGGCAAGAGCCGGACGAACATCAAGATGCTCGAGAAGGGTGTCTTCGAGCGCGAAGCCGCCGCGGCCGGCTTCGAAGTCGCCCGTGTCCTACCCCTTTTCCGCGGCATTCACGCCTATCACCTAGCCCTGCTCAAGAAGCGGCTCGGTCCGGGCGATCGATCCACGTGACCACGACATTGTGCCGCGTGTTTCGAAGTAAGGAGAGGATCCGGTCGCTCACGCCGTCTTGGCGGTCCGTTTCTTGGCGTCGCGGGCGGCATACCAGTCGATGAGCGATCCGACGGCTTTCTTGGCCGGCCCGAGCTTCGTCGGATAGAAGAAGTCCGAATCGAACCAGCCCCGATCGCGGTAGTAGACGTGGTCCCGATTTTCGGGGCCGGCCAAAAGCTTTGCGCTCGTCCGTCCCCCGCGGAACATGAAAAGCTGCATGAGCGACGGAGTGGGATAAGCGGGTTTGAGGAGCCGCTCGTGGAACCTTCTGGCCGAGGGCGGCGAGGGTCTTGTTCATCTTGAGCTCTTCTTCCCCGACGATCGGGTAGAGGGCGGTGAAGTGCGCTCCCTTCACGACGTTGAAACCCAGCCCGAATCCGACGAAATCGAGGTATTTGACCACTTTGCCGCCGCCGTGGAACCCCTGGGGGACGACGCTCGTGAAGGCCTTCCCGTGGAAACGGGGACGGTGAAAGACGAAGCCGAGCCGGTCGAGGAACGCCTTCATGGTCGCCGAAACCTGGAACGAATAGTTCGGCGCGGCGAAGACGACGCCGTCGGCGGCGTCCATCTTGGCGATGAGGGCGTCCCGGTCGTCCTTGAGCGGGCAGTTCTCCTCCCCGCGCGTGAAGCACGCCTTGCAGCCGAGGCACAATCCGATCCGGTGCTTGCCGAGAAGGACGATCTCGCCGCGGACGCCGCCCATGGACTGCAGATGGTCGAGGAACCGGGTCGCGGCCGTCCAGGTGGCGCCCTTCGGGTGGGCGCTGCCGACAAACACGACGACGGATTTCGTCGATTCCGGGGCTCCGTCCCGCGGTTCCTCCGCCTTGGGCTCGTTGACCGCTTTGGTCGTTTCGATCTCCATGTCGATCCTCCATTCAAGATATCGGCCGGCGTCCGATCGGGATCGCCGCCGTCCGCCCCCAGAATACCGAAATGAGGGCGGACCTTCGCCTCGTCCGGAAGGATGGAACGGGAAATCCTATAACATATTGATTTCAAACGTCAATAACGTGGTCACAACCGGCGTTTTGTTACTCCGAGCCCGGTTCTACTTGCCGAAAATCTCCGGGAGATTCTTGATCCTGTACTCGCGATAGACCCTATAATCGCCATCCTGTTCGATCATGCCGAAACCGGAGGCGAAGAAACCCAGCTCCGACCCGAAATTCTCCGGCCAGATGACGGCGTAGAGATACCGGCCTTCGGGGTCAAAGACGTCGAGCTCCATTTTCTTGGGCCCTGTGATCCGGAAAACGGCCAGATGGCCCTTGGGCATCGGGCCGATGCCCTGGACCGCCGCGAGCCGGAGAAGTCGGCGTGCCCGAGAATTCTCTCCCCGGGAGCCCCGCACAATGTGGCGTGGGGCAATCCCGGAGCCCCTTCAGAACCGGATTCTCAATCCCGCCGAGAGACCGATGCCCGTGAAATCGAAGACCGCGTTTTTCAAGTCGGACGCGCCGTCTTCCCCCGGGACGGTCAGGACCGGAAATCCGCTCCGGCGGGTGAATCCGAGAGTCCCGGTTTTTGCCGGCTCGGAAACGTCGATCCCGTTCCGGTCCAGAATCAGCCGGTGTTCGTCCCCCTCGAGCGAGCCCGCGCGCGCGACCTGACCGCGGACGCCCAGGAAAAAGCCGAGGCGCTCGTTGAGACGGAACTCGAAGGCGACGCCCGCCTGGGCTCCGACGGCCCAATCTTTGGCCGACAAGCGTAAGCTTTCCGTGATGAGAGACGTCAAATAGTTCCGTTCATATCGAAAATTCATGACAATGAAAACGGGGCCGCCCGTCAGCCGGACCTCGAGGGATGGACTGAGCGGAAGCGTGAGATGAATCCCGGGGCGGACGACGAACGCCTTGAGGGTCGCTGTCGCATCAGCGTTGCGAAGAGCGCCCCCTTCCGCATAGCCGAGCGTGTCCAGGTTTCTGGCGTAAGAATATTCGCCCCCGATGCCGACGGATAATTTCGGGCTCAGATGAAAGACGAGGTCGGGATAAACGGAGAGACCGGAACGGAAATTTCCGACGTTACGGTCCGCGATGGCATAGCCTAGACCGGCGAGGGTCGCGGCCATCTCCTCGGACAAGCCGCGCACGCCGTTTGTGATGTCGCCGCCGTCGAACCAGGCGGGGCCGGCTCCCGCGTATATATCGAGGCCGATATAGCTGAATTTCTTTTCCTCGAAGCCCGAAAGGTCGGACGTCCCGGCATCGGCCTTATCGTCCAGGACCTTGACGTCTTTGGCCGCGATGTATCCGATGGTCGATCTATCCTCGCTTTCCAGCCGGACCATGACCCGGTACATGCCCTTATCGATACCGGCGGACGTGAGCCGGATTCCCTTGATGTAGTTGCCGATGATCGGGCTCGACGTGTCCGGATCGAAGTAGACCGGCGCTTTCTCGGCGATCACGATGAGTTTCAGCTTGACCTCTTGACGTTCCGAGGAGGCCTCCAGACTTGCCGAAAATAAAAATAACGACGCGATCGATACGGCCGCCGCGGAGAAAAGGATGATGCCCAAGGCCAGGATGCGTTTCATGCGCCCCTCCCGGAGTGCTTAAAAGCGGACTTTGATCCCGGCTTTGAGGCTCGCGCCGGAGAAGTCGATCTTGGCCTCGCGGGCGTTCTCGACGTAGGCTTCGGCCGGGCGCTGGGCCCGGATGAGGAGGAGGGGAGAGATCGTTCGGCCGGATTGGATGTAATCGTAGGCCCACAGCTTCCCGGTTTCTTCGGTCGCGGCCGTCGCGTTCGAGTCCGAGTACGTGCCCGTACCCTTGAAGCCCGAGAGCCGCGCGAAATGGCCTGTCGCCTCGACGAGGAAAGCGAGGTTTTCAGACAGAGGCAGCTCCAGGGCGAGCCCGCCCCAGGCCCCCAGCCCCGCGCCGTCGGCTTCCCCGGCCATCTCTTGGGAGAAGCTGTCCTGGTTGTAGCTGTAGGAATAGCCGCAGCGAGCGATGGTGTAAGAAACCCCGGCTTTGATGGCGAACGTCCGAGTTCGGGTAAAGGGCGATGCCCAAGCGGATCGGGATCGCCTGGAAGCGCGGCTTGGTCATATAGACGTCGGTCGTCCGGGGCAGCAGGTAATTGACCTGACTCGACGCGGTGGCGCTATAGAAGTCGGCTCCCATGACGAGGGAGATGCCCGGAGCCATGTCGAAAGAGATCTCTCCGCCGAAGATGAAGCTCAGGTGGATGGGCGCGACGTCCGCGTCCCCTGCGACGCCGGAGCGCGTGGCGAAGAAATCGGCGAACGCCTGGGCCGCCGAGTTGAGCTCGCCCCCGACGGTGTATTGGCCGCCGGCCGTCAAGGCGACGGCCCAGCCCGTGCCCCCGGACGGCTCCGCGGCGATTTCCTGGGAGATGATCGGCTCTTCCCGGCCCGCGGCCTCGGCCGGCCGCTTGATCTCAGGTTCGATGAGGCGAGACTTTCGGTCGGGGGGAGCCGTCTCTTCCATGGGGAGGACGAGGCTCTCGTGGACGTAACCGCTCACATTCCCCCGGTCGTCGGCTTCGAGCTTGACCAGATACCATTCGCCTTCCTTGCGAAGGGATTCGAGGATGCTGCCCTCGGGGATCTGGCGGATGATGACGCTCCCGATCGAGGGTTTGATCCGGATGTTGGCCAGCTCGGCCGTCACCCTGAGGCGGACCTGATCCGCGGGGCCGGCGGCGGCGAACGGAACGAGGCAGGCGAGGATCCCGAGAATGATGCGGATGCGGACTTTCATGCGGCGCCCTTCATTCCTCCCGGCGGATTATAGCATGATTTCCCGTTCTTTTCTTTTCGGGAGAAACGTGATACTTTTTCCGCGGGAGGCCGTCATGAGTCGTCACGCGAAGAATCGTTTCCGCCTTGTCGTCCCGGGCTTCTTGGCCCTCATCCTGACGGTGTCCGCGGCCACGGCCTTCGCCGCCAAGCCGAAGATCGTCTTCCCCACGGACACCAAGAACTTCGGCAAGCTCAAGCAGGGAACCGAAGCATCCTACGAATTCGTCTTCCGGAACGATGGGGACGCCCGGCTGACGATCCGAAACGTCGAGACGTCCTGCGGCTGCACCGCCGCCCTCGTCTCGGACAAGACGCTCGAGCCCGGGAAATCCGGCAAGATCAAGGTCGTCTTCAATACCCTCGGTTACGCCGGCGAGGTGACGAAATACATCTTCGTCGACTCCGACGATCCGGCGACGCCGCGGGCCCAGCTCAAGATCTCCGCCGCCGTGGACGTTCCGCCCCAGCCGCGGATCGACCTCGACCGCTATTCGTTCGACGCCGGGCTGCTCGTCGAAGGCGACACGCTCGAGGCGTCCGTCACGGTCAAGAACCTGGGCGATCTCGAGCTCAGGATGGAAACCCAGCTCGAGAACGCGACTTTCACCGCGGACGGCAAGCCGGTCAAGTTCCCCGTCAAGATCGCGGCGGGCAAGGAGCTCGCGCTCGTCATCTCGCTCCCCCTGGCGAACCGGGTCGGGCTCGTCCGCGACTACCTCCTCTTCAAGTCGAACGATCCGCTCCGCTCCACGATCTCGATGAACATCAACGGCTACGTCGTGACGAAGGCCCAGCTCAAGAGCGTCTTCCAGAAGTACAAAGACGTCATCAAGTAATTACGTTTAGGCCTCCTATTCAAGGAGGCCCTCCGCAACGGCTGTTGATGTGCCCGATTGACAGCCTCTGTCGCAAAGCATATGATTCCGATATGATTAGTAGAATCAGTGTCTTCTCGTGATCTTGACCAACGGCACCCGCCTCGGCCCTTATGAAATCCTCGCCTCCCTCGGGGCCGGCGGTATGGGCGAGGTGTGGAAGGCCCGCGATACGCGGTTGGACCGCACCGTTGCGCTGAAGGTTTCCAAAGCCGATTTCAGCGAGCGCTTCGAGCGCGAGGCTCGGGCGGTTGCGGCGCTCAATCATCCGAACATCGGAACGCTCTACGATGTGGGACCGAACTACTTGGTGATGGAATATATCGAGGGCGCGCCCTTGAAAGGCCCGTTGCCAGTCGAAAAAGCCGTCGAATACGCCGGGCAGATCCTCGACGCCCTGGATGCGGCCCACCGGAAGGGGATCACCCATCGCGATCTCAAGCCGATGAATATCCTCGTCACGAAACAGGGGATCAAGCTCCTCGACTTCGGTCTGGCAAAGCTCCAGGCCGCCCCGCTTGCCGAGGGCGGAGCTACATTGTCCAAGGCGCTGACAGGTGAAGGGCAGATCGTTGGGACGCTACAGTACATGTCGCCGGAGCAGCTGCAAGGGAAGGACGTGGACGCGCGAAGCGACCTGTTCAGCTTCGGCTGCGTCCTATACGAGATGCTGACTGGGAAGCGGGCCTTCGAAGGAGAGAACGCGGCCAGCGTCATCGCCGCGATCCTGGAGCGCGAGCCCGCGCCGCTCGCGGAGGCGCCGCCGCTCGATCGGATCGTCCGACGATCCCTGGCCAAGGACCCGGACCAGCGTTTTCAGACCGCCCGCGACCTCAAGGCGGCGCTCACCTGGGCGCTCGAACATCCGCCCGCCTCTGCCGCGGCCAAGCCGGGCCGCCGCTGGTGGATAGCCGCGGCCATTCTGGTCGGCGGCGTCCTGCTCGGAGGTTGGGGCGTGTCACACCTCCGCCGGCTTCCCGCTGAAGCGCAGACCTACCTTCTTCAATTCAACCCCCCGGAGGGCGGCCAATTCAACTCCATGAACATCGCTCTGTCGCCTGACGGCCGCACGGCGGCCTACGTCACATCAGGCGCAGGAAAAAACGGCTTGTGGTTTCGTCCCCTGGGCGGCGCATCGGCGCGGCTTATCGCCGATACCGAAAGTGCCACCAATCCCTTCTGGTCGCCCGACAGCAGGACCGTCGCCTTCTTCAGCGGAGGAAGCAAGCTGCTGCAAGTTGCGCTTGCGGGCGGGAAACCGTTCTTAATCTGCAACGTGAGCACGCCCCGAGGCGGGGCGTGGACGAGCGACGGCCGCATCCTTTATGGGACGGCGACCGAAGGCTTGTTTCAAGTCTCCGCGTCGGGCGGCACACCTGCGCCGCTCACGACGCTCGATGCCCAGCGCGGCGAAAGCTTCCATCGCTGGCCGCAGGCGCTTCCCGGCGGCCGGTTCTTCTTTCTTGTCGAGAGCGAGAAGCGCGAAAACAACGGGATCTTCGCGGCCTCGTTCGCCGCGCCCGGGGAACGGACGCGGCTATGGGACACGGACACCAACGCCCTCTACGCCCCCGGCGGGGACGGCAAGGACTATCTGCTGTGCCTGCGGGGCGGATCTCTGGTCGCCCAGGAATTCGACACAGCCTCACTCAAGCTCGTTGGGGAACCTCATCCGATCGCCGAACCGGTGGCCAGGAACGGAAGTATGGCCCAGATGAGTGCCTCGGCCTCGGCCGGAGGGCTGCTGCTTTTCAGCTCTTCGAACACGTTGAGCCAATTCAGCTGGTTCGATCGCACCGGAAAATCTCTGGGCGCCGTGGGTGAGCCCGGCGAGTATGGTTCATTCCGCCCATCGCCAAACGGACGCCGCCTTGTTGTGGCCCGCGAGGGAGCCGGAAATACCGATCTCTGGCTGATCGAGGCGGAGCGCGGCGTCGCCGGCCGGTTCACGTCCAGTTCGAATATCTCCGCCTCCCCCGTTTGGTCACCCGACGGCCGGACGATCATATTCAGTTCCGGCGCACCCCGGAACCTATTCCGTAAGGACTCGAACGGCCCGGGCGCCGAACAACGCCTCACACACTCACCGAACGCCCAACTCGCCAGCGACTGGTCGCCCGACGGGCGCTGGATTCTGTATACCGAAATCGCTCCCGGCAGCGGGATGGATCTTTGGGCTTTGCCGACGACGCTGGAAGGCGGGCTTGCGGCGGATGCCAAACCGCAGCTCTATTTGCACACGTCTTACAGCGAATGGTCGGGCCGCTTCTCGCCGGAGCCCGGAACGCACTGGGTGGCCTATATTTCGAACGAATCCGGGCGGCATGAGGTCTATGTCGACACTTTTCCGAAGCCCCATCGCAAGACTCCGATTTCAAAGGATGGAGGCACATATCCTCAGTGGGGAGCGGATGGGCGCGAGCTGATCTACCTTTCCCCGGACAACACGCTGATGGCGGTGAGCTTGAATTTGGGAGCGGATACCGTGGAGCCGTCCGCTCCACGCGAGCTGTTCAAGCTGCCGATAATGGGTAGTTCTAGCGGCTCCCGATATGAAGCGACTCGCGATGGCCAGCGCTTTCTGGTCCGCGCCGCGCCGGAACGGGGAGCCGCGCAGCCGTTGACGGTCATCGTCAATTGGCCGGCGCTGTTGAAGGAAGGGAAGAAGTAAATGAAGAGCAGAGAGATAATCCGGTGATCCTGACGAATGGCGCCCGCCTCGGCCCGTACGAGATCCTCGCCCCGCTGGGCGCGGGGGGCATGGGGGAAGTGTATAAGGCGAAGGACACGCGGCTCGACCGGATGGTCGCCGTCAAGGTGCTCCCCGAACACCTGGCGACCCACCCCGACGCCCTGGCGCGATTCGAACGGGAAGCCAAGGCCGTGGCCGCACTGAACCACCCCAACATCCTCGGCCTGTTCGATATCGGGCGTGAGGGCACTACCGCATATGCCGTGATGGAGCTCCTCGAGGGCGAATCTCTCCGTACCCGTCTGGAACAGGGCCCCCTCCCGTCCCGCAAAACCACGGAACTGGCCATCCAACTGGCCCAAGGCCTAGCCGCGGCCCACGAGAAAGGGATTGTCCACCGCGACCTGAAACCGGAAAACCTGTGGGTCACCAAAGAGGGGCGGCTGAAGATCCTCGACTTCGGTCTGGCTCGACATGTGCCGGGCATGACCGGAGGGGCAGAGAAGTCCACCGAGCTCATAGGCGCCGGCCACCCGACCGCATCAGGGATCATCCTGGGCACTGTCGGCTATATGTCCCCGGAGCAGGTGCGAGGCGAGGTGGTGGATCACCGCTCGGACATCTTCAGCTTCGGAGTCGTCCTTTACGAAATGCTCACGGGGCAACGGGCGTTCACGAGGGTTAGTGCCGCGGAGACCATGGCGGCCATCCTGAAGGAGGAGCCGCCGGGCATCGAAAACAACAGCAGGCCCGTTCCGCAAGGCCTGCGCCGCATTCTCGATCATTGCCTCGAGAAGGTGCCCAATCACCGTTTCCACGACGCCCAGGATCTGGCCTTCGCCCTGGAAAATATTGGCAACTCGTCTGAAGGGAGCGCGGCCCTCCCCGGCGGCAAAGCCTCCCGCCGCATCCGGGCGGGAGCGGCTATTGCCCTGGTCTTTCTCATTGTTGCGCTCGGGGTCTGGATCCTCATCCCCGCCCGCCGCATCGAGCCAGTCATCAAAGAACTTACTTTCGGCAAGGGGAGGATCGAGTCAGCTCGTTTCCTTTCCGGAAGCCACGATATCGTTTATAGCGCCCGCTGGCAGGGACAGGCTCCGGAAGTGTTCACCCTGCATCCGGAAAATCTCAGTGCGCGGCCCCTGGGCGTACCCAACGCGATCCTGCTGTCGGTCTCCGGCCACGAAGAACTGGCGCTCCAGCTCGAGCCCAGACTGTGGGACGGGCGTTCGGTGGGCCGCGCGGGCGGCGTGGATTCAACTGAAGGCGGGGTTCGCATCCTTGCCGAACAGGCCATGGAGGCCGACTGGCTCCCCGACGGCCGCCGGTTGGCTGTCCTGGACAACGGGAGCGTCGGCAGAGGACGGCACCTCGATTTTCCCCAGGGGACCCGGGCCTGGGAGACATCTTTTGCCATCCATTCCCTGCGGGTTTCACCCCGGGGGGACAAGCTGGCTTGCTTCTCAGAGCCCGGCAACATCCGGGGAACGGGAAAGGTCGCGGTCCTGGACACGTCGGGGCGCCGGACCGAGCTTGCGGACGTGAGCGGGTTCACCGGCCTTGCCTGGGGGCCCGACGGGCTGGACATCTGGTTCAGCGAGGAAAAGGAAGGAAGCAGCAGTCTCTTCGCCCTTTCGCCCTCGGGGAAACACCGCCTCCTTCTGCACCAGGCGGGTCGCCTGAGGCTGCTGGACGTAGCTCGGGACGGCCGGGTCCTGATGTCCCTTGACAAAGAACTCAAAGGCGTCATGGGCCGGTCTCAAGCGGAGGGGCAGGAACGCGACCTGGGCTGGAACGAAGCCAACCTGGCCACCCAGATATCGACGGATGGTACTCAGGCGCTACTGGGACAGGGCGGCGACTGGGGAACCCTCATGGGGAGCATTTACCTACGGCCCATGGACGGTTCCCCGGCAGTGCGGGTTGGCGAAGGGGAGCGGTTTGCTATGTCTCCGGACGGGCAATGGGTACTGACCTCAACTTCCAGTTCCGCAACGCAATTGAGCCTCATCCCCACTGGCCCCGGCACGCCCAAGACCATCCCCCTCGGCAAAGCGATCTTCGTGAGCCACTTGTGGTGTCTGCCCGGGAACGGCGGGTTTCTCCTTTGGGGGATGGCCCCAGGGGGGAACCAGAGCCTTTTCGTTGTTGGGCCGGAGGGCGGGATGCCCAGGCTCCTGCTCGACGGGGCTTCCGTCTGGCAGGGATCGGAACCCATCTCTCCGGATGGCCGCTGGGTCGCAGTTATCAATTACAACCCGGGGGATGTCATGAACAGTGGATTGAAGCTCGTGTCAATGGATGGGGGACCTGCGATCAATGTGCCGGGGACACAGAGAGGCGACATCCTGTCGGGCTGGACCGCCGACAGGCGGGGACTGCTCCTCTTCAACCGTGACGGCCTTCCCGCCCGCATGGTGCGACTGGACCTGGCCACGGGCCGCCGGGACCCGCTGCGCGAGTTCATGCCTGCCGATCCATCAGGAATCTCCGGTATCCAGGAGATTCACATGAGCCGGGACAACCGGAGTTACACCTACAACTACGTTCGTCGCCTCTCCGACCTCTACCTGATCGAGGGGCTGAAATGAGTCTCGCTTCAGGCAGCAAACTCGGCCCGTACGAAATCATCGCCCCGCTTGGCGCGGGCGGGATGGGGGAAGTGTGGAAGGCGCGCGACACGCGGCTTGATCGCACGGTGGCGCTGAAGGTCTCCAAGGCGGACTTCGGCGAGCGCTTCGAGCGCGAAGCCCGCGCGGTAGCGGCGCTCAATCATCCGAACATCGGTACGCTCTATGATGTGGGCCCGAACTATCTGGTGATGGAATATGTCGAAGGGGCTCCTCTGAAGGGCCCGTTGCCCGTCGGAAAAGCTGTCGAATACGCCGGGCAGATCCTAGACGCCCTGGATGCCGCGCACCGGAAGGGGATCACCCATCGCGATCTCAAGCCGGCGAACATCCTGGTCACGAAACAAGGGATCAAGCTGCTCGATTTCGGACTGGCGAAGCTCCAGGCCGCGCCTCTTGCTGAAGGCGGCGCCACGCTGGAACAGGGGCTGACGGGAGAAGGGCAGATCGTCGGGACGCTGCAGTACATGTCGCCGGAGCAGCTGCAGGGGAAGGACGTGGACTCGCGGAGCGATCTGTTCAGCTTCGGCTGCGTGCTGTACGAGATGCTGACGGGGAAGCGGGCGTTCGAAGGGGAGAACGCGGCCAGTGTCATCGCCGCGATCCTCGAGCGCGAGCCGGCGCCGCTCGTGGAAGCGCCGCCGTTGGACCGGATCGTCCGGCGATCCCTGGCCAAGGACCCGGACCAGCGCTTCCAGACCGCCCGGGACCTCAAGGCCGCTCTCATCTGGGCGCTTGAACACCCGCCCGCCCCGGCCGCGGCCAAGCCGGGCCGCCGCTGGTGGATCGTCGCGGCTACTTTGGTGATCGGTGTCCTGCTCGGCGGTTTGGCCCTGTCGTACTTCCGCCGTCCTCCCTCGGAAGCCCCTCCGTACCGCTTCCAGATCACTCCGCCCGAGGGCACCTGGTTCACTTTTGGAAATAACATCGGGGGCATCGCCCTATCGCCCGACGGCCGCACGGCTGCCTATGTCGCTTCTGGCGCCGGGAAAAGCGGACTTTGGATCCAGCCTCTGGATGGCGCGTCGGCGCGGCTGATCGCCGGAAGCGACGGCGCAGCCTATCCCTTCTGGTCCCCGGACAGCAAATCCATCGCCTTTTTCGCGGGAGACAAGCTGCTGCGAGTCGATTTGGCCGGCGGGGCGCCGACGAAGATCTGCGCGGCGGCTACTCCCCGAGGCGGAGCATGGACGAGCGACGGCCGTATCTTGTATGGAGTGGTGTCCCACAGTCTGTTCCAAGTGCCCGCATCCGGTGGAACGCCCAAGCCGCTGACCACGTTGGATGCCGCGAGCGAGGAAAGCGGCCATTCGTGGCCGCAAATATTACCCGGCGGGCGCTTCTTATACTCGGCCTTCAGCAATAAGTTCGAGAACAGGGGCATCTTTGCGGCCTCGTTCGCCGAGCCCGGGGAACGGATGCGGCTGTTGACCACGGAAACCAATGCGCTATACGCACCCGGCGGGGACGGCAGGAGCTACCTGCTGTGGCTGCGCGGCGGGACTTTGGTCGCCCAGGAATTTGACGCAGGTGCGCTCAAACTCCTGGGGGAGCCGCAAGAGGTGGCCGATCCGGTAGCCAGGATGGGAGTCGTGGGTCTGATGAACGTCACGGTCTCGGCCGGCGGGCTGCTGCTCTATAGCGCTTCCAACAATTTGGGCCAATTGACCTGGTTTGATCGCACGGGAAAGTCGCAGGGGGTGGTGGGGGAACCAGGCGACTACAGTACATTCCGCCTGTCGCCGAACGGCCGCAGGGTCGCCGCATCCCTTGAGAGGGCCGGATCCACTTCCAATCTCTGGATGATGGAAGTGGAGCGCGGCGTTGCCGGCCCGTTCACCTTAAATTTCGGCCAGTTTCCCGTTTGGTCGCCCGACGGCCGGACGATTGTGTTCAGTTCCGGTGGACCCATATACAACCTGTCCCGTAAGGACTCGAGCGGAGCGGGCGCCGAGCAAGGCCTCACGCCATCTCCGAACAGCCAGTGGGCCGGTGACTGGTCGCGCGACGGGCGTTGGCTCCTTTATACCAATGTCATGCCCGACGCCCAACGGGACCTCTGGATTTCTCCGGTAACCCCCGAGGGCAAGCCGGCGCCGGACGCCGCGCCGGGGCCCTACCTGCGGACGCCGTTTATCGAACGGTCGGGCCGTTTCTCGCCCGAATCCCCCCCGCGCCGGGTGGCCTATCATTCGGACAAATCCGGACACACTGAGGTCTATATCGACTCGTTTCCGGAGCCGCGCGGGGCGACTCAGATTTCGAAGGGTGGAGGCCAATATCCGCAATGGGGCGCCGACGCGGGCGAGCTTTTCTATGTTTCCTTGGACAACAAGCTGATGACGGTGAACCTGAAAATAGGATCGGATACCGTCGAGCCGTCCACCCCGCGCGAGCTGTTCCCGCTGCCCGCCATGGACACCGGTTACTGCCCGTATGATACGACCCTCGATGGCCGGCGCTTCCTGGTGCGTGCCACCCCGGAGCATGGAGCCTCGCAGCCGCTGACGGTCATCGTCAACTGGCCGGCTTTGCTGAAGGAAGGGAAAAGATAAATGAAGAGCGGGGAGACAAGCTGATGACCTTAATGAACGGCTCCCGCCTCGGCCCCTACGAGATCCTCGCCCCGATCGGCGCCGGCGGCATGGGCGAGGTCTATCGCGCCCGCGACACCAGGCTCAACCGCGACGTCGCGATCAAGGTGCTGCCGGACGTGTTCGCGGCCGATGCGGAGCGGCGTGGCGCGCTTCGAGCGCGAGGCGCAGGTCCTCGCCTCCCTCAATCATCCGAACATCGCCCATCATCTACGGGTTCGAAGACGCCGGCGCGGCGCATGCCCTCGTGATGGAGCTCGTCGAGGGGCCGACCCTCGCCGACCGCATCGCGCGCGGGCCCACTGCCGCTCGCCGACGCGCTGCCGATCGCGAAGCAGATCGCCGAGGCGCTCGAAGCCGCGCACGAGCAGGGCATCATCCATCGCGACCTGAAGCCGGCCAACGTCAAGGTCCGTGACGACGGCACGGTGAAGGTCCTCGACTTCGGCCTGGCGAAGGCGTTCGAATCCCGCGTCGGGCAACGAACGGCGGTGCGATGGACTCGCCGACGATGACGGCCCGGGCCACGCAGATGGGCGTGATCATCGGCACGGCTGCCTACATGTCGCCGGAGCAGGCGAAAGGGAGGGCGGTCGACAAGCGCGCCGACGTCTGGGCCTTCGGCGTGGTCCTCTATGAGATGCTGAGCGGCGTCCGGGCGTTCGAGGGCGAGGACGTCTCGGATACGCTGGCGGCGGTGCTTCGCCAGGAGATCACGCTGGCGGGGCTGCCGGCGGCTACCCCCGTGCGGCTCAAGCGGCTCATCGAGCGCTGCCTGGAGCGGGATCCGAAGCAGCGGCTGCGCGATATCGGCGAAGCCCGCATCGAGATCGCCCGGATCGAAGCGGGAGGCGCCGATATGATGGAGGCGCCTGCGGCCTCATCCGCCGCGCCGGCCGTGGCCGTGCCGCGCTGGCAGCGTGCCCTGCCCTGGGCGCTGGCGGGCGGCCTCTTGCTCGCGTTGGCTCTGGTTCTGACACGCGGCCAGCGCACGCCGGCGGCGACAATTCCGCTCCGGCTGAGTTCGGAGATCGGCGTCGACGCCTTGGCCAACTTCACGAACGGCACGGGCGCGATCATCTCTCCGGACGGCCGGCTGGTCGCGATGACGGCGAGTGGCGCTGCCGGATCAAAGCGGCAAATGTTTCTCAAGCGGCTGGATCAGCTGCAATCCACGCCGCTCGCAGGGACGGAGAACGCGGTAGGTCCTTTTTTCTCTCCCGATGGGCAGTCGATAGGCTTTTTTGCCGAAGGCAAGCTCAAGACGATCCCTGTGACCGGCGGCGCGGTCAAAGTCGTGTGTCCCGCGGCCAACGGCCGGGGAGGCACGTGGGCCGACGACGGCACGATCTATTTTCAGCCATGGTCGGGGCTCGGTCCGCTCATGCGGATCCCGGCAACCGGCGGTTCCCCGGCGCCTATCGGCGCGCTCGCCGCCGGCGAACTTGTCCAGCGGTGGCCTCAAGCGCTACCGGGAGGAACTGCGATTCTATACACCGGCACCGGCATCGCCGGCTCTTACGGGGCCGCGAACCTGATGATCCAGCCGCTCCCGGCGGGGACGCCCAAGCTGGTGCTCGCCGGAGGCTATTCCGGCCGCTATGTGAAGAGCGGCCACATCGTGTACATCCGCGAAGGGGCGATATGGGCGGTCCCGTTCGATCTCGCCGCGCTCAAAGTGACAGGGCAGCCGGCAAAAGTCCTTGAAGGCGTCTATTCCAGCGAAATGGGCGGCGGCGCCCAGTTCTCCGTGTCGGATGCCGGGACGCTCGTCTATCTGCCGGGGCAAGGAGCGGGATCCGCGACGAATCGCCCCATGTTATGGATGGATGCGTTGGGGACGAAAACTCCGCTGCAGACGGAGGAAACGGATTGGATCTGGCCGAGGTTTTCGCCCGATGGCGAGCGGATTGCATTTTCGATCAGCGACGGCACCCAAAGCGACGTGTATGTTTATGAATGGACCACGACCCATCGCCGGGAGAAGAAGACGAAATTCACGTTCAACCCGGCCAAAGACAGCTCCCCGGTCTGGACGCCCAAGAAATTCCCGGGAGCACAGCGGATCGTGTTTGCCTCGGATCGTGGTACAACAGGCGTCTTGAATCTCTATTGGCAGCGCCTGGACGGAGTCGGCGAACCGCAGCGCCTGACGGTATCGTCGAACGAGCAGCGGCCGCAATCATTCGATCCGAGCGGCAAGTATCTGGCGTTTTCGGAGACGAGCCCCAAAACCAGCGGCGACCTGATGATTCTCCCGATCGAGGGCGATGAAGCGACGGGCTGGAAGCCCGGGAGACCGACAGCCTTCCTGTCTACGCCTGCGGTTGAATTCAGTCCGGAGTTCTCGCCCGACGGCCGGTGGATCGCCTACATGTCGAACGAGTTCGGCGAGTGGCAGGTGTACGTGCGTCCGTTTCCGGTGCGCCCGGGCGACCCGGTGTTGATTCCCGAGGCCGGCCTAGCGCTCTGGCCGGTTTGGTCGCTTCAAGACGAGCTGTTCTTCCAAACGGGGAACAAGCTCATGGTCGCCGGTTGGACGGCGTCAGGCAACTCGTTCCACGCCGACAAACCGAGGGAGTGGTCGCCAGGCGGGATTGAATTGCTACGCATAAGCCGCTCCTACGATCTGCACCCGGACGGCAAGCGTATCGTAATGGCGAGGCCGATAGCGGGCGTCGGCGAGAAGCACGATAAGCTCGTGTTCACTTTCAATACGTTCTTCGACGAGCTGCGCCGCCTGGCGCCGATAGCCAAGAAATAGTCGTTTTAAGGAAATCAGGTAGACCTTATGATGCCGGCAAGAAAATGAAGAATAGGGAGATAGAAGGGTGATCCTGACAAACGGCGCTCGATTGGGTCCCTACGAAATCCTCGTCCCGATCGGGGCGGGCGGCATGGGCGAGGTGTGGAAAGCGCGCGACACGCGGCTGGACCGCACGGTGGCGCTGAAGGTCTCCAAGGAGGACTTCACCGAGCGCTTCGAGCGCGAGGCGCGCGCGGTCGCGGCGCTCAATCATCCGAACATCTGCACGCTGCACGACGTGGGCCCGAACTACCTGGTGATGGAATTGGTCGAAGGCGCGCCCTTGAAGGGCCCGCTGCCGGTCGAGAAGGCGGTCGAATACGCCGGGCAGATTCTCGACGCGCTCGATGCCGCGCACCGGCAAGGGATCACGCATCGCGACCTGAAGCCGGCCAACATCCTCGTCACCAAACAGGGGATCAAGCTGCTCGATTTCGGACTGGCCAAGCAAGGCCGCGCCTCGTTCGGAAGGCGGGCGCCACGCTGACCGAGGCGCTGACCGGCAAAGGGCAGATCGTCGGGACGCTTGCAGTACATGTCGCCGGAGCAGTTGCAGGGCAAGGAAGTCGACGCGCGCAGCGACCTGTTCAGCTTCGGCTGCGTGCTGTACGAGATGCTGACCGGCAAGCGGGCGTTCGAAGGGGAGAATCGCGGCCAGCGTCATCGCCGCGATTCTCGAGCGCGAGCCCGCGCCGCTGACCGTCGCCCCGCCGCTGGAGCGGATCGTCCGGCGGTCTCTGGCCAAGGACCCGGACCAGCGCTTTCAGACCGCCCGCGACCTCAAGGCGCGCGCTCACCTGGGCGCTCGAACAGCCGCCCGCTCTCAGCCGCGGCCAAGCCGGGCCGCCGCTGGTGGATCGCCGCGGCCGCTCTGGTGATCGGCGTCCTGCTCGGCGGTTGGGGCGTGTCGCGCTTCCGCCAGCCACCTCGCGGAAGCCCGCCCGTACCGCCTCCAGATCAATCCGCCCGAGGGCAGCCGGTTCACTTTTGGAAACAACGCTCGGGGGTCTCGCCCTATCGCCTGACGGCCGCACCGCAGCCTATGTCGCTTCGGGCACCGGGAAGAACGGGCTGTGGATCCGGCCCCTGGACGGCGCGGCGGCGCGGCTGATCGCCGGAACCGAAGGCGCCGCCTATCCCTTCTGGTCCCCGGACAACAAGTCCGTCGCCTTTTTTTCGGGAGGCAAGTTGCGGCGAGTCGATCTGGCGGGCGGGGCGCCGTTGGCGATCTGCGACGTGGCCACGCCCCGAGGCGGGGCGTGGAGCAGCGACGGCCGCATCCTGTATGGATCGATGACCGACGGTCTGTTCCAAGTGCCCGCATCCGGAGGAACGCCTTCACCGCTCACGACGCTCGATGCCGCGCGGGGAGAAACCGCCCATCGCTGGCCGCAGGTGCTTCCCGGCGGCCGCTTTCTTATACTGGATCCAAAGCGCAAAGCCCGAGAACACCGGCGTCTATGCGGCCTCATTCGCCAAGCCTGGGGAACGGATGCGGCTGTTGGCCACGGAAACCAACGCGCTGTACGCACCCGGCGGCGACGGCAAGAGCTATCTGCTGTGGCTGCGCGGCGGCACTTTGGTCGCCCAGGAATTCGACACAGGCACGCTCAAACTCGAAGGGGAACCTCATTCGGTGGCCGATCCGGTGGCCAAGATCGGAGCTCATGGGTCAGATGAACGTCGCGGTCTCGGCCGGCGGGCTGCTGCTGTACAGCGCTTCCAATAATGTGAGCCAATTCACCTGGCTCGACCGTACGGGAAAGCCGTTGGGGGTAGTGGGCTCGCCAGGCGAGTACAGTACATTCCGCCTGTCGCCGGACGGACGCCGCGTTGCCGCAGCCCTTGACGGGCCCGGATCCACCGATCTCTGGCTGCTCGAGGAGCGCGGCGTGGCCGGCCGATTCACCTCCAATTCAGGCCTTAGCATATACCCCATCTGGTCGCCCGACGGCCGGACAATTCTGTTCAGTTCCGGTGTGCCGCGGAACCTGTTTCGCAAGGATTCGAGCAGGGCCGGGAACGAGCAGCGTTTCTCCCAGTCGCCGAACAGTCAGTATGCCATGGACTGGTCGCGCGACGGGCGCAGGGTCCTGTACATGGAAATCACTCCCGGCACCCAGCGGGACCTCTGGGTTCTTCCCGTCACCCCCGAAGGCAAGCCGGCGCCCGACGCCACGCCGAGACCCTACCTGCAGACGCCGTTCAACGAGACGTGGGGCCGCTTCTCACCGGAATCTTCCCCGCGTGGGTGGCCTACCAGTCGGACGAGACTGGCCGGTGGGAGGTCTACATCCAGTCGTTTCCGGAGCCGCGCGGCGCGACGCAGATTTCGACCGGGTGGAGGCCAATATCCGCAATGGGGCGCCGACGGGCGCGAGCTTTTCTATGTTTCCCTGGACAACAAGCTGATGGCGGTGAGCCTGAAGCTGGGAGCGGATACCGTGGAGCCGGCCGCCCCGCGCGAGCTGTTCCCGCTGCCCGTGGTGGACAACGGTTACAGCCCGTATGACACGACCCCGATGGCCAGCGATTCCTGGTGCGTGCCACCCCCGAGCAGGAGCCTCGCAGCCGCTGACGGTCATCGTCAACTGGCCGGCGCTGTTGAAGAAAGGGAAGAGGTAAATGAAGGGCGGGGAGATCATCCGATGATCCTGACGAATGGCGCCCGAATCGGCCCTTACGAAATCCTCGCCCCGATCGGCGCCGGCGGTATGGACGAAGTGTGGAAGGGGGCTCAATCCACCAGACCGAGCCTTTTCAGCAGGGCGTGGAAGCGCGGATCCGAATGGAAAGGCTTCATTAAAGGATTCACATAAGAAAAAAGCACAAAGTAGTCGCGCTCTTCAATGGCTTTCTCGGCCCAGGCCATACCCTTGTCAAAATCTCCCAAAAGATAATAAAAGACGCTCACGCCCCCAGGACGAACAGCGCCCAACGCACTCTCGTTCCGGACGATGAAGTCACGGGCCCGTTCTTTTTCTCCCTGGAGTAAATAAGCCAGGCTAGACATATATTGTCCGACGAGCGATTGGCTTTCTCCATCGGCTTTCAGCGCCGCGAACAGGTCCTGATATCTCGAAGCATAGATATACACCGCATAGAGGGATGACTCGAAGGATGTGCGTGTTGGATCCATTTCAATCGCCTTCTTTGTCTCGGCGATCGCCTCATCATATCGGCCGGAACACGCATACGCAACGCCCAGGTTTTCGTGGACCGCCGACACAGTCGGATCCAATTCTATGGACCGTTTGAGGTGGATGATCGCTTCATCCAAACGTCCGCGCATGATCATCAGGCGGCCGTACCAGAATTGAGCAACCGGGTATTCCGGGTCCAACTCGAGGGCCCGCTTGAATTCGCCTTCGGCGCTTTTGACGTTGAACTCGAGATCCAGATAGATGTGTCCGAGCGCAGTATGCGCCTCGGCGAGATCCGGATCGAGGACGAGCGCTGTCTGAGCGGCATCCCGGGCTTCTTTAATCTTTCGCCGCATGGAATAGACGTCGGACAGGCCCGTATAGGGCTTGGCGTACTTGGGATCGATGGCGACGGCCTGTTTGAAATATTCCTCGGCTTGGCTATAACCGGCTTTGTTTCGCTTATTCCAGGATTGCCGGCCCTGAACGTAGAGCCGGTAGGCTTCCGCGTTCACGGTCGGCTGTTTGCGAAGAATTTCCTGGTCTTGGGGAGTCAAGGTTTTCAAAAGCGAAGAGGCGATTTTCTCGGCGATCCGGCCCTGAAGACCCAAAATGCCGGACACTTGATACGGATACGTCTCATCCCAGAGTTGATTTTCGCTCTTGGCCTCCGTCAATTCCGCATAGACTTCCATCTCCCCCTTGGCCGCCCTCACCTTTCCGGTGATGAGATAATCGACGCCGAGCTCCTCGCCGATAGACTTCAAACTCTTGTTTGTGCCTTTGAATCGAGTGACGGCAGAATTCGACTTGACCGGAAATTTTTTCAAGCTCCTGAGCCGGCCGGTGATCTCCTCGGCCATGCTCTCGCCGAGCTCAAGCCGGCCCGGCGAGAGTTCGTCCGCGAAGGGGAGAACGGCGATCGAGAACTTGTTCGGTGCCTTGTGGGGAGATGACCGCAAAAGAAAGAGCGCCGCGGCCGCGATCGTCAGGCCGGCCAGAACGGGGACGAGCCAGCGGCGGAATTTCACTGTGACCGTAATCTGCTTCGACGTGGCGGATTTGGTTTTCGGAAGCGCGCGCTCAGTCGTGGGCAGGCCTTTTTCAATGCGGTCGAGCTCGAAGCGGACGTCGGAGGCGGTTTGGTATCGCCGGGATCTGTCTTTCTCCAGGCACTTCAAAATGACCCCGCTCAAGTCGTCGGGGATATGGGGATTGAGCCCCTTTGGATTTTTCGGCGCCTCGCCCTTTTGCTTCATGGCGACGGCGAGGGCGGTCTCGCCTTCAAAGGGAACCCGGCCCGTGGCCATCTCGTAAAGGATGATGCCCAGCGAGTAGATATCCGAGCGCTGATCGATGTCCTTCGCTTCGGCCTGCTCGGGCGACATGTATTCCGGCGTCCCGATCATGACCCCGGCCCCCGTGACGCCTTTCGTCGAAATGGACCTGGCGATCCCGAAATCCATGATCTTGGCGTTCCCGCCCTTATCGATCATGATGTTCTGGGGCTTGAGGTCGCGATGAACGATGCCCAGATTGTGGGCTTCGGCCAAGCCGTCCGCGATCTGCTTGCCGATGCTCAGGACCGCGCCGACGCTCATCGTCCCCGACATCCGGATCATGCTCTTCAGGTCTTCCCCGTGGACGTATTCCATCGTCAGGAAGTGGACGCCGTCCGCCTCGCCCAGATCGAACATCCGGCAGACGTTCCGGTGACCGATCTTGCGGGCCAGGGTCATCTCCCGGCTGAAGCGTTCGAGGGTGTCGGCGTCGACCGCGAGTTCGGGCTTGATCAGCTTGAGGGCGATCTTTTCCTTGATTTTCGTATCGAAAACCTTATAGACGTTGCCCATCCCGCCCTTGCCGAGCTCCTCGATGACCTGATAGCGGCCGGCAAAAATCGTGCCGGCGCTAAGCTCCCGGATCGGTTGAACGAGCGTTTCGCTCCGGGAAACGGGGATCTCCTTCCGGGCGGGTAAAGGGGTCGAACATTCCTTGCAGAACTTGGAATCCGCGGGATTATCGGTTCGACAGACGGGGCATTTCATCGCGATCTCTAAGGGCATTTTCTGCTTTGGGCACATCATAACAGAGAGAAGGACGCGCTTCAATCTATAAATCCCATCGTTTTTCTCGTGTTCGCCGGCTGCGGCCGAGGAGAGTCGGTAATTTTTTTGATTAGCTATCCCGGGGAGCAGCCGCTGACGGTCATCGTCAACTGGCCTGCTCTGTTGAAGGGCGCGGCAAAATAAAGGCGGTTGACGCCGGTTTCCGACCGGGATTATCCTTATTGTGCCATGAGAGGCTTCGAATAAGCCGATGCGATTCGCCGTCAAGGTCCAGCCGCGGTCGTCCCGGTCGGGCGTCGAGCCCGCCGGGCCGGGGGAATGGCGGGTGAGGGTCCATGCCGCCCCCGAGGGGGGCAAAGCCAACGACGAGGTGATCGAGCTTCTCGCGGCTCACTTTGGCGTCCCGCGCACTCATATCAAGATCCTCCGGGGCGCCGCATCCCGGTGTAAAATTGTCGAAATCGATGATTAGAAGGCTTCATCGGCGATTCCGGAGGCGTATTTGATAAATTAGGCCGCCGCCGCGCGTCTTTCCGAGTGTGGAACGAAAATCCCGCGACGACCGGCGCCTGCTTTGGCTGGCCCTGAATCTCGCCCTTTGGGACAACGAAAGGCTCCTTCACGAGGTCCGGACCCGCTTTCCCAGCCCTGAAGACGCCCTTTCCGCCCCGCCCGCGGAGCTCCGGGCCTTGGGCTGCGACGATGCGCACATGCGCCGCCTCCAGCCCCCCTTTGCCCTCGAAACGGCGGCAAAAGAATTTGACAGCCTCAAAAAGAAAGGCTATTCTCTCTTGACCTTCGAGGACGGCGAATATCCTCTTTTCTTAAGAGAAATATTCGACCCCCCCTGCGTTCTCTACTGCCGGGGCCGTGCCGAGGCCCTCCGGGGCCCCGCCGTCGCCCTCGTCGGGACGCGGAAGCCGACTCCTTACGGGAAGGCAGTGGCCGAGCGATTGGCCGAGGATCTGGCTTCCCGCGGGATCGTGATCGTGAGCGGTTTGGCGCTCGGCATCGACGCCTACGCCCACGGGGGGGCCCTCAGAGGAGGCCGGACGGTGGCCGTGCTCGGATCCGGATTGGACGTCATGTATCCGCGGCACAACAGGCGCCTCGCGGACGCGATCGCGAAGAACGGAGCGGTCGTGACCGAGTTTCCCCTGGGCACGGAGCCGTTCGCGGCGAACTTCCCGCGCCGCAACCGGATCATCGCCGGCCTGTCGCAGGCGGTGGTGGTCGTCGAGGCGGCGGAGCAGAGCGGTTCGCTGATCACGGCTCAGCTCGCCCTCGACGAGGGCCGCGAGGTCGGGGCCGTGCCGGGGAACGTCACGTCCGAGGTGAGCCGCGGGACGCACAAGCTCCTCCGCAGCGGGGCCAAGCTCGTCGAGAGCTGGGTCGACATCGTGGAGGAGCTCAGGCCGGAGCTTCGGGACGAAGTGATGGCCCGGAGCGAAGGCGCCACCGGCCGCCTGCCGCTTCCGACGGCGGACGAGACCGGCATCCTCGACCGGCTGCGTGCGGACGAAGTGACGAACGTCGACGCCCTGGTCGAGACGACCGGCCGTCCGGTGACTGAAGTCCTGACGCTCCTGCTCAGCTTGGAGGTCAAGGGCCTCGTCGCCGCCGGGCCGGGCGCGAACTTTCGGAGGAGAATGTAAATGGAACCATCGCTCGTGATCGTCGAATCGCCGGCAAAAGCGAAGACGATCAATAAATACTTGGGGCCGGACTACAAGGTCATGGCTTCCATGGGCCACGTCCGGGACCTTCCCAAGAGCAAGCTGGGCGTCGACGTCGAGCACGATTTCGCCCCACAGTACATCGTCATCCCCGAGCGCCGCGCGATCGTCACCGAACTCAAGGCGGCGGCCGAGAAAGCGAAGGAAATCATCCTGGCCGCCGACCCGGACCGCGAGGGCGAGGCCATCTGCTGGCACCTGAAGGCGCTCCTCGAGGAGACCGGGAAGCCCATCGGCCGGGTGCTCCTCCATGAGATCACGAAGCCGGCGGTCGAAGAAGCGATCCGTCATGTCGGACCGCTCAATTTGAACATGTTCAACGCCCAACAGACCCGGCGCATCCTCGATCGGCTCGTCGGCTACCAGATCAGCCCGGTCCTGTGGAAAAAGGTCGCCCGGGGCTTGAGCGCCGGCCGGGTCCAGTCGATCGCGCTCCTCATCATCGTCGAGCGGGAGAAGGAGATCCAGGCTTTTGTTCCCGAGGAATACTGGACGATCTACGCCCATCTCGCTGCGGCGAATCCGCCTCCCTTCCGGGCCTCCCTGACCAAGATCGACGGGAAGAAGGCCAAAATCCCGAACCAGGCCGCGGCCGACGCGATCCTGGCCGACCTCAAGATGTCGGAGTTCCTCCTCGACCAGGTCAAGGTCCAGGAAAAAAAGCGCTTCCCTTCGCCGCCCTACACGACGAGCACGCTCCAGCAGGAAGCCTATCGGCTTCTCCGTTATCCGGTCAAGAAGACGATGTCCATCGCCCAGAAGCTTTATGAGGGCCTGCCCATCGGCGAGCTCGGGCCCGTCGGCCTGATCACGTACATGCGCACCGATTCGATCCGCGTGTCCGCCGACGCCCAGGCCTGGGCCCGGGACTGCATCGTCAAGAGATATTCGGCCGCCCATATCCCCCCGCATCCTCCGGTTTACAAGAACAAGAGCCAGGCCCAGGACGCCCACGAAGCCGTCCGGCCCACGACCTGCGACCTCTCGCCCGACGCCGTCAAGCCCTACCTCAAGCCGGAGGAATACCGGCTCTATGAGCTCATCTGGCGTCGGTTCATGGCCTCGCAGATGAGCCCGGCCATCGTCGAAGAGACGGAATTCGGGATCAAAGCCGGCCGCTATCTGTTCACGGTCAAGGGCGAGGTGATGAAGTTCGCCGGGTATACGGCCGTGTATCCCAACCGCGAGAACGGGGACAAGGAAACGCTCCCGCCCGCGAGCGCGGGCGAGAAGCTCGCTCTCGACGGCGTCGGGATCGAGCCGAAGCAGAGCTTCACCCAGCCTCCCGCCCGCTTCACGGAGGGGACGCTGGTCAAGGAGCTCGAGGCCAAGGGGATCGGGCGGCCGTCCACCTACGCGCCGATCATCACTACGATCCAGAGCCGGACATACGTCCACAAGGACCAGGGCAAGTTCATCCCGACCGAGCTCGGCATTTATGTCACCGATTTCCTGGTCAAGAACTTCCCCGACCTGATGGAAATCCAATTCACGGCCCAGATGGAAGAGGCCCTCGACAAGATCGAGGAAGGCGCCGACTGGCTGGCCGCGCTCCGGGAATATAACACCCGCCTGTCGGCGGACCTCAAGGCGGCCGGCGAGGTCGAGAGCGTCAAGGCGACGGGCATCCCGCTCAAGGAGACCTGCCCCAAGTGCGGCAAGCCGCTCGTCATCAAGAGCGGTAAATTCGGGAGGTTCAAGGCCTGCTCGGGATACCCGGACTGCGACTATAAAGACAACATGATCAAGAAAGAGGTCATCCCGCTCGATGAGAAATGTCCCGACTGCGGGGCCCAGCTCGTCGAGCGCTTCGGCCGGTTCGGCCGCTTCGTCGCCTGCTCGAGCTACCCGACCTGCAAATACATCAAGAAAGAGCGCACGGACACGGGCATCGCCTGTCCGAACGCCTGCGGCGGGACGATCCTCAAGCGCAAGACGCGCCGCGGGAAGTATTTCTACGGCTGCAGCTCGTTCCCCAAATGCCGCTTTGCCACATGGGACGAGCCCGTGCCCAAGCCCTGCCCGAAGTGCGGAAAGCCCTTCGTCCTCCAGAAGACGACGAAGAAGGAAGGCACGTACGTCCACTGCCTCGATGAGGTTTGCGGCTGGCGCGACCCGGAGAAACCGGCCGCCCCGCCCAAGAAGGAGAAGCCCTCTAAGGGCGGTAACGCCCCCGAAGCCGCCCCCGGCACGGCGTCCTCGCCGCCCCCCGGAGATGCTCCTGGGGCCGGTGCATGAAAAAAGAGCTCGAGGAGTTCCTGGACTACCTCAAGCACGAAAAGGGGGCCTCTCCCCATACCCTGGCCGGCTACCGGATCGACCTGACTCAGCTGGCCGATCATCTCGCCGAGCGGAAGATCACGCTTCCCGAGATCGACAATGTGATCCTGCGCGGGTTCCTCGTCGGGCTCTACGAGAGGAAGCTGACCAAGGCGTCGGCGGCGCGGAAGCTGGCCGCCATCCGCTCGTTCCTGGAATTCTGCGTCCGCCGCAAATGGATCGAATCCAATCCGGCCCAGGCCATCGCCACGCCCCGTCTCGAGCGCCGCGTCCCGGCTTTTCTCTCGGAGGAGGAGGTGGGCAAGCTCCTGGCGACTCCGTCCTCGGATGACGCCCTCGGCCTCCGCGACCGGGCGATCCTCGAGCTCTTCTACGCCACGGGGATTCGGGTCAGCGAGCTCGTCGGGGTCGGGCTCGAGGATATCAATATCGAAGAGCGGATGATCCGGGTCCGGGGCAAGGGCAAGAAGGAGCGCCTGGTTCCCTTCGGCCGGAAGGCCGCCGGAAGCGTCGAAGAGTATCTGCGGGTCCGGCCGGAATTCCCATTGAAGCTGGGCTCGTCGGCACTCTTTCTCAACTATCAGGGCGGGCGGCTGACGACGCGTTCCGTCCAGCGCCTCGTCCATAAGTATTTCAAGGAGGCCGCCCTCCGCCTCAAGATCAGCCCGCACGCCTTGCGCCATTCGTTTGCCACGCACCTCCTGAACCGCGGCGCCGATCTGCGCGTCATCCAGGAATTCCTCGGCCACGAGAGCCTGGCCACGACCCAGCGCTACACCCACCTCGATGTCCAACATCTCCTCGAGGTCTACCGCAAGAGCCACCCGCGCTCGTGAACCGGGGTTGGCGGACGGTGAAGGCGTTCGTCAACGGGCGTATCCGAGCGACGCGCTTCATCTCCGTAAATGCGTTGATTTAAAACGAGTTGCATAAGGGCCCATCCTGGCATCGCCCTTGCATTTGGAGGGGCGAAAGGAGGTTCCCATGAACCGAAGCATCGCCAAAGGATGGGCCATCGGCCTCATCCTCGCCGTCCTTGTCATCCCCGCTCTCGCCCAGGCTGCCCAGCAGGCTGCGGCTCCGCCGGCGGCCAAGTCCTCCGGGGACAAGGTCAACATCAATGCCGCCGGACTGGATGATTTCCAGAAGCTCCCTGGAATCGGGCCGAAGATCGCCCAGAGGATCCTCGATTACCGGAAGCAGAACGGGAATTTCAAAAAGGTCGAGGACCTCATGAAGGTCCGTGGGATCGGTGAGAAGGTCTTCCTGAAGCTCAAAGACCAGCTCGCGATCTGATCCTCTTTTCCCCAGCCCACCCGGGGCGTCCCCTCCGCCCCTTGCCGTCCCTCCCTCCCAAAGGGAGGGGCGGCCCTCTTTCATCTCCCTTTCGAGGAAAACGATCATCCGGGCGAGGGCCCGGCCGCGGTGGCTGATCGGCTGTTTCTCGGCCGCGTTGAGCTCCCCGAACGTCCGCCAGAAAGGGCGATAGAAGAAGATCGGATCGTATCCGAACCCGGACCGGCCTCGCGGTTCGCGCGTGAGCCGTCCGCGGACGATGCCCCGGGTGGTCTTCAGCACGCGCCCGGTACGGGAGAGGACCATCGAGCACACGAAACGAGCGCCTCGTTCCGCTTCCGGTACGTTCTTCATGAGGCGAAGAACCTTGCTCATGTTCCGTGCGTCGGTCGCGCCCGGTCCCGAAAATCGGGCCGAATAGACTCCCGGGGCGCCATCGAGCGCGTCGATCTCGAGACCGGAGTCATCGGCCAGGGTCAGGTGGCCCGATATCCCCGCGTAGAACAGGCTCTTGCCGCGGGCATTCTCGGCGAATGTCGCCCCGGTCTCGGGGAAATCGACGCGGATGCCGAGGTCGTCGAGGGTGACCACGCGAAAGGGAGAACGGCCGAGCCCGAGGCGAAGCTCGCGCGCCTTTCCCGCGTTCGTCGTGGCGAGAAGGAGGAGGATCGTCGAGCGGCCCACGGCGGATCAAACCCCGATCGTGTCGAAGAAATAAGACAGCAGGAAGAGGAGCAGGAGGAAGGCCGAGAAGAGGGCGAACTTGGGACTGGCCAGGACTTTTTCGGTTTCTTCCATCACCCCGGATTCGCGAAGGGTTTTGCGGAGGATGAGGCCGAGGAGGATGACGAGGAACGGCGCGATGGCCAGGAACGTCTCGAGCTTGCGGGAAACGGCGAGATTGATGAAGGAGACAAGGCAGACGGCCGCTCCGACGGCCAGCCCGAAATAGAGCGACCCTATGGTGTACCGCCTGTGGGAGGCCCTGTAATCCCCCGCTTTTTCTCCGAGGGAGCGGTGCTCGGACAGTCGCTTCGCCACCATCAGGAAGTTACCGAACGCCCACCAGCTGATGAGCAGGCTGAGCGGCGGGAAAGCGTCGAGCGGGGCGAAGGCGTACCAGCCGATGGCGAAGCGGATGGGATTGTTGACCGATTCCGAGACCGCGTCGAAAAACGGGATGTCCTTGGCCCGGATCGGGCGGACGTTGTAGACGACCCCGGCAAGAAGGAGGGCGAGGAGGGAGAAAAGGAAGGCGTGGTCGAAGAACGCGTCGGCGAGGAAGAGGCTTACGGCCGTGAGGCCGATCCCGAGGGCCGCGAACGGGGCCGTTTGGATCTCGCCCTGGACGAGCGGGCGGAACTTCTTCGTCGGGTGGTGGGCGTCGAAAGGCCTGTCGACGATCTCGTTGAGGACGTAGTTGGCCGTCGAGATGGCCCAGGTCAGGAGGAACGCCCCTCCGGTGCGGAGGACGAGCGCGGAGAAGGGGAAATCGGCGAACCGCTCCCGGTTGAAAAAGAAATAGGCCGCGCTGCCGAGGAAGATGGAAAGGCTCCGCGGCCACCGCTCCAGGCGCAGGGCGCGGAGATACGGACTCACGGACGAGGCGCTTTCATCGCGTAGATCTCGAAGGAATCGCGGAGGGCCAATTTTATCCGAATTCTCTTCAGGAGAGAAGCGAATCGTCCGGCTCGGAAGGCCCCGGGGAAGAGCCGCGTGGCGAGGTAGTGAGCGCTGAACGTCCAAGCGTAGCGCCGCCGCTCGACAATCCGGAATCCCGCGTCGCCGAGCAGTCGCTCCAGGCTCCCCTTTGAAAAATAGGCCAGATGCCCGGGACGGAGATGCCACCAGCGTTTCCCGGCCAAACGGGCGGCGAAGCTGCTGATGTCGGGCGTGACCAGGCAAAGCCACCCGCCATCCTCGAGGAGAGCCGCGGCCTTGGCTACGGCTTCCCTCGGCGCGGGCGTATGTTCGATGATATCGACCATGGTCACAGCCTGGAACGGTCCGAGGCTTTCCGGGACGCCGCCGAGCGACCCGTGGAGGAGGGACAGTCTATAGCGCTCTTGGGCCCGGGCGACGGCCCACGCGCTCGGCTCGACCCCGAACGGCGTCCAACCCCGGTCGCGCGCTAAAGCGAGGAGGATCCCGGTGGCAGCTCCGACGTCGAAGAACTTCCCCTTGGCCGGGCGGAGCCTCTCGAGGACCTTGAGAATGCCCAGGAAATTCCGGGCCCGGCCCTCGGACTCCTCGTCATAGGCGGGGTCCTCGACTGTGCCGTAGAGCGAGGCGATGAAATCCGGGGAAGGGGAGGGGTTGGCGAAGATGTGCCCGCATCGGCCGCAGCGGGCGAGATCCCAGATCTTCCCGTATTCGCTGTCCGTGATCTTCACCTGATCCCTGTTCAGGTCCCGGAATTCGAAGTTTCCCTTCTTCCAGGAGGGAATATCAGGGCCCCCGCAAACGGGGCAGGCGGTGAGGAGAGAGAAAGGGGAGACTTCAGGGACAGATGTCATTTTGCGCCTATGATACCGGGGACCAGCCCCCTAAGGCAAGCCGCGGATTTCGCCTTGACAAGCGGATTGCGGCCATGATAAATGATATAGTCTATTGATATAGTCGACTATTACCAGGGAAGGCTATGAAGCTCTCAACCAAGGGCGAATACGCCAGCCGGGCCATGCTCGAGCTGGCCCTTCGATACGATGAAGGTCCGCTCCACATCCGCGAGATCTCAGCCGCCCAGGGGATTCCGGAGCGTTTCCTCGAGCAGATCCTGCTCCTTCTCAAGCGGACGGGCTACCTGAAGAGTAAAAAGGGCCCCCAGGGCGGATATTTCCTGGCTCGGCCGCCGTCCCGGATCTCCGTCGCTGAGGTCATCCGGGTCATGGACGGCCCCCTCGCTCCGATCAAGTGCGTCAGCGTTACGGCTCACGAGATTTGCCCCTTTGAGCGCGGCTGCGGTTTGAAGGGTCTTTGGAAGGAGACCCGTGACGCCGTCGCGACGATCCTCGAACGGACGACATTCGCCGATCTCGTGGACCGGACGAAAGCCGTCCGGCGGGACGCCCTCAAGGAAGGAAACTGATCATGCGCTTTTTTCCAGCCGTCGCGGCGGCGGCCCTCATGCTCTCGTTCATTCCCGGATTCGCGGCCGCCCAGGACGCGGTCTCGGCGCCGCCGGTCACGTCCTCCCGGGCCTTCAAGCTCAGCGGCTACACTCAGGTCCTGGCCGAGGCGCCGGAAGCGGGGACCGCTGGATTTTCGATCCGCCGGTCGCGCTTCACCCTCGCCGGCGAGCTCCTCAAGAACGTCCGGTTCAAGGCCACGGTGGATCTGGTCAAGGTCCCCGTTCTTATCGACGCCCAGATCGAATTCATGTTCATCGAAGCCGCCTCGCTCAGGATCGGGCAGTTCAAGGTCCCCTTCAGCCTCGAGATGGCGACGTCGAGCGGCGACCTCGATACGATCAGCCGCTCCCAGACTATCAACAAGCTGTCCCCGGCCTTCGACATCGGCGGCGGAGGGCGCGATGTCGGAGCGGTCGTCTTCGGCAAGGCCGCGTTCCTCGAATACGCGCTCGGCCTGTTCAACGGCTCCGGCGCCAACAAGGCCGATACCAACGACGCCAAGGACCTCGCCGGCCGGCTGGTCGTCCGTCCCGCCGGCTTCCTTTCGCTCGGCGCATCCTTCTACGACGGGAGCTACGCCGCTTCGGCCGGCGCGGCCAGCGTCGTCCGGGACCGCTTCGGGTTCGGATCTGGCCCTCTTCGGCGGCCCCTTCTCGCTCAAGGCCGACTTCATCAGCGCGGAGGACGGCGAGCTGCTTCGCCGCGGCGGGTATGTTCAGGGCGGCTGGGCCTTCATCCCCAAGGCGCTCCAGGGCATCGTCAAGCTCGATTCCTATGACCCGAACGTCTCGTCCGCCGGCGACCGGCAGGACACCTGGACGGCCGGCCTGAACTGGTTCCTGGCGGAGCGGACCAAGCTTCAGGTCAACTACGAGCTCATTCGGAACGAATCCGGGAATAAGATCAGCCAAGCCCTGTTCGTCCAATTCCAGGTAGGCTACTGATGAAACGAATCGGAAAAGCGACGGCGGTCGTCTCCCTCGGAGCACTTCTTGCTGGTTTCGGATTCGGGGGCCAAATCGCGCCCAAACCCTTGTCCGGGACGGTCACGCTTTCCGGCGCCTGGGCCCTCTATCCCATGGCGGTCCGGTGGGCCGAGGAATTCAAAAAGGTACATCCCGGCGTCCGGATCGACGTCCAGGCCGGCGGGGCGGGCAAGGGCATGGCCGACGCTCTCATGGGCATGGCCGATTTCGGCATGGTCTCCCGCGAGATCAACCTGAGGAGGCCAAGAAGGGCGCCCTCGCTTTCGCCGTAGTCAAAGACGGCGTCGTGGCGACCGTCTCCGCCCGGAATCCTCTACCTTCCCGAGATCATGAAGCGGGGCATTGCGCGAGCCCGGTTCGTCGAGATATGGATCACGGGTTCGGTCAAGACCTGGGGGCAGGTGCTCGGAGGCAATCCCTCCAAGGCGGCGATCCATGTCTTCACCCGCTCGGACGCCTGCGGCGCCGCGGAGACCTGGGCGGCGTATCTCGGCAAGCAGGCAGGAGGACCTCGGCGGCGTGGGCGTCTACGGCGATCCCGGCCTCGCCGACGCCGTCCGGCGCGATCCGCTCGGCCATCGGGTTCAACAACATCAACTTCGCCTATGACCCGAAGACGCTGAAGCCCGTGGCCGGGATCGCGATCGTCCCGATCGACCTCGACGGAAACGGCCTCGTCGAGCCGCCGAACGCGTCTATGCAACCCGCGACGACATCACCGGCGCGATCGCTGCGAAGGTCTATCCCTCGCCGCCGGCCCGCGACCTCTATCTCGTCTCCAAGGGCCGGCCGGCGCAGTCCGGCCGCGGCCGCGTTCCTCCGCTGGATCCTGACCGAAGGCCAGCGATTCGTGGCCGAGAGCGGATACATTCCGGTCGGACCCGAACAGCTCGAAAAAGGCTTGTCCATCCTCAAATGAGACGGTTCGCGGACGTTTTCGCCCGGCGCGCCATGCGCGCGTCCGCCGCCGTTCCGGGCCTCATCGTCCTCGTGATCCTCCTCGCCCTCGTCGGGAAATCCCGGACGATCCTGGGCCTCAAATCGTTCGCCGGACTCCTCTTCGGCTCGAGCTGGCATCCGCTCGAAGGGGACTTCGGCTTCGGACCGTTCCTTTCGGGGACGCTCTGGGTGACGCTGGCGGCCATGGTCCTGGCCGTCCCGATCTCGATCCTGACGGCGATCTATCTGTCGGAATATGCCCCGCGCCGGGTCCGTGAGCTGGCCAAGCCGATGATCGACCTGCTGGCCGGCATCCCCTCCGTCGTTTACGGCGTCTGGGGCGTCCTCGTCGTCGTCCCCTTCGTCGGCAACGTCCTGGCTCCCGCGTTCGGCGCGACGTCCTCCGGTTATTCGGTGCTCGCGGCCGGGATCGTCCTCGCCGTCATGGTCTTTCCGACGATCATCCATGTCTCGCTCGAGGTCTTCGCCGCGGTTCCCCGAATCCCTCCGCGAAGCTTCGCTCGCCCTCGGGGCGACGAGCTGGGAAACGGTCCGCCACGTCGTCCTGCGCAAGGGCCTCCAGGGGATCATCGCCGCGGTCGTCCTCGGCCTGAGCCGGGCGTTCGGCGAGACCATGGCCGTCCTCATGGTCGTGGGCAACGTCGCGCGCGCGCCGAAATCGCTCTTCGACCCGGCGCCACCCTGCCGTCGCTCCTGGCGCAACAACTACGGCGAGATGATGTCCATCCCGCTCTACGATTCCGCCCTGATGCTCGCGGCGCTCGTCCTTTTCGGCGTCGTCCTCGTCTTCAACATCGCCGCCCGCATCATCCTCGTCCGGGTGGAGCGAAGGTCGGAATGAGGACCCGCCGCCGCCGGGCGCTCGAAGAGCGGATCTTCAAGGTCCTGATGGCGGCCTCCGCGATCGCCGTGCTCGGCGGCCTCCTGCTCATCGTCGGGACGGTCGTCGTCAAAAGCCTGCCGGCCCTGCGCCTGTCCATGCTCATCCAGACGCCCAAAGGGGGCTTCTATCTGGGCCGGGAGGGCGGGATCCTGAACGCCATCGTCGGCTCGCTCTACCTGGCCTGCGGGGCGACCCTCCTGGCCGCGATATGCGGGCCTGCCCATCGTCATCTATCTGAATCTCTACGCCCGCAAGAGGTCCGCCTTCGCCGACTTCACCCGGTTCTCCCTCGACGTTCTGTGGGGCGTTCCGTCGATCGTCTACGGCGCCTTCGGCTTCATCGTCATGGCCGCCCTGGGGCTGCGGGCTTCGCTCCTGGCCGGGATCATCACCGTCGCCCTGCTCGAGCTCCCGATCATGACCCGGGCCATGGACGAAGTCATCCGGCTCGTCCCGCAAGCGATGACCGACGCGTCCGCCTCGCTTGGAGCGACCCGGCTCGAGACCGCCCTCAAGGTCGTCGTCCGCCAGGCGATGCCGGGCATCCTGACGGCCGTCCTGATCGCCTTCGGCCGCGGGATCGGCGACGCCGCCTCGGTCCTCTTCACGGCCGGATTCACCGACAGCGTCCCGACCTCGCTCCTCCAGCCGGCGGCGACCCTGCCGCTGGCCATCTTCTTCCAGCTCGGGACGCCTTACCCGGAGGTCCAGGAGCGCGCCTACGCCTCGGCCGCGATCCTGACCCTGCTCATCCTGGCCATCAGTCTGATCTCGCGGACCCTGATCCGCCGGATCTCGAGGCACAGTGTCAGATCAGGGAAAAATCCATGAACGGCTCGCACATCAAGATCCGGGACCTGAACGTTTCGATCGGCGAACTGCACGTCCTCAAGAACGTCACCCTGGCCATTCCCGATCAACAGATCACGGTCATTATCGGCCCGTCCGGCTGCGGCAAGACGACCCTGCTCAAGTCCCTCAACCGGCTGCTCGATTCCGTCGACGGAGTCCGGATCTCCGGGAACATCCTGGTCGACGGCGAGGACATCTATGCTCCGGGCGTGGACGTGACCGCCGTGCGGAAGAAGATGGGGCTTCTGTCCCAGAAGCCGCAGGTCCTGCCCATGTCGATTTTCGACAACGTCGCCTATGGGCCGCGCATCCACGGAACGCGGGACAAGGCCGCGTTGGCGAAGCTCGTCCGCTGCGAGCTCGAAGCCGCCGGGCTGTGGGAAGAGGTCAAGGACCGGCTTCGCGAGCCGGCCGCGCGGCTCTCGGTCGGCCAGCAGCAGCGGTTGTGTCTCGCCCGCGGGCTGGCCGTCGAGCCCGAGATCATCCTTGGGGACGAACCGACTTCGGCCCTCGACCCGCAGTCGAGCCGCATCGTCGAGCAGAGGCTTATGGCTCTCAAGACGGATTATACCGTCATCCTCGTCACCCACATCCTCCGCCAGGCCCGGCGGATCGCCGACCACATCGCCTTCCTCTATCTCGGGGAGCTCGTCGAAAGCGGGCCCGCGGCCGAAGTGTTCGCCTCGCCCCGCGATCCCCGCACCCGCGCCTATTTAACGGGCGAAATCTCCTAATTGCTGCCAGTCATCTGAATACACCTATTTTTTCAGTGAATTCGGGTGAATTTGGGGGACAGTATACACAACTCCCGAATTCGTTAAGATCCTCGAATCTTGTGGTATCCTTTGAGCGCGGGGGAACGAATGAAAGCTAAAAGGCTTCTTTTTGCAAGCTTGGTTGGCCTCGTCGGATTCCTGGGCGCCCAGGACATGGTCAAGAATCCCGAAAAACCGGCGAGCCCGAACGCGGGCCGGATTCTGGACCTCCGCGAGGAGCTCAGGATCACGGACGCAGGTGGAGAGTTTTTCCTCCAATATCCATCCATTGTGAAGACGGCTCCGAACGGTTCTATTTACCTGCGCGACCGCGACGAGCTCATTCAAATGGATCCCCGGGGGCATTTCCTCCGCAATTTGTATAAAAAGGGCCAGGGTCCGGGCGAGCTCAATTACGTATCCGGTTTCGACCCGGTCGGCGCCCTCCTGCTCGTCCACAGTAACGATCCCGGAAAGCTCGTTTGGTTCGATGCCCAAGGGAAAGCCGTCAAAGAGGTATCCCTCGCCGCGGCCGGCGGCAGGATGGATTACCTCTTTCGCGGAACGGGCGAATCCTATTTCTTCAAGCGGGGCGTCCCGGGCGAGGTTGGGAAGGCCGCTCCAGTCGACCTCCCGCATTCTCTCGTGAGCATAACGGACGACGGAAGCCGAACCCATGATCTCGGCGTTTTCTCGACGAAGGCCGTTTCCGTCGGAGGAGCGATGCTTTGGGACGGGCTCCTGACGGCTATCGCGAGCGACCGATATCTCTTTGTCGCCTCGGTCAATCCGTATTCGATCAAGGCTTTTGATTGCCGGGAGGAGCGACATCTCCGGACGTTTTCTCGGCCTTACAGGCGCGTCCCGAGACCCAAGGAAATCCGCGCCTCGGCGATCATTTCAAGAGATGGTCGGCGGTTCGAAATGCCGGGGTCTGAGTATCTAGAGGATATCGTCGCCCTCTTTGCCGTCGGAGATATGCTTTGGGTTCGGACGTCGACGAGGGATCCGGAAAAGGGGATCCTTTTCGACGTTTTCAGCGTCGAAGGTCGTTATGTGGACGCCTTTTATCTGAAAACCGCCGGGCGTCCTCTGGCCGTCGAGAACGACGCCGTTTTCATTGTCGAGAAGACCCCCGAAGAGACCATCGAGATCGCGAAATATAGGATCGTTAAATAGACGAAGGATCAATCCACTTCGAGCTCGAGCTTATCGAGGAAGACTTCGGTCCCCTGAATGATGGCGAAGTCCGCCGACCCGCAGGCGGGGCAGGCGGATATGGGATTGTCGCGCGTCGTTTCCGTCTCGCAGGCGCGGCAGCGGATGATGAACGGGATCTTCTCGATGACGAGCCGGGCCCGACCGGCGATCGTCTCTTTCTTGTACATGTCGAACGCCGATTCCAGGAGCTCGGGGACGACGCCGGAGAGAGGCCCGACCTTGATCGTTACGAGCGTCACCTCGCGGGCTTTGTGCTCGGATGCCTTCTGGACGATGATCTCGAAGAGGCTGGCGATGAGCGAAAGCTCATGCATGGCGGGTGAGGGCGGCCCGGGATTCCCGGAAAAAGGCGATCAGCGCATCTATGCCTTCGTCGCGGAAGGCGGACGTGACGAAAACTTTAAGCTTGGGATTGAGCTCCAGGGCTTCTTTCGCCGCCCGGTCGGGGTCGAAAGGCACGTGCGGGTAGAGGTCGGACTTGGTCAGGATGAGGATGTCGGAGGTCGTGAACGCCTTGGGGTATTTCTTCGGCTTGTCGTCGCCCTCGGGAGCCGAGAGGAGGACGCAGCGGACATGCTCCCCAGCTCGTACCCGGCCGGGCAGACGAGATTGCCGACGTTCTCGATGAAAAGGAAATCGATCGCGGGGTCGATCTCCGGCAGGACCTTGGCGATCATCTTCGCTTCGAGATGACAGGCCCCACCGGTCGTGATTTGCCAGGCCGGGACGCCCTTGGCTCGGATGCGGTCGGCGTCGCGCTCGGTCTCGATGTCGCCCTCGATGACGGCGATCCGGCCTTCGCCGCGGAGTCGCTCGGCGATCCGCTCGAGGAGGCTCGTCTTGCCCGCGCCCGGCGAGCTCATCAGGTTCACTCCCAGGATGCCACGGGCGGTCAGCGCTTGACGGATTTCCGCGGCGATCTGCTTGTTCGTGCCGAGGAGGTCCTCGCGCACGATCACATCTTTCTTGGTCATGGGACGATCATTATAACGTAATTCGGTATCGATTCGGGGAAAGTATGCGTCATTCCCCGAGATCGAGATACGGAAAAAATAGGCGTATTTAGATGACTGGCACCAATTCTTTCAGAAAAGCGCGAAGGAGAACCAGCGCTGTATCGAGATTTTTTTCCGCTTGCTTCGAAAGTCCTTCTCCCATTTCCCAATCGTACCCGCGCACGGCGAGAACAAACGCCTTTGGAACACGGCCGTAGAGCTCCCGGCAGAGGGCCAGGACGGCGGCCGGGGCTAGGGCATGCGTCGTGAAAGCGAATCCGGCCCCCGGCTCGAGAGGGGTTAGGACCGCCGGCTCTTCGCCGGTCTTCGCCGCGTCGGCGAAGATAACGGCGTCGCAATCGCGGACGGCGAGAGCGTCCTCGACGCCGAGCTGATAGCGGAATTCGGCCCTGACCCGGCCGTCGCCGGCCAGCGCTTCGGCGATCCTCGGACCCAGACCGTCGTCGCGGCGGCCGGGATTCCCGATGCCGAGGACAAGGACCGTCAGCGCGACCTCGACGCGAGCGTCCGCCCCGCCCCGTCCACGATCTCGACGGTGAGCGGCATCGCCCCCAGGGCGTGGGTCGCGCAGCTCAGGCAGGGATCATAAGCCCGGATCGCGATCTCGACCCTATTGAGCATCCCCTCGGTGATCTCCGGCTTGCTCTCCAGGACGTTCTTGGCCACCCAGTGAACGGCCCGGTTCATCGGCTCGTTGTTGTTTGTCGTCGAGACGATCAGATTGGCCATGGTGATCCGGTCGTCGCCGTCGATCCGATAGTGATGGAAGAGGGTCCCGCGCGGCGCTTCGAGGAGGCCGACGCCTTCCTTCGCCTTTTTCCCTTTCGCGACGAGATCCGTGCCCGACAGGTCGTCGTCCTCGAGGAGGGCCTTGATGACCTCGCCCGAATGGAGCAGCTCGATCAGCCGCGCCCAGTGCATGTGGAGCGACATGTTGTTCGGCTTGCCCTTGGTGTACTTGCGGAAGATCTCGAACTCCTTCTGGGCCAGCGGCGTCGGGATAAAGTCGCAGGTGTTGAGGCGGGCCAGAGGGCCGACCCGATACCAGCCCTTTTCCTTCCCAAGCGCCCGCATATAGGGGAACTTCATATACGACCAGCTCCGGACCTCCTCGCCGATGTGTTCGAGGTAGTCCGCGTAATCGACGTCGTCGAGGAGGCGCTTGCCGTCCGCGTCCACGGCCCGCAGCACTCCGTGGTAGAAGTCGAGCGCGCCGTCCTTGCGGACGAGGCTCAGATGGTTGGACGGGAAGGCGGCGAAGCCGTCGATCAGGCCGCGGTTCTTGGCGTGGTAGTCCTTGAAAAAGGCGAGGGCGTCCTGGGCCCAGGCGACCATCTTGGCCGCGTTCATCGGATCGGGGGCGTCGAGGAACGCCTTCCGTTCTTCCGGGGTCAGGTTCTTGTTGATCCCGCCGGGGATGGCTCCCGTGCCGTGGACCTTCTTTCCGGCGGTGGCCTGGATGATCTCCTGGCCGAACTTGCGCATGAGCACGCCCTGCACGGCCAGGTCCTTGTGCTTGAGGGCGACGCCGATGATGTTCCGGATCGCCGGATCGGCATCCGCGCCGAAAAGGAGGTCGGGCGAAGCGAGATGGAAGAAGTGGAGGGCGTGCGACTGGAACATCTGGCCGTAGTGCATCAGCCGGCGCATCTTCTCCGCGGTCGGGGTCAGGCCTTCCGGCCCGACGCCGACGATGACGTCCGTGGCTTTGGCCGCGGCGAGATGATGGCTGACCGGGCAGATGCCGCACAGCCGCTCGACGAGGACGGGGGCCTCCCAGTAAGGCCGCCCCTGGACGAACCGCTCGAAGCCGCGGAACTCGACGACATGGAATCTCGACTGGGTGACCTTCCCGGCGTCGTCGAGGTGGATGGTCACTTTGCCGTGGCCTTCGACCCGGGTCACCGGTTCGATCGTGATCTTGTGTCCCATGGTCGTGGCTCCTTAATCGAACTTGAGGAGATCGTAGGCGAGCTCGAGAGGCGTGCCCTCGACGAGCGACAGGAGGGCCTTCCAGATCAGGTCGGCCCGCGGCGGGCAGCCGGGGAGGAAGGCGTCGATCTTGACGATCTCATGGTTGGGATAGACCCGGTCGAGGATGATCGGCAGCTCCGGGTCGTTGGGGATGATCCGCGGATCGGCGGGGTCCACGGTCGGGGCGAAATAGTAGGCCTCCTCCAGGCACTCGCGGACGGGGATGCCGTTGCGCATACCCGGCAGGCCGCCCATGATGGCGCACTCGCCGAGCGAGACGAGGACCTTGCAATGGGCCCGGAAGGCGCGGAGGTTCTCGACGTTCTCGCTGTTGCAGCAGCCGCCCTCGATGATCCCGACGTCGCACATCTTGGTGAACTGCTTGATGTCGTCGATGGGCGACTTGTTGAACTCGACGAGCTCGATGAGGTCGAGGATGCGCTCATCGATGTCGAGGAAGGAGGTGTGGCAGCCGAAGCAGCCGGCCAAAGACGCGGTGGCGATGATGGGTCTGGACATGGCGCGCTCCTCAGCGTCCCTGCTTCTCGACGTCGCTGCCGATCGGGGCCGCGTCAAACTTGCGGCGGCCGATCGGGACGGCGAAGCCGACCTCTTTCCTCAGGATGGAGCCGACGGGGCAGCGGTCCATGGCCCCCCGGGCCTCGGCGTCCGTGAGCCGGGCGACGAGGCGCTCGTCGTTCCCGATCTTTTTGCGCTTCGACCGGTGGAGCGGCCCGAATACGCGCTTCCCGTCCTTGGTTTTGACCCCGCGAACGCAGCGGAGGCACTTGACGCAGCGGTTGTGCTCGACGAGGAGCTTCGGCCCGGCCGCTTCGACCTTCCGCAGCGGGAACTGGTAGGGGAAGCGGGGGACGAGCATCTCGAAGCGGTAGCCGAGGGCCTGCAGCTCGCAGTTGCCGCTCTTCTCGCAGGTCGGGCACATGTGGTTGCCCTCGACGAAGAGCATCTCGATCAGGGCCTTGCGCATGTCCTCGAGGTCGGCGGCCTTGTTCTCGATGACCATGCTCTCAGCCACGGGCTGGGTGCAGGCGGCCATGTAGCGGCCGCCGACCCGGACGGTGCAGACGCGGCAGCTTCCGGCCGGTTTGAGGCCGTCGGTGCGGCAGAGAGAGGGGATGTAAATCCCGTTGTCGAGGGCCGCTTCGAGGATGGTCTGCCCGGGATTGGCGGTGCAGACTTTCCCGTCGATGGTGAAGGTCAGCGTTTTACTCATGGGAGGCCTCCCCGAGCGTCTGGCCCGTCACGGCCGCGGCGGGTTTGATCGCCTCGGCCAGGTCGAAGGTGGAGACGAAGTCCTCCCCGGGGCGGAGCCTGGATTCGTAGAGATGGCGGAAGTTTTGGAGCGTCGTCAGGATGGGATTGGGGGATGTCTGCCCGTTGCCGCAGCGGCTCGTGCTCTTGATGATCTTCCCCCAGGCTTGGATCTCTTCGAGGTCCCGGGGGACGCCCCGGCCGCTCAGGATCTTGTCCAGCTTCTCCCGGAGGAGCGAATTCCCGGCCCGGCAGGGGGTGCACCAGCCGCACGATTCCTCGATGAAGAAATTCATGAATTCGCGGACGATTCCGAGGAGGTCCCGGTCCGGGCCGATGACGATGAACGAGCCGCCCGTGGGAAGGTCTTCGAAGGCGATCCGCCGGTCGAACTGGCCGCGGGGGATGCATTGGCCCGAGGGGCCGCCGATCTGGACGGCCTGGGCGTCGAGCCCGCCGGCCATCTCGAGGAGGCGATGAACCGCGGTCCCGAAATCGACCTCGTAGATCCCGGGCCGGGCGCAATCGCCGGAGACGCTCAGGACCTTGGTCCCGGTCGACTTCGCCGTGCCGAGCGAGCGGAACCACATGGCGTCCTTTTCGAGGATGCGGGCCGCGGCGCACAGCGTTTCGACGTTGTTGACCGTGGTCGGGAGGCCGAGAAAACCGTAGGTGACGGGGAAGGGCGGCCGGTCGCGGGGCTCGCCGCGGTTCCCTTCGGCGGATTCGAGCAGCGCGGATTCCTCGCCGCAGACGTAAGCCCCCGCGCCCATCTTGATCGTGATGTCGAAGTTGAAGCCTTTCTCTCCCGCGACGGCGCGGCCGAGAAGATGCTTGCGCCGAAGGTCGGCGAGGGTCTTTTCCAGGTGCGGCCGCAGGTAGGCGTATTCGGCCCGGAGGTAGAGGATCCCCTCTTCGGCGCCGATGGCGTAGCCGGCGACGGCCATCCCCTCGAAGAGGAGCGCGGGCCGCTCGGTCAGGATGACGCGGTCCTTGAACGTCCCGGGCTCGCCCTCGTCGGCGTTGCAGACGACGTAGCGCGGCCGGGCGGATTCGCGCCGGCAGAAATCCCACTTGAGGCCGGTCGGGAATCCGGCGCCGCCCCGGCCGAGAAGGTTGGCTTTCTTGACCGTGTCGATGACCTCCTCGGGGCTCAGGGCGACCGCTTTCTTCAAGGCCGATCCGGGGGTGAAGGGAGCGAAGATCACCGGGCCCTTCTTCCGGATGTTGTTGACGACCATGGCCCGGACGAGAGGGGAGGCGTTGGCCCCGTCGCCCCTCTTCTTGACGAGCGTGCGGATGTCCTTCCCCGCCTTCATCGCCGCGACGATCTCCCGGACCTTGGCCCGGTTGAGCCGGGTGAAGACGATCCCGTTGATCAGGGCCGCGGGCTCCTGGTCGTTCATCCCTATGCACGACGTCTCATGGAGGCCGATCCGGCCGTCCGGGGTCGTCTCCCCAAACCGGCAGCCGGCTTCCTTCTCGAAGGCCGCGGCGACTTCGGCCCGCCCTTTCATGTACGATACGGGATTGGTGTTGAGATAGACGGCGTACCGCCCGACGGGGACCTCGGAGAGGAAGTGGTAGAAGGAGACCACGCCCTCGACGTCGACCGCCGACACGCCGAGCTTTTGGGCGATCCGGCGGGCGGCATCCGGGGGGACGGACCCCAGGGCGGCCTGGACGTCCCGCACGGCCTCCAGGGGGCCGAACCTCGATTTCGAATAGTCCGAGAGGATCGAATCGATAATTCCCTGCATGATCAGACCTCGTTTATGATTGTTATGACGTAGGGCTGATGATTTAAATCTATATACCATGAAAGGCGCTCCGCGGCAAATCCCGCCGGAATCGGACCCCGGGCGGGCGGGGCCGGAGGGTTTATTAATTTTTTGGGCTTGATTTTAGGCTTGAAAAACAAGTAGAATTTTACGATAGAAGAGAATTATCGCCCGAAAGGAGGATCCGTGAGGAGAAAAAGTATCATTATCCTGTGTCTGGCCCTGGCCCTCGTCGTGGCCCAGAGCTGCAAGTCGCATCCCGAGACGAACCTGCTGACGAAGTATTTCAACGCCATCAGCATGAACGACACGACGACGATGTCGACGATGGCCGTCGATCCGATCAAGATCGACGCCGCCAGCTGGAAGATCACCTCGGTCAGCGAGGAGATAATCGAGCCGGCCGCCCTGGCCGATATCGGGGCGAAAGAAGCCGACCTGAAGAAGCAGCAGGACGCCCACGTCCCGACGACGCTCGACGCCAAGGACGCCCTGGACATCGCCAAGGACGACTACACGACCGCCCGGACCGCCGCGGCCAAGGCCGCGGCGAAGGCGAAGATGGACGCGGCCCAGACCAAGTACGACGAGGAATACGCGAAGCACCAGGACATCATCCGTCAGTACAACGAGGCCAAGGCCGGCGCGGCCAAGGAGGAGGAGATCACCTCCTTCTCGCTCGGCGCGGGCCAATTGCCCAACATCCGCGACCTGAAGGGCAACGTCCACACCAAGGACGTCCAGATCGAGGTCAAGACCAAGGCCGGCGCCGTGGAGAACTTCAAGATCTCGATGAAGATGTACCAGCTCAAGGACGAGGCGGCCAACGTCAACCACCGCGGCCGGTGGGTCATCACGAAGATCGAGAAGATTTAACCGCCGTTTTGATTTGAGTTCGAACGGGGCCGGTCCGCGTGGGCCGGCCCCGATTTGTTTTTCGGGGGTTCCAAGGGCGTATGCCCCTTCGGCCGCAGCCCTATGGCCTCATCAAGGTCTCGGGGAATCGACTTTCCCGAAATCGATATATCCCCGCGCAACGTCCACGGCGATCAGCTGCAGGCGAACCCGGTCGCCGACATCCAGACCGTCGAACCCCTGAACCACTTTCCCCTCCACCGGCATAGGGAGGAGCCGCGCCCAGGTGCCTTTATCGGAAGCCCCCGTGACGATGGCTTCAAATTGTTCATTGATTCTCGATTCCAGAAGAAGCGCGGCCGCCGATTTGCCGACCTGCCGCTCGACTTTGTCGGCCGCATCCTCCTCTTCGGTGCAGTGTTTCGCCAGGGCATCCAGTTCGTCCTTGCGATAGGGCCAGGAGTCGCCCTCCAGGGCCGCCTTCAGCAAGCGTTGGGTGATCAGGTCGGGATAGCGGCGATTCGGGGCGGTCGAATGGGTATAGTCTTTGACCGCGAGACCAAAGTGTCCCGGGGGCGCATCGCCGGGAAGCTCGGCCGTGTATTCTCCCGCTCCCAAGAGCTTGATGACGGCGAGGGAGAGGTCGGGGAATCGAAGCGGATCGGCGGCTTTCTTCTTCATGAGGAATTCATCCAGCGCTTTTGGGTCCGGATGAGCCGGGAGCCTGAATTGGCTTTCCGCGGCAACCGCGACAATCCGGTCCCAGCGTTTTGGCTCACGGACCACGCGGCGGAGGGAAGGGAATTTTCTGGAGGTGAGATACCGGGCGGTAATCCCGTTGGCCGCGATCATGAAATCCTCAATGATGTCCGTGGCGCGGTTCTTGTTTTCGACTTCGAAATTACGAAGTTGATTGCCGTCAAAGATCGGCTTCGCCTGAACGGTTTCCAAGCTCAGCGCCCCATGGACATGCCGCAGATTCCTCAGCCTCTGCGCGGCCCGGTCCTGGGCGCGCAGATTCTCTTCAAGGCCCGCCACGGCCGTGACGGCTTCCGGCACGGGACTCGCTCCCTCCATCCAGGCGGCCACGCTGTTATAGGCCAGCTTCGCCCGATTGCAAACGCGCGCCCGGTAGATCTGAGAGTCCCTCACGGACCCATCCGGGCCGATCGTCATTTCAATGACGATGGAGAGGCGATCGGCCTCAAGGTTCAGCGAGGTGAGGCCGGTGGACAGCTTTTCGGGGAGCATGGGGAATATCACGGCCGCGGTATAAACTGAGGTCGTATTGTGGCGGGCGTGATCGTCAATGGCGGATCCTTTTTTGACGATCGAATCCACGTCGGCGACGGCGACCAGGATCTTGATCTCGTCTCCGGGCAGGACCTCGGCCGCGGTCAGCTGATCCAAGTCGCGGGAGTCGTCGTTATCGATGGAGGCCCAGGGAAGAAGGGTGAGGTCGCGAAGGACCTCACCCTTCGCGGCGGCGGGGCCTTGAATCCCGTCAAGCTCGGCGAGCGCTTCCGGAGAAAAGGCGGGGAGCAAGTCTCGATCCATCATCGCCTGCCGGGCGATGGCCATTAAAATATCCCGGTGATTTTTTCCCCCCGTTCGGATCGCGCTCATGGGATGTTCCTTTTCACCCTAATCCACCATGGCCAGCGGCTGTGCCTATGGGCGTCCTTCCATGGGGGTCGCTCCACTTCCAATTCCGAATCTCCGGCATGTCTTGGCCGTATTTGTCGATGTACCGCTTGTGTTCGACGAGCTTGTCCCCGAGCCGCCGCTTCAGGGCGATGCCTTTGTCGCCCGTCTGCGGCACGCGATCGATGACGTCCATCACGAGATGGAAGCGGTCCATGTCATTCAGCACCGTCATGTCGAAGGGCGTGGTGATGGTGCCCTCTTCCTTGTAGCCGCGGACGTGGATGTTGTCGTGGTTGGTGCGGCGGTAGGTCAGCCGATGGATCAACCACGGGTAAGCATGGAAGGCGAAGATGATCGGCTTGTCCTTGGTGAACAGCTCGTCGAACTTCATGTCGCTCAACCCGTGCGGGTGCTCGCTCTGCGGCTGCAGCTTCATGAGGTCGACGATGTTGATCACCCGGATCTTCAGCTCGGGCAGATGCTCGCGCATGATGGAGACGGCGGCGAGCGTTTCCAGCGTGGGCACGTCGCCGCAGCAGGCCATGACGACGTCCGGCGAAGCCCCCGGGTCGCCGCCTGCCCACGGCCAGATGCCGATGCCCTCGGTGCAATGCTTGAGGGCGGCGTCCATCGTCAGCCACTGCGGCGCCGGGTGCTTGCCCGCGATCACGACGTTGACGTAGTGCCGGCTGCGCAGGCAGTGATCCATCACCGACAGCAGGCAGTTGGCATCCGGAGGAAAGTATACCCGCACGACCCCTGCTTTCTTGTTCATGACGACGTCGATGAACCCGGGATCCTGATGGGTGAAGCCGTTGTGATCCTGGCGCCAGACATGCGAGGCCAGCAGATAGTTCAGCGAGGCGATCTTCCGCCGCCACGGCAGGCGTGAGGTGACCTCCAGCCACTTGGCGTGCTGGTTGAACATCGAATCGATGATATGGATGAACGCCTCGTAACAGTTGAAGAGTCCGTGCCGTCCGGTGAGCAGGTAGCCCTCGAGCCAGCCCTCGCATTGGTGCTCGCTGAGCATCGAGTCCAGCACGCGTCCGTCGGGGGCAAGGAATTCATCGTTCGGTACGGTCGCGGCGTCCCATTGGCGGTTGGTTGCTTCAAAGAGGGCCTCCAGGCCGTTGGAGAGCGTCTCGTCGGGGCCAAAGACCCGGAAAATCCGCTCGGCCTCGTTCGCCTTCGCGACGTCGCGCAGGAAACGGCCGAGCACATGCGTGTCGCCGATGCCGGGCGTTCCCGGGGCCGGCACATCGACCGCGTAGGCACGAAAATCCGGCATCCGCAGATCGCGGAGGAGGATGCCGCCGTTGGCGTGGGGATTCGCGCCCATGCGTCGTTCGCCCTGGGGCGCCAGTTCGGCCAGTTCCGCGTTGAGGCGGCCCTGCTCATCGAAGAGTTCCCCCGGGCGGTAGCTCCTCAGCCAGCCCTCCAGCAGCTTGAGGTGTTCGGGATGCGCGGCCGGGTCGGAGAGCGGAACCTGATGCGCCCGGAACGTGCCTTCGATCTGTCGGCCATCGACCTCTTTCGGTCCGGTCCAGCCCTTTGGGGACTTGAGGACGATCATCGGCCAGCGCGGACGCGTGAGGTCGCCGTGAACCCGTGCGCTCTGCTGGATGTTGCGGATCCGCTCCACTGCGGCATCAAGCGCCGCGGCCATGGCCTCGTGCATAAGCGCGGGTTCATGACCCTCGACGAAGATGGGCCTCCACCCGCAGCCGCGGAGCAGCTGGTCCAATTCCTCGGGCTCGATGCGGGCCAGGAGGGTCGGGTTGGAAATCTTGTAGCCGTTGAGATGGAGGATCGGCAGCACCGCGCCGTCGGTGATCGGATTGAGAAATTTGTTGGAGTGCCAAGCCGTGGCCAGCGGACCCGTCTCCGCTTCGCCGTCGCCGACGACGCAGGCGACGAGGAGCGTGGGATTGTCGAACACCGCCCCGAACGAATGGCTGAGCGAATAGCCCAGCTCGCCGCCCTCGTGGATCGAGCCCGGGCACTCCGGGGAAGCATGACTGGGAATGCCTCCGGGAAACGAAAACTGGAGAAAGAGCTTCCGGAGTCCGGCCTCATCCCGGCTGATATCGGGATAGATCTCGCTGTAGGCGCCCTCGAGGTAAGTATTGGCTACGACGGCCGGGCCTCCGTGCCCGGGGCCGGAGACGTAAATCACGTCGAGGTCGTATTTCTTGATGACCCGGTTCAAGTGCACGTAAATGAAGTTCTGCCCGGGGGTCGTGCCCCAGTGTCCGAGCAGCATGGGCTTCACATCCGCGAGCGTCAGCGGCCGTTTCAGCAGCGGATTGTCGTAGAGATAAATCTGGCCCACCGACAGATAGTTGGCCGCGCGCCAGTAGGCGTCCATTTTGCGGAGAAGTTCCGGGGAGAGGGTCCTTGTCGGCATGATTCCATTTTCCTTTTCGGGATTTGAGCTCCCGGAACAGGCCTTTGAGGAACGGCCAGCCGCGGCACGCTTCATAGGCACGCCGATCGCCGGATTATTTCTTGGTGAGTTTGATGATAAGGACGACCAGGAGGACCACCACCAGGACGCCGATCAGGGCCAAAATCCACCCTCCTCCGCCCATCCAGCCACTCATCCATCCGCCCGGATGATTCATCTTAAAGCTCCTCTTGTCGCGCGTGATTGACCTCTTTGTCATTATGCAGTCCGAACGAAGCCAGTTTCGCGCCCGTGGACCGGTCGTCCGTGTGGAGAATGCTTCGAATCCCCAATCCTTCCGCGACCTGGACGAACATCGGGGTGTTTTCGATATAGACGACGCGCCGGGCCCGCGTCTGGGCGATGTCCAGGGCCAGCCGAAAGATGTCCGGATCGGGCTTTCGCATGTGGACGTAGCAGGAGGAAATGAACGCGTCCACAAATCTGTCCAGCCGGTACTTGCGAATCCGATAGGCATTCAACTCGCGCCCTTCGTTGCTCACGACGACGATCTTCAATCCAAAGCGGGCCTTGATCCGCCGGGCCAGATCGATCATCTCGGGGTAAGGTTTGGATTGGGCGAACATGAAGCGCCGGAACTGGGCCCGGGTGAATGGTCGCTTTTGAGTGAAGACCACGCGACCCAAGTATTCTTCAAGGGTGAGCTTCCCCTCCTCGTAGGCGTCGAAGATCAGGTTGTGCCGATCATTCATCTCGGCCAATTTCAGGTTGAACTTCGTCGCCGCTCGTTTGCGCGCATGATGATCCCATCCATTAGTGAGCAAGACGCCGCCGATATCCAGGAACAGGCAGGTGATCGAAGTCGTTTTTTTCATCTTCTATTCTTCCGTCGATCGGATCATCGCCGCCACAGGATTTGAGCGGATTCCAGCCTTCCTTCCCGAGCTTTCAGCCTTTCACGACCATGACGGGTATTCCCGTATCCCGATGGATCACCCCATATGTGATGGAGCCGAGAACCGTGGCGGCTATAGCGCTCCTTCCATGGGAACCCATAATGATGAGACTGACCTTTGATCTCTCCGCCTCTTTGAGAATCTCCTCGATCGGATGCCCTGTCGCTATGACGATTTTCGACCGGACATCGAATTTCCCGCATTGTTTCTTAATCTCATCGGCATAGCTTTCGGCAGCCTCGCGCAGATAGCTCTCGATCGGTTCTGTGACATGCCTCAACGTCCCCGAGGCGGGAATTGTCTGGGGCATGAATGAGCGATGATCGATGACGCTTAGGGCAATGACGGTGGCTTTGACCTGTTTGGCGAGGTCAACCGCAACCTTGGCCGCTCTTCGCGCCGCCTTTGACCCATCCGTCGGCACAAGAATTTTTGAAATCATATGTCCTCCTTTGACTGAGCCGAAGTGGAAGCGCCACGGGTTTATCCTGCGATCCTTTCACCTATGCGTTGCACGGAATTCGGCTTCGATAAGCAAAAAATCGAAATAATTCCTTTTCTAATCTAAATGCAATTTTCGTGCCAGAAAATTTGCGCCCTCAGAAGGTCAGAAAATTGATTTTTTCCCTGGGGAATAAGGTGAATTTCAGACGGCGGCAAATTAACACCTTCGCCTTAATAAATCGGGCTGTTTCCCATCCTGGAGGAATTGACCTAAAAAGCTGCACTTTTTTCAATTCTTAGGGCTATTCCAATATAATTAGACGTGAAGGGTTCGATGGATAAAGCGCTTTTCGACCGGATCCTCGATAAACACGGCTTGGCAGACAAGCTCAAAAAAGTCATGGCCGGCCTGCATGAAAAATAAAGATGTGGAACGTGTTTTCGAGCAGAAGCGCGAGCGTCGGCGCCGATTAGCCCGGCTCCCATTCGAAAAGAAGATCGAGATCGTCGTGGAGCTCCAGAAAGCTGCCGCGGGAATCCGGAAAGATCGCCGCCATATCATCTGGCAACTTTAAGGCTCGGGCGAGAGCCGCCCCGCTGACGGCCTTGAAGAACGACCCCGGAAATGGTAACATGCTGCCGGTAGATCGGTCGGCCGGGAGTTACATATTGGCCAATGAATTAAGTGTAACGTATTGATTTTGGCCGACTTTAAAACGGTCTCGGATGGGCCGTTAGCTCAGTGGTAGAGCACCGGCCTTTTAAGCCGGGTGTCGCTGGTTCGAGCCCAGCACGGCTCACGTTTTCATGCCCCTGTCGTCTAGAGGCCCAGGACACCGCCCTTTCACGGCAGCAACACGGGTTCGAATCCCGTCGGGGGCGCCACATGCTCCGAGGACGTCAACCTGTCTCGGGGCTTCCCTTGGCTACAAGGGGAGTAGAGGGGATGATATCACTAATAAATTCTTGGAGACGTCCTCGGCATCTTTTTTATTCGTTAACAAATAGATTGGCCCGGGCCGCCTCCGAATTTTCCTTTTGATTTCTACCCCCCGACCCCCATACGACAAACAGGGGGGAATTCCCTTTGGTCGCAGCCCTAAGCGAAGCTTAGGGCGAGAAAGGGAGGCAGGGCGGCCGCGCCTCGCGGCGCCCGTTGGAAGGGGGAAACGCGAAGCGAGTTCCCCCTCCAAGGTCGCTCCGGAGGAGGCGCGGCCGGGGGCGTTTTGGGCTCCTCGGCGCCGGAGGCGGCGTCTTATCGCTGCCCCCTTATTGTTCTATGCCCAGATGCGTCCTCAGAAAATCCACCGTCTGCCGGATGATCGCCCGCGACTCCGGGGTGTCGTCGAGGACGTCGAAATCATGCTGCCCGCTTGCGTAATGGACGTACGCCATCGGAACGCCCAGGGTCAGCGCCGTCCTGACGAAATGGTCCGTCGTCTCTTTGACCTCAGAATGGCTCTCCTTGCCGACGCTGACGATGAAGAGGGGAATCTCGGCGGGAATCCGTTCGATCCTCTTTAAATCCGTCCAATAGAAACCATAACGCTCGGCCGAGGCGGAGATGGCCGCGTCCGTTTTTCCGTCCGGAGTCGCGAGAATCGGATAGTAGTAGACCGCGCATTTGATCGCGGCGTCCGGAGTTTGCATCAAGGACTGGGCCGTGAGCGTGTTCGCGGAGCAGCCGAAGAGGGCCAATCGGCCCGGATCGATGTTGAAGGCCGCCGCATTCTCTCGCAAAAAGGCGAGCAGCCGGACCGTTTCAACCGCCGACCGCTCGGATTCGTAGGTGACCGCGACCATCCCGGCCGCGGCGATCCGCTCCGCCCAGGAGGCGAACAAGCCCAGGTCCTTCTGCTTCACCCCGAAATATTTCTCGATCGCGAGATCGGGGTAGCCGCTGATCAGGATCACGGCCGGCCGCTTCTCATCTTTCTTCGTTCCCGGCGGGAGAACGAGGTCGAGCTTGAGGGTCAAACCCGGCTCCGAATGAAATACGATTCCCGGCCGCTTGCTCACTTGGCTCATTCCGGGAATCCGGTCCACCAGCCTCTTTGCGACGAACGGGTGGATTTTGGGCGTCTGCGCCCGGCCGGCGGCGCCGCCGGCGGCCGATAGGATCGCGACTGCGGCCAGCGCTTTTACGGTTTTGCCCGCGCCCTTGGCTTTCATCCTCGCGGAGCGCCCCCGTTCTTCTCCGGCGGATTCTCCCTCTCCCTCTTCCTCTTCTTCCACCACCACCACAGCCCGGCTGCCGGGATCTGATACATGGCGAAGATGATGGGCGCGACCACGAGCCAGAAGACGTTCAGCTCGCGCAGGAAGAGATAGGCGAAGCCGGCGATCCCGCCGATCGAAAAGACGACCGCCAGCACGGGAAGCAGCGCATCGAGGACCTTGCTCATATTCCGAAGCTGAACTCCTTCTCGCGGAAGAGCCGCAGGCAGGCGTCGACGATGGCCGCGTCGTAGAGACGGCCCCGGTTCTTGAAGACTTCGTCCAGGGCGGCCTCGATGCCGAAGGACGGCCTGTAGGGCCGGTGCGACGACATGGCTTCGACGACGTCCGCGACGGCCAGGATCTTCGCCTCGAGGAGGATCTTATCACCGGTCAGCCCCGCCGGATAGCCCGAACCGTCCAAACGCTCGTGGTGCTGGTGGACGATCTCGGCCAGAGGCCAGGGAAAATCGATCGTCCGCAGGATCTCGTAGCCGGCCTGGGCGTGGTTCCTGATGATCGAGTACTCGATCGCGGTGATGTGCCCGGGCTTGCTCAGGATCTCGGCGGGGACGTAGATCTTGCCGATGTCGTGGATGTCCCCCGACATGCGGATGCCCTCGATCCGGGTGAAGGGCAGGGCGAGCTCTCGCGCGATCGCGTCGGACAGCCGTCCGACCCGGCGCTGATGGCCGGCCGTGTAGGGATCCCGGAGCTCGATCGTCATCGACAGGGCCTGGACCGTCCCGGACAGGGCTTTCTCCAGCCGGCCGCGGCTCTCCTTGATCTCGGCGTCGGCCCGGCGCCTCCGCGTGATGTCGCGGAAGATCAGGACGCTCCCCGCGCCGCCGCGCTTTCCCGGCGGGAGCGGGGAAACGGTCTTCTCGATCGGCACGACCTGCCCCGTCCGGGTCCGCAGGACGCTCTCTTCGACCGCTCCGGGCCCGGAGGCGGCCGCGGTCCCGACGTCCTCGACGAGGTCCAGGACCTCGGCGGCCGGCCGCTGCAGGGCCTCCTCCTGCGGCCAGCCGGTCAGCCGCTCGGCCAGGGGGTTGAGGAACGCGATCCGGCCGGCCGGGTCCGTGGCGATCACCCCGTCCCCGATGCTTTTCAGGATCGTCGAGAGCCATTCCTCGCGCTCCCGGAGCCGGGAGTACATCTGGGCCTTGTAGAAAGCCATCTCGATCGCCGTCTGGAGCTCCCGCTCGTCGAAAGGCTTGAGGATGTAGCCGAACGGCTCGGTCATCTTGGCCCGGCTGAGGGTCGTCTCGTCGGCGTAGGCGGTCAGGTAGATGATCGGCACGCCGCACTCTTCCCAGATCCGCTCGGCGGCGGTGATGCCGTCGATCTCTCCCTTCAGGACGATATCCATCAGGACGAGGTCGGGGGAGGCCGCCGCGGCCAGGCGCACGGCGTCGTCGCCCCGGGACACGACGTCGACGACGTCGTGGCCGAGCCCGCGGAGCATGTTGCGGATGTCGCGGCCGACGAGGCTCTCGTCCTCGACGACCAGGATGCGGATCTTGGACATGGCGTTCATGGCGTTAGAACCGCTGCTTGTACTTCAGGGCGTTGACGACGATCTCGAAGCGCGTGACCCCGTCGGATTCGGCCCGGATCGTCCCGTCGAGCTGCTTGACCAGGAGCCCGACGAGCTGGAGGCCGAGCGACTCGGAGCCGTCGACGTCGAACCCCGGCGGCAGGCCGACCCCGTCGTCCTCGACGACGAGCTCGAACCGGCTGGGATCGAGGGCGATGAGGCGGACGCGGATCTCGCCGACCCGTCCGTCGGGAAAGGCGTGCTCCAGGGCGTTGGAGACGAGCTCGTTGATGATCAGGCCGAGGGGGATGGCCGTGTTGACGTCGAGGAGGATGTTGGCGATCTTCAGGTCGAGACGGATGCGGTCCTCGTCGACCTGCCAGAAATGGAAGAGGTACATGGCCAGGCTGGTCATGTAGTCGGCGAAGGGGATGTGGGCCATGTCCTTGGACTGGTAGAGCTTCTCGTGGACGAGGGCCATCGAACGGATGCGGACCTGGCATTCCTTGAGGAGGGTGATGGCCGACGGGTCGCGGATCGACTCCGATTGGAGGTTGAACAGGCTGGAGATGATCTGCATGTTGTTCTTGACCCGGTGATGGACCTCGCGGAGGAGGACCTCCTTCTCCCGCAGCGATCTCCGGAGCTGGTCCTCGGACCGGGCCCGCTCGGTTGTGTCGTGGACGAAGGCGACGATCAGATTGGAGCGGCCGATCCTGGCGCTCCGGACGCTGATCTCGCAGGGGAATTTCTCTCCGCCCGCCTTCCGGCCCGTCTTTTCGAGGAAAACGAACCCTTTGTTCCCCAGCTCGTCGCGGAGCCGGTCCTGGTCGGACGCCCGGTGGCCGTCGATGAGGGAGAAAAAGGCGAGGCCGATGAGGTCGCTTTTATCGCGCCCGAAGAGCCGCGCGGCGGTCGGGTTGCAGTCGAGGATCCGGCCGTCCTGGGTTTCGAGGAAGATGGCGTCGGTGGCGGCGTCGAAGAGGGCCCTGTACTTGGCCTCGCTCCGCTTGACCGCGTCCTCGGCGGCCTTGATCGCTTCGACGTGCCTTCCCAGCGCGGCGAGCATGGTGTTGAGGCCGGCGGCGAGCCGGGAGACCTCGTCCCTGCCGGGAAGTGTCAGCCGGGACTCGAGGGCGCCGGTCTTTTCCACGGTCTTCATGAAGCCGGTCAGGCGGATCAGGCGGGTGCTGACGAGCCGGTCCATCAACCATTGGCCGAGCCCAAGACTGAGGATGCTGTACATGAGCAGGGCGATAAGGAAATAGCGGAGGGCGCTCAGGAATTGGCCGTGGAACGTCCGGGGCAGGTCGAACATCAGGACGAGGGCGGGGTTGTCTTCGATGTCCCGGACGAGGACGAATCCGCTGATGAGATCCGCTCCGCGGATGCCGACATGTTCCATCCCGGTCCCGCCCGGGGCGGCGAATTCCCGCGGGACGTCGGGGTCGCCGAGCGGAACCGTCTTGAGCGGAAGATGGGTGACGTCGCCGAGCTCGGAAACGGCCGCGGCGTCGAAGGCCCGGGCGAAGAGGATGGTCCCGCGGGCCGGCCCGGCGTCCCGGCTGGTCAGGACCGGATGCGCCGAGACGAGGAAAGCGCCTTCGGGCAGGACGAGAAGTCCGGCCCGGCCGCTCGCCGCGTTCTCCCGGAGAAGGAGCGGACTGCCGGGAGCGAGCCGTTCGAGCAGGCCTTTCGGGATGGGCCGCTCGGCCCGCCGGGCCCGGTCATAGGCCCGGGAGACGAGGATCCTGCCGGCAAGGTCGGCGTAAATCATGACGTCGAACTTGTTGTCGATCTGGGTCGTCTCGATCAGGTTCGAACGGGCGTAGGCCGGGTTGAGGTCCTGGATGAACCGGTACGTGTCGTCCCAGGAAGCGTAATCCTTGACCTGGCGGTCGAGCTCCGCGATCTCGCGGTCGAAGGCGCTGCGGACGCGGAGGTTATTGTCGGCAATGCGGAGGACCTCGTTGGCGTTCGATCCGGGCTCGAGGATGATCCGGGAAAGGGCGTAGACGGCGAGGAAGACCAGGGCGGCGATGACCGCCATGACGATGAAGGTCTTGCGACGAACGGACATAGACGATTCTTCCTCGCCCCTATTTTGGCCTCCGGGGGGCCCCCCCGCAATCACCCCCAAGGGTTAATCGCGGGGTGATTTTGCCCGCTCCTTTCTGGTATTTTGCCTGATACGGGAGGGCGGGCCGAAAAGGGGTGGACATGGCACGTTTCTTGGATAAAAATGGGGTCAAAAGAAGACTATGCAACCCGCCCCGCTGAGCGCCTCTTTGTCCACGGCTGTCGATAACGGCATTTATGACGCGGCCGCCGGCGAGTGGTGGAACCCGGATTCCTCCTTTCACCAGACCCGGGCCTTTCTCAATCCCGTCCGGTTGGGCTTCATCAAGGGCGCCTTCCTGGACGGCTTCGGACTCGATCCGCGCGGCAAAAAAGCGCTCGAGATCGGCTGCGGCGGAGGGATCCTCTGCGAGGAGATCGCCCGGCTGGGATTCGAGCGACGGGGATCGACCCCTCGGAACCGTCGCTGCGGGCCGCCGGCGCGCACGCCCGGGCGGAAGGGCTCGACATCCGGTACAGGGTCGGCGACCGGCGAGTCGCTGCCCTTTCGCCGAAAGCTCGTTCGACGCCGTCTTCTGCTGCGACGTCCTGGAGCACGTCCGCGACCTGCCGCAGGTCATCTCCGAGGCCGCCCGGGTCCTGAAGCCGGGCGGCGTGTTCTGCTACGACACGTTCAACCGGACCTGGCTGAGCCGCCTAGCCGCCATCAAGATCGGCCAGGAATGGACGCGCTGGGCGTTCATGCCGCCCCGCATCCACGTCTTCGAGATGTTCATCAAGCCGCGCGAGATGAAGCGGCTGCTCCGCGGGAGCGGCCTCGAATGGAAGGTGCATCGCGGGAGCCGAGCTCAACGTTTCCGTCGTCCAGGCTCTCAGGCTCCTGCGGCGGCGGGCGCGGGGGGAGTTGACGTATCGGGATCTCGGAGAAGCGGTCCAGCTGCGGGAGAGCCGTCGGCTTTCCGTGCTGTACCTCGGATGCGCCGTCAAGCGCCGAGAGGGAGGTCGCGATGGATGATGCTCTGACGACGGCCAAGAGCTGCCGCCACTACGCGATGTGCAAGATCGATTTTCTGGGGAGCGGCGTCTGCCCTTCGGGGCCGGAGCGCGGTCTACGACAGCTTCTATCCCCGAGGGGCGCATGGCCCTCTATGCCGCCCTGGCCGAAGGCCGGATTCCCGTCACGGAGAAGGCCGTCGAGATCGCCGAGAGCTGCGACCTTTGCGGCAAATGCGATTATCAGTGCTACTTCGTCACCGAGATGCGGCCGACGCGAGTGATGCCCGCGCTGAAGGACCTCGTCGCCCGGCATCTCGCCGCCGGCGGCGCCGGTCGAGCCGCGCGCCCGAAGACGGCCTGCTCCGGGAAATCCGGTCGATCGTCGGCGCGGAGTGGGCCGAGAACGATCGGGCGATCGCCGCCGCTTACTCCCGCGATCCCGGTCCCCTGACGCGCCCCCGCACGCCGGCCTACGTCGTCTTGCCGGCGACCCGCGAGCGAGGTCTCCGCGCTGCTCCGGCTGTTCCACGAGAAGGGGATTCCCTGGGTTGTCCGCGGAAACGGATCGCAGAACATGGGCCTCGTCCTGAGCGAGGGCGCCGTCATCGACCTCGGTCGGATGAAGGACATCGACTTCGACGAGAAGAACTGGTCGGTCCGGGTCGGGGCCGGGATCTCCGCCTTCGAGCTGCAGCGCGAAGCCGTCCGGCGCGGCTATCGCGTCAACGTCGCCGAGCCGGCCGCCCTGGTCTGCGCCAACGTCGTCGGGTCGGGCATCTTTTCGACGTTCATGGCCGCCTACGGCACGGCGGCCGACAACTTCGTCGACGCCGAGTTCGTGGCCCGGGACGGATCGCTGTTTTCGCTCTCCGAGAAGAGTGCCCCCAACCTCTTCGCTTTCCGCCGGCCGACGTGGAGTCTCCCGGGATCTGCACCGGCCTGAGCGTCAAGCTCCATCCGATGACGGCTGACGAGGCGGGGATCCTCGTCCCCTTCGACTCCCGGGAAAAGGCCCTCGACTTCGTCAAGGACTGCGCCGTCCGCCGCATCGGCCTGGCCCTCACGGTCCTCGGACCGGAATACGTCTCCGTCTTCCTCGCTCCGACGAAACGGCGGCCGAGGAGGTCAAGGAGGTCTTCACGGAGAAGCTGCGGCATTCCCTATCTGGTCCTCGTGATCGGCGATCGCCATGCCCGCCGAAGCGTCGAGGACATGGGTCATCCGGCCTTCGATCAGCGCCTGTTCCGGACGATCAACCTCGGCCTGCCGTCGCTGCGCTCGGCCGGCTGGCTGGGGCTGCTGGAGCAGAGCGTCGGCCGATGAGCCGTTTTCCTACCTGAAGATCAAGGGATTCGCCGAAATGGCGGAACTCGCCCTGGAGCCATCGCCGGAGCAGCTGTGCCGGGACGTGGACCCGGACCTCCGGCCTTTCTTCGAGAAGCTCTACGCCCGGCCCGAAATGACCGATCTGGTCTGGCTGAACATGTTCCGGATCGTCAGCGCCCGGATGGGGCGCGAGAAGCAGTTCTCCGTCAACATCGTCTTCCTGCCGCTCGAGGAGGACGCTGATCGGGGAGATCATCGGGGAGTTCCGGCGCGTCGCCGAGCGCCACGGCTTGAAGAACGACCTGGGGTTCATCACCCCGATCGATCAGGGCAAGCGCTGCGTCCTCGAATACGATTACTTCTTCGACCAGAACGATCCGGACGAGATCGCCCGGACCCAGCAGGCGGCGATGGACGCCGGCGCGGTGATCGAGGAGTTCTCCGCCAAGCATGGGACGATCCGCTGGATCCGCCACGTCGTCAACCAGGGCGTCTGCCGGAGCGAGAACCTGCTCTACACATGAGCGGACACGCGGACGGAAGCGGACCGAGGACCTATGTCCTGACCGGGGCGACCGGCTTTTTGGGCGGCCACCTGATGGCCGCCCTGATCGAGCGGGGGGACCGTCTCGTCGTCCTGGGCCGGTCTTCGAACGGGACGCCGCTCCGGGAGCGGATCGTGCGCTACGCGGGCTGGCTGGGCCAGGGCGACCGGAGCGACCGGGTGGAATCGATCGAGTCCGATTTCCTCCGGCCCCGCTGCGGCTTGAGCCCGGCGGTTTACGAGTTCTTATGCTCGAGAGCGCTGCCGATCATCCATGCCGCTTCCGATACCCGGTTTTCCGAGGTCAAGCGAAGCGAAATCACGGAGACGAACGTCCTCGGCCTCAAAGGGGTCCTCGGGCTCGCCGAGGATAGCCGGACGCCCTTCTTTCATTACATCAGCACGGCTTTTGCCTCGGGGACCGGGTCGGGCGGGTGCCCGGAACGGGTCGCGGATACCGAGGAATTCGCCAATGTCTATGAAGAGACCAAGGCCCGGGCCGAGAGGGAGGTCATCGCGGCCTGCCGGCGCGTGGCGATCCCCTATACCCTGATCCGGCCTTCGATCGTCTACGGGGATTCACGGACCGGGCGCTCGACCCGCTTCAACGCCCTGTATTTTAACGTGAAATCCCTCCATCTCATCAGGGACATCTATCTGGGCGATATCCGGAAATACGGCGGCCGGAAATCCCTGGCCCACGGGGTCTCTCTCGACGAAGACGGCACCCTTCATCTTCCCTTGAGAGTCCGTCTCCCCAGGCGAGGGAGCCTCAATCTCGTCCCCATCGATTATTTCGTCGCCGCGACCCTGGCGATCCTGGACGAAGCGGAGGACGGATCCGTCTACCACGTGACGAATCCGCGCCCCAACGATCTGGAAGAGCTGGCCGGCTTCTGCGAATCCTTTCTCCGGATCAAAGGGATCGATTTCCGCTATGGCCCCCCGGACGGCGAGGTGCTCAGTCCCCCCGAGGCGCTCCTGAACCGTCTGATCGAGCCGTACCGTCCCTACTTGGCCGATACGCGGCGTTTCGAACGGGCCCGTACGGACAAAGTGACGGGCGGCCTTCCGGTGCCCCGGCTCACCTACGATAATTTCGAACGATGTATGCAATACGCCGTCGACATGAAATGGCGGGAAGGCTTACAATTCGATATCGAAGGAGGACTTCAATGAACCGACACCAACCCTCAAAATGGGCGGGAATCCTGATGCTGGCCGCGCTCGTCTGCGGAGTCTCCGTGTTCGGACAGACGCCGCCCGAAAAGCGGGCCGTCGTCGAGATCGGAGCCGACGGAGTCCAGCGGATCGAAGTGATCGCGGGGTCCTATTATTTCAACCCCAACGTCATCGTCGTCAAGGCCAATGTCCCGGTCGAGCTCCGGGTCCGCAAGGAAGCCGGCATCACTCCCCACAACATGGTCCTGAAGGCCCCGGACGCCGGGATCGACTTCTCCGTTTCTCTGAGCACGAAGGCGACGAACGTGACCTTCACCCCGACGAAAACAGGGAAATATCCCTTCTCGTGCACGCATAAGCTCCTCTTCTTCAAGAGCCACAAGGACCAGGGCATGACCGGGATCATCGAAGTCGTGGATTAGATGACGCCCCTGGTCGCCGTCCTCGCCCCGGTGCACGGCCTCTACAACGCCGTCATCGGCGTCCTTCTGTTCTATCAGGGATGGATGGGATGGAAGATCCGGCGGGCCCGGCGCAAGGGAGGGGCGTTCCCCCTTTCTTCCGTCAAGCGCCATCGCAAGCTGGGGCCGAGCCTTCCCTGGCTGGCCGCGTTCGGATTCGCTTTCGGGCTCCTCCTTATCGTTCTCGATCGCCGTCCACTGCTCGCCTTTCCCCCGCATTTCATCCTCGGCTCGTCCATCGTGCTGATCCTCTGGTACACGCGGCGGCTCGGAGGCCGGATCAAAGGTCCCCAATCCCCGCTCCGGACGCCCCATTTCCTCATCGGCGTCGGCTTGCTCGCGATATACGGGGTCCAGGTCGGGCTGGGCCTGAGCCTTCTCTTTTGAGGGCGGCCTTTTTTTGTCCAAAGAGTGATTTCCTCCGTCCTCCGCTGTTATAATCCGATCGCATGGAAGGGCGGTTAGCTCAGCGGTAGAGCATCGGTCTTACACGCCGAGGGTCGCAGGTTCGAATCCTGCACCGCCCACCAGATTTGCTCTGGTCGGATAAGGCTTTTTGGCAAGTTCTCCTTTCAGCCCTGATACGTAGATTTCAGCGGTTTTCAACTGAATCTGTTACACAGTTGTGACATGGGCAGAGGTCTATTTTCGGCCTCTAGGCTGGACTTCAAATCCAGCACGGCTTCTGACGAAGGGGCTGGGTGGGTTCGTGTTAGAGGCCCGGACCGTAATCGCAGCCTGGCGGAACGACTACAATAAGCATCGTCCGCACAGTTCGCTGGGATATCGACCGCCGGCCCCGAAGCTTTTGAGCCTCGATTCCTCACTATACAGGTGGTACAATGAATGGGGGCAGGTCACTTGACAATCAAGACTATAAAAGATAAATTCTGACCATCGCTTAATTTTGGGGGAGGGAGGGAACCTAAGTCATGAGAATGCCTAGTGGATTGATAAAGGGTTGCGCTATCGTCCTTTCTGTTACAATTATCTCATTGCCTGTGCTCGCCAATAGGCAGTCTTCGACTTTGAGGATCATAAAGAAAGATGCAGAATTGAAAACTCTGCCTCAGATTGATAGTCCCGCGATATTAGTATTGCCGCTTGGGGGCGAATTTTCGATATCGCGGATACATTCCGAAAAATGGATAAAAATAAGTCTTCCGCCAAATAAAGACGGGGTTGTAATAAGTGGATATGTTCAGGTCTCGTTTGTTCAGATTATAAATGCTCAAGTAGTAGCTCCCCCAGAGAGACAAGAAGTACCGATGCGTCGGCTTTCGTCCCGCGCCTGTTCGAG